>CBDDGK010000083.1:0-28467 GCA_965227625.1 Neorhizobium sp. | reverse complement strand
CGCCGAATTCGGTGCGCAGTCGGCGGCGGATTTCGGTGGTGATCAGCTTGGTGGTGGAGAGCATACGCAGCCACAGCCGCGTCTCCGGCTTGTTCTTGCCGTGCGGTCCGTGGACGATCAGTTCCAGATCGGCGCTTGCTGCTTCCATGACTTACACCCCGAGATATCGATCCTGCAATTCGGTCGTCAGGTCGGCGGGTCCGCCGCTCCAGGCGCTCTTTCCGTTTTCCAGAATGACGCAACGGTCCGCAACCGGCAAAAGCTCCGAAAGCGTCTTGTCCACCACTAGAATCGAAAGTCCTTCGGCCTTGAGGGTCCGGATCGCCTTCCAGATGTCCTGACGGATCACCGGGGCCAAACCCTCGGTTGCCTCATCGAGGATCAAGAGCCTCGGATTGGTCATCAGCGCCCGGCCGATCGCCAGCATCTGCTGTTCGCCGCCGGAGAGCGAACGCGCCATCTGGGCGTGGCGTTCCTGCAGACGCGGGAAGAGCGTGTTGACGCGTTCCAGCGTCCACGGGCCGGAGCGGGCGGCAGCCACGAGGTTTTCGTTGACGGTCAGGTTCGGGAAGCAGCGGCGGCCTTCCGGCACGAGACCGATACCGAGCTTTGCGACGTGATGCGGCCGCCTGCCCTTGGTATCGACACCGGCGATCTTCACCGCGCCCGACCTTGGTGGGGTCAGGTTGCAGATGGCCCGGATCGTGGTCGTCTTGCCCATGCCGTTGCGGCCCATCAGGGCCACGGCTTCGCCTTCGGCCACCGAGAGATCGACACCGAACAACGCTTGGCTCGCGCCATAAAATGCCTGGATACCGGAAACGTCGAGCAGCATCAGGCGTGGTCTCCCAGATAGGCGGTGCGCACGGTCGGGTCGCGGCGGATTTCCTCCACCGTGCCAGTGGCGATCACCCGGCCGTAGACCAGCACGGAAATGCGGTCGGCCAGTGCGAAGACGGCATCCATGTCGTGCTCGACCAGCAGGATCGGCGCCTCATTGCGGAGCGTATCGAGGAAACGGGTGAGCGATTTCGAGCCTTCCGGCCCCATGCCGGCCATCGGCTCGTCGAGCAGGAAGGCTTTCGATTGCAGCGCGAGCGCCATTGCGATTTCAAGCTGGCGGCGTTCGCCATGCGAAAGTTCGGCGGCCGGGATGCGGGCGCGGGCGGTGAGACCGACACGCTCCAGCATGGCCATGGCCGTGTCGATCAGGCCCTTGTCCTGCATGACCGGCTTGAAGAAACGGAAGCTCGATCCTTCCTTCGCCTGCACCGCCAGCATGACGTTGCGCAGCGCCGAAAACTCCGGCGCGATCGACGAGACCTGGAAAGTGCGGCCCAAGCCGAGCCTTGCGCGTTCGGCCACCGTCAGCGCGCCGACATCCTGGCCGGCGAAGCGGATGGTGCCGCTATCCTGCAGCAGCGTGCCGCAGATTTGGTGGATCAGCGTCGACTTGCCGGCGCCGTTCGGGCCGA
The DNA here is from genome assembly GCA_965227625.1 of Neorhizobium sp. Classification (GTDB taxonomy): domain Bacteria; phylum Pseudomonadota; class Alphaproteobacteria; order Rhizobiales; family Rhizobiaceae; genus Neorhizobium. The sequence goes on along the minus strand of CBDDGK010000083.1, from coordinate 26,992 downwards.
TCAGCGCGTGGATTTCGCCGGGACGAAGATCGATCGTGACACCGTCGGTCGCACGAAGTGCGCCGAAATTCTTCACGAGATTGGAAATCTGGAGGACCGGCTCAACCATGTTTGGCCTTTCCGGCAAGAACGCCCAGGAGACCGCCGCGGGCAAACAGCACGACGAGCAGCAGGATAAGGCCGAGGAAGAACTGCCAGCGTTCCGTCAGGCCGCCCAGCGCATATTCGAAGGCGACGTAGAGCGCCGCGCCCGCCAACGGGCCGAACAGCCGGCCGGTACCGCCGAGGATGATCAGCACGATCAGTTCGCCGGACATGTGCCAGGAGAGCATGGAAGGGCTGACGAAGCGGTTCAAATCGGCGAACAGCGCGCCGGCAAGTCCGGTGAGGGCTGCCGAAATCACGAATGCGGTGAGGCGGATGCGATAAGGCTGGATGCCGACCGTTGCGACACGCACCTCGTTCTGCCTTGCTGCCTGAAGTGCGGCACCGAAGCGCGAGGCTCGGAGCACCGCGAATAAGGCGATACCGGCCAGCAGGATGACGTAGCAGATCAGGAAATAGTTCAGCGGCACCATGGTCATGACGCCGGGGAACTGGTTGCGGACGAGGATCGACAGTCCGTCCTCGCCGCCATAGGCCGGCCAGGAGACGGCGAAATAATAGACCATCTGCGCGAAGGCGAGCGTGATCATGATGAAATAGACGCCCGAGGTGCGCAGGCTGATCGCGCCGATCGCCAGCCCCACGAGGCCGGCCATCGCCACCGCGACGACCCAAATGATCCACATCTGGTTGGTGCCGGAAAAGCCGAACAGCAGCGGATCACCGGAGAAATTATGGGCGGCCAGAATGCCGGCGGCGTAACCGCCGATGCCGAAGAAGGCGGCATGGCCGAAGGAGACGAGGCCGCCGACGCCGAGCGCCAGGTTAAGGCCGGTCGCGGCGAGCGCCAGGATGGCGACACGGGTGGCAAGCGTGATGTAGAACGGCTGGCCGAGCGCGTTGGCGGCCAGCGGCACTGCCAGCAGGCCCAGAGCCAGGATGAGATTGACGAGGTTTTCGCGGGTCAACAGCATATCGGCCTCACGCATGCGCCGGCGGGAAGAGGCCGCGCGGTTTGACCGCGAGAATGACCGCCATGACGATATAGATCAGCATCGAAGCGATCGCTCCGCCGATCATGCCGGCCTGGGCAGGTGGCACGAACAGGAGCATCAGCTTCGGCAACAGGAAACGGCCCATCGTGTCGGTGACGCCGACCAGCAGCGCGCCGAGAAGCGCTCCCTTGATCGAGCCGATACCGCCGATGACGATGACCACGAAGGCGAGGATCAGCACCGGCTCGCCCATGCCGACCTGCACCGACTGAATGGCGCCGACCATGGCGCCGGCAAAGCCTGCCAGAGCCGCGCCGAGCGCGAAAACGACGGTGTAGAGCGTGCGGATATCGACACCCAAGGCACCGATCATTTCGCGGTCGCTCTCGCCGGCGCGAATACGCATGCCGAGGCGAGTGCGGGAAATCAGCATGTAGAGGCCGAAAGCAACGAGGGCGCCAGCGGCAATGATCGCCAGACGATAAAGCGGATATTCCGTGCCGCCGGGCAACGCGACGGCGCCCTGCAAGAGCGGCGGAATGTCGAGATAGAGCGGGAACGAGCCGAACAGCCAGCGGGTGCCTTCGGAAAACATCAGGATCAGCGCGAAGGTCGCCAGAACCTGATCGAGATGGTCGCGGTCATAGAGCCTGCGGATGACGACGAGTTCAACGATCGCACCGGCGGCCGCAGCCGCGATGAGGCTCGCGACCAGACCGATCCAGAACGAACCGGTCCAGGCCGCCACGGTGGCGCATGCGAATGCGCCGACCATGTAGAGCGAGCCGTGAGCAAGGTTGATGAGCCCCATGACGCCGAAGATCAGCGTCAGCCCGGCAGCCATGAGAAACAACATGACGCCGAGCTGAAGGCCGTTCAGCAACTGCTCGAGAGCAAGTGCAATGGTCACGGTCAGACCTTAGAGCTTGCAGTCTTTGGCGTAGGCATCGCCGTGATCGGTGAAGATCTTTTCGACCGTCTTGTTGGTCAGCACGCCGTTGTTCTTCACCACTTCCGTCAGGTAGATATCCTGGATCGGATGCTGGTTGGTGTTGAACTTGAAGTTGCCGCGCGGCGACTTGATGTCGGCCTTCTTCAGCTCGGCGCCGAAAGCGGTCGCATCCTTGACGCTTGCCTTGGCGGCGGCGGCAACGATCAGCTGGGCTGCGTCATAGGCCTGGACGGCGTAGATCGACGGAAGGCGGTTATATTCCTTCTGGAAGTCGGCGACGAACTTCTTGGAGGCCGCGTTGTCGAAGTCCGGAGCCCACTGGCCGGACGCCTTAGCGCCGAGGGCCGCATCACCGATTGCCGGCAGAACGTCCTGGCTGAAGGAGAAGCCCGGCCCCATGACCGGGATTTTGACGCCCGACTGGGCGAACTGCTTCATGAAGGCGATGCCCATGCCGCCCGGCAGGAAGACGAAGATGCCATCGGCACCGGATGCGCGCATCTGAGCGATTTCGGCGGCGTAGTCGGTCTGGCCGACCTGGGTGTAGACTTCAGCGGCGAGCTCGCCTTTGTAATAACGCTTGAAGCCGGTCAGCGAATCCTTGCCGGCCGGATAGTTCGGGGCGAGGATGAACATCTTCTTGTAGCCCTTGTTGGCATATTGCCCCATGGCTTCATGAAGGTTGTCGTTCTGGTAGGCGGCGTTGAAATAGAGCTTGTTGCAGGCAGCGCCGGCAAGCTGGGCCGGAGCGGCGTTGGTCGACACATAGAACTTGCCCTGTGCGGTGGCGCTCGGGGCGACCGCCATCAGGAGGTTCGACCAGACGATGCCGGTGAGGATATCCACCTTGTCGGACTGGATCATCTTGTCGGCAATCTGCACGGCCAGTTCCGGCTTCTGCGCATCGTCTTCGGTCACGACCGTGATGTCCTTGTTGCCGGCATTCTTGATGGCCAGCATGAAGCCGTCGCGCGTATCGATACCGAGGCCGGCGCCGCCGCCCGAAAGCGTGGTGATCATGCCGATCTTCAACGGGTCAGCGAAAGCAAGGCCGGAGGCGCTCAAGGTCAGCGCCAGCGTGGCTGCAGCAAGCATTTTCTTCATGTGACGGACTCCCGTTTGTTGTTGTGTTCCCATGACCTTCGGCAGACGTCTCCCGTCCACTTTAGTCTTTTCTGTCTTCCACATTTGCGCGGAAACTTCCACTCCGCTTGTGCCGCGGAGTTCATGCAATGTCAGGTATGATTAAGCCGACAGTTTCTGCTTCAGGCGGAAGCGCTGGATCTTGCCGGATTCGGTCTTCGGCAGAGCGTCGGTGAAGACGATCGAGCGCGGATACTTGTAGGGCGCGATGACCGCCTTCACATGATCCTGCAACAGCTTGATGAGCAGTTCGCTGGCTTCGAAACCCTTGGCGAGGACCACATGCGCCTCGACGATCGTGCCGCGCGCATCGTCCGACGCACCGATCACGGCGCATTCCAGAACCGCGTCGTGCTTCAGGAGAGCCGCTTCGACTTCCGGACCGGCGATGTTGTAGCCGGCGGAGATGATCATGTCGTCGGAGCGGGCGGCGAAGTGGAAATAGCCGTCCTCGTCTTCGACAAAGCTGTCGCCCGTCAGGTTCCAGCCGTTCTTGACGTAATCCTTCTGGCGCTCGTCGGCGAGATAACGGCAGCCGATCGGGCCTTTGACAGCCAAACGACCGATCGTACCGGGCTTTACCGGGTTCATGTCCTCATCGAAGATAATCGCCTCGTAGCCGGTCAGCGGCTTGCCGGTGCAGGCGGCTTTGCTGTCGCCCAGCCGGTTGGAGATGAAGATATGCAGCATTTCGGTGGCGCCGATGCCATCGAGGATCGGCTTGCCGGTCTTGGCGACCCATTCGTCGAAAACCGGGCCAGGCAGCGTTTCGCCGGCGGAAACGGCGATGCGGAGCGACGAGAGGTCGGCGCCGGCATCCATCGCGGCCAGCATGGCTCGGTAGGCGGTGGGTGCCGTGAAGCTGATCGTCGCCTTGTAGGTCTCGATGATCTCAATCATTTTCGGCGGCGTGGCCTGTTCAAGAAGCGTCGCGGCGGCCCCGAAACGCAGCGGGAAGACGGCAAGGCCGCCGAGGCCGAAGGTGAAGGCGAGCGGCGGCGAACCAACGAAAACGTCGTCCGGCGTTACATTCAGCACTTCCTTGGCATAGGCATCCGCGATGATCAGGATATCGCGATGAAAGTGCATCGTCGCCTTGGGGATGCCGGTCGAGCCGGAGGTGAAACCCAGAAGTGCGACGTCATCACGGCCGGTCTTCACGGACTCAAAGCGCACCGGCTTGTTGAGCGCGGCGCGATCGAGTTCGGCGTCGTGATTGGCGGTGCCGTCGAAACCGATGACCTGTTTCAGGAACTTGCTTTCCTTGGCACAGGCAATCAGATCATCCATCAGGCGCGTATCACAGAGCGCCATGGTGATTTCGGCCTTGTCGATGATCTTGGCAAGCTCTCCGGCGCGCAGCATCGGCATGGTGTTGACCACGACGGCGCCAGCCTTCGTCGCCGCCAGCCAGCAGGCGACCATGGCCGGGTTGTTGGCGGAGCGGATCAGCACGCGGTTTCCGGGCTTCAGGCCGTAATCCTCGGTCAACGCGCGGGCGATGCGGTTCGTCCAGTCGGACAATTCCTTGTAGGTACGACGACGGCCATTGCCGATCAGGGCGGTGTTATCGCCAAAACCCTTTTCCACCATGCGGTCGGTCAGCTCGACCGCCGCATTCATCCATTCCGGGTATTCGAAGCCCTCAAGCTTGATCTCCGGCCACTGATCGACGGGCGGAAGATTATCGCGGGCAAACGTATCCTGATGGCCTGACGGTCCCAGCATATTGATGTTCCCAAATATTTTTATCGATGCGGCTTTTTGCCTTTCATTCAGAAAAGCACTGCTTCCGATCGGTTGCAAGAGAGAAATTTTAAGTTTGTAATAATTTTCGCAGCGGGCTATTTTCAAGCGGAGGATGGCGTCCGCGCTTTGAGCGGCGGAGCCGGTATGCGCGCAAAATCGGGCATGCGTCGAGGGAGAAACAGAGAATGCGCCACCGGATCACCGACTGGGACAATGCCTATGCCAACGGCATCAACATTCCCCAGGGCGACCGCTGGCCAGCCGCCTGGGTGGAGCCGGCGCGGCAATATCGCGAGACCTTGACCGCCGCCGGGCGCGCCAAGCTCGGGCTGGCCTATGGCGACAAACCACGCAACCGCTTCGATCTTTTTCTGCCGGAAGGCACGCCAAAAGGGCTCGTCGTCTTCGTGCACGGCGGCTTCTGGATCGCGCTCGACAACAGCTATTGGTCACATTACGCCCGCGGCGCCGTGGAGCGCGGATATGCGGTCGCCATGCCGATGTACACGCTGGCGCCGGAAAACCGGATCGCCGACATCACGGCCGAAATCGGCAAAGCCATCGAGGCTGCGGCCAAGGAAATTGGCGGGCCGATCCGGTTGATCGGACATTCGGCCGGAGGGCATCTGGTAACGCGGATGATTTCCGCCACGTCTCCGCTATCGGACGAGGTGCGCAGCCGTATCGCCAATGTCGTTTCGCTTTCCGGCGTGCATGATCTGCGTCCGCTTCTCACCACCAAGATGAACGAAAAACAGCGGATCGACCGGGACGAGGCCTATCGCGAAAGCCCTGCCCTTCTGGAGCCCATGCCGGATGCTCGGGTGACCTGCTGGGTGGGTGCGGGCGAACGTTCGGAATTCATTCGTCAGAATGCCCTGCTTGCCAGCATCTGGAAGGGGTTGGGCGCGGAAACAGACGTCGTTGAAGAACCCGACCGGCACCATTTCAACGTGCTCGACGGCATGGAAGACGCGGCCCATCCGATGATGGATGCGCTGTTTTCTTAAGATTTTTCCAACGCAACTCCGGACGCAAAATCGCGTTGCACGTTTGCTGAAGCTTGCTTCAGAGCGAAGCTGCGGCTCTTGCAGCCTGATCGTAATGCCCTGAAAGGGCACGCAGGCGGGCGGCCACCTCCGACAGCGAATCCGCCGAGACTTCCGTCGCCAGAACCGACTTGACCAGCAGGCTTTCGCGCATCGCCTTGTAACGGGTGCAGGCATCGGCGCCGGCTTCCGTGGTCATGACAAGCTTTTCCTTGCCGCGACGGCCGGATTTGATCAGCTTCAGGCGCTCCAGCTTCTTCAGCGCGTAGGTGACGACATGCGTGTCCTCTATGTTGAGGACCAGAGCGATATCGGCCAGCGTCTTCGGTTTGTTGCGGCTGTTGATGTTGTGCAGCACGAGAATGTCGATGGCCGACAGGTCCGGCACGCCGGCGGCGGCCATGCAGCGCACCATCCAGCGGCTGAAGGCATGGTTCAGCATGATCATGCCGAATTCGATTTCCGACAAAGCCGGAAGCGCGCCGCTTGCCAGATGGCCGGAGGACACGATCGGACCCAGTTCATTCATTTCCGATGACATGATTTTTCCTCCCGAAACGAGTGCGCCGCGACCAATCCGGCCGCGGCGCCCCTCAAATCACATCTTCTTATATGCGTCCAGAATGGCAGCGCCATCGGCACCAGCCTTTTTCGACCAGTCCTCCGTCAGCTTGGCGCCGACATCGGCCAGGCCCTTCTTCAGATCGGCGCTTGGCTCGATCACCTTCATGCCGTTCTTCTTGAGCGTTTCCATGTAGGCGCTGGTCTTTTCGGCACCGAGTGCCCAGCCGCGTGTTTCGGCCGCAACGGCGGCATCGGTGACGGCCTTCTGGACGGCCGGGTCGAGACCTGCAAAGGCAGCCTTGTTGACGAAGATGACGTTCTTCGGGATCCAGGCCTGGGTATCGTAATAGTGGGTGAGCGATTCCCAGATCTTCGAATCGACGCCGGTGGCGCTGGAGGTCATCAGGCCGTCGACGACGCCGGTGGCGAGTGCCTGCGGCAGTTCGGCTGCCTGAACGGTGACCGGCTGGGCGCTGACGAGTTCGGCGATACGCGAGGTCCCGACGTTATAGGCGCGCCACTTCAGGCCCTTCAGGTCGGCTACGCTTCCGACGTCCTTCTTGGTGAAGATGCCCTGCGGCGGCCACGGCGTGGCGTAGAGGAGCTTGAGGCCCTGTGCATCGAGCGCCTTTTCGATGGCCGGCTTGGAAGCCGTGTAAAGCTTCTTCGACTGGTCGAAACTGGTTGCCAGGAAAGGCACGACGTCGATGCCGAAGACCGGGTTTTCGTTCTCGTGCAGCGAGATCAGCACTTCGCCGGCCTGCGCCTGGCCGGTCTGCACGGCGCGCTTGATATCCGGCGCCTTGAAGAGCGACGCGTTCGGATGAACGGTGATCTTCAGCTTGCCGCCCGAGGCCGTCTCGACCTCCTTGGCAAACTGCATCAGGTTTTCGACGTGATAGTTTGCCGGCGGATAGGCGGACGGCAGGACCCAGGCGGTCTGGGCGAAGGCTGCACCGGACGTGGCGAGAAGAGCAGCACCGGCAACGCCGGCCCGGATGAACGTAGAGATTATCTTCCTCATTATAGTTCCCTTTTCTTGTCTTCGATTAACCCGGAAATGCCATTCTCGGCAGGACCATCACGATATCCGGGAAGACCGTGATGATGGCGACGGTCGCCACAAGCAGGAAGAAGAACGGCAGCGAAGCCTTTGCGACAGTCAGGCTGTCGCGGCCGCTCATCGTCTGCAGGACGAAGAGGTTGAAGCCGACCGGCGGAGAGACTTCCGCCATTTCGACGATCAGCACCAGGAAGATGCCGAACCAGACGAGGTCGAAACCGGCCTGCTGGATCATCGGCAGAACGACGACCGTGGTCAGCACGATCATCGAGAGGCCATCGAGCGCGGCACCGAGCAGGATATACATGACGGTGAGCACGGCGATCAGCGCGAAGGGGCTCAAGTTGAAACTGTCGACCCAGGCGGCGAGCGCGTTCGGAATGCCGGTATAACCCATGGCGATAGACATGAAGCCAGCGCCCGTCAGGATCAGCATGATCATGCAGGTGAGCCGGGTTGCGCCCATGACGCTGTCCCAGAAGGATTTCCAGGTGAGCGTACGCGACCATGCGGCGATGGCGAGCGAGCCGAGCACGCCCCAGGCCGCGCATTCCGTCGCCGTCGCCCAGCCGAGAATCAGCGTTGCGAAGACCATGATGATCAGCAGGGAGACCGGGATGAGGTTGGCCGATTCCTTCAGCTTTTCCCTGAGGCTCATCTTCGGCGGGGCCGGCGGCTGCTTGTCCGGATTCAGCATCGACCAGACGATGATGTAACCGGAATAAAGCACCATGACGATGAGGCTCGGCAGGAAGCCGGCGAGGAATATCTGGATGATCGAGACATTCGCCGCCACCGCATAAACCACCATGGTGATGGACGGCGGGATGAGGATACCGAGCGTGCCGGCGCCGGCCAGCGAACCGAGGCTGACCATTTCGTCATAACCGCGCTTCTTCAATTCCGGCAGGGCGATCTTGGCGATCATCGCCGTGGTCGCGGCCGACGATCCGGAAATGGAGCCGAACAGGCCGCAACCCAGCACGTTGACATGCATGAGCCGGCCCGGCAGCCAGCCGAGCCAGGGCGACAGGCCGCGAAACATTTCCTCCGAAAGCCGCGTCCGGAACAGGATTTCCCCCATCCAAACGAACAGCGGCAGGGCGGCCAGCGACCAGGAGGCGCCATTGCTCCAGGAATTCGTCGCCAGCACCGCGCCGATCGGGATGCCCGGCACGAAGAGCATGGCAATGAAGCCGCAGATCAGCAGCGAAATGCCGATCCAGACGCCGGCGGCCAATAGTGCAAGCAGGGCGACGAGAACGACGCCCGCTATTTCAACAAGTTCGATCGTTCCCATGCATCACGCCCCGCTCTGGATGGCACGCTCGATGACTTCCTCGGCCGTTTCCGGTTCCGGTTTCTCGTAGCGCGGCGAGCCGCCAAAGATGACGTGCAGGAGCTCGTCGACGAAGGCGATGGCGAGGATGATCATTCCGCCGCAAAAGCCGAGTTGCGGAATCCACAGCGGCACCGCGATGACCCCTTGGGACAGGTCGTTGAAGCGGTAGGACGTCAGCGTCATGTCGAAGGCGAACCAGGCGAAATAGACGAGCGCGATCGTGCCGATCATCAGCGCGATGACTTCGACTATCTGCCTCGCCGGCCCCTTGATGCGCTCGACCAGCAGGCCGACGCGGATCATTTCACCGGAGCGAAAGGTATGGGCGAGCCCCAGGAAGGCGCTGGCAGCCATGCACCAGGAGGCGAAATCGTCGCCGGCCGGCACGTCGATATCGAGCGGGCGCCCGGCAGACAGCGCCATCATCAGGAGAAAGATGGCGATGAGAAACAGCCCGGCCATCCAGCCGGAAACGAGATAAAGCCCGTCGAGCGAGCGACGCAGCCAATCGGGAAAGATGCTATGACGGGTATCAACGGTGGACATGGGTTGTCCTCCGCGGGCAAAGGCGGCAAAAAGACATGGTCGGCTCCCCTCGGTTGCCGGTTGCAACGGGGCGGGAGCTCTTTGAATACCGGCTACCTTTGCCCGTTCTGGTGGCATGATGCTGAACAGTCATTTTCCTGTCAACTAATCATTGACGTTTTATCGACGAAATGTTTTCGTTATCGCAATTGATGCATTCGAAAGCAGGGGCGGGATATGGCCGATAACAAGTGGGATTTCTGGATCGATCGCGGCGGCACGTTTACCGATATCGTCGGGCGGCAGCCGGACGGGACGCTGAAGGCCCATAAGGTTCTATCCGAAAACCCGGAAGCTTATCGCGATGCCGCCGTGCAGGGCATTCGCGAATTGCTCGGCCTGTCCGCCGGCCAGCCGATCCCCGCCGACGCCATCGGCGCGGTGAAGATGGGCACGACGGTTGCCACCAATGCGCTCTTGGAGCGCAAGGGCGAGCGCACGCTTCTCGTCACCACGCGCGGCTTCCGCGATGCACTGGCGATCGGTTATCAGGCCCGCGCCGACATTTTCGCCAAGAAGATCATCAAGCCGGAACTGCTTTACAGCGCCGTGGTCGAGGTGGACGAGCGCGTCCGCGCCGACGGCACAGTTGAAGCCGCGCCGAATGAGACAGCGATCCGCGCCGATCTGCAGGCTCAGTTCGATGCCGGTTTCCGCGCCATCGCAATCGTCTTCATGCATGCCTATCGCTTCCCGGCACATGAACAGCTGGTCGCTCAGATCGCCCGCGAGATCGGCTTCACGCAGGTTTCCGTCAGCCATGAGGTTTCGCCGCTGATCAAGCTGGTCGGCCGTGGCGATACGACCGTGGTCGATGCCTATCTCTCGCCGATCCTGCGCCGTTACGTGGAGCAGGTAGCAGGTGAACTCGGCACCGGGCTCGAAGAGGGCCAGAGCGGCGCCCAGTTGATGTTCATGCAGTCCTCCGGCGGCCTCACCGCCGCACGCCTGTTCCAGGGCAAGGACGCGATCCTGTCCGGTCCTGCCGGCGGCGTGGTCGGCGCGGTGGAAACCTCGCGGCTTGCGGGCTTCGACCGGATGATCGGTTTCGACATGGGCGGCACGTCCACCGACGTCTCCCACTATGACGGCGAGCTGGAGCGCTCGTTCGAGACGGAAGTCGCGGGCGTGCGCATGCGTGCGCCGATGATGTCGATCCACACGGTGGCGGCCGGCGGCGGCTCCATCCTGCATTTCGAAAACGGCCGTTTCCGCGTCGGCCCGGATTCTGCCGGCGCCAATCCCGGCCCGAAGGCATACCGTCGTGGCGGCCCGCTGACCGTGACCGATGCGAATGTCATGCTCGGCAAACTTTCGCCAAAACTGTTTCCGGCCATCTTCGGCCCGAACCGCGACCAGCCGCTCGATGCGGATGCGGTGCGTGTGGCCTTCGAAGACATGGCCAAGGTGATCGGCGACGGCCGTTCGCCGGAAGAGGTGGCCGACGGCTTCCTCGCCATCGCGGTTGAGAACATGGCCAATGCCGTCAAAAAGATCAGCGTCCAGCGCGGTTACGACGTCACGAACTACGTACTGACCTGTTTCGGCGGCGCGGGCGGCCAGCACGCCTGCCTGACGGCGGATGCACTCGGTATCTCGACGGTTCTCATCCACCCCTTCTCGGGCATTCTCTCCGCCTACGGCATGGGTCTGGCGGATATCCGCGCTACCCGTCAACGCACGGTTTCACAGGAACTTGCTGCCGCGCTTGCCTCGCTCGGACCCATCCGTGATGAGCTGACCACAAGCGTGGTCGAGGAAATGGCCTCGCAGGGCGTTTCCGATGCGGAGACGGATGTGCTGCACCGCGCTCACCTGCGTTATCAGGGCACGGACACGACGCTGCCGGTCACCGTGACCGACGCCGCCGACATGACGATGGCTTTCGAAACTGCCCACAAGAAGCAGTTCGGCTTTATCTTCGAAAACCGCGAAATCATTTTCGAAGCCTATGAAGTCGAAGCAATCGGCGGCGGTGCGGATTCCAATGAGGCGGAATTTGCGCTGGATACCGCCGCACCGGACGCTGGCGAGCAGACAAAGTTCTTCTCCAGCGGCGCATGGCGCGACGCGCCGGTCTACCGCCGCGCCGAGATCAAACCGGGTGCCCGTGCAAACGGCCCGTGCCTGATCGTCGAGCCGCACCAGACGATCGTCGTCGAAGACGGCTGGGCATTCGAGATCACCAAGCTGAACCACGTCGTGCTGAAGCGCGTCGCCGAGCTTTCGCGCGCCAAGCCGATCGGCACGCAGGCCGATCCGGTTCTGCTCGAAGTGTTCAACAACCTGTTCATGTCGATTGCCGAACAGATGGGCGTGACGCTGCAGAACACCGCATCCTCCGTCAACATCAAGGAGCGACTGGACTTCTCCTGCGCCGTTTTCGACGAGAACGGCGCGCTGGTGGCGAATGCCCCGCACATGCCGGTGCATCTCGGCTCGATGGACCGCTCGGTCGAAACGATCATCGCGCAGAACCAGGGAAAGATCCGTCCTGGCGACGTGTTTGCGCTGAACGCGCCGTATAATGGCGGCACGCATCTGCCAGATATCACCGTCGTCACGCCCGTCTTTAACGAGAAGGGCGAAAAGATCCTGTTCTACGTCGCCTCGCGCGGCCACCACGCCGATGTCGGCGGCACGGCTCCGGGTTCGATGACGCCGCTCGCGACGACCGTCGATGAAGAAGGCGTATTGTTCGACAACGTGCTCTTGGTCGATCGCGGCCGGTTCGACGAGGCCGGTATCACCAGGCTTCTGTCCGACCACCCCTATCCGGCCCGTAACGTGCCCCAGAACGTTGCCGACCTGCGCGCGCAGATCGCCGCCAACGAAAAGGGCGTGCATGAAATGCGCAAGATGATCGCGCAGTTCGGGCTCCCCGTCGTGCAGGCCTATATGGCGCATGTGCAGGACAATGCGGAGGAAAGCGTTCGCCGGGTTCTGGCCAAGCTCAACGACGCGGAGTTTTCCTACGCGACCGATCAGGGCAGCACGATCAAGGTGAAGATCACCATCGACAAGGAAAAGCGCGAAGCGACCGTCGATTTCACCGGCACCAGCGAGCAGAAGAAGAACAACTTCAATGCGCCGGAACCGGTCACCCGCGCGGCCGTGCTTTACGTCTTCCGCGTCATGGTCGAAAGCTCGATTCCGATGAATGCCGGCTGCCTGCGGCCGATCCGCATCATCGTGCCGGAAGGTTCGATGCTGAAGCCGCAATATCCGGCGGCGGTCGTTGCCGGCAACGTTGAGACCTCGCAGCACGTCACCAACACACTGTTCGGCGCACTCGGCGCCATCGCCGCCAGCCAGGGTTCGATGAACAACCTGACCTTCGGCAATGCCGTCTACCAGTATTACGAGACGCTGTGCTCCGGCTCGCCGGCCGGTCAGTACAACGACGGCACCGGTTTTGCCGGCACGGATGCGGTTCATGTCCACATGACCAATTCGCGCCTCACCGATCCGGAAATCCTGGAAACCCGTTATCCGGTTCTGCTTGAGGACTTCCACATCCGGGAAGCCTCGGGCGGCAAGGGACAATTCCCGGCCGGCAACGGCACGAAGCGGACGATCCGGTTCCTCGAAAAGATGGATTGCGCCATCCTCTCCTCGCACCGGACGATCAAACCGCACGGGCTTGGCGGCGGCGAAGAAGGCCAGATGGGCAAGACCACGGTGCGTCGTCTCGATGGCCGGATCGAAGAGCTTCAGGGCTGCGACCAGACCATCATCGATGCCGGCGAAGCCGTCACCGTGATCACGCCGACGGCCGGAGGCTATGGCAAAATCGCCTGATCTGCCTTAACCGGAAGTCATGAAACAGGTAGCGATCATCGGCGGCGGACCGGCCGGACTGATGGCGGCGGAAGTGCTTTCCGCCGCCGGGCATGCCGTGACCGTTTATGAAGCGATGCCGACCTTCGGGCGAAAATTCCTGCTCGCGGGCAAATCCGGGCTCAACATCACCCATTCGGAAGCGTTTTCCCGGTTTGCGGAACGGTTTGGGGCTTCGTCTGCACGGCTGCGGCCGGCTTTCAATGCCTTCACGCCGAACGACGTGCGGGCATGGGCGGCAAGTCTTGGCACCGAAACCTTCGTCGGCACGTCCGGCCGGGTGTTTCCGACCGTGATGAAAGCATCCCCTCTCCTGCGCGCCTGGCTGCGGCGGTTGGAGGCTCAGGGCGCCGCCCTGAAAAACCGCCATCGCTGGATCGGCTTCGATGGAGACGGATATCGTTTCCAAACGCCGGAGGGCGAGATCAGCGTCCGGCCGGATGCCGCCCTGCTGGCGCTCGGCGGCGCAAGTTGGCCACGGCTCGGCTCGGATGCGGCCTGGGTTACCTGGCTTCGGCAAAAGGGTGTCGAGATCCGCGATCTTCAGCCGGCCAATTGCGGGTTTGACGTCGCCTGGAGCGAGACGTTTCGCGACCGTTTTGCTGGCGAGCCGTTGAAATCGGTCTCAACCACATCCGACGCAGGAACGTTTCAGGGCGAATTCGTGGTCTCAAAACACGGAATCGAGGGAAGTCTGGTTTATGCCCATTCGGCAGCGCTGCGGGACAGGCTGGCGGATGAAGGCGAAGCCGCGTTGATCGTCGATCTGATGCCGGGCCGAACTGCAGAACGGCTTTCCCGCGATCTTGCCCGTCAGGATATCAAGGCAAGTTTCTCCAACCGGTTGCGCAAGGGTGCGGGGCTGGAAGGCGTCAAGGGTGCATTGCTGCGTGAGCTGGTGCCCGACGTCAACCGCATGGTGCCCGGCGAGCTGGCCGAGGCGATCAAGGCCCTGTCGATCCCGCTCCTGAGTCCACGGCCGATCGCCGAGGCGATTTCATCGGCGGGTGGCATCTCCTGGGATCAGGTCGACGGCAACTTCATGCTGAAGCCCCTGCCCGGCCTGTTCGCGGCGGGTGAAATGCTGGATTGGGAAGCGCCGACCGGCGGTTATCTGCTGACCGCCTGTTTTGCCACGGGCCGCGCGGCGGCAAAGGGCATCGAGGCCTATCTCGGCGCCTGACACAGACTCGGTTTTTCTGCCGGATTTGCGATTTCTTTCCTACTCACCGCGTAGGCTTGTCATGGATCAAAGCCTGACGGTGCCGACGATGGAGAGATGGGACTTCACAAAGGTAGCCCCTCATCCGCCTGCCGGCACCTTCTCCCCGTTCTGACGGGGAGAAGGAACTATGCCGCACCGGCTCCTTCACTCTTGACGTTGGAGATGGGCACGTCCGCTCTCCCCGTCAGAACAGGGAGAGGGTGAGGGGCTATACCCACAACCGATCGCTTTCGAATAAAGCGAGGCATTTACGGCGGACCATGAGCAGAGCGAGACGACGCATCCTCATCCGAAGACGACGCACCATAACGGGCCTGGCGCTCGTTGCGGCGATCTCTTTCGTCGCGGGTATGGCGGATGCGGTGGGGCTATTGCTCTCCGGCGATTTCGTGTCCTTCATGACCGGCAATACGACGCGGGCAGCACTCGCCTTTGCCGGCGGCGATTATTCGCATGCGATCATCCTGTTTGCAGCACTTTGGGTCTTCATCGCTGGCAATGCGCTCGGCATCGTGCTGGCGCACACGGTTTCGGCAAAGCGGACGTTCGTGGTGCTGACGGGCGTGGCGATCGTGCTGGCGCTGGCCTCGACCGTATCGGGTGACACCTATCCACGCCTGCAATTCTACCTGATCGTGCTGTCGATGGGCATGATCAATGCCACAGTCGAGCATATCGAAGGCCTGCCGATCGGGCTGACCTATGTAACCGGCGCGTTGTCGCGCTTTGGCCGCGGCATCGGCCGCTGGCTGATCGGTGATCGGAACCCGACGGGCTGGGTCATCCAGACCGTTCCCTGGACGGGAATGGCCTGCGGCGCGATCTCGGGCGCTTTTTTGACGAAATATGCAGGCAGCGATGCGCTATGGGTCGTGTCGGTTCTGGCTCTTGTGGTTGCCTTGGCGACGGCGCTTCTGCCGCGCCCATTGCAACTGCATTTCCAGCAGCCGATCGTGCCCGCCCGCCGTCGCGCTTAAAATTTCGGAGAATGGATGTTTCTGATCACGAAGCTTTTCTGGGTTTTCGCCCAGCCGCTTTCCATGGCTTTTCTGCTCTCCGCTTTTGCCACTCTGGTCGCCTTTCTGGGGTGGCGCAGGCTCGGCGGGTTTTCGGCACTGCTCGCAGCGATCATCCTGTTCGTGACGTTGTTCACCACGACGGGTACCGTTGCGCTGCAGGTGCTGGAGGCACGGTTTGCGAAACCGGCGACCGATCCCTCCGAAATATCCTGCATGATCGTGCTGGGCGGTGCCTTCGACAACGAGATCAACACAGCGCGCGGCGGCATCGAACTCAATCAAGCGGCCGACCGATTCGTCGAGGCCCTGCGGCTCGCCCGCAATCATCCGCAGTCGCGCATTCTGGTTTCCGGCGGTGACGGCTCGATCAGCGGCGGCTATGAGGGCGAGGCGCAGACGGCCGAGCGTTTCTTTTCCGCTTTCGGTATAGGCCCGGAGCGGCTGATCAAGGAAAACACATCGCGCACGACCTATGAAAACAGCACCAATACGGCCGAGCTTCTGAAGGCGCAGGGGCTGGAAAACTGCCTGCTGATCACCTCGGGTTTCCACATGCCACGCTCGGTCGGCCTTTTCCGCAAGGCCGGTATCGCGGTGACGCCCTGGCCGGTCGATTATCGCACGAGCGGCGTGGTCGGCCTGTCGCTCGATTTCACCCAACCGGCGCTGAATGCACAGATCACCACGACCGCCACGCGGGAATGGATGAGCCTGACGGCCTATTACCTTGCGGGCCGGATCGATTCGATCTTTCCAAAATGAACGGTCAGGCGTCTTATTTCTTCGACAGGATATTGAAATTGAGGCCGCGCACCCGGGCGCGCATCTCGCAGGGTACCGCGTCGGTGCGGCCGCAATAGCGCGGATGCATGGTCAGCTCGAACACCATGTTGCCGAAATACTGCACAAAATCATAGTTATAGATCACGGCGGTGGCGACCATGATGTAGCCGCCCTCCTTGAGCTGAACATAGAAATTGTAAGGGCAGCCTTCGGCGGTGCAGCGCGGGCCCTTCACGCCATCACAGGTCAACTCGGACTGGTTGGTCACCACGTCGGGCATGCCATCATTGTTGATGTCGAATCGCTTGATGAAGCCCGGCCCGAAATCGGCCACCTTGCAGTCCTTGCGGAAATAATCCTTCTCGTAGATTTCCGGATCGGTGAAACGCTGCGGCTGCTGGGCAAAACCGAGTGTTGGCCAGAGCATTAGGACCAAGGCCTGCATCAAGACGATCAGGAGCTTTTTCACGGGCGGTTCTCCGCAAATTCATCTGTTCAAGGCGCGCGGCAACGGATGACGCGCGTAACGATCGGCGGTTATGCTAACGGCCTGCACTTGCGCGACGCTTAACGCCGCGATGCCTTGAGGACCTGACATGTCGCTGCTGACGATACTCGATTATGCCGGCATCGCGCTGTTTGCCGCGACGGGGGCGCTTGCCGCCTCCCGCAAGGAGCTGGACCTCGTCGGCTTCCTGTTTTTCGCGGCGGTCACCGGGCTTGGCGGCGGCACGCTGCGCGACATCATCCTTGGCCGCACGCCGGTCTTCTGGGTGCTGGAGCCGACCTATATCCTGATCTGCGTCACCGCAGGCGCCTTCGTGTTTTTTACCGCCCACCGGGTGGAATGGCGCTACCGGCTGCTGATCTGGCTGGATGCGGTGGGGCTTGCCGCCTATAGCGTGCTCGGCGCCGCCAAGGGCCTGGCGGCGACCGGCTCCCCGACGATCGCGATCGTCACCGGCGCGTTGACCGCAGCCTTCGGCGGCATCCTGCGCGATCTGCTTGCCAACGAACCCTCGGTTCTGCTCCGGCCGGAAATCTATATCACCGCGGCCCTTGCCGGCGCCGCAGGCTTCACGGCGGCTCATATGCTGGGATTGCCGTTGGTGGTGAGTTCCGGTTTCGGCGTCGCGATCGCCTTCGCCATGCGTGGCGGCGCGATTCACTACGGCTGGACGCTGCCGCGGTATCGGCCACGGCCGGGCCGCCCTCAGGACGAGGCGATCAAGGGCAAGAAGGGGCAGGACTAATTTTGGTCAGGAGCGCTTTTCGCGCAGCCGGATGATCACGTCGACATGGGCGATTTCCATGCCTTCCGGCGCTTCCGGCAGATTGCCGATCTCCAGATTGCTCACTGGAATGTCGAGAACCTCGTTACGGCCTTCGACGAAGAAGTGGTGATGATCGGAGATATTGGTGTCGAAATAGGTCTTGGCGCTTTCGACGGCGAGAACGCGGATCATCCCGGCTTCGGTGAACTGATGAAGCGTATTGTAGACGGTTGCGAGCGACACCGGCACGCCGGCATCCTGCGCTTCCTCATGTAGTTCCTCGACCGTCAGGTGGCGGTCACCCTTGGCAAACAACAGGTCGGCAAGCGCAATACGCTGCCGTGTCGGACGCAGGCCGCAATGGCGCAGTCTCGTCTCGATGTCCACAATGGCCTCTGCCATACTGCCTGCCAGCTCCCGCCGTTTGCGCCGTTATCAGGTATCTTGACTTTCTGATATAACTTTTACGGCCAGCACTTTCAATAGTTTCTGGAGGATACCTCCCGTCCCTTCGGCAAAATCGCGTTATTTCGGCCATTTACCTCTGGTTTGCGCCCACCGCTTCCTATATGCGGACCTAAACGAAGAGATGTTCCAGTGTCCAGCAGTCGTCCCCAAGGCTTAAGACCTGCGACCATCGATAAGCTTCAATTCCGTCCGATCTTGCAATAAAGCTTCGGAAACAAAAGGTTTAAACGGGGGGAACGGAAACCTATGACAGCCAGACAGTCTAGCTTCTCGTATGACGAACTCATCGCCTGCGCACATGGCGAACTGTTCGGACCCGGCAACGCGCAGCTCCCCCTGCCGCCCATGCTGATGGTGCATCGGATCACGGACATTTCCGAAACGGGCGGTGTATTCGACAAGGGTTACCTCCGCGCCGAATACGACGTTAAGCCGGATGACTGGTACTTCCCCTGCCATTTCGAAGGCAATCCGATCATGCCGGGCTGCCTCGGCCTTGACGGTATGTGGCAGCTGACCGGTTTCTTCCTGGGCTGGCTCGGCGAACCGGGCCGCGGCATGGCGCTGTCGACCGGCGAAGTGAAGTTCAAGGGCATGATCCGCCCGGACACCAAGCTTCTGGAATACGGCATCGATTTCAAGCGCGTCATGCGCGGCCGGCTCGTACTCGGCACAGCCGACGGCTGGCTGAAGGCGGATGGCGAAACCATTTACCAGGCAACCGACCTGCGCGTCGGTCTGTCGAAAGACAAGACCGCCTGATCCGGCGTTCTTGTCCAATCTCAATCATCAGAAGGTCCGAGAAATGAGACGGGTAGTTGTAACAGGTCTCGGCATCGTATCCTCGATCGGAAGCGATGCCGCCGAAGTCACCGAATCCTTGCGTCAGGCGAAGTCCGGGATTTCCTTTTCGCCCGACTTTGCGGAGCATGGCTTCAAGTGCCAGGTCTGGGGCAGCCCGAAACTCGGCCAGGCGGAACTGGCCGAACTCGTCGACCGTCGCGCCATGCGTTTCCTCAGCCAGGGCGGCGCCTGGAACCACGTCGCCATGAAGCAGGCGATCGCCGATTCCGGTCTCGATGAGAAGGATTACAGCGAGAACGAACGCACCGGCATCATCATGGGTTCGGGCGGTCCGTCCACCCGAACGCTGATCGAAGCCGCCGAGATCACCCTCAAGAACAACAGCCCGAAGCGCATCGGCCCGTTCGCCGTGCCGAAGGCGATGTCGTCCACCGCATCGGCCACGCTCGCGACCTGGTTCAAGATCCACGGTGTCAACTACTCGATCTCGTCGGCCTGCTCGACCTCGGCGCATTGCATCGGCAACGCGGCGGAGATGATCCAGTGGGGCAAGCAAGACGTGATGTTCGCCGGCGGGCACGAAGATCTCGACTGGACCATGTCGAACCTGTTCGATGCCATGGGCGCCATGTCCACCAAGTACAACAACAATCCGGATCGTGCTTCGCGCGCCTATGACGCCGACCGCGACGGTTTCGTCATTGCCGGCGGTGCGGGCGTGCTGGTTCTCGAAGAACTCGAGCATGCCAAGGCGCGCGGCGCCAAGATCTACGCAGAGATCACCGGTTACGGTGCGACTTCGGACGGTTACGACATGGTCGCTCCGTCGGGGGAAGGCGCGATCCGCTGCATGCGTCAGGCGCTTTCGACCGTGAAGGGCGAAGTCGACTACATCAACACCCACGGCACCTCGACGCCGGTGGGCGACTCCAAGGAAATTGGCGCGATTCGCACCGTTTTCGGCGACAAGATCCCGCATATCCAGTCGACCAAGTCGTTGACCGGCCACTCGCTCGGCGGTGCCGGCGTGCAGGAATCGATCTACGGCCTTCTGATGATGCAGGAACGCTTCATCGGCGAAAGCGCCCATATCGACAACCTCGACCCGGAATTCGATGGCGTTCCGATCGTCCGCAAGCGGATCGACAATGCCAAGATCGATACGGTCCTTTCCAACTCCTTCGGGTTCGGCGGCACCAACGCCACGCTCGTCTTCCAGCGCTATAACGGATAATTCCATGACGGGATTCATGCAGGGAAAACGCGGCCTGATCATGGGGGTCGCCAATAATCACTCGATCGCCTGGGGCATTTCCAAGGCGGTCGCGGCGCAGGGCGCCGAGCTCGCCTTCACCTATCAAGGCGACGCGCTCGGCAAGCGGGTGAAGCCGCTCGCTGCAGAGGTCAATTCCGACTTCATCGTGCCTTGCGATGTCGAGGATATCGCTTCGGTCGACGCCACGTTCGCGGCGATCAAGGAACGCTGGGGCAAGCTCGATTTCGTCGTGCACGCGATCGGCTTTTCCGACAAGAACGAGCTGAAGGGCCTTTACGCCGATACCTCGCGCGACAATTTCAGCCGCACGATGGTGATCTCCTGTTTCTCCTTCACCGAGATCGCCAAGCGGGCTGCCGAGCTGATGACGGACGGCGGCTCGATGCTGACGCTCACCTATGGCGGCTCGACGCGGGTGATCCCGAATTACAACGTCATGGGCGTCGCCAAGGCGGCTCTGGAAGGCTCCGTGCGTTATCTGGCTGCCGATTACGGCCCGAAGGATATCCGCGTCAACGCGATCTCCGCAGGCCCGGTCCGCACGCTTGCCGGCGCCGGCATTTCGGACGCCCGCGCGATGTATTCCTGGAACCAGAAGAACGCACCGCTGCGCCGCACCGCAACGATCGAAGACATCGGCGGCTCCGCGCTCTACCTTCTGTCCGACCTCTCCCGCGGCGTGACCGGCGAAATTCATTATGTGGATGCCGGCTACAACATCACCTCGCTGCCGACGCTCGAGCGGCTCAGGAACGCGGATACGGAATAAGATCCGGTTCGCCTATCCGGCAAGTATCACTTGAAGTGCTTCAATTCTTCGGCCGCTTGGGTGTTCCCGGCGGCCGAAGCTTCTTTCAGGAGCTGTTTTGCCCGTGCCGGATCGTCGGCTATGATCAGACGGGCAAGCTGCCATTTCGCCCAGTGGTCATTCGTCTGGGGCAGGCTCTTTTCGAGATAGGCCTTGGCCAGTTTTTGATCTTTCGGAAGACCCTCGCCGTCAGCGAGCATGAAGGCCAGCATGTGATAGGCCCAGATATTATCCTTGGCGGCCGATAGCCGATACCATTGGACGGCTGCAACCGGATCTCGCGAAACGGCGATCCCCTTCTGATAAAAATAGCCGATCCTCAGTTCGGCATGTTTATCGCCTTGCTCGGCCGCTCGCCGATACCAATGGAGCGCCTGGACCGGATCCTTCGGGACACCGATGCCTTCCTCATAGGCTTCGCCCAGCTTGTAGGCTGCGGTGGAATTTCCCTTCTCCGCAGCCATACGGAAGTAGCGGGCGGAGATCCGAAGGTCATCCCTACCCTTGACCTTGTAGTTTCGATAGGTCTCTGCCGTGTTGTACCATTCCCAGGTGATCTGCGGCGGATCGGCTCGGGCGACGCATGCGCAGCCCAATATCACTCCCAAGGTAGCAGCAAGCCGCCGCATGTCTCCATCCCCCAATGGCAACCGGGAGCAACTTTAGTTTGCTCCAGAAGATTGGCAATCGGATGAGTGGAATTTCAGCCATCCCCTTCGACGATCGCTTCCGCTTCCGTCTTGATCGGCTTGTACTTGAACGCGGCGCAGACGATACCGTGGTCGTTGGTGCCGCTGTCTTTATGATCTTCGAAATGCAGATGGTCATTGTTGATGGTCAGCCCGTCGAACATCCAGATCCGCCGTCGGCTGTTGTCGTAGAACTCTTCGCTGACGAAGATGTGGTCGAGAGACTCCATCATGTCCTGATGGATGTGCGTATAATAGATATCGCGGGTGCTGCGGTACTCCTGGAGCGTCTGCGCCGTGTAAAGCGCCGTATCGCCTCCACCGAGTGAATCCCCCACCAGAAAGCGCGGTTGGCCGGTCAGGATATTGGCGGTGTTGCTGAGCTGACCGTCGTTGACGTCGCCCAGCACAACGACCGATGTGCGGTTGCCCTTCATCTGCTCGGTTAACATGAAGCGCAGGGCTGCAGCTTCGGCGGTGCGGCGTATGGTCGATAGCGCTGCGCCGATCGCGGTCGTGTGCTTGCTGTAAGTCGGCTTATCGTCCTTGTACCAGCTCTCCTGGTCGATCCGGGTCGGCGCCTTGGACTTGAAATGGCAGACATAGACATGCACGTCTTCGTGGCTGTCATGCGGTTTGATCGTGAAGTGCAGGACCGGACGAGAGAAGCTATCGATCCTGACGGCGATATTTCCCGTCTGCGGGTCGTCTCCGGAGCTTTTCAGCACGAATTTATCCGGGAAGTTCACGATCCAGTTCGGCTGCCCCGTCAAAAGTCCTTTTTTGACGATGGCAGCGCAAACGATATGTTTGCCGATCGCATCCGGCGGCGCGATGAGGTCGTAGTCATTGGCAAGACCGGAAGCCGTCAGCGCGTTCTGCAGCGACTGCGCATGCCAGACTTCCTGGAAGCCGAAAACATCCGGCTTGAGCTGCTGGATGTTGCGCTGTGTCCATTCAATCTTGCGGTGGTACTGTTCCTGCGTCCAGCCGTCCCCGGTATAGATCGGCAGGCCCGGCTCGTTCAGATTGAGAAGATTGAAAGTCCCGATTGTCAGCCGCTTCAGCTTCATCGCACGTGTCCTCCCTCATGGGTTTCTACCATACGATGAAGTTTGCGCCAATATTTCTACAGGCTGATGACGTGCGACGCGCTATTTACGCGCCCACAGAACCTTGAAACGCGCGTTGCGGCAAGTCTCGCCGTGCTCGCGGAAACCTTCCGCCAGAACCGGCTCGTAGGGTAGGCCGCGGTTGGCGACGAGCAGCATCCGGCCGCCGTTCTTGATGGCAGCAGCAGCAGCGCGGATCATCGCCTTGCCGAGTTCCGGATCAGCCGCCTGGGCCTCATGGAAGGGTGGGTTCATGATCACCAGGTCGTATTTTTCCTTCGGCGGCTCGCCGCTCAGGTCCTGCCAGTAAAAGCGGGCATTGAGATCCGGGCAGTTGAAGGCCAGATTGCGCTTGGCGAATTCCAGTGCCTGGTAATCGGCTTCGAAGAGATCGATACGGTTCGTGCGCGGCGACTTCTCGGCCAGCATGACCGAAAGATAACCCCAGCCGGCGCCGAAATCGGCGGCGTTGCCGTCGAAATCCGTCGGCAGGCGGCTTGCGAGCAGTTCGGAGCCGGCATCAACACGATCATGCGAGAACATGCCGGCGGCGGCCTGGAAACGGCCCTCGAACGCCACAGGTGCCTTCTTCAGCGCTGCGATCGCATCATCGGCATTCTTCGGCCGGGCAAGCCAGATCGCCACGCCGTGATATTTCGGCGCGTAGTCGATCTCGAGATTGAGCTTCAAGAGCATGGTGCGCAGCGGCTGGATACCGTCTTCCTTGCCGCCGGCAATGACGATCACGCCACCGGCGCGAACGCGCTCCAGAGCCTCGCAGATACGGTTCTCGTTCTCGCCGCGATGCTTGCCGCAGAGAACGAGCGCGAAGTCGTAATCGCTGCCCTCGGCCTCCGGAAAGGCGCCATCCCGCAGCTTGCGGAACAGCGGCCGGAAGGGCTGCACGGCGGTGATATCGGCTTCGAAACCGTCAGGCAGGACGTTGCCGCCCTCCGCACCAAGGAACAGCACGCGCTCGCCCGCAGCCGGCATTGGCACGGCTTCGGTCGCGAAAGGATGGAAGAGGGTTTTCAGCGCGTCGCGGCTCATTTTTGTCCCCTGACGGATATTGGATCGTCGTGGTTATAATACAGAAAAGGCGCGGAAGAAGAGCTTCCGCGCCTCGTTTATTTCAAGGTGAAAGCGAGCTTATTCGGCAGCTTCGCCTTCGGCCTTCTTGATTTCCTGGCCGGTGGCCTGGTCGACGACCTTCATCGACAGACGAACCTTGCCGCGCTCGTCGAAGCCCATCAGCTTGACCCAGACCTTGTCGCCTTCCTTGACGACGTCCTGGGTCTTGGCAACGCGCTCGGAAGCGAGCTGCGAGATGTGCACGAGGCCGTCACGGGCGCCGAAGAAGTTGACGAATGCGCCGAAGTCGGCGGTCTTGACGACCGTGCCTTCGTAGATGGCGCCGACTTCCGGCTCAGCAACGATCGAATGGATCCACTTGCGGGCCGCTTCGATTTCCTTGCCGGAAGAGGAAGCGATCTTGACCGTGCCGTCGTCTTCGATGTTGATCTTGGCGCCGGTCTTTTCGACGATTTCGCGGATGACCTTGCCGCCCGAACCGATGACTTCACGGATCTTGTCGACCGGGATGTTCATGACTTCGATGCGCGGTGCGAATTCGCCGAGCTGCGAACGGCCTTCGGAGATCGCCTTCGACATTTCGCCGAGGATGTGGGTACGACCGCCCTGAGCCTGCTCAAGAGCGACCTTCATGATCTCTTCGGTGATACCGGCGATCTTGATGTCCATCTGCAGCGAGGTGATGCCGTCGGCGGTGCCTGCAACCTTGAAGTCCATGTCGCCGAGGTGGTCTTCGTCGCCGAGGATGTCGGAGAGAACCGCAAAGCGATCACCTTCGAGGATCAGGCCCATGGCGATACCGGCAACCGGCTTTGCCAGCGGAACGCCTGCGTCCATCAGAGCAAGCGAGGTGCCGCAGACAGTTGCCATCGAGGACGAGCCGTTGGACTCGGTGATCTCGGAGACGACGCGCAGCGTGTAGGGGAACTGCTCGGCAGAAGGCAGCATCGGACGGATGGCGCGCCATGCGAGCTTGCCGTGACCGATTTCGCGGCGGCCCGGGGAGCCCATGCGACCGGTTTCGCCGACCGAGTAGGGCGGGAAGTTGTAATGGAGCAGGAAGCGCTCCTTGTACATGCCGGTGAGCGAGTCGACATACTGCTCGTCTTCGCCGGTGCCGAGGGTGGCAACGACGATCGCCTGCGTTTCACCGCGGGTGAAGAGCGACGAACCGTGGGTGCGCGGCAGGAGGCCGACTTCCGATACGATCGGGCGAACGGTCGACAGGTCGCGGCCGTCGATACGGCTCTTGGTGTCGAGGATGTTCCAGCGAACGATCTTCGCCTGCAGGTGCTTGAAGACGGCACCGATGACTTCGGCGCTGTACTTCGGCTCGACGCCTTCCGGGAAGAAGTGAGCCTTGACCTTTGCCTTGACGGCGTCGACGGCAGCGTAACGATCAGCCTTCTGGGTGATCTTGTAGCCTTCGCGCAGCTCGGCTTCGAAATGCTTCAGCATTTCGGCTTCGAGCTCGGAATGGTCTTCCGGCTGGAAGTCGCGCGGCTCCTTGGCGGCCACTTCGGCGAGCTTGATGATCGCGTCGAGAACCGGCTGGAAGCCCTTGTGGCCGAACATGACGGCGCCGAGCATGATTTCTTCGTTGAGTTCCTTGGCTTCGGACTCAACCATCAGAACCGCGTCGTGCGTACCGGCGACGACGAGGTCGAGAACCGACTCGTCCATCTCGTCGAGATGCGGGTTCAGAATGTATTCGCCGTTGATATAACCGACGCGTGCGCCGCCGACCGGGCCCATGAACGGAACGCCGGAGAGCGTCAGCGCCGCCGAGGTGGCGATCATCGACAGGATGTCCGGGTTGTTTTCCAGGTCATGCTGAACGACGGTCACGACGACCTGCGTATCGTTCTTGTAGCCTTCCGGGAAGAGCGGGCGGATCGGGCGGTCGATCAGGCGGGAAACGAGGGTTTCGTTTTCCGACGGACGGCCTTCACGCTTGAAATAGCCACCCGGGATCTTGCCGGCGGCATAGGTCTTTTCCTGGTAGTTGACGGTGAGCGGGAAGAAGTCCTGGCCCGGCTTCGGAGCCTTGGCGGAAACGACCGTGGCGAGAACGACGGTTTCGCCGTAGGTGGCGAGAACGGCGCCGTCAGCCTGGCGGGCGATCTTGCCCGTTTCCAGCTTCAGCGGGCGGCCGGCCCATTCGATTTCGACGGAGTGAGTATTGAACATGTCTTGTCCTTCAATGCGGAAATTCCAGGCATCGCCGTTGCCGGCGCAGCGCAAGGAATACCACGATCTGTGACTCGATCATGGGCAAGACAACGGGAGGCTTCTCAAAACGGCTTTGGTTTCGAGAACCTGGCCAAAGCACCCTGGGCTTTCCCGATCGGGGCCCATGGAGCTCTGGCCTAAAGCATCCGGCAATCCTGCCCCATGACGGGTCGGTGGTAGTTGACGGTTCCGGCCCATCCGGCTCCGTCTATTTTGTCTTTTTGCAATTCCGAACGCAAACCCGCCAAACGTTCTTACTGGGCGTTCTTGCTGGAACTGCTCTGCGCTTCTGCCATGCCAATCTGGCGCACGGCTGAAGCTTTGTCATCGGGCGGATCTCAAAAAATCCAGGCCCGAAAGCGACCGGCGGGTTCTGTCTCCAGGCCCGCCGGAAGATATCTTAGCGACGGATACCCAAAGCGGAGATGAGCTTGGTGTAACGGCCTTCGTCCTTCTTCTTGAGATAATCAAGAAGCGAACGGCGGCTCGAAACCATGGTCAGAAGGCCACGACGGGAGTGGTTGTCCTTCTTGTGACCCTTGAAGTGATCGGTCAGGTTGTTGATGCGCTCCGTGAGGATTGCGACCTGAACTTCCGGAGAACCGGTGTCGCCTTCAACGGTTGCGTATTCCTTGATGAGGGCGGCTTTGCGCTCTGCAGTGATCGACATCGGAAGATCCTTTCTATTGAAGAGGAATAGGGACGCCAGAAGCCGAGATGTCGTCCAGCTTTGGCCATGAAAAGCAATGGAAGCCCCAACGGGACCCCCAAGTGCTGGCGGGCGTATAACGGAATTTTCTGGAAAAGGAAAGGCCCGGGTGGA
>CBDDGK010000082.1:0-25713 GCA_965227625.1 Neorhizobium sp. | reverse complement strand
CCATCAGCGCGTCGTCGACGCGGTTCAATTCCAGCGCGAAGAAAAGCAGATGCGCCGACATGTCTGTGAGCTTCGCCTGCACGTCGCCGTAGAACTTTCCGTTCGCCGGGTTCGACGTATCGGAGAAATAGGTGAGGCCGGCAAACGAGCCGATCTTGCCGATGATATCGTCCAGCGCTTCATATTCCTTCAGCGCTTCGCCGATGCCGCCGGGCGCCCGTTTTCGTTGCAGCCTCGGCGAGCCTGCCTTTCCATTTTTCTTCAAAGGCGACGGCCATTTGGCCGGACTTTTCCATGTCGGCGGTAAATTCGGGAGCATCCTTGGCGGCGTAGAGATCGGAAAGCTTCCAGACCGGCAGCAGGCCGAGCGCCGGGTCGGTCGCAGCGCCGCCAGCGGCAGTTGCGGCGGCAATTTCACGGAGCGCGGGGTGGTCCATCTTCATCGCGTTGTTCCTTCTCAATCCGGTGCGTCTGTTTTCCTTGCTGGCCGTTAAAATGCAAGCTTTTCTCAAAAGGGGATGTTCAAGCCTTTCTGGCACAACCAACGGCATAAGAGCCCATAAGGGGGCACGATGACCGTAGCCGGGAGCCGAGCATGATTGCGCAAATCCTTGTTGTCGATGACGATCCGATCCAGCGTCGTCTTTTGAAGAACGCCGTGGAGCGCTATGGCCATGCCGCGCACCTCGCCGAGAACGGGCTTGCCGCGCTCGAGTTCCTGAAGCAGACCTCGATCGACATCAACGTCATCGTGCTCGACCTGATGATGCCGGAAATGGACGGTCTGACCTTCCTGGCGGCCTCCCGCGAACTTGGTATTGAAACGCCGGTCATCGTCCAGACGGGGCAGGGCAGCATCGAATCGGTGGTGCAGGCCATGCGGGCCGGCGCTTTCGATTTCGTCGTGAAGCCGGTTTCTCCGGAACGCATCGGCGCTTCGATCGCCAACGCTCTGAAGCTGGACCAGAAGGAATCGAAATCCCGCGCCGGTCGTCGCCATCGTCCGAGTTCGGTCGGCTTCGGCGATATCGTTTCCGCCAGCCCGGATATGCTGCGGGTTATCGATCTTGCCCAGCGCGCCTCGCATTCCAACATTCCGGTCGTGCTCGAAGGTGAATCGGGCGTCGGCAAGGAAATGATCGCCCGCGCCATCCAGTCGAACGGTGATCGTGCCGGCAAGCCGTTCATCACGGTGAACTGCGGCGCCATTCCGCACAATCTGGTCGAAAGCATTCTGTTCGGTCACGAGAAGGGCGCCTTTACCGGCGCGCTCGAAAAGCACACCGGCAAGTTTGTCGAAGCCGATGGCGGCACGCTGTTCCTCGACGAGATCGGCGATCTGCCGCTCGACGTTCAGGTGAAGCTGTTGCGCGCCGTGCAGCAGGGCGAAATCGAGACCGTCGGCGCCGCCAAGGTGCAGAAGGTCAATGTCCGCTTGATTTCGGCGACCAACAAGGACCTGATCGAAGAAGTGCGCGCCGGCCGCTTCCGCGAAGACCTCTATTACCGCCTCAACGTCTTCCCGATCACCATTCCGGCGCTGCGTCGCCGCAAGGAAGACGTGCCGCATCTGGCGCGCGTATTCGCGGAACGTTTCTCGATCGAGCAAAAGCTTGCGAAGACGCTCTCCGTCGGTCCTGGCGCCTTGGCACTGCTCACCGCCTATGACTGGCCGGGCAATATCCGCCAGTTGGAAAACGCAGTCTTCCGTTCTGTGGTTCTTGCGCAGGGCGATGAACTGACCGAGGCCGATTTCCCGCAGATCGCCGCGCAGCTTCCGGAATTCCGTCCCGAAGAGCTTGCCGCGACTGCCGTCATGCCGACGCCGTCGGCAGCGGCCGATCAGGCGGTGAGGGAGGCTCTGGCGGAATCACCCGTATTCGCCAACGGCGTGCGGGTGGGCAAGCCCGACGCGAAGGCGATGCTCGCCGCAGCTTATCCACAGGCTGAGAATGTCATCATCAGCACCGACGAGACCGGCGAAGTCCGCAAGTTGGCGGATGTCGAAGAGGAACTGATCCGTTTTGCACTGAAATTCTACCGTGGCCAGATGAGCCAAGTGGCGCGCAAACTCGGCATCGGACGCTCCACGCTCTACCGCAAACTCAAGGATTACGGCATCGATCCGGATGATCCGCTCAAGGAGGCGGCGTAACGAGCGAAGGCAAATCTACGAGTTCACTACGTTAGGAACCGTTAACCCTCGCGCAAGGCTATCCTGTCACCCTTTGTCAATCTAGCGTTAGTCAATTATTGACTATACGTACAAAGCTTGTACATGTGTGGCACATTTGCCATCGTGTGACCGCAATTGACAGTCATTTGAGGCAGCGTCGCACGTTGTCGACAGGACGGGGATCGTTTTGCCGGATCAGAATGCAAAAGAAACGCCTTCGGGTGAGAAGGCGCGCGGCGGTTTCGCAGCGCTTTTAACCGCTCTCACCAGGCGCGTTGCTATAGCAGCCCTGCTGGCGCTGGCCGTATTGCCGGTTCTGTTCCTATCCGCGGGTTCGGCCTCGGCGCAGGACAAAAGCCTCAAGCTCTACTTCGTGCATACCGGCGAAAAGGCCGTCATCACCTTCAAGCGTAACGGCAAGTTCGATTCGCGCGGTCTCGCGCAGATCAACCAGTTCCTGCGCGACTGGCGCCGCAACGAACCGGCCAAGATGGACCCACGCCTGTTCGATCTCGTCTGGGAAGTCTATCGCCGCTCTGGTGCCACCGATTACATCCACGTCGTCTCCGCCTACCGTTCTCCCGCCACCAACAACATGCTGCGCACCCGCTCGCGCGTGACCGGTGTTGCCAAGAACAGCCAGCACATGCTTGGCAAGGCCATGGACTTCTTCATTCCGGGCGTGAAGCTTTCCACGCTGCGCGGACTTGCCATGCAGATGCAGGTCGGCGGCGTCGGTTATTATCCGACCTCCGGCTCGCCCTTCGTGCATCTCGATGTCGGCGGCGTTCGCGCCTGGCCGCGTATGAGCCGCCAGGAACTGGTGCAGATCTTCCCGAACGGCAACACGATCCATCTTCCCGCAGACGGCAAGCCGCTGCCGGGTTATGAAACTGCTCTGGCCGATTACAAGCGCCGCGTCGGCACGGATTCAATCCAGATCGCTTCGACCGCAGGCGGAAGCATTCGTGGTGATTCCTCGCCGCGTCGTACGCCCAATCTTCTGGCCTTCCTGTTTGGCGGTGGCGGTGCTGACGAGGAAGAAGACAATGAAGAAAGTGCAGCTCCGGTTCAGGTAGCGCAGCGTCCGGCTCGCGCAGCCCCCGCAGCGGCTGCCGACGAAGAAGATGCCGCTCCGGTGGTCGTCGCCTCCGCTCCTGCTGCAGCGCAGGCCCCGGCAATCGCAGCTCCCGTTCCGCTTCAGCGTCCAGCCTTCCGTTCGGATGCCCAGCAGGGCAGCCTTGCGACGGCGCTTTATTCCCCGGCGCGTAACGCCGCCCAGGAAGCGCTTGCGATGCAGGCTTCCGCTCCGGCAGCGAATGCCCAGCAGCCGGCTGGCGACACCTTTGCCGATCTCTCCGGTTACAAGATTCCCGTTCCGACGCTGCTCGGCCCGCGTGGCCTGAAGGGCGATGCGGAGACGGGCGTCATGACCGCTTCCGTCGGCCAGATGCCGATGCCTGATAACATGGCGGCGATCCCGCTTCCGTCACAGCGTCCGACCCCGGCGACGGTCCCGGCACCTGCCGCTCCGGTCGCGGTTGCGAAGGCGGAAGAACAGCAGGAACTCACGCCTGAATTGGTTGCGGCGCTTGCCCAGAGCGTGGAGGTTCCGCATCCGACGCCTGCTCCGGTCGAGGCTCAGGCCGCCACTATGCCGGCCGCGGCCCCAATGCCTGCTCCGATTCAGAGACCAGTCCAGACAGCTTCGGCTTCTCCGAAGGTCATTCAGCCTTCGTCCAAGAGCATGCAGTTCGGTGACGGTTTCGATGCGCCCAAGGCTCCGGTCACCGCGTCTGCCGGTGCCATGCCGACCGTGCCCGGCAAGGGTGGTCGTTCCGGTCAGTCCGCCCATCCGGCGCAAGCTTCCACCGGCGCTATACTGACCGGCGACATGCTGGCCAAATGGGCTGTGAACAACACCCGTGCCGACGCTCCTGCTTCGATGAAGGCACCGCGCGTCGTCAGCCGTACGCTGAACAGCGAGTACGCAGCGGGTTATTCCGGCGGTGGTTTCAAGCCAGTTGCTGCGACTGCCGCGATCGACACCGGCCGTTTCGGCAACTGATCAATCCAATTTAGGCGAGATGGTGCAGGCATCAGTGATGCCCGTACCACGTATATGTGCCGTCTTCGCGAAACGGTGGTTTCATGCCGAGTTGCTCGAAGCGCCGTTCGGCGATCGTCTCAGCGTCTGCAAAGACTTTCTGAAGTCTTCCCGTATCATGCGCCATGTTCGCGAGCGCCGTGTCGAAGCGGTGGTAGCTGTCTTCTGCTTGCATATCCGCGGCAAAGCCCTTGGATTGCGGTGCGGGCGTGAGCGACATTCTTGTGCCGATATGCGCTTGAAAGCGGGCAAGGGCGAGGCCGGAAATGGTTAGCCTCCGACGAACGTGCCTGCGCGGTTCGGTCGCGATGACGAGCCGGAAGGCATTTTCGAGCGATGACTTGCTGGCGGGAAGCGCGCGGATATCGATGATATCGTTGTGGATATGCTCCGTCCGGACGAATTCCAGAAACACCTCGACCAATTCATGCGCCTCGGCGAGGATTTCGATATCCGACAGATGCGCGGCGTCGCAGACCGGGTATTCGTAGGATGTGGCCATGTCGCCTCCTTCGACATAGCAACGTCCGATGCCGTCAAAAGGTTGCCGATGGCATGGCGCCGAGCGACGGTTCGGGCAACAAAAAACCCGCCTTGCAGCGGGTTCTTGAATTAACGCTGAGGCCAGAGATCAGGCCGCGTCCTGCTCGCCGGGGCCTTCGATCATGCCGAGAGCTGCGAGATAGGTGTCGAGGATCAAATCCTCTTCCATGCGCTCCTGATCGTCCTTCTTGCGCAGGGCGATGACCTTTTTCATGATCTTCGTATCGTAGCCCATGGCCTTTGCCTCGCCATAGACGTCCTTGATGTCGTCGGCGATGGTCTTCTTTTCCTCTTCGAGACGTTCGATACGCTCGATAAATGCGCGAAGCTGGTCGCGGGCGACGCCATGGGCATCAGACATCGGGGCCTCCTGATCGTGAAATTGATGGATTGGTGGTCAACTGCCGAAAAGCCGCTGGAAGGTCAAGCAGAATCGGTCTGCGTTCAACCGTGAGCGGGCTTGTTCTCTTCGAAAGCGGCTTTTTGTGAGGCGCTGGCTTCCGCCTGGTTCAGATTTTTCCAATCTTCGTAAGGCATGCCGTAAACGATCTCGCGGGATGCATCCTTGGAAAGCGCGACGCCTGCCTCATCGGCGGCGTCCTTGTACCAGTTCGACAGGCAGTTGCGGCAGAAGCCGGCCAGATTCATCAGGTCGATATTCTGTACGTCGGTGCGGTCCCGCAGATGCTGGACGAGCCGGCGGAAGGCGGCGGCTTCGAATTCGGTCTGCTGTTCCTTGGTCAGGTCGGTCATGACAACACCTTTGATTGGGTCTCAGGTCGGGTAGGGGCCGGTGCGCGACGGAAAGATCTGGTATTCGTGCAATATGGGGTCGGCATTCAGCGTCTTGAAGATGGGGGCTAGCCTTTCCGCCCAGGCGGAGATACCGGCCTCGTCGCCGATCAGGTCCTGCCGCACTTCCAGAAGCGCATGGGCAATGCCGGTCATCATGCAGTGACGATACATGGTGTCGCCCTTCAACGCCCCGTCATAAGGCTCGTTGTCGCCAACGACGATATCGCCTGGCCGGTTCAGCAGCTCGAGGAAAGGCGTGACGGCGCGATCGTCGCTGTCCCAGAGGACGGCGGCGTGCCAGGGGCGGGCAAAACCCTTCCAGAAAGGCGTGAAGGAATGCAGGGACAGAACGAGCGGCGCACGGCCCGAGGCGGCTGCTTTCGCGATCGTTCGGTCGACAGCCTGATGATAGGGGCGATGATAGGTGTTGAGCCGCAGGTCCCATTCGTCCTGGGTCATCGGGTGGTTGCCCGGAATGATCGCGCCATCTGAGATCTTCATGATCAGCGTCGGGTCGTCCTCACCGCGGTTCGGATCGATCAGCAGGCGGGAAAAGCAGCCGAGCACGGCGGGAACGCCAAGCATTGCGGCGAGCGTCCGTGTCAGGCCTTCTATGCCGATATCGAAGGCGATATGGCGGTGGAAAGCACTCTCCGGCAGGCCAAGGCTGCCATAGTCGGACGGTAGGCGGTTCATCGCATGATCCGCCAAGAGGACCATGCCGCTGTCATAATCGCCGTCTATGATTTCGAAGGGAATGAAGTCCTGCATGGTCGAAAAATCGGGTCAGCCTTGAGACGAGACGGGTGTTGATGCCACGGGTGGAAGCAAGTCGCAAGCGTTTGAAGACGTGCTTATCCGCCTTGGTTGCAGCGAATGGCGAGACTAATCGATTAGACCTTCGTTGACTTTCGGGCGTCTCCGCGCGAAGAAAGTGCTTCACGAATAACCATGGAGTCCTGACGGAAACCGTGTCGAAAAAATCCCCGAAAGCGTATCTCCGTTCTCTCGTTTCCGCCCCGGCCGCAATGGCCATGCTGGCGTGCGGGATCCCTATCTTTGCTGCCGGCGCGGCGCATGCGGATTTCCGCGTCTGCAACGGCACCCAGAACCTCGTCGGCGTGGCAATCGGCTACCGCGCGACCGAGGGCTGGACGACCGAAGGCTGGTGGCAGGTTCCGGCCTCTACCTGCGCGACGCTGATCGAGGGTGAGCTGAAGTCACGTTATTATTATCTCTATGCCGAGGACGCGGCCCGTGGCGGCCGCTGGACCGGCGGTGTCAACATGTGCGTCGCCGAGAACGAGTTCAAGGTCGTCGGCGTCAACGATTGTTTCGCCCGTGGCTTCCAGCGCATGGGCTTCAAGGAATATGACACGGGCCGTCAGGGAAGCTGGATGGTCCAGCTTTCTGATACGCCCGGCACGCAAGAAGGCCAGAATTGATGAGGCGGTACCGCAAAGTTAAAATTCTAGCGACGCTCGGACCAGCGTCCTCGGAAGAGGACATGATCCTGAAGCTGCACGAGGCCGGTGCGGATCTCTTCCGCATCAATATGAGCCATTCCAGTCACGAAATGATGCGGACGCTCATCGGTCGCATCCGTTCCGTAGAAGCAAAATCCGGCCGTCCGATCGGTGTTCTCTGCGACCTGCAAGGCCCCAAGCTGCGTGTCGGCAAGTTCAAGGATGGCAAGGTTACGCTGAAGGTCGGCCAGACCTTCACGCTCGACAATCGTGACGAGCCGGGCGACGAAAAGCGTGTCTTCCTGCCGCACCCGGAAATCCTGGAATCGGTCAAGGCAGGCGATCGTCTGCTGATCGATGACGGCAAGCTGGCGTTGAAGGCCGAGAAGGCCGACGGCAAGAGCATCGTCTGCAAGGTCGTTGCCGGCACCAGCATTTCCGACCGCAAGGGCGTCAGCCTGCCGGATACGCTGCTCGGCGTCGGTGCGCTGACCGAGAAGGACCGCAACGATCTGGATGCCGCGCTCGCCACCGGCGAAGTCGATTGGGTCGCGCTTTCCTTCGTGCAGCGTCCGGACGACCTGGCCGAAGTGCGCAAGATCGCCCGCGGTCGCGTCGGTATCATGTCGAAGATCGAGAAGCCGCAGGCGCTCGAGCGGATCGACGAGATCATCGAGCTTTCCGACGCCGTCATGGTCGCTCGCGGCGACCTCGGCGTCGAGATGCCGATCGAAGCCGTGCCGGGCATCCAGAAGCAGCTGACGCGCGCATGTCGCCGTGCCGGCAAGCCGGTCGTCGTCGCCACGCAGATGCTGGAATCGATGATTTCCTCGCCCGTTCCGACCCGCGCCGAAGTTTCCGACGTCTCGATCGCTGTTTTCGAAGGCGCCGATGCGATCATGCTGTCGGCCGAATCCGCCTCCGGCGACTATCCGGTCGAGGCCGTTTCGATGATGGCTTCGATCGCCCGCAAGGTGGAAGACGATCCGCTCTATCCGAGCATCATCTATGCCCAGCGCGCGACGCCGGAAGCGACCGGTGCGGACGCGATTTCGCTTGCCGCCCGCCAGATCGCAGAGACGCTGCGTCTGTCGGCGATCGTCACCTACACGTCTTCGGGTACGACGGGCCTGCGCGCCTCCCGCGAACGGCCGAACGTGCCGATCATCGCGCTGTCGCCGATCGTGCAGACCGCCCGCCGGCTTTCGATCTGCTGGGGCATGCACTGCGTCGTCACCCATGACGCGACTGATCTCGACGACATGGTGAACCGCGCCTGCCGTATCGTGGTGTCGGAAGGGTTCGGCAAGCCGGGTGACCGCATCATCATCTCCGCAGGCGTGCCGCTTGGCACTCCCGGCGCGACCAACATGCTGCGCATCGCCTATATCGGCTCCGACGGCCAGACGGGCGTCTGAGGCCCTATAGTTTTGAACGATAAAAGCCGCCGGAGTGATCCGGCGGCTTTTTTCATGCGAGTTTCCGTACGGAATTAGATCGTGATGGAGATAGGCGGCGCAGCGGCGGCAATGTTCGTCACGGAGGCGACTGCTGCGTCGAGGTTTTGTGTGCCCTGGACCGCTGCAGCATTGCTTTGCGCGCGCAGCTCTCTCGCCGCTTTTTCCAGCAATGCCTTGATCTGCTGTGCGATGGCGCTGAATTCCGCCGCGGTGCGGATATCGTCCGGGGAGAGGCGGGGCTTTTCTCTCTCTGCTCTGTCATCCATGACATCGCGATAGGCCTGCTCAGCCTGGGAAGCGTTTTGTTCTTCGTTCGTCTCCGCTGTGGTCTCAATGGAGGCGTCGAGCGGCTGAGCTTCGGCGGGTTTGGAGGCACTTGTGGAGGCTAGGGTCGAGGCACTGCCGGGAGCTGCTCCTCCGCCAGCCAAGGCTTCGGCGAATTCCCGAGCCGCTGCGGCGACGACCACACCAAGCTGGGCAGCCTGTCTGGCGATCACCTCCGGGTCCATGCCCCAGCGCTGCATGAATTTCAGCTGCTCCTGGGCATCCTTCAGCTTCTGCTTGGCGCGCGCCTTGGCTTCCTCATCCACCTTCGCTGTCGCCTCGGTCAGCTTGGTCAGGCCGTGGACGAGGCGGTCGTATGCTTCGTAGGCCGGTTTTGCGTCCTCGTCCTGCGTTAGCGCAGTTCCGGTGGACGCGGCGTCCTTTCCGGTCGGATTGGCCGAATAGTTCCTGCCGATGCCGCTGATTTCCATGAATGCCTCCGATTCCATTTGGCTGGACCGTGAGGCGGAGGGCTTGCGTCAGGCTGGTTGCATTTCAATTCTGCTCCACCGAAAGGTCCATCGCAGATGGGCCTGCCTTGGCATGAGGCGCGATCCGCGATTCTGCCGTGCGCGCCAATGCCTGAACGTCGCGCGGCAGGCCTGAAAGCTTTTCGATCGCGGCGATCGCGACATCGGTGACGATGTAATCCGGCTTGTGACCGAGATTGTGGATCCAGACCAGTTCCGAGCCGGTGATATCGCGGGCCAGACCCTTGGAGTGAATCTCTTCCGCAACGATATCGTCCGTATCACCGGTGATGATGATCGTTTCGGCTTTGATGCCCTTATAAAGAGGCGAGACGCGTTTCACGTAGTCGTTGAGGTTGGCCACGTCGATTGCGTTGGCGCGGAAATTGCCGGGCCTCAGAACCAGCGCCGGTGCGCCTTCCTCGACATATTTCTCCGGCCTTGGATTCGGGTGGAAGACAGAGCGGGTGGCGCCCTCCATCAGCACCAGGCCGGCGGGCGTGGTGAAGAGGTGGGTGAAGAGCCAGCCGAGATAGGGTGTCGCGGCAATATTGTAATACCAGTCAACTCCGCCATCCCAGGGATGGGTGGCAGGCGACAGCAACAGGAGGCCAGCCGTCTTGTCCGGATGGAAGACCGCAAAGCTTGCGGCGATCGCCCCGCCGAAGGAGTGGCCGACGATGATCGCCTGCTCGATCCCGTATTTCTCCATCAGCCGGGAAATGGCGGCGGCCTGTCCGTCGGGATAGTCGTTTTCCGGCCCGCCACGCTCCGAATAGCCGTGTCCCGGACGATCGACGAACAGCATCTCTGCGCGGCCCTGCAGCGGCTTCAGGAAGGCGGTTGCCTGGTCGCGGAGGTTGCCGCTGGCGCCGTGGATGAAGACGATCGGTGGCAGGTCTGCACCAGGCGGCTTCGGGATGTGCAGGGCGTTCAGCTTGTAGCCGCCGATATCCGTCAGTTCGCCGATATTCGGGAACTCGGCTTCGATGGCGCGGGCTTTCCAGGCCGTGAACGCGAAAGCGGCGGCGATAATGCCGGCGAGAGCGAGAATGAAGAGAAGCATGAGAGAGCGAACCGGAAACGTCAGGTGCGGTTTCCGGCGATCTTTTCGGAAAGCTTGGCGACGGCCTCCTGGGCGTCACGATCGGCAGGGTAGACCGCGAGATAGTCTTCCCAGGCCTTCAACGCGAGTTCGGTCTTGCCGGCTTCCATGAGGATGCCCGCCATGCCGGCCAGGGCGCCGAAGTGGCGGGGTTCGCGCTTCAGTACCTCGGCGATATCCGCCATGGATTTGCGCGTATTGCCCATCGTGTAGTGCAGCGTCGCACGGCGATTCCAGCCCTCCGGGTAGGCCGGGTCAAGCACGGTCACCTGGTCGAGGAAGTCGAGAGCCGCGCCGTTGCGCTTTTCCTTGATGGCGGTTGCCGCCCACTGCATCAGCAGGTTCACGGTGGGACTGCCCGAATCGCCCATGTTGGTGGCGATCTGGCTGGCTATGCCCTTGGCCTTATCCGGATTGCGTTCGCGCTTCAGCGCGTCAAACAGCGGATCGAGGGGATTGGCAACCTTGGCCGGCGCGGACGCGGGTACGACCGGCTTTGCCTGCTCAACGGGCGGCGTTGGCGCCGGCGGGCTTGGAGCGGGCGTCTGGGCAAGGGCTGCGGAAGCAGCGAAGGCCGAGGCCAGAATCGGGAAGCTGAAACGAAAATAGCGCATGCGGTTAAGGTAAACCGCATGCGCTGAACTTCAAACCAGAAATGTCACGCTATCGACAATTTGATCAGCCGGCAGTTTGCTCAGGCCGAAATGCCGATATCAGCCCTGACGAGCCTTGAAGCGCGGGTTCTGCTTGTTGATGATGTAAATGCGGCCCTTACGGCGAACCAGACGGTTGTCCCGGTGACGAGCCTTCAGCGCCTTGAGCGAGTTCTTGATCTTCATTGTACTGATCCAGCAGTCTGTGGGCCGTTAAGCCGCTTGTCCTATCAATCAAAAGCGCGCCGCCAAGGTTCTTCGAGGGGCGCGCTCTCAGTTGGCCGTGCAGATAACCCGAGGCAGGTTACATGTCAACCTTATGACCGAGTTTTCAGCTCGGTTACGTGCCCCATTTTGCGTCCAGGGCGGGATTCTGTCTTGCCGTAGAGGTGGACGAGCACGTCCTTCTTGGTGAGCCAGGTCGGAACGTCGAGGATGTCGTCGCCGATCAGGTTGGTCATGACGCAATCGGAATGGCGGTGCGGATTGCCCATCGGCAGGCCTGCGACGGCACGGATATGCTGCTCGAACTGCGAGACGATGCAGGCCGCTTCCGTCCAATGGCCGGAATTGTGGACGCGCGGGGCGATTTCGTTGGCGATCAGCGTGCCGTCGGCCATGACGAAGAATTCCATGCCAATGACGCCGACATAGTCGAGCGCTGCCAGCAGCTTCTCTGCCGATTCGCGGGCGGTCTTCGCCGTGGCGTCCGGCATCTGCGCGGGAAGCGTCGAAGTGTGCAGGATGCCGTTCCTGTGGACATTCTCGGCGGGGTCGAAACAGACGACCGTGCCGTCCTTGGCGCGGGCGGCGATGATCGAGACTTCACGCTCGAAGGGCACGAAGCTTTCGAGAATCAGCGGCACCGAGCCAAGCGCCTCGTAAGCGCCGGCCGGGCTTTCCTCGGCGGAACGGAAAACGCGCTGGCCCTTGCCGTCGTAACCGAGCCGGCAGGTCTTCAACACACCCTTTCCACCGAAATCGGCGAGCGCTTTTTCGAGATCCGCCTGGCTTTCGATGGCGTGAAATTTCGCGGTCTCGATACCGCAGGCATTCAGGAAGCGCTTTTCGACGAGCCGATCCTGCGACACTTCAAGCGCCTTGGCCGGCGGGTAGACCGGCACGGAGCGCTGCAGGGCCTCCGCAGCCGAGACCGGTACGTTCTCGAATTCATAGGTAACGACGTCACAGCGCTCAGCCAGCTCGGCAAGCGCCTTGGGATCGTCATAAGCGGCGGTGATCTGCGCGTTGGCAACCTGGGCGGCCGGGCAATCGGCCTGCGGTTCCAGGATAACGGTGCGGAAGTTCAGCCGTGCGGCTGCGATCGCCAGCATGCGGCCAAGCTGTCCGCCGCCGATGATGCCGATCGTGCGGACGGGCTTGTTGTCATTGGTCATGGAGCTTCGTCCATCGGGTAGTCTGCAACGGCCGCGGTCTGGCGTGCGCGCCATTCGTCCAGCCGATCGGCGATGCCGTCATCGTGGAGGGCGAGCACTGCGGCAGCGAGCAGTGCTGCATTGATCGCGCCGGCCTTGCCGATCGCAACCGTGCCGACCGGAATGCCGGCCGGCATCTGGACGATCGACAACAGGCTATCCTGGCCGGACAGCGCCTTGGACTGGACCGGCACGCCAAAAACCGGCAGCGGTGTCATGGCGGCCGTCATGCCGGGCAGGTGAGCGGCACCGCCTGCACCGGCGATGATCACCTGGAAACCTTCAGCGCGAGCACCCTTGGCAAAAGCCATCATCCGCTCCGGCGTGCGATGTGCCGAAATGATGCGTGCTTCATATCCGATATCGAGCGCCTCGAGTGTGTCGGCGGCGTTCTTCATCGTTTCCCAGTCGGACTGGCTGCCCATGATGATGGCGACGGGGGGGCTTTCAGCCATGGTCGAACCCTTCAAGCGATAATGTCAGGAATGATCTGGTCTTCGATCTGGGTCATCTTGTCCTTGATCGCCAGTTTCTTCTTTTTCATCCGCTGGATGCGCAAAGCCTCGCAGCCGATCTGGATCATAGCGTTGATAGCGGCATCGTAGTCTTCGTGTTCCTGGCGCAATTTTGCGAGCGCCAGCCGGATGTCCGCCTTTTCCTGATCAGCCATATTTCAGTCCCCATGCTCATGCCGGCCATTTCAGCGGTCGCCGGCTATGTGCGCAAGCCTCTACCACCAAACCGCGTTAACGGGAAGTTAGACAACGCCACGAATTTGCCTCCTTGAAACCATGATTTCTCCTTCGACAAACTCGGTCGATCGTGTCACACTTCCTTCGTAAACCTGAAGCCACGGCAGAAGGGAATGTCGGGGCAGGTGACCAAGGAAGGAACATGCCACATGACCGTCCAGGCTCATATAGCATCGCTTGAAAAGAAGCATGGAGATCTTGAGGAGGAGCTCCAGGCAATTCTTGCTTCCCCCTCTTCGGACGACCGGGAGATTGCGGAACTCAAGCGCCGTAAGCTGCGTATCAAGGACCAGGTGCAGCGTCTCAAAGCCTCTACGCGTCACTAATTTCTCAACAGGAGAATAACGCCGCCCTGCCTCGCGTTAGATCAGTTAAGAGGCCCCATACGGCGGCAAAGCCAATCATCAAAGACTGAAGAAAACGTTCTGGTCGTAGCCGGGAAATCCCGAAGGTGACTTGCAAACGCCAGGTTACGACCAGAACTGATCCAGCCAGAGATTGAGCCTGTCAAACCCCTTTGCATTGACCGAATAAATACGCCGCGTGCCCTCCGCCGTCACATTGACGAGATTGCTGTCGAGCAGGGCTTTCAGATGCTGCGATACCGCGGGCCGGCTGATGGGCAGGCCCTGGGCAAGTTCATTTACGGTCTTCGGCGAACGCCGCAATTCTTCCAGCAAATACCGCCGGTTCGGATCAGCTATGGCTGCAAATGGATCAACGGTTGTCATGCCGCGAACTTACGGTAAACACCTGATATCGGCAAGAATTTTTGTGCGTCGCAACAATAACTTCTGCCTTATTTTGCGTTGCTGAATTAGCTACGTCGCGCCACAATTTCTTGCTAAAACGGCAACCCGTCCCAGAGCAGCTTGAGGCCGGCAAAGAAGGCCAGCCCGTAGGTCATCGGATAGAAGACTTCGGCCTTCAAATGCTTGACGATGGCCGCTCCCATCATTGTTGCGACGAGGGCGACCGGCAGCAGCGTCGCCGAGATCGTCAGGTTTTCGTGATCCAGCGCGCCGAGGAAGAAATAGGGGATGACCTTGACCGCGTTGACGATCGCGAAGAAGCGGATGCTGGCGCCGGTGTATGATTTCGGGTCGAGCTTCATCGGGAGTACGTAGATCTGGAACGGCGGTCCGCCCGCATGCGCGACGAAACTTGCGTAGCCGGAGAGAGCGCCCCAGAAGGTGGCGGCCGCCGGGCGGTGCGGCAAGGGAGCAATCGGCCGGCCTGAGTTCGGGCCGTAGACCTGCCAGAAATAGCGTATCGTGAAGAGGATCGTTGCGCTGGCGATCACCAGCCGCAACGCGTTGTCGGAAACGTAGGCGGAGGTTGCCCAGCCGAGCGCGATACCGATGATGCCGCCCGGCAGGATCACCAGCAGTGTCTTGCGGTCATTGTAGTGCCGCCAGGACCAGAGCGCCACGATATCCATCAGGATGAGGATCGGCAGAAAGATGGCCGCGGCCTTGACCGGATCGACGACCATCGACATCAAGGGCACACCCATCAGGCCAATTGCGCCGCCGATGCCTCCCTTGGAGAGGCCGACGAGCAGAACGGCGGGAATGGCGAAGGTGAAAAATGTCAGCGTGAGTGTATCTGGCATGAAATTTTCGGTGAGAGATTTTCGGCGGGGCGGAGCGGGTTGATCCTTCAATCACTCCGGTCTATCGAATCCTGATAGATAAAACGAGTGCGGATATCGCCCGAGCGGTCCGCCTAGACGGAAAAAAGAAGAAGATGACCGGATCGGAAGACCGCTGCCGCCTCGTATTGATCCTGCCGGAAGGCGACGATTTCGATGCCGCCGCCAAGCAGCTCGAGGAGGCTCTCTCCGGCGGCGATGTAGCATCGGTGATCGTGCCGCAATACGGGCTGGACGATCAGACCTTCCAGAAGCGTGCCGAACGGTTCGTCGAAATCATCCAGGAGGCCGGTGCCGCCGCCCTGATCTCCGGCGACAGCCGGGTGGCGGGGCGCGTGAAGGCGGACGGTCTGCATATGGCAGGGCCGATTGCCGATCTAGGGGATGCGATCGAGAAGTTCTCGCCCAAATTGATCGTCGGCGCCGGTGGCGCGGCGGATCGGCACCAGGCGCTCGAGATCGGCGAGCTTCGTCCTGACTACATCTTCTTCGGCAAGCTGGACGGCGATATCAAGCCGGAAGCGCATCCCAAGAATGTGGCGCTCGGCGAGTGGTGGGCCTCGATGGTCGAGATCCCCTGCATCGTCATGGGCGGCACGGACGCGGCATCCGCACTGGTCGTTGCCGAAAGCGGATCCGAGTTTGTGGCGCTCCGGACTGCAGTTTTTTCGGCTCCGGAAGGCGCTGCGAAGGCCGTTGCCACAATCAACGCTATTCTGGACGAAAAAGCGCCACGGTTTGAAGCTTGATGATCGGCATGCTGTCGAACCGACCTCATCGTCTGATCTCGCGTGTGCTGCTGGCAAGCCTTCTGGCGGCGTCGGCGGTGCCGTCCGTCGTGTTTGCGCAGGTCAGCACGCGGCCCGTGACGCGACCGGTCGAGAGCGATACGCAGCAGATGAAAAAGGATCGGGTCGAAACGCCCGATGCCGCGAACGATACCGGCAGCCAGCCGGACGGCATCGTGCCTTCCGGCGGGGTGGAGCTTTATCAGCGCATGGGCGCGGCTTTGCCTCCGGCACCACCCGAGAAAC
The DNA here is from genome assembly GCA_965227625.1 of Neorhizobium sp. Classification (GTDB taxonomy): domain Bacteria; phylum Pseudomonadota; class Alphaproteobacteria; order Rhizobiales; family Rhizobiaceae; genus Neorhizobium. The sequence goes on along the minus strand of CBDDGK010000082.1, from coordinate 9,738 downwards.
CTTACAACGGCCCGCTTGACGAAGCCTTTGGTGCCTATCAGCGAGGGCTCTTCGTCACTGCGCTCGACAAGGCGCTGACCCGCGCCGGCAATGGAGATGCCGCGGCTCAGACGCTTGTCGCCGAGATGATGAGCAAGGGGCAGGGCGTCAAGCGCGACGCAAAGACGGCCGCGTTCTGGTATGGCAAGGCGGCAGCCGGCGGAGATCCGGCCGCCATGTTCCAATATGCGATGCTGCTGATGAGCGGTCGTGACGTGCCGCGCGACAAGAAGCAGGCCGACGAATACATGCGCAAGTCCGCCGACGCCGGCAATTCGTCCGCGCAGTTCAACTGGGCGCAGATCCTCGTTTCCGACAATCCCGGCGACCGTGGCCTGCATCTGGCCTTGCCGTTTTATGAAAAGGCGGCTGCCCAGGGCGTTGCGGATGCGCAATATGCGGTGGCGCAGCTTTATATCGGGTTGAAGGACCTGCCGGCGGCGAAGAAAGCCGAGGCGCGGATGTGGCTGGAGCGCGCCGCCAAGGCTGGCTTTGATACTGCCCAGCTCGACATGGGCATCTGGCTGGTTAACGGCGTCGGTGGCGACCAGGATTACGACAAGGGCTTCGAGTGGATGCGCACTGCCGCGATGCGCGGCAATGTCGTCGCGCAGAACAAGCTGTCTCATCTTTATATCGAGGCGCTCGGCACCCGTCCCAATCCGGTCGAGGCTGCCAAATGGTATGTCCTCTCGCGCCGGGCCGGCCTGCAGGATGCGATGCTCGAAGATTTCTACCTCGGCATCAACGAGGAAACGCAGAAAAAGGCGATCGAGGCGGCCAACAAGTTTCGACGCGCCGCGACGCTGGTTGCGCCGCAGCCGGGACAGTCGATCCAATAAGACCGCCCCGGCTACGAACGCTTTTGAAGCCTCCTACTGTCTGAACAGCGAGAGTATGTTCTGTCCGTCGTTGTTTGCGATCGACAGCGACTGGGTGGCGAGCTGCTGTTGTGATTGCAGCGCCTTGAGGCGGGTCGATGCTTCATTCATTTCGGCATCGACAAGGCGGCCAATGCCGCTGTCGATCGAATCCGTCAGCTTCGAAGCGTAATCCTGCTGGATACTGATCCGCATGGACACCGACCCGAGCTTCGCGGCGGCGCTGGTCATCTTTTCCAACTGTTTGTCGGTAAAGTCGATCAGGAAATCGATCAGCTGGTTGTCGGTGACGGCGGTGCCGTTGCCCATGCCGACATTGAAGTTGCCGGTGGCCGAGCGATAGTCATCGAGCCGTGTCAGATCCAGTTCCGACACGGATATGCCGTTGACGGTCGACAGGGCCGCGGTGTTGAAGGCACTGGTGTGGACCTGAAAGTCGTTCGCGACCGTCGAATAGATGGTCGGTACGTAACCGCCCGCAATTTCCCGGAAATAGATGCCGTTGGTTCCATCGAGATATTTTCCGTTGGTGTCAGGCGCTTGATACAAATCGCCGCCAAGATCCTTCAGGTCCTGGCCGTAAAGATGCAGCACGTTGGTGTCGATCCGGGCGTACCGCTCCTGGCCAAGCGTGTCGGTGATCTTTCGGACGCCCTTGAGCACGCTGGTATCCAGCAGGCCGGCATCTCCGCCGGACAGGTCGAAGAGAACGTTGTTTTCGTCCAGCTTGACGTCGATCGTCTTGACCGAAACATTGCCATTCTCATCGCGGGTGAACGAACCGACAATTTTCTTGGCGATTTCTCCATCCGCATAGATCGCGCCCGAATTGGTGTCGAGTTTGCCGCTGATATTGGCCTGCAGCCAGTTGTCGCCGGAGAAGGAGGCCGATGCGGCGATGCTGCGCAACTGTCCCTGAAGCTGGGTGATCTCTTCCTGGACTTTGGTTCTGTCGACCCCGGGCTCCTGCGCGGCGACAAGCTTTTTCTTGATCTCCTGCACCACGTCGATGGAGGATTCCATCCCGGCATAAGCGGAATCGACCTGTGCGGCGCCGAGGCCGAGCGCATCCTGGACCGCGGAGATTGCACCGTTGTCAGACCGCATCGTCGTTGCGATCGACCAGTAGGCGGAATTGTCGGCAGCCTTGCCGATCCGCATGCCGGTGGAGACCTGCTGCTGTGTTTCGGTTAATTGGTTGCTGAGGTAACGAAGTGTTTGAAGCGCGGCCACTGCCGCCGCGTTTGTCAGAATACTTGACATTAGATCTCGCTAAGATTTTGAAATATAATGATTTTACGCGTGGAACTAGTGGCTTAATAAGTGAGCTACCTTGGTTAACCGGGGGTTAATGGCGCGTCGTGAAATATGTTGGTTGTTAAGGTTTTGGGCAGCCTTGTTGCGATGCGATGGGGCGCTACGTGCGCAATCATCGGAAAAGCGGCAAGCGATAGGTCCGGGTGAAAATGGAATGGCTTGCGCTGGGACGGCCGTGCCCGATTCTCGACAAAACGCGACGCAGAGCCCACACGACTTGAATTTCCCGCCGTTTTGTGGTCTTGAACCCGCCCATCAAAGAAAATTTGCAAAACACGCCGTCCCGAGTACTTGAATCGGGACACTCCCAAGGATTTCCCGTATGGCCCGCTCCGCCCTCCTTAACGTCATGGTTCAGGCTGCCCTCAAGGCAGGCAAGTCGCTTTCCCGAGATTTCGGCGAGGTGCAGAACCTGCAGGTTTCGGTGAAGGGGCCGAGCGATTTCGTGTCTCAGGCCGACCTCAAGGCTGAGAAGATCGTCCATGACGAGCTGATGAAGGCACGCCCGACCTACGGTTTCCTGGGTGAGGAGAGCGAAGAGGAAAAGGGCACCGACGGCGCGCATCGCTGGATCGTCGATCCGCTCGACGGCACCACGAACTTCCTGCACGGCATTCCGCAGTTCGCAGTGTCGATCGCTCTGGAGCGCAATGGCGAGATCGTTGCAGGTGTCATCTTCAATCCCGCGACCGACGAACTCTTCACGGCGGAAAAGGGTGGCGGCGCATTCATGAACGACCGCCGCATTCGCGTTGCCGCTCGTCGTGTCCTGTCGGATTGCGTCATCGGCTGCGGCGTGCCGCATCTCGGTCGCGGCAATCACGGCAAGTTCCTTGTCGAACTGCGCCATGTCATGGGTGAGGTTGCCGGTGTTCGCCGCATGGGGGCTGCGGCCCTCGATCTGGCTTATGTCGCCGCCGGTCGCTTCGATGGCTTCTGGGAAACCGATCTTTCGCCGTGGGACATGGCTGCCGGCATTCTGCTGATCCGCGAGGCGGGCGGTTTCGTCAGCGACATGAAGGGCACGACCGATATTTTCGGCAGCGGCAATATCGTCGCCGGCAACGAATTGATCCAGAAGGCGCTCGTGGAAGTTGCCAACCGGCCCATCCCGAGCCGATAAGTATTCTTCGCCACGGCGCTTTGTTTCAGCGAGGCAAAGCGGCCACAGCGATCGATAGCTGACTGTTTTCCGAAGCTTCCGCACTTCAATTCGTCGCAATTTTCCACTAGCCTCCGGCGCGGCAAAGTACCGGAGGCAAGGGCATACCCATGGCGAATGCGAGAGTGGACGATCTGGAAGAATCCGAAACGCGCGGTGGCTATTCCCACAAGCTTTCCAATCCGGCGTCCTTCCTTTGGACCATGGTGATCTTCCTGATCCTCGTCGGGTTTGTGGCTTCGATCCTTTACCGGCAGGCGGCACATGCATTCCAGACGAATCCGGGCCTGAACGGCCTGATCCTCGGCGTTCTGGGGATCGGCATCATCCTCGTTTTCATGCAGGTGATCGGCCTCGTGCCGGAAGTGCGCTGGTTCAATTCGTTCCGCGCCGCCGGCAGTGCCGACAAGGTCGGTCGCGAACCGAAGCTGCTGGCGCCGATGCGCACGCTGATCGGCAGCCGCCGGCGGATGTCACTTTCCACCGCGGCCTTCCGTTCGATTCTCGATTCGATCGGTACCCGCCTCGACGAATCGCGCGATACCTCGCGCTACCTCATCGGCCTTCTGGTCTTCCTCGGCCTGCTCGGCACCTTCTGGGGTCTGATCGAGACCATCGGTTCGATCAGCAACGTCATCGGCGCGCTCGACCCGAATTCCGGCAGCTCCAATGATGTTCTGGCCGCAATCAAGAGTGGTCTTGCCCAGCCGCTGGCCGGCATGGGCACGGCGTTCTCGTCCTCGCTGCTCGGCCTTTCCGGTTCGCTCATCCTCGGCTTTCTCGACCTGCAGGCGGGCCGCGCGCAGAACCGCTTTTATACCGAGCTCGAAAACTGGCTCTCTTCGGTCACCGACGTCGGTTCCGACATGCCGGCCGTTGCAGAAGCGCTGGCCAGCGGCTCGTCTGAAGATATCCGTGCCCTGACCGAGCAACTGCGTGCGCTCGCCGCCATACAGTCGAAGTCGCCCGTGTCGGACGGTCCGTCCAACGAGCGTTCGCTGTCTGCCATGGCCAACCTTGCGGAGGGCATCCAGGGCCTCGTCAAGAACATGCGCAACGAACAACAGATGCTGCGCGACTGGATCGAGGCGCAACAGGAAGAATCGAAGGCCCTGCGCCGCACGCTTGATCGTCTTTCCGACAAGATCGGAGGGAAGTAAGCGATGGCGCTCGCCAAGAACCGCCGTCGCGACCGGGGTGTCGACTACTGGCCGGGCTTCGTGGATGCGCTTTCCACGCTTCTGCTCGCCATCATGTTCCTGCTGACGGTGTTCGTGCTGGCGCAGTTCCTGCTGTCGCGCGAAATAACCGGTCGCGACGAGGTCTTGAACCGGCTGAACAGCCAGATTGCCGAACTGACCGAACTTTTGGCGCTCGAGAAGGGCAATGCGCAGGATTTCGAGGACCAGCTCGCCAATCTCCAGTCTTCGCTTGCCACGGCTGAAGCGGATCGATCGCGCCTTCAGCAGCTTCTGAGCCAGGGCGCTGGCAGCAGCGATGCTGCGAACGCGCGGATTGGCGAACTTACCAACCAGCTCGGCCAGCAACAGCAGCTGAGTGCTCGCGCCGCGAGCCAGGTCGAACTTCTGAACCAGCAGATCGCAGCGCTTCGTGCCCAGATCGCCGCCATCGAGCAGGCGTTGCAGACCTCGGAAGCCAAGGATGCCTCGTCGCAGGCGCAGATCTCCGATCTCGGCCGCCGCCTCAATGTGGCGCTGGCGGCGCGTGTTCAGGAGCTCAACCGCTATCGCTCCGACTTCTTCGGTCGCTTGCGCGAAATCCTCTCGGACCGCGAAAACATCCGCATCGTCGGCGACCGGTTCGTGTTCCAGTCGGAAGTGCTCTTTCCGGTCGGTGGCAACGAACTCGATCCGGCCGGTCGTGTGGAAATGGACAAGCTCGCGGCCGCTCTGCTCGACCTCGCCAAGGGAATTCCGGCCGAGATCAACTGGGTGCTGCGCGTCGACGGACATACGGACAATTCGCCGCTTTCCGGGACTGGCCGTTACCGCGACAACTGGGAGCTTTCATCGGCCCGCGCCACCCTCGGTCGTGAAATACCTGATTTCCAAGGGCGTGCCGGCCAACCGTCTCGTCGCCGCCGGTTTTGGCGAGTTCCAGCCGATTGCGCAGGGCGACACGCCGGACGCGAAATCGCAGAACCGCCGCATCGAACTCAAGCTGACCGAACGCTGATGGCCGCTGTGAAGCCGGATATGGCGGCCGTGATGAAAGCGGTCGCGGAAAGCCCGAAACGCGACAATAGCGCCTATCACAAGGCGATGGCGGATGCCCGTGAGGCATTTCAGAATGCCGAAGCGGAACTCGGCGGAGCCGTTTCGGTGAAGACCAAGGCCAAGCGGAAGCGCAACGGCAAATATGTCGTGAAATGGGTGTTCGAGCGCGCGGATTGAGCCGGCGTTTGAAGCTTAAACGCTCGCCGGAGCAATTCCGTGTGTGCTGGACGTGAAGCCCAGCCGCTCAAGACCACGGCGGACTTCCGGCGCGTTCATGAACAGCTTCCAGAGAAGCTCGGATCGAAAATTCTCGATCATCGAGATGATCGGGCCCTGGTCGATCGCGAGGTAAGTATTGGCGATCCAGCGGGTTTTCGGCACGAAAGCATCGGCGAAGCCAAAGCGGCCGAGCAGCTTGCCATCCTGATAATCAAGCATGGCGCGCAGGCCGCTTTCTGCCTCAGCCGGCAGGAACGGGAAGCTTGACAGGGCGGCGGTCGGGGCAATCACGCCCCTGTCGAAGGTCGGCGAATGGGCACCGTAGCCTTCCTGGCCGTCGGAAGCGGTAAGGCCCCAGACGCCGGCATCACGATATTCCGGCACGCTCATGCAATAGTCGTGGTTGATCCGGGTATGGGCTACCGATTGCGCGAAGTAGTCGGCGCAATAGCGGTCGCCCAAGCCGCGCGGATCGATGGCGCAGAACGAATATTGCGTCAGGAACAGCGGGCCGCCGTAGGGTTCGCCGAGCGGCAGAACGGTGTCGAGATAGGTATTGCCGTTGCGCATGTCGCCCGAACGTGCCCAGCCCTTGTGATAGTTCTCCGGCTTGATCGGGTAGGTCTCCGAGCCCGCTGCCAGCACATAGACGGACAGTGCTTCGTTCCAGCCGCGAATCGGCAGGTTCATGATCCAGTCGTGATCCGGGCTCCAGTGCCAATAAAGAGCGTCATCCTGGCCACGCGTGTACCAGGTCCATTTGACTGCGGCGAACAGGGTGTTGATGCGGGCGCGGAGTTGCTCCTCCTGAGGCGTAGCAGAGGAGAAATATTCCCGTGCGCAGATCAGGCCCTGCATCAGGTAGGTCGTCTCGACCAGGTCGCCGCCATTGTCCTTTTCGGAAAAATGCATGGCTGCGCCGGTTTCGCCATCGATAAAATGGGCAAAGGCGCCGTGGAACCGGGGCGAACCCTCCAGGTGCTCAAGCATGGTCGTCAGGCGCGCGAGTGCCGCATCCCGCGAGATCCATCCACGTTCCGTCGCCACGACGATGCCCATGACGCCGAAACCGACGCCGCTGACCGAGACGATATTCGGCGACGGATCGCCATTGGCGAAGCACTTGTCGAAGGCAAGACCGCTTTCCGGATGCGCTCCCTCCCAGAAAAACCGGAAGGTCTGTGACTGGACCCTGTCGAGGCAGTCATCGAGGGAGGCTTGTGGCGCGACGGTGACGTTCATGAATGATGACTTCTCGAGGGCTCTGGTTATTCAACACTTAAAGCCATTCCGCTTTTCTTTGAATTACGAAACGGCTCTATGGTTTTGTTTTCACGCAAAACCGCTGCGCACTTTACTGGATTGCTCTACAGCATCGGCCCGAAAATCGGAATCGATTTTCGGAAAGCACGATGCGTAGATTCAAAGAGTTAGAGCGTCCTTTGTGCGTCCGATAGGACGCACGGCGCTCTAAGCACGACGAGCGCCCGGTTCATACCCCGTGGTAACGCGGCATGAACACATCGGCGTGGCAGTCAGATCGCCGATGCGCTCTGATGCTCGATATCATGAAATTGCAGGCGAGCAAGCTTGGCGTAAAGCCCGCCCTGGGCAACGAGGCTCTGATGGGTGCCTTCCTCGACGACCTTACCGGCTTCGAGGACCAGGATCCTGTCCGCTTTCAGCACGGTCGCAAGCCGGTGGGCGATGACCAGGGTCGTGCGGTTCTGCATCAGCCCGTCGAGCGCCTTCTGGACGAGCGTTTCGCTTTCCGCATCGAGCGCCGAAGTGGCTTCGTCGAGCAGAAGCACCGGAGCGTCCTTGAGGATGGCGCGGGCGATTGCGATGCGCTGGCGCTGGCCGCCGGACAAGGTGATCCCGCGTTCGCCGGCCAGCGTGTCGTAACCCTGGTCAAGCCTGGAGATGAACTCGTCGGCCTGGGCGACGACTGCCGCGGCGCGCACGGCGTCACGGGTGGCGTTCGGCATGCCGAAGGCGATGTTGTCGTGGATGGAGGCGGCGAAGATCGTCACGTCCTGCGGGACGATGGCAAGCCGCGCGCGGAGATCATCGAGCCGCGCCTGTTTCAGGTCGATGCCGTCCAGCTTCACCGTGCCGGCGGTCGGATCGTAGAAGCGCATCAGCAGCGAGAAGATCGTACTCTTGCCGGCGCCGGAGGGACCGACGATCGCCACCGTCTCTCCCGACTTCACACTGAAGGAAAGCGAATTCAACGTGATGGCGCTGACGCGGGCGGGGTAGGCGAAGGAGACCTGATGGAACTCCACTTCGCCGCGCGAGGGGGCAGGCAGGGCAAGCGGCGATTCGGGATCGCGGATCGCGGGTACTTCATGCAGCAGTTCGGTCAGGCGCTCGGCGGCGCCGCCGGCCGCGGAAAGCTCGCCCCAGACCTCCGAAAGCTGGCCGAGCGAGCTTGCGGCGATGACTGAATAGAGCACGAACTGGCCGAGCGTGCCGGCGGTCATCGTGCCGGCAAGCACGCTTTGCGCGCCATACCACAGGACGCCGACGATCGAGCCGAAGATCAGCAGGATGCCGAAGCCGGTGAGCAACGCGCGGGCGCGTATCGAGGCGCGGGCGGCACCCATAGACCTCCTCCACCGTGCTGCTGTAGCGGCCACTGGCAATGGTTTCGGCGCTGAAGGCGTGGACGGTGCGAGTCGCACCGATGATTTCGGAGGCGAAGGCCGAGCTCTGGGCCAGCGTATCCTGCGCGGCGCGCGAACGCTTGCGCACCGAGCGGCCGAAACCGACGAGTGGGAAGACGATGAGCGGAATGGCGCCGAGTACCAGGGCCGAGAGTTTCGGGCTCGTGTAGATCATCATGCCCATCGCGCCGAGACAGAGGATAGTGTTGCGCAATGCCTGCGAAGCGGCGGAGCCGAAGGCGGACTTGATCTGTGTCGTGTCAGCCGTCAGCCGAGAGACGATCTCGCCCGACTGGTTGACGTCATAGAAGGAGGGCGACAGACGGGCGATATGCGCGAAAACCTCACGGCGCAGATCCGCCACTACCCGCTCGCCGATCGTGATGACGTAATAATAACGCATGGCGCTGGCGACCGCGAGAAGCGTCGCGAGCACAAAGAGCATGCCGAAATAGTTGTTGATGAAATGGCCGTCGGCGGAGGCAAAGCCGTGGTCGACCATGCGCCGCACGGCAAGCGGCAGCGCGAGCGTCGTGGCTGCGGCCAGCACGAGGAAGAAGGTTGCGAACCCGACCATGCGCCGATAGCGGGAAAGATAGGGAAGCAGTCTTGCGAGGGGTCTCAGCGCCCTGCCTCTTGCCTTCGTTTCTGCGGGCTGGGTATTGGGGGCGTCGGACAATTTTCCCTCGGATTTCGTCATGCTTCTGGGGCGCTTTTCACAGCGTACGGGTACTTGTACTTGCCGCGCCCTTCCTGTATAGGCTCCGCATCCAATTGGGAAGCCGTGGCCGGGCCGGTCTGCGGCTTCATTTATTAAAGAGGTTTCTCGCTCGCAATTGCGACAAATGGACCTCGCAGAGCAGGAACATCGACATGAAGGCTGGCATCCATCCCGACTACCACATCATCAAGGTCGTCATGACCGACGGCACCGAATACGAAACCCGCTCGACCTGGGGTTCGGAAGGCGCCACCATGAACCTGGAAATCGATCCGAAGTCGCATCCGGCTTGGACCGGCGGCAACCAGCAGATGCTGGACCGCGGTGGCCGCGTTTCCAAGTTCAACAAGCGTTTCGGCGGCCTCGGCCTCTAATACGCTTCTGGACCTATCAGACAGGAAGCCTGGCGCAAGCCGGGCTTTTTTGTGTTTTGTGCTTTCCAGTGCCGGCGGCCGGTCGTTGTCTTTGTCTGAATTATACGTATAATTCGAAT
>CBDDGK010000081.1:0-36152 GCA_965227625.1 Neorhizobium sp. | reverse complement strand
ACTCGAACACGTGACCCCGTCATTACGAATGACGTGCTCTACCAACTGAGCTAAAGCGGCACGAGCAGCGTACGGCTCAAAGCCGGGCTGCGAGTGATGGCGCTGATACAGGCAATGACTTCTGATTTCAAGCCGGGTTTTTGATTAGGCGCGATTTTTCTGCGAAAGTTTTTGCGCCCCGTTGTCGTCAAGGCGCGAGCCGTGATCTCGCCGCCCGGTATTCGTTGTCCAGCCGGTCGACCAGTTCTGCGACCGATGTGACGGACTTTACTGCTCCGACGCCCTGGCCGGCACCCCAGATCTCCTTCCAAGCTTTCGGGCCGCTGACGGCCTGATCGAAGTCCATCTTCGACAGGTCGGCGACGGGAAGCGCGTCAGGGTCCATGCCCATGGCGGTGATCGAGCCCTTCAGATAGTTGCCGTGTACGCCGGTGAAATAGTTGGAATAGACGATGTCGGCAGCGTTGGATGCGACGATCATCTGCTTGTAGCCCTCGGCGGCGCGCGCCTCGTGCGTGGCGATGAAGGGAGAGCCGATATAGGCCATGTCCGCGCCCATCGCCTGCGCGGCGAGAATGCCGCCTCCGGTGGCGATGGCGCCGGCCAGCAGTAGTGGCCCGTCGAACCACTGGCGAATTTCCTGGATGAGCGCAAACGGGGAGAGCGTGCCCGCATGGCCGCCAGCCCCTGCCGCCACTGCGATCAGCCCGTCGGCGCCCTTGCGGATTGCCGAATTGGCGTGGCGGTTGTTGATCACGTCATGCAGCACGATGCCGCCATAGGAATGCACGGCGGCATTCACCTCCGGCACGGCGCCGAGCGACGAGATGACGATCGGCACCTTGTATTTCACGCACATCATCAGGTCGTGCTCCAGCCGCTTGTTGGACGTGTGCACGATTTGGTTGACGGCAAAGGGCGCGGCCGGCTTTTCCGGGTTTGCGGCATTGTGGGCTGCAAGCTCTTCGGTGATCATGGCAAGCCATTCGTCGAGCTGGCTTTCCGGCCGGGCATTGAGTGCCGGAAATGCGCCGACCACGCCGGCCTTGCATTGGGCAAGCGTCAGCTCCGGGTGAGAGATGATGAAGAGCGGCGATGCCACGACGGGCAGGCGGAGCTTGTCCTTGAGGACGGCTGGCAGCATAGACGGAAATCCTCCCGATTTACCTTTACGCAAACGTAAGTCTGTCTAGCAGATGGTGTCCCTATCGAAAAGCCGTCCCGGCCGGAAAGCTGGCGTGAAAAGGCGGTGGAAAAGATCGAGCGCCGAAGCCTCCTGAAGCGCTGCAAGGCGCAGTTCGGCCGCTTAGACATAACCTCACCGCATTTTTCCGCATCGTGGACTGGTCATGCAATGCTTGCAGTTCGGGCCGGGAGCGGTTACCGGAACGTAAATTTTCCCGTATGGTGGGATCGAGCAGCAAAAAGGGCCGGCAGTGAGCGGTTTGGAAACGGCTATCAGGAACGCACTTGAGCGCTCCGATCGGGCGGATCGCGAGATCAGGTCGCGCATTTATCAGTCGGCGCGACAGGCATTGGATGCCGGCCTTCGCAAGCAGGGCGTCTCGGACCGTTTGATCATCATGCAGCAGCATGAACTGCTGGAACGCAAGATCCACGAGATAGAAATGGAAGAGCAGCGCCGTGTCGTCGCGCCGCTCACCGAGCCGATCGAAGTCGAGGTAGACGGCGATCTCGCCTATGCGCCCGAGCCGGCCGCGCCCAAGCCTCAGTCCGTAGAAGCGCCGCAGCCGGTAGCCACACCGCAGCCGGTGGTACGGGAGCCGCAGTTTTCCGTCGATGGTGATATGCGGGCGGCACCTGCTGCCCCGCGCGAGGCCCCGCCTGTCGCAAATCCGTCTGCACCCGTGATGCAGGCTGCCGCCGCCGAAGTCGCACCGGATGTGCGTCCGACACCGGTCCAGCCGCAGCGCCAGGATGTCGGCAATCTCGGCGATGTCGCCGTCGACCGGTCCGAACATGTCGAGTTCGATCGCGCCGAACCGAAGGTGAAAGGCAAGCAGCCGAAGCCGGCCAAGGTGAAAAAGGTCAAAGGCAAGGTAGCCGCATCGTCGGATACCGGCCTCAATGTCCCGCCGGAACGGGCGGCGAAGCCACGCAAGCGGCGCGGCTTCCTCTCGCATCTTCTCACCTGGATCATCACGCTCGGCATCGTCGGTGCCGGTTGCTGGTGGTTCTACCAGTCCGGCATGGTGCAATCCTTCATCGAGGAAGCCGAAAAGGCGGCCGACCAGCCGGGCGGCCTGTTCTCGCAAGGCAGTTCCGCCGGTTTCGACCCGCGCCGCGGTTTCTCGGATGAATGGCGGGAAATCTTTGCACCGTCGAAGGTCGCTGCAGCGATGAAGCCCGGCCCGCAGGCCCGCGCCGAAACGGTCGCGGCCTCGGAAGGCCAGGCTGTCCGCATATTGTCCACGACACCGGGCGAGGGCGGCGATGTCTCGATCGAGGTGCCGGCCGACGTGCTGCGTGAAATGGCCGGCAAGAGCTCGACGGTGGCGCTGACCCTGCAATCGGGCGGTAACAATCTCGTCCAGCTCGCGGTCCGTTGCGATTTCGGCAGTCTCGGCAGCTGCAGCCGTCATAGGTTCACGGCGACGCAGGAAAAGCTGGAAGCGCTGTTCCGCGTCACTTTCGACCGGTCCCTGGCGCCCAACCGTCCCGGCCGCCTGATCCTCAATAGCGGCATTGATGGCCCGGATCGGTCCGTCCTGATTTATTCCGTGCGCATCCTGCCGGGCCAGTAAGCGCTGTATCAAGAGATTGGGCGCGGGGTTCCCGCGCCTATTTAAGGAACTTCGGCCCGAAGCCGAGGATCTTGTCGTCGATCTTGCCGATCGCATCCGTATCCTTGCCGTCATAATCCAGCGACATGAGCACATGGCGGATGACATTCAGCCGGGCGCGGCGCTTGTCGTTGGAGCGCACGATCGCCCAGGGCGTTTCCTTCTTGTGGGTCGCTTCCAGCATGGCGTCGCGCTTCTGGGTGTAATCGTCCCATTTGTTCAGCGCGGCGATATCCATCGGCGACAGTTTCCAGATCTTCAGCGGGTCGTGACGGCGGTCATGGAAGCGCTTCAGCTGCATTTCCCGGCCGATATCCAGCCAGAACTTGAAAAAGATGATGCCTTCGTCATGGATCGTATCCTCGAACCGCGGCACAACCTTCAGGAAATCCTCGTATTGCTTGGGCGTGCAGAAGCCCATGACCGGCTCGACCCCGGCGCGATTGTACCAGGAGCGGTCGAACAGCACGATTTCGCCGGATGTCGGGAAATGTTCGATATAGCGCTGGAAATACCATTGCCCGGCTTCGGTTTCCGTCGGCTTGCTGAGCGCCACGACCCGCGCGGAACGGGGGTTGAGATAGGCGTGTACGGAGAAGATCGTACCGCCCTTGCCGGCGGCATCCCGGCCTTCGAACAGCGCCATCAGCCGCTTGCCGGTCGCTTTCAGCCAGAACTGCACCTTGACCAGTTCGATCTGCAGCTTTTCCAGCTGCTTCTCGTATTTTTCCTTATCCATCTTGTCGTCATAGGGATAATCGCCGGATCCCAGCGAATGCTCCTCGATCCAGGCCGGTAGCTCAGGATCGTCGATATCGAACTGCTTGAACTTGCCATTGATCTCGAGATTGATAGCCCGGCTCTCGGTCTCGTCTGCCATGATCGTCATGTCTCCCTCTGCGACCGGCGTCAGCATTGCCGGGCGGTACGCTTTATGTAACGCAAATATGCGGTTCGGCCATCGGCTTGAAGCTGGGGATTTTCAAGATATTCATCGAAGGCGATGAATATCTGTCACAAAGGCTATATATGAGCCCCTGTTTAAACCTTGGGAGAGATGGGTAAGAGCGTGGAGTCGGTGGAGGGAAAATGGCGTGGACGCCTGACGGCGACAGTCGCAAAAATGCGCCAGGAGCGCCCCTTGCTGCTGCTTCTCGCTCTGGTCGCATTGATTGCCATCGTCGGTGAAACGAACTGGATCGCGGTCCTGATCGCCTGGCTGCTTCTGTCGCTTGCGGTGCTCCGCCGTGGCTCGGCGCCGCCGGAAGTGGAAGATGCACCATTCCCGCAGCCGGAGCAGCCGGTTTTCGATCCGCTGCCGCAGGTCGCCTCGACGCTCGGCGCACTTGATATACCCGCCTTCCTTTTGAACAACGAGGCAACGGTACTCTTCCAGAACAAGGCGGCGGAGCGGGCCTTTGGCGCGCTTCCCGCGGGATCGCATCTTTCGGCGCGGCTGCGTTCGCCCGGCATTCTCGACATGGTGCGCGAAACCATCGCCACCGACGAGCCGAACCAGATCGAGCATTCCGAGCGGTTGCCTTCCGAACGGGTCTACATGCTGCGCGTCGCGCCGGTCGACCTGACCCAGGCTGCCGGGAATTCCCATGCCGCGGCCGAGAAGCTCTACCTCCTGTCGTTCCGCGACATTTCCGAACTTCGCCGGATCGACCGCATGCGCTCGGACTTCGTGGCGAACGCCAGCCACGAACTGCGCACGCCACTTGCTTCGCTCCGCGGTTTCATCGAAACCCTGCAGGGGCCGGCCCGCTCCGACACGGCTGCCCAGGAACGTTTTCTCGGCATCATGTTCGATCAGGCAACACGCATGAGCCGTCTGGTGGACGACCTCATGTCGCTTTCCCGCCTGGAGCTCAAGTCGCATATCGCGCCGGACCAGACCATCGACCTGAAGCCGCTGATCGGCCACGTGCGTGACGCTCTGCTGCCGCTTGCCGACGATCTGGGCGTCGAAATCCGTACCCATCTACCCGAAGGTAAGGTGGAGGTTCTGGGCGATCGCGACGAACTGGTGCAGGTTTTTGAAAACCTCATCGAGAATGCCTGTAAATACGGCCAGGAAGGCAAGCTCATCGACGTCTATCTGAAGAGCGATGCATCCGAGCCGGTTGAGGTGACGGTCGTCGACCGCGGGCCGGGCATTCCTGCCGAGCACGTTCCGCGCTTGACGGAGCGCTTTTATCGCGTCAGCGTCGCCGACAGCCGTTCCAAGAAGGGGACAGGCCTCGGGCTTGCGATCGTCAAGCATATCCTGACCCGCCACAGAGCCCGTCTCATTGTAAAGTCGGAAGTTGGCAAGGGTAGCGAGTTCACCGTCAGGTTTTGACATAAACGTGACGCAATGCACGGGCGTGCATTGGTTTTGATTTTAAAAATCAATAATTTAACATGTCACAAATGTTTCATCGAAGTGACATAAAAGGATTGGGCTACAGCGGCTAAGACAAGCGGGCCGAGCACCGGCGAGAGCGAGAGCCGGGCACGTCCGCATTCACACAAGCCCATGACGGGAGATACCTCATGACCATCCTGAAACTTTCCGCAGCCGCCCTGGTGGCCTCCGTTGCGTTTGCCGGCGCCGCCGCCGCACGCGACCAGGTCCAGGTTGCCGGTTCGTCCACCGTTCTTCCCTACGCGAAGATCGTTGCTGAGACCTTTGGTGAAACCTTCCCGAACTTCAAGACTCCGGTTGTTGAATCTGGCGGCACGGGCGCTGGCCTCAAGGAGTTCTGCAAGGGCGTAGGCGAAGCAACCATCGACGTTGCCAACGCTTCGCGCCCGATCAACAAGTCTGAAGCCGATGCCTGCAAGGCTGCCGGCGTCACCGACATCCAGGAAATCCGTATCGGTTACGACGGTATCGTCTTCGCGACCGACGCTTCCAACACCGACATGAAGCTTGAGCCGAAGGACCTCTACAAGGCTCTCGCTGCCAAGGTTGTCGTTGACGGCAAGCTCGTCGACAACCCGTACAAGAACTGGTCGGACATCAACCCGACCCTGCCGAAGGGCCCGATCGCTGCCTACATCCCGGGCGAAAAGCACGGCACCCGCGAAGTCTTCGAACTGAACGTTCTGGACGCAGGCTGCAAGGACGCTGGCGCTAAGGACGTTATCGCCAAGGAAATCGCCGACAAGGCTGCTCAGGCCAAGGCTTGCGTTGCTGTTCGTAAGGACGGCGCTGCAGTCGACATCGACGGCGATTACACCGAAACCCTCGCTCGTATCGCTGCCAACAAGACCGGCGTCGGCGTATTCGGCCTCGCCTTCTACGAAAACAACATGGACAAGCTGAAGGTCGCCACCATGCGCGGCATCAAGCCGACCTCCGCCACGATCGCTGACGGCACCTACCCGGTTTCCCGCCCGCTGTTCTTCTACGTCAAGAAGGCTCACCTGGGCGTTGTTCCGGGCCTCAAGGAATACGTCGAGTTCTTCCAGTCTGAAGACATGGTTGGCCCGGATTCCCCGCTGGTCGAATACGGCCTCGTTGCCGCTCCTGACGCACAGCGCGACCAGGCCCGCAAGGACTTCGTCGCCGGCAAGACCATGTAATCTGAAAACCGGCGCCGCCTCGAAACGGCGCCGGTTCTCTTTGGGCCGCAGCATGGGCGATCGGCCAGATCGTCGTCAAAGGCGATGCGCCGGGGGATTTTGATGAGTACATCATTGATATTGTTGATTGTGGCAATCATCGGGTTCGTCGGTTATACCGTCGGCGCCCGCCATGCCATGGCGCTGGTCGGGGGACTATCGTCCAAACTTCATTCGCGGCCAGGCTATTACGGCACGTTCGTTGCCGTCTGGGCCATCGTCCCAGCCGTTCTCATTCTCTTCGTCTGGCTCGTCGCCAGCCCGGCCTATGTCAGCTCGTCCGTCCGAGGTGCGTTTCCGGAAGACGTGAAGGCTCAGTCCGCCGCTGAACAGGGTCTCGCCTTCGGCATGGTGTCTTCGATCGCTCGCGGCATGAACGCGTTGACGAACGACGAGATCGAGCGCGTCGGCTCGAACCCGGTAGAGCTTCGCGCGGCGCTTGCCACCAAGGGCGTACCGCTCGCCGGCGATCCGAAGCCGTACATGGTCAAGGCTGCCGGCGACCTGAACGTCATGACCAACGTCAGCCGCATCTCGATGACAATCGTCGTACTGCTGGCGTCCATTGTCGGCGGCTTCCTGGCCTATCGCCAGATCGAGCCTCGCTTCCGCGCCCGCAACCGCGTCGAGAAGGTCATCCTGGTCAGCCTCGTGGTCGCTTCGTCGATCGCCATCCTGACCACCGTGGGCATCGTCCTGTCGATGCTGACGGAAGCGAGCCACTTCTTCGCGCATATTCCGGCCTGGGAATTCTTCTTCGGCACGGTCTGGGATCCGCGTTTCGCCGCTGCCGGTTCCGGCGGTTCGGAAGGCCAGTTCGGTCTCATTCCGCTGCTGCTCGGCACGCTTTATATCGGCTTCGTCGCGATGCTCTTCGCGGTTCCGATCGGCCTTTTCTCGGCCATCTACATGGCGGAATATGCCTCTCCCCGGGTACGTTCCGTCGCCAAGCCGCTGCTCGAAGTGCTCGCCGGCATTCCGACCATCGTCTACGGCTTCTTCGCTCTGACCACGGTCGGTCCGTTTCTGCGTGACATCTCCTCGCAGCTCAGTGGTCTCGTGACCGGCGATTATGCGAACTTCATCCAGGCGCAGAGCGTTCTGACCGCCGGTTTCGTCATGGGCATCATGCTGATCCCGTACGTTTCCTCGCTGTCGGACGACATCATCACCGCGGTGCCGCGTGCCCTGCGTGACGGTTCGCTCGGCCTCGGTGCAACCCGTTCGGAAACCATCAAGAAGGTCGTCCTGCCGGCAGCTCTGCCGGGCATCGTCGGCGCTCTGCTGATGACCGCGTCCCGCGCCGTCGGCGAAACCATGATCGTGGTTCTGGCCGCCGGTGTTGCTGCCCGCATGCAGCTCAACCCCTTCGAGCCGATGACAACCGTGACCGTCAAGATCGTCAACCAGCTGACGGGTGACCTCGAGTTCACCTCGCCGCAGACCCTGGTTGCCTTCGCGCTCGGCATCACGCTCTTCGTCATCACGCTTTGCCTCAACATCTACGCGCTCTACATCGTGCGCAAATATCGGGAGCAGTACGAATGACCGACGCAGTCTCCTCCGTCGCCGGCATTCCCAAGCCCACGGCTGCCCGCCGCGACATCGGCATCAAGCGCCGCTACGCCGCAGAACGCCGCTTCCGGGCCTATGGTATTGCCGCTCTTTCCTTCGGCATCATCTTCCTGATGCTGCTGCTCTGGTCCGTGTTCTCCAAGGGCTACACGGCCTTCCAGCAGACGATGATCACCATGCCGGTCGAGTTCTCGCAGCAGATCATCGACCCGCAGAACGAACGCGCCACCAATCCGCAGAAGCTGATGACGGCGAACTATCCGATCGTCGCCCGCAATGCGCTGGCCAAGGTTCTTGGCGCCGACGTGAACGATCGCGTCGCTGCCCGCTCGGTCGGTCAGATGCTTTCGGACGGCGTTCGCGTCCAGCTTCGTGACATGGTTGTCGCCAATCCGGCGATCATCGGTACGACGCAGAACGTGACGCTGCTGGCTTCTGGCGATATCGACTCCGCCTTCAAGGGCCAGTTCGATCTCTCCGTTTCCCAGGAAAACCGCAAGGTCAACGACCAGCAGGTCAAGTGGATGAACCAGCTCGCCGAAACCGGCGCGCTCGCCAAGCACTTCAACACCGGCATCTTCTTCAACGGCGCATCCAGCCGTCCGGAAGCCGCCGGCGTCGGCGTTGCCCTGATCGGCTCCTTCTACATGATGCTGATCGTTCTCGTCCTGTCGCTGCCGATCGGTGTTGCCGCTTCGATCTACCTCGAGGAGTTCGCGCCGAAGAACAAGTTCACCGACCTGATCGAGGTGAACATCAACAACCTCGCGGCCGTACCGTCGATCGTTTACGGTCTGCTCGGCCTCGCAGTCTTCGTCAACTTCATGGGCCTGCCGCGCTCCGCTTCCTTCGTGGGCGGTCTGGTTCTGACCCTGATGACGCTGCCGACCATCATTATCGCGACCCGCGCGGCGCTGAAGGCCGTGCCGCCGTCGATCCGTGCCGCGGCGCTTGGCCTCGGCGCCTCGAAGATGCAGACCATCTTCCACCACGTCCTGCCGCTCGCGATGCCCGGCATCCTGACCGGCACGATCATCGGCCTTGCCCACGCGCTCGGCGAAACCGCGCCGCTGCTCCTGATCGGCATGGTCGCCTTCGTGGCAAACTACCCGACGACGCCGCTCGATCCATCGACGGCACTGCCGGTGCAGATCTACATGTGGGCGAACGAAGCGGAACGCGCCTTCGTGGAACGTACATCCGGAGCGATCATCATCCTGCTCCTGTTCCTCATCCTCATGAATGTTGGCGCAATTCTCTTGCGGCGCCGCTTCGAACGGCGCTGGTAGAAGGAGTTTTCACAATGAACATGATGTCAGAATCCGCAGTTGAAAAGGCGCTGGACAGCAAGATGAACGAGCTTTCCTACAAGATGATCGGCAAGGACGTTTCCGTCTATTACGGCGAAAAGCGTGCCCTGTTCGACGTGAACCTGAACGTCCGCGAAAACACCGTGACGGCGCTGATCGGTCCTTCCGGCTGCGGCAAGTCCACCTTCCTTCGCACGCTCAACCGCATGAACGACACGATCGAGAACTGCCGCGTGACCGGCAAGATCACGCTCGATGCGGACGATATCTACGACAAGCAGATCGACGTCGTCGAACTGCGCGCCCGCGTCGGCATGGTCTTCCAGAAGCCGAACCCGTTCCCGAAGTCGATCTACGAGAACGTCTCCTACGGTCCGCGTATCCATGGCCTGGCCAAGAACAAGGCCGACATGGACCAGATCGTCGAGGCGAGCCTTCAGCGCGCCGGTCTCTGGACCGAAGTCAAGGATCGCCTGCATGAAGGCGGTACCGGCCTCTCGGGCGGTCAGCAGCAGCGTCTGTGCATCGCCCGCGCCGTCGCCGTTTCGCCGGAAGTCATCCTCATGGACGAACCCTGCTCGGCTCTCGACCCGATCGCGACCGCCAAGGTCGAGGAGCTCATCCATGAGCTGCGCGCCAACTACACGATCGTCATCGTGACGCACTCGATGCAGCAGGCAGCCCGCGTTTCGCAGCGCACCGCCATGTTCCATCTCGGCCAGCTCGTCGAGGAGAACGACACAGACAAGATGTTCACCAACCCGGACGACCAGCGCACCCAGGATTACATCATGGGTCGTTTCGGCTGATACGCCG
The DNA here is from genome assembly GCA_965227625.1 of Neorhizobium sp. Taxonomy (GTDB): domain Bacteria; phylum Pseudomonadota; class Alphaproteobacteria; order Rhizobiales; family Rhizobiaceae; genus Neorhizobium. The sequence continues at coordinate 26,032 of CBDDGK010000081.1, read as the reverse complement.
GACTGTGCCGCCTGTTTTCACGCGATTGAGGATTAGAAGATGGCATCGACGCACATTCTGTCGGCCTATGACGACGAACTGAAATATCTGAGCCGCCGCATTTCCGAAATGGGCGGTCTTGCCGAGCAGATGTGCTCGGACGCATTGCGCGCGCTGGTCAATTCCGACGCCGCTCTGGCGCAGAAGGTCATCTCCGACGACGTGATCCTCGATCACGCCGAGCGGGAGATCCAGGACAAGGCGATCGTGACGATCGCCAAGCGCCAGCCGATGGCGTCCGACCTTCGCGAAATCATCGGGTCGCTGCGTATTGCGGCCGATCTCGAGCGCGTCGGCGATCTTGGCAAGAACACCGCCAAGCGCGTCATCGCGGTGCAGGGCACCGGCGTTCCGCGCAAGCTGGCCCGTGGCCTGGAGCACCTCTCCGACCTCGCGCTGGTGCAGCTCAAGGACGTTCTCGACGTGTATGCCACGCGTTCGGCTGAAAAGGCCGAGGCGATCCGTATCCGCGACGAAGAGATCGACGCGATGTACACCTCGCTGTTCCGCGAACTCCTGACCTACATGATGGAAGATCCGCGCAACATCACCACCTGCACGCATCTGCTGTTCGCCGCCAAGAACATCGAGCGTATCGGCGACCATGCGACCAACATCGCCGAGACGATCTATTACATGAAGACCGGCGCCCAGCTGGAAGGCGATCGTCCGAAGGACGACTCGTCGAACACGCTCGGTGCGGTCACCGAATAAGACTGTCCGGACAAAAGACGGAACGGAGCAGACTAGAAATGCTGCCTAAAATCGCCGTGGTAGAAGACGAAGAAGCACTCAGCGTGCTTCTTCGCTACAATCTTGAAGCTGAAGGTTATGAGGTCGAGACGATCCTGCGGGGCGACGAAGCCGAAATCAGGCTTCAGGAGCGGACACCGGATCTCCTGATCCTTGACTGGATGCTGCCCGGCGTTTCCGGCATCGAGCTCTGCCGCCGGCTGCGCATGCGGCCGGAAACCGAGCGCCTGCCGATCATCATGCTGACAGCCCGTGGCGAGGAAAGCGAACGCGTTCGCGGCCTCGCCACCGGTGCAGACGACTATGTGGTAAAGCCGTTCTCGACGCCGGAGCTGATGGCCCGCGTCAAGGCCATGCTGCGCCGCGCCAAGCCCGAAGTCCTCTCCAGCGTCCTGCGCTGCGGCGACATCGAGCTGGATCGGGAAACCCATCGGGTGCATCGCAAGAGCCGCGAAGTTCGCCTCGGCCCGACGGAATTCCGTCTCCTGGAATTCCTGATGGCGTCGCCGGGCCGCGTCTATTCGCGGTCCCAGCTGCTCGATGGCGTCTGGGGCCACGATATCTACGTGGACGAACGCACCGTCGACGTCCATGTCGGACGTCTGCGCAAGGCGCTGAACTTCTCCAACATGCAGGATGTCATCCGCACCGTTCGCGGCGCGGGTTATTCGATGGAATCCTGATGAGACAAGCAGAGGCGCGCGATCAGCGCGTCTCTGCCTTTTCCTGCCATTCCGGCAGCGGGAAAACACGGTCGTAGCCCCAGTTGAAGACGAAGGCGTAGACGACGTAGAACAGCGCGAAGGCCACGTCCATGATCAGCGCATCCCACAGGCTGATCTGAAGATACCAGGCCACGAACGGCAAAAGCACCACCAGCAATCCCAGCTCGAACAGAATGGCGTGTCCCACCCGGATAGCGGTGGATTTCTGCGTGCTGCCGGTGAGCCGTCGCATCAGGTGGTCGAAACCCAGGTTGTAGAGATAGTTCCAGCCTGTCGCGATCGTGGCGCCGCCGACGGCGATGACGCCGATATCCGAGATCGGCTTGCCGAACAGAAGCGCGCCAGCCGGCGTGACGATGAGAAGCGCGATAAGCTCGAAGCTGATGGCGTGACGAATGCGGTCGCGTGTCGAGCGCATGATGAACCTCTTTGGGTTTGGCCCGGGTCGTCCCGGAGTTCATGCCCAATACGGGGGAGGTCGTCCTCGCATGCTTGAGATAGGTGATTGAGTGCGTTGGGGCAAGAGCCGGAGGGCATGGCTGCTATGCGCTTTGGAAGCTCTTCGCCGTGGAGCGATTGCTATTCAGCCTGCGGAGTAAGGTCGCCACACTCTCCCTTCTTCCCCGCGAGGGGGAAGAAGAAGTCCATATGCCAGCCAACAAAAAAGCGGGCCGAAGCCCGCTTTCGATCTTGTCCTCGTGGTTGCCGCCGGAAAGGTCTTAGACCCGGACGGCAGGCTTGCGGCGCTCGTGGACCGGCTGGTAGGCGAGCTTCGCGTGGTATGCGCAATAGGGCGAGTTGTCCGGGGATTCGCAGCCGCAGAAGTGGAAGTCTTCCTTGAGCGGATCGCCGACCGGCCACTTGCAGGTGCGCTCGGTGAGTTCCGTCAGGCCGAGGCGACGGGAAATCGGCACGACCACGTTTGCGGCCGGACGGTATTCCATCTCCTGGTAGGCTTCGACTTCGATCTCTTCCTTCACCACGGTCGCGCCGACAGCGCGGGCAACGGTGCGGGTCGCAACGCGCGATGCGTAGTTCGGGGCGCGCGGCGCAGAGGTGGTGCGCTTGGCTGCGGTGTTGGTGCGGCTCGTCGCCACGGTGCCGCCGGCCTTCGCTCGGCCCGGAAGGGCGAGGCGGTGCACCTTGCCGATCACGGCATTGCGGCTTACGCCTCCGAGTTGTGCTGCGATCTGGCTGGCGCTGAGACCCTCCGACCACAGTCTTTTCAGTTTCTCGACACGCTCGTCTGTCCAGTTCATGCCCGTTCTCCGCCTTTGAACGTTGCTGGCATGCAGAATCCTTTCACCCTCGCCGTGAAGATCATCTCATGGCGAACACAATATCTATGATGTGGATGACTAGTTCCGCCGCATGCGTTCTAGTAATTGAACTTTAACCTAGTGTGAGGCTGACTCCGTGGCAAGACTCGGGCGAATCGTGGTGAATCGATTTCGCGGTTTTCCCCAACTTGCTGTCCGGGCGAGTCATTTATGTCACAGACCCTGTGGACGGCAGAATTGCCACCGAAAGATGGCGAAAATGCCGGGCTTTGTTGACATTCCGGACCCAAACACCGATAGTGCCCGCGCCGCCCTGAGGGCGGCATTTTTGATTTTTCCGGCCGGTTGTTCCGGCCTTTTCAGATGCTGCCTATAGGAGTGATGTCGCCATGGCTGAAGCCGCGCTTTTCGACACCTTTGCCCGGGCTCCGCTGCGTTTTGAACGCGGCGAGGGCGTATGGCTCGTGACGGAAAAGGGCGAGCGATATCTCGACTTCGGCTCCGGCATCGCGGTCAATTCGCTCGGCCACGCCCACCCGCACCTCGTCGAGGCGCTGAAGAGCCAGGCCGAGAAGGTTTGGCACACGTCGAACCTCTATGAAGTGGCAGGTCAGGAGACGCTGTCGCGTCGCCTCGCCGACAACTCTTTCGCGGATAAGGTGTTTTTCACCAATTCCGGCGCCGAGGCGCTGGAATGCGCAATCAAGACCGCGCGTCGCTATCAATATGTGAAGGGTCATCCGGACCGCTTCCACATCATCACCTTCGAAGGTGCCTTCCACGGCCGCACGCTGGCGACCATCGCCGCCGGCGGCCAGGCCAAGTATCTCGAAGGCTTCGGACCGAAGGTCGAAGGTTTCGACCAGGTGCCGTTCGGCGATCTCGATGCGCTGAAGGCGGCCATCACCGATAAGACGGCAGCGATCCTGATCGAACCGATCCAGGGCGAGGGCGGTATCCGTCCGGTCCCGAAGGAGTTCCTGCAGACGATCCGCAAGCTCTGCGACGACAACGGCCTTCTGCTGATTTTTGACGAAGTCCAGACCGGCGTCGGCCGCACCGGCAAGATGTTCGCCTATGAGTTGACCGGTGTGGCGCCTGACATCATGGCGCTCGCCAAGGGCATCGGCGGCGGTTATCCGCTCGGCGCTTGCCTCGCAACGGCGGAAGCCGCGTCCGGCATGACCGCCGGCACGCATGGCACGACCTATGGCGGCAACCCGCTCGGCATGGCCGTCGGCAATGCCGTGCTCGACGTGATGCTGGCTGACGGTTTCCTGGAAAACGTCCGCGATGTCTCGTTGATCTTCCGCCAGGGCCTCGCAAGCCTGAAGGACCGTTTCCCGAGCGTTATCGAAGATGTGCGCGGCGAAGGCCTGCTGCTCGGCGTCAAGGCAAAGGTGCCTGCCGGCGAACTGGTTGCCGCGATGCGCGACGAGTACATGCTCGGCGTTCCGGCTGGCGACAATGTCGTGCGCCTGCTGCCGCCGCTGACGGTGACCGTGGAAGAGGCTCGCGAAGGCCTCGCCCGCATCGAGAAGGCGGCAGAAAAACTGGCCGCCGTCGAAATGAAGAAATCAGCCTGAGGAACAGGGTGAGGGGGCGCCATTGACGGTTCCCTCTTCGCAGGGAACATTATCACATGGCATCTCCGAAGCATTTTCTCGATCTTTCCGCCGTTTCCTCGGCAGACCTGCGCACCATTCTGGATGACGCCAAGGTCCGCAAGCAGGCAACCAAGGCCGGTACCGCTGAAAAGCCGCTGGCCGGCAAGGTGCTAGCGATGATCTTTGAAAAGCCCTCGACCCGTACCCGTGTTTCCTTCGATGTCGGCATGCGCCAGCTCGGCGGTGAGACGCTGTTCCTGTCGGGCACGGAAATGCAGCTCGGCCGCGCCGAGACGATCGGCGATACTGCCAAGGTCCTGTCGCGTTACGTCGATGCGATCATGATCCGCACCACCGATCACGCCCGCATGCTGGAACTTGCCGAGCACGCGACGGTACCGGTCATCAACGCGCTGACGGACGATACGCATCCCTGCCAGATCATGGCTGATATCATGACCTTCGAGGAGCATCGCGGGCCGGTGGCGGGCAAGACCTTCGCCTGGACCGGCGACGGCAACAACGTGCTGCATTCCTTCGTCGAAGGTGCCGCCCGCTTCGGCTACAAGATGAACATGGCCGTGCCGATGGGCTCCGAGCCGCACGACAAGTTCCTCAACTGGGCACGCAACAACGGCGGCGAGATCATGCTCTGCCATGACGCGGACCGTGCAGTTGCCGGCGTCGACATGATCGTCACCGATACCTGGGTGTCCATGAACCAGGAGCACAAGGCACGCGGCCACAACATCTTCCAGCCCTATCAGGTCAACGAAGCCCTGATGAAAAAGGCGGACAAGGATGCGCTCTTCATGCACTGCCTGCCGGCCCATCGCGGCGAGGAAGTGACCGACGCCGTCATCGACGGCCCGCAATCGGTCGTCTTCGACGAGGCGGAGAACCGCCTGCATGCCCAGAAATCCGTGCTGGCCTGGTGTTTTGGCGCCATTTGAGGCCGTTTCGGCAGCCTTGATTTTACAACTGTCCGGGCCCATCTAGCGGTCAACCCGAATGCGTCGTGTTCCGCAGTGTCACGACGCCTCAACACACATGGTCGATATCTTTTCCTCCCGCCCGCGGTTCCGCTCGGGCGCGCGCTTGTGTAGAAATGTCGACGCGAAGGAGTGAAATGATGGCCGAAGCGACTGTTGAACTGGACGAACTCGACTTTGCCGGAGACGACCGCGTCGTTCCTTTCCAGGTGGAAGGGCTCGATGTGCGCGGCCGCGCAGTCCAGATCGGCCCGCTGCTGAACACGATCCTCGCCCGCCACGATTATCCCGCACCGGTCGCCCGGCTGCTGGCGGAAGCGATCGTGCTGACGGCGTTGCTGGGCACCTCGCTGAAGTTCGACGGCAAGTTCACCGTGCAGACCAAGGGCGACGGCCCGGTCGATCTGCTGGTGGCCGATTTCTCCACGCCGGATTCACTGCGCGCCTATGCCCGCTATGACGAGGATGCCTTGGCGACTGCCATCAAGGAAGGTCGCATCACGCCGCCTGAATTGCTCGGCGAAGGCGTGCTGGCGTTCACCATCGACCAGGGGCGCGGAATGCAGCCCTATCAAGGCATCGTGCCATTGGACGGCTCGACGCTTGAGGAGATCGCCGGTGTCTATTTCCGCCAGTCGGAGCAGATCCCGACCCAGGTGCGCCTCGGTGTCGCCGAACTCTACGATCGCGATGAAGACGGCAAGCCGCGCCACAACTGGCGTGCGGGCGGTCTGATCGCTCAGTTCCTGCCGCAGGCGCCGGAGCGCATGCGTCAGCCCGACCTGCATGGCGGTGACGGCGACGATCGCGATACGGACCTGGCGGAAGACGATTCCTGGGCGGAGGCCCGCTCGCTGGTGGAAACCATCGACACGGACGAGCTGACCGATCCGCAGGTGCCGATCGAACGGCTGCTCTACCGCCTCTTCCATGAGCGCGGTGCGCGCGTCTACGATCCGCAGACGGTGTTCGACCGCTGCAGCTGCTCGCGCGAAAAGATCAAGGGCGTACTTGCCGGCTTCTCGGCCGAGGAGATCGAAGCCAGCCAGGAAGACGGCCAGATTGCCGTGACCTGCGAGTTCTGCTCGACGACCTATCGTTATGAAGTCGCGGAGTTCGCGGCGGCTTGAGGATATTCGGGGCGAGCCCGATCACGACGGAAGAAACAGAAACGGCGGGACCAAATCCCGCCGTTTGCATTTTTCAGATCAGTTGTTCACCGGCCGCTTCTGCGGCCCCGGCAGAACAATCAGGCTCTTCTTGTCGTGACCGACGCGGAGATTGAGTGTCGTCCCGGCTTCGACCGTGATCGGTGCCGGGAAGGGATGCAGGATCTGCAGCCAGCCGCCGTCCTGGTAGTCGTCCGGGTGGTTGGTGAAGGTGATGTCGTCGATCAGGTCGACATGCATCCACTGCACCACGCCGACAACGGTGCCGCTTGCCGTGACGGGGATTGCGATCTGCCGCATATCGGCATCGAAGCTCCGGCGGGTAAGGTCGACCGACGTGATCTCGAAATCGTCCGAGAGCCGCGTCCAGTCGCTCATCGTGCCATGGATCGGCAAAGCCATCGGCGCCAGGCTGTTGAAGCGTGCGACGTTGAAGCCGGAGACGGTCGTCACGTGGCTGTATTCGGTGAGCGTTTCGCTGGCGACGAGGCAGCCGATGGCAGCCGCGCGCTGCGGGATCACGATCGCGTCCTCGGTAAGGAGCCGCTTCTGCGCATCCTCGAACGTGCTGAGGACGTGTTCGGCCAGAAGATCGCTCGACAGGATTTCCGAGACAAGGATTTCGGCCTTGGCGGGCATTTCCTTGCCGACGGAGAGGCCCGTGGAGGGCTTCGAGACGACCTTGACCTGTTCCGAATAGCCGTTGTCGGCGACGATCGCTTCGGCGGCGCGCGCGATGACCGGCACGCTCTCACAGGTAACGACATTGGTCGCGCCGGCACGCGCCGCCATCATCGACAGGAGGCCGCTGCCGGAGCCGATATCGAGGATCTGCGCCTGCGGGCCGCGCATCTCGATTGCGCGGATGATCGCCGCCTCGAAGGCATCGTTGCGGCGCACGTCGTTCATCATCGCCACATGCCAGAAGGGCACGATCGAGGTCGAGAGCCGGCGCATCTGGTGATAGGCATTGATATTGCTGGGCTGCAGCCTCAGAACATGGCTGAACTCCATCAACGCATCGTCCTTTCGGCCGAAATCCGCCATGGTAACGGCGAGATTGTTGCGGATCAGCGGGTTTTCGGGCGCGATGGTGCGGGCGATCTCGTAGCAGGTGATCGCTTCCGCCGTGCGGTCCATGCCGCGCAGCAGGTTGGCCTTTTCGAGATAGGCGGTCAGGTGCCGCGGGTCGATGGCAAGCAGCTTGTCCCAGTAGTAGATCGCGGCTTCGGCATCGCCCCGTTTCGCCACCACGCTTGCTAGAAGCGGCAGAATGTCTGCGGTGCGATATTCTTTCGAAAGAACTTGAACATATTGCTTTTCGGCGCGATCCAGATCTCCCATGGCATGGAAATGCATCGCTTCGTTCAGAGACTGCCCGACAAGACCTGCGGCGTCACCCTTATCATTCATCGTCATTCCGCTTCCTTGATAAACTGCAACAAGGGCCGGGAAACCGAATGAGCAGGCCCGAGCGCATGCATGCGCCGGCCGTCTTCCGATACTGAGGACAAATACCCCCACAGAACCGTACGCTGCCCGAACCCGGAACTGTCGCAGTTTCTGCCCAACTGCATCGGCAATATCGACGCAAGCATGCTAGAAGCTTGCGTCGATCGAAACGTCACTGAGATAATTTGAAAGCCGCAAAACGGTATCGGGCAAAGCCTGCGATCAGGGGCGGCAAAGGTCAGTTCAGGACGCGCATCAGGCCGGGACTATCCAGCGAGAAGGCAGGGATCGTCACCTTGAAGGTCTCGCCTTCATCGGTCTGCATGTCGTAATGGCCGAACATCATGCCGGACGGCGTGTCGAGCGGGCAACCGGATGAATATTCGTAGGAATCGCCGGGTTTCAGGCGCGGCTGTTCACCGATCACGCCAGGTCCCTCGACCTCGTCTACCAGGCCATTCTGGTCGGTAATGTGCCAGTAGCGGTGCACGAGACGCACGGTCAATCCGGAATGGTTTTCGATGACGATGCGGTAACCCCAGACATAGCGGCTATCCTCCGGACTGGATTGCTCCTCCAGATAATAGGGCTCGACGGCGACTTCTATGTCTCTTGTCCGGGCGCGGTACATGGTGCCACTCACGATACTCAAGTATCTGATATTGCCCGCGAACGCCGAAACGTCAAGAAATCTCGCAGCTTGAACAATCAGGCGTGAGCATTTCTTGATGTTAGGGATAACTAAAATGGTGAATCCTTCACGGAGGATTCACCATTGCTCAGTCGTGCGGCGGTGTTGCTGGAATTATACGCCCGCGGCGGCGAGCGCCTTGGCGAAGTCTTCCAGAAGATCGTCCGTATCCTCGATGCCGGCCGAAAGACGCACGGTGCCGGGCGTGATGCCAAGCTCGGCACGCGCTTCGTCCGTCAGGTTCTTGTGCGTCGTCGTGGCCGGATGGGTGATCAGGCTGCGCGTGTCGCCAAGGTTGTTCGAGATGGTGACGATGTCGAGGGCGTTCTGCAGCTTGAAGGCCGCTTCCTTGCCGCCCTTCAGCTCGAAGCAGACCAGCGTCGAGCCACCCGTCATCTGCTTGGCGATGATATCCGCCTGCGGATGGTCCTTGCGGCCGGGGTAAACGACACGGGCAACCTGCTTCTGGTCGGCGAGGAAATCGGCGATCTTCGAAGCGTTTGCCGTCTGCTGCTTGACACGCAGCGGCAGCGTCTCGACGCCCTTCAGAAGAGTCCAGGCGTTGAACGGCGACATGGCCGGACCCGTATGACGGAAATAGTCGTGCAGGTTCTCGTCGATCCACGCCTTGTCGGAAAGTACCACGCCGCCGAGGCAGCGGCCTTGGCCGTCGATATGCTTGGTGGCGGAATAAACGACGATATGCGCGCCGAGCTCCAGCGGCTTCTGGAAGAGCGGCGTGGCGAACACGTTATCGACCACGACCTTGGCGCCGATCTGGTTGGCGAGCTTGGCAACGCCTGCAATATCGACCACTTCCAGCGTCGGGTTGGTCGGGCTTTCCAGGAAGAACACCTTGGTCTTCGGGGTGATCGCCTTTTCCCAGTTTTCCAGGAAGCGGCCATCGACCAGCGTGCATTCGATGCCGTATTTCGGGGCAAGCGTCTCGACCACCCAACGGCAGGAGCCGAACAAGGCGCGGGCTGCAACGATATGGTCGCCTGCCTTCAGCTGGCAGAGAATGGCGGCGGTGACGGCAGCCATGCCGGATGCGGTGGCGCGCGCATCTTCGGCGCCTTCCAGCATGCACATGCGCTTTTCGAACATATCATTGGTCGGGCTGCCGTAACGGGCGTAGATGAAGCCTTCGGTCTCGCCCTTAAAGCGCGCTTCTGCGGCCTCGGAATTCTCGTAGACGAAGCCCTGCGTCAGGTAGATCGCTTCGGACATTTCGCCATATTGCGAGCGCAGCGTGCCGCCGTGTACGAGGGTGGTTGCCGGGCGCCAATTCTTAGTCATGCGTGTTCCCCATTCAGAACAAAAAAACCGGTCGCAAAAAGCAGACCGGTTTCGCACCCGGTCTTTTTAGCCACTTATTTAACGTGGCTGCAAGCCGACCGGCCAAATCACCACGGGATAAGATTGGCATACGCTTGAGCGCGACTTGCGTCAATGCCCCGGTTTTGGTTTTGTCGCCAACAAAACAAAGAGAGACATGATGGCTCGCGAAACAGGAATTCTGGCGGACCGCGCAATCGCGGCGCTTTTCGAAACGGGACGGCTGATCTCCGAAAAGGAACTCGACCGGGACCAGATACAGCCGGCGAGCCTCGACCTCAGGCTCGGCGCCAAGGCGTTCCGTGTGCGTGCGAGCTTCATGCCAGGGCCGAACAGCCTGGTGTCCGACAAGCTCGACCGCTTGAAGCTGCATGTGATCGACCTGTCCGAGGGCGCGGTGCTGGAAACCGGCTGCGTCTATATCGTGCCGCTCATGGAAAAGCTCGATCTGCCGGCCGGCATGTCCGCGTCGGCGAACCCGAAAAGCTCGACCGGCCGCCTCGATATCTTCACCCGCGTCATCACCGATTATGCCCAGGAATTCGACAAGATCCCGGTCGGTTATTCCGGTCCGCTTTATCTCGAAATTTCGCCGCGCACCTTCCCGATCGTCGTGCGCCGTGGCTCGCGGCTATCGCAGATCCGGTTCCGGGTGGGCAATGCGCTGCTCGGCGAACCGGAACTCCAGCAGCTCCATAAGGAGGAAACGCTGGTCGCCGCTTCGAACCCGAACGTCTCCGGCGGCGGCATCGCGCTGTCGATCGATCTTTCCGGCGACAAGCAGGGACTGATCGGCTACCGCGGCAAGCATCACACGGCGGTCGTCGACGTCGACAAGAAGGCGCAGCACGATCTCTTCGATTTCTGGGAGCCGCTATACAGCCGCGGCCGTAACGAGCTGATCCTCGATCCCGACGAGTTCTACATCCTCGTCTCCCGCGAAGCCGTCCACGTGCCGCCGCTCTACGCCGCCGAAATGACCCCCTTCGATCCGCTCGTCGGCGAATTCCGCGTCCATTATGCCGGCTTCTTCGACCCCGGTTTCGGCCACGAAGCCGCCGGCGGCCGCGGCAGCCGCGCGGTGCTGGAAGTGCGTAGCCACGAAGTGCCCTTCATCCTCGAAGACGGCCAGATCGTCGGCCGTTTGGTCTACGAGCACATGCTGGAACGCCCTGAAGGCCTATACGGCTCCGGCGTCGGTTCCAACTACCAAGCCCAGGGCCTCAAGCTCTCGAAGCATTTCCGCGCCTGATCGAAGGCGGCTTGTCTGAGCGTCAGACTTGACAGGCCGTCGCTTCTGTTGGAAATCTCACGCCTGTCGCGCGGGTGTAGCTCAATGGTAGAGCAGCAGCTTCCCAAGCTGAATACGAGGGTTCGATTCCCTTCACCCGCTCCAGCTTCCTTCAGATATCCTAAGCTCTCGCTTCAAGTGAGGCGCCAGCCAGCGCATTGGGTTGGCTCATACCTTGCTGCGTGTTGTCACCGGTATCCGGAACGCGAAAGGGCGGCCCTGTAGCCGCCCTTTGTAATTTCGCTCGGTCGATGAGCCGGATCAGAACTCAGTCCATTCCGCCTTGTCACTTGCAACGGCCGATGAGCCGCCGCCGAAGGCGCCTGCAAGTTTCTGGCTGAGCGCGCGGGCAGGCGATGCGGTCGGGCGGGCTTCGTTGCCGGAGACGGCGCGGATGGCAGGCTTTGCCGCGACGGGAGCCGGGCGTGGCGTGCTGCGTGGTGCCATGGGGGCCGCGGTCGCAACGTAGCCGCCCGTGCCGGTCAGCTTGAACTGGCCGAGCAGGTTGGCAAGCGAAGTCGCTTCGGTTGCGAGCGTGTGGCTGGCGGCGGTCGATTCTTCCACCATGGCCGCGTTCTGCTGTGTGCCCTGGTCCATGGCGTTGACGGAGGTGTTGATCTCCTGCAGGCCGATCGACTGTTCGCGCGAGGCGTCGGCGATTGCGTGGACGTGGCCGTTGATTTCGAGCACTTCGTGCAGGATCGTTTCAAGCGCCTTGCCGGTCTCGCCAACGAGCTCCACGCCGGTCTCGACATGGGCGCCGGAAGCGGTGATCAGGGCCTTGATCTCCTTGGCGGCATTGGCGGAGCGCTGGGCGAGTTCGCGCACTTCCTGGGCGACGACCGCAAAACCCTTGCCAGCTTCACCGGCGCGCGCCGCTTCGACACCGGCGTTGAGGGCCAGCAGGTTGGTCTGGAAGGCGATGTCGTCGATCACGCCGATAATGTTGGAGATCTCGCCGGACGACTTTTCGATCTCGTGCATGGCACCCACCGCCTTGCGGACGATCTCGCTCGATTTTTCCGCGCCGCTGCGGGTGCGGGTGACGAGTGCGCTCACTTCGGCAGCGCGCTTGGCAGCGTCCTTCACCGTCGTGGTGATCTCTTCGAGTGCGGCAGCCGTTTCCTCGACGGAGGCGGCCTGCTGTTCGGTGCGCTTGGAGAGCGCATCGGCCGAAGAGCGGATTTCGTTGGCGCCGGCATTGATTGCCGCCGTGTTGGAACCGACGGCGAGCATCGTTTCGTTGAGCTTGCCGACCGAGTTGTTGAAGTCGTGGCGCAGCGAGTCGAGGTTCGGGGCAAACGTGGTGTCGATGCGCGAGGCGAGATCGCCGGCGGAAAGCCGCTGCAGGGCATCGCCCAGAGAATGGATCGCATGTTCGAGTTCGCGCTGTTCGGCATTGCGCTGGGTGTCGCGGTCCTGCCGTTCGCGGTCGCCGAGATCGCGGTCGGCTGCGGAGCGGGCTTCCAGACGGACACGTTCGATCTCGTTGCCGCGGAACACCTGCACGGCTTCCGCCATCAGGCCGATTTCGTCCTGCCGGTCGCGGCCCGGGATCTCGGCTTCCGTTGCGCCGTCGGCGAGCAGCTTCATCCGCTCGCGCAGCATGTTGAGCGGCGCGGTAATCGCCGCCTGGGCGACGTAGATGCCGAAACCGATCAGCGCCAGCGTGGCGAGGCCGATGATGGCGAAGCAGAGGTTGATGCGCTGGTTGACGGTCAGAGACAGCGCGTCGCCACCATCATCGAGCAGCTTCATCAGCGCATCGTTGTTGGCGATCATCTTCGGGGTAAGGGACGCGACACCGGCGCTAACCTTGGCGATCGCCTCGGCTGCGGCCTTCTCGTCACCCGACTTGCGCACGTCGAGCGCCTTCAGCGTCGCCTGTTCAAGCGCGGTGACTTCGGCGATCAGCTCCTCGGAAGCGGCCTTGCGGCTCGGCACCAGTTCGGCTGCCGACTGCAGGCGTTCGCGCGCCTGGCCGAACTTGGAAGCAGCCTTGGCGGCGGCTTCCGATTCCTTCGATCCGGCGGGCAGGTTCAGGGAAAAGCTCGCCTGGAGCACGGACGACAGGACCGAGGCATTGGCGCGCGAGGCCTGCATGGCCGCCAGCGCCTCATGGTCGATGAACGTGCTGTACTTCTCGTCGGCGCCTTTGAATTCGTGAACGATATAAATAAGCCCGGCGACCGAAACGAGGCCGAGAAGAACGACGACCGAAAGGATCTTCGTCCGGATTTTCATATTCTTCAACATGGGGTCCTGCCCGCGCCGGAGCCCGTCCGTCGCCGTAATGGATGATGAAATTGTGAATTACCTGCGGGAGGTATGACAGAGGGCATCATGCGTCCGGCCGATTGGCCGTTGTCATACAATACTAAAAGGGAGAATGTTTAATGCTGCCCTAATGGGGGAGGCCAAGACCTTGCGCTTCCACAAGGCTTCACGGGCCAGCGCCGGCGGGCTTATGAGGCGTCTTGTTCCAGTAAAAGGGTTTGCGACGCAACTCAAGCACGGCCCGCCAGGCCGCTGCGGATATCATCAGCCAATAGAGCGGCAGGCCGGCCCATCGGCCGCCGATCATCCGCTTCTCGTAGGCGGTCATCGACCCCATGCCGAGCGCCAGGAAAATGGCGTAACTGCCGAGGATGTTGGTGATGTCGATGACGAAAAGCGACAACGCGCCGGCGGGTATCTCGTCGACCGGCGCCTCCATCATCGCATAGGTGCCGATGCCGACGAAAGCCAGGATCAGCGGGTGCATGAGCGACGACATCAGCATCCCGCCGATCATCAGCTGGAAGATGCAGAAGGCGCCGGTCCCCATGTCCCGCCTGAGCTTGCGCGGCGCCCGCATCAGCACCAGCCATGTCTGCAGCCAGCCTTTGAACCAGCGGCTGCGCTGTCCCATCCAGACACGGGCGGTGGTCGGCGCATCCTCCAGCGTCTGCCGAACCAGGGTTTCCGCCCGGTAGCCCAGGCGATAGAGCCGCAGGCCGAGATCCGCATCCTCCGTGACGTTGAACGGGTCCCAGCCGCCCGCGGCGCGCAGCACATCGGTTCGGAAGTGATTGGATGTGCCGCCCAGCGGCAGCGGCATGCCGAAGCGGGCCAGTATCGGCAAAAGACCGCGAAAGAGGCCTGAATATTCGATCGAGAACAGCGTGCTGATCCAGCTTTCACGGGCATTGGTGATGACCAGCGGTGCCTGAAGGCAGGCGACGCGGTGCGGCACCCGGCAGAAATGCCGGTAGGCTTCGCGCAACTGCTGCGGATGCGGCCGGTCCTCGGCATCGTATATCGCCAGGAAATCGCCGCGAGCGGCGACCAACGCATAGGTAAGCGCCTTCGGTTTCGTCCGTGGCCCTAAATCCGGCACTTCGACGATCTCGAAATAGGGCTCGAGGTTCAGGGCGCGCAGCGCCGCAATCGTCCCGTCGTCGTCCTCCTCGCAGACGAGCTTGATATCGAGCAGTGAATGCGGCCAGTCGATCCGCCTCAGGCTGTCCACGAGCTGGCGGGCGACGCTAGCCTCGCGATAGAGCGCCACCATGACCGTATAGCGCGGCAAAGGTCCGGGCGGATCGGGGATGTAGGCGGGATATCGCGGCGAGAAGCGATGCAGGGTGAGGGCGAAGAAGCGCAGGAGAAGGGATGTAAGATAGATCAGCGACAGCGTCACATGCAGGAAGTAGAGCGTATCCATCGGTGTCACGACCAGCGCCGAGAGCAGAACCGCACATCCCAGCCCGGCATAAAATCCCTGCCGTCCGGCAAGCACGATACGCGCGGAAAATTGCGGAAACCGATCGAAGAGATGGTTGACGGCGTCACGGGCGCGCCGGGCGGAACCCGCTTTCCACGCCGCGCGCCTGATCGCGGATGGCGTGGTGATGACAAGGCCTTGTGCGAGCTGCGGCAGCGTCTGAAGTGCGGCGGCAAGATCGGCGAGCCGACCGGCTTCCGGTACGATCGCATTCTGCGGAGCCCGGTAACGATAGGCGATGCGGACCGAGTTGGGCAGGTGCAGTTGCGTATCGAGAACGGGGCTGTCGACAACCAGAGCCGGATCGATCGCCTCGATGAAGTCGAGGCGGAGAAAACGCGCCATGGCCGCATAATAGGCAGTCTCGTCGACCTGACCGCTCATGAGAAGCTCGGCCTCGATCGTCGTTCCGTTCCGCCGGGCCTTTTCGGCAACCGTTGCAAGAAGCGGTTTGGAAATGCCAAGGCCCGCCAGAGCTGCAAGTTCCGGATCGCCGTCGCTCCACGCCCTGGCTTCCGGTGGTGCTTCCGCGCCCTTGAAGAAAACCGGGCGAGCGTCTTCCAGCGCCGGTGATGCCGCCGGCGGATATTCCCCTAACCGCATGACTCTGTTACACCACTCCCCAGGCGGCCGCCTTGAACGCAGCTACCCACCCTGTCCCGGTATGGATCATAGAGATGCGCCTTATGATTGCATCCCCGAAAATCCGGGGTTTCTTCAATCTGCTGCAACTTTTTCTTGTCTGCGGAAGCTTTTTCGCGGTGAGTTTGCCGGTATCGGCTGCCGAGGGCGACAGCGCCTTGCCGCTGGCTTTCGACACGCGGGAGCGCCTCTCGCGGCCGGACCTGTCCGCCGTGGTTCGCGTCCGCATCCTGACCACGGTCGATTTCCCGCCGTTCAATTTCGCCGATCAGACCGGCAGGCTATCCGGTTTCAACGTCGATCTAGCGCGTGAGATCTGTACCGAACTGCAGATCGCGGCTAAGTGCCAGATCCAGGCGCTGCCGTTTGCCGATCTGGAGAAGACGCTGGAAAGCGGCGCCGGCGAGGCTGTCATGGCCGGGCTTGCGGTGACGCCGGAGCTTCGCAAACGCTTCGCCTTTTCGCGGCCTTATCTCAATATTCCGGCGCGCTTTGCGGTCAATCGTGCAAAGAAGATCGATGGCAACTCGGCGGTGGCACTGGCCGGCCGCCCGGTCGGCGTCGTCAAGGGCACGGCCCATGAGATGATGTTGAAGGCCTTTTTCCCGAAGGCCACGGTGACACCCTACGATACGTTCGAAGCGATGCTGGATGCGCTGAAGACCGGCAAGGTGGATGCCGTTTTTGCCGATGGCCTGCGGCTGCCGTTCTGGGTTGCGGGTGAGGCCTCCGCCAAATGCTGTGATCTTTTCGACGGCCCCTATCTGTCGGAAAAATTCCTTGGCGAAGGGCTGTCGGTGATGATGCGCAAGGGCGATCCGGTTCTGCTCGCGGCCTTCGATCAGGCCATGAGCGTGCTGTCGCGCAATGGCCGCCTGCAGGATATCTATCTGCGCTATTTCCCGAACGGGTTGTATTGAAACGCGCTGGCGGAATTCTTTCCTAGGTTGCAGCTCGTCAGGCTGCTTACTGGCTTGCCCAGATGATGCGCGCGACCCATTCCACGTCGGCCATGTCGAAGCTGCGGTTCGGGTGGTCCGGGTTGAGCGAAAGAAGTTCGACGGAACGGGCGCTTTGGCGAGCCAGAACCTTGGCCATGACCTCGCCTTCCTTGGTCTTCAGCACGACACGGTCGCCGCGACGCACCTGCGCGCCCGGCTCGACGATCAGCACGTCGCCGTCGCGATAGAGCGGCATCATCGACTCGCCCTGAACCTCCAGCGCATAGACGCCGGCCTTGCGGGAGGGGTCGACCGGAAATTCCACCACGTCCCAGCCCTGACCGGCCGGAAAGCCGCCGTCGTCGAAAAAGCCGCCGGCACCTGCCTGTGCGAAGCCGAGCAATGGGATCGTGCCACCCTGTGGCGGAAAATTGCCATCCGGAAAAGCTGAGCGGCCGGCCGACACCGGCAGATAGCTCATGAACTGATCGACAGTCGCGCCCGTTGCCTCCAGCACCTTGGCGATCGATTCCGTCGACGGCCAGCGCAGCCGACCATCCGGCCCGAGCCGCTTCGACTTGTTGAATGATGTGGGATCGAGCCCGGCACGGCGTGCCAGCCCGGAAGCGGTCATCTGATGGCGTTCGGCGAGCGTGTCGATCGCAGTCCAGATCGTCTCGTGTGACAACATGCCCGTACCCGTCTCTCTCAGGGCCAGCGCCCGGACCAGTGACCGGTGCGCGAGGCAAGGCCGGACAATCCGGCGCTCGGCGCACCCATCGATCGAAACCTCTTCGCGCGGTCTTCGAAAGGTCAGCAGGCACGCGCGGAATAGCCATATTTTAGCGGAATTGCGCTGTTCCGTAAAGAGACGAGAGGAATAAAATCCTGCTTGTGGCGCGATCATGCCGCAAGCAGTTTTCCCGATTGGAAAGGGCGTTTACGGGCGCTGTGCCGTCAGGCCACCAGCGCCATGTTGATCTTGCCGAGCTTGATCACCGCCTGGGTGCGGCTATCGACATTGAGCTTCAGCAGGATGGCCGAAACATGCGCCTTGATCGTTGCTTCGGAAACGCCGAGCTCATAAGCGATCTGCTTGTTGAGCAACCCTTCGCCGAGCATGGCGAGCACGCGGCTCTGCTGCGGCGTCAGCGTTTTCAGCCGGTCGATCAGTTCGGCAAGACCGGGATCTTCTTCCGGTGCCGTCATATCGCCCTTCGGAGCCCAGATATCCCCTTCCAGCACAGTCTGCACACCGGCACGAATATCGTCGAGGCCCGAGGATTTCGAGATGAAGCCGGAGGCGCCGAGTTCCAGTGCGCGACGGATCGTATTGCAGTCGTCGGTGGCGGAAACGATCACGATCGGCAGGCCCGAGAACTCGGCACGAAGCGACATCAGCCCGGAAAAGCCGCTGACACCTGGCATGGCGAGATCGAGCAGCATAAGATCCGCCTCGGGATTATCCGCAGCAGCCCGGCGCGCAGCATCGAAATCGCCGGCCTCGATGATTACGAGTTCCTGGGCGATGCCTTTGACCGCCTGGCTCAATGCGCCACGGAAAAGCGGATGATCGTCTGCGATGATGATAGAGAGTGTCTGCATTCCCACGCCCCCTCCCAAGAGCATAGTCGTGCGATTGCTTGTTTAGAAGTTGTAAACCGAGCGCTGCCGGGACACAAGCCCGGTGTTTCACGTCCGGTTGGGCTGAGGCTCATCCGGCTTCTTGCGATCCTCGAATTCACCGACGATCCCCATGAAAGTGCGCATGAATCGCTCCATGATCGACAGCGAACGGTCGACTTCTTCATCTGTGGGTAACGCGGTCGGCGGGGTCTGGCTCAGCCGTTCCTCAAGGGCGGTGACGCGTTTCGTCAGCCGGTCGAGTTCGTCTTCGTAAGCCGCGCGCTCATCGGGCTGCATGCGGCAGGCAAGCGTGCCGTTTTCGTCGCGGCAGAGCGTCATCGCGCCGGTCTGCCGGTCAAGCCGAACCACTCCATGTTCCGTGCGTTCGAGTTGAAAGCGGTTCTGCTGATCCGCCGAGGGCGCCTTGGGCTGTTGCGCGAATGCTGCGCCTGCGAAAAGAAATGCGACCGGGATAAACAATCTCAGCGTTTTCATGAGGTGATCCTCCTGTGGTCCGGGTGGACAAGTGCCGGGCTTTGCGGCAAACGCTCCCTGAAATAACAGAGCTTCGAGAGCTGATGATGACGGATATAGTGTACAAGATCGTGCCGGAAACGCTCTGGCGCCAGTCGAAGGAGAAAGGCGTCTTCGAAGGCGCCGAGATCGACCTGAAGGACGGCTATATCCATTTTTCGACGGGAACCCAGGCGAAGGAAACCGCCCGGCTGTATTTTGCCGGCGTTGCTGGCCTGATGCTGGTGGCGGTCAATGCGCCCGTGCTGGGCGAGGCGCTGAAATTCGAGCCTTCGCGCGGCGGCGATCTCTTCCCGCATCTGTATGGAAAGCTGCCTTTCTCGGCCGTACTCTGGGAAATGCCGCTTCTGCTCGGCGTCGATGGCGCACATGCTTTTCCGGAGAAAATGCCATGATCGGTCAATTTTCAGGCTTCGCCTCCCGCAGCCTCTTCGCGTTCGATCCGGAAAAGGCTCATGGCCTGTCCATCAAGGCGCTGAAGAGCGGTCTTCTGCCCGCCTGCCGTCTGCCCGCTGATCCGCGGCTGGGCCAGACGATTGCCGGTATCCGGTTCTCGAATCCGCTTGGCCTCGCCGCCGGATACGACAAGAACGCGGAAGTGCCGGATGCCATCCTTCGCCTTGGCTTCGGTTTTACCGAAATCGGCACCGTGACCCCGAAACCGCAGGCCGGAAACGACAAGCCGCGCATCTTCCGTCTGGTCGAGGATCGTGGCGTCATCAACCGCCTCGGCTTCAACAACGAAGGCCATGATGCGGCTCTTGCCCGCCTGATGGCGCGCCGGAATGCATCCGGCATCGTCGGCGTCAATATCGGCGCCAACAAGGATGCGGTGGATCGTGTTGCCGATTACGTGGCCGGCATCCGCAAGTTCTATGCGGTCGCGACCTATTTTACCGTCAACATCTCCTCGCCGAACACGCCGGGCCTGCGCGACCTGCAGGCGCGCGACAGCCTGAAGGCGCTGCTCGAAGCGGTGCTTGCAGCGCGCGATGAAGAAGCCGTGCGCCACGGCCGTTCCGTACCGGTCTTCCTGAAGATCGCACCGGATCTGACCGAAGAGGGGCTGGACGATATCGCCGCCGAGGCGACCTCGCATGCGCTGGACGGCCTGATCATTTCCAACACCACGCTCGCCCGCGACGGATTGAAGGACCAGGTTCAGGCCAAGGAGATGGGCGGCCTTTCCGGCGCGCCGCTGTTTGAGCGCGCCACGACAGTGCTTGCGAAGGTGCGCCGGCGGGTCGGAACGGCTCTGCCGATCATCGGCGCCGGCGGCGTGGCAACGCCGGAAAACGCGCTGGAGAAGATCCGTGCCGGCGCGGATCTCGTGCAGCTTTACTCCTGCATGGTCTATGAAGGTCCGGCGCTGGCTTCCGTCATCGTCAAGGGCCTGTCGTCGCTGCTCGACCGCGAAAAAGTGTCATCGATCCGCGAATTGCGCGATAGCCGCACCGATTACTGGGCCGACAGGAAGCTCTGACGCGCCTTGCGCGGCACCGTGGCCAGCAGGAAGAAGCCGCGCATCAGCAGGAACAGGTTGAGCGCGAGCCACAGTCCGTGATTGCCGAAAAGCGGCACGAGTAGCGCCAGCCCAATGCAATATCCGACGAAGGATAGCAGCATCATGTTGCGCATCTCGCGTGACCACGTGGCGCCGATGAAGACGCCGTCCATCTGGAAGGCGAGTGCGCCGGTGAGCCCCGTTACCGCCGCCCAGCCGAGATAGATATAGGCCTCTTGTCGCACCTCTTCGGAGGTCGTCAGAAGATGGATCAGCGGCTGGCCGAAGGCGAGGAAGAACAGGCCGACCGCGCCCGCCATCACGAACGACCAGAGGCCGGTCAGCTTCAGCATTCGATCGAAGGAAGGGCGATATTGCGCCCCGACAGCGCGGCCCGTGATCTGCTCCGCTGCGCCCGCCAGGCCGTCGAGAAAGAATGACGAGAGCATGAAGATGTTCATCAGCACCGCATTCGCCGCCAGCGTCACGGCGCCGAAGCTCGATCCGATGCGGGTCAGCAGCGCAAACGAGGCGTTGAGGACCAGCGAGCGGATTAGAATATCCGCATTGAGCTGGAAAAGCTGTTTCAGCTTGCCGGTATCGAAGATATCGACGCGGCTTGGCCGGTGTTCCGCCGAGAATTGCCGGCTGATGACGACGAGCCCGATCACCACCGCGGTCATTTCCGCGATCGCCGTCGCCCAGGCGACGCCGGCCACGCCATAGTCGAGAACGAGGCCGAGCAGGATGGCGAGCACGATATTGGTGCCGTTCAGGATGATCTGCAGCACCAGCCCCAGCACGCCCTGGCCGCGCCCGAGCACGAAACCGAGGATGGCGAAATTGGCGAAGGTTGCCGGACTGGTCAGCACACGAATGCCGAAATACTGGCGTGTGACGGCGGCCACACCGGCATCGCCGGTCATCAGGTCCGGCGCAAAGGCGAGAATGACCGGTGAAAGCGCCAGCATGACGATGCCGAGACCGAAGGCGCTGAGAAGCGCCCGCCAGAAGACTGCCTGCTGTTCGCGCAGGTCGCCACGCCCGAAGGCCTGTGCGACAAGCCCGGTCGTGGAGGTGCGCAGGAAACTAAGGCTGCCATAGATCAGGTCGAAGATGATCGCGCCGATCGCGAGACCCGCCAGAGCCTCGGCCTGGCCGAGATGGCCGACCACGGCGGTGTCGGTGAGCCCGAGCAGCGGCGTGGTGAGGAAGCCGAGCGTCATGGGAATGGCGATGCCCAGCACAAGCCGGTGCGTCACCTCGAACGGCCTCACTTCTTGCCTCCGCCCATCCATTCGTCAGCCGGTCCTTTAGCCTGAAAGAACCATGGCCCAATAGGGGCGGTTGTCGCCGGTACGGGCCATCGCCACACCGAGGCCGCGATAGGTTCCGAGCATGTTTTCGAGATGTTTGGGCGAATCGATCCAGGCCTGTACGGCAGCTGTGACCGAAGTCTGGCCGGTGGCGATATTCTCCGCCGCTGGCAGCGCCACGTCGCTGCGCTTCATACGGGCGCCAAAATCGTCGCCGAAGCCGATCAGATGCTTCATCTCGTCGGCCTTGGCCATGCGGATCGCCTGGATCGCTGCGGCCTTGCGGGCCGGCACGTCGAGCGTCAGCGCCGAAAGGCCCTTGGATTGCCGAAGCTTGTTGACCATCGGCAGCGCTGCCGCCGTTTCGTCATCGGCGCCGGGTGTCGGCGTCAGCACGGATGTGGTGGAACAGCCGGCGATCAGGCCGAGGCCTGAAAGCACGAGGAATCGCCGCCGCGAGGGGTGGAGGAGGGCGGTCATATCAGCGGCGGTAGCTCATCAGGCGCAGGATGACGAAAATCGGAATGACGATGATCGCACCGAGCACCAGATAATTGCCGACCTTCCCGAGAGCCCGGAAGCCGTTGTACCAGAGGTCGAGAAACCAGTAGCGGATTTCACCGACGATATTGTCCGGCGTGAAACCGAAGAAGGCCAGCACGAAGCCGACGATCAGGCAGACGACCAGTAGCTTGACGATCGTACGACCCGGCGTATCGCCCAGTATCCTGTTGACTCCGTCCGCCATTCTTTTCCTTCTCCGAAATTGTAATTGAGAGATAGTCGGCTGCTAAGCCAGCCGCAAGCCGTTCACCCCGCTGTTAGATAGAACTTGAGTTTTTTTGTGGCTTCGGCGAAGAGCGGCGAGTTTTTGGGACAAGTCGATGCCAGCCATTCAGTTTTCATCCGGCGATGTGATCGCCGACCGCCGCGCCGATTATGCCCGCATGCTGGCGGAGGGCGGCGATTTTGCCGCCGCCGCCGAGCTGATCGAGCAGGCGCTGGAGATAACGCCCGGCTGGGCAGCCGGCTGGTTCCGTCTCGGCGAATATCGGGAGAAAGCGGCGCTGGACACTGCGGCCGAGGCCTATCGACAGGCCTTGACGCTTGAACCGGACGACGTCTTTGGCGCCCGGCTGAAACTCGCCCTTCTCGGCGCGGAGAAAATGCCCGATCAACCGCCGAGCCGTTATGTCGAAGGCCTGTTCGACGACTATGCTGACCGGTTCGATACGGCGCTTGTTGAAAAACTCGACTATTCTGTTCCTGGCAAGCTCGCCGATCTGGTCGCGCCCTATGCGCCCTTCAATAATACGGTAGACCTCGGTTGCGGCACCGGCCTGTTCGGCGCGGAAATCCGTGAGCGAACCGAGCGCCTCGAAGGCTTCGACCTCTCCGCCAACATGCTGGCCAAGGCGGAAGCCAAGGGGCTTTATGATCATCTCGGCCAATCCGATCTCAGCCTGTCCACCGAAGCTTCCGGCCTGTTCTCGACCGGCTTGCCGAAGCACCGGGCGGATCTCGTCTCCGCCGCCGACGTGCTGATGTATCTCGGTTCGCTGGAAACCGTCTTCCCGCTGGTTATCGACCTTCTGGCTTCGGCCGGCCTGTTTGCTTTCTCGGTGGAAGACGCCGGTGATAGCGACGGTTTCGTGCTGCGGGATTCCCTGCGTTACGCCCATTCTGAGGGCTTCATCCGCGGCCTGCTTGCCCGCCACGGTTTGGATTTGCTGGAAACGCGCAGGACCGTCATTCGCATGGATGCCGGAAAACCCATTCACGGCATTCTGTTTCTGTCGAAAAAGCCCGGCTGACCGAAGGTTTCTTGCTTTTTCATTTGCCGGCTCATCACCGCTTGAAGGCTCTTGATGGCGATATATTGCAGTGCAATATAACGCTAAAACAAGGGCAAGGCATTGGCTGAAGAAAAGCAGGTCCAGAGGCGCAATCTCGGCTTCTACAGCGCCGACCCGTCACAGCACACGCCGGTCGAAGATGTGCAGGGCATGATCATCGGCGCCATGACCGCGGCGCTCGGCCTCTATCTGCTCAACCAGGTCGGCCTGCTCACCAGCGGCACGGCCGGCGTCGCCTTCCTGCTGCATTACAAGTTCGGCCTGCCGTTCGGCGTGTTGTTCTTCGTGGTCAACCTGCCGTTCTACTACCTGTCGTTCAAGCGCCTGGGCATGGCCTTCTCGGTGAAGACCTTCGCCGCGATCGTCATGGTGTCGGCCATTACCGAAATCGAGCAGCAATTCCTGCTGATCCAGTATCTGCACCCGCTCTGGGCGGCGCTGCTCGGCGGCATCCTGATCGGTTACGGCCTGTTGGGCCTTTATCGCCATCGCGCCTCGCTCGGCGGTATCGGCATTCTGGCGATCTATCTGCAGGACCGCTTCAAGATCCCGGCCGGGCTGGTGCAGCTCGCCTTCGACCTCTGTGTCATGCTCGCCGCCTTCTTCGTCGTCAGCCCCGAAACGGTGATGTGGTCGCTGCTGAGCGCCGTGGTGCTCAACCTGCTTCTGGCGGTCAACCACCGCTCCGACCGATATATCGTGGTGCGCTGATGGCCAATGTGGATGGAAAATCGCCGGTCGGGTTCTGGGCGTCGAGTTCCGAACGCCATTCCATCCTTGAGGATATCCAGGGCATTGCCGCCGGCTCGATGCTGGCCGCGCTCGGCGTCACGCTTCTGTCCTCGGCCAATCTTCTGATCGGCGGCACGGCCGGCCTCGGTTTCCTGCTGCGCTATTCCGCCGGCATCAGCTTCGGGGCTGCCTTCTTCCTGCTGAACCTGCCGTTCTACTGGCTGGCCTATAAAAGGCTCGGCCTCGTCTTCACGGTCAAGACCTTCGCGGCGGTTGCCCTGACATCCGTCCTGACCGGCATCCTGCCGCAGCTGATCGGTATCGAACATATCCAGCCGGTAGTCGCCGCATTGTTTGGCGGATTGCTGATCGGCTGCGCGATGCTGATACTGTTCCGCCACCGTGCGTCGCTCGGCGGTTTCGGCATCCTGGCGCTCTATCTGCAGGACCGGTTCGGCTGGCGGGCCGGTTTCGTCCAGCTCGGGCTGGACGGCGTGGTGCTGGCGCTCTCGTTCTTCGTCGCCAGCCCCCTGATTATCGTTTGCTCGATCCTTGCGGCGGTGACATTGAACATGACGCTCGCCATCAACCACCGCACCGATCGTTATATCGTAAGATGATAACCTGATCAGGCAGCCTGTGCCGGCTTATCAATCGGATGCTGGGCGCGGAAGCCGACGGCGAGGCGGTTCCAGACATTGATCGTACCGATCGCCACCGTGATCTTGGTCATCTCTTCTTCGTTGAAATGCGCCTTGAGCGCATCGTAGGCGCTGTCCGGAATGCCCGTTTCGGCAATCTTGGTCACCGCATCGACCCAGGTCAAAAGCGCCCGTTCCTTGTCGTCATAGACCGGCGATTCCCACCAGACGCTCATCAGGTTGATCCACTGATCCGAAAGCCCGTCATGGCGGCTTTCCTTCGAATGCATGTCGACGCAATAGGCGCAGCCGTTGATGATCGAGGCGCGCAGCTTGATCAGGTGGATGTGGCGGCGCTCGATGCCGGAGGTCTGGACATATTGTTCCAGCGCGGCGACGGCCTTGTACGCGTCCTGCGAGGCCTTGGCGAAGTTGAAACGGGGCTGGTGCATGGGTATCTCCTTGGATTGAAGCCCTGAAGATTGCTGTCGCAACTTCTAGCGGGCGGCTTTGCGTTCATTGATTTCGAGGAAGGCACAGCCACGCGCGGCGATCCCGCCGTCGTCGGTTGACCTGAGATCCGCCAGGATGTCGGCAATCGTCACCTTGGCGAGTTCGGCGCGATAGGCCTTTTCGGCCTTCAGCATCGCGGCATTGATGCCGCAGGGTTTCGTGAAATAGCGGCCGGGCAACGGGTTCGGCCCGCGCTGGCGGATTTCCGTACAGCGGAAGGCCGGTGCCGGCCCTTCGACAGCCAGCACGATATCGAGCAGGGTGATGTCTTCCGGCTTCCGCGCCAGCCGATAACCGCCTTTTGGTCCCGGCACCGTTTCCACCAGCTTTGCGCCCGAGAGCGCCTGCAGATGCTTCAAGAGATAACTCGTCGAGACGCCATGGAACTCGGCAAGAGCCGCTGCCGAAAGCACGCTCCCATCCGAAAGCCCGGACAACATGCCCACGCTATGGATCGCCTGTTCGACACCGTCACCGAGTTTCATTTCGATCTCCAAATCATGGATAAAATATATCCATGATTTGGAGATCGAGTCAAGCCGGTTGTCGGCCCCGTCCGAATGTCGAAAACGGATTTGGCCACTCATGCGGCCGGAGCCGGCAGAATATTGCTTTTCAGGGGGA
>CBDDGK010000080.1:0-69158 GCA_965227625.1 Neorhizobium sp. | reverse complement strand
GGTTTCGTTCTGGCGAACGAACTGATCGACCTTCGCCAGAATGACGTCGTAATGATGTTTCACGCTTCGCGGGAAGTTGCCGAACTTCAGCTCGTCGTCGACCAGATCGACGCAATCGGGGCCAAGGTCATTCTCATTTCCGGCATCCAGCTGCGCGAAGTCTATCGGGATAAGGTGTCGGCCGTGCTGACCTGTCTCGGCGTGCGGTCGAAGCTCGCCAGCTGGAATCTCAGCGCCATCGTGCTGGGCCGATATCATCACTTACAGCGTGGCAGTCCGGAATCAGGATGCGGCGCTGGCCGCAAAGAAGCGCCTTGCCGTGCTCCGCGCGGATGTCGGCCGCAGCGACTGACGCGCTCCACAATAAATATGACTTCCTGAGTTATGTTTATTGAAATCCTCACTACAATACTGTAGTCAACGCGACAATCGAGTTATCGGATCGCCACGAACCTGCAGGTCGCCATGAACAGCTTCCATCGCTTACCAGGCCTTTAGCGCTTTGCGACCGGCATGACCGCCGGAGCCAACCGTCCGGACACGGACTGAACCTCATAACCCTTTCCGCCAGATCGAACCATGCGACGCCGTCGCGCGGGCGGATTTCCTATGCCTTCAACCGATATCAGGGGGATATCAATGTCCAACCGAAACAGAGCATTCAAAGCCGCACTGCTTGCCGCCGTTTCGCTCATCCCGGCCCACAGCTTCGCGCAGGACGGCGGATACGACGCTGACGCCGATCGTGCTCACCGGCAACTGGCTGGACCAGCCGAATGAGGAGAAGGTCCTCAAGCATGCCGGCGCGCGTACCATTCTGGAGCGCAAGGCATTCGAAGAGCGCGGCGTCCAGGATATTCGCGACGCCCTCAACCAGATCCCGGCGTGCAGGTTCAGAAAGCAACGGCACCGGCGGCAGCGACGTTTCGCTGAACCTCGGCGTGCGCGGCCTCGCCTCACGCCTTTCGCCGCGTTCGACGGTTCTGATGGATGGCATCCCGCTCTCCTACGCGCCCTACGGCCAGCCGCAGCTGTCGCTGTTTCGCTGACGCTCGGCAATGTCGATACGGTGGATGTCGTCCGCGGCGCGGGCTCTGTGCGTTACGGGCCGCAGAATGTCGGCGGCATCATCAATTTCGTGACCCATCCGATCCCGGATGATCCGACCGTGCGGTTCGGCTCCGGCACGGAAATCGCCGGCAACAACGGCCACGTGAAGGCAACGCCGACTTTCTTCCTGGGCGGCACCAACGATGACGGCCTGGGTGCTGCACTTCTTTACTCCGGCATTCACGGCGAGGGATATCGCGACAACAACGATCGCTCGGATATCGACGACCTGATCCTGAAGGGCAAATACGAGAT
Source organism: Neorhizobium sp. (assembly GCA_965227625.1). Lineage (GTDB taxonomy): Bacteria > Pseudomonadota > Alphaproteobacteria > Rhizobiales > Rhizobiaceae > Neorhizobium. The sequence goes on along the minus strand of CBDDGK010000080.1, from coordinate 67,793 downwards.
CTCCGATACGGATACGCTCAGCCTCCAGTACCATCACTACAGCGGCGAAGGTAAAATGCCCGGCGGCCTGACCAGCGCCGAATATGCCGACGATCGGTTCCAATCCACGCGCCGCTGGGACGATTTCAGCGGCCACCGCAACGACATCTCGTTGCGCTATCAGCACAATGACGGCGAGAACAATTTCGAAGTCCTGGCCTATTACGTCAATTCGTTCCGCGGCAGCCATGTAGAACAGCAGGGCACGGGAGCGAGCGCCGGCCTTTATCGCCTGACCTCAGCACCCCGCGAATACGAATATTTCGGCATCGAGCCGCGGCTATTCGCGCCTCTTCGAACTGGGTGAGACAAATCACGAATTGACGGTCGGTTATCGCTTCCTTTGGGAAGAGAGCTCGGAAGTTGCGGCGCGTACCGCCTTCTATGACCGCGCGACGGGCATCAACCCCAACAGCTTGCCGATGAACACCTACCAGACCAGCGATGGCGGCACGATCGCACACGCCTTCTACATCGACGACAAGATCGAAATCGGCAACTGGACGGTGACGCCTGGCGTCCGTTACGAGATGATCAGCACCCACAACGACGTTGCCAACCTGACCGGCGGCGTGGTGACCAGCACTTCCAATCCAGAGATCGAAGCGCGCGAACTTCTGCCGACGCTGTCGGTCGCCTATCAGCTCAACGATGAATGGAGCGTCTTCGGCAATGTCGGCGTCTCCTTCGGCCGCAGCAATACAGCCACCTCGCGTCAACGACGGTCGGCCTCCATCCGGAGAAGGCGACGACCTACGAAATCGGCACTCACTACCAGGGTGAGAATTTCAGCGCCGAACTGACCGCCTTCTACATCGACTTCGACGAAGAACTCTTCCTCGGCAGAACCATCGTCGGTGAAGGCATCTGGACGAACCTTGGTGCGACCAAGCACCAGGGCATCGAGGCCGCCGCACAGTACGATATGAGCGGCATTGCGCCTTGGCTCGAAGGCCTGTCGCTTTATGCGACCTACACCTATACCGAGGCGACCTATGAAGCCGGCAATTTTGCCGGCCGGGACCTGCCGTTCTATTCCCGCCATGTCGGGTCGATCGGCGCGAGCTACCGTTATGAAGACTGGATCTTCAATACCGACGTCTTTGCCCAGTCGGGCCAGTATTCGCCGGGCAATCCCGACAGCGGCACCTATTGTGCGGGATGAGGATGCAACGGGACGCCTCGGCGACATTCCTGGCTATGGCATCGTGAACCTCCGCGTCGCCTATCAGCCGGAGGAGAAGAAGAACGCGCCCAAGTTCGCGTTCGGCGTGAAGAACCTGTTCGACAACGAATACTTCACCCGCTCGACGGACAACAACGGCGGCAAGTTCGCCGGTCAGCCGCGGACCTTCTTCATGAATGCCTCGGTTGCCTTCTAGGCCGATATCAACGAAATTGCGGCCCGGTTTTGGCCGGTCCGCACCATGACGGACAGGATGGTTTCAGATGACGACGACGCGACGCACTTTCTTCTCAGCACTTGCCCTGTCCGCTGCCGCTGCGTTTGCCCTGCCGCAGCTCGCGCAGGCCCAGGAAACCCGCAGGATTGCGCATCTGCGCGGCAATACGGGAAATCTCCGGACGGCCGACCCGTGTGGTCGCGATGGAGTTTTCCTTCGTGCAGGCGCTGGATGCGCTCGGCGTGGTTCCGGTCGGCATTACCGACGACAACCAGCCGAAGCGCATCGAACAGTTGGTCGGCAAGAAGCTTGACTATTCTTCCCGTCGGCACGCGGCTCGAGCCCAATCTCGAACTGGTCAGCACGCTGTCGCCCGACCTGATCATCGCAGATGATTTGCGCCACTCCGCGATCTATCCCCAGCTCAGCCAACTCGCGCCGACGATCATTCTCAACAGCTGGGAAGGCGATTATCAGACGATCAAGGACTCGGTCGTCACGATCGCGGATGCGCTCGGCGACAAGGCAAAGGGCGAGAAAGTCATTGCCGAACACGATGCACGCATCAAGGCGTTGATCAGCAAGATCCCGGCCGGCGAAAAACGTCGCTTTATGCTGGCCGTCGCCAACCCGGATTCCATGGCCTTGCATTCGTCTTCCTCCTTCACCGGCTCGGTCTTCAAGGCAATGGGCCTGACGCCAGCGATCGATTCCAAGGACGCCGTCGAAAGCGGTGCCGGCCTGGAGCGGCTGGTCGCGGTCAATCCGGACGTGTTTCTCGTCGCGACCGACAGCCCGGGCACTGTCTTTGAGCAATGGAAAGGCAATGCCGCCTGGCAGAACATTTCCGCCGTCCAAGAACGGCATGGTCTTCGAGGTCGATCGCAACCAGTTCTCGCGCTTCCGTGGCCTGAAAACGGCGGAACTGATGGTCAAGGAAATCCTTGCCAAGGTCTACAAGGTCGAGTGAGCCGTGGCCACTAACGTCGTGAAGGCTGAGGAACGAGGCGGCCCCGCAAATCCCATTGCGGTCGCGGCCGTTTTTCTCGTGCTTCTTTCTTTTGCGATCGTCGCCGGCATCGCCTTCGGCGTCTCGAACCTGCCGGTGTCGCGTGCGCTGCAACTGCTTTTCTCGCCGGATGGCTCGGCGGATAGTGCGCTGGTTTGGGAAGTCCGCCTGCCCCGTGCTGCACTTGCCGCCGCGGTCGGTGCCAATCTCGCCATTGCAGGCGTGCTGATCCAGACGCTTACCCGCAATCCGCTCGCCTCGCCGCAGACATTCGGCATCAATGCCGGCGCGTCGCTGGTCATCGTCGTCTGCCTGATCGTCTGGCCGGAAATCCGGGGCGCGGGAATGGTCTGGCCAGCCTTTACCGGAGCCGCCGCTATCGGATTTGCCATGTGGGCACTGTCCGCTTCCGGCACCATGAACGACATGAAGCTGGCGCTTGCCGGCATCTCGATCCAGCTTGTTCTTGCCGCTATCGTCCAGGCGATCCTGATTGCCAACAACACGGCACAGGACATTGTCTATTGGCTGGCCGGCTCGATCAACGGCGCGCAATGGCAGAAGGTCTGGATCATCCTGCCCTTCACGCTAGCCGGCGGCGCCGATTGCCCTGATTGCCGGGCGCCATTTCGACGTGCTCGCGCTCGACGAAACGACCGGCCTGTCGCTTGGCCAGAACGCCCGGCGTGTCGGCGGACTGGCGGCGATCCTCATCGTCGTGCTGGCCGGCTCGGCGGTCGCCGTCAGCGGCCCGATCGGCTTTATCGGCCTGCTCGTACCCCACATCGTCCGGCGTCTGACAGGCGGCGACCATCTGACCGTATTGGTGCTCAGCGCCATTTGCGGCCCGTTGCTCCTGAACTCGGCAGATCTTCTCGGCCGTATCGCTGCCTTTCCCGCCGAAACACCGGTCGGCATCGTCACCGCCCTGATCGGCGCGCCGGCCTTTCTCGTCATCCTCTGGAAGCAGAGAGCACGATGAGCGTCAGTGTCACAAACAGGGCCGATATCCGTGCCTTCACCATCGGCCTCGTCGTCCTGGGGCTTATCATGGCGGTTGCCGTCCTCGCCATGACGATCGGCGCGGTGACGCTGTCGATCACCCAGGTCCTGGACGGGTTATCCGGCGGCAAGAGCGCCTTTATCGTCACTCAATACCGAGCCCCACGCGTCGCGATCTCCATCCTGGCCGGCGCCTCGTTCGGCGTAGCCGGCGTTTTCCTGCAGGGCGCCCTGCGCAATCCGCTCGCCTCGCCGGACGTGGTCGGCATCACCAAATGCGCCGGCCTCGGCGCATTCCTCGCCGGTCTGCTGACACCGCCTGCCTGGGCGATCTGGTCCATTCCGACCGGCGTGATCGCGGGTGCGATGATCGGGGCGCTTCTCCTCATGGCAATCGGCCGGAGCTTCGGTGGCGGTGTTGCGGCACTGGCTTTGGTCGGCGTCGCCCTCGGTCTCTTCGCTCATGCGCTGATGCAATATGTCATGGTGCTCTTTCCCACCCGCGCCGACCAATCGATGATCTGGCTCGCCGGCAGTGTCTATGGCAGCACCGGCGCCAAGGTGATCGCACTGTCGATATGGCTTGCTCTTTGCCTGCCCTTTGTCGTTATCGCCAGCGCGAAACTCGATGCCGGCGGCTTCGGCGACGACACGCTGATCAGCCTCGGAATCGCGCCGGGCGTGCTTCGCAGCGGCCTGATCACAATCTCCGTGCTGCTCACGGCCGGTGCGGTGGCAAGCGTCGGCAGCATGGGTTTTCTTGGCCTTCTCGCGCCGCATGCGGCAAGACTTCTGGTCGGCGCCCGCGCCCGGCATCTCGTTCCGGTCAGCGCGCTGATCGGAGCACTGACCCTTTCTGCCGCCGACCTCATCGGCCGGATCATCGCCTTGCCGAACGAGATCCCGGCCGGCATCGTCGCCGCCGTGATCGGCGGCCCTTACCTCATCTTCCTGCTTATCAAGGAGGCCGGCCGCCATGAGTGACGCCAGCCATTCCCGCCTCTCCTCGAAGGACCTCACGCTCGGTTACGCCGCAGCAAAAATCCTCGAACACGTCGACATCGCCATTCCCGACGGCAAGATCACCGCAATGATCGGCGCCAACGGCAGCGGCAAATCCACGCTTCTGAAGGCGCTTGGCCGCATTCTGCAGCCGCTCGACGGCGGCGTTTTCCTCGACGGCAAGGCGATTGCGAGCATGCCGAGCCGCGATATCGCCCGCACGATGGCGCTTCTGCCACAAAGCCCCGTCTCCCCGGATGGGCTGACGGTGCGGCAGCTCTGCCGCTTCGGCCGCCACCCGCACAAGGGCATGCTTGCACGCACCACGCGGCACGACGAGGAAATCGTCGAACACGCGCTTGCGGCAACCGGCCTTTCCGATCTTACCGAGCGACCGCTCGATCGTCTCTCCGGTGGCCAGCGGCAACGCGCCTGGATCGCCATGGCGCTTGCCCAGGAAACCCCAATCCTGCTGCTCGATGAGCCGACCACCTATCTCGATATCGCACACCAGCTCGAAGTGCTGGAGCTGTTGAAGGAACTGAACCGCAAACAGGGCCGCACCGTCGTCATGGTCGTTCACGACCTCAACCATGCGGCCCAATATGCCGACCATATCGTCGCGGTCGCCAATGGCGGCATTCACGCCGCCGGCCGGCCGGTCGATCTTCTTACCCCGGAACTCATCAAAACCGTTTTCGGGACTGACGCTGTCGTGATCCCGCATCCTGTGGATGGCACGCCGCTGTGCCTGCCTTTCGCTGCGCGCGGGCAGAGTTGATCGACCTCTTCACGGGCTGTCGATGATGCCTACGCTTGGTAGCTGAAGAAATGGCCTTGCCAAAAATGCTGCACTGCGACAACATCGCTTGAATGCCGGCTCCCGATCTCACCATTCTGGTCATCGATGAAAATGCCATCCGCGCTTCCATCATCGAGGAAGGGCTGCGGGAGGCAGGGCATAGCAATGTCACGGTTGTCCATGAAGTGAACGGCATCGCCCGGATCATCGAGACCTCCAAGCCGGACGTCATCGTCATCGATATCGAAAATCCCAATCGCGACATGATGGAGCATCTGTTCCAGCTCACCCGAACGGTGAGCCGACCGATCGCGATGTTTGTCGATCGCTCCGATACGGCGCAGATCGAGGCGGCGATGGAAGCGGGCGTATCCGCCTATGTGGTCGATGGCCTCAAGAAAGAACGCGTCAAATCGATCCTCGACATGGCTGTGAGCCGCTTCAACGCCTTCAGCCGCTTGCAGCGGGAACTGGCGGAAGCGAAGTCGGCGCTGGAGGAGCGCAAGGTGATCGAGCGCGCCAAGGGCATCCTGATGAAGATGCGCGGGCTTTCGGAGGAGGATGCCTTCGCGCTGCTGCGGCAGACTGCCATGAACGAAAAGAAGAAAATGTCCGAGATCGCCCAGAGCGTCGTCACCGCCGCCGGACTTCTTATGTGACTTGGGCTTTTGGTGTGACGGAATATCCGGGAGAAAGCCGGAGGTGAACATTATGAGCAGTATCGACCGATCTGGAAACAGCCTTTCCGCGCCTGCGCGCTCTAACGGCGAAGGCCCGAAAGTGCTGCGTGCCGGCTTCATTCCGCTCGTCGATGCTTCCGTTCTGATCGCCGCCGCTGAATTCGGTTTCGCACGCAAGGAAGGTCTGACCCTCGACCTCGTCAAGGACGTCTCCTGGGCCAATGTCCGCGACCGCCTTGCCTTCCGGCAGTTCGATATCGCCCATATGCTTTCACCGATGCCGGTGGCTTCCATGCTGGGGCTCGGCTCCAACCCTTCACCGACCATCACGCCTTTTTCGCTCGGCCGAGGCGGCAACGCGATCACGCTCTCCACGCGTCTTTTCGAACGGATGCGTGAAGTAGGCGGGATTTCGGAAAACGCGAGCGCGCTGGAGAACGCGAAAGCATTGGCCAAGCTGCTCGCCGTCATGAAATCGCGTGGCGAACCGCTGCCGATGCTGGGCGTCACCTATCCGTTCTCCTCCCATAACTACGAATTCCGCTATTGGCTGGCCGCCGGCGGCATCGACCCGGACCGTGACGTCAAACTCGTCGTCGTGCCGCCGCCGATGACATCCGACGCGCTTGCCGCCGGCGCGATCGACGGCTTTTGCGTCGGGGCACCGTGGAACATGATCGCTTCCGAACGTGGCGTCGGCCGCATCGTCGCCGCCAAGCAGGATATCTGGCCGTCGGCGCCGGAAAAGGTCATCGCCATGCGACCGGAATGGGCGGAGAGCCACCCGGAAACCGTTTCGCGCCTGATCGTCGCGCTGGATGCCGCCGCACGCTGGTGCGACGTCGCGGAAAACCACGATGCGCTTGCCGAGGCGCTGGCGGACGCACGCTACATCGCTGCACCGGTCGGTATCATTCGCCACGTGCTCGCCGGAGAGTTCAGCCTTGATGCCAAGGGCAATCGCCGGGTCATTCCGGACTATTTCAAGTTCCACCGGGATTTCGCCAACTACCCGAAACCTGGACATGCGCTCTGGATCTACAGCCAGATGATCCGCTGGGGTCAGGTGGAATTCAGCGCCGCAGGCCTGAAGGCTGCAGCCAGCGCCTACAGACCGGATCTCTATCGCACGGCTCTCGGCAGCGGCCCGCAGCAATCCGATTTCAGCCCCGAGGGTGAAATCGACGGCGACCGCTTCATGGACGGCCATGTCTTTGACCCGGATGCCATGCCCGTTTACGTCGAGACGTTTGCCGTCCGCGGTAGCCTTCCCGCGACTTCGGACCGCCACGAAGTCTGATCCTGCGAAAACCGCTGCACATCATTTGCCCGCCTCGATTTCGGCATCCGCACAAAATATTTGCAGAATGAACTGACGCACAAACTTTAGCCTAAAGCGGATAAATTTAAATCTCCATTCCTTTTCAACGGAATAGCCGCGCCATTCAAAACTGGCATGCTGCTTGCTTCTTTAACTTCGCACTGGTCAACGGCGATCAGCGCTTATGAACGCGCGATAAGCGTTCTTCAAAGACATCGACGTCGCAAGGTTTTTGCTGCCCGGGAATCCTCCCATCCCGCGGGCGCGATCTCCGAGCGACGTTTTTTTATGCCCAAAATTCGAGCCCCAAAAATACAAACCAGAGGGAACCTGCTCATGACCAAGATCCTGACGACCGGCATCTCCCGCCGCAGCATGCTCAAGACCACCGCCACAGCGGCCCTGGTTGGCGCCATGAAAACTGCATTTCCCTCCGGCGCCTTTGCGGCGGCCCCAGGGCCTGAAGTGAAAGGCATCAAGCTCGGTTATATCGCCCTGACCGACGCAGCGGCCCTGATCGTTGCCAAGGAAAAAGGCATCTTCGACAAGCATGGCCTGCCCGAGGTCGACGTCGCGAAACAGGCGTCCTGGGGTGCGACCCGCGACAATCTCGTGCTCGGCGGCGCCGCAAACGGCATCGACGGGGCGCATATCCTCTCGCCGCTCCCCTATCTCATGCACACCGGCAAGGTGACCCAGAACAACAAGCCGGTGCCGATGGCGATCCTCGCGCGTCTCAACCTCGACAGCCAGGGACTTTCGGTCGCCAAGGAATATGCCTCGACCGGTGTTCAGCTCGACGCCTCCAAGCTGAAGGAAGCCTTTGCGAAGAAGAAAGCAGGCGGCAGCGACGTGAAGGCAGCCATGACCTTCCCGGGCGGCACACATGACCTCTGGATTCGCTACTGGCTCGCAGCCGGCGGCATCGATCCGAACAAGGATGTCTCGACGATCGTCGTGCCGCCGCCGCAGATGGTGGCGAACATGAAGGTCGGCAACATGGATGTCTTCTGTGTCGGCGAACCCTGGAACGAACAGCTCGTCAACCAGGGCATTGGCTTCACCGCCGCGACGACCGGCGAGCTCTGGAAGGGCCACCCGGAAAAGGCGCTGGGCCTGCGTGCCGACTGGGTGGAAAAGAACCCGAATGCCGCCAAAGCCATGCTGATGGCCGTGATGGAGGCCCAGCAATGGTGCGAGAGCATGGCCAACAAAGAGGAGATGGCAGACATTCTCGGCCGTCGCCAGTGGTTCAACGTGCCGCCGAAGGATGTGCTCGGCCGCCTGAAGGGTGACATCAACTACGGCAATGGCCGAGACGTGAAGGGTAGCGACCTCTTCATGAAATTCTGGCGCGACCACGCCTCCTATCCGTTCAAGAGCCATGACAGCTGGTTCGTTACCGAAAACATCCGCTGGGGCACCTTCGCGCCGAACACAGACATCAAGAAGCTGCTCGATCAGGTGAACCGCGAAGACCTTTGGCGCGAGGCCGCCAAGGAACTTGGCGTCGCCGCTGCCGACATTCCGGCCTCCTCCTCGCGCGGCAAGGAAACCTTCTTCGATGGCAAGGTCTTCGATCCGGAAAACCCATCCGCCTATCTCGACAGCCTGTCCATCAAGGCGACGTCCTGATTCCCCACCTCCGGCGCGTGGACGCGCGTGCCGGCCTTTTATTCTTTCCAACGGAGCGCGCTAATGTCCGCCCTGGCAAAACAAGAAAAGCTCGCCGCGGTTAAAACCGCAAAACCGGAAGCCAAAGTCGTGCCGTTCTCCGGCAAGCAGGTTTCAAAGATCGACTTCAAGCGCATCGGCGCAACCACGCTGCAGAACGTCGCCCCACCGATGATCGTGCTGGCGCTGATCCTGCTCGTCTGGCAGGTCCTCTGTTCCTCGCCGGATGCCTCTCTTCCTTCCCCGCACCGGGTGTGGCTCGAGGCATATGACCTGATCGCCTACCCGTTCTTCAACTATGGCTCACAGGATATCGGCCTCGGCTGGCGGGTGCTGGTTTCGCTGCAGCGTGTCGCTTATGGCTTCGGCATGGCAGCCATTGCGGGGGTCGTCATCGGCGCGATCATCGGCCAGTCGGTCTGGGCAATGCGTGGGCTTGATCCGATTTTCCAGGTGCTCCGCACCGTCCCGCCGCTCGCATGGCTGCCGCTGTCGCTTGCCGCGTTCCAGAACGCCAACCCCTCGGCGATCTTCGTGATCTTCATCACCTCGATCTGGCCGGTGATCATCAACACCGCCGTCGGCGTGCGCAACATCCCGCAGGATTACCGCAACGTCGCGCAGGTGCTGAGGCTCAACCAGTTCGAGTTTTTCTTCAAGATCATGCTGCCATCAGCCGCGCCATACATCTTCACCGGGCTTCGTATCGGCGTCGGCCTGTCCTGGCTCGCCATCGTCGCCGCTGAAATGCTGACCGGCGGCGTCGGAATCGGCTTCTTCATCTGGGATGCGTGGAACTCGTCGCGCCTGCCCGACATCATCGTCGCTCTCGCCTACATCGGCATCATCGGCTTCGCCCTCGACAAGCTGGTCGCAGCAGTCGGCAAACTCATCACCCGCGGCACGTCGGCAAACTGAGGAGCAACAAGATGACTGCCTATCTGAAGCTCGACCACATCGACAAGCATTTCGACCGGGGCGGCGTGCGCGCCGAAGTCCTGAAGGACATCAACCTGACGATCTCCAAGGGAGAGTATGTCTCGATCATCGGCCATTCCGGCTGTGGCAAGTCGACATTGCTCAACCTGATCGCCGGCCTGACACCGGTCTCGAAAGGCGCCGTCCTGCTCGAAAACCGCGAGGTCAACGAGCCCGGTCCGGAACGGGCCGTGGTCTTCCAGAACCATTCGCTGCTGCCCTGGCTGACGGTCTATGAAAACGTTAACCTCGCCGTCTCCAAGGTGTTCAAGAACAGCAAGACGAGAGCCGAAAAGCACGATTGGGTCATGGCCAACCTCGACCTGGTGCAGATGGCCCATGCCAAGGACAAGCGCCCCTCGGAAATCTCCGGCGGCATGAAACAGCGTGTCGGCATTGCCCGCGCGCTCGCCATGGAACCGAAGATCCTGCTGCTCGACGAACCCTTCGGCGCGCTCGATGCACTGACCCGTGCCCATCTGCAGGATGCGGTTATGGAAATCCACGCCCGGCTCGGCAACACGATGGTGATGATCACCCATGACGTGGATGAGGCTGTGCTGCTGTCGGACCGCATTGTGATGATGACCAATGGCCCGGCGGCCCGCATCGGCGAAGTGCTCGAAGTGCCGATCGAACGACCGCGCAACCGCATCGAGCTCGCCTCCGACCGCACATATCTCAAGTGCCGCGAGGCCGTCCTGAAATTCCTCTACGAGCGCCACCGCTTCGTCGAAGCCGCGGAGTAAAGACATGACCGAAAAACTCGTCATCATCGGCAATGGCATGGCGCCGGGGCGCATGCTGGAACACCTCTTCGAACAGGCGCCCGGCCGTTACGCGGTCACGATCTTCAACGCTGAGCCGCGCGTCAATTACGACCGCATCATGCTCTCGCCGGTTCTCTCCGGCGAAAAGACCTACGAGCAGATCGTCATCCATGGCGATGGCTGGTACATCGACCATGGCATCACGCTCTACAAGGGCCACCGGATCGTCTCGATCGATCGTGACAAGAAGACCGTAACCTCGGATCACGGTGTGACCGAGAGCTACGACAAGCTGGTGATCGCCACCGGTTCCGTGCCTTTCATCATCCCCGTACCCGGCAAGGACCTTCCCGGCGTCATCACCTATCGCGACCTCGACGACGTGCAGGCTATGCTGCTTGCCGCCCAGTCTCGCGAGAAGGCAATCGTCATCGGCGGCGGCCTGCTCGGGCTGGAAGCGGCGGCGGGTCTTGCCCAGCGCGGTATGGACGTGACCGTCCTGCACGTCATGCCGACCCTGATGGAGCGCCAACTCGATCCCGCTGCCGGTTACCTGCTGCAGAAGGCTGTCGAGGAACGCGGTATCAAGGTGATCTGTAAGGCCAACACCAAGCAGATCATCGGCAACGGCAAGGTGGAAGGCGTCGAGCTGGATAACGGCACGATCATTCCGGCGACGCTGGTCGTGATGGCGGTCGGCATTCGTCCCAGCGCCGGCATTGCCAAGGAAGCGGGCCTCGCGGTCAATCGCGGTATCGTCGTCGATGCCGGCATGCAAACTTCGGACGGCGACATCTATTCCATCGGCGAATGTGCCGAAGTGGGCGGCATGGTCTATGGTCTTGTGGCGCCGCTTTACGAGATGGCCCGCATTGCCGCCTCGCATCTCGCAGGCGACAACAAACCCGCCTTCGTTCATTCCGACACGCCGACCAAGCTCAAGGTCACCGGCATCGAACTCTACTCGCTCGGCGATTTCGCCGATGGCGACGACCGCCAGGAAATCGTGCTGCGCGATGCGACTGCCGGCGTCTACAAGCGGCTGGTGCTGAAGGACAACCGCATCATCGGCACAGTTCTTTATGGCGAAACCGCCGATGGCGCATGGTTCAACGACCTGAAGAAAAAGGCCGTCGATATTTCCGAGATGCGCGACACCCTGATCTTTGGCCAGGCCTATCAGGGGGGCGCTCCGCTGGACCCTATGGCGGCCGTTGCAGCCTTGCCGGATGATGCGGAAATCTGCGGCTGCAACGGCGTCTGCAAGGGCAAGATCACCTCGACCATCACGGCCAAGGGCCTGACGACGCTGGACGACGTGCGCGCCCATACCAAAGCGTCCGCCTCCTGCGGCACTTGCACGGGCCTCGTCGAGCAGCTGATGAGCCTAACGCTCGGTGACACCTACAACCCCAAGGCCGTGCAGCCGATGTGCACCTGCACCGAGCTTGGCCATGACGACGTGCGCCGCCTGATCAAGGCCAAGGGTCTGAAGACCATCCCGGCCGTCATGCAGGAACTGGAATGGAAGACCTCCTGCGGCTGCGCCAAATGCCGCCCGGCGCTCAACTACTACCTCGTCTGCGACTGGCCGGACGAATATGCCGACGACTACCAGTCGCGTTTCATCAACGAGCGCGTCCACGCCAATATCCAGAAGGACGGCACCTATTCCGTCGTGCCGCGCATGTGGGGTGGCGTTACGAATTCGCAGGAACTCAGGGCGATTGCCGACGTGGTCGACAAGTTCGAAATCCCGATGGTGAAGGTCACTGGCGGGCAGCGCATCGATCTTCTCGGCATCGAGAAGGAGGACCTGCCGGCCGTCTGGGCCGATCTCGGCAAGGCCGGGTTCATTTCGGGCCAAGCCTATGCCAAGGGCTTGCGCACGGTCAAAACCTGCGTCGGCTCAGACTGGTGTCGCTTCGGCACGCAGGATTCCACCGGTCTCGGTATCCGCATCGAGAAATTCATGTGGGGTTCCTGGACGCCGGCAAAACTGAAGCTGGCCGTCTCCGGATGTCCGCGAAATTGTGCTGAGGCGACCTGCAAGGATATCGGCGTCATCTGCGTGGATTCAGGCTTCGAAATCCATTTCGCAGGCGCCGCCGGCCTCGACATCAAAGGCACGGAAGTGCTCGGCCTGGTGAAGACCGAGGACGAGGCGCTCGAATACATCGTGGCGCTCACCCAGATGTATCGCGAACAGGGCCGGTATCTGGAGCGCATCTACAAATGGGCGAAACGCATCGGCCTCGACGAAATCCGCCGCCAGATCATGGAGGATACGGAAAAGCGTGAGGCCTATTACGAGCGCTTCGTCTTCTCCCAGAAATTCGCCCAGGTCGATCCCTGGTCGGAGCGCGTCTCCGGCAAGGACAAGCATGAATTCAAGCCGATGGCGACCGTCGGCTTCAGCGAAGCAGCCGAGTGATGGAGGTGGGCATGAACTGGCATCCGATCGGCAACATTTCCGACATTCCACTGCGCGGCGCACGCTGCGTGAAGACGCCGCAAGGCAAGATCGCCGTGTTTCGCACGGCCGAAAACGAGGTCTTCGCGATCGACGACCACTGCCCCCACAAAGGCGGGCCGCTCTCCCAAGGCATCGTCCACGGCACGGCGGTGACCTGCCCGCTGCACAACTGGGTGATCTCGCTGGAAACCGGCAAGGCGCTTGGGGCCGATGAGGGAGCGGTCAGGACTATCCCAGTGAGGAATGAGGAGGGCGTGCTCTTCATTGCGCTGGAAGCTCTGATGATGGCGGCGGAGTGATCGGCTGATGGAGCACCCCCATGCCCACTGAGACCAGAACAACCTGCCCCTATTGCGGCGTCGGCTGCGGCGTGATTGCCACAGTGGCGGACCACGGCGCCGTGACGGTGAAAGGCGATCCAGAGCATCCGGCCAATTTCGGTCGGCTGTGCTCCAAGGGCTCGGCTCTGGCGGAAACCATCGATCTGGACGGGCGCCTGCTCCATCCCGAAATCCACGGACGTGCAGCGGATTGGAACGAAGCGCTCGACCTCGTTGCGCAGAAATTCTCGCAAACCATTGCCGAACACGGGCCGGATTCCGTCGCCTTTTACGTCTCCGGGCAATTGCTGACCGAGGACTACTATGTCGCCAACAAGCTGATGAAGGGCTTTATCGGCGCGGCCAATATCGACACGAACTCCAGGCTTTGCATGTCCTCCTCCGTCGCCGGTCACCGCCGCGCGTTCGGATCGGACACCGTACCGGGCTGCTACGAAGACCTGGAACTGGCGGATCTCGTCATTCTCACCGGCTCCAACCTCGCCTGGTGTCACCCCGTGATTTACCAGCGGCTGGCCGCCGCCAAGGCGGCACGTCCCGCGATGAAAATCGTCGTCATCGATCCGCGCCGAACGATGACCTGCGATATTGCCGACCTGCATCTGGCGATCCGGCCGGACGGGGACGTGGCTCTCTTCATGGGCCTGCTCGCCCATCTCGCGGCAAAGCCTGCGATCGATCAGAACTATATCGGCGCTCACACCCATGGTTTTGCCGAGGCATTTACGTCAGCCTCCGCACTCTCCCAGCCCGAACTCATCGAGCGCACCGGTCTGCCGGCCATGCAACTGCGCGAGTTTTTCCGGCTGTTCGAAACGACGGAAAAGGTGGTCACCTGTTACAGCCAGGGCGTCAACCAATCCACATCCGGCACGGACAAGGTCAACGCGATCATCAACTGCCATCTGGCGACGGGTCGCATCGGTCGGCCGGGTATGGGACCGTTTTCGCTGACCGGCCAGCCCAATGCCATGGGCGGCCGCGAAGTCGGCGGGCTTGCCAACATGCTTGCCGCCCATATGGCGATTGAAAATGCCGAAGACCGCGATCGCGTGCAGCGCTTCTGGGCGTCCCCGACGATCGCCGCAAAACCCGGTCTCAAGGCCGTGGACATGTTCCGCGCCGTTGCCGACGGTCGCATCAAGGCCCTATGGATCATGGCGACCAATCCCGTCGTTTCCATGCCCGACGCCCATGCCGTCGAAGCCGCGATCAAGTCCTGCCCGTTCGTCGTTGTCTCGGACATTCTTCACGATACCGATACCACGCGTCATGCCCATGTGCTTCTGCCCTCGCTTGGCTGGGGCGAAAAGGACGGTACGGTCACCAATTCCGAACGCCGCATTTCACGCCAGCGGGAATTCATGGCCGCGCCAGGCGAGGCCAGGGCCGATTGGTGGCAGATGGCCGAAGTCGGCCGGCGAATGGGGTTTGCAGGTTTTGAATACCGGTCACCTGCCGATATTTTTGCCGAACATGCAGCACTCTCCGCGTTCGAGAATGATGGTAGCCGGGATTTCGACATAGGTGTTCATGCCGGTATCGCGCCGGCCGTCTACGATGCGCTTGTACCGTTCCAGTGGCCGGCGGCTTCAGAGGGGTCAGGTGCCAAACGCTTTTTTGCCGATGGCAACTTCTATCACCCGGATCGCAAGGCACGTTTTATCGCCGTACAGGCTCCGGCAACCGATCGCACCGAAAACCTTTACCCACTGACCCTGAACACCGGGCGCATCCGCGACCAATGGCACACCATGACCCGAACCGGCAAAAGTGCGCGGCTTTCGAGCCATATCGCCGAGCCTTTCGCGGAAATTCATCCGCGCGACGCAAGGGAATTCGGCATCCATGGCGCTGGCCTGGTCGAGCTTGAAAGCATTCACGGCAAGGCCGTCGTTCGCGCTCTGGTGACCGATCGACAAGCGCGCGGGAATGTCTTCGTGCCGATGCATTGGAACGATCAGTTCGCATCACAGGCGCGCGTCGATGCGCTTGTCCCTCCCCTCACCGACCCGATTTCCGGCCAGCCGGCGTCCAAGAACGTCGCCGTTGCCGTCCGCCCGTTTGCCGCAGCTTTCTATGGCTTCGCTATTTGCGCCGGCAAACCGGATGCGTCACGGGCCGATTACTGGGCGATGGCGAAAGCCGATGGTGGCTGGCGCGTCGAACTGGCATTCAAGGAGGAGATCGAGGACTGGTCCGAGTGGTGCCGACAGGTCTTCGATATATCCGCAGGCATTGAGCCTCTCGGTTATGCGGACCGGCAATCCGGAGATCTGAGACTTGCCTTTTTCGAAGGCGAAACACTGCTCGCCGCATTGTTTCTCGCCCGTCAGCCGGTTCCCGTCGCCCGCAACTGGGCGATCGGCCAACTCAAGACCAGCCATTCCGATCTGCGCAAGCGCTTCGCCATCGTCG
This sequence comes from Neorhizobium sp., assembly GCA_965227625.1. Taxonomy (GTDB): domain Bacteria; phylum Pseudomonadota; class Alphaproteobacteria; order Rhizobiales; family Rhizobiaceae; genus Neorhizobium. The sequence continues at coordinate 51,878 of CBDDGK010000080.1, read as the reverse complement.
CCGGCCGGCCCGGCGCCGACCAGCCGGACCCGGGCGCAACCGTCTGTTCCTGCTTTTCGGTCGGGATCAATCGCATCATCTCCGCCATCCGTGGCGGCTGCCACAGCGTCGAAACCGTCGGCAAGGAAACCAATGCCGGCACCAATTGCGGCTCCTGCCGCGCAGAGATCAAGGGGGTCATCGATGGATGTCTTGCAGCAGCAGCGGAGTGAGCCCCAATCGAGCCGCGCAGCGCGCATGGCGCCGCTCGCCAAACTTCCCGTCTTCTGGGCCTTGGAGGGCAAGCGCGTTGTAGTTGCCGGCGGGTCCGATGCCGCCGCCTGGAAAGCCGAACTTCTCGCAGCCTGCGGCGCGGACGTCCATGTCTACGCCCCAACACTTTCCGATACATTTGCCCGGCTGATGGCGCTCGGCGCAATAAACCCCGAAGGCCGTTACACCCATCACCCGCATTCATGGACCTCGGCCATTTTCGCCGGTGCCAGCATCGCCATTGCCGACTGCGAAGAAGAAAGCGAGGCGAAAGACTTCTTCGAAGCGGCACGCACAGCAGGCGTGCCGGTCAATGTCATCGACAAGCCCGCCTATTGCCAGTTCCAGTTCGGTTCGATCGTCAACCGCTCGCCGGTGGTCGTTTCGATTTCTACGGACGGCGCGGCCCCCATCCTTGCACAGGCGATCCGCCGCCGTATCGAAACTCTTCTTCCCCACTCGCTGAAGGCCTGGGCCGAGCTTGCGCAGTCGCTGCGCGGCAAGATCAGCGAATGCCTTTCCCCAGGCCCGCAGCGTCGCGCCTTCTGGGAGCGCTTTGTCGATCGCGCCTTCGGGCCGGCACCTGACCATCCGGACTCTTCCGCGATCTTTGCCGACATTGCTCACTCGGCGGTTTCTCCGCGTGAAACGGGACGCGTGACGCTGGTCGGTGCTGGCCCCGGCGATGCCGAACTGCTGACGCTGAAGGCGATGCGCGCGCTGCAGGCTGCCGATGTCATACTGTTCGACGATCTGGTTTCCGACGATGTCCTTGAGCTTGCCCGACGGGAGGCGAAACGCATGCTGGTCGGCAAGCGCGGCGGCCGCGAAAGCTGCCGCCAGGAAGACATCAACGAGATGATGATCAAGTTCGCCAAGGCCGGCAAACACGTCGTGCGGCTGAAATCCGGCGACCCAATGATCTTCGGCCGGGCCGGCGAAGAAATCGCCTGTCTTGAGCAGCAGGGTATCCCGGTCGATGTCGTGCCGGGTATCACCGCTGCCAGTGCAATGGCGTCGAGGCTCGGCATCTCGCTGACCCATCGCGACCATGCACAAAGCGTCCGGTTCATCACCGGCCATTCCCGCAAGGGCATTTTGCCCGAGAACTTCGACTGGCAAACCCTGGCAGACCCGCATACCACGACGATCTATTACATGGCCGGACGCACCACGGGAGAGATCGCGGCCAACCTCGTCGCGGCGGGCATGTCAGCCGATACGCCTGCCGTCTTTGCAAGCGGCGTAACGCGCGCGGACGAGCGAACCTGGATCGGATCGCTGCGCGACCTGCCGGAGGCGGTTAAACGGAACGGACTGGACCAGCCGATCCTGCTCGGTATCGGGCCGGTGTTCGCCAGCCGTCAAATCCTGTTCAGAAAAGAACATCAGCCTTCGCCGCCGGAGGCATCGTCACCGATGACGCTGGCTCTAAATGGCTAGTTGCGCCGCCGACATCCGCCCCGGAATTACTTGAACGGATTGTAGCCCGGTTCCTTGTAAATCAGTTCCGAACGCTGCTGGATATCGGGGACATAGACCTTGTCCGTCCAATCGTCCTTGCGGATATCCTCGATGGCAACCGAAACAGACCCTTCGGCGCAGCCAAGCGATGACATGATCGCGGATGTAAGCGCCGTGGCAAGCGCTTGCTTCTGCTCCTCGGAGCGCCCCTCGAATGTCTTCACGATAATATGGGGCATGTCAGCTCCTCCCGATCGGTCTTTTGCCTCGCGTCACACGAACATAGGCCGGCATGGATTGGCAGATCAATCGCAAAGTCCTGAATTCCCAACCGATCTGTTTTGAACCCTGTCATCGCCGACCGGGCAGATGTCCGCGACCCAAAACCGTTACAAGCTTTCCAGCATCTTGCGCACGTCGGCACGGCGGAATCCGAAACCGGATGCAGCCTCGACATCGTCGATCATCGCATCCACCTCGGGCTGTCCCATGCGGGAGGCAATGAACAGCGGCCCGCCCCGGAATTTCGAGAAGCCATAACCGTTCACTAGGACCAAATCGATATCGGCTGCCGAGCGTGCCACGCCATCTTCCAGCGCCGATGCCGCCTCGTTGAGGATCGCCCCGAGCACGCGGCGCTGAATATCCTTTTCGGTAAAACTGCGGGTCGCGCCGCGCGCTGCGGCCTCTTCGCGGACGATCTCGGTCACTGCCGGATCGACCTTGCCGCGACCGGATCCGGCCTCGGCATAATCATACCAGCCGGATCCCGTCTTGCGTCCCAAACGGCCCATTTCGCAGAGCCGGTCGGCGATACGGACATAACGCTCCCGCGGGTCACGCGTCATTGCCTTGCGCTTGCGCATGGCCCAGGCAATATCGAGCCCCGAAATATCGGACACCGCGAACGGCCCCATGGCGAAGCCCAGCCCTTCCACCGCGGCATCGACCTCTTGCGGAAGCGCTCCTTCTTCCAGCATGAATTCGCACTGTGCCCGGTAGCGGGAATAGATGCGGTTGCCGATAAAACCTTCGCTCGCGCCGGCGATCACCGCCAGCTTGCCGATCTTCTTGGAAACAGCCAGACCGGTATTGATAGCATCGGGCAGGCTCTTGGCGCCCTTCACCACTTCGAGCAGCCGCATGCGGTGAGCCGGCGCGAAGAAGTGAAGACCGATGACATCCGCGGCCCGGCCGCTCGCCTCGGCCAGCATGTCGAGATCGAGATAGGATGTATTGGAGGCAATGATTGCGCCGTCGCGCGCAAGCGAACCAAGCATCTGCATGACCGAGGTTTTCGCGTCGAGATCCTCGAAAACAGCTTCGATGATCAGATCCGCTTCCGCAACGGCCTTGATATCGGATGCGTAGGTCACCCGCGCCGTCGCCTTGGCGGCCTCGTCTGCCGCCAGCTTGCCCGCCCGCACAAGATCGCCGGCGGCCTGTGCGATACGCCCCTCTGCGCGATCGAGCACATCGGCGCCCTTATCGGTCAGCGTCACGGAGAAACCGGATGCGGCAAAGACGGCTGCGATGCCCGCACCCATCGTGCCCGCGCCAACCACGCCCACATCCCGAACCTCTCGCGGCGGATGCGCGGAGCCACCTTCCATGCGTCCGGCGGCCCGTTCGGCGAAGAAATTGTAGCGCAAAGCTGCAGCCTCCTCGCTCATGCGAAGGCGTTGAAAGACCTGCCGCTCCCGTGCCAAAGCTTCATCGAAGGGTGTGTTTGCTGCCCGCAATACGGAAGCAACCGCCTCTTTCACCGCCTCGCGGCCACGGCCCCCCTTCAACGCAGCGGCTTCCGCCGCGGAAATTTCAGTCGCATCCCCGGCCGGCACGTCAAGCTCGCCAAGGCGGCGCTTTGTGCCTTTCAGAGATTTGGCGAAAGCAACCGCCTCCGCACGCATGTGTCCCGCATCGATCACGCGATCGATGATACCAAGGTCCTGGGCTTCTTCGGCCTTGATCCGCCTTCCGGACACGACAAGCTCGATCGCTTTGGCTATCCCCGTCAGTCGCGGCAATCGCTGTGTCCCACCTGCACCCGGCATCATGCCGAGCGTCACTTCCGGCAGGCCGACCAGTGACCCCGGCACGGCAATCCGCGCATCGCAACCGAGCGACAATTCGAAGCCGCCGCCGAGCGCCGCCCCGTGGATGGCCGCGACAACGGGCTTGGGGCAGGCTTCGATATCGGTAATCACCGCCGGCAGTTCCGGCTGCTGAAGCGGAGCACCGAATTCTTTGATGTCGGAACCGGCAATGAACGTATTCCCGGCGCCGATCAGCACACCCGCCTCTACCGAGGTATCGGCCGTCAGCCGCGCAACCGCCTCTTTAAGACCCGTGCGGACCGCCGTTGAGCCGGCGTTGACCGGCGGGTTGTCGATAACGATGAAAGCCACGCCGTCCTGCACTTCGTAGCGCACCGGCGCGGCAATCGTCTTGTCGGCAGTGTCCATATTTCCCTCCCAGTCCTGCGAGGGACTAACGCCGCAATTTGTCTGCCGGCGGATCATTGATGACGCGCAGCGGGCTGCCCTCGAGCCAGCCGGCAATATCCTCGACCGCATCGCGGAAGTAGATGCGGTAGGTTTCTTCCGTCACGTAACCGAGATGCGGCGTGGCAACGACGTTCGGCAGCGTGCGGAACGCATGATCTGCCGGCAGTGGTTCGTGGTCGAACACATCGAGCCCCGCTCCGCCCAGTCTTCCGCTCTGCAACGCCTCGGTCAGCGCAGCCTCATCGATCAATGGCCCGCGCGAGGTGTTGAGCAGGATCGCGCCCGGCTTCATCAATCCGATTTCGCGACGACCAATCAGACCTTTTGTTGCGCCGCTGAGCGGCAAATGCAGCGTGACGATATCCGCTGCCTGCAGCAATTCATCCAGCGAGACGGCAAAGCCGATGCCAAGTTCGGCACTCTTTTCCGGTGTGTTGGAACGCGACCAACCCAGCACGTTCATGCCGAATGCCTTGCCGTAGCCCGCGACCATAGAACCGAGCTTGCCGATGCCGGCGACGCCAAGCGTTTTGCCCTTGAGATCGCCGCCAACCGTCATTTGCCATTGCGACCCTGCGGCGCGGAAATTCGCCACTTCAGCCGGAATATGCCGGATGAGCGCCATGAGCAGCGCCCAGGTAATTTCGGCGGCAGGTCCAACCGAGCCACGCGTGCCGGCAACGGTGATGCCGAGCCCGGCTGCAGCCTGCATATCGATCGAGGCATTTACCATGCCGGTAGTGATCAGCAGCTTCAGCTTTGGCAAATGGGAAAGCAGAGCCGCATCGAAAACGGTCCGCTCACGCATCGCCACGACGATGTCGTAGTCCTTCAGCCGCTCGGCGACGGCATCGCCCGCGTGATCGGCAAAGCTGTCGATCTGGATGCGGCCCTTGAGCCCGCTCCAGTCCGCCATGGACAGGGCAACCTGCTGATAATCGTCGAGAATGGCGCAACGCAGAGACATGAAAACTCCTTGATCTAGCTTCGACCGCCATGGTCGACCTTCCGTTTTTCGAGGAAGGCCGCCTGGGCCTCCTTCGTATCACGGCTGGAGGCGAGATCGTGGGTGATCGTCTGTTCGTAGCGATAGGCATCACGCGGCGGCATGTTTTCAGCCACGCCGAAACCACGCTTGATGAGCTTCACCGTCATCGGACTCTTGGCAGCGATTTCGCGGGCGATCTGCATCGCCTCGTCCATCAGCGCCTCACGCGGCACGCAGGCTGAAATCACGCCCTGCCGATAAAGCTCCGGCGCCGGGATCTGCCTGCCGGTGAAGTAGATGAGCCGCGCCCAGGAGCGGCCGAAATGCTCCATCATCAGCTTGCCGCCTCCGGCCAGACCGACATCGATTTCCGGCATCTTCACCCAGGCATCGTCGGCTGCAACGATGATGTCGCAATAAAGCGCCAGCGCGAAACCGGCGCCGATCGCCGGACCGTTGATGGCGCAGATCACCGGCTTCATGCAATCGGCCGCGGCATAAAAGAACTCGCGGGTGACGCGATTGTGGCTGATATAATCGCCCGGCTCCTCAGCCAGACCTCGGCGCTCCTTGATATCGGCACCGGCAGAAAACACCTTGCCCGCACCGGTCACCACAATCACCCGCACATCATCGCGGTCAGAGAGCGTGTCCATCAGCCAGATGAACTCATCGCGCATGCGGCGGTTCTGAGCATTGACCGGGGCACGGTCGAGTGTGATCGTGGCGATGAAATCCGCCACGTCGAGGCGGCAGGCCTGAAGTTCCATGGTGCTTTTTCCTTTCAGTGGGCGTGCGCTGCGGCGGCTCCGCCCAGATAGCGCTGCGAGAGGTTCTCGCGGTCCATCAACCCGCTGGCCGCCCCCTCCTGCACCAGCCGGCCGCTTTCCAGCACGTAGCCGTAATTGGCGTGGCGCAGCGCCAGCGAGACATTCTGCTCGACCACTAGGATCGAGAGCTTTCGTTCGGCATTGATGCGCGCCAGGATTTCAAAGATTTCGGCGGCGATCTTCGGTGCGAGACCGAGTGAGGCCTCGTCGACCATAAGGAGGCGTGGATGGGCAAACAGTGCACGGCCGATCGCCAGCATCTGTTGCTCGCCGCCGGACAGATAACCGGCCGGCGACTTTCGCCGCGCGATAAGCGCCGGGAAATAATCGAAGATCTCGTCATAGACGTGACGCGGGATTTTCGGCCCGCGTCCAGCCCGGCCGAAGGAGGCCGCTTCGAGATTTTCCTCAACCGTCATGCCGGGAAAGACATAACGCCCTTCTCGCACATGCAGGATGCCGCGACGGGCGAGCTTGTGCGAGGGAACGGACAATATGTTCTCGCCGTCATATTCCACTGTGCCGGAGCGCGCCCGGCCGTTTTCGAAACGCAGCAGCCCCGAGACCGTCTTCAGAAGCGTCGACTTGCCGGCGCCGTTCGCGCCGAGCAGCGCGACGAAACCGCCTTCCGGTACTTCCATCGAAACGCCTTCCAGCGCCTCGATGGCCGTTCCATAAACCACGCTCAGATTGCTGATCTTCAGGGCTGCCGTCATCTCGCTCAGCCCTTCGTCTTGGTCCAGGGTGCAGCTTCCGAGACGGTCATCTTGCCGTCCTTGAAGTTGTACCGGTAGAGCACGCCATAAGGGATGCGGTTCTTCTCGAAGCTGATCGGCATGCCGAACATGCCGCCACCATCGAAATCCTTGATTGCGGAGATTTCCGCGATCAGCGAGTCACCGTTCAGCTTAGCGCCCTTGTCGAGCGCCTTGGTGATCGCTTCCTGCAGGATGAGCGCCGTCGCCCAACTCTGGATGTAGCCGATATTGGCGTAACCGGTGTACGGCTTTTCCTTCCAGGTCTTCATATACTCGTTGAGGGTCTTCATCATCGGTTTGGTGCTCTGGCCGACCAGAAGATCGACGGAAACGGTGCCGATATAGTTGTCGGCAGCCTCACCGATCGTCGCGATGACTTCCGGATGCGACGAATAAAGCGTGCCCATGAGCTGCGCCTTGACGCCGTAGTCGCGCAGCAGCTTGGCGATTTCCGGCCAGACGTTGGCGGCGTAACCGTGGAAGATCACATAGTCCGGCTTGGAATTGCGGACGTTGATCGCATGCGCGGTGACATCCACCTCGACGAACTTGGTCTCCTGCTCCAGCACCATGTCGATGCCCATTTCCTTCGCCCGCCTACGGCTGTTTTCCAGCGGGTCGCGGCCGAATTCCGAGGCGCTGTAGACGAAGGCGACGCGCGGCGCGGCACTGCCCTTGTGGTTCGCCTTGATATGGTCGAACAGCATGTAGACCATGTCCGTATAGGTCGGGCCGACCAGGAAATGGTACTTGTATTTGGTCGTGTCGACGAGGTCGGACGAGGCGCCGGTGTTCGACATCAGGACCTTGTAGGTCTCATTGTTTTCCGGCGAGATGGCGCGCACGAAGGGCGTACCGTCACCGCCTGCAAAGGCGACGTCGCCATTGCCGACGGCCTTCTTGAAGCCCGCGACGCCCACTTCGACCTTGTATTCGTCGTCGAAGAAGGAGATCGCGATCTTGCGGCCCTTGATGCCGCCGGCCTTGTTAATCCAGTCGACGGCGTGTTCCCAGCCCTTCTGCTGGGCCTGGCCGGTGACGGCAAGCGGGCCGGTGAGCGGCAGCGGCACCCAGAACTTCAGTTCGTCGGCAGCGAATGCCATCTTGTCGGCGATCATGGCGGCCATGGCCGCAGCACCGCTCAATTTCAGTGCATGTCTTCTCGTAATATCCATGACATTTCTCCTCCCGTGGCGAAATGGATTACGGTCGATAGTCAACGCGTATGCTCAATGCTCTCCGGCGCGTGCCTCCACGGCTTCCGTGTCACCGAAAGCCCGCCGGACGAGGCCGACAAGGCCCCGCGGTTCGAAGATCAGGAAGCCGACGATCAGCGCCCCGAACAGAATTTCGCGCAGCGGCGACAGAAGCCGCGCCAGATCGGCGCCCTGCGGGGCGGCATGTTCCAGCACGAAACGCAGGATTTCCGGCATCAGCGTCATGAAGACAGCGCCAAGGATCGAGCCGAGGATCGACGCGCGTCCCCCGACGACGACAGCCGCCAGGAAGAAGACCGAAACCACGAGCGTGAACTGGTCCGGATTGACGATACGCAGGAAAACGGCGAGCAACGAACCCGCGACGCCGGCGAACGCCGCGCCGATGCCGAAGGCGATCAGCTTGGTGCGGATGACGTTGATGCCAAGTACTTCCGCCGCATAATCCTTCTCGCGGACCGCGATGAAGGAGCGGCCGACGCGGGTGCGGAACACGTTGCGGGCCGCGATGCAGGCGATCAGCGCCGTCAGCATCACCACGTAATAGAAGCCGGTATCGCCAAGGCCGAAGACATCAATGCGCGGCAGCGACAGGCCACGATCACCGCCGGTGACCGAAGTCCACTGCTGGAAGATGAAGTAGAGGAAATACTGCGCGGCGAGCGTGGCGATCGCCAGATAAACGCCGCGGATGCGCAGCGCCGGCACGCCGAAGATCAGGCCGATCACGAAGGCCGCAACGCCGCCGACGAGCATGTTGACGATCAGCGGCGTGCCGAGATGCAGCCACATCAGCGCGCTCGCATAAGCTCCGACGCCGAGGAAAGCCGAATGGCCGATCGACAAGAGGCCGGTGTAACCGACCGTGATGTTGAGGCCGACGGTGGCGATGATGTTGATGGCGATCAGGCACACCATATAGATCACATAGACCGAACCGAAGGACGGCAGGACAACGAGGCAAGCGGCGAGGATCAGCCAGGAGATCAGCTCCGGCAGATAGGAGCGCTTGGGTGCCGCGGTCACGGCTTCAGCGGAAACGGATGTCATCGGCGCGTTCATATGCGTTCGATCCTGCGTTCGCCGAACAGGCCCGTCGGCTTGACCAGCATGACGAGAAGCACGACCAGATAGGGAATGAAGCTTTGCCAGGACGCGCCGAGATAGGCGCCGACCATGGTCTCAAGCCAGCCGACGAAGAGCCCGGCGATCACCACGCCGCCGACGCTGGTCATGCCGGCCAGCATGACGACGGCGAGCACGTTGAGCGCCACCTGTCCAAGCTGGGGCGTGACACCATTGACCGAGGCGGTGATGATGCCGGATGCGGCCGTCAGAACCCCGGCCAGCGCCCATGAGAGCAGGAAGACGGCGCGGATATTGATGCCGAGGCTCTCCGCCGTCACCTGATCGGTCGAGGTGGCGCGGATCGCCGTGCCGGCCCGCGAGAAGCGGTAGTAAGCCATGAAGGCGCCGGCAATCAGCCCGATGATCACGAAACCCCAGGCGAGCTTGCCAGGGATCAGGATATCGCCGAGGAAGATCGGCTTGCGCGGCAGGATTTCGGTGAGCTGGCGCACATCCGGCCCCCAGATGAGACCGGCGAAACCGCGCAGGATGCTGGATACGCCAAGCGTCACCATGACCAGCACAACCGCCGGTCGGCCGATCAGCGGCCGAAGCAGGCCGCGCTCCAACACCATGGCAAGGCACGCCGAGCCGATCAGCGCCGCAGCCAAACCGGCGATCCAGCCGAGGCCGAGCTGCGTGTCGAACATGAAGAACAGATAGGTGCCGAACATCATCATCTCGCCGGTGGCGAAGTTGAAGATATTTGTCGCCTTGTAGACAATGACGAAACTCAATGCCGCCAGAACATAGATGCCACCGGAGGCGACACCGATCAGGCTGAATTCGAGGATCTGCATCAGCATGGATGTCACTCCCCGCCCAGATAGGCTTCGACAACGGCCGGATTACCCTGCACTTCTGCGGGCGTTCCGGCGGCGATGACGCGCCCGAAATTGAGGACCACGATCTGATCCGACATGCTCATGATCGACTCCATGTCATGGTCAATCAGAAGCGCGGTAATGCCGGTCTCGCTGACGATCCGGCGGATATAACTCGACATCTTTGCCTTTTCCGGCGACGGCATGCCCGCGAAGGGCTCGTCCAGCATCAGAAGTTGCGGCTTGTTGACCAGAGCGCGGGCAAGCTCGATGCGCTTCTGCACGCCATAGGGCAGGCCGGAAACCGACCGGTGACGATAATCGCTGAGATCGAGAAGCGGCAGGATGTCGATCGCGATACGCTCGGTGATCGCCGCCTCTTCCCTTTGCGCCGGGCCGAAATAAAGCGCGGCTGCGAACAGGCCGGTCTTCAGCTGCGCATGGGCGCCGAGCTTGATGTTCTCCTCCACCGTCATGCCGGGGAAGAGCGCTATGTTCTGAAAGGTGCGGGAAATGCCAAGCGTCGAGCGCGCATGTGCCGGCCGTTTCAGAAGATCGTCGCCCGAAAAGGAGACGCCACCCTCATTGGCCGGATAGAAGCCGGAAATGACGTTGAACAGGCTGGTCTTGCCGGCGCCATTCGGGCCGATCACCGCCGTCACCTGGTTGAGCGGCACGTTCATGGAGACATCCGACAACGCCTTGATGCCGCCGAAGCTGACGCTGACGCCGGAAAGCTCGAGAAGATTACGCATGGACATAAGCAAGCCGAACCAGACGCTGCGATGCGCCGGCCTTGTCCATAAGCAATATGATGCTGATGCGTGGAAACACGCCTTAATCCTCCCTTGAAGTACCCTTCTCCCCTCGGGCAACTCCCTACCTGAGCAACCCTATCCCAATGATAAATGGCGGGAAAACCGTCCCCTGTGCAAACCTTTCTTGCAGTATTCGTAAAGATGCGGCCGATATCGCCGTATATACTCGATGAAATGCAAATGAGGAGGAAACCGTTGATAAAGCTTGGCGACTTCGAGATTTCGCGTGTGGAGGAGATCGTGCTGGACGAGGAGACCAGCCTTCTTGCCCATTGGAGCGAGGATATTCTTCGGCAGCATCAGGATTGGATGGTGCCGAATTTCTACAATACGGACCGCAAGGTCTTCTATTCGGTGATCCAGACCTGGGTCCTGAAGACGCCTGAAAAGACGATCATCATCGACACGAGCGGCGGCAACGACAAGGACCGGCCGCTTTCGGCCCGTTTCCACATGCTTTCGCTGCCTTTCCTTGAGCGTTTGAAGGCAGTCGGCGTCGAGCCGGAAGACGTCGACATGGTGATCCTCACCCATCTGCATGTCGATCATGCCGGCTGGAATACCCGGCTCGTAGACGGCAAGTGGGTGCCGACGTTCCCGAACGCGCAATATGTAGTCTCCGCCACCGAGCTTGAAACCCGTGACCCGAAGCGCGGCGGCGCGGTTCGTCCGCCAGGCTCGTGGAACACCTATCTCGACAGCGTCCAGCCAATTCTGGATGCGGGCCTGATGACGATCGTCGAGGGCAACGAAACACTGATGCCGGGCATCAAACTAGTGCCGATCCCCGGCCATGCTCCGGGCCAGATGGGCGTGCTGGTGGAATCCGGTGGCAAGGAAGCCTTCTTCATCGCCGACGTCATGCACAATCCGGTACAGATCCATTATCCGGACTGGAACAGCAAATATTGCGAGAACCAGGATCTGGCCCGCGAGACCCGCGCCAGGGTGCTGAAACACGCCGCCGACAACGGCACGCTGCTTTTCGCCGGCCATTTCGGTTATCCGCATTGCGGTTATGCACGCCGCAACGGCGATGGCTATGTGTTCGAACCGTCACCCGTCAGCCCGTGAGGATATCTCCATGACCAAGCTTCATGCGGTGACCCAAGGCGACCGGGCAAAACCCGCCATCCTGTTCGTCCATGCGCTCGGCACCGACCATCGCTTCTGGAATGAGGCGATGGTCGGGCTGAAGGATGATTACTTCTGCATCGCGCCGGATCTTCAGGCGGCGGGTGGCGGCACGCCGAACCCGGCGCAGCCGGTGAAGGCCGAAGAACACGCGGCGGATCTTGCCGAATTGCTCGATAGTCTCGATATTTCCCGCGCCGTCATCGTCGGCTGCGCGGTCGGTGGCATGGTGGCGGCGACCGTTGCCGCCACCTATCTGGAGAAGGCGGCGGCGCTCATCATGACCAATCCCGGCACCGGCAATGCTGATGCGGTGAAGGGCATGCTGCGGGCCCGTGTCGACGAGGTGCGGGCACATGGCATGAAGGTGCTGCTACCGGGAGCACCGGAACGCTCCTTCCATGGCATGCCGAAGGACCATCGTTACGATACCTATGTCGAGCGCTACGCTGCGCAGGATCCGGAAGCCTATGCGCTGACAGTGCTGGGTTTCCTCGACATCGACATCAAGCCGATCCTCCCCAAGCTTCAATGCCCCTTGCTGCTCATTCCGGGCGGCAACGATACGCTGATGCCGAAAGATGGGGCGGAGGCGGTTGCGGCGCTGGCGCCAAAGGCGGAAATCATCCGCTTCGAGGAAGTCGCACATTTCGTGCCCTTCCAGGCGCCGGAACAGTTCGTCGCGACGCTGAAGCCGTTCATCACGCAAAAGGCGATCTGGTAAGGCACAAAGCCGGCGGAGCGATCCGCCGGCTATCCGAACTCGCGCCTGAAGACCCCGGCCAGGAAATCGACAAACATCCTGAGCTTCACCGAAGTCCGCCGCGACTTCGGGAAGACGGCATAGACGCCGTTGTCGAAATCGATGTGGCTTACTTTGTATTCCGGGAAAAGCCGCACGAGTTGGCCGTTTTCGATATCCTTGGCAACCGACCAGTCCGGCATCAGCGCGATGCCGACGCCGGCTCGCGCCATTTCGAGAAGCGCAAAGCCGAAATCCGTCTGGAAACTGCCCTTGATCGGCACTTCCTCGATGCGCCTTTCCGGGTCGAGAAACCGCCACACCGGCGTGCCGAGGTTGATACGGTAGGTCAGGCAATTATGGTTCTTTAAATCGCTGGGGCGCGTCAAGAGCGGGTGTTTCGCGAGATAGTCCGGCGTCGCGCAGGCGATGCGTTCGCTGGACACCAGCTTTCGCGCGATCAGCGACGAATCCTCGAGCTTGCCGATGCGGATATCGACGTCCGTCCCCTGCTCCATGACCGGCGCGATATTGTTCGACAACATCAGGTCGATGGTGATGTCCGGATATTGCTGCAGAAATTCCGGCAGGTGCGGCATGATCATCATCTGCCCCACCAGCATGCGCGCATGCACCTTCAGCACCCCTTGGGGCTTGGTGTGCAGCTGGCTGATGCTGCGATTGGCGTCGGAAAGCTGCTGCAGGATCTGTTCGACCTGGCTGTAGTAAAGCTCACCCGCCTCAGTCAGCGCCAGATTGCGGCTCGACCGTTTCAAAAGCTGCGTACCGAGCTGGTCCTCCAGCGAGGTAATATGCCGCGACACGGATGCCGGCGAACAGCCAAGCATGCGGCCGGCACCGGACAGGCTCCCCTGCTGCACGGCATTGACGAACGATCTCAGCGTCTGGACCCATTCCACGGCATGCACTCCTCTTCCCCACCTCTCCGTATCGGAGCGGCGTCCCGCTTGGAATATGTCAATCTTTGCGAAATCCGGAAAGATGCTCTTTGAGTTGTGTCGGTACCCGCCAGTTGGAACAACATGGTACTCAAACTTGCAGAGGAGAGGCCGCGCTCTTTCGAGAGAAGGAACCCGGCCCATGCATAACCTGTCAGATATGAGTTGGGGGAGGAATTTGCCCATGGCCATTGGCAAAATGGTGACCGACCTGGATGTCGGCGACGTTCTCGGACCTGTCGAATATACGCTGAGCCCCTTCGTGGTGCGCGAATATTGCCACGCGGTGGAGCTGCACCATGAGATGTTCCAGGGCGTCGAAGGCCAGATCATGCCGCCGACGCTGATCCATCTCGACAAGCTGCGCCTCTATCGCCATGCCTGCCCGCTCGGCACCGGCCCGACAGCGCGCATCCACTACGAATACGATGCCGAAATCCTTGGGGCCGTCTTCGTCGGCGACCATCTCTCGGTCAAGGGCCTGATCCGCGAGCGCTATACCAAGAAGGGCCGCGAATATGTCGTGCTCGAAATGGAGCTGACCCGCGTCAAGACCGGCGAACTTCTCATCCGTTACACCGATCGCGTCATTCTCGCCTTTCGCGGCGCGAGCGAAAAAGCCGCCTGACCGAGAGCTTGAGGGAGGACATCATGAGCGGACCAAACCTTGAACCCGGCACCGAATTTCGCAGCAAGCCGCGTCCGATGACGCGCGAGCGCATGCGCTGGTATGTCGATGCCCAGCCGACTGTCGCAGCCGATAACGGCCGCATCCAGACCCAGGAACCGACCATCCACGACGACGACGATTATGCGAAGTCGCAAGGCCTGCCGGGCATTATCGCCGACGGCATGGTATCGACCAACTGGATCATGGGCCTGCTGATCGATGTATTCGGCGAAGACGTTGCGCGTCGCGGACGCCTGAAGACCAAGTACATCGCGCCGATCTACGAAAACCAGGTCATCATCGCCAGCGCCAAGGTGATTTCCGTCACGCAGGATGCCGCCAACAACCGCACCGTTAGCCTTGAAGTCTGGTGCGAGGACGACAGCCAGAAAAAGGTCACCGTCGGCGAAGCCGTCGTTGTCCGTATGGCAGCGTGAGGTCGTTGCGGATACAACATGAAGCACGTTCTTGAGAATATCCGCGTCGTGGACTTTTCCCGCGTCTTCGCGGGACCGGATGCGACGCAGATCCTCGGCGATCTCGGTGCCGATGTGATCAAGGTTGAAGACCCGGAAGGCGGTGACGAATGCCGCTATCTCGGCGTCACCCGCGACCAGCTGACCGCCCTCGGTGGTCCGAGCCCATCGTTTCGAGCGCTCAACCGCAACAAGCGCAGCATCACGCTCGATCTTTCGACCGATGCCGGCAAGCAGGTCGCGTTGAAATTGATCGAAGGCGCCGACGTCGTCGTCAACAATTTTAGGCCCGGTACGATGGAGCGTTTCGGCCTCGGCTACGAGGCGATGGCAAAGCTGAAACCCGGCCTGATCTATTGCGATTTCCAGTCCTATGGACCGGTCGGGCCGCTGTCGCATATCGGCGCCAATGACCTAGCGCTGCAGGCCTTTTCCGGCCTGATGAGCATTACCGGCGAGGAAGGCGGGGCGCCCGCCCGCGCCGGCAGCGCCATTGTCGACCTACATGCCAGTCTCGGCATCGTCAGCGGCGTGCTGGCAGCGCTTTTCCATCGGGAGCGTACCGGTGAGGGCCAGCGGGTCGATACCTCGCTGATGCTGAGCGCGGCGCATCTGATGAGCTATTTCTACCAGGAATACTGGCTGACCGGCCGCATGCATCGCCGCATGGGCACCGCCAACCATCTGAGCGTTCCGAACCAGGCCTTTCCGACCCGCGATGGATACACCGTCATCATCGCGCCGAGCGATGAGATGTGGGCGCGTTGCGCCGCCGCGCTCGATCCGGAAAAGCTCGGCATTCCCGAATACCGCATCGCTTCGGATCGTCTGAGGCTGCGCAAGGACGTGGTCGCCGCAATCACCGAAGTGACGCAGACACTCACAAATGCCGCGGTGCATGAAAAGCTCAGTGCTGTGAAGGTGAATGTTGCTGTCGTGCAGGATATCGGCTCGGCCGCCGATCACGCCCAATTCGAAGCTGTCGGCGGCGTCTTTCGTCGTCCGGACAGTTCAGGCGAGGAACAACGTTATGTCGGCACGCCCTTCCGGCTGCACGGCACGCCGGGCGAGATCACGAGGTCACCGCCGGCGCTGGGGGAACATACCGCCGAAATATTGGCCGAAGCCGGGTATGGCGAGGCCGACATCGCCGCGCTGAAGGCTGGGGGAGCCTTCGGCGAATAGCGAAAGAGACATCGAAATGGGAGGAAAGACTTTGACCAGCAGGGACGCGCGGACCGCTTCGCTCGACATCATGTTCAAGGCGCGCAGCGTCGCGGTGATCGGTGCGTCGTCCGATGCCGGCAAGATCGGCGGCAAGCCGGTCGCCCTGATGAAGGATCACTTCAAGGGCAAAGTCATCCCGATCAATCCGAACCGCGCGAACATTGCCGGCCTCGATTGCGCGCCGTCGATCAGCAGCCTTGAGACGCCGCCGGATCTCGCCGTTGTCGCCGTGCCGGCCGCCGCCGCGGAAAGCGCGATCGCCGATTGCCTGTCCTCCGGTGTCAAATCGATCGCCCTGTTCACCGCAGGCTTCGGCGAGATCGATGCTGCGGGCCTCGAAGCGCAGGAGCGGATCGCCGGCATGTGCCGCGAAGCGGGCGTGCGCCTGCTCGGACCGAACAGCCTCGGCTTCATCGGTTTCCACAACGGTCTCTACGCGACGTTTTCCGCAGCGCTCGATAATGTCTGGCCAAAGCCCGGTAATTGCGGCATTGCAAGCCAGAGCGGCGCGGTCGGCACCTATATCATGGCGCTTGCCGCAGAAGCCGGCATCGGTTTCAGC
The DNA here is from genome assembly GCA_965227625.1 of Neorhizobium sp. Taxonomy (GTDB): domain Bacteria; phylum Pseudomonadota; class Alphaproteobacteria; order Rhizobiales; family Rhizobiaceae; genus Neorhizobium. The sequence goes on along the minus strand of CBDDGK010000080.1, from coordinate 35,322 downwards.
CATTTCATCGCCACAGGAAACGAGGCGGATATCGATGTCGCCGATTGCATCGCCTGGATGGCGGCTGATCCGGAGACGTCCGTCATCGTCGCCTATCTGGAAGGCTGCCGCGACGGCAAAAGGCTGAAGAAGGCACTCGCCGCAGCGCAGGCCGCCGGTAAGCCGGTGATTGCCATCAAGCCGGGCTCGACCGAAGAGGGCCTCGCCGCCGTCAAGTCTCACACAGGCATGCTGGCCGGTTCGAAACAGGTCTTCGATGCGGTGCTGAAGGCGCATGGCGCATGGCCGGCGGAAAGCATCGAGGAGGCGGTCGATCTCGCCTATGCCTGCGCGCAAGGAAAATTCCCGAAAAGCCCGGAGACCGCGATCATCACGCCGTCAGGCGGCGTCGGCATCATGCTCGCTGATGCGGCGGCCGGGAACGGCCTTGTCCTGCCGCCCTTTCCGGAAAGCGCACAGGCCGCCATCAAAAAACTCGTGCCGCTCGCCAGCACACATAACCCTTGCGATACCACTGCGCAGGTTGCCAACGATTTTCGCCTTTACGGCTCGGTGATCGATATCGCCGCCGGCCAGACGGATTTTCCGACGCTGATCGTCTTCATGGCCCATATGGGCAAAACGCCGGCCGTGGTCGATCTGCTGCGCCCGACGCTGGTCGACGTGGCAAAACGCTACAGCAACCGCATCCTGACGCTGATCACCCGCTCCTCGCCGGAGTTTCGCGAAGAGATGGCGGCTCTCGGCTACCTCGTTTTCGAAGACCCGACGCGGGCAATCCGGGCGATTGCCGGCCTTCGACATTTCGCCAAACATTTCGAACTGGTGAATGAGGTGCCCCATACGATCCTGGCGATCGACAAGGCCTTGCTCAAGGAAGCCGCGGTGAATGCCTCGGCAGCCGGCAAGCTCCTCAAGGCTCTCGGCATTCCTGAGCTTCCGGTGCTGGAGGCGGCAACCGAAGACGCTGCGGTCGCTGATGCGGCAAAGGCCGGCTACCCGGTCGTCCTCAAGATCGACTCTCCCGATATCCAGCATAAGACGGAAGTTGGCGGCGTGCGTCTCGGTCTTGCCGACGAGGCAGCTGTTCGTCGCGCCTGGCAGGCGACGATGGCGGGCGTGGCACAGAAGGCACCGACAGCGCGCATCACCGGCGCCACCATCTCGCCCATGCTGAAGGGCGGCGTCGAAACGATCATCGGCACCCAGAACGACCCGGATTTCGGTCCAGTCGTGATGTTCGGCCTTGGCGGCGTCATGACGGAAGCCTTGAAGGACGTCGTCTTTGCACCCGCACCCGTAAGCCTCGCCACCGCCCGCCGGCTGATCGACGGCGTCAAGGCCCGCGCCGTGCTCGACGGCTGGCGCGGCGCCAAACCCGCCGACCTCGATACGCTGGCGAAAACCATCGCGACCCTTGCCGCTTTTGCCGCCGCGCATGCGGACGATGTCGAAAGCGTCGAGATCAACCCCTTCGTGGCGCTGCCGGAGGGTGGTGCAGCGCTCGATGCCCTGATCCAGCTACGGTCCGACAAATAACTCGAAGCGCAAAGGGAGGCCGGAATGAACATTTCCTTCACGCCGGAACAACAGGCCTTCCGCCTGCGCTTCCGAATCTGGCTTGCGGAAAACCTCGCGACCGATTGGGGTGGTCCGCGCTTCACCGGCCCGGACGACGACGCGGAAAACGCCGCGCTGCAGAAGGCCTGGGAGCAGAAGCTTTACGCCGCCGGCTATCAGGGCATCCACTGGCCGAAGGACTATGGTGGCCAGGGCATGACTTTGGTCGAGCACCTGATCGTGCAGGAAGAGCTCGGCCGGGTTTCCGCGCCCGAGGGCATCAACACGATGGGCAAGGAGCTTGTCGGCCCGATCATCCTGAAAATGGGTACCGAGGAACAGAAGCGACATTATATCCCGCGTATCCTCAACATCGACGATATCTGGTGCCAAGGCTTTTCCGAACCCGATGCCGGCTCCGACCTTGCCGGCTTGCGCACCCGCGCGGTGCTCGATGGCGACCATTGGGTGATCAACGGCCAGAAGGTCTGGACCAGTTTCGCGCATCAGGCGGACATGTGCATCCTGCTTGCCCGCACCGATTCCGATGCGCCGAAACACAAGGGCCTGACGCTGTTCATGGTCGATATCCGCTCGCCGGGCATCGATATAAGGCCGCTGCGCCAGATCACCGGACGGACGGAATTCAACGAAGTCTTCTTCACCGATGTCCGCGTGCCGGTCGGCCGCAATCTCGGCGGCATCAATGACGGCTGGAACGCGGCCGTCGGTGTGCTGTCCTTCGAGCGCGCCACCGCGCGGCTTTACCGGCAGGCGCGGTTCCTTGCCGAATTCCGCCAGCTTGTCGCGAGCCTCGCCAAACGCGCCGAAAAGGCCGCCAATCCTTTCTTCCGCCAGAAGGTCGGCGCATTGTTCTCTGAGCTGCAAATGCTGCGGCTCCTCAATCTCAAAACCGCCAGCCGTATCGTCAACGGCAAGGGCATTGGCTCTGAGGCCAGCATCGTGAAACTGTTCTGGAGCGAGCTGCATCAGCGGATCGCCACCTTCGCCAGCGATGTCTACGGCGAGGATTTCGTTCTGGGCGAGCCGGAGGCCGAGCGCTTCCGCTTTCTCTACCTCCATTCACGCGCCGAGAGCATTCTGGCCGGCACGTCGGAAATCCAGCGCAACATCATTGCCGAACGCATGCTGCAACTCGGGCGCTGAGGAGGAACGGTGATGGATTTCGATTTCTCGTTCGAACAACAGATGATCGCCAAAAGCGTCCGCGGCATGCTGCACGATCTGCCGCCCGTCATGGACCGAGCGCACCCCTACCCGGTCTCGGATCTGTCAGCAAAATTCGCCGAGCTCGGCCTCTTTCCCGAAGATCCGGCCGAACCGGTGATCGGACTGGTCGAGGCTGCGGCTATCGGGATTGAAGTCGGCCGGGCATTGCCCGCCGGACCAGTGATCGAACAGCTCGCGGCCTCTTTCTTCATCGGTCATGCAGCTTCGGCAAGCATGGCTGTCAGCGGCAACGGCGAGCGTGCGCTGGTGCCTTTCGCCGAACAGGCGGCAACGGTCCTGTTGCCGGTCGAAACGGATGGCGGGCGGGGCTGGCAACAGTTCGCGGCGGATGATCTGGAATTTGAATCCGTCGAGATCACCGATGTGACCGGCACGGCCGCTTGGGTGAATGTCAAACCCGGGCGCCACGGGACACTCATCGCCGGCAATGCCGGTGTCTCACCCGACGATACGCTGCAGCTGGTCGCGCTGGCAGAGATGACGGGCAGCGCCGAAAGCGTCCTGGAAAAAACCGTTGCCTACATTGCTGAGCGCAAACAGTTTGGCAAGCCGATCGGCACGAACCAGGCGGTCAAGCATCTGGCGGCAGATGCGGCAAGCGACGTGGAGATCATGAAAGCAGCGGTCGAATATGCCGGCTGGGCGCTGGACGAAGCGCGGTCCGGCGATCCGGAGGCATTGGCCGATGCGCGCATGGCACTGCTGACCGCCCGCTCTTTCATCGGCGAGCACGCGCGACTAGTGGTCGAGCGCTGCGTTCAGATGCATGGCGGCATCGCCTTCACCTGGGATTACGGCCTGCACCGCTATCTACGCCGCATCCTCTATCGCACCAATACGATCATCAAGCCGATGGAAAGTCGCGAGGCACTGGCCGGCGACCTGCTCGGCGAAGCCTAAGAACGGGGGAAGAAAACATGGCCATCGACAAGGCGGCACTGAAGGAAGAGATCATCCGCGAACGCGGCTACTGGGCGCGGTTCCATGATGTGCTGCTCGACAACGCGCCGGAATTCCTGGCGGCCTATGTCGCCTTCCAGGCCGCGCCGACCCGCTCGAAAATCCTCGAACCGAAACTCTGCGAATTCATCTATATCGCCGTCGATATCTCGGTAAACCACATGTATGACCGCGGCGCCAAGCGGCATATGGGCTTTGCCCTGAAGGCCGGTGCCACCCTGGAAGAGCTGCTACAGGTCATCCTGCTGACCACCGTCGTCGCGGCCCATCACCCCATCGATTCCGGCCTCAAGATTCTGCAGGAAGAGCTGGGAGCCACAGCCGGAAAACCGCTTTCGAGCGAGCAACTGGCGGAGAAGACCAGCTATGTGGATGCAACCGGCCATTGGCCGGATGCCGGCGATTTCCTGGTCACCCGTTCGCCGGAGTTCGCCGATGCCTACAAGGCCTATGGCCATGCAGTCTGGGCGCTTGGGCCACTGGGGCGCAAGGACAAGGAGCTGATCGCGCTTGCCGTCTGCTCCTCGCCCACCACTCTGCATGAACCCGGCATCCGTCGGCATGTGAAGGGTGCTTTAGCCGCGGGCGCTACTCCGGAAGAGATCTCGACTGTGCTGCAGCTTTCCGCCGCCGTTTCGGTGCATACCTGCACGCTCGGCATTCCTGGCTGGGACGAAGTGATGAGCGGCAAGACGGTCGATCCGACCTGAGGAGGTAACAGCCTATGAGCGAGACATCCTTTATCGAAGTCAACGGCGCCGCGATCCGATATGCGCTTTCCGGCAACGGGCCGCAGACCTTGGTGCTGTTCCATGAACTGGCGGGCAGCCTCGACAGCTGGAGCGGACTCGTGCCGCTTCTGCCGGACGGTTTTCGCATCCTGCGTGCCGATATGCGCGGCTCCGGCATGTCGGAAAAGCTGCGCGGTCAACTCGATATGGATGTCGTTTGCGATGACATGGCGGCACTTCTCGACAAACTCGGTATCGAAGGCAAGGTTATCGTTGCCGGTGCCGCCGTCGGCGGGGCGATTGCTGTGCGTTTCGCGATCCGCCATGGCGCGCGAACGGAAAAGCTCATCCTGATCGGCCCGGCGCTCGGTGTGCCCCCGGAACGGCATGCGGCGGCACTCGGCATTGCCGATATGCTGGACGAAAAAGGCATGCGGGCGATTGCCGGCGATGTCTTCCCAAAGGCTTTTCCGGATCACCTCTGGTTGAATGATGCAGAGAAGCGCAAAGCTCAGGCCCGCTGGCTTGGTGCCGACCCGGAAGGATATGCCGCCGCTTATCGCATGCTGGTGATGGCCGAGACCCGCAAGGAACTCGGCGATATCACCTGTCCGGTCCTTGCGCTGGCTGGGAAATACGATCCCTTCGGTACGCCGGAAATCATTGAAACCGCGACGAAAATTGTTCGAGACTGCCGGTTTTCAGTTGTCGAGGGCGGGCATTTCATGAGTGTCCAGAACCCTGACCGGGTGGCGGATTCTATGCGCAGCTTTTTGCTTGAGGCATAAAATGCCCTTTACACTTCGCGTGGGTAAAAGGGCCGAAATCGCCTCATCTATACGCGATCTGCAACAGTCCTTTGCGGGAGCCGTATATTGCGGCACTAGGACCCACGCATAAGATACCGGCCATTCGGGGCGGAGGAGCATCCCGAAGAGCCAATCGCCAAGCCATGCCGCAACGCCTTCCGCAACCGGACGGCGAATGGTTTTTGCTTGCCGAAAGCCCATCAGTTTCTGGGGAGGAAACATGAACTGGAAGACATTGCTGTGTGGCGCAGCCTTCATCGCCGCTTCATTCACGACTGCCAAGGCCGCCGATATGCCGATCGACGTCATCCTGCCGATGACGGGTCCGACCGCCGGCACCGGTGAGCTTTTCAAGAACGGCCTGGACTTCGTCTTCAACGAAGTGAACGGCAATGGCGGTTTCCACGGTAACAAGATCAACCTGCGCATTCTGGACGATACCGGCACCGCCCAGGGCGGCACGGACCGCGTGCGCCAGGCGATTTCCGCCGGCGCCAAGATCATCCTGCAGGGTGGTGGCTCGGCTGTCGCGGCCGCCATTTCGGCTGACGTGAAGCGCTGGAACGAGCGCAATCCCGACAATCCGGTTCTGCTGATCATGCTCGGCGCGGAAGCGGCCGACCTGACCCGCAAGGACTGCCATTTCTATGCCTTCCGCACCTCGACCAATGCCGACATGCGCGTCAAGGCGCTGATGAAGGCGCTTTCCGACAACGGCAAGCTCGGCACCAAGGTTTTCGCGATCAACCAGGATTATAGCTGGGGCCGTGAGATGGATGCCGCCGTCAAGGCGAATGCCGCGACCTACAAATATGAGGTCGTCGGCTCGGTGCTGCACGATGTCAGCAAGATCCAGGATTTCTCGCCTTACGTGGAGCGTATCCGCCAGTCGGGCGCCGAAACCGTCGTCACAGGCAACTGGGCACGCGACCTGCTTCTCCTGATGCAATCGGTCGCCTCCGCCAACCTGAAGGCCAAGTTCGCGACCGTCTTCCTCGATGAAAAGGGCAATATCGCCGCCGCCGGCAAGGCTGCGGTCGGCAGCTATGTCGCAAGCTCCTTCATTCCGGAAGCCGGTGGTGAAGCGGGTGCCGCCTATCGCAACAAGTTCCGCGAGATCACCGGCGCCGATCCGGTCTCGGCCGGCAACAATGCCGTCATGGGCGTTCGCCTGCTGGCTGCTGCGGTCAACGCCGTTCCCGCCGCGGACATGAACAACCCGACCAAAGTTGCGCTGGCTCTGGAAAAGGCCAAGGCGCCATGGGTTCTCGGTGAAGTCAGCATTCGGGCCGAAGACCATCAGATCCGCCTTCCGGTCGCAGTCGGTGAAGTTTCGCCGGATGCGAAGATCAAGGCTGACGGCACCGAATATGGTCTGAAGCCGATTGCGGTCCTTTCCGCCAAGGAATCGGAAGTGCCGCTCGACGGCAGCTGCCAGATGAAGCGGCCGAGCTAAAGCTCGGCCTCACTTCAGCACGCCCTTACTGCCAATCAATACGGATGTGATCCCATATGGATGCCTTCCTCGTCGCGCTCTTGAACGGCCTCATCTACGGGCTCCTCGTCTTTATGGTGAGCGCCGGTCTGACCCTCGTGTTCGGCATGATGGGCGTGCTGAACTTCGCACATGCCTCTTTCTATATGCTCGGCGCCTATGCCGCGTTTATTGCCAGCCGTTACCTCGGTTTCTGGATGGGCCTGCTGATCGCCACGATCGTCGTGGCGGCGGCGGGTCTTCTGGCCGAACGATTGCTTCTGCGAAAAGTGCGCGCCTACGGCCATACCCAGGAACTGCTCCTGACCTTCGGCCTCTTCTTCGTCATCGAGGAGGTGGTCAAGCTGTTCTTCGGCCCGACGCCGGTTGGTTATAACGTGCCGGAACAGCTGCGTTTCACCGCTTTCTCGATCGGCGAAGCCGCCTTCCCGTTCTTCCGCGTGCTGATGGGCATCACCGCGCTTGTCATGTTCTTCGGCATCTACGCGGTTCTCGGCCTCACCCGCATCGGCCTCGTGGTCCGTGCGGCGGTGGAAAAGCCGGATATGGTCTCGGCGCTCGGGCATAATGTCCCGATCGTGTTCAGCGGGCTCTTCGCCGTCGGCGCAGGCCTTGCCGGCCTCGCAGGCGCGGTTGCCGGTATGTATTATCCGACCAGCCCCGCCATGGCACATGAACTCGGCACGATCATCTTCGTCGTCGTCGTCATTGGAGGGCTTGGATCACTGAACGGTGCGCTCGCTGCCTCGCTGTTGATCGGCGTAATGACAAGCTTCGCTGTCGGCGTCGATTCCACCTTCGGCGACCTGTTTAACGCGATCGGCCTGCCGTCACTCGGCATGGGTTCGGTCGAATTCTCGTCGATCGCCGGCGTGCTGCCCTACGCTCTCATGCTCTTCGTGCTGCTCGTCCGCCCGGCGGGTTTTGCCGGCAACCGGAACTGATGCCTATGCCTTTAAAGCCGATCCTTTTCGTCGCTGCCGTCATCATCCTGGCCGTTGCCATCCCGCAGTTCGCCAACATGGCGGTGCTCAACGTCGCGGTGCTGGTGCTGATCGCCTCGCTTTACGCCATGGGCTACAATCTGCTCTGGGGACAGGCAGGCCTGATCTCCTTCGGGCACGCCACCTATTTCGCGCTCGGCGCCTCGACCACCATCATGATGATGGATGCGATCGACCACGGCGGCGGTTTTCCGACACCGCTCCTGCCGCTGGTCGGCGGCGCGGCAAGCTTCCTGATCGGGCTCGTCGCCGGCTGGTTTGCGACGATCCGTACCGGCGTCTATTTCGCGATGATCACCGTCGCCATCACCGAACTGGTGCGCGCCATCGTGCAGCGCTGGGATTCGGTCTTCGGCGGCGAGGCCGGCATCACCTCGATCCGCACGGATTGGGGCGGTCTGAAATTCCAGTCGCTGGCGGATGTCTATTATTACACCTTCGCCTGGGTCATCATCGGCATCCTCTTCCTGTGGTTCCTGCAGAAAAGCCCTCTAGGCACCGTCATTCGCGGCATCCGCGAGCAGGAGGAACGCGTTCGTTTCCTTGGCTATGACACTCATACGCTGAAAACGCTGGTCTTTGCGATTTCGGCCGGTATCTCCGGCATGGCCGGCTCGCTGCTCGCGTTCAGCAACGAATCCACCAATGTCTCGCTGTTCGAAGGCGTCAATTCCACCATGGTTCTGGTCAATACGGTGATCGGTGGCGCGGCGGTCTTCTTCGGTCCGGTGGTCGGTGCGACCCTCACCACGCTGTTCGGCTACTACATCGCCAACATGACCTTCTACTGGCTGCTCTACATGGGCATCCTGTTCATCATCATCGTGATCTACGCACCACGCGGCATCACGGGCCTTGCCGTCGATACGTTCGAGCGGGTGAAAGCCGGCGAAACCCTGCCCTATGGCAAGATCGCGCGCCGCACGGCTGGCGGCATCGCCTTGGCGCTCGGCACGATCCTGGCAATCGAGATCATCGGCGTCGTGGTGACGCCCGCCTATTCCGCCGGTGCCGCTTCGAGCGGTATAGCCTGGCCGCCGGTGCAGGTATTGACGCTGACCTGGCATCCTTCCTCGCCTGTGACGCTGGGCACGATCGCCGCGCTTCTCGTCGCCGGCGGGCTGTTGCTCAGAGACACGCTGCCTGCCTTCCGCCGACGCACCGGTGAGCTGCTCGGCCCGCTTCAGGTCAAGGAGGAGGATCGCTGATGGTCGCGCTCGAAAACCAGGAATTCATCTCGACCGGCGATCCGGTCCTTGTTGCCGAAAACGTCGTCAAAAATTTCGGTCCGATCAAGGTTCTCGAAGACATCAACCTGCAGCTCTATGCCGGCGAAAAACGCGCGGTCATCGGCCCGAATGGAGCCGGCAAGTCGACGCTCTTCAACCTCGTCTCGGGGCGGTTTGCCGTCACCAGCGGCTCGATCACGCTGAACGGCAAGCGCATCGACGGCACCGCCCCGCACCAGCTGAACCGCATGGGCCTGTCGCGCTCCTTCCAGATCACCCAGATCTTTAAGGGCCTGAGCCTCTACGACAACATCTACATGGCCGTCATGAGCCGGCATAACCGCCGTTGGTCGCTGATGAGAGTTGGGCCGATCTGGCAGCGTATTCGTGAAGAAACCGAACAGCTCCTCGAACATGCGCAACTCACCCCTCTGGCCAAGCGGCAGGCAGGAACGCTCGCCTATTCCGAGCAGCGGGCGCTCGAAATCTGCATGACGGTCGCGACCGGCCCGAGCATCATCCTGCTCGACGAACCGACCGCAGGCATGTCACGTCAGGAAGCCACCAACATGGTGCGCTTCATCGGCCGCATGACGGAAGGCTGCAGCCTGATGATGGTGGAGCACGACATGGATGTCGTCTTCGGGCTGGCCGACAGCATCTCCGTCCTGTCGCACGGCCGCATCCTCGCCACCGGCACGCCGGAAGAAATCCGCAACGACGCTCGCGTCCAGGACGCCTACCTGAAGGGGAGCAGCGAATGACGCTCGCGGTTCGCGGCCTGCACGCCTATTACGGCAATATCCACGTTCTGCACGGCGTCGATTTCGACATTGCCGGCGGCGAAATTGCCACCATCCTCGGCCGCAACGGCTCCGGCCGCTCGACAACCTGCAAGGCGGTGATGGGCATTCTCAAGCCCGCCCAGGGCGAAGTGCGCCTGCGCGGCCAGAACTTTGCCGGCCAGGCCGGCCACAATATCGCCCGCGCCGGCATCGGCTACGTGCCGGAAGAGCGGTTGATCTTCTCGACGCTGACCGTCGAAGAAAACCTCGTCATGGGCCAGAAGGAACCACGACAGGGCGCCGCCCGCTGGAATATGGAGGAACTTTACGCCCTCTTCCCGCGCCTCAAGGAGCGCCGTAACGTGCGCGCTGGTTACCTTTCGGGCGGCGAGCAACAGATGCTGACCATCTTTCGCACCCTGCTCGGCAATCCGTCCGTTATCCTCGTCGATGAACCGACGGAGGGGCTTGCCCCGAAGATTGTCGATGTGGTCGGCGAAGTTGTGCTGGAAATGAAGCGGCGCGGGCTCGCCGTCGTCCTGCTCGAACAGAAGCTCAGCATGGCGCTGCGCGTTACCGACACGATCATGGTCATGGGCCATGGTCAGATCGTCTTTTCCGGCACGCCGGAAGCCTTCAACGACAATCCCTCCATCCGCCGGCAATGGCTTGAAGTATCCTAGGACATCCGCATGAAAAAACCGCCTGAAACCCTGACGGAACCCATGGAAGTGGATCCGGCCCGCTTCGATGCGGCCGAAATGAACTTCCTGCTGACCAGCCTCATCGTACCGCGCGCGATCGGCTGGATCTCCACGGTTTCCGCCGCGGGCGTCGCGAACCTTTCACCTTTCTCCTTCTTCACGGTCGCGTCGACAGATCCGCCGCACCTGCTTTACAGCTGCGCGTCGGAGACGAAGGACAGCGTCGTCAACGCCCGCGAAACTGGCGAGTTCGTCGCCAACATCACCGATTTCTCGCTGGTTGACGTCGTGGTCGGATCATCCGCAGCGGTGGCGCCCGAAGTCGATGAATTTCAGCTGACGGATCTTGAGAAGACCCCGTCGATGAAGGTCAAACCGGCACGTGTAAAGCGGGCCAAGGCGCATTTCGAATGCAAGGTGCGGCAGATCCTACCCGTCGGCACCTCGACCCTCGTAATCGGCGAGGTCGTGCATCTGCATATCGATCCGTCGGTCTGGGCCGGCGGACGCGTGCGGGCGGAGCTTCTACAACCCCTCGCCCGCCTCGGTGGCAGCCTCTACGCATCGCTCGGCGAGATCATCAGCCGACCGGCGCCGACGGTCAACGAGCGGGGATAGCCCGATTGCGCGGCATGGCTCCCCAATATCCCACCGGCCATGCCTTCACGCCTCCGCAAATACGGGAAAAGCTCTGCGAAGCAGCTGGAAATCCAAAACTTCCTTGACGTCATCCCGTTAAGCATTCAGCTTCCATCTACGGAAATGAGTTCCAATCGCATGTTTCGGCGTAACCGATAGCGGTCTCTGTAAATTCTGCCGCCCAGCGTAAAATCGGACCCGAACCGCGCGACCGGTCAAGCCGGCTTCATATCGAGCGTCTATCCTTAGGACGATCGATCAAGGGAGCGAGGCATGCCGGATTTGAGGGAGAATGGGGGCATGGCAGAGTCTGCGGGCAGATCCGGCTCTTCGATAGATGCCGCGGACACGCGCGCTCTCGCGGAAGAGATGATCGCGAGGGATGCCCGGGCGCTTTCGGAACAACTGAAAGCGATGCGCGAACGGCTTTTCCCGCCGGCCTCGATGAAGTCGCTGCGCAGTTTTTCTTCAGGTGAAGCGGCGCGTTTGATCGGGGTCTCGGATGGCTATCTCCGCCAGCTTTCGATTGCGGGAGAAGGTCCGCAGCCGCAGACCGGAGCCGGCGGCCGGCGCTATTATTCCCTCAAGGACATAAACGAACTTCGCCATCACCTCGCGGGGCAGGCGCTTGCAAAGGGCAATCACGCCAAGGCGCAAACCTATCTGCCGCAACGCGACGCGGGAAAAGGCGAGCATCTTCAGGTCATCTCCGTCACCAATTTCAAGGGCGGCTCCGGCAAGACGACATCCGCCGTGCATCTTGCCGAGCATCTGGCACTAAGCGGCCACCGCGTGCTGGCGGTCGATCTTGATCCGCAAGCCTCGCTGTCTGCCATGTTCGGTTATCAGCCGGAACTCGATCTTACCGGCAACGACACGCTCTACGGCGCAATCCGCTACGACGCCGAACAGCGGCCGCTCTCGGATATCATCCGGGGAACATACTTTCCGGGTGTCGATCTGGTGCCGGGCAATATCGAACTGCAGGAATTCGAACATGTGACGCCGAATGCCCTTGCGAGAAGGGAAAATGGCGAGGATTCCGGCCTGCCGTTCTTTGCCCGCATCCAGGCCGTCCTGCAATCCGTCGAACAGAACTACGACGTCGTGGTCATCGACTGCCCTCCGCAGCTTGGCTACCTGACGCTTTCGGCGCTCTGCGCCTCGACATCCGTCATCGTCACCGTTCACCCCCAAATGCTCGACGTCGCCTCGATGAACCAGTTCCTGTTCATGACGTCGGACCTGCTTTCCGTGGTGCGCGAAGCGGGTGGCACATTGCATTTCGACTTCCTGCGCTATCTCATCACCCGCTATGAACCGAATGACGGACCGCAGGCACAGATCGTCGGCTTCATGCGCTCGCTGTTCGGCGAACGGGTGCTGACCGCGCCCATGTTGAAATCGACCGCCGTTTCCGATGCCGGCCTTACCAAGCAGACACTCTACGAGGTTGGCCGGGAGAATTTCACGCGTTCGACTTACGATCGCGCCGTCGAAGCGATGAGCGCGGTCAACGGAGAAATAGAGAAGCTCATCCACCAGGCATGGGGACGGTGATAGAATGCCGCCGATGAGCGATCAGCAGATAAGAGGAAAGGTCTGAACCATGGCCGGGAACCGGAAAAACGAATTGAAGGCACTTTTCGGTGGCGGGTTGGCGCCATCGGAACCGGCTCAGGCACCCGAAACCAAATCCGCGACCGCGGGCGACGCTCAGTCCGCTCTGGCAACCGAACCGAACCACCCGGTTCGCAGCGCATCCGGCGCCGTCAAGGCCATGGGGCTTTCGCTGGGTTCCATGACGCGCGAGGTCGAGGAAGCTCGCGCTCTGCGTCATGCGGTCAGCGAAGGCGAGCGCATCGTCAACGTTCATCCGGAACAGATCGATGCCTCGTTCATCGAGGACCGCCTGCGTTTGGACGACCGCGACGACGAGGATTTTGCCGCGCTGATCGACAGTATCCGTGAAAACGGCCAGCAGGTCCCGGTTCTGCTTAGGCCCAATCCTGAAAAGAACGGCCGCTACGAAACAGCCTATGGCCACCGCCGCGTGCGGGCGGCAGCCCGCCTGGGTGTTGATGTCAAAGCGATTATCCGAACCCTGTCGGATGCCGAACTTGTTCTGGCACAGGGCAAGGAAAATACGGAACGCCGTAACCTGACCTTCATCGAGCGCGGCCTGTTTGCCAAGAACCTCTCCAAACGCGGCTTCGACCGAAAAGTGATCGGAGATTCACTTGCCGTGCAGAAAAGCGAGCTTTCGCGCCTCATGGCTGTTGTCGAGAGCATTCCGGAGACCGTCATCCGCATGATTGGCCCGGCACCCAAAGTCGGCCGCGACCGCTGGATGAAGCTCGGCGAAATGTTGCAGAAGAAGAATGCCGAGGCCATCGCCAATGATGAAATGCACTACCAGCGTTTCCACGCCGCTTCGACGGATCGCCGCTTCCAGCTCGTTTTCGACCGGCTGCTGCGCCGCGAAAAGCCTGAAACGCCGAAGCCGATCGACTTGAGGGACAATAGCGGCAGGATGTTTGCCCGCATCAGCCGTGATCCCGAGGGCCGGCCGACGAAGATCGAATTTGCCAAACATGTCGATGCCGATTTCATCGACGACACGATCACGCTACTGACGGAACGCTACACGGCGTTCTTGCAGGACATGCAGTCGGGCAAGAACTGACTCAATCGAAGCAAAGAGAAGCCCCGCATCGGTCCCCACCGGCTGAATGACGCTGGGTGCTTTCGCACCTGCTTACGCCGCATGCTGCCAAAGGCGAATATTGACAGTCTATGTATACAGACTTAAGCATTTACGGGTGGTATCGGGGAGGATGGCACCGCAGGGCGATATTGGGATGGTTTTGGTGATCGCCTTTTTTGACTGTATTTTTCTCGACGGTTGGCTGGGACGTTGATCGGATGTTTCGCCAAGTTGCGGCTCAGGCAGAAAAACTACCGATGTATACACTCTTTCGTGAAGTGAATGCGGAGAACTCCCTGGATTACCGGGAAATTCGGCCCTGAACCGGGCCGGTGTTAACGAAGCGACAAAATACTGGGATATCCAATCGTCTCTGGCGATTGACTGTGGGTGTAACTGTCTTCGATATAACCTTAAGGCTGTGATGGACCTGGGGCCGCAAGGAGGACGCGGTCCATCACGGGGAAGTTCAGCGAATTCGTCTTTGGAGGAGGAACGAAAATGATTACCAGAAGAACATTGATGGCGACCGCGGCCGTGGTATTCGGCACGCTTTCGGCTTTGCCGGCCGCCGCGCAGGAAGCGGTCAAGATCGGCCTCGTATTGCCGATGACCGGACCTTTCGCGTCGACCGGCCGCCAGGTGGAAGCCGGCGTAAAGGCCTATATGGCGCTGAACGGCGACACCGTCGCCGGCAAGAAGATCGAGATCGTGCTGCGCGACGATGCAGGCGTTGCCGACCAGACCCGCCGTATCGCCCAGGAACTTGTCGTCAATGACGGCGTCAAGATGCTGATGGGCTTCGGCCTCACCCCGCTTGCCATGTCGGTTGCGCCGGTTCTCAACCAGGCCAAGGTCCCGGCGATCATCACGTCGGCAACGACGTCTGCGATCATGCCGCAGTCGCAATATTATGTCCGCACTTCCATGGCCGGCCCGCAATCCGCAGTCCCGGTCGCCACCTGGGCAGTGCAGAACAACGTCAAGCGCGTCGTGACGCTGGTGTCGGACTACGGTCCGGGTATCGATATCGAGCAGGGCTTCACCAACCAGTTCAAGAAGGAAGGCGGCACGATCGTCGAGGCTGTCCGTGTGCCGCTGGCAAACCCGGACTTCGCGCCGTTCCTGCAGCGCGTGCGTGACTCGAAGCCGGATGCGGTCTTCGTGTTCGTTCCGTCGGGCGTCGGTTCGCTGTTCATGAAGCAGTTCATCGAGCGTGGTCTTGCCGAAGCCGGCATCAAGCTGATCGGCACCGGCGACATTACCGATGACGACCTGCTGAACGGCATCGGCCCGGCAGCCAAGGGCGTCATCACCGGCCATTTCTATTCGGCTCTGCATGACAGCCCGGAAAACAAGGCATTTGTTGCTCAGGTCAAGAAGGCCAATAGCAACATGCGCCCGAACTTCATGTCGGTCGGTGGTTACGACGCCATGACGCTCGCTTATTCGGCTTTGAAGAAGACCAATGGCGACACGGACGGCACCAAGCTGGTGGAAGCCATGAAGGGCGCTTCCTGGACGAGCCCGCGCGGCCCGATCACCATCGACCCGGCGACCCGCGACATCGTGCAGGACATCTATATGCGCGAAGTGAAGGAAGTGAACGGCGAACTCTACAACGTCGAATTCGCGACCTATCCGAAGATCAAGGATCCGAACGCGAAGTAAGCGTTCGAGCGTCCGGCAAATGCGGATGGCGGGCTTTGGCCCGCCATTTTTGTTTCGAGATGAGAACAGGTGTCATGTGGAAGGCCGCTCCCATCCCGACCCAAAAACATGCTAGAAGACCGCATCATGAGTTCTTCCGAGCCCTCCTCCGCCCCTTCCATCCTTCAACACAGCCTGCGCCATCTCCGCGCCTTCCTCGCTGTCGTCGAAAGTGGTTCGGTAACGCGGGCTGCAGAGACCTGTTTCGTATCGCAGCCAGCGGTGACGCAGGCTCTGTCGAAAATCGAAAAGACCGCCGGCCTGCCGCTCTTTTCCCGGACGCCGCAGAAAATCTTCGCCAATACCGCGGGCGATATTCTGGCCCGGCGTATTACCCGCGCCTTCGGTTATCTCGATCCGGCACTGAGCGAACTTTCCCCACGTCTCACGATGACCGCGACGACCGCTCAGTTGAAATCGCTGATCGCCGTTCGGGAGACGGAAAATTTTACGCTTGCCGCCCGAAAGCTCGGCCTCAGCCAGCCGGCCGTATACCGCGCTGTCGGGCAGTTGGAAGAAGAAGCGGCGCGGCCGCTTTTCGAACGCACATCCTATGGCATCGTCGCAACCCGGCCGGCACAGGCACTTGCCCAGGCCGCCAAGCTTGCTTTTCTTGAGCTCGAACAGGCCGACGCCGACATGGCGGAGCTGACATCCGCCGAGATCGGCCGGATCGTCATCGGGGCGACGCCGCTCGCAAAATCCTATGTTTTACCGAAGGCAATCGCAGCCTTTCGCAAGCAGCGCCCGAACCTGCCATTGCAGATCAACGAAGGACCTTATCCCGATCTGCTGTTGGCGCTTCGCCGCGGCGAGATCGATTTTCTGCTCGGCGCATTGCGGGTTCCTGCGCCAATCGGCGATGTGGAACAGCGGGTGCTGTTTTACGATACGATCGTTCTTGTCGCAGGCAACAGCCATCCACTGGCTGGACGCACCGGCATTGCGGCGGAGGAGATCGCCGCGTACCCCTGGGTGGTCGCGCATGCCGGAACGCCGATCCGGCGTTATTTCGAGAGCGTTTTCCAGAATGCCGGCACGCAGACACCCAAAAGCATCGTCGAAACCGGCTCGCTTATCCTGATGCGCGAACTCCTCGACAGCAGCGATCATCTGGGCTGCACATCCCGCTTGCAGGCAGAAGCCGAAATCGCCCGCGGCCTTATGCAGGCCCTGCCGTTCGACCTTGCCCATACGTCTCGGCCGATTGGCGTCACGTTGCGCAAGGACTGGCTGCCGACGGCCGCTCAGAAGGCGTTCCTGGACCTTCTTCCGGCCCGCCCAGACGGTGACGCTGGAACAATACTATAACCAAATCTTATGCCGCAGGCAGATGAAATGATAAACGCTTGCCAAGACTCCGGTTTATAGGAGAGGGAAGCGATCGGCGCCGGAGGGAGGCATGCGGCACGGAAACGGCGGCATGCTCCGGCCTTGGGACTGGAGGATTGCGCGGAAAGCGGAGGCTTTTACGCAAGCCGGCGGCTCCGAAAGAGCGAAGATCACGGAAACTGACGAAAAAATGAATGTAGTGGGATATCAAACTATCCCACCCCGTTGACTGTCGTGTATACATTCTGGATATAAGCCACACTTCGTGACGGGTCCAGGAGGCGGCGTCATCACGACGCGTCGATGGGAACGGCAGGACCAATCCGTACCCTAGAGGAGGAGACAGACATGCTCAAGAGAAGAACGCTCATAGCAGCGGCAGGCGTTGCCCTCGGTTGCCTCGCAGCCATCCCGGCTTATGCCCAAGAAACCATCAAGGTAGGCCTCATCCTGCCAATGACAGGCCCGTTCGCTTCGACCGGCCGCCAGGTTTCCGCCGGCGCGAAGGCTTTCATCGCCATGAAGGGCGATACCGTCGCCGGCAAGAAGATCGAACTCGTCATCCGTGACGACGCCGGCACCGCCGACCAGACCCGCCGTATCGCTCAGGAGCTCGTCGTCAACGACGGCGCCAAGATTCTTGCCGGTTTCGGCCTTACCCCACTCGCCATGGCCGTTGCACCGGTCGCCAACCAGGCGAAGATTCCGTCCGTCGTCATGGCCGCCGGCACCGCCTCGATCACCAAGGCTTCGGAATACATCACCCGCACCTCCGGCACGCTGCCGCAGTATTCGCTGCCGGTCGGCACCTGGGCCGCGCAGAACGGCATCAAGAAGGTCGTGACGCTGGTATCCGACTACGGTCCGGGCATCGACGCCGAGAAGTGGTTCTCGAAGGAATTCAAGTCCAAGGGCGGCGAGATCACCGAAGCGGTCCGCGTGCCGCTCGCCAACCCCGACTTTGCACCCTTCCTGCAGCGCGTCCGCGACGCCAAGCCGGATGCGGTCTTCGTCTTCCTGCCGTCGGGTGCAGGCGCGCTGTTCATGAAACAGTTTGCCGATCGTGGCCTCACAGAGGCGGGCGTCAAGCTGATCGCCACCGGCGACGTGACCGATGACGACATCCTGAACTCGATGGGCAAGCCGGCGCTCGGCACCATTACCGGCCACTTCTACGCCACCGCGCATGACAGCCCGGAAAACAAGGCTTATGTCGCCGCCTTCAAGAAGGCCAATGCCGACATGCGCCCGAACTTCATGTCCGTCGGCGGTTATGACGGCATGGCGCTGATCTACGCTGCTTTGGAAAAGACCAAGGGTGACGCCACCGGCCCGGCCTTCATGGCAGCCGTCAAAGGTCTTTCCTGGACGAGCCCGCGCGGCCCGGTCTCCATCGATCCTGAAACCCGCGACATCATCCAGAACATCTACATGCGTGAAGTGAAGGATGTGGGCGGCGAACTGCACAATGTCGAGTTCGCGACGTTCAAGGATCTGAAGGATCCGGAGAAGGCGGAAGCGAAGTAAGGGGCTTCAATCTTGCCCCTCATCCGCCTGCCGGCACCTTCTCCCCGTCATGACGGGGAGAAGGAGATATGCCGCAGCGTCGCATGTACCCCTCGCCCCGCGTGCGGGGAGAGGGTGCGCCGAGCGTAGCGGAGGCGGGGTGAGGGGCTTTATCTCCAACCGTAATTCGGCCCCTTGAGCCTATCCGCTTTCCCAGCGACAATACCTGCGATCATAACGTCTTGAAATTCAGGCCCTAGAGAAGACACCGCATGCTGACCATTCTCTTCGACGGCATAGCTTACGGCATGTTGCTGTTCATCCTGGCCTGCGGGCTGACGGTGACGCTCGGCCTGATGAACTTCATCAATCTGGCGCATGGCGCCTTTGCCATGGCCGGCGGTTATGTCACCGTCGTCATGATGAACCGCTACGGCATTTCTTTCTATTGGTGCCTGCCGGCAGCCTTCATCGTCACGGCACTGATCGGGCTCGTTCTCGAACGTACCCTTTATCAGTGGCTCTATCAGGCGCCACATCTGGATCAGGTCCTATTCTCGATCGGTCTCGTCTTCATGGCGATCGCCGGTGCCGACTATTTCATGGGTGGTCAGCAGCAGTTGATCAACCTGCCGCCGGAGCTTTCCGGCCGGATGGACGTGTTCGGCGTCGGTATCGGCCGATACCGGCTTTTCACCATCGTGCTTTGCGCCGTGCTGGCGGTTGCGCTCCAGCTTATCCTTTCAAAGACCCGTTTCGGCAGCCGGCTGCGTGCGGCGGTCGATGATCGCCGGGTCGCGATGGGCCTCGGCATCAACGTGCCGGTGGTCTTCGCAATGACCTTTGCCTTCGGCTCCGGCCTGGCCGGTCTCGGCGGCGCCATGGGCGCTGAAATTCTCGGCCTCGACCCGAACTTTCCGCTGAAGTTCATGATCTACTTCCTGATCGTCGTTTCGGTCGGAGGCACATCGACGGTCTCCGGACCGTTCCTCGCAGCCATGCTGCTCGGCATCGCCGATGTCGCCGGCAAATATTATGTCCCGGCGATCGGTCCCTTCGTCATCTACGCACTGATGATCATCATGCTGATCCTGCGTCCGAACGGTCTTTTCACGCGGGGTGGACGATGAGCGCAGTTCAACAGGAAAACACCGTGACGGCACACTCTTCTACCGCCATCGCCGAGACCCGCGCCGCCAAGCTGATGAAGCGCCGCAGCCGCATTCGCTTCTTTGAGATCATCGTCTGGATCGCCGCGATCGCCGCCTATTTCGTGCTGCCGTCGAAAATGCTGATCCTGACGGAGATCGCCATCCTGGCCCTCTTCGCCGTGTCGCTCGACCTCGTGCTTGGCTTTGCCGGCATCGTCTCGCTCGGCCACACCGCCTTTTTCGGCCTCGGCGCCTATGTCGCCGGCCTGATGGCGCTGCATTATGTCGCCGAACCGGTAACCGGCCTGATCGTCGCCGGTGCGATTTCCGGCGTGCTTGGTCTGCTGACGAGCTTTCTTATCCTGCGCGGTTCGGATCTCACTCGCCTGATGACTACGCTCGGAATCGGTTTGATGATGGCGGAAGTGGCAAACCAGATGGCCTGGCTGACCGGCGGGGCTGATGGCCTTTCAGGCTTCTCGCCGGGCGCGGTGCTTGGGCTTTTCGAATTCGACCTGTTCGGCAAGGTCGGTTACGTCTATTGCCTCGTGGTTCTGTTCGTCTCCACCATAATCATGCGCCGCATCGCTTTTTCGCCCTTCGGCATGTCACTGAAGGCGATCAAGGGCAACCCGATGCGCGCCGCAATGATCGCCGTACCTGCCCGCAAACGCATCGTCACGGTTTATACGATCGCCGCGGTCTTTGCAGGCGTGGCGGGTGCCCTCCTCACCCAAACGACCAGTTTCGTCTCGCCCGACGTGCTTGCCTTCCACCGCTCGGCAGATGTGCTGCTCGTGCTTGTCATCGGCGGCACCGGTTATCTCTACGGCGGCATTTTCGGCGCAGTGTTCTTCACGCTCATCAAGGACTGGCTGTCGGTAATCACCCCGCAATACTGGATGTTCTATATCGGCCTCCTGCTCGTCATTCTGGTCCTGATCGGCCGCGAACGGCTGGCGCGCTGGGTGGAATACCTGCCGCAACGTTTCTCGAAGAAGGAGGACGGCCAATGAGCGAGATCGTTCTCGAAACCAAAAACCTGAAGCGCCGCTTCGGCGCCTTCCTTGCCACCAACGATGTCAGCATCAAGGTAGAGCGCGGTGCCCGCCACGCCCTGATCGGCCCGAACGGTGCCGGCAAGACGACGCTGATCAACCTTTTGACCGGCGTGCTGCCGCCATCCGAAGGACAGGTTTTCCTGGAAGGCGAGGACATCACCTCGCTTGCCGCCTTCAAGCGCGTCAAACGCGGTCTGACTCGCACCTTCCAGATCAACCAGCTGTTCAACGATTTTACGCCGCTCGAAACCGTTGCAATGGCAATCGCGGAACGCGAAGGCGTGGGCCATAATCTCTGGAAGTCGATTGCCGGCTACGGAAAGATCGTCGACGAGGCGGCCGCGCTTCTCGCCCGCTTCGGCCTCGCATCCGTCATGGGTGAACGCACCGTCATCCTGCCTTACGGCAAGCAGCGCCTGCTGGAGATCGCCGTCGCCTTCGCCGCAAAGCCGCGCGTTTTGCTGCTCGACGAACCGGCAGCCGGTGTGCCGGAAGACGAACGGCATGAGGTTCTGCAGATCGTCTCCGACCTACCGGCCGACGTAACGGTCCTGCTGATCGAACATGACATGGATCTGGTCTTTTCCTTCGCCAATCGCATTTCGGTGCTCGTCGCCGGCGCGCTCTTCGTCGAAGGCACGGTGGCGGAAATCTCCACCGATCCGCGCGTAAAAGCCGTCTATCTCGGAGAAAATGCATGACGCCCGTATTGCAGACCGAGAAACTGGTGGCCGGTTACGGCGAGGCGAGCGTTCTGGCCGGTATCAGCCTGACCATTCCGGAAGGTCGGACGCTGGCGCTGCTGGGCCGCAACGGAACGGGCAAGACAACCTTCGTCAACACGCTCGCCGGCGTCACCACCCATCACTCCGGCTCCATCCACCTGATGGGCAAGGATGTGACCAAGCTTCGTCCCGACCGCCGCGCCGCGTCGGGCATCGGCTGGGTGCCGCAGGAACGCAACATCTTCAAGTCGCTGACGGTCGAGGAAAACCTGACCGCTATCGCTCGCCCCGGCGTGTGGACTGTCGAACGCGTCTACGGCATGTTTCCACGCCTGAAAGAACGCCGCAAAAACCTCGGCAACCAGCTTTCCGGCGGCGAACAGCAGATGCTGGCCGTCGGCCGCGCGTTGATGGTCAACCCGAAACTGCTTCTTCTCGACGAACCGACCGAGGGCCTTGCCCCCATCATCGTCGATGAACTGCTCGTGGCGATCCAGCGGATCACGCAGGGCGAAGGCATGTCGGCAATCATCATCGAACAGAAGGCCAAGAAGGTCCTACCGCTCACCGATGATGCCGTCATCCTCGACCGCGGCGCGGTTGTCTGGCAGGGCAAGAGCGCCGATTTGCTGGCGGATGAAAGCATTATCGGCCAGCACCTGACGGTGGAGAAAGGCGCACGGCATTAAGGCCACCGGCCTACATGGCTCTGCGTGCAGTCCGGTCGATCGCCTCGACAATCTTTCCGTAAAGCGCCTGCGGCAGATCATGCCCCATGCCTTCGAGCAGCATCAATTCTGCACCGGGAATTGAGGCGGCCGTATCCTCGCCGCAGGCCGGAAGGATCAGCGGATCGTCGGTGCCGTGAATAACGAGCGCCGGCTTGTCGATCGTCGCAAGCCTCAAGCGACGATCACTCCCTACCGCCATGGCTGCGATCTGGCGTGCCGTCCCACCCGGATCATATGCACGTCGCACTTCTTCCAAGACCAATGCGCAGTGCGCTTCCTCGTCAAAGGTAAACCCTGAACCGGTGATGCGACGGGCAAAGGCGAGGCCATGGGTCAGAAAACCGGCCTCGTCACCACGCGGATCCGGTGCAGGCCGCATCATCATTCCCATGACGTCAGGCCCAGCCTGCGGAAGCGTCGGATTGCCGGTGCTCGACATGATCGATGTCAACGACAGCGTTCGCTCTGGATACTCGCTTGCCAGAATCTGCGCGATCATTCCGCCCATCGAGCGCCCGACCATATGGGCATGGTCGATCGAAAGCGCATCAAGCAGGCCGATCGCGTCTGACGCCATGTCGTGGAGGGTATAAGGCACGTCCGGACGGCGGCCGGCCATAAGGGTGGCGACCAGAGCACCAAAATCCGGTGGCGCGACATCGGTGAGGTGGGTGGAATAGCCGGCATCACGATTGTCGAAGCGCACAACGCGATAGCTTTTTGACGCAAGCGCCTCACAGAACGGAGACGTCCAGCGGATCATCTGCGTACCGAGCCCGGCAATCAGGAGGATCGCCGGATCGTCATCTCGACCGAAAATGTCGTAGGCAAGTTCCACCCCGTTGGCGTTTACCCGGTTCATGACCGGGTTCCGCAAAAGCTCGATACCGAAGTCGCAATCATCATTGAAGCCGTGTCCAAAACACCGAGAACATATCCCGGCGTCAGCTATCACAAAGACTTTTGATGGCCTATGGCGCGATGGAGACAACTGAGAGCAGATCGGCCCGCGCAAGTCGACAAGGGCGAGATACCCGGGTGGCGGCTCGTCTTCCCGAATGACTGCCAGGATACGCGGCATCGTGATGCCGCGTATCTCTTGGACTCATAGTGAGGCCGAAGGCACGCAAATTACTGCTTCGGAATGCCGGCCTTCTGAATGACTGCCGACCATTTGGTAATGTCGTCCGCCAGTCGCTTGCCGATTTCCTCCGGCGTGCTGGATCGGGCTTCGACGCCGAGATCGGCGAAACGCTTCGTCAGCGCCGGATCGGCCAGCACTTCCACAAGCGCGGCATTCAGTGTTTTCACCGCTTCCGGCGGCGTGCCCTTGGGCGCGAAGATCGCATTCCAGGAGGTGACATCGAAGTCCTTCACGCCCTGCTCGGTTGCTGTCGGCACATTCGCCAGCAGGCTGGAACGGACCGGGCCGGAGGCGGCAATTGCAATCGCCTGGTTCTGCTGCAAGGCTGCCTTCAATGCCGTCTGGCTGTCGATGATGACGTCCAGCTCGCCACCGAGCAGCGCCACCTGCAGGTCAGGCGTCGCCTTGTAAGGGACGATCGTGAAATCGACGCCGGAGGCGGATTTGAAGAGTTCGGCCGCAAGATTCTGGCTGCTGCCAACATTGATCGTTCCGATGTTCAAAGCACCGGGCTTGGCCTTGGCTGCTTCAAGCACATCCTTCAGCGTCTTGAACTTGCCGTCAGCCTTGGTGACGAAAACGAAGTCGAAATAGGCAAGGCTCGAAACCGGCACGAAATCCTTGACCGGATCGAACTGAAGGCTCTTGAACAGCGGAACGCTGATCGCCGTGCCATTGGAAAGCAGCGCCAATGTATAGCCGTCGGCTTCCGCATTCAACGCCGCCCTTGCGGCAGTCGCACCACCGGCACCGGGCTGGTTCATGATGACGATCTGCCGGCCAAGCTTCTTGCCGAGCGATTCCGCCACAACGCGGGCAGTAATATCGGCAATGCCGCCGGGACCGAACGGCAGAACGAGCGTGATGTCACGTGACGGATATTTATCCTGTGCGGCCGCTGTATTCGGCAACGCGAATGCCAGCGCAGCGGCTACCGATGCGGCGAGTGCGCCGCGGCGGCAAAGAAGCCCTGTCGTCTTGAACCTGTCGATCTTCATATAGTCCTCCTCCCGGACGGGTTTTGCTTAAGTTCCGAAGCCATAAAGACGTGCGGGGTTCTCCACGAGCAGACGCTGCTGCTCCTCCGCCGTCAGCGAAAAGCGGGTCACGAGATCGACCAGATCGGCCTCGTCCACCGGTTCTTTCAGATTGGGATGCGGGAAATCCGTGCCCCACAGCGTGCGCTCGGGGCTCGTTTCGACCAATGCCCGAGCGAAGGGGACCGCCGCATCGAAGGGATGGCTGGAAATGCGCTCGGAACCGCAGACCTTGACCCAGCAATTGTCACGGCGGGCGAGTTCCAGCAGCGCCAGGAACGGCGGCTGGTCAGTACCGAGCGTGGTATCGACGCGCCCCATATGATCAATGACAAAGGGGATCGGCAATTTGCGGATCATATCTGCAAGCGGCACGATGTCGGCGGCATCGAGATGCAGCACCACATGCCAGCCGCGGTCCTTGATACGGTCTATGACACGCTCAAAAACAGCCATATCCGGCGCGCCGCCAAGATGGCGCACGAAATTGAATCGCACACCGCGCACGCCGCTGTCATCGAGTTGCTGATACGCGCGTTCGTCGAATGTCTCATCGACGATTGCAACGCCCTTGTAGCGATCCGGCCGCCAGGCGATGGCATCGAGCATGGCGCGATTGTCTGCACCGTGGCAGCTTGCCTGAACGATCACCGCCCGATCGATACCGAGCCGTTCGTGCAGCGCGGCCAGTGCTTCCTTCGGCGCGTCTTCCGGCGTGTACCGGCGGCTGGGAGCATAAGGAAACACGTTACCCGGGCCAAATACATGGCAATGGGCATCGCAACTACCGGCCGGCAAGGCGAAGGCCGGCCGGCGGCGCTCCGCGGTTTGCTTGTGGGGGTTGGTATCGTTCATGCTGTCATTCCCTGTTTCGCTAAATCCGCCGTGCCCAAGCCCTTCTCGGCGGAAAGGCTTCTGAAACTGGCGTAGCTCGCCTCCACGATCTGTGTGACGGCCGCCTCGCGGTCCTCGCCATTGACCAGGCCACCGGAAAGTCGGGTGACGCGTTCCGGGTTGATCAGCGAGTAATACAGCGCGCCGAGCAGGAACTGGCTGCGCCAGACGAGCCCTTCTCGCGAGGCACCGGGCACACATTCCGCGATCGCCTCGATAAAGGCCCGGCTCGTCTCGTCGAAGGCGTCGGCAATGATCGCTTGCGCATCCGGATTGCCTTCGGCGGAAAGCACCGCACGCATCCGGGTGAACTCCGCCCCTCCGCCATCACCCTCGGAAGATGAGATAAAAGCCGGCACTACATAAGCCCGGATGATCGCCATCAAACGCTCGTCGGGAGCGCTGATGCGGCAGGCTTCGCCCAGCAATTCGCGACGACGGGCATTCATCGGTTCGGTATGCCGCTCGTAGATCTCCCGCAACAGATTGGCCTTGGAGCCGAAATGATAGGTGAGGCTGCCGACATTGGCGCTCGCGGCCTTGGCGATGTCGCGTAGCGATACGGCATGGTAGCCGCGGCTCGCAAACAGCGTGATGGCATTCTTCAGCAGGGCTTCACGGATGCTCGGTCGCATAGGGAATCTGTTCGTTCGACTTCTTTATTTGTACAAATGTACAAATTGACGAAGCGAGTCAACCGGGGTTTGCAGATTTCATCAGCCCGGCCCAAGAATGCCGATAACGTCAATTGGAAGGAGGCAGGCGGCATGCAGGATTTCACGTTCAATACGACGCCATCGGTGATCTTCCGGGCAGGAGCCGCGCGGGAACTGGCACGACATGCAGGTGCAACCCTAGGGCCATCGGTACTGTTCATCACCGACGCCGGCCTGCGGAAGCTTGGTCTTTGCGACGCCGCACTCGGCTCACTGCACAGCGCAGGCGCAAACGTGACGATCTTTGCCGAGGTCGAGGCGGATCCGTCGCTGGCGACATTGATGAAAGCGACAGAAGCCGGCCGTGCGGCTGGAGCCACCGGCGTCGTCGGCTTCGGCGGTGGCTCGTCGCTGGACGTTGCCAAACTTGCCGCATTGCTGATCGGCTCGGGCGAAAGCATCGATGACGCCTGGGGCATCGGCAATGCGAAGGGGCCACGCCTGCCGCTGGTCCTCGTTCCAACCACCGCCGGCACCGGATCGGAAGTAACGCCTGTTTCGATCATCACGGTTGGCGAAGAGGAAAAACGCGGCGTCTCCTCCGCGATCAACCTGCCGGATATCGCCCTTCTCGATCCCGAACTGACGGTCGGCCTACCACCTCACATCACCGCTGCGACCGGTATCGATGCGATGGTGCATGCGATCGAAGCCTATGCCTCGAAGAATGCCAACAACAACCCGCTATCGAAAATGCTTGCAAGGCATGCCCTGCAACTGCTCGGCGCCCACATCGAAACTGCCGTGTCCGATGGCGGCAATCTCGAAGCACGCGGCGCCATGCTGCTCGGTTCCCTGCTGGCCGGACAGGCCTTCGCCAATTCCCCGGTCGCCGCGGTGCATGCGCTGGCCTATCCGATCGGAGGCAGTTTCCATATCCCGCACGGGCTCTCCAACGCACTGGTATTGCCACATGTCTTGCGCTTCAACGTCCCCGATGCCGGGCACCTTTATGCCGAGATAGCAGCAGATGCCTTCCCGCATCTGGCGGAGGAACCAGGCAGCCAGGCACGTACGGCAGCCTTCGTCGAAGAGCTCGCGGCGCTGGCTGGCCGACTTCGACTACCCCGCCGGCTGCGTGATGTCGACATACCGGAAGAAGCACTTCCGAAGCTCGCCTCGGACGCGATGAAACAGCAGCGTCTGTTGATCAACAATCCGCGTGAAGTCTCCGAGACGGATGCACTCGCCATCTATCGCGCGGCCTGGTGAGGGCGAAAATTCGTGCTCGCCGGCGCACCGCCTGCCGACTCGATTCACCGCTCGAGGCGACTGACCTGATCCAATTTCGGGCAAATTACGGCTGCCTGACATGATTGTGACCGACCTGTGAGTAGAGCATCAGGGCTCACTATAATACGCCCGGTATAACGGGCGAGCGGCGCTCACGACACCTCACGACCCTGCCCCATTTCAGCCTTTTGGACGTCCCGTTCCGACGCAAATGTGTTCGGAGTTAACTTTACGGTAACCCGCAAATTTTCCAATGGGGCTATCTTCGTGGTCGCTTTAGCGGCCGCACTCCCTCGCCAGTTCTGACCATGGAGGCAAGATTGTCCGTCAAGCTTTTCGCCCTTTCCGTTCTCACCCTTTCCGCATTCGCGGCTCCGGCTCTTGCCCAGCCGAGCCCGAGTCCGGCCATGGTACGCAAGTTCAACGATTGGGGACTGTATTCCTACAAAGCGAACGGCGCGACGAATTGTTATGTCCTGACGACCCCGCAACAGGCTCGGCCCGCAGGCGTCACCCACGGCGACAACTTTTTCCTCGTCGCTCCGAACCCTTCCGGCTCCGGTTATTATCCGCAGGCCATCATGGGGTATGACCTGAGAAGCGGCTCACAAATGGTCGTCACGATCGACGGCCAGAACTTCATCATGATGCCCAAGGGCAATTCCGGATGGACCGCCGAAGCCAGCAGCGACGTTGCAATGATCAACGCCATGCGGTCCGGCAGCAACATGACGCTGCAGGCGACCTCTCAGCGCGGCACGCAGACCAGCTACACTTTCTCACTTTCCGGGATTACCGCCGCGCTGAACCAGGCCAGCAGCTGCAACTGATCCCTCCCTGTCTCTTGTCATGGCAGATGCGCATCTGCCATGACACTTCCAGCGGCGCGCCACAGAGCTCACGACCGGACAGCATTAGCCACGCGGATGTCTGATCAGCAGCAAGCTAAGATCTAGCCTGCGGGTCTTCTGAGAGGGCGATGAACTCTGCTGAATCGGATGTCGCCGTGAGCGTAAAAATACCCGTCCTTACCTATGGCTTTTTCAGGGCAGCGCCCTATTTGACGTTTGTCAAAAACGGCTGTCCCAGGTGATTGTTCTCATGTAAGACGGCTTACATGAGCTTGCAGCGCCCGAAAGCCAGATGATAGATCACCCCAGTGCCGAGGCTGCCTTCCTTGCCCATAAAGGCGAAATGGCGCATCTCATAGCGACCTTTGATTGGGGTGGCACCTCGCTCGGCCCGATCGGCGATTGGCCGCAAAGTCTTAAAACCTCTATTTCGCTGATGTTGCAGTCACCGGTGCCCATCGTTTCTCTGTGGAACGAAGACGGCGTGATGATCTACAACGACGCCTATTCGGAATTTGCTGGCCGCAGGCATCCGGGCCTCCTGGGCTCCAAGGTGCGCGAAGGCTGGCCCGAGGTCGCGGATTTCAACGACAATGTCATGAAGGTCTGTTTTGCCGGCGGCACGCTGGACTATTACGACCAGGAGATGATCCTCGACCGGTCCGGCGTTCCGGACTCGGCATTCATGAACCTCTACTATTCGCCGGTTTACAACGAGGCCGGCAAGGCATTTGGCGTGATGGCGATCGTCGTCGAAAATACCGCCAAAGTCCGCGCCGAGCGCCGACTGCAGGGCGAGCGTGAACGCTTGCGCCAGATGTTCGAGCAGGCACCAGGCTTCATGGCCATGGTTGCCGGTCCTGACCATGTGTTCGAGATGGCGAACGGCGCGTATATGCGACTCGTCGGCAGCCGCGACCTGATCGGAAAATCGATCAGGCAGGCGTTGCCGGAAGTCGTCGAGCAGGGTTTTCCCGATATTCTGGACGAGGTACGCCACAGCGGCCTGCCCTATTCCGGCCAGGCGACGTCCGTGCTGCTGGCCCGCCGCCCCGGTCTGCCGCCGGAAGAGCGCTTCGTCGATTACATCTTCCAGCCGATCTTCGACGAAGCCCGCCGCGCAACCGGCATCTTCATCCAGGGCAATGACGTCACCGATCAGAAGCGTGCGGAAATCGCGCTTCTGAAGGAGACCCGGCATCTTGAAGTGCTGAACCGGCTCGGCGCCGATCTTTCCGCCGAACTAGACCTCGAAAAGGTCGTTCAGATGACCACCGACGCCGGCGTCGAGCTGACCGGCGCGCAATTCGGCGCCTTCTTCTATAATGTCGAAGACGATGCCGGTAAGCGATATATGCTCTACGCGCTTTCGGGCGTACCGCGTTCGGCGTTCGAGACCTTTCAGATGCCACGCAACACGGCGGTGTTTTCACCCACCTTTGCCGGCGAAGGCGTTATCCGCTCCGACGACATTCTGGCCGATCCTCGCTATGGCCACAGCGAACCCTATCGTGGCATGCCGGCAGGGCATCTTCCTGTGCGAAGCTATCTCGCCGTGCCGGTGACGTCGCGTTCCGGCGAGGTGATCGGCGGCCTGTTTTTCGGCCACGCACTCCCCGGACAGTTCCGCGAGGAGCATGAGCGACTGGTCGTCGGTGCCGCCGGCCAGGTCGCGATCGCGATCGACAACGCCCGCCTCTTCCGCTCGGCGGAAAACGAACTGGGCGAACGACAGCGTGCCGAAGAGGCCCTGCAGGCCCTGAACGCAGGCCTGGAACAGCGCATCGTCACGGAAATTTCCGAGCGCATGAAGACCGAGGAAGCGCTCCGCCAATCGCAGAAGATGGAAGCACTCGGCCAGTTGACCGGTGGAGTGGCGCATGACTTCAACAACCTGCTGCAGGTGATTTCCGGCAATCTGCAGCTTCTGGCCAAAGATATCGGCGCCAATCCGCGCGCCGGTCGCCGGGTTGAGAATGCGCTGGCCGGGGTACAACGCGGCTCCAAGCTCGCAAGCCAATTGCTCGCCTTCGGCCGCCGCCAACCTCTCGAGCCAAAGGTCGTCAATATCGGTCGCTTCCTGACCGGTATGGAAGAACTGCTGCGCCGCACGCTTGGTGAGGACATGGAGATCGAGACGATCAGGTCCGGCGGGCTATGGAACGTGCTGGTCGATCCGACGCAGATCGAAAACGCCCTGCTCAACCTCGCGATCAACGCACGCGATGCAATGGAAGACGGCGGCAAGCTGACGATCGAAGCCGGCAACGCCTTTCTCGACGACAATTACGTGCGGCAGCACGCCGACGTACCTGCCGGGCAATATGTGATGCTTGCGGTCACCGATACCGGAACCGGCATGCCGCCAGAGGTCATCGAACAGGTGTTCGAGCCGTTCTTCTCTACCAAACCGGTCGGCAAGGGCACCGGGCTTGGGCTTTCTATGGTCTATGGCTTCGTCAAACAATCCGGCGGCCATATCAAGATCTATAGCGAAGTCGGCCAGGGCACGACGGTGAAGATCTATTTCCCGCGTGTCCAACGCAGCGAAGACCTCGTCACCGATGCGGATTTTGGTCCCGTCACTGGCGGCTCCGAAACCATTCTGGTTGCGGAGGACGATGAGCAGGTCAGGGCAACCGTGGTCGAAATGCTTGGTGACCTCGGTTACGCCGTTCTCAAAGCTCGGGACGCGTCGGGAGCTCTGAGCGTCATCGAAAGCGGCGTACCTGTCGATCTGCTCTTCACGGATGTGGTCATGCCGGGGCCGTTGAAGAGCACGGAACTCGCTCGCCACGCCCGTGAGCGCCTGCCGGATATCGCCGTTCTTTTCACGTCCGGCTATACGGAAAACTCGATCGTGCATGGTGGCCGGCTCGATCCTGGTGTCGAGCTCCTGTCGAAACCCTATACGCGGGAAGCACTGGCGCGGAAAATCCGCCACGTTCTCAACAACCAGCAACACCGCAACCGCGTGCGAGCGACGCTGACAGCCAAGCCAGTGTCGTTGCAAAGCGACGACCCGTCCTCTCCGCCTCGTTACGAGGTGCTGCTGGTTGAAGACGACTTCCTGATCCGCATGAGCACAGCCGACCTGCTTGCCGAGCTTGGCCATACGGTTTCGGAAGCGGCAACGGCGGAAGAGGCCTTGGTGGTCATGCAGCAGCGACGTTTCGACGTGATCGTCACCGACCTAGGCCTTCCCGGCCTGTCCGGTGGCGAGTTCGCCCATGAGGCGCGCAAATTTGCCCCCGATATCGGGATTATCTTCGCCACCGGCAATGACCGCATCCCGGATGAAGTCTCGATCGAAGGCGGAATTCTTCTCAAGAAGCCCTATGGCAGCGAGGAGATCGCCGCCGCGTTTGAAGCAATCGCGGCGCAGAGAGGTGCGAAATAGAACGGGCAAATGGCCGAGTGCAGAACACCCGGCCATTCGTCGATCGCTCACTCGGCAGCGGCAGCTGGTTCGACCGGGAAGTCGGTAGACACCGCGAGCTCTCGCCAAGCAGCAAGTTCTTCAGCAACGAAAGCATTTTTCGCTTCGATCGCAGCCACCGTATCCGAGCCGAATGGCATGCGCAGCGGCGGATTGGCTGCATCGACGACGACCAGCAGCGCCTTGGCGAGGCGTTCCGGGTCACCCGGCTGGTTGTGGTTCATCCCGACCATGGCATGGCGCAATGCCCCGGTCGTTTCGGCATAGTCTTCGATGATCATGGGACTGGTTGTCAGCGAAGCCTGATCTAGGAAGTCCGTGCGGAAATAACCGGGCTCGACGATCGTCACCTTGATGCCGAGCGGCTCGACTTCCATGGCAAGGCCTTCGGAAATGCCTTCGACCGCAAACTTTGTGGAAGCGTAGACACCCCAGCCCATGTAGCTGCGATAGCCACCGATCGAGGAGATATTGATGATGTGGCCCGAGCGCTGGCGACGCAGATGCGGCAGCACGGCACGAGTGACCGCAAGCAGCCCAAAGACATTGGTGCGATACACCGCTTCGACCTCACCGCCGGATATCTCCTCGGTGGCGCCAAGCACACCGAAGCCGGCATTGTTGATCAGCACGTCGATGCGACCAAAACGGTCGACTGCCTGACGGGCGGCATCCACGGCCTGCGCTTCGTCTGTGACATCAAGCGCGACGGCCAGCAGGTTCGGATGGTTTCCGAGCGTATCGATGACGGCCTGCGGTTTGCGGGCGGTCGCGACGACATTGTCGCCGCGTTCCAGTGCGTGTTTTGCGAAAAGGGCGCCGAACCCGCGCGAGGCGCCAGTGATGAACCAGGTTTTCATGACAAGAGATCCTTTGTTTGGCCGGCTCGCCACTGCGGCTTGCCTTGAGATGAAACCTACGCCTCGCAGCATCATGAAAAAATCTCTGGTTTTTCGATGAACTACTGAGTAATTTTCAGCAATGCGCGCTATCAACCAATCAGACCTCGCGAGCTTTCTCGTCATTGCCCGCCAGGCAAGTTTTCGACGCGCCGCCGACGAACTCGACGTCACACCTTCCGCGCTCAGTCACACGATCCGAAATCTCGAAGAGCGTCTCGACCTACGCCTTTTCAACCGCACGACGCGCAGCGTCGCACTGACGGAAGCAGGCCAGCGTCTATTCGACCGATTGCAGCCAGCCTTCCGAGACATCGACGACGCACTGGACGACCTCAACACGCTGCGTGGCAGGCCGGTCGGGTCGCTGCGCCTGAATGCATCCCGCGTTTCGGCCCAGATGCTTCTCCTGCCATTCGTCACCGAGTTCCTGCGAACCAATCCGGAGGTAAAGGTTGAGATCGTCGTGGACGATGGCTTTGTCGACATGGTCTCCGAGGGCTTTGATGCCGGCATTCGCTTTGGCGAGTCCGTCGCCAAGGATATGATTGCAGTGCCGATCGGACCACGTCAGCGGTCGGCCGTCGTCGCCTCGCCCGCGTTCTTCGAGCGGCATCCTAAGCCGCTCTTGCCGAACGATCTGACCACACTTCCCTGCATTCGCTATCGTTTTGCCAGCGGTCGGCATTACGCTTGGGAGTTCGAAAAGGACGATACCGAACTTGCGGTGGAGGTTGACGGACCGCTGACCTTGGGAGACCAGGTGCTGATGGTGGATGCAGCCCTTCAGGATATCGGCCTTGCCTATGTCTTCGAGACTCAGGCCGCCGATCACCTCGCCACGGGGCGTCTTGTGCGGGTGCTGGAAGATTGGTGCCCACCCTACCCCGGCCTGCACATCTATTATCCGAGCCGGCGCCAGGTGCCGGCACCGCTTCGCGCATTTCTGGATCACATCCGCAAGCCTTGAGCCTTCGAACACGAAGACGTCGAAAGCCGTGACATCTCGTTGATTGGCGCACCGTCACGGTCAGGCATAGCATCCGGCCGAACGGAGAACCTCCCATGTCAAAACGCCCAGTTATCAAGACCTTCGCATTGGCTACCCTCGGCCTTGCAGTTTCGCTTGCCGCCCTGCCCGCGCGGCAGCGGCAGACACGACGCGCGTGCGCGTGCGTGGCACGATCGACGCCTTTGACGGTGGTATTCTGACCGTCAAAACCCGCGAGGGCGAAACCGACAAGATCGCCTTGAAATCCGGCTGGGTAGTCGCAGGCGTCACCACGGCATCAGCGGACGATATCAAACCGGGAGACTATGTCGGCATCGCTTCGCTGCCGAAATCCGACGGTGGAGATGGCGCGCTGGAAGTGCTGATCTTCCCGGCGGCGATGAAGGGGACCGGAGAGGGCATTTCCGCCTATGACCTCAAACCGAACAGCAAAATGACAAACGCTACTGTCTCGAACATCGACCGCGGTGCCAAGCGGTCAGGAACTGACCTTGAGCTTCAAGGGCGAGCAGAAGAAGATGTCGGTGCCGACTGGCACGCCGATCGTTACGTTCGCGAACGCCACACAGTCGAACCTTGTGTCCGGCGCGGCCGTCATCGTGACCGCGGAAAAGGCTTCCGACGGCTCGCTCTCCGCAAGCCGTGTCGCCGTTGGCCTGAACGGCATCGTGCCGCCGATGTAATCCGCGACTTCGCCGATCTCGCCAGCGGATAGACGTAAGTACGTTACGGTCACGGAGCTCATTCGCAGGCAATTCCCTCTGCCTGGCGATTACAGCGCCGAGACCAGATCTTCGGCCGCAGACGAGAACGACCTCGTTGCGGCCCAAGGCTCATAGGTCAGTTCTTCCAGAGATTATAGAAGTGCTGAACCGGGCCGTGACCGGAGCCGACCGCGAGCGTATCGGCCGCGGCGATAGCGCCCGCGAGATAGGCCTTGGCTATGGACACGGCCTGCGCGGGTGCGGCAACCCTTTGCGAGTTCGGCCGCAATCGCGCTGGAAAGCGTGCAGCCGGTGCCGTGTGTGTTCTTCGTCTCCACGCGGCGGCCCTCAAACCAATGCGTGCCGGTAGCGTCGGAAAGGATATCCGGACTATCGTCGCCTTCAAGATGACCACCTTTAACGAGGACCCGCGTTCGGACCGAGCTTCCGCAATCTCCCGGCCTGTTCGGCCATCTCTTGACGCGTCGTGGCCGCCGCCTCGCCGAGCCAGCGCCGCAGCTTCCGGCAGGTTGGGCGTCACAAGGCTCGCGATCGGCATCAGGCCATGCGTCACCACATTGATTGCGTCGGGCGCCAGAAGCGGCGAACCGCCCTTTGCCATCATGACCGGATCGAGCACGATCGGCAGTTCGCTGCGATGAGGCCGCAGGACATCGGCCACCGCTTCCGCGATTTCAGCGTTGGCGATCATGCCGATCTTAATCGCATCGACACGCACGTCTGCAAAGATCGCGCGGATCTGGTCGGCAACGAAGCCTGCCGGCACCGTGTGAACGCCGGTAACGCCCTGGGTATTCTGTGCCGTGAGCGCCGTGAGCACCGCCATGCCATAGGTGCCGCGTGCCGAAAACGCCTTGAGATCTGCCTGAATGCCTGCGCCGCCGGACGGATCGGAGCCCCGCGATGGAAAGAACGTTTCTGATCGTCACGTGCGTGCCTTCCTGATTTCATCGGCGATCCGGCGAGCAGCTGCCTTCGGGTCCGGCTGGCCGCAGATAGCCGAGACAACGGCAATTCCCCTTGCGCCGGCGGCAAGCGCCGGGGCGGCATGTTCTGCCTTGACGCCACCGATCGCCACCGCCGGCACAGGTGCTGCCGCCACGATCCGCGCCAGCCCGTCGAAACCGATGGGCTGCTTGTGATCCGGTTTCGTGGCGGTGGCAAAGACCGGGGCCGATACCGACGTAATCGACCACGGAGGGATCGACTCGCCGGGCGAGCTCTTCCGTCTCGACCGAAAGGCCGAGGATCATGTCGCGACCGACGCGCTCGCGGGTGATTG
>CBDDGK010000079.1:0-78061 GCA_965227625.1 Neorhizobium sp. | reverse complement strand
GAACCTCGACATCGAACCGGTGGAAAAGCCGGAAAACGTCCTTTGGAAAGACCCGATCCATAAGTGAATCGGCCGGCGGATCAACACGAATGCCGCCGCAATCAGCGTTTACGTTACCGGCAATCGGGCGGGCAAGAGACGATTGACCGTCCCGGTACTCTCCTTTAGAAGGCGGCATTCCTTTCCGAAGTGTAAAATTTCGGATTTTCAACGCTCCGGAGCTGATGGCGGATGGCGGAATTTCCGCAAGCAAAGCGGACGAGACGCGAGCGCGACGAGGATGGCCTCGTATCGCGCTGGCCCCTGCTTGCCGCCGCGCTCTTCCTCACTGCGATCTTTGGCCTGCTTTCCGGCGTCGTCCGCGACGTGCAGTTCCCGCGTGGCGTTCAGGCCGCCGATAACAGCTCCGAAACACCGCATCTGACCAAGCGCGAGCCGCTGAGAGCGCTCGCGGCAGCAGATCGCAAGGATTCGACCGGCACCCAGGCCTCCCACGGCGGCGGAGCGCTGGTTCCGAATTTCGTTGAAATCGAGTTCTTCCTCTTTGCGTCGGCCATCGCGCCGGCGTTGTCGTCTTCGCGCCCGGCATTGTCCTTCTGGCCGGGTTCGCTGCCCCGCGCCCCGCCGCATCAGGCCTGAGACGACCGCGCCTCCCGGCGCCTGCATATCCAAGACTTAGAATCCGCCCATGCCGACCGCACCCTGCGCATCATGGGCTCAGCAGGATTAGAAACATGAGAAATTCACCGTGGCTGGTGACGAGTTATCTCGTCATCATCTTGCTCGGCTTTCTGGTGGCACTGCCGAACGTCGTTCCGCAATCGACACTGGACCGCCTCCCTTCCTGGATGCCGCATAGCCGTGTCTCGCTCGGTCTCGACCTGCGCGGCGGTTCGCACTTGGTCCTGGAAGTCGATCGCGCCGATCTGATCAACGAACGCGTCCAGAGCCTGCTGCAGGAATCGCGCCGTGTCCTGCGTGACAAGAATATCGTGACGACGGCAATCCGCCGCAGCGGTGACACCGTCACGGTTGCCCTTCGCGATGCCGCCCAGCGGGGCGCCGCCGTGACCGAGCTTCAGACACTCTCCAACCCGATCAACAGCGGCACCACCATCGGCGGTAGTGATCTCAACATCACCACGCCGTCAGACAACACGATCTCGATCGCCCAGACCGAAGCCGGTATCAATTCGCACATTACCGGCGCGGTCGAGCAGTCGCTCGAAATCATCCGCCAGCGCGTCGACCAGGTCGGCGTCGCCGAACCGACGATCCAGCGCATAGGCTCCGACCGCGTTCTTGTCCAGCTTCCGGGCGAACAGGATCCGACCCGTCTTCGCCAGCTTCTCGGCTCCACCGCCAAGATGAGCTTCCATCTGCTCGGCAACCAGGGTGAACCGGGAGTTACCATGCTTGGCGACGAGCGCGGCAACCAGTATCCGGTTCTCGATCGCGTCGAACTCTCCGGCGACCGCCTGACGGATGCCCGCGCCGCCTTCGACCAGCAGACCAATGAACCGGTCGTCAACTTCCGCTTCGATTCGGCCGGCGCTGCACGCTTTGCCCAGATCACCCAGCAGAATGTCGGCCGTCCCTTCGCGATCGTCCTCGACAACAAGGTCCTGAGCGCCCCGGTCATCCGCACGCCGATCACTGGCGGTTCGGGCCAGATCTCCGGCGGCTTCTCGGTTTCAGAAGCCAATACGCTTTCCGCATTGCTGCGCGCCGGCGCGCTGCCAGCCAAGCTCACCGTTATCGAAGAACGCACCGTCGGCGCCGACCTCGGTTCCGACGCGATCCAGATGGGTCTGTATTCCGGCCTCGTCGGCTTCGTGCTCGTCGCGGTCTTCATCCTGCTGCTCTATGGCACGTGGGGCCTGCTGGCCAACCTGGCCCTCCTGATCCACACCGTCCTGACCTTCTCCGCGCTGACATTGGTCGGCGCCACGCTAACGCTGCCGGGTATCGCCGGTATCGTCCTCGGCATCGGCCTTGCGGTTGACGCGAACGTTCTCATCAACGAGCGTATCCGCGAAGAAACGCGTAAAGGTCGTGGCGTTTTTGCTGCCATCGACGTCGGCTTCAACCGCGCCTATTCGACGATCGTCGACGGCAACGTGACCGCCCTCATCGCGGCTGCCATCCTGTTCTACTTCGGCACCGGTCCGGTCCGCGGCTTCGCCGTCACCATGGCGCTCGGCCTGATCATCTCGATGTTCACGTCGGTTGCCTTCGTGCGCGTCACGATGATCGCCATCGCCCGCCGCTGGAAGCTGAAGACGCTGACCATCAAGCCGTTGATCCCGTTCGACGTCTACGACAAGCACATCCACTTCATGAAGGCGCGCTACCTGGGCATCATCGTCTCCGGCCTGCTGTCGCTCGCATCCGTCGTGCTGTTCTTCCATCCGGGCCTGAACTACGGCGTCGACTTCCGCGGCGGCATCCAGATGTCGGTCCGGACGGAAGGTCCTGCCGATCTCGCGAAATTCCGCGAAGGCCTGAATACGCTCGAACTCGGCGAAATCCTGCTGCAGTCCTTCGGCGATCCGAACACCATCCTGGTTCGCGCTCAGCGCCAGGACGGCGGCGAAGAGGCACAGACGGCAGCCGTGACCAAGCTGAAGGATGAGGTCGTCAAGATCGACCCGACCGCGGTCGTTCAGGGCACGGACGTCATCGGTCCGAAGGTCTCCGGCGAACTTGCGATTGCCGGCTTCCTGTCGGTCTTCATCGCCAGCGTGGCGATGCTGATCTACATCTGGGTACGGTTCGAATGGCCATTCGCCGTGGGCGCCATCGTCACCCTTGTGCTCGACGTCACCAAGCTGGTGGGCTTCTTCGCCCTCACCGGCCTGGACTTCAACCTGACAGCGATCGCGGCGGTACTGACCATGGTCGGCTACTCGGTCAACGACAAGGTCGTCGTCTACGACCGCATGCGTGAAAACATGCGTCTCTACAAGTCGATGCCGCTGCGCGAACTGATCGACAAGTCGATCAACGAGACCCTGGCGCGAAGCATCTACACCAACGTCACCGCCTTCCTGTCGCTTCTGCCGATGGCAATCTGGGGCGGCAGCGCGGTGGAAAGCTTCGCAATCCCGATGGCCTTCGGCATCGTGGTCGCGGGCGCCTCCTCGATCTTCATCGCAGCCCCGATCCTTCTCTTCCTCGGCGACTGGCGCAAGCGTCACGCCAAGAAGGTGGAAGCGACTGTCGAAGACGTCGAGAACGCCACCAAGGCCTGATCCAAGGTCCCGAAATGCACGGAAGGGCGGATTTCGATCCGCCCTTTTTCATATCCACCGAAACCGAGGCCCATGCTTGATCTTGCCGCCTATGCCGGGCTCTTCGCCACCGCCTTCCTCGCTGCAACGATCTTTCCGATGCAGTCAGAAGCGGTTCTTGTCGGACTGATCGTCAGCGACCGTTATTCGCTGGCCGGCCTGCTGCTCGTCGCCTCGGTGGGCAATACGCTGGGCGCCGCCGTCAACTGGATGCTCGGTCGCGGCATCGAGCGCTTTCGCGACAAGCGATGGTTTCCGGCCAAACCGGACAAACTTGAAAAGGCGCAGGCCTGGTATCGAAAATACGGAAAATGGTCGCTGCTCTTGAGCTGGCTGCCGATCGGCGGCGATGCCTTGACGGTGGTCGCGGGCGTGCTGCGCGAGCCGTTCTGGACCTTCCTGATCCTCGTCTTCATCGGTAAATCGCTGCGTTATCTCGTGCTGGCCGCAGCGACGCTCAGCATTATCTAGATCAGGCTTTCGAGCCCTCTTCGCCAAAGGCCGCGAGCGCCACCCAGAATTCGGCGAAGAAGACGTGGGCAAATTCCTCCAGCGAGGCACCGGGCGGCTGCTGGTTCCAGATCTCGCCGCCAACCCTGAGCGCGCCCATCACGACGGCCGCCAGAAGACGCATCTTTTTCTCTTCCGCCGGATTGTTGGCGCGTGCTCTGAGCGCCTCCGTCAGCTTGCTCTCCAGCTTGGCGTATTTCAGCTGATCACGGCCTCTCAGCGCCGGGGTGCGGCGCACGAGTTCGCCGATGGCCAGAGACCGCTCGTCGGCAGCAGACACAAGCGCACTCACGAGGCCGAATTGCACCGCTTTCACCGCAGGCTCTTGCCTGGGGCGGGAGGCGATCGCCTGCATCAGATGATCGGCGAAACCGTCCTGCCAGGCGAAGACCACATCTTCCTTGGAGGGGAAATAATCGAAAAAGCTGCGCTTCGAGACATCGGCGCGCTCGGCGATATCGTCAACCGTCGTCGCCTCGAAACCACGTTCGAGGAACAGACTCATCGCGGCCTGCTGAATACGCTCGGTGGTCTGCCGGCGCTTTCGCTCGCGCCGACCTTCCGTATCGCTTTCAATGACTTTGTTCATGCCGCCGGAAAGCTCAGTCGATGGAGTTGTCGTTACCGGCCGCATCGGCATCGCTGCGAGGCTTGGAGCGATCCTTGGCCAGTTCCAGCGGCTTGCGACGGGAAATGCGATAGACGGCAGCCGGTGGCAGGTTGCGGACGGTATGGCCGATATGCACGGCCTTCAGGCCAAGCCGATCGAGGATCGGCCGCGGCACCGGGCAACGCGGGCCATAGGTGAACTGATAGAAGGCACCACCCGGCCGAATATAGGTGAAGGCGCCGCCGAGGATGGCCGTCACCTTGCGCGGCGACATGGAGAGAAGCGGCAGACCGCTGATCACGGCGCCGACTTCATCGCCATCAAAGATATGCGACTGGGCGAGCTTGGCCGCATCCATCTGCAACACGCGTGCTTCCGGGAAGCGGCGCTGCAGGCCCGGCACGAATTCCGGCCCATATTCGATCAGCGTCAGATCCGACTGGGCGACCCCACGTGCGAGAAGTGCGCGGGTGAAGACACCGGTGCCCGGTCCGAGCTCAATCACCGGACCATCCATCGGCGCGATCTCCTTGGTGATCAGCCGCGCCAGCGACTCGCCGGACGGCGCCACGGAGGCGACCCGCAGCGGATTGCTCATCCACGAGCGGAAGAAATGCACGAAGTCCGAGAAGGCGGCATCAGCTCTCATGGTCAGAGACTCACCAGTTTGAAAATTGGATCGAGTATTGCGCCGACCTTCACACGCTGCGTGGCAATTCCAAGGCATTCTCGATCTCCATCTCAAAAATGTGGCGATTTCTAGCGCAATCGGCGTACGTCAACGCCTCGCGTGAGGTGCACTTAGTAAATATTTGCATCAAGTGCAATATTATCACAAAAATATAACGAGCATGACCTGCGAAAAAGCGTGAGCTACTTCGGGAACAACCAGCGTTTGTTCCCATTGAAGGAAAAGCGGAAATTGGCTGCAGGAGGAGAGTTCATGCAGAAGCCGGAAACGAGCGCAGGTCAGGGCGCGGCAACGGGAGAACAGGCTACCGAGCTTAACCGGGTCATGGGGCCTGGACTATTGCTCCTCTTTATTGTCGGCGACATTCTCGGCACGGGCATCTACGCGCTCACCGGTCAGGTCGCAGCGCAGGTCGGCGGCGTCGTCTGGCTGCCGTTCCTGATCGCCTTTCTCGTCGCTCTGCTGACCGCCTTCAGCTATCTCGAACTGGTCACCAAATATCCGCGTGCTGCCGGTGCTGCCCTTTATACGCACAAGGCCTTCGGCATCCATTTCATCACATTCCTCGTCGCCTTTGCCGTCATGTCCTCCGGCATCACGTCCGCGGCGACGGCCTCGCGTGCCTTCGCGTCGAACTTCTCGGCCTCGCTCGGGATCGACTTCGGAAGCTGGGGTGTGCCGCTGATCGCGGTAGGCTTCATCGCCCTGATTGGCGCGATCAATTTCCGCGGCGTCGGCGAGAGCGTGAAGATGAACGTTCTCCTGACGATCGTCGAATTGACCGGCCTCTTGATCATCATCGGTATCGGCCTCTGGGCGATCGCAGGCGGCCAGGGCGATGTTTCGCGCGCCTGGACTTTCGCCACGCCGGAAGGCAGCGGCGTCTTTTGGCCGGTCATTGCGGCAACCACCCTAGCCTTCTTCGCCATGGTCGGCTTCGAGGACTCGGTCAACATGGCCGAGGAATGCAAGAACCCGAGCCGGATGTTTCCGAAGGTGCTGCTTGCCGGTCTTGCCATTACCGGTGTGATCTATGTCCTGGTAGCAATCTCGGCCATTACGTTGGTTCCGGCGAATGAATTGGGCCAGGGTGAAACGCCGTTGCTCAAGGTCGTGCAGGCCGGAGCCCCCAGCTTCCCGATCGGCATCTTCGCCGTCATCACCATGTTTGCCGTCGCCAATTCGGCGCTGATCAACATGATGATGGCGAGCCGCCTGATCTACGGCATGAGCCGCGAAGGCGTGTTGCCGGACGTGCTCGGGAAGGTCCATTCCGGCCGCCGCACGCCCTATATCGCGATCGGCTTCACGTCACTCCTCGCGGTCGCGCTGATTCTGTTTGCCGGCGGCGTTCCCGCACTTGGCGGCACGACAGCGCTGCTGCTGCTCTGCGTCTTCGCGATCGTCAACATCGCGGTTCTTGTCCTGCGCAAGGACAAGGTCGAACACAAGCATTTCCGCACGCCGACCATCCTGCCGGTGCTCGGCGCGATCTCCTGCACCTTCCTCGCCGGCCCCTGGACCGGCCGTGACCCGGTGCAATATCTGATTGCCGCCTGCCTTCTCGGCCTCGGCGTC
The DNA here is from genome assembly GCA_965227625.1 of Neorhizobium sp. Lineage (GTDB taxonomy): Bacteria > Pseudomonadota > Alphaproteobacteria > Rhizobiales > Rhizobiaceae > Neorhizobium. The sequence continues at coordinate 71,379 of CBDDGK010000079.1, read as the reverse complement.
GTTCTGTGGTTTGCGACGGTCAGCTTCATGCGGACCGCCAATCAGCCCACCTGAACGATCAGCGCTTCAGGCGTATCGACAGCCTGCCGCCTTCGACATGCGGCAGGACATCGAGATAGCCTGGAATTTTCGAATGCCCATTGATCTCGATCGGGTGGGAATGAGTGGTGGTGATGACCATCACATCTGCTCCTGCCCGCTCACCCGCCTGGATACCGGCGGGCACGTCTTCAAAAACCAGCACGTCGGCGGGTTCGACTCCAAGTCGCTTTGCACCAAGCAAATACCCCTGCGGGTCAGGTTTGCCGATCTTCACATCCTCGGCCGTCACCATCATCCGCGGAACGGGAATGCCCGCAGCCGCCAGCCGAACCTTCGCAAGCTCGATCGGCGACGAGGTGACGATACCCCAGCTTTCCACGGGAAGTGCCGAGAGGAATTCGACCGCACCCGGGATCGGTACGACACCTTCGACATCATCGATCTCGCCGCGCAGAATCTTGCCCGCTTCGACGACTGGATCGACACCCGGCAGGTTCAATTCGCCGATCGTATCGATGCCGCGCTTGCCATGCATGGTCGGCAGGAATTTCTCCACATCGAGCCCCATATCGGCGGCCCAGCGACCCCAGACGCGCTCGGCGGCGGCAATCGAGTTGAGAATCGTGCCGTCCATGTCGAACAGGAAACCGGCATAGGACTTTTCAGGCAGGATGATTTCGGCAGCGGCAGCAACAAGCACGGAAATTTCCTCTATCGTCGGGCTCCGACTCGGGAATAGTCGGAACTGCTCCCTCCGACTAGCGGCTGCAGCGCTTCAAGGCAATTCGGCAGCGGAGTGCTTTGCGCCGCTTCAGTTCTGCCGTGTGTGCAGGAACTGCGAAACGGCAACGCCGATCGCGATCCCGACGGCTATACCGATGCCGATATCGTCGAAAATGGCGGTCCCAAGCGCGGTTCCCAGACCCACGCCAACGGCTATTCCTGTCGCTATGGTCATGCCCCACCATGGCCGCCCGGCATGGCGAGACTTGGGCAAGCCGGCTTGTCTTCCGATATCGGCAGGATAGAACTGGCGAACCAAGCGAACCAGGGAGGATATTTTGGCCGAGTTATCCGTCCGCCATGCGGACCTTGCCGACCGCGGCGTGTTGATCACCGGCGGCGGTTCCGGCATCGGCGCAGCGCTTGTCGAAGGCATTGCGGCGCAGGGCGCCAAGGTGGCGTTCCTGGATATCGCTGAGGAGTCGAGCCGCGTGCTGGCGGAACGTCTGAGCGAGAAATCCCCTCACCCTGTGCTCTATCTGAAAGCCGATCTGCGCAACGTCGCCGAAACCCAGGCGGCGGTAAACATGGCCGCCGAAAAGCTCGGATCGCTTTCTGTCCTGATCAACAATGCCGGCTGGGACGACCGTCACGAACTGGAAGAGGTCACCGAGGAATATTGGGACGACAGCCAGGCGGTGAACCTGAAGCAGATGTTCTTCGTCGCGCAGGCCGCCGTCCCGCACCTACGCAAATCCGGCGGCGGAGCGATCGTCAACTTCTCGTCGATCGCTTTCCTGCTGAACATGGGTGGCTTGCCGTCTTATGCCTCGGCCAAGGCGGGCATTATCGGCCTGACCAAAAGCCTCGCGGGCAAGCTTGGGCGAGAGAACATCCGCGTCAACGCCATCCTGCCCGGCATGATCGTCACCGAACGCCAGAAGGCATTGTGGCTGAACGACGACAGCATCGCCGCCATGGTCGCCCGGCAATCCCTGAAGCGGGTGCTTCTGGCGGAAGACCTTGTCGGCCCCTGCCTTTTCCTGGCCTCAAACGCATCCGCCGCCATGACGGCCCAGACGGTCGTCATTGACGGCGGCGCGCTTTAAGCCATTTCCGGGAGCGGACGGGAGGGCGGGTTCGCGGCCCGGAACGGCTTAAATGGAATGCAGGATTGCCGCGCGGGTTCCCGGTGGAAAGAACCCGCGCGGCCTGGAGGCCAGCTTACTCCGCTGGAGAGAGAGCCGGAGCGGCTGCCTCCTCACCGTGCTGTCGCAGAGGGCGACCGCCGGTAAGCAAACGGGCCAGCATGTAGAAGACCGGTGTCATGAAGATGCCGAAGAAGGTCACGCCGATCATGCCCGAGAAGACGGCGATACCCATGGCGGTCCGCATTTCGGCACCGGCGCCGGTCGAAAGCACGAGCGGCACGACACCCATGATGAAGGCCATGGAGGTCATCAGGATCGGACGAAGGCGCAACCGGCTTGCCTCCACCGCCGCCTGGAATGGCGTGCGGCCTTCGAACTCCAGCTCGCGGGCAAATTCCACGATCAGGATCGCGTTCTTCGCCGATAGCCCCACCAACACCACCAACCCGATCTGGGTGAAGATGTTGTTGTCACCACCCGTCAACCAGACCCCGGTCAGCGCTGCAAGCACGCCCATCGGTACGATCATGATGATCGCCAGCGGCAGGACGAGGCTTTCATACTGCGCAGCCAGTACCAGGTAGACGAGCAGCAGAGCCAGCGGGAAGACGACCACGCTCGAATTGCCGGCGAGGATCTGCTGATAGGTCAGGTCCGTCCATTCGAACTCGATACCGGTCGGCAGCGTCTCATCGAGGATCTTGGTGATCGCAGCCTCCGCCTGGCCGGACGAGAATCCCGGAGCCGGAGCACCGTTGATATCAGCGGCGAGGAAGCCGTTGTAGCGTGTCGTGCGTTCCGGACCGGTCTGGGCATCCACCTTCAGAAGCGCCGAGAGCGGGATCATCTGGCCGGACTGTGAACGAACCTTCAGCTGGCCGATATCCTCCGGCTTTGCCCGGAACTTGGCATCCGCCTGTACCCGGACGCTGTAGGTGCGGCCGAAAGCGTTGAAGTCGTTGACGTAGAGCGAACCGAGATAGATCTGCAGCGTTTCGAAGACGTCCGTCACCGAGACGCCGAGCTGTTCGGCCTTGGCGCGGTCGAGGTCGGCGTAAAGCTGTGGAACGTTGATCTGGAAGCTCGAGAAGATGCCGGCCAGTTCAGGCGTCTGGTAAGCCTTGGCGAGAACCGCCTTGGCCGCTTCGTCCAGCGCCTGGTTGCCGAGACCTGCACGGTCCTCGATCTGCAGCTTGAAGCCGCCCGTCGTGCCGAGACCGTTGACCGGCGGTGGCGGGAACATGGCGATATAGGCGTCCTGGATTCCGGCGAACTTCTGGTTCAACTGCATCGCGATCGCCCCGCCGGAAAGTTCCGGCGTCTTGCGCTTGTCGAAGTCGTCGAGGACAGCAAACACGATGCCGGAGTTCGACCCGATCGTGAAACCGTTGATTGACAGGCCCGGGAAAGCGATGGCGTGCTCGACGCCCGGCTGTTCCAGAGCGATCTCGCTCATCCGCTTGATCACGCTTTCGGTACGGTCCAGCGTGGCACCATCCGGCAGCTGGGCGAAACCGATCAGGTACTGCTTGTCCTGTGCCGGCACGAAGCCGCTCGGCACCGCATTGAACATGCTGTAGGTGGCGCCGACGAGAGCAAGATAGATGATCATCACGAGGCTCTTGCGCGACAGCAGCCCGCCCACCGTGCGGCCGTAACCATTGGAAGCGGCACCGAAGGCGCGATTGAAACCACGGAAGAACCAGCCGAAAATCGCATCCATGAACCGGGTCAGCCAATCCTTCTTGGCATGATGGTCCTTGAGCAGAAGAGCGGCCAGCGCCGGCGACAAGGTCAGCGAGTTGATCGCCGAAATGACCGTCGAGATGGCGATGGTCAGTGCGAACTGACGATAGAACTGGCCGGACAGGCCGCTGATGAAGGCGAGCGGCACGAAGACCGCGACCAGCACCAGCGCAATCGCGATGATTGGGCCCGACACTTCCTTCATGGCCTTGTAGGTCGCATCCCGCGGACTGAGACCACCCTCGATATTGCGCTCGACGTTTTCGACAACGACGATCGCGTCGTCAACCACGATACCGATCGCCAGCACGAGGCCGAACAGCGTCAGCGCGTTGATCGAGAAGCCGAAGGCATACATGACCGCGAACGTACCGATGATCGACACGGGAACGGCGATCAGCGGAATGATCGAGGCACGCCAGGTCTGCAGGAAGAGAATGACGACGAGAACGACCAGCGCGATCGCTTCGAGCAGCGTATCGATGACCTTTTCGATCGAGGCGCGCACGAACTTGGTCGTGTCATAGACGATCTCGTACTTCACGCCCTGCGGCATGGCGATCTGGAGCTGGTCCATGGTCGCCTTGACGTTGTCGGCGATCTCGATCGCGTTCGAACCCGGAGCCTGAAGAACCGCAACGGCAACTGCCGGACGACCGTCGAGCAGCGAACGCAGCGTATAGTCGGCAGCGCCGAGTTCGATGCGGGCAACATCGCGCAGACGAGTGATTTCGCCATTCTCACCGCTCTTGACGATGATATTGCCGAATTCTTCCGGGGTGCGCAGACGACCCTGGGCATTGACGTTGAGCTGCAGGTCGACGCCCGGCTGGCTCGGCGAAGCGCCGATAATGCCCGCTGCGGCCTGGACGTTCTGCGAACGGATGGCGTTCGAAACATCGCTTGCGGCAAGACCGTGTTCGGCAGCCTTCTGCGGATCGATCCAGACGCGCATCGAATAATCACCGGCGCCGAAGACCTGCACCTGACCCACGCCCTGGATGCGGTTCAGCCGGTCCTTGACGTTCAGCGTCGCATAGTTGCGCAGATAGGTGATGTCATAGCGATCAACGTCGGAGACTAGGTTGACCACCATGATGAAGTCCGGCGAGCTCTTGACGGTCGTCAGACCCAGCGCACGCACTTCCGCCGGCAGGCGCGGTTCGGCCTGGCTGACGCGGTTCTGCACGAGCTGCTGAGCCTTGTCCGGGTCGGTACCGAGCTTGAACGTCACGGTGACGTTCAGCACGCCATCGGACGTCGCCTGGCTGGACATGTAGAGCATGTCCTCGACGCCGTTGATCTGTTCTTCGAGCGGCGTCGCCACCGTTTCGGCGATGACCGTCGGGTTGGCACCAGGATAGACGGCACGCACGACGATCGAAGGCGGTACCACGTTCGGATATTCGGAAATCGGCAGTGAGCGCACGCCGATCAGGCCGGCCACCACGATGAGGATCGACAGCACGGCCGCGAAAACCGGCCTGTCGATAAAGAAGCGGGAAATGTTCATGACGGAACCCTCTCTCCAGAGGTAAACAGGAAGCGGAAAGCCCCCGTCCCGCGGCTGGCTAGCCGCAGGCCATAAGGCGAATGATCTGTTGGGTTAGGTCCGACCGGCCTTGCCGGTCAGAACCTTAGTTGTTGGCGACCTTGGCTTCGTCCTGAGGCGCCACCACCGCGCCGGGACGAATACGCTGCAGGCCGTTGACGACGATACGGTCGCCCGGGTTCAAGCCCTTCTCGACGATCCGAAGACCGTCAACTGCAGAACCAAGTTCCACCTGCCGGTAGCCCACCTTGTTCTCGCCATCGACCACGAAGACGAACTTCTTGTCCTGGTCGGTGCCGACGGCCTTTTCGCTGACCATCAGGTGATCCTGAGCCTTAGGCTGGCCCATGCGGACCCGCACGAACTGGCCGGGGATCAGCTTGGAACCCGGATTGTCGAACACGGCGCGAACGCGGATCGTGCCGCTTGCCGCATTCACCTCGTTGTCGATCAGCTGCAGCTTGCCGCGAGCCGGCGTCTGGCTGGCGAGCGTGCTGACTTCGACCGGAACCCGATCGATCGCCGGCACGCCGTTTTCGACCGGCAGATCGGCAAGGATCTTGGCGACCAGTTCTTCGCTGGCGTCGAAGCTTGCATAAATCGGATCGCTGGATACCAGCGTTACCAGCGGAGCGGACGCAGAACCTGCCGCCACGAGATTGCCGATGGTGATTTCCAGCTTTCCGACACGGCCGGCGATCGGTGCGCGGATTTCCGTATAATCGAGGTTGAGCTGAGCCACCTTCAGCGCCGCCTTGGCGGACTGGAGATTGGCAAGCGCCTCGCTCTGGGTGCTCTGACGCTGGGCAAGATCGCTCTGCGAGATCGTTGCCCTGGCAGCGAGATTCTTGCCGCGGTCGAGTTCGGTATTGGCGAGCTCAACACGCGCTTCGGCCGAAGCCACCTGCCCCTCGGCCTGCGCTACGGCTGCCTTGTAGGGCTCGGCATCGATCGAGACGAGCAGGTCGCCCTGCTTCACCAGACCGCCTTCGCGGAAATGCACCGCCTGGATGGTACCGGCAACGCGCGGACGGATCTGCACGCGGTCGACGGCTTCGAGCCGGCCGGAAAATTCCTGCCAGGTGGTGACGTTACGCGGTTCGATCGTTGCGACCGTTACCGGTACGGCCGGGGCCGCCGCTGCAGCCTGTGCCTGCGCGGCATTGGCGCCCTGCGGCAGATCGAGATAAACGGATGCGCCTGCGATCAGCGCAGCAGTTCCTAGTCCGGTGCCCCACAGGGCCCAGTTCTTGATCTTCGATATCATCGGTATTCTCCTTGACGACCCCTTGGGAGGGGGGCCGAACCTTCTCTCAAAAATACAACTTTTTACGCACTGAATTCCTGAACGAAGCCGGTGAACTCGCGACAGAGCGTCGCCATCCACTGACCATCACCGTCCTTGTAAATGCCCGTCCAGCCGCAGCTTGCCGGGAAAACCTTCTTGCGGACCACGACGCCGGAAGCCTCGAGCCGTTCGGCATAACCGATCGCCTCGTCTCGCAGCGGATCGTCCTCCGATGTCACGACCAGCGCGGGCGCAACACCCGAAAGCCGCGAGCAGAGACACGGCGCCGCATACGGATGCTGGAAGCCGCAATGGGAACCAAGGTAATGGCTCCAGCCTTCAGCCCAGCGCTGGCCCATGCCGATCTCGTCCGCCTTGCGGAAGGACTGGCTGGTCATCATCGGATCGATCATCGGCGACAGCAGGATCTGGCCTGTCAATTCACCCGGCATCTGATCCCGTGCCTTCAATGCGACACCCGCAGCAACATTGCCGCCCGCTTCGTCACCCGCAATGAACAGCGGCGACTTGGCGCTGCCGAACTGCTTGCGGCGGCTCGACAGGCAATTCAGCGCCATGAAGGCGCATTCCATCGCCTTCGGGAACATATTGTGCGAAGCGCTGGAATAATCCGCTTCCAGCACGACCGCTCCCGTTTCCGCCAGCGCCCTGCCGATCGGCCGCTCGCTGTCGGACCGGCCTTCGTCGAGAAACGCACCGCCACGCAGGTAAAGAACCAGCGGCGGAGCCTTGCTCTTGGCCTTGCCTTCATAAATGCGCATGGGAACAGGCGGCTTGGCCGCCTTGTCGAACGCGATATTTTCCCACTGCACGGACATTGAAAAATCCTCTGGCCAACCCCTACTGAAGGCGGGTACTTGCCGTCAATCTTGAACCTGATATTATTATTCGGGACGAAACACACAAGTTTGTGGAATTCGGCAACACTATTCCAAAATTCTGTACAATGCTGCAGTGCGATGGAGAGGGCTAATGGATCAGCTTTCAGCGATGCGCGTTTTCGTGCGTGTGGTGGAAACCGGGAACTTCACCCGGGCGGCCGCAACGCTCAGCATGCCGAAGACGACAGTGACCAATCTCGTGCAGAGCCTCGAAGCGCATCTGCGCACGACGCTGCTCAACCGCACGACCCGTCGCGTCATGGTGACGACCGACGGCGCGCTTTATTACGAGCGGGCGCAACAGCTTATCTCGGAACTGGACGAGCTGGACGGCAGCCTGTCGAACTCGCAGGCTCAACCGTCCGGCCGGCTGCGTGTCGAGATGGCGGCAGCCTTCGCAGAAACGTTGATCATCCCGAACATGTGCGATTTCCACAACCGTTATCCGCAGATCAAGCTGGATATCGGCGTCGGCGACCGACTGGTGGATTATATCGCCGAAAACGTCGATTGCGCCTTACGTGCTGGCACGCCGACCGACCAGTCGCTGATCGCCCGCAAGGTGGGCGAGATCGGCATGCAGGCCTATGCCGCGCCGCTATACCTGCGCAATTTCGGCGCTCCGACGCATCCGCAGGACCTGGAAAAAGACCATTTTTCCGTCGGTTACCTGAATGCCACGGCCGGCCGGGTGATGTCGCTGGAATTCAGCAGGGGCGAGGAAACCGTGGAGGTTAATCCGCGCTACATCGTCTCGATCAACGACGCGCGCCTCTACGTTAACGCGGCGCTTGCAGGCATGGGCATCGCCCAGTCGCCGCGTTTCATGGTGCGTGATGCGCTGGAGAAGGGCGATCTCGTCGAAGTCCTGCCGGACTGGCATTGCGAGACCCTGCCCCTCTACATCGTCTACCCGCAGACCCGCCATCTTTCGAACAAGGTGCGGGTCTTTGTCGACTGGCTCGCCAAGCTCGTCCAGAACCTCAAGGTCGAGGACAACAGAGACCAGATCCGAAAGGTCGGTTAAGCCTTCGCGACCAGCGACGCGATGACCTCGCGGATGCCGGTCGGCGCCTTGAGGGAGTGCGCGCCGTCATCCCGGAACGCAATCCAGCCCTCATTGAACCCATCGAGCATGCGAATGCGCGGGATTGGATTGTTCATGCCTTGCGAGCGGAACAGCTCCTCCCAGCTTTCGCGAGCAACGATCTCAACCTTCACCGGACGATCGAGCGCCTGAGAAAACGCCTCCGCGATATCGTTTGGCGAAACGCGGCTCGGCCCTGCCAGTTCGACCAACCGGTGACCGGTCCAGATCTCCGTCAGCAATTCTGCGGCTGTACGACCAACATCCTGCGAGGCGACCATCGTGACCTTCCGATCCGCTGGCTGCAGGCAGCTGTAGAGTACACCCTCACGCGCCGAGGGCACGTCCCAGGCCGCATTGTCCATGAACCAGCCGGCGCGGAGCGTTGTCACCGGCAGGTCAACACCGGCAAGAGCCTGCTCCATAAGGGCTTGCTGCGACAAAAGATTGTCCTCGACAGCATCCCCGCCGATCGTGGAGAGATGCACGACCTTGGAGGGCCTTGCCGCCTTCAGGGTGGCAACAACTGCGTCAGCCACTTTCCGCGCTTCGGGATAACCCGGCAGCGGATCGAACACCGGCGGCGGGACGATGAAGACTCCGCTCGCGCCGTGGAAAGCCTCGGTCAGTGCCGCCGCATCCGCCATGTCTGCGACGGCCACTTCGCAGCCAAGCGCTTTCCATTCCTCACCCTTCTTCGGGTCTCGCAAGACGGCGCGAACCTTTTCGCCCTTTGCAAGCAATGCCCTTGCGGCCTCGCCGCCGACTTTGCCGGTAATCCCCGTGATCGCATACATGATGATGTCCTTTCGCTTCGAGATGTCGAAAGGTTTTTATCGCGCGACACATCGTTGCCGTGAGCGCCGAAAAATCATATTACTGGTGACTGAAAATCAACGGAGAGCATCATGGCTTTCGATGCACGGGTGATTGCCAATGTCGGCGTGCTGGCCGCGATCGTCGAAACCGGCAGCTTTGCACGCGCCGGTGAGGCGCTGGGCCTCACCCGCTCCGGCGTCAGTCGCGCCATGGCGCGGCTCGAGAACAGCGTCGGCGTGCGGCTGCTGGATCGCACGACTCGCACCGTTTCGCTGACGGACGAGGGGCGGCGGCTCTATTCGGAAGTCGCGCCGCTGTTGAACGGCATCGAGGACGCGGTCACCATCACGTCCGGTTCGTCGGTCGCCGTGCGCGGTCGGTTGCGTGTGAATGTCGACGCGTTCTTCTCGCGGCTTCTCTTCACCCCGCATATCGCCGAATTTCTTTCGCTATATCCGGATCTGTCCCTTGAACTGGTGGCGCGCGACCAGCTCGGTGATCTGGTCGGCGAGGGTTTCGATATCGCCGTCCGTTTCGGCGTGCCGCCCGCCTCCTCGCTCGTTGCCCGCAAACTGCTGGAAACCCGCACGATCACCGTTGCTTCTCCGGCCTATCTGAAACAACACGGCCGCCCCGCCTCACCTGCCGATCTCGCCGGCCACACCTCAATCCTCGTTCGGGATTCATTGACCGGCCAAACGATCGAGGACTGGCAGTTTCGCCGCGGCGCCGAAGTGGCGGATGTGAAGATTTCCGGCAGACTCACCGTGGCCGAATGGGGCACCATGCTCGGTGCCTGCCTCGAAGGCGTCGGCATCGCTCGCGTCAAGGCAATCGGCGTTCGTCATTTGATCGAAAGCGGCGCCCTGGTCGAAGTCTTGCCCGAGTGGCAAGGTGAAGCCTTCCCGCTCTACGCGCTTTACCCGTCACGTCATCTCCCGCCCGCCAAGGTCCGCGCCTTCATCGACTTCGTCCAGGCCCGGCTGACGCCTGAACAGACCGAGATTACCGGCGAAGAAATCATGCCGAACGCCACTGAATTTATGCCGAGACTCGTGCGGCGGTGATAAGGCTTCCAGAAGCATATGCTTGAGTAAGAACGGAATACGCATGACACGTTGGGGACATGTCGCAATCGCCGTATTGGGCGGCATCGCAGCCGCTTTGCATGTTGGCAAGGTACCGCCAGCCATTCCCCTGCTCCGCTCCGAACTCGGCATGGATCTCGTCGCGGCAGGCTGGCTTATGGGGCTTTCCAGTGCGCTTGGCGCGCTGTGCGGTTTCGTCATCGGCCGGTTCACCGATTACCTCACCCATCGTCGTGCGATGATCCTGGGGCTGGCACTGCTGGTCGCTGGCAGCCTGATCGGCGCCGCCACCCATTCTGAACCGATCATCTTCGGCAGCCGCGTCTTGGAAAGCATCGGGCTGATCATGGTTTCGGTTGCAGCCCCCGGCCTCATCGCCTCGTCGATCGATCCCAAGGATACCGGCCTTGCCTTCGCGCTGTGGGGCGTGTGGATGCCCGTCGGAGTCGCGGTGATGATGTCGATCTCGCCCTTCCTTCTGCCGAGCTTCGGCTGGCAGGGCTCCTGGGTGTTTGCAGCGTTCCTGAGCCTCGTCCCGATAGCAGCGCTGATCGTTATGAAAGCACCCAAACCGCACGGCTCCGGCCGGGCTTCGGCCTCGCTTCTCCAGTCGGTGACATTGATGGCAGCTCGCCCGGTCTCGTGGATTCTCTCCGGTATTTTCCTGGCCTATAGCGCGAGCTTCATGGCTGTATTCGGCTTCCTGCCGACCCTGCTGATCGAGGAAATGGACATTGGCCTCGCCGCCGCCTCGCTGATGACGGCGTTCGCCGTGCTGATGAACGGCACCGGCAACATCCTCGGCGGCGTTTTTGCCCGCTGGGGCGCGCCGCGCTGGGTGCTGATCGCCGGCCCGTGTATTATGCTGACGGTGACCGCCTATGTCGTTTTCGGCCATGGCTTCCCGCTCTGGTCTCGCTACGCGGCCTCGGTGCTTTACGCCATCTGCGGCGGCGTGCTGCCGGCAACCATCATGGGTTCGCTGCCGGTCTATGCGCCGCGCCGAGATCTGGTCGGCACGTTCAGCGGCTTTGTCATGCAAGGCTCCAATATCGGCCAGGTCTTCGGCCCGATGATGCTTGCCTCGATCGTCGCCGCCAACGGCTGGTCGGGCGCGTCGTCATACATCGCCGCCATGGCGGCACTCGGCATCGTCCTGGCACTATGCCTGCGGCAAACCGAGCGGCGCATCGCCGCCCAGCCCAAGGCCGTGTGAAAAGACCGTGTGACGAGGGCGGCGAGCCGCCCTCTCTCATCTCAGATCAGGATCGCGCGCGGCTCCAGCATCGCCTCCAGCCCGAACACGCCATATTCGCGACCGATACCCGACTGCTTGAAACCACCGAACGGCGCCAACGGCTCGTGCGGCGCACCGTTAATCACCACGCGGCCGGATTCCATCCGGTCGGCGATCCGTCGCGCGCGCTTAATGTCTGAACCGTGCAGGTAGGCCTGCAGACCGTAGCTGGTATCGTTGGCAATGCGGATCGCGTCCTCTTCGTCCCGGTAAGGAATGACCGCCAGGACAGGCCCGAAAATCTCTTCGCGGGCGATGCGCATCTCGTTGGTCACGCTGGCAAAGATCGTCGGACGAATGAACCAGCCGCGCTCAAGCCCCTCCGGACGCCCCTCGCCGCCCGTCAGCAACTCCGCCCCCTCTTCCAAACCGAGCCGGATATAGGACTGGACACGGTCAAACTGCCGCTGGCTGACCATCGGCCCGATTCGCACCTCCGGATCGCGCGGATCACCCACCTTGATCGTCTCAATGCCGGCCTTCAATCGCGGCAGAACGTCTGCCAGCCGGCTTTCGGGAACCAGCAGCCGCGTGCCGTTGACGCAAGCCTGGCCGCTATTGGCAAGCCCCATCATCAATACCGTCGGAATGACGGTATCGAGATCGGCATCATCGATAATGATATTCGGACCCTTGCCGCCAAGTTCCAGCGTAACGCGCTTCAGCGTCTCGGCTCCAGCCTTCAGGATCTGCTTTCCAACCGCTGTCGAACCGGTGAAGGTCACCTTGGCGATATCCGGATGCGAGCTGAATTCCGCGCCCACGACATCGCCGCGACCGTTGACGATGTTGAACACGCCCTTCGGCAGACCGGCCTCGTGCAAACATTCCGTCAGGATTTGCGTCTGAATGGCGCTCATCTCGCTCGGCTTAATGACGATGGTCGAGCCCGCCGCCAGGGCCGTCGCCAGCTTGCCGCAGATGAAACCGTAATTGCTGTTCCACGGCGTGATCGCCGCCACGACCCCATGCGGCTGCATCGTCACTTCGGCGCGACCGATCTGGCGGGTAAACTCATGGCTCTCCAGCACCTCCGCCATGTTGAGAAAAGCGGAAGCCGCATGCGGCACGGAAAAGCCGGTGAAATAGCCCGGCGCGCCATATTCCTCCGTCATGGTGGCCGTCAGTTCCGCCGCACGTGCGGAAACGGCCGCGCTGAGCCGCTTCAACATGTCGATCCGCTCCGCCTTCGTCGTGCGGGAAAAGGCAGGGAATGCCCGCTTGGCGGCGGCGATCGCTGCACGCGCGTCCTCACGGTCGCCGAGACGGACGGTACCGATCTTTTCTTCGGTCGAAGGGTTGAAGAGGTCGGCCACCTCCTCGCCATGCGGCGTGACGAATGCACCATCGATATAGACTTGGGTAATGCTGCGCATCGCTTTTCTCCTTGAGTTCGATGCGCCTTATCTGGCATCTCGCCATTGATCTGGTAAGTTGGTCAATATCGCCCAGCCTGATAAGGAGTTACGGACAATGCTGCGGGGAACGCTTGCCGAACTTGAAGCGGTGGTCGCCGTCGCCGGCCGCGGCGGCTTCCGGGCGGCGGCGCGTGACCTCGGCGTTTCGTCCTCGGCACTCAGTCAGCAGATTGCATCCCTTGAAGCCCGGCTCGGCGTGCGGCTGTTCAACCGCACGACACGCAGCGTCAGCCTTTCCTCAGCGGGCGAACAGTTCGTGGCGGAAGTCACGCCGGCACTCTCGGCGATCCGCAACGCGATCCACCTTGCCGACGAACATCGCGCCGAGCCCTCCGGCACGCTGCGCATCAACATGGCGATCGGCGCGGCGCGCATGATGCTGGAACCGTACCTGCTGGAATATCTCAACCGCTATCCGCAGATGAGCCTCGAAGTCGTGACGGAAGGTGCATTGGTGGATATCAACGCCCAGGGTTTCGATGCCGGCGTCCGCATCCTCGAAGCCGTGCCTCCGGATATGATCGCCATCCCGGTGGGCGACACCATCCGCCCCGCCATTGTTGGCTCACCCGCCTATTTCGCGGGCCGCGACCTGCCGCAGGTGCCGGCCGACCTGATGGGGCACCATTGCATTCGGGCCCGCATGGCAAGCGGCTCGATCTATCGCTGGGAATTCGAAAAGCGCGGCCAGGCGTTCACGCTGGACGTTCCGGGAAACCTCACACTCGACGAAAGCGACCTGCTGCTGCGCGCCGCTCTGAACGGCGTCGGCCTTGCGTATCTCAACGAATGGCAGGTGGCGGACGCTGTGGCGGCCGGCCGGCTGATGCACGTCCTGCAGGATTGGACGCCACCCTATCCCGGCCTCTGCCTCTATTATCCCGGCCGGCGCCACCTGCCGGCCAAGATGAGGGCTTTCATCGAACTGATCCGCGACATCAATCGCCGGAAGACCTGACCGACATTTTCAGCCGAACGGCGACTGGCAGCTGCGCCGCGGGCTGCCGTCGAACGGTTGGTACGTGTTGTCGCCCATCCGGTAGGACTGGTAACGGTTGGCGCACCATTGTTCGTGCGAACCCGCCTCAGAACCGCCCGGGGCAGCGCTTTGCATGACATGCGGCCCGTCAACGCCACGTTCCACGGCATGCCATTCCTCATCGCTGGGAATGGCTTCCGGCGGCAATGGCGGTAAATCCCTCTTTTCCTCGCGAACGCGCCCTGCCTGGATCCGCGTGCTGAGGGCGGCCGGTAGCTGCGCGGCTGCCACATCTCTGGCCACAGGCGCTTGCGGGCTCGGCAACGCCGCCTGAACCTGCTGAGCACCGGGCGCCTGGCACTGACGGCGAGGTCCGCCGTCAAACGGTTGATAGGTGTTATCCTCGACCCTGTATGAACGATAGCGCGCATAACAGAACTGCGCTTGCGCCGCATTAACGCTGGAATTTTGCGGCTGCCCGGCAAGGTTCGGATCCGGAATTGGCTGTGCGGGACTGGTCGGCTGAGGAGATGTCACCGAGGCCTGAAGAGACGGCTGAACCGAAGCCGTCATGGCATGGTCGATTGCGGAATTCAGCGGCAGATTTTCCGCATCGGCAGCCACTGCCTGAGATGCTGTCTGGTTTGCCGGCGCGACAGGTCGAGGCAGTTCGGTTGCGACCGTCTGTGCCTCCTGTTGTGGCGCGTTCGGAAGCCGCTCGTATGCCTGCTTGTTGGGATCGATTTCCTTCGGCTGCGACGTCCAGAGGTCCGGCGTATTGATGTTCGCGAACCTGTGCGGCTCCGGTTCGGCGATCACATTGGCGGTGATGATCACCCCGCTCAGAAACACCAGTACGAGCAGTACCAGACTGCCCAGCAGTAGAAGGATAGGTTTCACGACCGCGCTCCCATTTTCGGTTTGCGATCCCAATGCCGACCGACGGTCCGGGGTTCCCGACCGGCTCGCATTTGGCGGAAAATCTGAATCACACATGGTTACGCTGCAACACCATTACAGGTTAACGCATTGAAACCTTTGCTTTTGGCCTCACCATTGTGACACCGCCCGACGTTATCCACCGGCCGGAATTCACGCGAATTCATTTTTTTGCCGATCCGGCCAATTATTTTCACAGAGCCGCTAGACAAGCTGCGGGAACCTCTTTATACGCCCCTTCACACCACCGGCGAGCACGCCTCACCGGACTGGAACTTGGGTGATTAGCTCAGTTGGTAGAGCAGCTGACTCTTAATCAGCGGGTCGTAGGTTCGAGCCCTACATCACCCACCATCTCTTCTCAATACGAAACGAGATGAGTACCGCTGGATCGAAAGATCCAGACTTGGCGTGTGCGCTGCACCTCACGCATTTTTCTCCTTCCAGAAGATATCGAAATCAACCGCACGAATCGGAACAACGGGAACGAGTCGGCCGCAGTGCGGTTTGTCCTCCATCGGAGGTATTGCGTCATGGATCCGAAACGTTGGAGCAGGCCCGTCACATTCGAGGAAAATGCTCAAGGCAGTTCCCGGGGCAGTTATTGTATGATCGTCAGCACCAAGGAAGCTTCACGCGTCCTGTTGACCAGATGGCCGACCGGTAGCGGTCGCCAGTATCGTAAAGCGCGCCAAGTGTGCCTTGAGGTTCTCGATGGCAAGAGGCCGCCGTCGGAGGCGCGCAGAGCGTTTCTCGAGGCCGCCAGGGAAGCGCAGGTCGTCGTCCGCGAACAGTGACTGGAGGCCTGCCAGGAGCTTCTGCTGCATGGCCTAGAGATCGAGCGTGCCTTCCGCGACCTTCACCGCCTGTCCGCCGATCCGCGCCTTGGCGATTTCGCCGTCCTTCACGTCGATGTGGAGATGGATAAAGGAGGCACGCCCCATTTCGACGCCCTGCTCCACCAGAACGGGATGGTGACCATCCGGCAGGCCGTCAAAATGCCTGATGGCGCCCGATAGCGCCGCCACGGCAGCACCTGTCGCAGGGTCTTCGGCAATTCCCATGTCGGGAGAAAACATGCGGGCATGAAATTTCGCCTGATGGTGGACACCGCCGCGGCAATAGACATAGGCGGAAGCCAGCGATCCTTCGACGAAGGGGCACGGCCTTTTCCCACAATACCGGATCGAATTCGAGGTTCTGTACCGTCGCGAGATTATGCAGCGGAATCATCAGGAACGGCACGCCCGCGCTCCAGATCGAAGTCACGTGGTTCTCGAAGCCGATATCCGTCGATTTGACGCTCAGCGCGTCGGCAATCCCCTGCCGGTCGAGCGGCAGATCGATCCGCCACGGCTTCTTGGGAAGATCGAATTCCGCAAAACCCGCCTCGCCGCTTCTCAGCCGCACTGCGCAGCGTACCGGGCCGACATTCTCCTCCAGCACACAGACGATATCCATGTCGCCATTCGTGGTGCCGTGGCTGCGTTCCGCCAATGCAACGGCTGTCCCAACGGTCGGGTGTCCGGCAAAAGGCAATTCCTTGCCGGGCGTGAAAATCCGCAGGCGGGCAGCGTAGGCGCCGTTCGATCCTGCCTGCACGAATACGGTCTCGGAGAGGTTCATTTCACGGGCGATCGCCTGCATGGCGCTATCGTCAAGCCCGTCCCCGTCGAAGATCACCGCCAGCGGATTGCCTGCAAGGCGCTTGTCGGTGAAGACGTCGTAGATGCTGTAGCGACGGGCCAATCTTGCCACCTCCCGTGATTTGCTGCGGTCAAACTGCCCGACACATCGGCGCCGCGCAACCCGTTACCTAACTGTCCTTGCCGAAATACAAATCGAGAATCGGGAACATCAGCGAATTGTAGCTGTGCGCCGTCCGATCGGGGGAGCGAATAGCCAGTGCTTCGGTAATCTCCTGCTCCTCGTCATGCGGCATGTAAGCCTCGATGCGTCGCAGCATCTCATCAGCGGTCAGCGAGAACCGGAAGAAGCGGAACACGACGATGCGGTGGTTGGCGTGGGTCGCGAAAAACTGCGGATCGGCCTCGGCATCGTTCAAGTCGAGCCCCGTTTCCTCCAGCACCTCGCGCCGCATGTTGCCGAAGACATCGATCTTACCATCGGCAATGTCGGAGAGATCGAGCGAGCCGGCCGCGCAATAGACCTGTCCCGCATTGGCGGTTTGCTTGCCCATGCGGATCGCAATGATCGCGCCGTCGGAGGAGACCGGCACGGCGAAGCCGAAAAGATGAAATGCGCCGACAGGATCCTCCTGCTTGCGCCACCACAGCAGCGTCGAATAGGGAATCTCATGCGCCTCCCCGACAATCCTGCCGTCCGCGATCGACAGATGCCGCTGCAGCACCATACGGCCGTTGAACAGATGCGGGTTGCGTTCGGCCTCCGCCTGCCAGTTCTCCTCGATCTCGTGGCGGTGCGCCTCGTAGAGCGGGTGCGCTCCGGGCAGGAAGGAAAGATCCACCGACTCGACCGGAAAGGCGATATTTTCGGCCGGCCAGCCGACATTCATGCTGTTCATGGAAGCTCCAGTGTCATGACGACGGGGCAATGGTCGGAAGCCTTGGGGCGATCCCAGCCGATACGCGGAAACCGCTCGACCTCCTGCCCCGGCGGGAAGGGTGTGCGAAACGGCTGGCCGTTGCGGATGATGTCGGGAACGCTGTTCGAATTATGCTCGGCCAGCGCCGGCGACAGCCAGACATAGTCGAGCTGGCAGAGATGCTGCTCCAGCGGCCCACGGGCGTGATAGAGCGTCCAGCGGTCCATCACATCGCGCCGGGCCATCGGGTTCACGGCGAAACCATCATGGGTAAAGGTATCGAGTGCGCTCGCCGCCTCGCGCCGCGGTTCGAAACGATAACCTTCACGACGGCTGCCGATCACCTGCACCTTTTCCTGATAGTCGTTCATGTCGCCGCAAATGGCGAAATTTCCACCAGCACTGCGCCCTTTGCCAAAGCGCTGCTCGATGATGTGCCGCACCGCCCTCGCCTCCGCCGTGCGGGATCGCCATCGTGCCGGTCCGGCCGTCACCGTTTTCGCGGGCATTGCCCATCGATTTGAAATGCACGACGTAGAGCGAAAACGGCTTACCGCCGATCCTCAGCTCCAGTTCCAGGCAGTCCCGCTTGAAGATCTTGTCATAGGCCTGGTTACTCAGCGCCAGCTCTTCGTTGAACAGCCCGAGATCCTGATAGGTCAGCATGGCATGGCTGCGCACATCAAGCACCTCGATCTTCTCTCCGGTGCGCGTCTCCTCGCGCGCCAGCACGGCGACGTCGATGCCACGGCTGTCATTGCCCTCCACCAGATATTTCTGCCGATAGCCATTGCCGACCATGCGGTAGAGATATCCATATTCGAAGGCATTCAACGCCGGCATATTGTCGACCTCCTGAAGGCACAGGATGTCGGCATCCGCATCGGCGATGGCGAGTGCCGAAAGCTGCCGCGTATCGTCTGTCTCGGAGATCATGCGCGCCTGCTCGAGCTGCTCGTAGACCTCTTTGTCTTTCACATCGTAGAGCTGCAGCACCCGGTCCTGGCGAAGTCGATTGCGCCAGCCGGTGAAATCGAACCGGGTCATCAGGTTTTCGATGTTGAAGGTACCAAGTCGCAGAGACATCAATCTTCCCTTCCCAAGCCGGCCTTCCGAAAGCGCGCCACCTTACCCACGCCAAGCTGCAGGAAAGATGAACGATTCGATAAATTTAAGAATGGTCAGATGCAAACATGCAAGTGCGATTGAAACGACGCGGCCCGCGATGCCATGCTCATTTCGGCGGCTTGGGTAAGGACGCGATCGGAAGGTCGCAGGGGGTATTTTTATGAGACGTTCATTCCTGAAGACGGCGACGCTATGCGCCGCGCTTTTCTGCGCCGGCAGCAGCGCACTGGCCGACAGTTTCGGCGCAATCGCCTATTCGCCGAGCACCGGCGCGACGGGCTGGTCCTACGATCACGGTTCGCGGCGCGACGCCGAGCGCACCGCCCGAAATAATTGTGACCAGAGCGCTAACGACTGCCGGACGGCTATCTGGTTCAAGAATGGCTGCGGCGCGCTCGCAGTCGGCCAGGGCGGCGGCTGGGGAGCAGATTGGGGCGCCAGATATCGACCCTGCCAAATATCTCGCCGTAGAGGCATGCCGCCAGAACGCGTCCGGCTGCAAGGTCATCCGCTGGCAGTGCTCCGGGCTACGCTGATTTCCCAGAGCCGTTCCGCCACTCCTCTAATCGCGAAACGGCTCTATCCTTTTGTTTCTACGCAACTCCGGACGCAAAACCGCTGCGCACTTTTGCTGGAATTGCTTTAAAGCCGCCAGGCGGACCGGATGACGATGCCGACCTCGGCGCCGACATCCACCGGATGGCGGCTGAAAGCCCTCAGCGCCTGCCCATCGGCAAGCGCCAGGCGTAGCGCATAACGCTCGCCCTCGAACAAGACAGACCGGACGGTGGCCTTGATGCCGTCCGGCGAAAGCTCGACATCCTGTGTGACGAACCAGGATATCTGCCTTCGGCTCCTCAGCACCAAGGCCCAGAATGGTCTCCATACCCTGCCAGTCGAGATTGCGCTTGTCACCGGCTGGAGATGGCAAGGATAGAACCGCGCCCTGTCCGACCAGCCCGCCGACCAGCCGCCCTTCCGGCCGCGCATAGATATCTTCCGGTGTCGCGACCTGCAGCAGCCGGCCTTCCGACATGACAGCCACATCCGTCGCCAGCGCCATCGCTTCGGCCTGATCGTGGGTGACGTAGATCATCGTCGCACCCGAGCGTGCATGGAACTCGCGGAACGTCTCCTCCATCTCCTGCCGCAGATGCCGGTCAAGATTGGCGAGCGGTTCGTCGAGCAGAACCACATCCGGCTCGGTGACCAGGCAACGGGCCAGCGCAACGCGCTGCCGCTGCCCGCCGGAAAGATCGGCCGGACGACGGTCGGCATAGGCTTCCAGCCGCACGGACGCGAGCGCCTCGCGCACCTTGGCCTGCCGCTTTTCGCCAGAAACGCCACGCACCTTCAGCGGATAACCGACATTTTCGGCAACCGTCATATGAGGCCAAAGCGCGTAGGACTGAAAGACCATCGCCATGTTTCGATGTTCCGGCGGCACCATGTCGCCGGCATCGGCTAGCACGCGCTCTCCGAGCAGGATCGACCCGTCCGTCGGCTGCTCGAAACCGGCGATCATCCGAAGCACCGTCGTCTTGCCGCAGCCGGATGGACCGAGCAGCGCCAGGAAGCCGCCTTCCCGCACCGTCAGCGATACATCATGCACCGCCGGCCGGCCGGCGAGGTCGAACGTCTTGGAAAGGCGGTTGAGAATCAGCTTCGCCACGGGACCACACCTTTCGGCAATCGTTTCGCCATCAGTTCCAGCACCAGCATCATCGCGATCACCATGATGACCACCAGAACCGAAAGTGCGGAGGCGAGATTGAAACTGCCGCTATCATCGAGATTGTAAATTGCCACGCCCAGCGTCTGCGTTCCGGCAGACCAGAGGAGCGCCGAAACGGTCAGCTCGTTACAGGCGATCAGGAAAACAAGAATGACGGAAGCACCGGCAGCCGGCGCCACCAGCGGCACGACGATATCTGCCATCCGCCGCCCGAACTTCGCGCCGGAAAGCCTTGCGGCCTCTTCCAGCGACGGATCGATCTGCCAGAAGGCGCTGACGACCGGCTTGAGGCTGACGGCAAAGAAACTTGAGAAATAGGCGATCAGGATGATCCAGATCGTCCCGTAGATCGAGATGCCGACAATCGGCAGCGGCGCCGCAAACACCAGGATGAACGCCACGGCGAGAACGATGCCCGGCAGCGCATAAGGGATTTCCGCCAGTGCGGCGATCAGCGGCGCAAACCGGCTCTTGCTGCGCACCAGGAAATATCCCGTCAGCACCGTCACCACCAGGAGACCGAAGGCGGTGGCGAGCGAAAGCGTGATCGAATTGGTGAAGGCCGTGCGGGTGATCGTCTGACGGAAGAGGATTTCCTCGTAGGCTTTTATAGTTACCGTAGCGGGGCTGAGCGGCACGCCGTAAGCAGGCGCGAGCGAGCTTGCGACCAGCGCCGTCAGCGGCATGACAAGGATCACGAAGATCGTTAGCCACAGCGCCAGTTCTGCCAGAACGCGCCACACGCCAAGCCTGAACACCGCGACCTGTCCGGAAAGACCGATGACGCGATAATCGCGCCCGCGCAGAACGCGCTCCTCGACCGTCAGCCCGATCATCGAAAGAATGCCGATGATCGCCGACAGCAGCGAAACGTCCGCAAAAGTACCCGGACCGAAGGTCGCGAATTTCGCATAGATCAATGTCGGCAAGGTATAGATCGAGGCTGGAATGCCGAGAATTGCCGGAATGCCGAAATTGCCGACGCAGGAGACGAAGGCGATCGCCGCACCCGCCGCAAAACCCGGCAGCGACAGCGGCAGGATGATATCCTTCAGCACTTGCCACGACGACGCACCGGCAAGCCTTGCTGCCTCGACGCCATCCCGCGGCAATGCCAGGAGCCCTGCCCTCAGCGACAGGAACACCAGCGGCGCATTCTGCACGCCATAGAGAAGCGCGATGCCGCTGATCGAATAGAGCGGATTGGGCGTGCCGAGCGGCGGCGCCAGGCCGACCGCCTTCAGGAGCGCGCTCGATGGCCCGGTCATGCCGATCCACGAGAGCGCGGTCACCTGCGGCGGGATCATCGTCGGCAGCATGAACAGGAAGCCGAGCGCCGTCTTGCCGCGAATGTCAAACAAGGTCAGCAGCAGCGCAAAGCCGCCCCCGAGGACGACGGCTGCGATCATGCCAAAAAAGGAAGTCGTCAGCGTGTCGTAGACCGACTGCCAAAGCGACGGATCGGACAGCATTTCCGACGCATGCCCCTGCAGCGCAGAAGCAATGCCGGTCGCTGCGAGCCGCCCGAGTGGCAGTACGCTCAACAGGAAGATCACCGTGACGACAAAAGGAAACAGCCAGCGTGGCTGGCTGTTTCGCTGATTTCCAGATCGGGCCATGTGGCGCTTATATCAGCCTTTGATGCCGAAGATATCGGCAAAGGTCTTGACGTCCTTTTCCGAGTTCTTGAGCGCTTCTGCGGCGTTGACCCGCAGTACCTTGATGGTTTCGCGCGCCGGGAAACCGGGGGGAACGGCCATGCCGTTGCGAGCCGGAATGTAGCCGAGCTTCAGGAAGCCTTCCTGGCCCTTCTGGGAGAGGACGTAGTCGATGAACTTCTTGGCAGCGTCGGCATGCTTGGTGGAGGACAGGATCGCAGCCGGCTCGGTGACGGCCGATACGCCTTCCTTCGGGAAAACGAACTCGACCGGAGCGCCCTTGGCCTTTTCGCGGATCGGCAGGTAGTCGACGACGAAACCGTAAGCCTTCTCGCCGGTCGCAACCGACTTCAGGATCGCGCCATTGCCGCCGGCGGCGACTGCGCCATTGGCCTTGAGGTTCTTGTAGTAATCCCAGCCGAGGCCTTCGACGCCGGCAATGGTCTGGGCGTGGATGAGTGCAGCACCCGAAGCAAGCGGGCTCGGCATGGTCACGAGGCCCTTGGCTTCCGGCTTGGCAAGATCTGCCCAGCTGGTCGGCTTCATCGCGGCCTGGGTGTTGTACATGATGCCAGTGGTGATCAGCTTGGTGGAATAGTAGAAGCCGTCCGCGTCGTAGAGCGCCTTGTCGTAGTTTGCAGCTTCGGCAGACTTGTAGGCCATCAGCTGGCCCGCCTGCTTCATGCGCTCCAGCGTCACGACGTCGGCGATCAGAAGCACGTCGGCGACCGGGTTGCCGGCAGCGATCTCGGCATTGAGCTTCGCCATGATCTGCGGCGTTCCGTCACGAACCCACTGAACGTCGAGGCCTGGATTGGCAGCCTTGAAACCGTCGACGGTCGCCTGCGCGTCCTCGTTCGGCTGGCTGGTATAGAGCACGAGGTCGGCGGCGTTGGCTGCGCCGGAAATCATGCCGAAAGCCACGAGGGCGGTGAAGGCGGAGAGCAGTCTGTTCATCGGATCGTCCCTGTTCGAACTTAAGCTGCGAACGATAAACACTTCCTGCTTGACAGCCATGTGACAAAAGCCAAGTCACGGATGATCACGTGCGCAATCTTCGGTCGGTCTTTTAGCAGAGGCATCGCCGAACGTGCGCCGAAATTTACTTTGCCACGAATTTTCCGACCCTTCGCCTCTTCCCGCACCGCACTTCAATTGTTTTCGACTGCAAATCCTGCCATGGGACTCAGCGGGGACATTTGGGGGCTTTTCATGAAAAACCGGGAACACTGGGGCGCACGGCTGCGCTATGAGTTCGACAAGAGCATGGCAGGCGGCGCGATCGCACTGATCGGCTGGCTGGCACTGATTTCACTTTTCGTCATCATTATTGCAGGCCTTGTTCTGTCGATAACTGGCATCGCGCCCGACGGGCCGAACGGCGATCCGGGCGAAGCGATGGGCTTCATCGAAGGGGCCTGGGAATCGCTGATGCGCACTTTCGACGCAGGCACGATGGGAGCGGACCAGGGCTGGAGCTTCCGCATCGTCATGCTGCTGGTTACGCTGGCGGGCATCTTCGTCTTCTCCGCGTTGATCGGTGTCATCAGCTCCGGTCTCGAAGACAAGCTCGACGACCTGCGCAAGGGTCGTTCGCTGGTGCTGGAGACGGAGCACACGATCATTCTCAACTGGTCGCCGTCGATCTTCGACATCATCAACGAACTGGTGATCGCCAACCAGAGCCGCCGCCGTCCGCGCATCGTCATCATGGCGAACAAGGACAAGGTGGAGATGGAAGACGAGATCGCCGCCAAGGTGGGCGATCGCAAGAACACCAAGATCATCTGCCGCCGCGGCGACCCGACCGATCTTTACGACCTCGCGATCGTCAACCCGCAGACATCGCGGTCGATCATCGTCCTGTCGCCGGAAGGTGACGACGCCGACAGCCAGGTCATCAAGACGGTGTTGGCGCTGGTCAACGATCCGAACCGCCGGCCGGAAAAATACATGATTGCCGCGGAAATTCGCGACGGCAACAATGCGGACGTGGCGCGCATCGTCGGCGGTGGCGAAATGCAGCTTGTTCTGGCAGATGACCTTATCGCCCGCATCGTCGTGCATACCAGCCGTCAGGCAGGCCTCAGCGCCGTCTATTCCGAACTGCTCGATTTCGACGGCTGCGAAATCTACACGATCGAACAGCCCGACCTCGTCGGCAAATCGTTCGGCAATGCCGTGCTGGCCTATGACAGCAGCACGCTGATCGGCCTGCGCAACAAGGATGGCGCAATCAGTCTCAATCCCGACCCGAACCAGGTCATCATCGCGGGCGACCAGGCGGTGATCATCGCCGAGGACGATGGCGCGATCAAAACATGGTCCGGCGACATGGGCATCGACAAGAATGTCATCCGCCCGATCGCCAAACGGTCCAAGACCTCGGAACGGACGATGATCCTCGGCTGGAACCGGCGCGGCCCGATCATCGCCACAGAGCTTGCCCGTTACGTGGCTCCGGGCTCGCGCCTGACGATTGCCGCCGACACGCCGGAATTCGTCGAAGAGGTTGCGGCCCTGAAGCTCGATCCGACGGTGCTGTCGGTCGAGGCGCAGGTGATCGACACCAGCAGCCGCCCGGCGCTGGACGCGCTCGACATCCCCTCCTACGACCACGTTCTGGTTCTGGGTTACAGCGACCACATGGCCGCGCAATCGGCCGATACGCGCACGCTGATCACGCTGCTGCAGCTGCGCAAGATCGGCGAGACGGCCGGCAAGCACATCAGCGTCGTCAGCGAAATGATCGACGTCCGAAACCGCGAGCTTGCCGAAGTCACCCGCGCCGAGGATTTCGTCGTCAGCAACAAGCTGGTCAGCTTGATGCTCGCCCAGGCCTCGGAAAACGAGTCCATGGCTGCTATCTTCGACGAGTTGCTCGACGAGGCCGGCTCGGAAATCTACATGCGGCCGATGAGCGACTATGTGGATATTTCCAAGCCGCTCAACTTCTTCACCGTCGCGCTCGCAGCGCTTCGCCGCGGCGAAGTCGCGCTCGGTTACCGTCGCCTGCGCGCCGGCGATGCCGACCACCGCAATCTCGCCGGCGTCGTCGTCAACCCGAACCGCTCCGAGATGATAACCTACACCGAGAGCGACATGGTGATCGTCCTGGCGCAGGACTGATAGACCGCAAAATCGCGCGCATAGAAAAAGCCTGCCGTCTCGCGACGGCAGGCTTTTCATTTCAAGTCCTGAATGTTCAGGCCGCGGCCGAAACTGCGCTGGAGATCAGGCGGCCGAGCCGCTTGATGCCTTCTTCGATCATCGCCTCGTTGGCGCAGGAAAAGCTCATGCGCAGCGTATTGGCATTGCTGCCGTCTGCGAAGAAAGCCTTGCCGGGGACGAAGGCCACCTTTTCGGTTGCGATCGACCGTGCGAGAAGCTCGGCGCCATCCATGCCTTCCGGCAGCGTCACCCACACGAACATGCCGCCTTCCGGCTTGGTCCAGCTGGTGTTCTTCGGCATGTACTTGTCCATGGCCGAA
The DNA here is from genome assembly GCA_965227625.1 of Neorhizobium sp. Taxonomy (GTDB): domain Bacteria; phylum Pseudomonadota; class Alphaproteobacteria; order Rhizobiales; family Rhizobiaceae; genus Neorhizobium. The sequence continues at coordinate 45,770 of CBDDGK010000079.1, read as the reverse complement.
AGCATCGCGTCACGACGCTTGCTATAGACCGAGCGGATCTTGGCGACCTGCGCATCGAAGCCACGCGAGGCGACATGTTCGATGGCGATCTGGTTGATCGTCGAGGAATGCAGGTCGGCAGCCTGCTTCATCAGCACCAGCTTGCGGATGACCGGCATGGAGGCGATGACGAAGCCGACGCGCAGGCCCGGCGCCAGCGTCTTGGAGAAGCTGCCGCTGTAGATCGTGCGGGTCTTTTCGATGTCACCGCCATTGCGGGCGATGTCGAGCGCCATGATCGGAGCGACCGCCTGCCCGTCATAACGAAGATGCTGATAGGCGGCATCTTCGAGGATCGCGATATCCAGCTCGTCAGCCAGCGCGAGAAGCTTTTCGCGGCCTGCAAGATCGACGGTCTCGCCGGTCGGATTGGAAAAGTCCGACGACAGATAGGCGAATTTGACATTGCCGCCGGCCTTGGCGGCCGTCTCGCGATAGGCTTCGGGTGTGCGGTTGCCGTTTACCGACAGCTGGTCATAGCTAGGCTCATATGCGTTGAAAGCCGAAAGCGCGCCGAGATAGGTCGGCCAGGTGACCAGGGCCGTATCCTTCGGCGACAGGAAAAGCTTGCCGAGGTAATCGAGCGCCTGCTGCGAGCCGGAGGTGATGAACACGTTGTCGGCGGTGCAATCGATGCCGATCTTCGCCACTTCGCCGACAATCCATTCGCGCAGTGGCTTGTAGCCTTCGCTGACCGAATACTGCAGCGCCGCGTTTACCTGTGCGCCGGAAAAGATGTCCGAATAGGCTTCCTTGAAGGCCACATCCGGAAACAGCGCCGGATCCGGGATGCCACCGGCAAACGAGATGATGTCGGGCTGATCCAGGAGCTTGAGAAGCTCGCGGATTTCGGAAGCGCGCATACGAGAAGAGCGCGTCGCGAAGATCTGTTCCCAATTGAGCACGGAATGTTTCCTCTTATTTCAATTTTGTATGGATGATCTTTACAGAAATATCGACAGGTCAGCAATACTGACCTATTGGCTTGCGACATATTTTTTGATCACGTTTTGCATCATATCGCGGCGGCGTTTTGAAGGAAATCACCTTGGGCCGCGCGAATGCGCGTGCCATGCGCCTAAAAGATCACGCCAGCCGCCGCCGGACAACATCAAGTGAAAAAATAATCATATAAAATGCAAATTTCGATTCTTCAAAACAATAAAATAAAAAAATCCAATATGTAAATTACTGAAAATATCAAAATCGCTAAACGCGCAATTTATTGTAAAAAATCGACATTCTTTGCTTATGCAAAAACGCATAATGATTTTCCAACTGTGAAGCTTGTAGTTAGAATTTCGCACCACTAGCTGATTTGTTGTTGAAGCAGAGACCACAAAGCGGAAAAGTTCTTAAGGCTGAGAGCCGGGAGCGGACTGCGGGGTGGACTAAGCGGCTTAGGAAAGTTTTAGGAAGCTCTCCATCCGGCCCTCTGCTATCGACCTGCCTCGGGACGGATTGACCGGCCGGGGCAGTGAACAGCGAACCAGTAGGCGGCAGGAGCCCGTTTTAGAATGAAACCCGATTTCAATATGCCGGAACAGGCAGACGCACCGCGCCATGCGGCACCCCGTCTTCGCACGTCCGCCGAGATCGGAGCTGACGGGTCTGCAAAGTCCTCACCGCCTCGGTATGTCGGGCTGGGCTGGCAGCTCTGGCATCGACGTCTGCGGCCCCAATAGCGGGCCTGCTTTCTTCGGCGCGGCGAACGGTCAGTATCGCCATCCCTTTCAGCATTTCCATCAGGACATCTGATTGATCCCGCTCGGGTCGAGTTTCGGCCCGTCAAGGAACCCCTATGCCCGGCATCCGGCGGACAATCCGCAGGCACCGGAACAGGACTGATCGCGCCCGGAAAACGGTGCACGCGTCGGGGGACGCGTGGCCTTCTTTCTCAACTCAAATCATAGGTGATTATAATGGCTATCCGCTACGGAACGGATGCATCCGAAACGATCAATGGGGACAATACGGTCGATATGGTCTTGGCCGGTGGAGGCAACGACACGGTCAACGGCAAATTCGGCGGCGACCAGATCTTCGGCGACCTCGGCAACGACACGCTGGATGGTGGCTTCCAGAACGACATGATCGACGGCGGCGAAGGTGCCGACAAGATTTATGGCGGCTCCGGCGACGACATGCTCTCAGGGGGACTTGGCGCAGATACGCTGTCAGGTGACCTCGGCGACGATATCTTTACGGTCGATGAAACGGCTGAACTCACCGGCGACAAGATCGACGGTGGCATCGGCCGAGACACGATGATGATCAGCTTTGAAGACAGCGCCAAGGGCGTTACCTTCACGGCAGCCGATCCAACCAAGAGCACGAGCTTCTACGGTTCGACGATGACCGGCATCGAGCAGTTCTACGTGACTGGCTCGGACAAGGCTGCCGATAACCTGACCGGCGGACGCTGGAACGATATGCTGACTGGCGGAGGCGGAGACGACCGCCTGACCGGCAATGGCGGCACCGACGTCCTTTCCGGCGGGCTGGGAAATGACATCCTCTCCGGTGGCCAGGGTAACGACATGCTTTCCGGTGACGAAGGAGACGACCAGCTGACCGGCAGCTACGGTCACGACTCCATGGATGGTGGTGTTGGTAACGACAAGCTCGATGGCGGCAACGGTATCGACTTCCTGAAGGGCGATGCCGGTAACGACACCCTGCTGGGTGGCAATGGCATGGATACGCTCGACGGCGGTGACGGCAACGACACCATCGACGGTGGCGCTGACAATGACACCATCACGGCGGGCGCAGGTCTGGACAAGGTCACGGCCGGCAGCGGCAATGACACCGTCAAGATGACGATCAATCAGGGCAAGGACACCGTCGACGGCGGTATCGGCACCGACCGTATCGAGATCAGCGGCCTCTCCGGCACCTTCACCGCCAAGGCCGCCAACCTTAGCAACACCCTCTCCGACGGTACGACCATCATCAACATCGAGGAGTACACGCTGCGCGGATCGAGCGGCACCGACAAGTTCACCACGCTTGGCGGCACCGACTATCTCTACGGCGAAGGTGGCAACGACACCCTGAAGGCCGGCGCGGGTAACGACTTCGTCTATGGCGGCATCGGCAACGATGCAATCTATGGCGAAGACGGCAACGACTATCTCGATGCCGGCAAGGGCAAGGATATCATCTCCGGCGGCACCGGCACCGATACCGCGGTGATCGACGCCTCGGACTTGGGCACCACGGCCGTTACCTTCAGTGTCAGCGGTAACAAGGGGACCCTGTCCAACGGCACGACCACGACCGACGTCGAAATCTACAAGATCACCACGGCGAGCGGCAATGACATCCTGAAAGCCGGCACGGCCCAGCAGGTCGTCTTCAACACCGGCAAGGGCAATGACCAGCTGTTCGGCGGCAATGGCAGTGACCAGCTCAACGCCGGCGAAGGCAATGACAAGGTCGATGGCGGCGCCGGAAACGACACGATCAGCGATACCGGCGGCAACAACACGATCACGGCCGGCGACGGCAATGATACGGTGACTGTCGACGTGCTGACGGCATCTGCCGGCGGCGACAAGACGACGGTCGATCTCGGCACGGGCAACGACCGCGTCGAGTTCAATGACGGCATCGGCTCGACGGCCGGCGTCTTCACAGCCAACGGCGGAACGGGCACCGACCATGCGGTCATCGATCGTTCCAAGTCGACGGCCAACCTGACCTTCACCCTCGGCACCCATGCGGTGCTGACCAATGGTAACGTCACTCTCGACAATTTCGAGAGCGTCACCATCAAGGGCAGCTCCGGCAAAGACGTCTTCAAAGGCGGTAACCTCAACGACACCTTCATGGGCAATGCCGGTGACGACGACCTTCAGGGGCTCGGCGGCAACGACCTGCTCTATGGCGGTGCGGGCAAGGACAAGCTTACTGGCGGCGACGGCAATGACAGCATCTGGGGCAATAACGGCTCGGATGACGCGGCTGCCGACACGCTCTCGGGAGGCAACGGTAACGACAACCTGTATATCAACAACGGTGATACGGCGTCTGGCGGAACCGGCACCGACTCGCTCTACCTTGACCTATCCAACGTGACGACCGGCGTCTCGTTCAACTTCGGCAACGGCACGGTGAAGGTCAACGGCACCACCTCGTTCACGGAAATGGAGCGCCTTGATTTCAAGGGCACCACCTCCAACGACACCGTCAAGGGCGGCACGTTGAACGATGTGCTGCGCGGCAATGCGGGCAATGACGTCCTGGACGGCAATTCCGGCGACGACACCCTCTATGACGGCAAGGGCAACGACACGCTGAAGGGCGGCGAAGGCAACGACACCCTGGTCCGTGAAGACTTCACGGGCAAGGACATCTTCGACGGCGGCAACGGCACCGATACGCTCTTCTTCGCCATCGGCGGGGATACTTCGGTCAAGCTCGACCTGCTCAACAATGCCTTGAACGATGGCATGGCGCTCGGCCTGACGGTGACCTCGATCGAGAAGATCATCGGCTCCGGCAAGGATGACGACATTGCCGGCGCCAACGTGGCGGAGCAGATCTTCGGCGGTGACGGCGGCGACGCCCTCAACGGCCGCGGTGGCAACGACACGCTGAACGGCGGCCTCGGCGCCGACAAGCTGACCGGCGGCACCGGCAACGACACGTTCGTCTTCGACGATTATTCGTCGGCCGGCGACTTCGTCACCGACTTCAAGCGCGGCGAGGACAAGATCGCTCTAGATCTTTCCGAGTTCGGTCTTGCGTCGAACTACAAGCTGCTTCTGGTCCAGGGAGCAGATCCGGTCGCCACCACCACCGGCGCAACGTTCTTCTACGAGACGGACACGAACCGCCTCTGGCACGACGCCGACGGCAATGGCGGTGACGAGGAAATGCACCTCGTTGCAACCTTCGACAAGGTGGCCTCGCTGAGCACCAGCGACTTCCTGTTCGTCTGATCGACATCCGGTCCCGGCCCTCGCGGCCGGGACTTCCCGAAAACGAAAGAAGCCGGAGAGGTCACCCTCTCCGGCTTCTTTTATCAACGGCTATGAAAGCTTAGTTGACAGCCTTGTCGACCAGCTTGTTCTTGCCGATCCACGGCATCATGGCGCGCAGCTTGGAACCGACTTCTTCGATCTGGTGGCTGTCGTTCATGCGGCGGATGCCCTTGAAGCGCGAGCCGCCGGCACGGTATTCCTGCATCCAGTCCGAGGTGAACTTGCCGGTCTGGATGTCGTGCAGGACGCGCTTCATTTCAGCCTTGGTCTCGGCGGTGATGATGCGCGGGCCGGTGACGTATTCGCCCCATTCTGCAGTGTTCGAGATTGAGTAGTTCATGTTGGCGATGCCGCCTTCATAGATCAGGTCGACGATCAGCTTCACTTCGTGCAGGCACTCGAAATAGGCCATTTCCGGAGCGTAACCGGCTTCGGTCAGGGTTTCGAAACCAGCGCGGATGAGCTCGACGAGACCGCCGCAGAGAACGACCTGTTCGCCGAAGAGATCGGTTTCGCACTCTTCGCGGAAGTTGGTTTCGATAATGCCCGAACGACCGCCGCCAACGCCGCAGGCGTAGGAGAGAGCGAGTTCAAGAGCGTTGCCCGAAGCGTTCTGGTGAACGGCAACGAGGCAGGGAACGCCGCCGCCCTTCTGGTATTCGCCGCGAACCGTGTGGCCAGGGCCCTTCGGTGCGATCATGACGACGTCGACGGAAGCCTTCGGCTCGATCAGGCCGAAGTGGATGTTGAGGCCGTGTGCAAAGGCGATTGCGGCGCCGTCACGGATGTTGCCGGCGATATCGGCCTTGTAGATGTCGGCCTGCAGTTCGTCCGGGGTCGCCATCATCATCAGGTCGGCCCACTTGGCGGCTTCGGCAACCGTCATGACCTTGAAGCCGTCGGCTTCAGCCTTCTTGATGGTCGGCGAACCGGCCTTGAGGCCGATGACGACGTTCTTGGCGCCCGAATCCTTGAGGTTCAGCGCGTGGGCGCGACCCTGCGAACCGTAGCCGATGATGGCGACGTTCTTGGCCTTGATGAGGTTGATATCGGCATCCCGATCGTAATAAACGCGCATCGATTGTTCCTTCCCTATGCGTGGTGTTGTTGAAATTACCGTCCAGCGGAAGCGCGTGGCGCATCCGCCGATTGCTTCTGCGTGCCATGCAGCGTCAGAAAGGCCTCGACGGCCTTCTGCGCCTGGCGCGCATTGTCCTTGAGGCCCGGTTCGCCGAGCAGCATGCGCACATGCAGGTCGGACACGATCAGGCCGTAAAGCGTGTGATAGGCGGCATCCGCGTTTTCGAAACGCAGCAGCCCTGCCCTTTTGCCCTGGTCGATCAACGCCATGGCGCGGCGATCGATCTGCCGGCGGCCGTGTTCGAGCAGAAGCTTGCCCAGCTTCGACCCGTCGCGATGCGACTGGCCGACCGCAAGCCGGTTGAGCGCCAGCGACACGTCACCGGCCAGAACCTCGAGAAGATCGCGGGCAAAGAGTTCCAGATGTTCGCGCAGCAGATCCGCCGTCAGCCGCTCGCCGGAGCGCTCATGGGTGCGAACCTTGCTAGCCTGATGGGCGATCATCGCGGAGAGAAGCCCTTCGCGATCACCGAACCATTTGTAGAGGCTTTCCTTCGAGCAATTGGCGGCTCGCGCCAGACCGGAGGTGGTCAGCGCCTTTTCCCCGCCCTCCACGAGAAGCCGGAGCGCCTGTTCCAGAACCTCGTTCTGGCGCGGCGTAAACTCGGGCATGTCGTTGGCTTCGGCTCTCACGGTTTGGCTCTCGCTCGGCATATTTTTGCGTACCGTACGGTACGGTTCCGCTCGTATAAACGATCTGTCGGCGGCGTCAAGCGTGTTTTGAGGCGGTCACCGCCCCATGGCCCTGTCATCGAAAATTGCTATGCTGGGTCTACGAGATTTGTGGGAATCATCATGAAACGCGTGACCGGCTTTGCAGCCGCACTGATCCTGTGCGCCCTTCCGCCCCTTGCCCAGGCGGCGGAAAACCGTTGCGGCTGGATCCAGAACCCGACGCCCGGCAATTGGTGGCTGGAGGATTCTGAAGGCATGTGGCCCATCCGCTCTCAAGGGGCGGAAGACGAACCGGAAGGTATGGACCTGATCCCGGATATTTCCGAGCGGGAATATGTGCGGACCAACGGTAATTACGGTTACGCATGCGCCTGCATGCGCGTCGAAACCGACGACGAGCGTATTCTCGAAATCCTGTCGTTCAGGCAACTGAAGCTGTCGCAATGCAAAAACGACAAGGCACTGGGCCCGCCGCAATAATTAGCCGGTAACAGCGCTTTCCAGCAGCGTATCGACATCCTTTGCCGGTGAGACGCCGTAAAGGCGGCTGTATTCCCGGCTGAACTGCGACGGGCTCTGATAACCGACGCGATGGCCGGCCGTGCCCGCATCCAGTCGCTCGAACAGCATGAGCCGCCGGGCTTCATGCAGACGGAGCTGTTTCTGATACTGGACCGGCGTCATGGCGGTGATCGACTTGAAGTGATGGTGGAACGAGGACGCGCTCATGTTGACGTGCTCGGCGAGTTCCTCGATGCGCAGCGTCCTGGCAAAATTCTCGCGGAGCCACGCAATGGCGCGGGCGATACGATTGCCCTGGCTGTCCGCGATCGCCATGCTGATCAACTGGTCTCCGGCCGGGCCGGTCAGAACCCGATAGAGGATTTCCTGTTCGATCAGCGGCGCCATGGCAGCTATATCGTTTGGACTATCGAGCAAACGCAGCAGCCGCACCGCCGCGTCCGACATTTCCGGAGTGGCGGCGTTGACGACGATGCCGCGCTGGATCGCGGCGGAGGACGAAGGCCGCTGCATGTTGATGCGGCTCAAGAGATCCAGCAGCTTTTCGCTGTTGATCGCCAGCGTCATGCAGAAATGCGGCAATTCCGGACTGGCCTCGACCACGCGCCAGGTCACCGGCAGGTCAAGCGACGTCAAAAGATAGGATCCCGGCCCGTAATCGATCGTATCGCTGCCAAGCTGCACGCTCTTCTTGCCCTGAACGACCATGGCGAGGCACGGACGATAGCTGCCATGACACGGCGCGGTCGGGATCGTGCGGCGGCTGATCGCCACTCCTTCGATACCAGTCTGGTATTCGCCGTCCTCGGGTGTAAAGCGCGAAGCGATCGAGGCAATCTCCTGATAGCGATTGAAAGGCAGGGTCATGCGGGCGGCTCTTTCTCGAAATGGGTCGTCGTCTCGGCTGTCCTCTAATTAGGATGCATTTCCCGCCGGACAAAGAGCGCCGGTCTTCAATTTTGCAGGATCGTGCAAAAAGCCGACAGGATCGGTCTAACGCCCTTGCGGCGGTCCGAAGCATAGTCCGGCCGTCCAATTCCCTCCCACCCTAAGATGATTGGAGCTTTCAATGGCTATCGCCAGAGGCTATGCAGCGACCGACGCGTCGAAACCCCTCACGCCCTTCACCTTCGAACGCCGCGAACCGAACGATGACGACGTCGTCATCGACATCAAGTTCGCCGGCATCTGCCATTCGGACATCCACACCGTCCGCAACGAATGGAAGAACGCCGTCTACCCGATCGTTCCCGGCCACGAAATTGCCGGCATCGTAACGGCCGTCGGTTCGAAGGTTACCAAGTTCAAGGTCGGCGACCATGTCGGCGTCGGCTGCTTCGTCGACTCGTGCGTCGGCTGTGCCAACCGCGACCTCGACAACGAACACTACATGCCGGGTCTGGTTCAGACCTATAACAGCGTCGATGTAGACGGAACTGCTACCCAGGGCGGCTACTCCGACTCGATCGTCGTCAAGGAAGGCTATGTCCTGTCGATCCCGGGCAACCTGCCGCTCGACGCTTCCGCGCCGCTGCTCTGCGCCGGTATTACCCTTTACTCGCCGCTGAAGCACTGGAATGCCGGCCCGGGCAAGAAGGTCGCGATCGTGGGCATGGGCGGCCTCGGCCACATGGGCGTCAAGATCGGTGCCGCCATGGGCGCGGATATCACCGTGCTCTCCCAGACGCTTTCCAAGAAGGAAGACGGCCTGAAGCTCGGCGCCAAGGAATATTACGCCACCAGCGACGCCTCGACCTTCGAAAAGCTCGCCGGCACCTTCGACCTGATCATCTGCACGGTCAGCGCCGAAATCGACTGGAACGCCTATCTCAGCCTGCTCAAGGTCAACGGCTCAATGGTCGTCGTCGGCGCACCGGAAAACGCCATCCCGGTTCACGCCTTCGCGCTCATCCCGGGCCGCAAGAGCCTCTCCGGCTCGATGATCGGCTCGATCAAGGAAACCCAGGAAATGCTGGATTTCTGCGGCAAGCACAATATCGTCTCGGAAATCGAAACGATCAACATTCAGCAGGTCAACGAAGCCTATGAGCGCGTCCTGAAGAGCGACGTACGCTACCGCTTCGTCATCGACATCGCCTCACTGGCTGCCTGATCGCGGCAAGCCAAGATAAGGAAGGGCGGCTCTCGGGCCGCCCTTTTTGTGTCAGCCAAGCTCGCTGCCGTCGAACTTCACCCGCGCAGCCTTGACGGAATCGTGGTTGGCCTCCGCCCATTGCAGCACTTTCGACAGCGGCTCGAACAGCGAACGGCCGAGATCGGTCATCCGGTATTCCACGCTCGGTGGCTTGGTCGGAAACACCTCGCGCTCGATGTAACCGTCCCGCTGCAGGTCACGTAGCGTCTGGGTCAGCATGCGCTGGGAAATGTCCGGCACCAGCCGGCGCAGCTCGCCGAAACGGTATGGCTTATGCGCCAGCGCTTCGAGCAGCAGCGTCGACCACTTGCCGGCGATCCGGTCGAGCACGTCGCGCACCGGGCAATTGCCCATATCCCAGGTCTCGGTTTCGCAGGGCTCGCCGCCAAGCACGCGCTTTTCCATCAGCTGAATGACCATGGGGTAGTTCCCTCGAAGTAACGATCTCCCTCAAAACTGCCTTCTTTACAGCGCCACGTCAATTCCTATTCTAGTGTTAGTCTCTTTTTGAGACCAACAATTACGACCGGCACATATGGTGGCGGTTCAGCAAGGAAGGACCAAGACATGACCAAACTTCTCGTCACCGGCGCCGCCGGCCAGCTCGGCCGCGCGATCCTGCATCACCTCGTCGAAACCTCGAAGGTTTCCCCCGCCGACCTGATTGCCGCGAGCCGCGACACGGCCAAGCTGTCGGATATCGCCGCCAAGGGGATCGAGACGCGCGTCGCCGATTTCAATGACGAAGCCGGTCTTGTGAAGGCCTTTACCGGCGTCGATCGCGTGCTGATCATCTCCACCGACGATCTTGCCACGCCGGGCAACCGCCTGAAGCAGCACAAGGTTGCCGTTTCCGCCGCCGTGAAGGCCGGCGTCAAGCACATCGTCTATACGTCCATGCCAAACCCGGACAAATCGCTCGTCACCTTTGCGCCGGACCATCTCGGCACCGAGGAAGCGATCAAGGCCAGCGGCATTGCCTACACGATCCTGCGCAATTCCTGGTACCACGACAACTACCTGATGAGCATGCCGCATAACCTCCAGGTCGGTAAGTGGTATACAGCCATGGGTACCGGCAAGATCACCAACATTTCCCGCGATGACTGCGCTCGTGCAGCGGCCGCCGCACTGGCAAACCCACCGGCCGGCAACCAGATCCTGACGCTCACCGGCTCCGAATCCCTATCCGCCGAAGAGATTGCCGCCCGCGTCTCCACGGCCACCGGCAAGCCGCTTGACGTCGTGCACGTCACCGACGAACAGCTCGGCCACGGCCTGACCGGCGCAGGCCTGCCGGATTTCGTGGTGAACATGCTGGTCTCGGCTGACGCAAACGTCCGCGCCGGCAACTTCGATCTCGTCACGGGCGATTTCGAAACGCTCACGGGTCGCAAGCAGCAATCGCTGGCCGCCTATTTCGACAATCAGAAGACCGCTCTCGCCAGCTGATCCGCCTCAACGGCCAGTTCGATAAACTGAGCCGGCATTGCCGAATTTGCAAATCTTGGAAATCACGATAGTCAGATGGAGATACCAATTTCCGTCTCGTGGAGAACGAAATGCGCAAGATCGGCCTGATTGGCGGAATGAGTTTCGAAAGTACGGCGGTCTACTACCGCCTGATCAACGAAATGGTCCGCGACCGGATCGGCGGCTTCGCCTCCGCCGATCTTCTTCTCCACTCGGTAAACTTCGCCGAGATCGTCGACATGCAGAAGGCCGGCCGCTGGGATCTGGCGGCCGCGCATCTCGGAGCAAGTGCCCAAAGCCTGCAAAAGGCCGGCGCCGAATGCGTTCTGATCTGCACCAACACCATGCATCTCGTTGCGCCGGAGGTGCAGGAAGCCGTCGACATCCCGCTCATCCACATCATCGATGAAACCGCCAAGGTGCTGAAGGCGCAAAATCTCAAGCGCCCGCTCCTGCTCGCCACCCGCTACACGATGGAGCACGGTTTTTATACCGACCGCATGAAGTCGCTCGGCATCGATGTCATGGTGCCCGATGCGGATGACCGAACCGATATTCACGACATCATCTTCAACGAACTCTGCGCTGGCACGGTGCTGGACACGTCTCGCGACCGTGCCTTGTCGATGATCGAAAAGGCCAAAACTGCCGGAGCGGACAGCGCCATCCTCGGCTGCACCGAAATCTGCCTTCTGCTCGATCCGGACAATCTTCCGCTACCGGGCCTGGATTCCGCGATCATTCATACGCAAGCCGCCGTCGATTTCGCCCTCGGCAAAACCGCGACCGATCGCGCCGTCGCCTAATTTTATTGACTCAGTCAAATAAATAATGGACAGAGTCTCTATTGAGGAGATTCCGCCCATGTCTGCATCCACGTCCGACGTCATCGACACCATCCGCGCCTTCAACCGATTCTACACGAACAAGATCGGTGTGCTGGCCAAGGACTATCTCGCCACACCCTATACGCTCATCGAAGGCCGTATCCTCTACGAGATGGGCGTCCGCCAGCGGGTTTCGGCGACGGAACTCAACCGCGATCTCGGCCTCGACCCCGCCTATCTCAGCCGCATCCTGAAGAAATTCCGCGAGGCCGGCTTTCTCGACAGTGAGCCGGACCCGGCCGACAAGCGCAGCCAGATCCTCAATATCACCACCAAGGGACAAGAGATTTACGAGACGCTGGGCGATCGCTCGCGGATGCAGATCGCCGACGATCTCCAAAACGTCGACGAGGCGGGCCGGGCAAAGCTAATCGGCGCCATGCAAACGATCACGGCAATCCTCGACCCCGCTTCCGCCGCGCCCCCGGCCCCGGTCATCCTGCGTCCTTACCGTATCGGCGATATGGGCTGGCTGATCGAGGCGCAGGCGACTGCCTATGCTCGCGAATATCAGCTGAACGAGAAATTCGAGGCGCTGATCTCCGAAGTCGCCGGCAAATTCATCGCCAATTTCAATCCGGAACGCGAACGCAGCTGGATTGCCGAGCAAGGCGGCAAACGCGTCGGCTCGGTTCTGGTTGCGGATGGTGGAGACAGCGTCGCCAAGCTTCGCCTGCTTTATCTCGATCCGCAGGCGCGCGGCCTGGGCCTGGGCCGCACGCTGGTCGAGGAATGCATCCGCTTCTCCGCCGATACAGGGTACAGAAAGCTCTCGCTCTGGACCAACGACATGCTGCATGCCGCGATCCGCATCTACCAGAAGGCCGGCTTCAAGCTTGTCTCCGAGGAGAGACACAGCATGTTCGGCCCCGAATGCGTCGGCCAGACCTGGGATCTCGATCTCGACGAATACCGCAGCCGAGCGATACAATCCGCGGCGTGACGATCTCGATCAGGTCTTGTCGCGGATCGTCTCGCGCTGGGTGATCAGCCGGGCGCTGTGCTGGCCGGAAAGATAGATCCACAGCCAGCTCCAGGCGACGGCCAGCCGCGAGCGCGTGCCGATCAGGAAGTAGATATGGGCAAGTCCCCATATCCACCAGGCAAGCCCGCCTTTCAGCTTGAATTTGCCGAAATCGATCACCGCCGCGCGCCGTCCGATTGTCGCGAGACTGCCCTGATGCCGGTATTTGAACGGACTAGGCGACGGCTGACCCGCAAGCCGCGCCTTGATGACCTTCGCGACATAACCGCCCTGCTGCTTGGCCGCCGGCGCAATGCCCGGAACCGGCGAACCGTCCGCCTGCTTCAGCGAGGCCGTATCACCGATCACAAAGACATTCGGATCGCCATCGACCGTGAGATCGGCACCGACAATCGCGCGCCCTGCCCGATCGGCCGTTGCTCCAACCCACTGCGCCGCCGGTGAAGCCTTGACGCCCGCCGCCCAGACCACCGTGCCGCAAGGCACGAACGTCTCGCCGACCGTCACGCCTTCCGGCGTGATGGCAGTTACCGCATGGCCAAGCCGCACATCCACACCGAGCTTCTGCAGCGCGGCCTGCGCGTAGGCGGAAAGATCCTCAGTGAAAGTCGCAAGCACCCGAGGGCCGGCCTCGATCAACAGCACCTTCGTCTGTGTCGTATCGATGTGGCGAAACTCTTCCGGCAAGACCTGCTTGGCGAGTTCGGCAATCATGCCTGCCATCTCCACACCGGTCGGCCCGGCACCGATAATGGCGAATGTCAGCAGCTTTTCCCGCTCGGCCGGGTCGGTCGCAAGTTCAGCCCGTTCGAAAGCCAGCAGCATGCGGCGGCGAATCGTCGTCGCGTCTTCCAACGTCTTGAGGCCCGGCGCGGCATCCGCCCATTCGTCGTGCCCGAAATAGGCGTGCGCTGCCCCGGTCGCCAGAACGAGCGTGTCGTAGGCAATCGGCGCGCAGGAATTAAGCAGCACCGTCTTGGCCTGCCGGTCAACGCCGACCACCTCGTCCAAGAGCGTGGTGACGTCCTTGCGCTCGCGATAGAGATGACGGATCGGCCAGGCGATCTCGGATGTCGCCAGAGCGGTCGTCGCGACCTGATAGAGAAGCGGCTGGAAGAGATGGTGGTTGCGCCGGTCGATCAGCGTGATGCTGACCGACGCGCCCTTGAGGTCATGCACCAGTTGCAAGCCGCCGAAACCGCCGCCGACCACAACGACGCTGTGTTCTTTTTCTGCCATAACAACGCTTCCCGCCAATTCTCTTGAGCCAAAAATCTGCGCCGCGGCATGCCCTCTAAAAAGGTTTGGTCAGACCTTCTGACCGCATGCGCGACAGAAGCGACGCACCGTTTCCGCCATGCCATATTCCAGCGCGTCCGCCGTCAACCCGTGGCCGATCGACACTTCCGCAAGCCGCGGAATACGCTTCACCAGCGCCGGCAGATTGGCCACCGTCAGGTCGTGCCCGGCATTGACATCCATGCCTTCGGCGAATGCCGCATCGGCCGTTCGTCCAAGCTTTTCAAGGATTTCGGCGCCAAGTTCCGGATTGTCGAAGCAGCCGCCATAGGGGCCGGTATAAAGCTCGATACGGTCGGCGCCGGTCGCCTTGGCAAGCTTGACCGCCTCCACATCGCCGTCACCGTCCGCAAACAGCGACACCCGCACGCCGCCCTTCTTGAGCCGCGCCACGATCGGCTTCAGCCATTCGCCGGTCGCGCGAAAATCGAACCCGTGGTCGGATGTTGCCTGGCTCGGGTCGTCCGGCACCAGCGTCACCTGCTCCGGCTGCGTCTTTTCGCAAAGCGCCAGGAAATCCTCGCTGGGATAACCTTCGATATTGAACTCGGCCTTCGGGAATTCGTCGTCGATCAGCGCCCTCAATACCGGCAGGTCGGTGAAGCGGATATGCCGCTGGTCCGGCCGCGGATGCACCGTCAAACCGGCGGCACCGGCTCGCAGCGCGATGCGTCCCAGCCCCTCCACGCTCGGCCACGGCAGGTCGCGGCGATTGCGCAACATGGCGATGGCATTGACGTTGACGGAGAGCGTAGTCGGCATGGCGGCACCTTTATGCAGAACGGTCGTGACGCTTTTAGGACAACGCCAGGGGAAAGGCTATCCATGATGAAAAATTGCACTCATAAATAGTTTTGATAGGCAAGAATTCACGAGGCAAGCGGGGCTATGAATTTCTAAAATTTTACGTAACGTATAGCTAACAGAATTCACCGGAAGAGCCAAAAGCGGCGGAATATTGGTTCGGAGGGTGAATTCTGTTAGCCAATCACATATCGGGTCCGCATCTTCAGTACCGACGGCAATCCGCAGAACAATCGCAGCATTGCAACCTGTGGATGAGAATTTTTGACGCCTTTCGCAGGAAGGGGACTCGGTGCGAAGCGACGTAATATCGATAATGGACGAAAGCGGCTCGATTGCCGGTGATGCTCTGTATTTCCGAAACCTGCCACAGGTTTCCTTAGCCTTCGAAATGCCCAGCCAACCGCTGGCAATTGCCGAGATGGCAGACCTCTTCGGGGTCACGCACAGGACACTGCATTTCTACGAGGAAAAGGGCCTGATCACCGCGCTACGCTCCGGCAGCATGCGTGTCTACGACAGCGAACAGATCCAGCGCATGGCCGTCATCAATGCCTGCCGCGAGATCGGCATACCGGTCGCGGTCATTCAGGAACTGATGGAAGAACTGACCGGCGCCGCCTCGCAAGAAGAGGCCGACGTGATATTCCACTCCATGCTGTCCCGCCGCAAACGCGAGCTGACGGCCGACATTTCCCACATTCACCGGCAGATGCAGCAGATCGAAACCCTGCTGACGGCGGAAGGCGACGATGCGCTGCAAATCGCCAAACCGTCGATCATCATCCTGAGCGATACGGAAAAGCAGTGCCTGTCACTGATGGCGGAAGGATATTCGGCGCCGCGGATCGCCCGCTCGCTCAACCTGCCCTTCGAAGCCCTGCGGGAAATGGAAGACGGTATCATCCGCAAATTCCAGGCCACCAACCGCTTTCAGGCCGTCGCCAAGGCAGTACTGCTGGGAATGGTCCCGAACTGAAGGCCCCAAAACCACGGCTTGACGTGAGCATGAATCCGGAAAAAACGCCGCGCGGCTTTCCCGGAATTGCCTCACCGAACGATCGTAATGGTTTCGGCCGCTCGGGTGATCGCCGTATAAAGCCAGCGCTCGCGCGTGTCGCGAAACGCCCAGCTCTCGTCGAACAGTACGACATTGTTCCACTGCGAGCCCTGCGCCTTGTGAACGGTCAGCGCATAGCCGTAATCGAACTCGTCGTAACGCTTTCGCGTCGCCCAGGGGATTTCTTCTTCGGTCTCGAAAGACTGTTTCAGAAGCTTGATCTTGGCCGCCCCGCGATCCATGTCGTCGTCTTCCGGCTTGATCATCAGGTTGATGCCGGGCTTTACCGTCTCGCGCGACGAACTCATCACCTGCCAGAGCGAACCGTTCAGAAGGCCCTTGACCTGATCGTTGCGCAGGCAGACCAGCTTGTCTCCGGATTGCGGGTAGTCGGCCGTAAAACCCTTCAGCTCGCGAAGACGCTGATTGTAGCGCTTGCGCGTCTTGTTGGTGCCGACAAGAACCTGATCGGCTTCCAGCACCAGCGGCTGGGTCACCTCGTTGCGGGAGATCACCTTGGCGGTACCATAGTCGCCATACATGAGCTCCTTGCCTTCCCGCACATCCATAGCCAGCTTGATGATCGGGTTGTCCCGCGCCTGGCGATGAATATCCGTCAGCAGATAATCCGGCTCCTGCTCGGTGAAGAACCCGCCACCGGAAACCGGCGGTAACTGGCCGGGATCGCCAAGCACCAGAATCGGCGTGCCGAAGCTCATCAGATCCTTGCCAAGCGCCTCGTCCACCATCGAGCATTCGTCGATGATGATCAGCGCGGCCTTGGCAACCGGGCTCTGCCGATTGATGGAAAACATCGGCGCGATCGAGGTCTTACCGGTCTCTTCGTCTTCGACGGCCTCTTCGCCGCGCGGCCGGTAGATCAGGGAATGGATCGTCTTGGCGTTGCGCGCGCCGCGCGACCTGAGTACCTGCGCCGCCTTGCCGGTGAAGGCGGCAAATAGCACTTCGCCATCGACATGCTCGGCAAAATACTTAGCCAGCGTCGTCTTGCCGGTGCCGGCATAACCGAACAGCCGGAAAACCTGGCTCCGGCCTTCTTTCAGCCACTGCGAAACGGCCTTGAGGGCCTCGTCCTGTTGCGGTGCAAATTGCATGGCCGCGACTTGGCAGGATTCGAGTGGAAATCGCAATAGAAAAAGAACGAAAGATGAATCAAAGCCGGGGATGGCGGCTTACTGCCGCCGCTCGACCATCGTTGCAAGCTGGCCGATCACCGTGCCCCAACCGTCGAAGAAGCCCAGTTCGTCATGCATCTTCCGGTCCTGCGGGCTTTTGTGCATGACATGCGCCAGATATTCCGTCCCTTCCGCATGGTCCGTGAAAGTGATGATCGCGGTCATGAAGGGTTGAGCCGCCGGCCGCCAGCCGCCGGTCAGGGCATTGGTGAACACAATTTTCCGACCTTCCTCCACGGCCAGAAAGCAGGCATCGAGATGCGGCCCGAATTCGCCACCGTTTTCGCTCATCCGCGTCTCGAACGCGCCGCCCGGAGCCATGTCCATCGCGACGACCTTGCAGAGCGTCGGCGCCGGGATCCACCATTGTTCGAAGCTCGCCTTGTCGCTCCATGCATGCCAGATGGCCGCCCGCGGTGCCCGGATGATCCGGGAAATGCTGAGATCGAGGTCCGGATTGAAATTCCTGATCATGTGTCCTGCTCCCTTTTCTGTTGTTCGCGAAGAAACTCCTGCCGCGCCATGACCAGCGATTCCAGCCGGTCGGTGCGGGCCTGCCAGACGTTTCGCTGCTCGGACAGCCAGTCCTCGATCATCGAGAACCGCGAGCGCTGCAGCGAGCAGGTTCGCACCCGCCCTTCCTTTTCGGTACGGATCAGTCCGCTCTCTTCGAGAAAACGGATGTGCTTCATGAAAGACGGCAGCGCCATGTCGAACGGCGCCGCCAGATCGCTAATGCTGGCAGGCCCCGAACCGAGCCGCCCCAGCACCGCCCGCCGGGTCGGATCGGCGAGCGCCTGAAACACGTCGCTGAGGTCTTTCGAATAGTTTTCCATAAAGCTAAGTATCAAAATTCAAAACTTAGCTCAATGGATAACTAAAGAAATTTCTCATTTCTTTCGACGGCGCGGAATAAATCCGGCCCAACCGGTGTCTTGGCATAGGTCGGCTAAGGGATGCCGCCATAACCAGGGAGACGATCCATGAAGAAGCTTATTCTCGTATCGGTCGCGTTTGCCGCGATGACCGGCGTGGCTTTTGCCGCCGGCCCGTTCAAGTCCGTCAAGACCGCCAAGGGCGATGTGCTCGTCGGCGAAAAGAACATGACGCTCTATACATTCAAGAACGACAAGCCGGGCACCTCCAACTGCTACGACAAATGCGCGACCAACTGGCCGCCGGTCATGGCCGCTTCCGATGCCAAGGCAGAAGGTGCATACTCGCTCGTGACCCGCAAGGACGGGGCAAAGCAGTGGGCTAAGGACGGCATGCCGCTCTATTACTGGGTCAAGGACACCAAGGAAGGCGACATCACCGGCGACGGCGTAAACGGTGTTTGGGATCTTGCAAAACCCTGATCAGCCAGGCGTGAGCCAGACGGACATGAAGATGCGGGAGGCACAGGCTCCCGCACCTCTGTCGTTCGAGGCGCAGATCCTCGCCCTCCTGCCCCAGCTCAGGCGCTATTCACGCAGCCTGACGCGCTCGGACACGGAGAGCGAGGATCTGTTGCACGACTGCGTCGAGAAGGCGCTTGTCAGCCGCAGCCAGTGGCGCGGTGCGAATTTCAAATCCTGGGCCTACAGGATCATGACCAATCTTCACCTGAACGCGCGGCGGTCCATCGCGCGCCGACCCTCTGTCGGCATAGAAGAAGCGGAAAGCCTGGCCACGGGCCAGACCTCAGACGATCCGCTGGAAAAGAGCCGCCTCGTCAAGGCGCTCGAAACATTGCCGAAGGAGGCGCGCGCCGTCCTGATGCTGGTGGTCGTGGAGGGCCACAGCTATCAGGAAGTCTCCGACATGCTGGATGTGCCGATCGGCACCGTCATGTCGCGCCTTTCACGCGCACGTCAGGCGTTGCGCGAAAAAATGCGGGAGGAAAACGTCATTCCAATGCGGAGACCCCGATGACAGAAGCCCGCTCCATCTCCGAGGCGGATCTTCACGCCTATGCCGACGGTTTTCTGAATGAAACCGATCGCGCCCGCGTGGAACGTTTCCTGGCCGAGAACCCGGAGGCTGCGGAACTGGTGGCCGACTGGCAGGCTCAGAACGATGAATTGCGCAATGCATTCGCCGGCTACGAACAATCCAAACCGACCGATATCCAGCTTATCTCCGGCAGCCTCCAGCGCCCCGTCGCCCGCCCACCACGTCGCTTCGCTTTGGCCGCGGCAGCTGTGGTCATCTTCGCGCTTGGCGCAGTCGGCGGTCATTACGTCCCGCTTCTCCTGAAGCGACCAGATATCCAGCTGACCTATATGGAAGTCCTGCCGCGCGAAGCCCGCAACGCCTTCCTCGTCTATGCGAGCGAAGTCCGCCATCCGGTGGAAGTCTTCGCCAATGAGGAAGCCCATCTCGCCACGTGGCTCGGCAAGCGACTTTCGATTGCCAACCTGAAGGTCCCGAACCTGCAGGTAATGGGCTTCAAACTGGTCGGCGGCCGCCTTCTTCCCGTCGCCGGCAAGCCGGGCGCCATGTTCATGTACGAGGACGCCACCGGCCAGCGCGTCACCGTCATGGTCGGTCGCAACAAGGAAAACCGCACCACGAGTTTTCGGTTTGCCTCGGCGAGCAATGTCGAGACGTTTTACTGGATCGACGGCGAGCTTGGATATGCCGTCACCGGCGAAATTTCCCGCGACCTGCTGCAGAAGATCGCCGAGGAATGTTACCGGCAGTTTCCGTCGTGAGGTGAGTAGCACGGCGAGGGCCTAATGTCTGAGCCATGCCTCCTGAGGTGGCTTGAGCGTGCCCCTCATCCGGCTGCCGCCAACCGTGAACTAAAGATCTAGCCCCTCAGCGGATCATTCCCCAACTCGATCGGCATCCCATGCGGCGTCGCTTCCGCCGCACGCTGCCAGCTCTGCTGCAGCGCCAGGATAACACCCGCATCCGCAATGCCCTTCGCCACCAGAACACCGGAAAGCGCCGCCACCCAGCAGTCAAAATAGTCGCTGCCATCTTCCACACGCCCCGGCCGATGAACCTCGGTCGAAAGCGCCTCGGCCCATTCGCCCCAGCTGAACAGGCCTCGCTCATGCAGATGCACGGTCATCGCAAAAGCTTCCGCCGCCCAGGGCTCCGGAAACACCGGATCACCCTCCGGTGACTTCGGCAGACCCGGTGATTGGGCGAGCTGCGAGGGAAGCTCACACGCGCTCAAGATAGCTCTCCCAGGCATCGATCGAAACCGTCAGCGTCGGATCGGCGCCCTCGCCCCATATTTCGCCGGCATCGAAAACGACCGTGTAGACCCATTGTGGGTTCCCGCCCTTGCCATGCGCATTGTCGTCCGGAAACACGTAAGCCCCCTGCACCGCCTCCACGACGCCGGTCTTGGCCCGTGCATAACGCGGCAGCCGAGTATGGGTCTCGGGATTGAAATTGCGCGTGCGGACCTTGTCGCCCGGCTGGAACTGCGGCTTGTCGTCGACCGGCCGGTCACAAGGCCCGCCGCGGGCAAGCACACCCGGCACCATGTCCGCCTTCAGGATGCGCTTCGGAACAGCGGGCTCTATCTGCTTTACGCCAGCATCGACCTCCGCGCGTGTTGCAAATCCATGCCTCTCCAGCAGCACTTCCAAGGCGCGTGTCCAAATCTCGTAATAGCTGGCGCCAAGGTAATCCGCAGGCGGCACGTTTTCGCGCGCATGTCGGCTCTCATCGATCGTCCACGCGCCGAAAGCGCCGCAGGAGAGCGTGATCCCGAGCGCCCGCTTTTCCCATTCGGCATGGAAATACGGCTCGTCCTTTTCCGGCGCGACCGGGCCGAAACCCATCTGACCGCCAAGATCGTGTGGACCGTTCATGATGCAGCTCCCGCAACCGCCGTGCCGATCATCGCGTCACGGCTGACCAGCGCCGCAAGCTCTTCCTCACGCATCCCGTCCGTGCCCTTCGGCCGTTCGGGGATGACCAGATACCGAAGCTCGGCCGTCGAATCCCAGACGCGGACTTTCTTTGTTTCCGGCAACGTCACGCCGAATTCCGCAAGAACGCCACGCGGATCGATGACCGCACGCGAGCGATAGGCCGGCGCCTTGTACCAGACCGGCGGCAGGCCGAGCACCGACCACGGATAACAGGAGCACAAGGTGCAGACGACGAGGTTGTGGGTCTCCGGCGTATTGAACACGGCCCGCATATGCTCGCCCTGCCGGCCGGTATAACCGAGGCTGGCAATCGCCGCCGTCGCGTCCCGCTTCAGCCAGTCGGCGAATTCCGGATCGGCCCATGCCTTCGCCACCACATGCGCGCCATTGCGCGGGCCGATCTTGGTCTCGTAGGCCTCGACGATCGCATCGATGGCGCCCGGATCGATCAGGCCCTTCTCCGTCAGAACGGTTTCCAGCGCCCTCACCCGCGCCTGCATGTCGCTGTAGCGGTTATCGTGGTGATGATCATGATCGTGGCCATGGTGATGATGGTCGTGGTCGTGATGGTGTCCGGACATGGCGATCTCCTTCACTTCAGCATCGGCCACAGGCTGGCAACAAGCAGCACGGCCATGGTGATATTGAACCATTTCAGTCGCACCGGCACCGACAGCCATTCCCTCAGCGCCGAGCCGAACCCGGCCCAGGTGGAAACGCTCGGCACATTGACCAGCGCAAAGGCGAAACCGACCAGCAGCACCGTCGGCAGATAATATTCCGCATTGGTATAGGTCGCCATGGCTGTCACGGCCATCACCCAGGCTTTCGGGTTGACCCACTGGAATGCGGCCGCCGCGATAAAGGTCATCGGCTTCGCGCCGGTCTTGCCGTCGGAAAGGCTGCGGGACGTGCCGATCTTCCAGGCGATCCAAACCAGATAGGCGCCGCCGGCAAATTTCAGGACCGTATAGACGAGCGGCACCATGTGCAGCAACGCGCCAAGGCCGAAACCCACCGCCAGAAGCAGCGTGAAGAACCCGACGCCGATGCCGAGCATATGCGGAATGGTGCGGGTGAACCCGAAATTCACGCCCGATGCGAAGAGCATCATATTGTTGGGCCCCGGCGTGATCGAGGTCGTGAAGGCAAACAGGACGAGAGCCAGAAATGTTTCCAGCGGCATGAAGTCTCCCGAGAATGCCAAATTGTCCCATATGCAGCCGTCTCATGTCGCGTCCGGCTTGTATCCCCGTGATAGGATCGTTGCAGCCAATCTTCAAGCAGAACTTCTTCGAGCAGAACTTGGCTTCAGGCGGAACTTGGAACCGGCTGCAAAAGCTATATCTGTTTACGACACGTTTTACCGAAGCTGCACGTGAGGTCGCGATGCCTGAAATCCCCGTCGTCATTCTGCCATCCGGCATCTCGGTTCCGGCACTCGGTCTCGGGACCTGGAATATGGGCGAGGATGCCCGCAAGGCGGCGATCGAAGTCGAAAGCCTGAAGCGCGGCCTCGATCTCGGCATGACGCTCATCGATACGGCAGAGATGTATGGCGAGGGTGGGGCCGAAAAAGTCACGGGCCAGGCTATCACCGGCCGCCGCGACGAGATCTTTCTCGTCAGCAAGGTCTATCCCTGGAACGCCAGCCGCAAGGGCGTTGTGGAAGCCTGCGAACGAAGCCTCGCCCGGCTGAAGACCGACCGGCTCGACCTCTATCTTCTCCATTGGCGCGGCAAACATCCGCTTGAGGAAACCGTCGCCGGTTTCGAGGAACTGCGCAGAGCCGGCAAGATCGGCGCCTGGGGTGTCTCGAATTTCGACATCGACGACATGGAAGAGCTGATGCAGGTGCCGGAGGGCCAGAATTGCGCCGTCAATCAGGTTCTTTACAACCTCTCCCGCCGCGGCATCGAATACGATCTTCTGCCCTGGTGTCAGGAGCGCAACATCCCGGTCATGGCCTATTCGCCGATCGAACAGGGCCGCATCCTGCGCAATGGTGAGCTGATCCGCATCGCCAAGGCCTATCAGGCAACGCCGGCGCAAGTGGCACTGGCCTTCCTGCTGGAACGCGAAAGTGTCATCGCCATCCCGAAATCCGCCAATCCGGATCGCGTGGCGGAAAACGCAGCTGCCGCCGAGCTGGAGCTGAGCGACGAGGACCTTGCGGCCCTCGATGCCGCCTTCCCGCCGCCCGACAGAAAGCTGTCGCTGGAAATGCTTTAATCGAAATTCGACGCTCGCCGCTCGGCGGCGAGCGTTTCGATCGCCTTGAAGACGTCGATCTCCTGCCAGCCGGTCGTATCCCGATAGGATGGATAGAGGGAGAATGTCACCGCAACGAGCTGATCCCGGCTCGGTCGCGCTTGCCGGCGCGGCAAGATGGCTTGCGAAGCCTCACCAAGCCGATCTTCCGTCAGGCCCCAGCCGGAATAAAACGGGGCGCCGTAACAGCGCACCGGAATACCGCGCAGCATAGCATCAAGGCCAAACTGACTGGATACGGTCCACACCTCATCCACGACTGAAAGGACGGAGTCGACGGAAATGGCGTCCGACATCAGGATCACGCCCGGCGTCTGGGCGGCCTTCTCGGTCAGATAGCCCTTGCGGAACCCGGCCATGACATCGGGATGGGTCCGCACCACGCATTGCGCGCCGCTCGCCACCGCATCCTCCAGCATCCGCGCAAAGCTGTGTTCTGAGCCACCGGACATCGGCACGGAAACATCGCCGAACACCTGGTCGATCAACAGGATACGCCGGCGTGTCGTCTTCTCCAGCTTTGGCTCGCGATGCGGAAGATTGTTGTATTTCGAGAGCTTTTCGCGCACGAGCGCTTCGCGGATATCGCCTCCCAGGCCGGCAATCTCCATCCCGGCAGAAGCCGCGATCAATCGTTCCAGCCGGGATTCCCGTGAGGCATCCACCGGCATGCCGAGATCATCCACCGAGATCGAGATCGGCAGCGTGTTCTGCTTGCCGAGCCCGACCGAGCGGAGATAACCGTCTTCGAGATACCAGTATGGCAGCCGGCGAAACCAGGCGATGCGGCGGGCGAGCTTGGCGGTCGACCGACCGCCCCAGAAGACGATGCCCTTGATGCCGGGCGCAAAAGCCGACTCAAGCGCCTGAATGCCGAAATAATGTTTCAGCCAGGGCGCCGAGCGCGTCACATAGATGGTGGCGCCGAGGCGCATGCCGGGGGGCGGATACCAGTCCTTTGCCAAACCTGTCCAATCCCCCTGCTGCGGCCCGCGCCACCTCCGCGCTTACATGCCCTGCGGCCCACGGTTCATCGCGGCAATACCGGTGCGGCAGACTTCGATCAAGCCGAGCGGTTTCATGATCGCCACGAACTGGTCGATCTTGGAGGACTTGCCGGTGATTTCGAGGATGAAATGCTCCACCGTCGCATCGACCACCTTGGCGTGGAAAGCGTCGGCGAGACGCAGCGTCTCGGCCCGGCGTTCGCCGGTGCCGACCACCTTGACCAGCGCCACTTCGCGCTCGATCGGGCGCTCCTGGCCGAGATCCTTGGCGCGAACCGAAAGGTCGACGACGCGATGCACCGGCACGATGCGCTCGAGCTGCGCCTTGATCTGCTCAAGCACGGTCGGCGTGCCGCGGGTGACGATCGTGATGCGGGATAGGTGAGCCTCATGTTCGGTTTCCGAAACCGTCAGGCTTTCGATGTTGTAGCCACGGCCGGAAAATAGGCCGATGACGCGGGCTAGAACGCCCGGTTCGTTGCTGACGAGAACCGATAGCGTATGGCTCTCCGCCTTGGCCGTCTCCGGGGCAATGAAATAGGCGGAGCCGGTTGGTTGCTGATGCGCGTTCATGGATTTGGGTCCGTTTCCTCAGAATTCCGTTTAAAAGGAGCAGCTCGTCTTAGACGAGCTGACGGCCCTTTGCGTCGATGGCATTGGCAACCGCTTCGTCCGTCGCTTCGTCCGGCAGCAGCATCTCGTTATGTGCCTTGCCCGATGGGATCATCGGGAAACAGTTGGCGAGGTTGGCGACGCGGCAATCGAAGATGACCGGGCGCTTCACGGCGATCATTTCCTCGATCTTGCCGTCCAGCTCCTTCGGATCGTCGCAATACAGGCCGACCGCGCCATAGGCTTCCGCCAGCTTGACGAAATCAGGCATGGCTTCGGTATAGGAGTTGGACAGGCGGTTGCCATGCAGCAACTGCTGCCACTGGCGGACCATGCCCATGTACTGGTTGTTCAGGATGAAGATCTTGACCGGCAGGTTATGCTGGATGGCGCAGGACATTTCCTGAATGCACATTTGGATCGAGGCATCGCCCGCGACGTCGATGACCAGAGCGTCCGGATGGGCGACCTGAACGCCGATCGCCGCCGGGAAGCCGTAACCCATCGTGCCGAGACCGCCCGAGGTCATCCAGCGGTTCGGCTCTTCGAAGTCAAGGAACTGCGCCGCCCACATCTGATGCTGGCCGACTTCGGTGGTGATGTAGGTGTTGTGGCCCTTGGTCAGTTCATGCAGGCGCTGCAGCGCGTATTGCGGCATGATGACGTCGGTCGAGTTCTTGTAGGAGAACGACTTGCGCGCACGCCAGCGAGCAATGTTCTGCCACCATTCCTCGGTCTGTGCCTTTGCGGGCTTTGCCGGCAGGGCGCGCCACATGCGAACCATGTCGGACAGAACCTTGGCGACATCGCCGACGATCGGGATATCGACATGAACGTTCTTGTTGATCGACGACGGGTC
This sequence comes from Neorhizobium sp., assembly GCA_965227625.1. Taxonomy (GTDB): domain Bacteria; phylum Pseudomonadota; class Alphaproteobacteria; order Rhizobiales; family Rhizobiaceae; genus Neorhizobium. The sequence goes on along the minus strand of CBDDGK010000079.1, from coordinate 19,917 downwards.
GATATCGATATGCACCTTGCGGGAATTCGGCGAAAACGCGTTGAGACGGCCGGTAATACGGTCGTCAAAACGCGCACCGACGCAGATCATCACGTCGCAGTCATGCATCGCGATATTTGCTTCGTAGGAACCGTGCATGCCCAGCATGCCGAGCCAGTTCTTGCCGGATGCCGGATAGGCGCCGAGGCCCATCAAGGTCGAGGTGATCGGGAAGTCGGTCAATTCAACCAGTTCGCGCAGCAGCCGCGAAGCTTCCGGGCCGGAATTGATGACGCCGCCACCCGTATAGAGGATCGGCCGGCGCGCCGAAGCCATCAGCTCGACAGCAGCCTGGATCGCATTCAGATCACCATCGCGCTTCGGCTGGTAGCTGACATTAGCAACAGTTTCCGGCTTCGGCGTATAGGTGCCAGTCGCGAACTGGATGTCCTTCGGAACGTCGACAACGACCGGGCCGGGACGACCGGTCTGGGCGATACGGAAGGCTTCGTGGATGATGCCGGCCAACTCGTTGACATCCTTGACCAGCCAGTTGTGCTTGGTGCACGGCCGGGTGATGCCGACGGTGTCGCATTCCTGGAAGGCGTCGGAGCCGATCAAAGAGGTCGGAACCTGGCCGGAAATGCACACGAGCGGGATCGAATCCATCAGCGCGTCCTGCAGCGGGGTCACGGCATTCGTCGCACCCGGACCGGACGTCACCAGCATGACGCCAACCTTGCCGGTGGAGCGGGCATAACCTTCGGCCGCATGGCCGGCACCCTGCTCGTGACGCACGAGAATGTGCTGAATGTCTTCCTGCTGGAAGATTTCGTCATAGATCGGCAGGACCGCGCCGCCCGGATATCCGAAGATATGCTCGACACCGTTGTCCTTCAACGCTTTGAGGACGATCTCTGCGCCAGTCATTCGATTATCTGGCTGTTGGTTGCTGCTGTCCGTCATAGTTCTGGTCCATTCGCTGCTGGATTTTTGACCGGCGGCTCCTCCGAGCCGGTTTGAAGGCATAAAAAAAGGCCCCTTGAGGAGCCTGTCTTTCCGCGCATGGGTGGCTAACGCCGGACGGTTACACCGTCCTGCCCATGCGCGTTCCCACCACAATAAGAGCGATCGAAATCTTCATGGGCGAAGTGTTAGCCAGATAAACGTCATCCGTCAACGCCGCCCTGCGCCGAAAAACGTCATCCGTCTGATTTTGCTGCGTTCAGGTAACCTGACAAAGCATCCTCACCTATACCAGTTGTTAAACCCCTGCACATATAGTCTCGACATTTGGTGGGTAGCGACCCGACGGATGAGCCCTATGACCCGATCCGCCACCCCAATGATAGGGGCCTGAAGCTTGTTGAATAACGATCTGCACCGTTCCGCGTCCGCTGGAGAACAAGATCGCCGCGACCTTCACAAGCCCGGCAACCGCAATCTTGGCCGCGTCATCGCCTGCAACGGCTCGCACGCAACCATTTCCGCCGTTGCCGAAAACGGCGATACCGATCTTACCGAACTCTGGTCCGTCGGCCGTTTGATCTCCATCACCGTCGATCAGAACCGTGTCGTCGCCTTGGCTTACGCCATGAAAACGGGCGAAAAAGGCTGGGACGAGGGCAAGGACACCGTCTTCCATATCGAAGTCGAATTGCTCGGCGAGGTTCGCAAGGGCGTTGACGGCCGTGACGAATTTTCCCGCGGTATCTCGCGCTACCCCTATCTCGGCGCCGTTGCGCATCGCATTCGCGCCGCCGACCTCCTGCGCATCTACGACACCGGCCAGAGCGACAACTGCGTTATCGGCAAGCTGACGCAGGATGAGACGATCGACGCGACGATCCATATCCCGTCCATGCTGTCCAAGCATTTTGCCATCGTCGGCTCGACTGGCGTCGGCAAATCGACGGCCGTCTCGCTGCTCCTGCACAAGTCCATCGAGTCCGACCCGAAACTCCGGGTCCTGATTCTCGACCCCCATAACGAATTTGCCGCCGCCTTCCCAGACCATGCGGTCGTTATCGATACCGATACGCTCGACCTGCCCTTCTGGTTGATGCGCCTTGAGGAATTCTCCGAAGTCATCTTCCGCGGCCGCCCGGCTGTGGCCGAAGAACTCGATATTCTGCGCGACGTCATTCCCGAGGCAAAACGCGCATTCCGTGGCAGCGATGCGTCGCTCATGCGCCGCACGACCGAAAAGAGTTCGGTGACGGCGGATACGCCGGTGCCATATCGAATGGCCGACCTGCTGGCGCTGATCGACGAGCGAATCGGTCGCCTCGAAGGCCGCAGCGACAAGCCCTTCCTGCGCGCCCTGAAAATGCGCGTCATGTCGGCGATCAACGACCCGCGCTATCACTTCATGTTCTCCAACAACACGATCAACGACACGATCATGGAGACCATCGCACACATCTTCCGCATTCCGGGTGGCGACCGGCCGATTTCAACCTTCCAGCTGGCCGGCATCCCGTCGGAAGTGGTCAATTCGGTCGCTTCCATCCTTTGCCGCATGGCTTTCGAGCTGGCGCTCTGGAGCAATGGCGCGATCCATATGCTGGTCGTCTGCGAAGAAGCGCATCGATACGTTCCGGCCGATCGCGATCTCGGCTTCTTCCCGACCCGGCAGGCGATTTCACGCATCGCCAAAGAAGGCCGCAAATACGGCGTCTCGCTCGGTGTCATCACCCAGCGCCCCGGCGAACTCGATCAGACGATCCTGTCGCAGTGCTCGACGCTGTTTGCGATGCGCCTTTCGAACGACCGCGACCAGGAAATCATCAAGTCCGCGATTCCGAACTCGTCGATCTCCACCACCAGCTTCCTGTCGTCGATCGGCAACGGCGAAGCGATCGCCTTCGGCGAAGCGATTTCCGTGCCGATGCGCATGAAGTTTGCCCGCGTCGAGAAACGCTACCTGCCCAAGGCAAACGGCGTTGTCGAGAAAGGCACCGAGGAGACGCCCGATACGGTCGATCTGCGCACCGTCGTCGCCCGCATGCGCGCCGTCAGTGGCCCCGACATTTCGGCTTTCCAGCAGAGTTATGGTGCCGCCAACCCTTCCTTCATCGATGCGGCGCCGGAAGCCGAAGAGGTGGATGACGATTTTCCGCCGGCGAGCGACGTGGAACTGGAACGGTGGAGCCGGGAGCTTCGCACCACGGGCCATGTATCCCTGAACCCGAGCGTGACCGCACCTCCGCTCGCCCCGCAGCCGGAACCCTATCGTCCGGATATGTTGCCCCGCGGCCCGATCTCCGAGCCGCCGCCCGCACCACGCCCGGATCGCTTCGCCGATCTTCGCCGCGAGCGCAGCGCAGAAAACCCGCCGCCGACCTTCCAGCGCCCCGCCCCGCCACCAGACAACGCGCCGCGTCCAAATCCCCTGCTTCGCCGCGAAGGATCGCTACGCGAAAGCCTGCTCAAGAAGCCACTCAGCAGCCTCTACGACAAGGATTGAGTTCTTCCTGCGATCTATTGGGTAGCGGCTGCGTAAAGCGATACCCGATACGAACATCTTGGCCACGAGCAACCAATTGCGGTCGCGCCGACACGACGGTATTAATCGCCGATGGGTGAGAGGCAGAACGAAAATAGAGCCCGGCAGCAGTGTGTCGAATGCCAGAGTAGTTATGTCGCGACCACCTCGGAAATGTTGGAGCTATGCCCAGAATGCTCACATTTGATTTATGGGTACGAGAACTGCGCGCATGAAATCGAGGACGGCCGATGCAACCTATGCGAATGGGATGGCAGTCGGTCACGTCGTACCAAACAGCTTTTCCTTGAGAACACGCGATGGCGGCAAATTAGATCGATAGTTGATGCGCTCATCACCACGACAGAGGAAGAGCGTATCTCCATATTGGAAGCCGCGGCTGGGATGACACGACATGAGGCCGTCACCTTTGTGATTGAGCGGACCAATTGGGGGGCGCACGCCTTTCCGGAGCTTCAAGGTAGTAGAGGCAGTTTGTCCGAGCGTCATAAGGCGTTGTTGGTTAAATGGGACGAGTGGAAAAGCTCGTAGGTAGACTTGCGCCTCTCCTCTTGCCTGGCAGCTTTCCGGTCGCATCGGTCAGTTCAATATTGCGAATTTAAGGCCTAGCCGACACGCTCCCAGCTCTCATCCATCTGGTTGCGGAACCAGGTCATCTGCCGCTTGGCATATTGCCGGGTCAGCGCCGAACCACGCTCTATAACGTCATCGCGGCTCATCCGACCTTCGAGCATGTCGGTAATTTGCGCTACGCCGATTGCCTTCATGACCGGTACGTCGGGCGAGGGGGAAAGCGCGACAAGCGCCCTCACCTCATCGATCGCGCCGCTTTCAAGCATCTTCTCGAATCGGTTGTCGATACGCTGATGCAGCACCTTCCGGTCCGGCAGGACGACCAGCTTTTTCGACCGCGCCGGGTCGATCACCATCGGCCCCTGCCTGCCTTGGAACTCGGCGATAGAACGCCCGGTCTCCTCCAGAACTTCGAGAGCCCGCACGATCCGCTGGCCATCCTTCGGCTCCAGACTTGCCGCCACCGCCTCATCGCGCCGGGCAAGCTCCGCGTGGAGGACTTCGGCACCTTCTTCCTTGAGGCGAAGCCGCACTTGGCAGCGGATATCCTGCGAGATTTCCGGCATGTCTGAGAGCCCGCCGGTCAGCGCCTTGAAATAAAGCCCGGTCCCGCCGACGAAGACAGGCACCCTGCCCTCATCTCTCAGGCGGCCTAGCACCTCCTGAACGTCCCGCAGCCATTCGCCCGTCGAATAGGCCCGTGTTGCCGGTACGTGACCGTAAAGCAGGTGCGGCACGCCTTCCATCTCGTCATCCGCCGGCCGTGCGGTCAGCACGCGCAGCGTGTCGTAAACCTGCATGCTGTCCGCATTGATCACTACGCCGCCGCTCTCGCGCGCCAAACGCACGGCAAGCGCCGACTTGCCGCTTGCCGTCGGCCCGGTTATCAGGATTGCGTCCACAGTTTCGATAAGGTCGGTCTTCATATGGCTTTCGTTGCCACGCTCATTGCCCATCCGTCAAATCCTGTTCTCAGCCCGAAGCTTGGAGAACAAGCGGCAGAGGCGACAAACGCTTCCGGCCTTTACTGGCTTGCCGATGGAATTGCCTGCGATCTTGCGCTGCGCGACGGCGCCGATCCGCTTGCCGCAGAAGCAGCTCTCCGCTCGTTGATCGCAGACGCCCCGATCGACGTCGTGGTGCAGGAGGCCGAAACGCGGCGGAAGAAATTCCTGATCGCCGATATGGATTCGACCATGATCGGCCAGGAATGCATCGACGAGCTCGCAGATGTCGTCGGCCTGAAGGACAAGGTCGCGGCGATCACTGCCCGCGCCATGAATGGCGAAATCGCCTTCGAACCCGCCCTGCGCGAACGCGTCGCCCTCCTGAAGGGCCTGCCGATCAGCGTCGTCGACGAGGTCATTGCACAACGCATCACGCTCACCTCCGGCGGCCCGGAACTGATTGCCACGATGAAAGCCCGGGGCTTCTACAGCGCCCTCGTCTCCGGCGGCTTCACCGTCTTCACCAGCCGCATCGCCGCGACGCTCGGCTTCGATGAAAACCGCGCCAACCTCCTGATCGAAAAGGACGGTTTCCTGACCGGCGAAGTGGCAGAGCCCATTCTCGGCAAGCAGGCCAAGGTGGACGCCCTGGAAGAGATCAGCGCAAGGCTCGGAATTACGCCTGACGATGTGATCGCTGTGGGCGACGGCGCCAACGACCTCGGCATGCTCGGCATCGCCGGCTCCGGCGTCGCGCTACACGCCAAGCCGACCGTCGCCGCCCAGGCCAAAATCCGCATCGACCACGGCGACCTGACGGCGCTGCTCTATATCCAGGGGTATCGGAAAACGGATTTCACAGTCGCCTGAGCACAACTTTTGCGATTGACATAACTGGTGGAAGCCAGCACCATTTGCATTGAAAATCATTGCAAAAATGGTATATTCCATGTCTTGGAAAATGGAGTTTCTGAATGATCGCGTCCGCGATGAGCTGGAAGCATTTCCCAAGGATATCATTGCAAATTTTCTACGTATCGTAAGGCTCATCGAGCTGGAAGGCCCAGCCAAGGTTCATGAGCCTTACGTGAAACATCTGGAAGGTCCCGTTTGGGAAATGCGGATGCGTGGCCGCGATGGGATAGCACGGGCAGCTTATGTAACAGCCTCCGGACAGCGGATCGTAGTTTTACATGTCTTTCAGAAGAAGACGCAAAAGACGCCGAGACGGGAAATCGAAATTGCGCTGAGACGCGCAAAGGATGTCAGATGACCAATAAGAGCTTTCTCGTCAGCGAAGCCGCAAAAGAATGGTTTAAAGACCCCGAATTTGTGGCGGCTTATGATGCGCTGGAAGAGGAATTCGCTCTGGCCGAGGCTCTGATAAAAGCGCGAGCGCAAGCCTCGATGACTCAGGAAGACGTTGCCAAAGCGATGGGCACGACCCAGGCTGCAATCGCTCGCCTAGAGAGCGGCCGATCCATGCCTTCCACGCGTACCCTGCAACGTTTCGCCGATGCGACCGGCACGAAACTTCGGATCAGCTTCGAAAAGCCCAAATCGTCTTCCAAGGCGCGATAATCTCACCATCACGTGGCTCATGATCATCCTCGAAACCAAACGCCTGCGCCTGCGCAACTGGCAAGATGAAGACCGCAATCTCTTTCGGGAGATCAATGCGGATTCGAAGGTGATGGAATTCTTTCCCTTTCGCCGGAGCTATGCGGAAGCAGATGCGCTAATGGCAAAGCTCAACGGGATGATCGAGGACACTGGCCTTGGTTTCTATTGCCTCGAACTAAAGGAGACGCGGGAGCCCATGGGCTTTTGCGGCCTCTCCTACGTCAACATGCCGGAAATCTTTCCTCCCGACGTGGTCGAGATCGGCTGGCGGCTCGCGACGCGGTTCTGGGGCAACGGTTACGTGACGGAAGCTGCCCGCGCACTGCTCGACTTCGCCTTCGACGAAAAACACCTCGACGCGGTCGTGTCATTTGCCGTGCCGGACAATCATCGTTCAACGTCCGTGATGAAACGTATCGGCCTCCATCGTGCAGCCGAGATGGATTTCGACCATCCGCGCGTGCCCGACACCCATCCGCATTTGAAGCCCCATGTCGTCTACGCGGTGACACATGTCGAGTGGCGGCAACATCGGGCAACCGCCGCCGGCTGAAGCGCAAATCGCCCGAAAGCCGCTCTGGCTTCCGGGCGATTTAGATCTCTTTTCTAATCCGCGCCGATTATTCCAGCGGCAGCGCGATGAAGCGCAGGTTGCCGGAAGCGTCCGAGACCATGACATGCGCGTTGCGGCGGCCTTCGGCCTTCAGCATGTTGATGCGCTTGGACACGTCAGACGGGTTTTCGACGAAATCCTGGGCCACTTCGACGATCACCTCGCCAACCTTCAGCCCCTTCTGCGCCGCCGGCGAATTCGGCTCGATCGCCGTCACCACCACGCCTTCGACGCTTTCGACGATGCTGAAGCTCTTGCGGCGAGCCTCGTCCAAAGGCGCAAGCGTCATGCCGAACAGGGTCGAAGGCTCCTGCTGGCCGGTCTGTCCCTTCTGGTCGGCGGGCGGCTTGCTCTGCGGCGCCTGATTGTTCCCCTGCTGGCCCTGCGGCGGCTGTGCTGCCGGCTGGTCCTTGTCGTCATCCTCTTCGGTCGTGTCTTCCAGGCGGCCGAGCGTCACCTTGACCGTCTGCTGTTTGCCGTCGCGCAACACCAGCACATCGACCGCCTTGCCGACCGGGCTTTCCGCCACGATCCGCGGCAGGTCGCGCATCTCGTTGACCGGCTGGCCGTCGAAGGTCAGGATCACGTCGCCCGACTTGATCTCGCCGTTCTGGATCGGGCCGCCGTTGACGACGCCGGAGACCAGCGCGCCACGCGCCTTGTCCAGGCCGAGGCTGGATGCCACGTCTTCCGTGACCGGCTGAATGCGCACGCCGAGCCAGCCGCGGCGGGTCTCGCCGAACTCGATCAGCTGATGCACGATGTTTTCCGCAAGCTCCGTCGGTACGGCGAAACCGATACCGATCGAGCCGCCCGACGGGGAGATGATCGCCGTGTTGATGCCGATGACCTCACCGCGCATGTTGAACAGCGGACCGCCGGAATTGCCCTTGTTGATCGCCGCATCCGTCTGGATGAAGTTGTCGTAGGGGCCTGCATTGATATTGCGGCCGCGGGCCGAAATGATGCCCAGCGTCACCGAACCGCCGAGGCCGAACGGGTTGCCGATCGCCATCACCCAGTCGCCGATGCGCATCTGGCGGGAATTGCCGAAGCGCACGGCCTTCAGCGGTGCCTTGGGCTCCACCTTCAGAACCGAAAGGTCTGTCTTGGTATCTGTGCCGACCAGCTTGGCCTTAAGCTTGCTGCCGTTCGGGAAGATGACCTCGATATCGTCGGCGCCTTCGATGACGTGGTTGTTGGTGACCACATAACCCGATGGGTCGATGACGAAGCCCGAGCCAAGCGACGAAACCTTCTGGTTGGAATTCTGATTGCCCTGACCGTCGAAGAAGTCCTCGAAGAATTCCTGGAAGGGCGACCCTTCCTGGATCTGCGGCTGCGGACCCGCGCCGGTATCGTTGACGCTCTGCGACGTGGAAATGTTGACAACCGCGTCGAGCAGACCTTCCGCGAGATCGGCGATCGAGGCCGGGCCGGCCGCCATCATGGCCGGACCCGGCGGCGGCGGATTGAGTTTCCGAGACGGTGTCGGCGGTGCCGGCAGCATCGCGCCGGGGGCGGCAGGCGCCGCCGGATTGGCATTCTGGCTCGGCGCCGGCGGGATAGGCTGCGCCGGAGTCTGGGCCATCGCCTGCCAGGGGCCGCCCAGGGGGCCACCCAGCAAAGCTAGGGCGGCCGTCAGCGTGACGGTGCGCTTGAAGGTCGATCGAGCCGAATGGGCCATCTGGCATCCTCGCTGTTGGACTTCCGCATCCCGCCGGTGAGCGAACTCACGCGGGCGCGTCATAGGACCCTTTGAATCGGGCGGAGTTTCGGCAGAGCATAAGGTGGATTGAGGTCGGGGGAAATTACCTTTTCGTGAGGAATTTACCGCATGCCCGCATCGCCTGTGGATCGTCGGAATAAGGAAAAGGGCGGCTTGCCGCCGCCCTCGCCCATCCGGATCAATTGTTGGCCGGTTTTGCCGGTGCGGCAGGTGCCGGCGGCGCGACCGTTCCCGGAGGCAAGCCACCGGAAGAGTTGAAGAACCGGAAGAATTCGGAATCCGGCGAAAGCACCATGGTCGTGTTCGGGTCCGCCATGGAGGCAACATAGGCCCGCATCGAGCGATAGAACTCGAAGAAGGCCGGATCGCGCTGGAAGGCTTCGCCGAAGATCTTGTTGCGCTCGGCATCGCCCTGACCGCGCAGGATTTCCGAATCGCGCTGCGCTTCCGACTGCAGTTCGACGACCTGACGGTCGGCGATCGCACGGCGGCGCTGGCCCTGTTCGTTACCACGGGCGCGGATCAGTTCCGCTTCCGCAAGACGCTCGGCCTTCATGCGCTGGAAGGTCTGCTGCGAGACTTCCTGCGTCAGGTCGGTGCGGCGAATACGAACGTCGCGGATCGAAAGACCCAGCGTTTCCGCTGCGGCATTCAGGTCCTGGCGGACTTCCAGCATCATCGCAACGCGTTCGTTCGACAGAGCCGCATCGAAGTTGCGCAGACCGTAAACCCGGCGAAGTGCAGCGTCGAGACGGGTGCTGAGACGTGATTCTGCCGATTCCCGGTCGCCCGACACGGTTTCACGGAAGAGACGCGGATTGGAGATCGCATAGACCACGAATGCGTCGACTTCATAGAAGGCGCCGCCGCGGACCTGGACACGGATATTGTCCAGATCGAAGCGCAGTGCACGGTCTTCGACATACTGGACGCGATCAGCATCCATGAAGGCGAAGGGCAGCTTGAAGTAGATGCCCGGCTGGCTCTTGACGTCCTGAATCTGACCGAAGCGGACGACGATCGCCTGCTCGCGTTCGTTGACCACGAAAACAGAGGAGTAGATCAGGAAGCAAAGAACGCCGAGGCTGACGAGGAACGCCATGAAACGATTGGAATTCATCGGTTGGCCCCCTGCTGATTCTGCTGCTGCGGCCGTATCATCTCATTCAAAGGCAGATAGGGAACGACGCCGTCCTTATTGTCGATAATCACCTTGCGCGAGTTTTTCAGCACCGCTTCCATCGTTTCGATGAAGATACGGCGACGCGTCACTTCCGGCGCATTGGCATATTCGTTGTAGATGGAAACGAAACGCTGGGCTTCACCGGTCGCTTCGTTGACGACGCGATCCTTGTAGGCGGACGCCTCTTCACGGATCTGAGCCGCCTGACCGCGGGCCTGACCGAGCCGCTGGTTGGCATACTGGTTGGCTTCCTCGACGAAACGGTCCTCGTCCTGCTCGGCGCGCTGCACTTCTTCGAAGGCGTCTGCAACTTCGCGTGGCGGGGCCGCATCTTCCACCGGCACGGCATTGATCGAAATGCCGGAACCATAGGTGTCCATCGTGCCCTGGATGATGTTGCGCACCTCGGTCGAAATACCTTCGCGGTTATCGCGGAAAATATCCTGCGCCGGACGGCGGCCGACCACTTCGCGCATCGCGCTTTCGGCAACCTGCTGCAGGGTCGCGGCCGGGCTTTCAAGATTGAAGAGATAGGCCTTCGGATCCGTGATCGTGAACAGAACCGAGAACTGCACGTTGACGATGTTCTGGTCGCCCGTCAGCATCCAGCCGGCATTCGACGAGGAATTGCGCGTGGCGCCAATATTCTGCTGCTGTTCGGTGACCTTGACGATCTCGACGGATTCCAGCGGCCAGAAATGGAAATGCAGGCCCGGCATGGAAATCTCGTCCTTGGGCTTGCCGAAGCGAAGTTCGACACCGCGCTCGTCAGGCTGCACGGTATAGATCGACTGGAACGCCAGGAAGGCGACCACGACGAGAAGTACGATAACGAATGCACCGCCATTGAACCCACCCGGCATAACGCCGCGCAACCGATCCTGGCTTCTTCTGATAATGTCCTCGAGATCAGGCGGACCGCCATTATTGCCGCCACCCCCGCCGCCGCGTGGGCGGTTAGGTCCCTGTCCCCAGGGTCCTTGATTATTACCGCCACCGCCGCCGCCCCAAGGACCGCCGCCGCCACCATTCTGATTGCTCCAGGGCATCAAAACCTCTTTGTTCGTACCACTCCCATGCCGCGACTATACCGTGTGACGGAAATCGCGCCATGCCGTTATAGGTATGCGGCGACCTGCTTTCAACGCGGGCCTGATAACTTCCAGGTCAACGGTCACGAAATGTTTCAGTTTGCCGCAGTCCGGCGCACGTAAGTGGCGAAAATAGTGGCATAACTATCCTTTTCGCCGGCCGGGACCGCGACCTCTTCGACCTTGTCGAACCGCGCAGGATCGATCGCCGGAAACACCGTATCGCCGTCGAGTATGTCTGCATCCACATGCGTGATGCGCAACGTGTCGGCGATCTTAATTGCCTCGGCATAAATCTGGCCGCCGCCGAGCACGTAGATCTCGTCGGTTCCAAGCTCCGCCGCCCTGGCGCCCGCAATCGCAATCGCGTCCGTCAGCGACGATGCAACATCGGCCCCTTCATAGTGAAAATCGGGGTTGCGCGTGACGATCACATGCGGGCGCCCCGGCAGCGGCCTGCCACCGAAACTGTCGAAGGTCTTTCGCCCGACGATGACCGGCTTGCCGAGCGTCAGCGCCTTGAAGCGCTTGAGGTCCGTCGAAAGCTTCCAAGGCATGTCGCCGTCGCGGCCGATGACGCCGTTGCGGGAGACCGCGGCGATAATGGAAATGCGCGGCTTGGTCACACCGCCACCGCAGCCTTGATATGCGGATCGGCCTCATACCCTTCCAGCGTGAAATCCTCGTATTTGAACGAGAAGATATCTTTCACCGCAGGATTGAGGTGCATCTTCGGTAGCGGCTTCGGCGTGCGGGTCATCTGTAGCTTGGCCTGCTCGAAATGATCCGAATAGATATGGGTATCACCCAGCGTATGCACGAAATCGCCGAGCTTCAGGCCGGTGACCTGTGCCACCATCATCGTCAGCAGCGCGTAGGACGCGATGTTGAACGGCACGCCGAGGAAAATGTCGGCCGAGCGCTGATAGAGCTGGCAGGAAAGCTTGCCGTCGGCGACATAGAACTGGAACAGGCAGTGGCAGGGCGGCAGCGCCATCTCGTCCACTTCCGCCGGGTTCCAGGCGGAAACGATGTGGCGGCGCGAATTCGGGTTGACCTTCAGGCTCTCGATCAGCTGGGCGATCTGGTCGATATGACGACCGTCCGGCGCAGGCCAGGAGCGCCACTGCGAACCGTAAACCGGTCCAAGATCGCCATTCTCGTCCGCCCAGTCATCCCAAATGGAAACGCCGTTTTCCTTGAGATAGCGGATATTGGTGTCGCCCTTCAGGAACCACAGCAGCTCATGAATGATCGATTTCAGGTGCAGCTTCTTGGTGGTGAGGACCGGAAAGCCCTCGTTGAGATCGAAGCGCATCTGGTAGCCGAAAACCGAGCGCGTACCCTTACCGGTCCGGTCGCCGCGGTCGAGACCGGTTTCCATCACATGCCGGAGAAGGTCGAGATACTGTTTCATGGTCTGGCCACCGATTCCAAAATCATCGATTTACATAATAGCACAGGATAGCGGGACCAACGTCCCCGCGACCGATGTCCCCGGCTATTTTAGCGATCTCGCATCGCCTGGGTTACTTCGAAACGTATTTGCGCCAGTCATGCTCCTCAACGAAACCGAGCACGTCGCGGGCCTTGCGATTGCTGATCGGCGCATCGAATTCGCCGATTTCACCAGTAACCGGCGTTTTCGGGGCATATTTCTGCAGGAAAGATTTCGTCGGCTCGTAGGCGGTGATCGTATCGTTCACCGCGTTGAACACCTGATAGCCCAGCCCGTCCTTCTCGACGCAACGGTGCACGATCTGGCCGAGATCGCGAGCGTCGATATAGCTCCAGGCATTGCGCTTGCGCGACGGCGGATCGGCGAGAAAGGCCGGGAAGCGCGCATAGTCCTCCGGCGAAATGACATTGCCGATCCGGAGCGCATAGATATCGGCCCCGAAACGCATGGCGAAGGCACGCGCGGTCTTTTCGTTGACGACCTTCGAAAGCCCGTAGCTGTCCATCGGATCGACGTCGTAATCCTCGGTCAGCGGAAACGAATGATAATCCTTGTCTCCTTCGGCAAAGCAGACCCCATAGGTCGTTTCGCTCGACGCGATGATCACCTTGCGAATGCCGAGCTTCATCGCCGCTTCGATGACGTTATAGGTCGAAACGGTATTGGCCGCGAACGTCGTATTATCCGGCCGCATCAGGATGCGCGGGACGGCGGCGAAATGCACGACCGCATCGACCGGCGCCGGCCCCTTGCCCGTCTCAAGGCCCTTGAAATTGAAATGCATGGACAGCGCGTTGAAAGTTTCGCCGCTATCCGTCAGGTCGGTGATGAGAGTGTTGACGCCCGGACAATCGAGCGGAACGAGATCGAGGTTGAAGACCTCGTGTCCCTGGCCCAGGAGATAAGGCACCACGTGCCTGCCGGCTTTGCCGCTGCCGCCGGTGAATACGATCCGCTTGCCCATTGTTCGCCTCCTCGCAAATCAGCCCAGACCTGCATCGCCGATAGCATACCGGATCCGCAACGGGCGTGGACTACCTAGCGGCGAACGTTTGTCGTTGCCAGTCTCAAAAGACCGGCAACGACGAATTGATGGCGCAAGAACTCAGAGGCTCTCGAGCTTGCCGAGTTCCTTGGCAACCAGGTAGTAGAAGGTGACGCGCGACTTGGAACGGTCGGCAGCCATGGCCTTGGCCGCAGCAGCGACGGCGTTTTCGGCGGCTTCGCCGGTGACGCCGAGTTTCTTGCCGCACCAGTTGGTGACGACGCGGTCGAGTTCCGTCTTGTCGCTGGCGGCAACGTTCGCGGAGTCCCGGTTACGCAGAGCGATCCCGAGATGCTTCACGATCTTGCCCACGATTTCCTCGCTGGCACCGGCGTCATACTTTTTCACATCATCGAAATATTCGCTCATGAACCCTCTCCTCGTTATGAAAGCTCCCGGAATTCGGGAACATCGACAAGATGATGTTGTAGAAGCGATTTCGAATGTGATGCAACCCCTTTTCATCCGCTGACGAAACGCCTATATCAAGCTTGCCGGGCATCCGCTCGGCTATGGCAATAAACGGTCGGTGTAATAAACCTATTGGACCCGGGGGCGGTACCCGGCGCCTCCACCATAAACCGGTCGGTCAACCGGTCTTTCCTCTCGGAAAGACTTCATGACCGGCTTATGATGGGGGCGAAATAGGATCGACAAGGGCGTAAAGATCGAACTTTTGCTCGGCATGATACCACCGTTATCGGGTCAAAAAGTGTAGTTGCAAACGACAACAACGCTAAGGAATACGCTCTCGCTGCCTAATGGCGGTGCGGGAATTCCGCTCTAAGTCCTTACGGTTAGCCCCGTAAGGCGGGGTCCGAAGGCACCTGGCAACAGAAGCCTTCACCTTCACGCCTCAGTCGAATATTATTGGTGCTGACTCGGGACATCGAAGCAGGGCTTTCCTGCGCCCGGACGGCATGGCATAACGCGTCTTACGAACGGCACAGCCGTTTGGCGAAAAGACGAGAAGAATTGGGAAAGACAGGACCGTATGGGGCAGGATCACATCCGTTACGACATTCTGGCGCAGGACGCATTGCGTGGCGTCATCCGTAAGGTTTTGACCGAGGTGGCCGCGACCGGCCGGCTTCCGGGTGACCATCACTTCTTCATTACCTTCCTCACAGGCGCGCCGGGCGTGCGCATTTCGCAGCACCTCAAGGCGAAATACGCCGAGCAGATGACCATCGTCATCCAGCACCAGTTCTGGGATCTCAAGATCACCGAAACGCAGTTCGAAGTGGGCCTCTCCTTCTCCGACACGCCGGAGCGGTTGGTGATCCCATTCAACGCAATCCGCGGCTTCTACGACCCGTCGGTGAATTTCGAACTGGAATTCGAAGTTCCGCTGGCCGACGAGGACGAGAACACCTCGGCCGAAATCACCGCCATTCCGGTCGAAGCCGTGGCAAAGCCGATCGATGGCGAAGACAAGCCGAAGAGCGACGAAGAAAAGAAGCCGGGCTCGGTCGTATCGCTCGATTCGTTCCGCAAGAAGCAGTAACGCAACGAGCCCTTTCCGGGAGACCTGCCATGAGCGCCGAGATCGTCAATCTGCGCCAGTTCAAGAAGGGCAAGGCCCGGCTCGACAAGGAGAAGGAGGCGGAACAGAACCGCCTCACCTTCGGCCGCACCAAGGCGGAAAAATCGCTCACCAAGGCTTTGAACACCAAAGCGGAAAAGACACTCGACCAGGGACGGCTGGAAAAGTCCGCCAAGGATGGCGAGAAATCGCGTCAGGACGATTGACCCGTTTTTGACGATCGTCAAGAATTTATCAACCAAGTCTCACCGACCGACTTGACGCAAGAGTGATCGCGGTTTGAATAGCCGCACTTGTCAGATGGTCCCGGAGAGTTTCGTGATCCGCAAACATTCCGCGACCTTGCATGGTCATCGCACGAGTTTTTCACTCGAAGACGAATTCTGGATCGAGCTGAAAGCGATCGCCGCCGCGCGTCACATAAGCCTCGCAGCACTGATCGCCGAGATCGACGACCAGCGCGGCCCCGAGAGCAATCTCTCCTCGGCTTTGCGCGTCCACGTCCTGAACTGGCTCAAGGCCAGTTAATATACCTAGAATGTCAAAAAGCGCGATCTGACATCATCATAACCCAGATCACCCGCCGGTTGAGATTTCCTACGAAAAATTAACCGGAGCGACTCACGGCGATGGATTAGCCTCCGAGCCGGGAATTTTCCCGACTTTTCTTTCCAAAGGTTACTCCAATGGTCGACGCCATTTCCTCCTCCGCTTCTACCCTCCTTTCCTCTTCCGCGACCGGCTCAAGCGCGGCCAGCACCGCCGATCTCGAAGCGCAGATTTCTGCCATGCAGGATAGTCTTGCCAAAGAGACCGACGAGCAGAAGAAGGCCAAGATCGAACAGCAGCTCGCGGCGCTCAAGGCGCAGCTGGAAGCCGCGCAGGCTGCCGAAAAGCTGAAGCATGGCTACGCCCAGGCCGGCGACAAATCCTCCGATCAGCAGGCCAAGCCGACGCTGCTCTCCGGCGAGAGCGACAAGATCGGCACGACCAATTTCGACGACGCGACCCCGTTCGGCGACCGCGAAGCCTGGGTCTGAACCCACCCTTTACCGCTGAACGCCCGGCAAGCTCGGCAGGTTTTGTGAACCGCCGGGCACAAGCGGCGGTATATCCTGGCGGAATGTATTGTCGGTCGGCGGAATGATCAGTTGCGGCTGGGCGTTCTGCTGCTGCCGCTGCTGTTCGGCGGCACGTGCCGCCGCTTCCGTCGCCTGCTTCTGGCGCTCGATCTCGGCCGCCTGCTGACGCGCCCGCTCTTCGGCTGCCGCCCGCTCACGCGCCACCTGACGCTCCGCCGCCTGAGCGTTGTACAACGCCACCTCACGGCGCAGACGCTGCTTTTCCAGAACGCTCGCCTGCAAGGTCTCGACGCGGCGGCGCTCCTGCTCGAAAGCCCGCTGCGACAGGAAATTGGTCATCGCCGAAACATCGATCTGCTCCGACGGCTTGGAAAGATTGCCGGAATAATCGAGCCTGACGGTGGGATCACCGCCCGCCAGAGCCTCTTCCCCGGCATTATAGGTCAGCGCAACATTGCCGCTCATCGCCTCGTCGAACAGATCGAACCGCCCCTCGCCGGCAAGCTTCGTCGACCCGACGGAGGCCGTGATATTCTGCGCCCGCGCCTCGCCGGACGTGATCGTCACCGGAATGGTGACATCGCCGATGACAGCGCTTCCCTGATGGATCATCGCCGCCACAAGGGGCCGCACCTTGGCTTCGGTTACTTCACCGCCAAGCTTGTCTGCCGCCGCCATCAGCGGCTTCAGCGCGTCTCCGTTGAGGCCCGTGACCGTCCAAGCCCTTCAGCTTGACTTCCGCGGAGCCGCTCGACGCGCCGAGCAGTTCGGCAAACGTCTTGCCGGTCGATTCCGCCGACATGGTGAAGCCGACCCGCCCGGACGCGATCGGCTTGCCGCCGAACGCCCAGACGACCGGCGCGAGATCGGCGTCGTCGACCGCAAGCCGTGCCTGCAGCAGGCCCGTTCCATTGCCGTTCGACATCATCAGCCGGCCGGAAAGCTTGCCGCCCTGCCAATTGCCGGCGGCATTTTCGATCGTGATGCCGCTGCTGCGATAGGCGACCTTGCCGGAGAAGCCGGAAATATTGCCGAGCGCCCCGGCATGGAATGTCTTGGCTTTGACATCGAGCGCCACATCGGCGCCTCCGAAGATCGGTCTGGCAAAGGCCTTCTTCGAGAAGGCGCCGGTTTGCGGATCGCCGATCGTTCCGAAAACCGCCTCGCCAAGCCAGGCGAGATCGGCGGTATCGACGGAAACCGCGCCGCTTGCCGGCAGGCCGGGCGCCTTGCGGTCGACCTTGATATCGCCGGCGAAACCATTGCCTTCCGCATTGCCCTTCAGCGCCGAGATCGTCACGGCATCTGCCGTCATCGCGACATCCGCATCGAATGCCAGCGGCAGGCCGGTGCCGAATTGCGGCAAGCCGATGCCGTTCATCAAGAGATAGGGCTCGATATCGGCGCTGTTCAGCGCCAGATGACCGCGCCCCTCGCCAAACCCCTGCTCAGCCAGATTGACATCGCCGTTCAAGGTCAAAGACGTCTTGTCGGTCTTGAACGACAGATCCGCCTTCGCGGTGCCGCCCGCCCCTTGCTTGAGATTGACCTCCAGGCGCCCCGCCCCGTCTCCATCGAAGGGCAGCGGATCAAGCCCCGCCTGCCCCAGCAGAACCTCGGCACGCGGATTGTTGAGCGTCGCATGCAGTGACATCGCTGTCGCGGCGGTCAGGTCGAACAGGCCGGGCAGTTTCAGGTCAGCATTGATAATGCTCCCGTTCGACCGGCCATTCACCCCAAGCTCGACACCGCCAAGATTGCCGCCGATCGTGAGATCCGCATTCAGATCCGTATTGGCAAACCAGGAGGCGTTGTGCGCCAGCCGCTGCAGCACCGGATGCGGCAGGCCCTTGTCGCGCAACATGGCAAGGAACGCCGTCGGATCGGCGGAGCGCAGGCTCATCGTGCCATTGCCGGCATAGGACAGGAGCGAACCTTCGACCTTGCCTCGGGCGGAAATCGTCGCGCCCTCGATATTGCCGATCGACAACCGCTCCAGCGACAGCACGCCGCTCGCCATGGTGAAAGCCGTATCGACATTGTTGGCCGCCACACCGAAAGCGGTGAACCGATCCGCCTTTAGCGTCGCCGCGACGCGATGGTCCAATATGTTCCTGGCCGGCATCGTCACCCGTCAGCAGCGAGCCCAGCGCCCGCATGGCATCGATGTCGATCTCGTTGCCGGCAAGGCTCATCGACAGATTGGGCATCTGCCCTTGCGATGACTGGCGTTCCACGCGCCCCTTGAGCGTCGCCGGACCGATGGCCAGTTCGAGGCCGTCGAAACGCTGCAACTCGGGCGTCAGGTTGACCTTGGCCGAGAACCCGGCGGACCGAAGCTGGCGAATTTCCGGCGCCACGCGGCCGGAAAGCCAGTCGGACAGGCCGGATGGCTGGCTCGATGCGACGAGCATGTCGCCGACGAAGGAGATGCGGTCACGCAGGACGAGATTGCCCTTGGCTTCCAGCTGCGTGCGGCCCGGCAGGGTCGCCACGACATTGTCCACCGCCCAGCCGCGCCCCGCCGGCCGGACGTCCAGCTTGATGTCGCGGATCGTCGTGTCGTTGGCGATCAGCGCCGGCAGTTTCAGCGTCGCACGCCCCGGCACCTGCGGGATCGGGATCGAAGCGGCCATGCGGATGAAATTGTTGAGACGGCGCTGTGCGGAGGCGGACGGATCGCGGCCCGTCTTGGCCTGGACGCCATTGCCGTTACCCTCGCTCAGCCGGTTGACGTCGATCTGCTGGCCATCGGCGGTCAGCAGGAATTCCGGCTTCATGCCGGTATCGAGCGTCGCCTCGCCGGTAACGACATAAGGATTGTCGGTGCCGCCGACTTCCAGCCGGTATTGCGGAATGCGGATGCGCTCGTTGGTGAGTTCGAAACCACCCTTGACGCGCGGTCCCGGCGGTGGCGGTTTCACCGCGTCTTTCGCGGCAGCCTCCTGCACGAAATCGAGGGTGAAATTGCCGTTATAGGCAGGCTTGTTGTCGGCCGTCGTCAACTCGCCGTCGAGATTGATTTCCACCGGCTGGGCATCCGGCCAAAGACGCAGGCGAAACGGCATCCGCTTTGCCGCGACATCGGCCGTGCCGCTAGTCACGCTGAACCGCGATTCATAGCCATCCAGCGTCGCATTGCCGTCACCGCGCCAGGGGCCAGCAGAGAAGCGGCCGACAGATCGGCCGAAAAGCCGGTGATACGCCGTGACCGGCCGGATTGTTCGTCTATGAGATCGATCTGGCCGCCGCTGACATGCACATCTTCGATGACGACAAGGCGAGCCGGGATTTCCGCCTTGCTGCCGCGCATCCAATCCAGCGTGCCGTCTTTCAGCAGGCGAATGCGCGCCTTCGGCTGATCGATGCGCATGTCGAAGATACGCGCCTCACCCGACAGGAACGGCGCAAGCTCGAGGTCCATCGAGAACTGCGCCACCTGCACCAGCGGTTGCCCGTCCGTATCGGTGCCGACGCGCACGTCATGCAGGGTAATCGACGGGAACGGCAGGATGCGCGCATCGACATTGCCGTGAACA
>CBDDGK010000078.1:0-61791 GCA_965227625.1 Neorhizobium sp. | reverse complement strand
AGACGGCAAGGCGGATATCCAGGTCATCAAATCCGGATCGATCGTGAAAAGCACGGCGACGACGGCGCAGGCGAAGTGAACGGAGCGGTCAGTTGAAAAATCTGAAGCAAAAGATTCGTAGCTCTGCGGCGGCAAGCATGGCTTTCTGCCTTGCTTTTTCCGGCGTTCAGTTCGACCTAGCCCCGGCGGCGTTCAAGCTTTCCGAAGCCAATGCGGCAACCGATGCCAGCGTCATCCGCATCGTGCAAAGCGGCCCGGGCGTGCGCAAGCGGCTGCAGCTCGGCCTCAACAAGGCGCTGGTCGTCGATCTTCCGTCCGATGCGCATGACATTCTGGTCGCCGATCCGAGCATGGCCGATGCCGTGACCCGCACGTCGCGCCGCATCTATCTGTTCGGCAAGACCGTCGGCCAGACGAATATCTTCGTCTTCGGCCCGAACGGTGAAGAGATCGTCAGCCTGGACGTCGAGATCGAACGCGATATCTCCGGCCTCCAGGACAACCTGCGACGCTTCCTGCCGGAATCGGCCATAAAGGTCGAGATCATCTCCGACAACATCGTGCTCTCGGGCACCGTCCGCACTCCGCAGGACTCGTCCCAGGCAGAAAAGCTCGCCAACGCTTTCCTCAAAGGTGGTGAGGCGACCACCCGCAACATTACAGCCCAGGGCAATAATGGCGACGCCGACATCTTTGCCGAAACGCGTCAGAAGTCGTCGATCGTCAACCTGCTGACGATCGAGGGCGAAGACCAGGTGACCCTGAAGGTTACGGTCGCCGAAGTCAGCCGTCAGGTGCTGAAGCAGCTCGGTTTCAACGGTTCGGTTTCCGGGCCGAAGGGTTCCATCTCCTTCGCCAATCCCGTTAATCTCGGCAATGCCGTGGCCACTGCAGGAACGGGTCTGCTTGCCGGCATGGTCGGCAATACGGGCCTTGCAAGCTATATGAACGCCATGGAACAGGCCGGCGTAATGCGCACGCTTGCCGAACCCAGCCTGACCGCTATCTCCGGTCAGCAGGCGAAGTTCTATGTGGGCGGCGAATATCGCTTGCCCGCAGAGCAGGAAGTCAGCACCGAGGACGGTACCACCACCGTCCAGCGTACCATCAATTCGGTCGATTATGGTATCGAGCTGAACTTCAAACCCATCGTGCTTTCGCCGGGCCGCATCAGCCTCGCCATCGAAACCAACGTATCGGAGCCGACTTACGAAGGTTCGGCCACCACCGGCAACGGCATCACACCACGCGTTCCCGGCAATACCTATATGTCGATCCGCAAGCGCGAAGCCTCGACGACGGTCGAACTTCCTTCGGGCGGCTCGATCGTCATCGCCGGCCTCGTGCAGGACAATATTCGTCAGGCCATGTCGGGCATGCCGGGCATTTCCAAGGTTCCCGTCCTTGGCACGCTCTTCCGCTCGAAGGATTTCGTCCGCAACGAAACCGAACTGGTCATCATCGCGACGCCCTATCTGGTGCGTCCGGTAGCCCGCAATGAAATCGCCCGACCGGACGACAATTTCAATCCGGACAATGACGCTGCAACCTTCTTCCTGAACCGCGTGAACAAGGTCTACGGCCGCAAGGAACCCGTCAGGGGCGGCCAGTATCACGGCGCGGTCGGCTTTATCTACAAGTGATCGGTCATGGCCATGGACATTCGAAACATCTCTGCCGAAGGACGAAACGTCATGACTGAGCGCCCTGCAGGATACGCCACTGAACCCCCGCGGCAGGATCGTCGCGGCAGCGGCATTGGCTCTCTCCGCCATGCTGCTGTCTGCCTGTGGCAACAGTCAGCTGATTACCGGCTCCATCCCTGACGATTATCGTACGCGCCATCCGATCATGCTGGCGGAAGGCCAGTCGAGCATCGATATTCCCGTCGCTTCCGGCGATGTGCGGCTGACGATCGGCATGAAGGACACGGTTCGCGGTTTCGGACAGAATTTCCTGAGTTCTGCCGCCGGCACGATGCAGATCCAGGTGCCCTACGGCTCCTACAATGCGGGCGCGGCCCAGAATCTTGCCGGTGAAATCCGCCGTGCACTGGTCTCCCAGGGCGTCAAGCCGCAGCGTATCCTGATGAACAGCTACGGCGCCTCGCCAAACGGCGACGCTGCGCCGATCCGGCTGAGCTTCGTGTCGACCAAGGCTATGACCAGCGCCTGCGGTGAGTGGCCGTCGGATCTGTCCAACGACACGTTCGGCAACAAGAACTGGTACAATTTTGGCTGCGCCAGCCAGAACAACCTGGCCGCCCAGATTGCCAATCCGACCGATCTCATCGCCCCGCGCGGCATGACCCCGATCGATGCAGCACAGCGCGCCAAGGTCATCAGCGATTATCGCGGCGAGACCACCAGCGACACCACGAACTAAGGCATTCGGACCGGAGACAGAGATGAGCGCGATCAATTACGAAATCCGCACTTCCGGCACCGATGATCGGTTCGCCGAGGAGGCCGAGCGCCCGGACGATTCGACGCGCTGCGCCCGCTGCCGCGCATTTCGATCCATGCCTTCTGCGAAAGCGAAGTCATGCAGCGGATGATGGACCGCATGGCGCGCGATCGGCGCATGACCAAGGTCAATCTTCGCGTGACCGTTGGCAGCACCAACGCTGCCGCCAACATGTTTTCCTCGTCGCCGACGCCCAATCTCATTATCTTGGAGACAGAGGCAGAACCGAAGAACCTGCTCGACGAGCTGACCCCGCTGGCGGAAGTCTGCGATCCGTCGACCCGCGTCATCGTCATCGGCCGCTACAATGACATCGCACTCTATCGCGAACTGATCCGCAACGGCATTTCCGAATATCTCGTTGGCTCCGGTCAAGATGTCGGATCATCCTCTCGTCTATTTCGGCTCGATCTTTGTCGATCCAGAGGCTGAACCTTTGGGATCGGCAAGTCCGTCGCCTTCATCGGAGCGAAGGGTGGGGTTGGATCGTCGACCATTGCGCATAACTGCGCCTTTGGCATCTCAAACCTGTTTTCGACAGAAACCATTCTTGCTGATTTTGACCTTCCATTCGGGACTGCCAATATCGACTTCGATCAGGATCCTGCACAAGGCATTGCCGAAGCCGTGTTTTCGCACCAGAACGTCTTGGATGAGATGTCTTCTTCGACCGCCTGCTTGACGAAATGTTCCGAACATCTTTCGCTTGCTGGCAGCGCCGTCAATGCTTGATCGTGCCTATGATTTTGATCGCGGCTGCATTCCAGCCGGTGATGGAACTGCTGCAGCGAACCGCGCCTGTCGCGGTACTAGATATTCCACATGGCTGGTGTGAGTGGACACGTTCAGCGTTCTAGCAGAGGCAGACGAGGTGGTGATCACCGCCGTTCCTGATCTTGCCAACCTGCGCAACACCAAGAACATGCTGGATTCGCGCTGAAAAAAATGCGCCCGAACGACCGTGCCGCCACATCTGGTCCTCAACCAGGTCGGCATGGCGAAACGCCCGGAGATTGCTCCCGCCGATTTCATCGAGCCGCTGGAAATCGAGCCGATCGCCATCCTTCCGTTCGATGTGCAGCTTTTTGGCAATGCCGCCAATAGCGGCCGCATGATTTCCGAGATCGACGCGAAATCGGCGGTCGCGGAAACTTTTTCGCAGATCGCCCACATCGTCACGGGCCGTATCGCGGTCAAGAAGGCGAAAAAGGGCGGCCTCGGCAAGATGCTCGGAATGCTTTCGCGCAAGAAGGCGTAACCGCAGGAAATCGATATGTTTGGAAAACGCGGAAACGAAGGGTTTGGAAAGAGCGGGAGCGTCGTTGCGCCACCGCCGCCCGCTGCTGCGGCACCGGCGGCATCAGCGCCCACCGCGGCACGTCCTGCTCCGGAGGTCCTGTCCGAGCCCGTGAACGCCGCCTCGCGCCAGCAGATCAATCCGCCGCCGCTCGCTCCGCAGGCTGCCGGCCGCAAGCGTCCGGCGCGCACGGAACTATACTACGACACCAAGAGCCAGGTCTTCTCCGCGCTCATCGACACGATCGACCTTTCGCAGCTGGCCAAGCTCGATGCGGAGAGCGCGCGCGAGGAAATCCGTGATATCGTCAACGATATCATCACCATCAAGAATTTCGCGATGTCGATTTCCGAGCAGGAAGAACTGCTCGAGGATATCTGCAACGACGTTCTCGGTTACGGTCCGCTCGAGCCCCTTCTCGCCCGCGACGACATCGCCGATATCATGGTCAACGGTTCGGGCCAGACCTTCATCGAAGTGGGCGGCAAGACGATCGAGTCGGAGATCCGTTTTCGCGACAACGCCCAGCTCCTGTCGATCTGCCAGCGCATCGTCAGCCAGGTCGGCCGCCGCGTCGATGAGAGCTCACCGATTTGCGACGCGCGTCTGCCCGACGGTTCGCGTGTCAACGTCATCGCGCCGCCGCTCGCCATCGACGGCCCGGCGCTCACCATTCGTAAGTTCAAGAAGGACAAGCTGAACCTCGATCAGCTGGTCAAATTCGGCGCCATCACGCCGGAAGGCGCAACGCTTCTGCAGATCATCGGCCGCGTCCGCTGTAACGTCGTCATCTCCGGCGGTACCGGTTCCGGCAAGACCACGCTACTGAACTGCTTGACACGTTATATCGACGCTCACGAACGCATCATCACCTGCGAAGATACGGCCGAACTGCAGCTGCAGCAGCCGCATGTCGTGCGCCTCGAAACCCGCCCGCCGAACATCGAAGGCGAAGGCGAGATCACCATGCGCGATCTCGTCAAGAACTGCCTGCGTATGCGTCCCGAACGCATCATCGTCGGCGAAGTGCGCGGACCGGAAGTCTTCGACCTCTTGCAGGCGATGAACACCGGTCACGACGGCTCGATGGGCACGATCCACGCCAACACGCCGCGCGAATGCCTGAGCCGTATGGAATCGATGATCGCCATGGGCGGTTACACGCTGCCCGCCAAGACGGTGCGCGAAATCATCGTCGGCTCGATCGACGTCATCGTCCAGGCTGCTCGCCTGCGCGACGGTTCGCGCCGCATCACCCAGATCACCGAGGTGATCGGCATGGAAGGCGACGTCATCGTCACCCAGGACCTGATGCGCTACGAGATCGACGGCGAAGACGCTTCCGGCCGCCTGATCGGCCGCCACCTGTCGACCGGCATTGCCAAGCCGTATTTCTGGGATCGCGCCCGTTACTTCAACGAAGAGAAGCGCCTTGCGGCGGCTCTCGACGGAATGGAGCGCGGCAAGGACTGAGATGACGCACTTCCGGCAAGAGCGTGACGCGTTTTTGCAATCGGAATTGTGTTGAAGGGTAGAAAACGCGGGGTTCGCTATGAATATCATCGTCGTTGCGATCATCGCGCTGGTAGCCATCGCCGCTGCAGGTCTTTGTTATGGCCTGCTGTTTTCCCGTATGGAAACGGAAAAGAAGGTCGATACCCGGCTCTCCCGCGTCAAGTCCGCCGAGACCGATCTTGCCAAGATGAAGGCTGCCCGCGACCGCGTGCAGGAACTCTCGAAACGCCGCAAGTCCGTGCAGGATTCGCTGAAGGACCTCGAGAAGAAGCAGCAAGAAAAACACAAGAAGATGAGCGACGGGGGCATCAAGTCGAAGCTCACTCAGACCGGCCTGTCCATCACGCTCGGCCGCTTTTACGTCTTCAGCGTCATCCTCGGTATTTTTGTCCTGCTGGTCGCCTTGATTGCCGGACTTCCGCTGATCGCAGCCGTGGGAGCCGGCTTCGTCAGCGCGGCGGGGCTGCCGCGCTGGATCGTCGGTTTCCTCGTCAAGCGCCGCCAGAAAAAGTTTCTGGAAGAGTTTCCGAACGCGCTCGATGTCATGGTGCGCTCGATCAAGTCCGGTCTGCCGCTCAACGACGCGATCCGCTTGATCGCTTCCGATGGTCAGGAACCGGTCAAGACGGAATTCCGCCGGGTGATCGACGCCCAGCAGGTTGGCTTGAGCATTCCTGAAGCCTGTAGCCGCATGATGATGACGATGCCGCTGGCGGAGGTGAACTTCTTCGCGATCGTCATCACCATTCAGAGTCAGGCGGGCGGCAACCTTTCCGAAGCGATCGGCAACCTCTCCAAGGTTCTGCGCGACCGAAAAAAGATGAAGGCCAAGGTGCAGGCGCTGTCGATGGAAGCAAAGGCATCGGCGTGCATCATCGGTGCGTTGCCGTTCATCGTGTCGCTCCTGGTCTATCTGACCTCTCCGCAATACATCAGCATTCTCTTCACCGACCCGCGCGGCCACCTCATCCTGCTGGGTTCCGGCATCTGGATGTCGATCGGCATCTTCGTCATGCGCAACATGATCAATTTCGATATCTGAGGACGAGAGACGATGGATCTGGCCAAAACGCTTACCGATCCGACGACGCTTCTGGCGATCCTCGTCGCCGTGGCCGTCTTCGCCACGCTTTTCAGCCTGGCAAGCCCCTTGCTGGAGCGCGGCAATCTCGACAAGCGCATGAAGGCGGTTTCGACCGAGCGCGAGCAGATCCGCGCCCGCGAACGGGCACGCATGAACGCCGAACAATCCAAGACGTCGCTGCGTGCGCAGAACAACCAGTCCGCCCGCCAGATCGTCGATCGGTTCAACCTGCGCGAGGCGCTGGTGGACGACAAGACGGTCAACAAGCTGCGCGCTGCCGGCCTGCGGTCGCAGAATGCGCTCAACATGTTCCTCGTGGCGCGCTTCCTTCTGCCGTTCGTTTTCCTGGCAGTTGCGGTTGTCTGGATCTTCGTTCTCGGAAATCTTGCAAGCCGGCCGTTCCCGATCCGCATGCTGATCGCGATCGTCGTGGCCTATGTCGGTTTCTATGCGCCGAACATCTATGTCACGAACCTGATGAACAAGCGTCAGGCCTCGATCAAGCGAGCATGGCCGGATGCGCTCGACCTGATGCTGATCTGCGTCGAATCCGGCATCTCGATGGAATCGGCCATGCGCCGCGCAGCGGAAGAAATGGCACAGCAGTCGCCGCCGCTCGCCGAAGAACTGGTGCTGACGACCGCCGAACTCTCCTTCCTCCAGGATCGCCGCACGGCACTCGAAAACCTCGGCATCCGCACGCAGCTCGACAACGTGAAAGCGGTCAGCCAGGCCCTTATCCAGGCCGAGCGCTACGGCACGCCGATCGCCTCGGCACTCCGCGTGCTTGCCCAGGAAGGCCGTGACGAGCGCATGAACGAGGCCGAAAAGAAGGCGGCCGCCCTGCCGCCGAAGCTCACCGTGCCGATGATCCTGTTCTTCCTGCCGGTCCTGATTGCCGTCATCCTTGGTCCGGCTGGTATCCAGGTATCGGACAAGTTCTGATAGGGTCTTCCGCCAAACACGATGAAAACCGTGATTTGACTCGCGGCATATTTCTCCGCAATCTGTATTACAAATTGAGGAGAAAAGCGTGTCAAAACAACATGACTTATCTGATCCTGTTGCTATCCGGCTCCCCGGCGATGTGCTTAAGCAGATCGAGGAAATCGCAGAAGTCTGCGATCGTTCTCGCAGCTGGGTCATTGTCCGTGCGTTGAAATCCTATTTGGCGACCGAGGGGCGCGAGGTTCTGGATATCGCAAAGGCGCGGGCGGAAGTTGAGAGCGGGGATGTGCTCGACCTCGATGAGGTCATTGGCGACTTGGAGTCGACAGCCAAGGGTGCCGCTGCTTGAAGGTGCTCATATCATCGAGTGCTGCAGCATATCTGCGGAGAGAGATATTGTACCTGCGTGAACGCAGCCCTGCCGCGGCTCTCCGCGTGGCCGACAATCTGAAGCGACTAAAGCGTAATTTGGTGCAGTTTCCCTTGATGGGGCATGCAAGCGATGAACTCCCGGTCCAGGGCGTCTTCCGTTTAGTGATGGGCGACTATCTGGTCGACTATCAGGTCGGGCCATCTTCGATCGAAATTTTGGCCATTCGTCACGGCCGCCAACGCCCACCCGGTATGCCACTCGAGGATGACTTCGATTTCGAGACATAGCTCGGATCGAAAGATGAAGCGGAAATGGTGGAATGAACCCCACCTGAACCGCCATTTCAGACACTATTCAGCGCGGCAGCCCTAAACCTCAACCCATCGATTTCGAATTCATCGGGAGAACGAACATGGGTCAGCTCGCGCGTTTTTGCATCAACCTCGCTTTGCTCGGCGGCATCGCCACGCTGGTCGTGCGCTTCATTTGAGCCCAACGGCGGAAACAGAAAGACCGGCCTCGCGCCGGTCTTTTTGCGTTTTGGCACCCGTTTCGTCAGTTCGTGTTGTTGGCCTTCGGCTTGCCATCCTTGTCGGCGAGTTTCGCCCAGGAATTCTGCTGCGACAACATGGAGCGCAGGTAGGTGACGTTGGCATCCGCCTGCTGCTGCGAAAGCTCTTTGCGGGCGATCTGCTCGGCCTCGGAGAAGCGGCCCTGAAGGCCGACGACGAGTGCAAGGTTCTGGCGCACGCGGCTGTCGGCGCTCGGCTGGCCCGCGGCGTTGCGCATATAGGTTTCGGCGGTCTTCAGGTCGCCGGATAACACGTAGGACATGCCGAGATTGGACATGACGCTCGGGTCGTTCGGCTGGGCGCTCAGGGCCATGCGGTATTTCTGGCGGGCTTCGTCCGAACGGCCGAGCTGGTCGAGCACGGCGCCTTCGGCGGAATAAAGCCGCCAGTCGGGATGGTCCGGCGTCTGGGCGCGGTTGATTGTCGTGAGAGCCTGTTCCAGCTGACCGGCCGCGGCCTGCGCCTTGCCATAGGCTGAAAGCACGTCGCGGTCCTCCGGGTGGGCGATCGCCACCTGCTGCATGACGGCCAGCGCCTGCGCCGTCTTGCCGGTCATTCCAAGGACGCTGGCATATTGCATGCCGACTTCCTTGTTCTTCGGATCGCGGGCATAGGCATCGCCGATCGAGCGCTCGGTGCCGGAAAGCTCCGTGGCGTTCATGCCTGTCAGCGATCCGGTGGAAACCCGCGTTGCTGGAACCGAACCGGTCGTGAGGCCATCACGATCCCGCTTGCCGGCGCAACTGGTGGCGGCGAATGCCATGAGCGCAAGTGCTGCGCATTGGGCGAGGCGGGTCTTGCTGAACGTCTTACGTGCTGCGAAAGCGGTCATGGTGCGGTCTCGTTCGGTCCGGTGCCGCCGCTTCACGTTTCAGCGATGCGACAGGCATTAACGCATTTCCACTCCATCAATAAACTGTTAACCCTAACAGACCGTTAAGACGAACGATTCCAGACGCTTGCGAAGGCTGCCCGAATGACCCCATACCAGCATACAGAACGCTCCCATCCGTTCAGCGCGAATGGCGTGGCGACGAAGACCGTTTACGCTGTAACGCCCGCCGACCTGGAAGGCGGCACGTTGGATGCGGCAGCGCTCGCCTGGGCCAAGGCCGCAGGCTTCAAGGCGGAAGCCGGCGCGCTTCTGCTGATCCCGAATGAAAGCGGCGAGATCGGCAGCGCGTTTTATGGTCTCGGCAGCGAGCCCTCCGAAGCGCCGTTCATTTCCGGCAAGTTGTCCAAGCTCTTGCCGCCCGGCGACTGGCGGATCGAATCGAGCGCGCTGACGGCGGAGCAGATCGCGCTGGGTTACGGCCTCGGCACCTATGGCTTCACCCGATACAAGTCCGAAAAGGCGAGGGACGTGCGTCTCTCTATCGGCAACACGGCCGACGCAGCAGATGTCGAGCGCCAGCTCGCCGGCGTCTTCCTTGCTCGCGACCTCGTCAACATACCCACCAATGAAATGGGGCCGATCGAGCTCGAAGCCGCGTTCCGCGCGCTCGGCGAGCATTATGGCGCCGAGGTGACCTCGATCATCGGCGACGAACTGCTGGAGAAGAACTTCCCGCTGGTTCACACGGTCGGCCGCGCCAGCGTTTCCCCACCGCGCCTGCTTGAAATGCGCTGGGGCAAAAAGGGCGATCCGCGCATCACGCTGGTCGGCAAGGGCGTCTGCTTCGACACCGGTGGCCTCGACATCAAGGGCGCCGCCAACATGGCGCTGATGAAGAAGGACATGGGCGGTGCCGCCAACGTCATGGGCCTTGCGCTGATGATCATGGATGCCGGCCTCAAGGTCGATCTTCAGGTTCTGGTTCCGGCCGTCGAGAACTCGATCGCCGGCAACGCCTTCCGCCCCGGCGATATCTACAAGAGCCGCAAGGGCATCACCGTGCAGATCGACAACACCGATGCCGAAGGTCGTCTGATCCTCGCCGACGCGCTCGCTTATGC
Source organism: Neorhizobium sp. (assembly GCA_965227625.1). Taxonomy (GTDB): domain Bacteria; phylum Pseudomonadota; class Alphaproteobacteria; order Rhizobiales; family Rhizobiaceae; genus Neorhizobium. The sequence continues at coordinate 51,580 of CBDDGK010000078.1, read as the reverse complement.
GGATGAAAACCCGCCGGAGCTGATGGTTGACATGTCGACCCTGACCGGTGCTGCCCGCGTCGCACTCGGCACAGAACTCGCGCCCTATTTCACCGATGACGAAGCGCTCTCGGGCAAGCTGATGGAAGCTGCCAAATCCGAAACCGATCCCATGTGGCGCCTGCCGTTGTGGATGGGCTACGACAAGGACATCCGCTCCCGCGCCGCCGACATCACCAATTCGCCCTCGGGCGGCATGGCCGGTGCCATCACCGCAGCGCTTTTCCTCAAGCGCTTCGTAACGGCGACGAAAAGCTGGGTGCATTTCGACATCTACGCCTGGGTGGCCGCCGACAAGCCGCATGCTCCGATGGGTGGCGAGGCTTTCGCCATCCGCGCGCTCTACAAGGTGATCCAGGGCATGGCCACTAAATAAGATCGCCTCCGAAACGATCGGGTAACACCTTCGGCCTAAAATTCTCAAGAATTTGAAGCCGAGGGTCATTATGCCGGTGGAATTGACGGCGACAGAAGCGTTGGGCCTGTGGCACCGGGTCTCGCTGGAGCAGGTGCGACATGACGGGCGCGATCTGACATTGCGCCAGATGGCCATCCTGCTGCATATTTACCTCGTGCCGCCGCCGCATACGGTCCGCGCGCTCGCCGCTACGCTCGGCGTCACCAAGCCGGTCATTACCCGCGCGCTGGACACGATGGGCGAGATGGGCCTGGTGGACCGCGAACGCGACGAGCGGGACCGCCGCAACGTGGTGATCAAGCGCACCGTGGCCGGTGCGTTGTTTCTCGAAAAACTGGGCGACCTGATCATCAGGGAAGGCCGCCGCTCCGGACCCTGACGTTATGACCAAGACACTAGACAGACGCCTGCATGCCTTCCGCCTCGATCTCGCCGACGAGACCCTCAAAGGTTCGGTCGAAGCAACGAGTTTCGTGCGTGGCGAACCGGCCCGTATCAATGTTCCGGTCGCACAATTGAGGCCGGTGCCGGATCTTGCCCGCGGTATCGACACTGAACTGCTGTTCGGCGAAACGGTGCGCGTCTTCGACCGCGCCAACGGTTTTGCCTGGGTGCAGGCGGATCAAGATGGTTATGTCGGTTATCTGCCGGAAGCGGCGCTTGGACCGCTCGAAGAGCCGACCCATCGCATCGCCGTGCCGCGCACGTTTCTTTATCCGGAAGCCGAACTGCGCAAGCCGCCGTTTGGCGCTCTTTCTCTCGGTAGCCGGATCACGGTCGTCGGAGAGGCGGAAACCCGCGGCACGCAATATTTACTGCTATCCACCGGCGGCGCCGTTATCGCCAAACATTGCGTAGCCGTGGCGGAAACCCTTGGTAACGACTTCGTCGCGGTCGCGGAAAAATTCATCGAGGCGCCGTATCTCTGGGGCGGCCGATCCGGTTTCGGGCTGGATTGCTCCGCACTCGTGCAGCTCTCGTTGATGATGACCGGCAAGACCGCGCCGCGCGATTCCGACATGCTGGCGGCTTACGGTTCCGAGATTACCCGTGAGGAACTTCGGCGCGGCGACCTCGTTTTCTGGAAAGGCCATGTCGGCATCATGGAAGACGCGGAAACGTTGCTGCATGCCAATGGCCATACGATGAGCGTCGCACGGGAGAATTTCGAGGCGGCCGTGAAGCGCATTGGCTGGCTTTATGACCAACCAACGGGCTATCGCCGCCCGGCCTGATAAGGTGAGGGATAACCTCTGCTTATCACGCAAACGTGGGCTGCACGCCATAGTATCGACGCGCCGTCGTTCATATCTTCGACCCATCCGTTCGTTTCGCGGATAAGGAGTGACGTGATGTTGAAGGGTGCCTGGATATTGCCGGCCGTCATGCTCGTGGCGTTGATCATTGCCGCGCTGTTTCCGGTCGAGCTGTTTGCCGCTGAACGAAACGGCATCGACTGGACCAAGCCTTCCCCTGCGCCGGCTTTCAAGAACCTGCCCGGCGTTGTGCCAGAGGAAGAGCGCGTTCAGAAGGACGCCTATACCTGCGAAAGCGATATCGAAACGGTCTATCGCGGCCGCGGCGGCTACGATTTCCTGTTTGGCGATTCTATGCCGACCCGCATCTACCGTTGCAAGACGGAGAGCGGCGTGACCTATACCGGCACTCAAATGCCGAACACCCAATGGGTGCCCGGTCTCAACCCGCATCATCTGCCGAAATAAACGCAATCTTTGTTTCGCGCATCGCGGTTGCAAAGACCGTATCTTGCGATCTGTTCCAGAGCGCTGTGCGGCCATTGACGGCTTGCCCCTTCCGCCCCACAACTTCTTCATAGAGACATTGGCACACCGGGAGGAGACAAGGTGTTCCACGCAAGCATGCATTTCGCACTCGGCGAGGAGGTCGAGGCGGTGCGCGATACCGTTCACCGTTTCGCCCAGGACAGGCTCGCCCCACGCGCCGACGAGATCGACCGCAGCAACGAATTCGCCCGCGATCTCTGGCCCGAACTTGGAAACCTTGGCTTGCTCGGCATCACGGCCGATCCGGACTTCGGCGGTTCGGGCCTGGGCTATCTCGCCCATGCCGTCGCGGTGGAGGAATTGGCACGCGCGTCAGCTTCGACCTCGCTCAGCTACGGCGCCCATTCCAACCTCTGTGTCAACCAGATCAACCGCACCGGCAGCGCCGAGCAGAAGGCGCGCTACCTGCCGAAACTCTGCTCCGGCGAGCATGTCGGCGCGCTCGCCATGTCCGAGCCCGGCGCCGGTTCCGACGTCGTTTCGATGAAGCTGCGCGCTGAAAAGCGCGGCGATCGTTACGTGCTGAACGGCAACAAGATGTGGATCACCAACGGCCCGGATGCGGATGTGCTGGTGGTCTATGCCAAGACCGATCCGGAAGCCGGCGCGAAAGGCATCACCGCCTTCCTGATCGAGAAAGGTTTTAAGGGCTTCTCGACCGCCCAAAAACTCGACAAGCTCGGTATGCGTGGCTCCAACACCTGCGAACTGGTGTTTGTCGATTGCGAGGTCCCGGCCGAAAACGTCATGGGCACCGAAGGCGGAGGCGTCCGCGTGCTGATGTCCGGCCTCGACTACGAGCGCGTGGTGCTCTCGGCGATCGGCATCGGCATCATGCATGCCTGCCTCGACGTGGTCATGCCTTACGTTCATGAACGCAAACAGTTCGGCCAGGCGATCGGCGAGTTTCAGTTGATCCAGGCCAAGGTCGCGGACATGTACACCGCGATGAACTCCGCCCGATCCTACGTCTATGCCGTTGCCGCCGCCTGCGACCGCGGCGCGGTGACTAGGCAGGATGCCGCTGCCTGCTGCCTCTACGCTTCCGAACAGGCGACACAACAAGCGCTGCAGGCGATCCAGATCCTCGGCGGCAACGGTTATATCAACGACAATCCGACCGGCCGCCTGTTGCGCGATGCCAAGCTAATGGAGATCGGTGCCGGCACATCGGAAATCCGCCGCATGCTGATCGGTCGCGAGCTGTTCAAGGAGACGGCTTGATGGCTGTGCTCCGCTCTCAGCTGAACCTCCGCAGCGAGGCTGCCGAGGCGAACCGGGCCGCCATGCAGGCGAAGCTTACCGAGGTCAAGGTCGCGATCGATGCGGCCGAAGCCGGTGGCGGCGAGGAGGCACGTGCGCGGCATGTGAAGCGCGGCAAGCTCTTGCCCCGTGAACGCATCGCAAGGCTTCTCGATCACGGCTCCCCCTTCCTCGAAATCGGCGCGACTGCGGCGCATGGGCTTTATGGCGGTGCCAGCCCGTCTGCCGGCATCGTCACCGGTATCGGCCGGGTCGAGGGCCGCGAGGTGATGATCGTTGCCAACGATGCCACCGTGAAGGGCGGCACCTATTATCCGATGACGGTCAAGAAACATCTCCGCGCCCAGGAGATCGCCGAGGAAAACCGTCTTCCGTGCGTCTATCTCGTGGATTCCGGCGGCGCCAACCTGCCGAACCAGGATGAGGTCTTCCCCGACCGCGATCATTTCGGCCGCATCTTCTTCAATCAGGCGCGGATGTCTGCCCAAGGCATCGCGCAGATTGCTGCCGTTATGGGCTCCTGCACGGCCGGCGGGGCCTACGTGCCGGCCATGTCGGACGAGGCGATCATCGTCAAGGATCAAGGCACGATCTTCCTCGCCGGCCCGCCATTGGTGAAGGCGGCCACGGGCGAGGAGGTCTCGGCCGAAGACCTCGGCGGTGGCGATGTCCACACCCGCCTCTCCGGCGTCGCCGATCACCTTGCCCGCGATGACGCCCACGCGCTGGCGCTCGTCCGCCGCGCTGTCGCAGGCCTCAACGCGCGTAAGCTGGAGACGGTGCTGCTCGCGACGCCGGAAGACCCGCTCTACGATCCCGAAGAGATTGCCGCCATCGTTCCGGCCTCGCTTTCGACCCCATATGACATTCGCGAGGTGATCGCTCGCGTCGTCGACGGCTCCCGTTTCGACGAGTTCAAGGCCCGGTTCGGCACGACGCTGGTCTGCGGCTTCGCGCATGTCTTCGGCATTCCCGTCGGCATCGTCGCCAACAATGGCGTGCTGTTTTCCGAAAGCGCCCAGAAGGGTGCGCATTTCATCGAGCTCTGCTCGCAGCGAAAGATCCCGCTGGTTTTCCTGCAAAACATCACCGGCTTCATGGTCGGCCGCAAATACGAATCGGAAGGCATCGCCAAGCACGGCGCCAAGCTGGTGACCGCAGTCGCCACGACATCGGTGCCCAAGGTTACGATCCTTGTCGGCGGCTCCTTCGGTGCCGGCAATTACGGCATGGCCGGCCGCGCCTATTCGCCCCGGTTCCTCTGGACCTGGCCGAACAGCCGCATCTCGGTCATGGGCGGCCCGCAGGCCGCTGGCGTGTTGGCGACGGTGCGACGTGACGCGATCGAACGCGGCGGCAAGAGCTGGAGCGCGGAGGAAGAGGCAGCGTTCAAGCAGCCGGTGCTGGATCAATTCGAGGAGCAGAGCCATCCGCTTTATGCGTCGGCACGGCTTTGGGACGATGGGATCATTCACCCGACCAAGACGCGGCAAGTGCTGGCCTTGAGTTTGTCGGCGGCGTTGAATGCGCCGATCGAAGAGACACGCTTCGGCGTGTTTCGGATGTGAGGATGGTGATGGGTTTTGTTTTTCCTTCCCGCGATCTGAATGTTGCTGTGAGGCGAGACGGGCGCGGCAGCCTCCCAATCTCCTCCCCTGCGGGGGAGATGTCGCCGGAGGCGACAGAGGGGGGTGGTGCCACAAACCCGACGGTAGAATTTGCTGAACCACCCCCATCTGTCAGCTCTGCTGACCTCTTCCCCGCAGAGGAGAAGAAAGGGAGGCCCACTCCATGCTGAAAAAAGTCCTCATCGCCAACCGCGGCGAAATCGCCTGCCGCATCATCCGAACCTGCCACAGGCTCGGCGTCGCTACCGTCGCGGTCTATTCCGATGCTGACCGCGACACCCTGCATGTCTCGCTTGCCGGCGAAGCCGTCCATATCGGCCCATCCGCCGCTGCCGAAAGTTACCTGCGCGGCAACACCATCATCGATGCTGCGTTGAAAACCGGCGCAGACGCCATCCACCCCGGCTATGGCTTCCTGTCCGAGAACCCCAGCTTTGCCGAAGCCGTCGCAGCTGCCGGCCTCCGCTTCATCGGCCCATCGCCCAAGGCTATTCGCGCCATGGGCCTCAAAGACGCCGCCAAGGCTCTGATGGAAAAAGCCAGCGTGCCTGTCGTGCCCGGCTATCACGGCGCAGATCAGGACCCGGATTTTCTCATGTCCGAAGCCGAACGCATCGGTTTCCCGGTCCTCATCAAGGCTCGCGCCGGCGGTGGCGGTAAGGGCATGCGACGGGTGGAGAACGCTTCCGCCTTCAAGGAGGCACTCGCCTCCGCCCAGCGCGAGGCGCAGGCCGCATTTGGTGATGCCTCCTGCCTGATCGAAAAATACATCACCCATCCGCGCCATATCGAAATCCAGGTGTTCGGTGATGACCACGGCAATGTCGTGCATCTCTTTGAACGCGACTGTTCTGCCCAGCGTCGCCACCAGAAGGTCATCGAGGAAGCACCGGCGCCCGGCATGCCCGAAGAAATGCGCCGTGCCATGGGTGAGGCGGCGGTCAAGGCGGCGGAAGCGATCGGCTATTCCGGCGCCGGTACGATCGAGTTCATCGCGGATGCCTCCGACGGACTTAAGGCGGATCGTTTCTGGTTCATGGAGATGAACACCCGCCTGCAGGTGGAGCATCCCGTGACCGAAGCGATCACCGGCGTCGATCTGGTCGAATGGCAGCTCCGCGTCGCCTCCGGCGAACCTTTGCCGAAGCGTCAGGACGAGCTTTCCATCAATGGCTGGGCCTTCGAAGCGCGGCTCTATGCCGAAGATGCAGAACGCGGTTTCCTGCCCGCCACCGGCACGCTCACCCATCTCGACCTGCCCGAAGCCTCCTCTCGTGTCGATAGCGGCGTGCGGAGCGGTGACCGCATCTCGCCCTTCTATGACCCGATGATCGCCAAGATCATTACCCATGGAGCGGATCGCGCCACTGCCTTATCGCGCCTGTCCGAGGCGCTGGCGCAGGTGCGTGCGACTGGCGTCACCACCAATGCCGCATTCCTTTGCCGGCTAACGGTGCAGGCGGATTTTGCCGAGGGCCGACCGGATACCGGCCTGATCGACCGTCATCTGGCTGAATTGACCATGATGCATGCGGCGCCACCGGAAGCCGTTGTGCTCGCGGCCCTCACATTTTCCGGCAACCTTCGTTCGAAGCGTTCGGATGATCCCTGGGCCGATTTATCCGGCTTCCGACTCTGGTCCGAGGGCGAAGATTTCGTCGAGTTGCAGCATCGCGGCACGCATATTCCCGTCTCCTTCCGCGCCGAAGGCGAGGGGAGTTTCGTTGTCACGATCAACAACCACAGGCGTCATGTCCGCCTGTCCCGCTCCGCCGACAGCTTTTTCATGGAGGTCGATGGTCTGATGCACCGCCTCCACGCAGTCCATGATGGCAACAACAGCACCATCTTCGAGGGCGGGGAAAGCTGGCAGTTCAATCTTGTCGACCCGCTGGCCGGTGATGATGAGGCGGCCGGTGGTGGTGACAAGATACTGGCGCCCATGCCGGGCCTCGTAAAGCTCCTGAGCGCCGTACATGGTGCGGTGGTCACGAGAGGTCAGACGCTTGCGGTCATGGAGGCGATGAAGATGGAGCTGACGCTGTCGGCCCCGCGCGATGGCAGAATTGCCGAAGTGCTGATCGCACAGGGTGAGCAGGTGGCGGAAGGGACGGTGTTGCTGGCTCTGGAGCCTCTTGGGGAGCCCGACCATGCCTGATTTCGTCCGCATCCACGAAATGGGGCCGCGCGACGGGCTGCAGAACGAAAAACGGATCATCCCGACCGCCGACAAGATCCGGTTGGTCGATCTTCTGTCAGCCTGCGGTTTCGACAAGATCGAGGTCACCAGTTTCGTGCGTGCCGACTGGGTGCCGCAGATGGCCGATGGCACGGATGTCATGGCCGGCATCGCCCGCCGGCCGAGCACGCTCTACACGGCGCTGACGCCCAATTTACGGGGCTATGACGGCGCCGCCGCAGCCAAAGCGGATGAGGTCGCGGTCTTCGCCTCCGCCTCCGAAGGTTTCAGCCGGCGCAACATCAATTGCTCCATTGCGGAAAGCCTTGAGCGCTTCGCGCCGCTCGTCGAAAAGGCGATGCTCGACGGCATTCCTGTGCGGGCCTATGTCTCCTGTGCCGTGGACTGCCCATTCGATGGCCCGACGCCGCCGGAGAGTGTTGCCCGCGTTGCGGCAGATCTTGCCTCGCTCGGTTGTTACGAAGTGGCGCTGGCCGATACGATCGGCACCGGCACGCCGGAGCGCGTCGGCGACATGCTGGACGCGGTGCTGCGTCGACTGCCGGCAGACAGGCTGGCCGGCCATTTCCACGATACCAACGGGCGGGCGCTCGAAAACATCACGGTCTCCCTGCAAAAGGGCCTGCGTGTGTTCGATGCCGCCGCCGGCGGGCTGGGCGGTTGTCCCTATGCCCCCGGCGCCGAAGGCAATGTGGCGACCGGCAAGACGGTGGATCATCTGGCCGCTCTCGGTTTTGAGACCCGTATCGACCGCGACCGTCTGGCCGAGGCGGAAGCCTTCGCCCGCAGCTTGAGAGGAGCGCGCTGATGGCGGGTTATGAAACGCTGACGTTGGAAACGGATACGCGCGGCATCGCAACGATGACGCTCAACCGGCCGGACAAGCATAATGCCATGAACGCGGCGATGATTGCCGATCTTGCGGATGCCGCGAAACGGCTGTCGGTGGATGATGCGGTTCGCGCCGTCGTGCTATCAGCCGCCGGCCCGACCTTCTGCGCCGGTGGCGATCTCGGCTGGATGCGCGACCAGGCCGCCAATGACCGGCAGGGCAAGATTGAAGGCGCCACCGAGCTGGCGATGATGCTGAAGGTGCTGGACGATCTGCCGAAGCCGCTGATCGGCCGGGTGCAGGGCAATGCTTTCGGCGGCGGCATCGGCCTGATGTCGGTCTGCGATATCGTCGTGGCTGCGGAGGCCGCGCAGTTTGCACTGACGGAAACCCGGCTCGGCCTGATCCCGGCAACGATCGGGCCTTACGTCATCCGCCGCATCGGCGAAGGCAACGCGCGCCGCTTGTTCCTCAATGCCCGTCGTTTCGACGCCGTCAAGGCTCGCCATATCGGCCTTGTTTCGCTTGTCTGCCATGCGGATGAAATCGACGCGGCCGTCGAGGCGGAAGCCGCGGCGTTCCTGGATTGCGCGCCGGGCGCGGTGGCAAGCGCCAAGAACCTGGTTCAGACACTTGCTCGTGGCGGCGCTGACGATCCGGTGGGCTGCAGTATCGGCCTGCTCGCTGACCGCTGGGAAAGCGAAGAGGGCAGGGCGGGGATCGAGGCCTTCCTCGGCCGCCAGCCTATGCCCTGGGTAAAGGGCTGAGGTTCGGTCTACCGCTTCGCCTTCTCCAATATTTCCGCGATTTCCCGATACCCGCGTGACTTCGCGTGCTGCAGCGCCGTCACGCCATCCTTGTCGGCAAGGTTGATGTTTGCACCGGCATCCACCAGCAGCTTGACGATCGCCTGGTGGCGTGGGCCTCCGTCGGAAAGGATCACGGCCTCCAGCAACGCCGTCCAGCCGAGATTGTTGACGTGGTCGATATTCACGCCCGCCTCGATCAGCGCCTTCACGGTTTCCACATGGCCGCGCTCGGAAGCGGGGATCAGCGCCGTGCCGCCATAGCGGTTTGTGCTTTTGAGATCAGCGCCATGCGCCAGTGTCAACTTTAGGATGTCCAGATGCCCGCGGGCGCCGGCATAGAGGTAAGGGCTGTCGTTGATCTTGTCCTTGGCGTTCACATCGGCGCCCGCCTCGATCAGCTTTTTCGCCGCCTCTACGTGGTTGGCATGGGTGGCGATGAGCAACGCGGTCTCCCCGAGATCGTTTCGCGCATCGATCTTCGCGCCTTCCGAAATGAGGGCGCCGATCTCCGTCACATTGCCGCGTCCGGCGGCCTCAAACAGCTGATTTTCCTTGGTTTCGGGCATTGCTGCTCCCATCGTCATGCCGAGGATAGCCGCGGTAGCCGCCAGGCGCACCGCGTATCTCCTCATCCGTATTAACCTTTTGTTAACCATATTCTCCGAGCCTTCGCCGATAGCGCCATGCATGGCCGCTGAATGGAAGGAGAGGAGCATGAGGCTCGTGACACTACCAGACAAAATTCTGCGAACCAGCCATCACACCCTGATCGTGATGCGCGACGGAGGCACCTGTCAGGCCGTTTGCGTCGTCAACGATGGCATGATCGGCGATGTCGGCTCCAAGCTGTCGCTGATCGAAACCATTGCCAGCCGCAAGCTCGATTGCGGCGATGTCGCCTTTGATGGCCGCGTCTGGATCACGCCGGCGGATCTTCCAACCCCGCAGCTCGCACGCCGGCACTAACGCCCTTGCGGCTTGTCCGGCCGTAACGCAAAGTCCGTTGCGAATGACGCGGCACCGCAAGGGACATGATGGCAGATACCGACAACGAACCGGCCGAGGTTCCGACCGAGGCCGATTACGAAGCGCTGGCAAACCTGCGTTATACGCTGCGCCACTTCCTGGATTTTTCCTCGTCCGCAGCACAGCAGGCAGGCCTTCCAAGCCAGCAGCATCAGGCTTTGCTCGCCATCAAGGGCTATCGCGGCGAGGCGCCGATGACGATCGGGGTTCTGGCCGAGCGGCTGCTGATCGCTCCGCACAGCACGTCGGAACTCGTGCACCGGCTGGTTCTGGCCGGTTATGTCACCCGCCGTGCCGATCCGGCCGACAAGCGCCGCCAGACGATCGAACTGACGGAACAGGCGGACGACCTGCTGGTGCGGCTGAGCGCTATTCACCTGACGGAGGTGCGCCACATGGCGCCGCAGCTGATCGAGCTGCTGACCGAACTCAAGAAGAACCACGGCTGGTAAGCGGCACCCCGTCCGCTATTCACGTCTGCGAGTGACTTATTTCTTGGGATCTGCGCGGATGATCAGTTTGCGCGGCCGCGCTTTTTCGCGCTGAACGAGGATGGTGATCACGCATTGACCGCCATTGGTTCGCACCGAAAGCAACCGCCCGCCCTGCTCGCGCACGGCGTGCCTGGCGGCGGCTGCGCAGTCCAGCCGCTCGGCTGCGGGGGATGCTGCCGCGGCGGTTGTGGGCGAAGCCATCAGGAATAGTGCCGCGACCGTTGCGACCATCACCGAAATGCCTGCAGAAACAGCTTTCATTCCCACTTTCCCCTTCGGTCGATCACGATCTCTTGTGTAGGGCGCAACCCTGGCTTTCTTGAATTTATATCGCAACACGACACATATTTTATAAAGGCGCACCGATCGAGCAGACCGGCCTCCGCCATTTCTCCTGACAGGCCAACCTCGCATAAGAAAGGACCGAGATATGACCGAAGACAGCGTGTTTTCCAACTCGAAACTTGATGCCGGCCGATTGAATGGCGGCCTCAGCTCCGAGCAGGGCCTCAGCTCCACAATCCTCTCTTCGCCCACCGAGAAGATGGACTTTCTGCGTGAACAGCTCGCGGCACAGGGTCACGCGACCGAAGGCATGAGCTGGAGCCTGCTGATGCTTGAGTGGAAATACGATATCTCGGTTCTCTTTGGCGGCCTTGGCCATTGGATGAAAAACCTCGATACCCGCTTCAACGACTTTACCGAGTGGCACTGAAGCCACCCGAACAAATCCCCGCTTCAGATCAACCGGACCTAGAGCAGTTCTGCTTTTCTTAGGATAGCGAAACCGCTCCAAGTTTCTGTCTTACGCAATTCCGGACGCAAAACCGCTTCACGCTTTTGCTGGAATTGCTCCAGCTATCCCTGGGGGGTACCCGAGGGTGGGGCACGGCGGGGCGTTGAAAGCTGGCTCTCAAGTAAATTGGCATGTGACAGTTCTCGACGCCCCGCTGGTTTTCGGGTTTAGCCCGAAGATCTATGTTCCGACCTCGACCGTCTGCCTCGCCCGCCGCCCGATTTGCGGTGAACGCGAGCGAAACAGACGCGCCGAAATCGCGTGTATGGCGGCTCATGTCTTCCCACGTTGCACTCCAGTTGCGGCTGCCCGTCTTTCTGTTCAGCTTTCCAATCGGCATACGCATCGTATGTTAATTGACATACGGTGCGTATGCACTATATCAATTTGCGTACGAGGCGTACGTCAATTGCGCTTTGACGATAAGCGACACCCCGGTTCGTGTGGCCCAGGACAGTGCGCCGATCCGACCCGGGCAGAACAGTGAGAGCATCATGACCAAACGAGAAACAATCTTCCCCGCCGGCCGCCAGGCGCTTTACGACATCAACAAATATTCGGCGGCGATCCGCTCCGGCGACCTTCTGTTCGTCTCCGGCCAGGTGGGCAGCCGTGACGACGGCTCGCCGGAGCCGGATTTCAAAGCCCAGGTCGAGCTTGCCTTCAAGAACCTCGAAGCCGTGCTGAAAGCCGCCGGCGCCGGCCTGGACGATATCGTCGACGTCACCACCTTCCACACCGATCCGCAAAACCAGTTCGAAACGATCATGGCGGTGAAGAATGCCGTCTTCCCCGAAAAACCCTATCCCAACTGGACCGCCGTCGGCGTCAACTGGTTGGCCGGGTTCGATTTCGAGATAAAGGTGATCGCGCGGCTCCCGCAAGGGGCGTGATTGGGGAACGGCTCTAGAAACCCTGAAAAAGGAAGTCGGTCGCGCTGACAATCTCGTCGGCGTGGCCGGACAGATCGGCGATGTCGTCACCCAGTTCGCTTGCAGGAACTGCGGCAAGAAATTGTGTCATCATGACATAGGTTCTACCGCCGAGATCAAAGCGAGGGTTTAGGCGGGTAGCGAAGCGCCGCACATCGCCTTCGGGTATCAAAGGCACAACGACGCGGGTTTGCAGGCCATCCAGAAGATTGGCTTGTATATCAAGCGCGAGTTCATCGCCGAGTCTGTAGACATGAAAGCGGGTCATCAAAACTGCCGAAAGCGAGCCAGTGGCAGGCCGTGCTTTTCGACATAGTCATTGGACGCCTTGATCGCATCCGCATTCTCGATTTTCCAGAGCCGTGCCTTCTCGGCCTTGATGGCGCTGGCAATGCCCTCTTCCGCCGCACGGTTGACGTCAAGCTTCAGCTCTCTCGCTTCCGAAAGAAGCGAGGCGTCAAGCGAAAGATCGGTTGCTTTGCGTATAGGCATTTATGCCTCCGTGACATGCGTGAATGATACCCGCACGTAGGAGGATCGCAAGCTTTGAGAGGCGATTGAGGTTATCCTCAATCGTCCTTCATCTTCAGCGCCGCAATGAAGGCTTCCTGCGGGATGTCGACCTTGCCGAACTGGCGCATGCGCTTTTTGCCTTCCTTCTGCTTTTCCAGAAGTTTGCGCTTGCGGGTGGCGTCGCCGCCGTAGCACTTGGCGGTCACATCCTTGCGCATGGCCGAGATCGTTTCGCGGGCGATCACGTTGCCGCCGATGGCGGCCTGGATCGGGATCTTGAACATGTGCCGCGGGATCAGGTCCTTCAGCTTTTCGCACATGTCGCGGCCGCGCTTTTCAGCCGCCGAACGGTGGATCAGCATCGAAAGCGCGTCCACCGGCTCGCCGTTGACCATGATCGACATCTTCACGAGGTTGCCTTCGCGATAGCCGTGCAGGTGGTAGTCGAACGAGGCGTAACCCTTGGAGATCGACTTCAGGCGGTCGTAGAAATCGAACACCACTTCGTTGAGCGGCAGCTCGTAGGAGAGCATGGCGCGCTTGCCGACATAGGTGAGTTCGGTCTGAATGCCGCGACGATCCTGGCAGAGCTTCAGGATGCCGCCGAGATAATCGTCCGGGGTCAGGATCGTCGCTTTGATCCACGGCTCTTCGATCGAGGCGATCTTCACGACGTCGGGCATGTCGGCCGGGTTGTGCAGTTCACGCGTCGAGCCGTCGGTCATGGCCAGATGATAGACGACCGATGGTGCTGTCGCGATCAGGTCGAGATCGAACTCACGCTCCAGACGTTCCTGGATGATTTCGAGATGCAGCAGGCCGAGGAAGCCGCAGCGGAAACCGAAGCCGAGTGCCGCAGACGATTCCATTTCGAACGAGAAGGACGCGTCGTTGAGGCGAAGCTTGCCCATCGCGGCGCGCAGGTCCTCGAAATCGGCCGCATCGACCGGGAAGAGGCCGCAGAACACCACCGGCTGGGCCGGCTTGAAGCCCGGCAGCGCCTTCGCCGTCGGCTTCTTGTCTTCGGTAATGGTATCGCCGACGCGGGTATCCGCCACTTCCTTGATCGAACCGGTAAAGAAACCGATTTCGCCGGGGCCGAGCGAATCGACGGCCAGCATCTTCGGGGTCAGCACGCCGACGCGCTCCACCTGATACTTTGCGTCGGTGCCCATCATGCGGATGGTCTGGCCCTTGGTCAGCACACCGTCGAGAATGCGCACCAGAACCATGACGCCGAGATAGGTGTCATACCAGCTGTCGACCAGCAGCGCCTTCAAGGGTGCGTTCTCGCCGCCCTCGCTCTTCGGCGCTGGCAGCTGATGCACGATCGCTTCCAGAACGTCGGGGATGCCGAGGCCGGTCTTGGCCGAGATCAGCACGGCCTGCGAAGCGTCGATGCCGATCACTTCCTCGATCTGTTCCTTGATACGGTCCGGCTCGGCGGCCGGCAGGTCGATCTTGTTGAGGACGGTGACGATCTCGTGATTGTTGTCGATCGCCTGGTAGACGTTGGCGAGCGTCTGCGCCTCGACGCCCTGGGAAGCATCGACGACCAGAAGCGAACCTTCGCAGGCCGACAGCGAACGCGAGACTTCGTAGGCGAAGTCGACGTGGCCGGGCGTGTCGATGAGGTTCAGGATATAGGTTTCGCCGTTGTTTGCCTTGTAGTGCAGGCGAACCGTCTGGGCCTTGATGGTGATGCCGCGCTCGCGCTCGATATCCATCGAATCCAGCACCTGTTCCGACATGTCGCGCTCGGCAAGGCCACCGGTCGTCTGGATAAGACGGTCGGCCAATGTCGACTTGCCGTGGTCGATATGGGCCACGATCGAGAAGTTGCGGATATGGTCAAGCGGAGTGCGGGCGGAATTGGTGCTCATGGTTCGCGCATATAGCAGTGCTCTCCCCTACCGCAAAGGGGAAAGATAACCTTTCGTTGAGGATGAAAGGGCTTATTTCTTCGGTTTTTGAGCTTCCGGCTCGGTCAGAACGGTCGCGTTCGGCACCTGCGCGCTGCGGATGCCGAAGTTTTCGCGCTCGTCCATCGGCACCGCCTGGCGCTCCTTGAGCCGCCACAGGACATAGGCTGCATAGGCTACTGCCACCATCATCACCGCGTAGATGAATGTGTGCTGGCCGAACACGGGGGTGAGCAGCGTCACCCCAAGCGGCACGACGGTCGCCGCCGCGGACCAGGCGACGAGCAGCGTCGAGGACAGCGGCACGAAATCGCCGGGGTCGGCGCGGTCGTTGGCATGCGCGTTGGCGACCGAATAGACCGTCTCCACCGAGCCGCCGAAGATGAGAAAGACCAGCATCAGGATCATCATCGTCTGGAACGACACCAGCAGTGCCGCAAACCCGGCCATGACGATGAGGCAGCAGGTGATCACGAGCACGAGGCGCCGGTCGATCCGGTCGGAAAGCACGCCGAGCGGATATTGGATGAACAGGAGGCCGGTCTGCATGACGAACATCAGCAGCGCCACATCTCCCTGAGAAACCTTGTTGCTGGCGGCATAGATCGGCGTGAAGCCCTGGACGAGCATGGACAACCCGCCCGAGGCCAGAACGCCGACAAGCCCCACCGGCGAAATGCGCCATGCCATGGGAATGTTGACACTGACACTCGCCGGTGGCGGCGGGTTCGGCAGGCGGGTCAGCCCGATTGGCAGGATCGCAAGCGCGGTGAAGAAGATCACCGCCAGCGGCGCGAGATTGCCATCGGCCGGCACCTGACCGAACAGCCATGCCCCGCAGCCCAGCCCAAGCACATAGGCCATGTAGAAGAACGACATGGCCCGGCCGCGCCATTCGTTGGAAGCGGCGTGGTTCAGCCAGCTTTGGGCGATGATGAAATTGACATTCGCCGCCGCGCCGTAAAGGCCGCGAGCGAAAATCCAGACATAGGTCGGCAGGTCGGCGCCGATCAGCACGGCCGATATCACCACGATTGCCATCGAGCAGGCGAAAAGTCGCGCATGCCCGACGCGCTTGATCAGCGGCCCGCCGACGATGCAGCCGATCAGCCCGCCGAAGGCAACGGCGGTGACCGCCGCGCCCGCGGCCCAGGGCGCGGCGGACTGGGTGAGGATGAACGGCACATAGGCCAGCATGATGCCGCTGCCGACCGCGGCAAGCGTCATCGAAACGAGGATGCTGGCAATCGAAAAGGGCGAAGCCGTGTCCAATGTCTGGCCCTTCATCTTCGTCTCTCCGGAGGTTGGATCGCGACACCGAGCAGCCGCATTTCCCATCATTGCTCCATAGCCGATCGTTCGCGATCACGGCTATCGCGGAAACGCCATGCGGGCACAAATTTCACACATCCATCATGAGAGAGCTTGATTCCATGATAAGAGAATGTAAATCTCCGATCATGGAAACCACGGATCATGACATCGAAACGGCGATCAGCGAGCGGCTGAAGACGCTGCGCGCCCGCTCCGGCCTGACGCTGGACGAACTTGCCGGCCGTTCCGGCGTCAGCCGCGCGATGATCTCGCGCATCGAACGTGCCGAAGCGAGCCCGACGGCCGCGCTTCTGGCCAGGCTCTCGGAAGCGCTGGGTCTCTCGCTCTCCGCCTTTTTCGCCGATGACGAACCGGCGACTTCGCCGCTCAGCCGCTACGACGACCAAAAACTCTGGCGCGATCCGCAGACCGGTTATCTGCGCCGTTCGGTCTCGCCGCCGGGCACGCCGAGCCGGGTGGATATCGTCGAGGTGGATTTTCCTGCCTATGCACGGGTCAGCTTCCCGCCGCGCGAGGAAAGCCGGGTCATGACCCAGCATGTCTGGCTGTTCGAGGGCGTGTTGGAAATGATCATCGGCGACACCATCCATACGCTGTATCCCGGTGACTGCCTCTACATGGACATCGGCGACGCCTTCGATTTCCACAATCCGTCCGACAAGCCCGCCCGTTACGCGGTCGTCCTCGACCGTGGCCGCTGACCTCCTCCCAAGCGAAAGAATGAAAATGACCGCCACGATCCGAATCCTGACTGCAGACGAAGCCCGTGAAGCGATCCCTGATCTTTGCGAAACCCTGTCCGATTGCATCAATGGCGGGGCGTCGCTCGGCTTCATGCTGCCCTACGAACCCAAGGACGGGGCCGGTTACTGGAACGAGATTGCCGACGCTGTGGAAAAGGGCGGCATTATTCTCGCCGTGGCAGAGGTCGAGGGCAGGGTGGTCGGCACGGTGCAAGTGGGGCTCGCATCGAAACCCAACCAGCCGCATCGCGGCGACCTGATGAAGCTCCTCGTTCACCGCTCGGCCCGCGGCCTCGGCCTGTCGCGCAAGCTGATGGATGCCGTGGAAGCGGAAGCCGCCCGCCGCGGCCGCACGCTGCTCGTGCTCGATACGGCGACCGGCAGCGACGCGGAAAAGATCTACCCCCGCCTTGGCTGGGAACGCGTCGGCGTCATTCCCGATTACGCGCTGTGGCCGCAGGGCGGCTTCTGCGACACGACACTGTTCTACAAGCGGATTGGCGTCGCGCTTTAGGCGATTACGTACTTTCCCTTACTCCCCTCATTGTTGCGAATTGTATCATATGCGTCGGCGCATCCATGGGGCGGCGCATCCGAAGGGGGACTTTATGCTGAAATTGAATTCGCTGCCGGCGATCCGCCGTGCCGCAGGACTGGCGCTTGCGATCACGTTGCTCGGCTCCGCCGTGCCGGCGCTTGCCGCCGATGTGTCGTTCATCATGAAAAACGACCATCCCAACGCCGTCGAGGTCGAGCTTTACAGCCAGGACCTCAAGCATGTCTGGCCGGGCGGCAATCAGGTCTATTATCTGGATGACGGTGAATCGAAGCAGATTCAACTCTCCTGTCAGCAGGGCGAAAAGATCTGCTACGGCGCCTGGGTTTCCGGCGACAAGCAGACCTATTGGGGCACCGGGCCGAACAACAAGGAGGCCTGCGAGGATTGCTGCTACACCTGCGAGGGCGGCGAGACCGAAGAAATCAATCTGGTCGAGTAACGGCGCTTGCCCGATATCGGGATCGGCCGCCAGCCGACCCCGATGTCGTTGTGAAGCAATGCCGGTGGCTTTCGTTCAATCGGTGGATTTCAGCATTTTGTTGAACGCCGTGACGATCAGCCCGCTCAGTTCGCGGTGGATATCGGCGCGTGGGCGGCCGGTGTCGTTGCAGATCGGGTCCGGTTCACCGACCTTTTTCAGGAAATCGATCGCCCCCGGCTTGCAGACCGGCAGGAAGCTGAAATGGTCGGCCTTGTCGACCCGCACATAGGTGGCGTTCGGCGCCAGCTTCGCGAGCGGCGGGGCATAAACCGCGGCCGGAATCTGGCCTTCGCTGCCGAGGTTGATGAAGGCGAGCGGAATATCGATCGCCTTGACACTGTCCGGCTTGAAGGCCGACGCGAGGCCAAGATCGACCAGCACTGCGCCGTTGACGCGCGGATCGCGGTTCGAGCGTTCGAAACGCGCCTTGTCGATGGTCGCAAGATCGAGCGGCTCGACCGCCACTTCCTCGCCGCCCGCAAAACCGCGTCCGCCGCGAAACCAGGTGCAATCCATCATCTGCGGCTCGGTCTCGCAATAGCGCTTGTAGGCATCAAGATCGGCGCGGCCGCCCGCAAGTTCCATCACCGTGCTGCCGCCCAGCGAAAAGCCAATCGCGCCGATGCGGGCCGTATCGATGGAAGACTTCAATCGGCTATCGGCAGAAAGCGCCGTGATGATTTCCGAAAGGTCCTGCGTCCGTTCCCAGATTTTCGGCGTGGCGGCCGGGGTGGAATCGCCGCTCGTCGTGCCTGGATGGTTCGGCCCGGCGACGATGAAGCCCGCCTTAGCGAGTTCGACGGCAATCCAGCCCATCGCGTCCGCTCGCGATCCGGAACCGTGTGAGACGAGCACAAGCGGATATCGGCCGGGTTCTATCGTGGCGTTTCGGGAAACGACGGAGTTTTCGAAGATCGGGTTTTCGCCGTCCATCCCGTTCCGGCCGTCGCCCTTCGACGGATACCAGACGGTGACCGCCATCGCCCGGTCGCGGGTCGGCGAGACGACACTGATCTTCTGCACGCCAACGACATCCGCGCCGAAGGCCGCACCGGCCGTCAGCAGGCCGATTAGCGGGATAACAAGGAGGGGAAGTTTCAGTTTCATGGGAGCCTCGTCCGGTTTGAAAAACGACGGCTCTTGTTTCGGCGTCAGGCCTGCCTTTCGGCGACCTTGATCACGTTCAAGGTCGTCCTTGAACGTGATCCGGTTCGGCGTCTCATTCTGCCGGAACGAGCTGAGGCCGCTTTTCCGTCAGGAAATACAGGAAGTTGACGACGGCGAGCACCAAGCCGATCGTCGAGGCAAGCAGCCAGCCACCCTCCGCAAAAGCCCAGGCACCAACGGCCGAACCGACAGCGCCGCCCATGAAGAAGGTCGCCATAAACAGGCCGTTCAGCCGGGCGCGCAGATCGGCGCCGAGGCCATAGATCGCCCGCTGGCTGATGACCATGGTCATCGTCACGCCGAAATCCAGCATGATGGCACCGAGAGCGAGTAGAACAAGCGCGATCGTCGAACCCTCCGGCGCGCTATGGGTGATCAGGAAGGCGATCGCCGTCGCAACAATGCCGGTGATGGTTGCCGGACGGCTGAGATTGCGGTCAGCGAGCCGTCCCGCGATCGGCGAGGCGATGGCGCCGGCTACGCCTACCAGCGCGAAGATCGCAATGCCGGCCTGGGTGAGCTGGAAGGTCGGGCCAGCCAGAACCAGCGGCGTCACCGTCCAGAACAGGCTGAAAGCGGCGAACTGGCAGGTTTGGTAGAAGGCGCGGCGGCGCAGCACCGGCTGGGTCGCATAGAGCTTGCCGAGCGAGGCGATGAGGGCAGGGTAGGTAAGTTTCGTCTGCGGCACGCGCTTCGGCAGCTTGGCGGCCAGAACGAGGCCGAGCAGCACCATGATCCCAGCCGAAACGAAAAAGACGAGATGCCAGGACGCGAAACGGGCGATGAAGCTCGCTACCGGCCGCGCCATCATGATGCCGACCATCAGCCCGCTCATGACATTGCCGACGACGCGCCCGCGTGAAGCATCCGGCGCAAGGCTCGCCGCAAACGGCACGATCATCTGGACGGAGGTCGAGGCCAGACCGATCGCTAACGATGCGGCAAGAAACGGCACGACGGAGTTGGAAATGCCGGCGGCGATCAGGGCGACGGTGACGGCGCCCATCATGATGAGGATAAGTCGGCGATTTTCCAGAAGGTCGCCGAGCGGCACGATCAGCAGCAGGCCGAGGCCATAACCGATCTGGGTCAGCGTGACGATCAGGCCGGTCGCATGGGCCGGAAGACCGATCGAGGCGGCAATCGGGCCGGCAAGCGGCTGCGAGTAATAAAGGTTTGCGGCAACGAGGCCGCAGGCCGCCGCCATGATGAAGGTCATGCCGGCGGACATCGCAGATTGTGTCGCCGGCGCGGGATTGCTGGTCATGGGTTGCTCCTTGGGAGGAAGGATATGTCTGAAAAATCGGGTGAAAATCAGTCGAGTAGCTTGAGGGCGGTCTCTGCCACCAGAAAGGCCTGTCCGGTATCGTCGCCCGTCTTGCCCATCACGCGCATGCCCTGCATCACGCAGACGAGGATCTTGGCCGTTTGCGGCGGATCGACCCCCGCGCCGACCGTGCCGTCTGCCTGGCCTTCGCGCAGCAGCCCTTCCATCAGGGCATTGGTGCGTTCATGCGATCGGCTGACGCGTTCGGCGGCATCGGTGTCGGAGACGGCAAGCTCACTCGCCGTGCCGACCACGAGACAGCCGCGCCGTCCCATCTCGCCTTGCGAGGCTTCCGCGTAAAACCGCAGCACGCGGACAATCTTGTCGCGGCCATTCACGCCCTTGGCGATCTCGGCTTCCAGCAATGCGTTTCGCACCTGCTTGTAACGGTCGAAACTCGCCAGAAAGATCGCCTTCTTGTCCTTGAACGCCTTGTAGAGGCTGCCCGCGGCAAGCCCCATGGCGTCCTTGAGCTCCGAAATCGAAGCCGCGTGATAACCGCGTTCCGAAAACACGACGATCGCCTTGTCGAGCGCTTCGTCGATTTCGAATTCGCGCGGACGGCCGGGAGCGCGCGTTGCGGCGGTGGATGTGGAAACACTGTCCATAATGGCAACTTGGTTTGGAAACGATCGTTTCCAAATAGGCCAATGCCGTCCGCCGGTCAAGTATGCGTAGTGATGGGGGGTGCTATCCGAATGTCGGGGTAAATGAAGGAATGCGGGAACCCTTCCGCCCTCACGCAGTTAGCTCCCTGTCACCAACCCTGAAAAGCTGGAGGACAGACATGAGTAAAAGCAACGTCAAAGAAGCCATCAAGCGTGCCGAGCGGCAGGTGCAGAACACCAGCGGCGGCGGACATCTGGGTGGTACCTATTACGGCCAGGAGCCGGACGGAAAGACAGCGTCGACAAACCGTAACGTCGGCAGCAATCGTCCAAATACCGGCAGCTGACGTTACCTGACAGACCGTGAGTTTATCGAAAGCCCCGCCGCGTGCGGGGCTTTTTTTGTTGTATTCTGCCTCTGAAGGCCAAAAAGTTCTGGCCGTATGTCGGAAGGGAGGATCCCCGCGCGTCATAGGAACAGGAGGGCACGGGCCGGAGGAGGCGCCAGGTCCCGAACACTGAACCGTGACAAATGGGGTAGTGACATGAATAGCAACTATCGTTGGGTCATCGTTTTTGCGGGCGGCCTCATGGGCTGCGTGGCACTCGGCACGATGTTTTCGCTGGCGATCTTCCAGGAGCCGATCGCCAAGAGCACCGGCTGGTCGCATGCCGGAATTGCGAGCGCCATGACGCTGAATTTCATCGTCATGGGCCTCGGCGGCTTTCTCTGGGGCACGCTGACCGACCGTTTTGGCGCCCGCGTCGTCGTTTTTATCGGTTCGGTTATCCTCGGCCTTGCGCTGGTGCTGGCCAGCCAGGTGCAAAGCCTGCTTGCCTTCCAGATCGTCTATGGATGCCTCGTCGGGCTGTCTGCCAGCGCCTTCTTCGCGCCGATGATGGCGGTGACCATGACCTGGTTCGACGAGCACCGCAGCCTTGCGGTCTCGCTGGTCTCGGCTGGCATGGGCATGGCGCCGATGACGATTTCGCCACTCGCCCGCTGGCTGATCACCTATTACGACGATTGGCGCTTTGCCATGCTGCTGATCGGTATCGGCGCCTGGATCCTGCTTCTGCCGACCGCCTTTCTGGTCAAGAGCCCGCCGGAACCGGCCGCAGGCAGTGCCGAGGCAGAAGAGCCGCAGGCCGATGGCGCGGGCATGCCGCTTTCGAAAGTCTTCCGCTCACCGCAGTTTCTGGCGCTGGGCTTCACCTTCTTCGCCTGCTGTGCTGCCCATTCCGGCCCGATCTTCCATATGGTGAGTTATGCCATGTATTGCGGCATCGGCCCCATGGCGGCGGTCACCATCTACAGCGTCGAAGGGGCTGCCGGTCTTGGCGGGCGCATTCTCTACGGCGTCCTGGCCGACCGCCTGGGCGTCAAGCCGGTGCTGATTGTCGGCCTTCTGATCCAGGGATTGATCATCGCCGCCTATACGATGGCGACGGATCTGACGCATTTCTACATTCTGGCAGTGATCTTCGGCGGCACCTATGGCGGTGTCATGCCGCTTTATGCGGTACTGGCGCGAGAATATTTCGGGGCCAGAATCCTCGGTACCGTGCTCGGCGGCATCGGGCTCCTCTCCAGCATCGGCATGGCTTTCGGCCCGCTTGCCGGCGGCTGGGCGTTCGATGCCTTCAACAGCTACAATTGGCTGTTCATCGGTTCGGCGCTGGTCGGCCTCGGCGCGGTGCTGATCGCATTGACCTTCCCGCCCTTACCCGGCCGTGAGGACGAGAAGCTGGCGCCCGCATGAGACCACAAACGAAAAGCCCGGCATGAGAGCCGGGCTTTTCGTTTAATGATCCTTCGAGGATTTGCGGCGCTTGCCGCTATCCTCTGGTTCGACGGTTTCCCGCTGGAGACGCAGCAGCCTCAGCCGCTCTGTCTTTTCTTCGCGACGGGATGCTTCCGCCGCGATGATTGCCCGGGCCGTTTCGTCCGTCACGATTGCTTTTTCGCGCGACGAAAGCTTGGTGGAATTGGAGAGTGTTTCCTTAGTCTCGGTCATGATCTCTTCCTTCCTGTCGATTGCCGGACAGAGTGCATCCGGCCGGTTGGGTCTGTTGGGCGAAGAGGCTTGCTTAGCGCGCGGGGCGCACGGCCTTCTTCGGCGCAGGCAACAGGCCTTCGCGCTGCATCTTCTTGCGGGCCAGCTTGCGGTAACGACGAACGGCCTCAGCCTTTTCGCGAGCGCGCTTTTCCGACGGCTTTTCGTAGGCGCTGCGCGCCTTCATTTCGCGAAATACGCCTTCGCGCTGCAATTTCTTCTTCAGTACCCGAAGGGCCTGCTCGACATTGTTGTCTCTGACTAGAACCTGCAAACTAAATCCTTTCTGTTGCGGAAGAATCCGCGTTCGATCAAAGGGTTGAATTACCTGCCGACACGAATGCCCGACATCTTGAGCCAAGAGCCTCCCGCCGTGGCCAGAGGCTCGCTTTTAAGGGCGGAAGCGGCCGTTTCGATCGTATCGATATCACTCTCCACGATCCGGCGCTCGAAATTTTCGGTCTCGAAGCGCACGCGATACTGTTTTTCTCCGCGATCGGCCGACGGCAAAAGGCCAACAATCCGGCATGTCCGGTTTGCCGCTGCCATTCGGGTCAGGCCGGCCTTGAGGACGACATTGTCGCCGATCGTATAGGCATTTGCTTTCATCATGTCACCCCCGCTCGGTCCAAGCCGAGGAAAAAACAAAAAGGCCGGGGGTTAACCCGACCTCTTCCCATCATTCGCGCACTCGCTGCCGGTACATCCGCGGTCAGCCAGGCGAATGACATTCTTAAGCGGCCCGAAGGTTATCGGCCGAATTCTTGCCGGTCTTGCGGTCGCGAACGATCTCGAAAGAGACCTTCTGACCTTCGACCAGCGAATTCATGCCCGAACGCTCCACAGCCGAAACGTGGACGAAAACATCCGTCGCGCCGTCATCAGGCTGAATGAAGCCAAAACCCTTGGTGCTGTTGAACCACTTTACAGTGCCAGTATTCATAACGATTTCCTTTCATCGCGTATGTCGCCGGACAGTATCTCGTCCGTTCAATCGATATTTGAGAGGAAATCTGACGGTGCGAAAAACGCGTAGACAAAGGTCGCAAGCAATGTTCGATTATTTAGATATAGGGTTGATCGGTAAATAATCAAACCTTTTATTTCAGTTTAATTTTTCAGGCCACGCGAAAGTGGGCCGAAATTCTGGTGTAAGCCGCTGTTTATAATCGTGATATTGCTGAATTTCAGAACGGCGGCCGTTATCGGCCCGGCTGAGTTGCGGATCTCCAGAAACGACAAGAAGCCCGGAACGGCAGCTCCGGGCTTCCTGCAAGGGTGGACGAATGTGATCAGAGAGCGCCGGCGCGCTGCTGGGTCATCATATAGGTGTCGTAGGAATATTCCGCGACCTGGGCCCAGAGATAAGCGTCTTTCTTGAACGCCTGCTGGTGGTCGTAGATCTTCTTGAACGACGGGCTCTTTGCCGAAAGGTCTGCATAGACTTCCATCGATGCCTTGAAGCAGACATCCATGATCTCGCGGCTGAAGGCCTTCAGCACGGCGCCTTCGGCAACAAGCTTCTTCAAAGCCACTGCGTTATGAGCGTCGTAATTGCCGAGCATGCTCATATTGGCGGAATCGCAGGCATTGCGGAGGATCTGCTGATAGCTCTTCGGCAGGCCGTTGAACTTTTCCAGGTTGAAGAAGGCATGCATGGCCGGGCCGCCTTCCCACCATGCCGGAGCATAATAGTACTTGGCGACCTTCACGAAGCCGAGCTTCTGGTCGTCGTAAGGTCCGACAAATTCGGTCGCGTCGATCGTGCCCTTTTCCAGTGCCGCGTAAACGTCACCACCGGCGATCTGCTGCGGGGTGACGCCAACCTTCTGCATGACCTGGCCTGCGAGGCCGGCAATACGCATCTTGAGACCCTTCAGGTCCTCGATCGTGTTGATTTCCTTGCGGAACCAGCCACCCATCTGGGTGCCGCTATTGCCGGCCGGCAGGGCGTAAAGGCCGCGCGGCGCCAGGAATTCGTTGATCAGGTCATTGCCGCCATTGATGAACCACGAATTGGTCATGCGGGCATTGAGGCCGAACGGAATGGCGGTGCCGAGCGCAAATGCCGGGTCCTGGCCGATGTAATAGTAGGAACAGGTATGCGCCATTTCGACGGTGCCGTTGGCAACCGCGTCAGCGGCCTGCAGCGGCGGCACGATCTCGCCCGCGCCGAAGGTCTGGATGGTGAACTTGCCGTCGGTCGCGACCTTCACCGCATCGGCGATCTGGTTTGCGGCGTCGAAGATGATGTTGAGGCTCTTCGGGAAGGACGACGTCAGGCGCCAGTTAATCCTGGGGCTCTCCTGGGCAATCGCCGGCGCAGCGAGCGCGGTTGCGGCAGCAGCGCCCACGCCTGCGGTAGCGGCCTGCTTGAAGAAACGTCTGCGATCCATGAAATCCTCCTCAAAGCGAAGTATCTGCGGCCATCCCGGCCTCGGTTGTTCCGGTCATAATCCTTTCATTTCGAGAACGGCAAGGAAATTCCGAAAAGTCGCACTGGGTAAAGCCCCCCTCCTCCCTGCTGGAGAGAAGGGGGACCACCACATAGGTCGCAGGTCACCAAGGCAAAGTCTGATCGTCGAAGAAATACCCTGCCGTCGGTCCGTCCGACCCAAGCATCGCAAGCCGCACCGGAGCCTCTGCTGCCTGTTCGACGGTGCGGTATCCCGTATGGCCGTTCATATCCGTTGCCGTGTAGCCGGGATCGGCGGCATTGACCTTGATGCCAAAGGGCTCGGCGGCCTTGGCGAGTGATACGGTCACCGCGTTCAGCGCCGTCTTGGAGGAGTTATAGCCGAGCACATTGATGCCGTAGAACTGGTTTTGCGGGTCGAGCAGGGAATTGAGCGAGCCAAGCTCGCTGCTCAACATCACGACACGGCCGGCACCGGATGCCTTGAGCAGCGGCAGCGCTGCCTGGGTCATGCGGATCGGGCCGAACGTATTCACCTCATAGACCGCCTTGGTCACGTCGATCGGTTCTTCCAGGGGGCCGAAAGTAAAGCCGTCTGCAATGCCGGCATTGTTGACGAGCGCATCGAGATGGTCGGTCTGGCGGCTAAGCTCCGCAATGGCCGAGGTGACGCTTTCGTCGCTGGTGACGTCGAGCTGCAGGACATGCGCGTCGAGCCCCTGGTCGCGCAGCTTTCGGGCGGCCTCTTCGCCGCGAGCGACGTCACGGCTGCCGAGCCAGACGTGGTAACCTTCCGCGGCAAGCCGCCGTGCGATTTCGAAGCCGATGCTGCGGTTGGCGCCGGTCACGAGTGCTGTCTTCTGTTTGGTCATGTGCAATGCTCCTGTGGTTGCCCGCCACAGATGGCCTCGCCGATCGGCAGGGCGTGAGCCGAGAAATGCCGATTTCTTGCCTATTCCTCCCGACCATGCGGGTGAGCGTGCCGGCCCTCTTGCGCGAGCGGTCACCAATCTGCATCTCAGGGATATGACGAACCCGATGGACGAAATCCGCGACCTGGTCTCGCGACATGCCGCCGGCCGCCGCACGGAAACGCCGGTGCCGCGCCTAGTCATCATGAAGGGTGACAACCCGACCGGCATGCTGCCCAGCGTTTACGAGCCCATGCTTTGCCTCGTGCTGCAGGGATCGAAATGCGTGGTGATCGGCGACCAGGCGATGCATTACGACAGCGCCAGCTATTTCGTCTCCTCCGTCGAAATCCCGGCCTCCGGACAGATCGTCGATGCCAGCCCGGAGCGGCCCTATCTCGCGCTTAGCCTGACGCTGAACATGGCGGCGATTGCCGAAATCCTGCTCGACATGCCGGATGACCCGGTGGTCTGCTGCGGCGCCTGTTTCGGCACGAGCCCGGTGACGCCGGAGCTGGCTGAAGCCTGGCTGCGTTTTGCCCGGCTGATCGAGCGGCCGCAGGATGTGCGTGTGCTCGGGCCGCTGATCGAGCGGGAAATCCTCTACCGGATGCTGCAGGGGCCGCAAGGCGCTGCGATCCGCCAGCTCGCACGGCCGGAAAGCCGGCTTGGCCATATCCGCCGGGCGATCGGCCATATCCGCACCAATTTCGATGCGCCGCTCAGGATCGACGAACTTGCAAGGGTCGCGGGCATGAGCCCCTCGGTGTTTCACCGCCACTTCAAGGAAGTGACGGCGATGAGCCCGATCCAGTACCAGAAGAGTATCCGCCTGCACGAGGCGCGCCGCCGGCTGCTGGCGGAAGCGGGCGATACCGCGCGGGTCGCCTTTTCGGTCGGTTACGAGAGCGTCACCCAGTTCAGCCGCGAATATTCCCGCCAGTTCGGCGCGTCGCCCGCCCGCGATGTCGGCCGCCTGCGCG
This sequence comes from Neorhizobium sp., assembly GCA_965227625.1. Taxonomy (GTDB): domain Bacteria; phylum Pseudomonadota; class Alphaproteobacteria; order Rhizobiales; family Rhizobiaceae; genus Neorhizobium. The sequence continues at coordinate 24,316 of CBDDGK010000078.1, read as the reverse complement.
ACAGAATGGCTGGTGATGCCGAGCTTGTCGCCGGCTGAAACAAAAAAGCCCGAAGCGATGCTCCGGGCTTTTTCATTATTGTCTAAACGCTGATTACAGCGTGCCCTTGCGCTGCTGCACCATCATGAAGGTGTCGTAGCTGTATTCGGCGATCTGGTTCCAGAGATAACCTTCCTTCTTGAAGGCCTGCTGGCTGTCGTAGATCTTCTTGAAGGCCGGGTTCTTGGCGTTGAGCTCGGCGTAAACTTCCTGCGAAGCCTTGTAGCTGGCTTCGAGGATTTCCGGGCTGAACGGCTTCAGAACGGCGCCTTCGGACACGAGCTGGCGCAGCGCCTTGGCATTGTGCGTGTCGTAACGGGAAAGCATGTTCTGGTTGGCATTGGCGCATGCATCCTTGATCATGCGCTGGTAGCTCTTCGGCAGGGCGTTGAACTTGTCCTTGTTCATGAACGCGTGGACGGCCGGGCCGCCTTCCCACCATGCCGGGTAGTAGTAATACTTGGCGACCTTCACGAAGCCGAGCTTCTGGTCGTCGTAAGGACCGACGAATTCGGTCGCGTCGATCGTGCCCTTTTCGAGCGCTGCATAGACGTCGCCGCCGGCGATCTGCTGCGGGGTGACGCCGAGCTTCTGCATGACCTGGCCTGCAAGGCCGGCAATGCGCATCTTCAGGCCGTTGAGGTCGGCGACCGTGTTGATTTCCTTGCGGTACCAACCACCCATCTGGGCACCGGTGTTGCCGGCCGGCAGGGCATAGAGATTGTAGCCGGAGAGGAAGTCGTTCAGCAGCTCGTTGCCGCCGCCGACCGAGAACCAGGCATTGGTCTGGCGGGCGTTGAGGCCGAACGGAACGGCAGTGCCGAGCGCGAAGGTCGGGTCCTTGCCGATGTAATAATAGGCGCAGGTATGGGCCATCTCGACGGTGCCGGCCGAAACGGCGTCAGCTGCCTGCAGGGCGGGCACGATTTCACCGCCGGCAAAGGTGTGGATGGTGAAGTTGCCGTCCGAGGCTTCCTTGACGCTTTCGGCGATATCGGTGGCGGCGGACCAGAGGATGTCGGTGTTCTTGGTGAACGACGACGTCATGCGCCAGGTGATCTTGGGGCTTTCCTGGGCGATTGCAGGTGCAGCGAGCGCGGTCGCGGCAGCAGCGCCCACGCTGGCGGTTGCCGCCTGCCGGAAGAAGTTTCTGCGATTCATGAGATCATGCCTTCTAACTTTGGGAGGTGCCCGGATTTTCGCCCGTGCGAGCGCGTCTTAATCGGTTCGTTTCAGGAACAGCAAGTAAAAAATCCGAAAATTACGCTGCACCGCAGCAAGGCTTTCCGGAAATTGCTTTAGGAATGAAGGAACGCTGTCCGGCCAGGGGGCGGCAGAAACACCTTGAATTTTTCGCCCAGATGCTTAGTTTAGAATTATTCTAATTAAAAGGTTGCCCCGATGCTAGCCCGCCTGTTCGCCTCCTCCAAACGGTCCTTCGATTCCCTCAGCGAGGAGGAAATCCTGGCGCTCGCCATCGCCTCCGAAGAGGAGGACGCGCGCATCTACCTCGCTTATGCCGATAGCCTTCGCGGCCAATATCCCGCATCGGCCAAGGTGTTCGAGGACATGGCGGAGGTGGAACAGACCCACAAGAACGTGCTGATCGAGATGTTCCGCTCGCGCTTCGGCGAGCGCATCCCGCTCATCCGCCGCGAACATGTCAGGGGTTTCTACGAACGCAAGCCGGATTGGCTGCGCAAGAACCTGCCGCTCGACACCGTGCGCGAGCAGGCCGAAGCGATGGAGCAGCAGGCCGTCCGCTTTTACCAGGAGGCGACCAAGCGCGTCTCGGATGCCTCGACCCGAAAACTGCTCGGCGATCTGGCTCTGGCGGAGCAGGGGCATGAGGACATCGCCCATATGCTGAGCGACAAGCACGTCTCTGAAGACACGAAAGGCGAAGAGGACGAAACGGCGCGCCGCCAGTTCATCCTGACCTATGTACAGCCAGGACTTGCCGGCCTGATGGACGGCTCGGTTTCGACCCTGGCGCCGATCTTCGCGGCGGCCTTTGCCACAGGCGATACCTGGTCGACCTTCCTGATCGGCCTCTCGGCCTCGGTCGGCGCGGGCATTTCCATGGGCTTCACGGAAGCGGCACATGACGACGGCAAGATTTCCGGTCGCGGCTCGCCGCTCAAGCGTGGCCTCGCCTCCGGCATCATGACGGCGCTCGGCGGCCTCGGCCATACGCTGCCCTACCTCATCCCGCATTTCTGGACGGCGACCATCGTTGCGGCGATCGTGGTCTTCTTCGAACTCTGGGCCATCGCATTCATCCAGAACCGATATATGGAAACGCCGTTCCTGCGGGCGGTCTTCCAGGTCGTGCTCGGCGGCTCGCTGGTTCTGGCGGCAGGTATCCTGATTGGGAATGGGTGAGGACTGGTCGGCAAAGCCGACGGAATGATCCTGTGAATCATTCCGAAGGATGAACGCGCTGAGCGAAAGCGAAGCGTCGGGATACGGTGCGTTGCCCCAATACCCGCTACAGGCTCACGCCGCCTCGTCCACATCTCTGTGCAATGGCGCGGTCATCGAAAACACCGTGCCGCCATCATTCGTGGTGGTGAACCGGCCACCAAGCTGCCGCACGAAATTGGCGATCAGGCGGCTGCCCATACCGCCGGCGCGACTGAAGACCTCGATGCCCGGCCCGTCGTCGCGGATCGTCAGGTGCAGGTTCTGGTCTTCCTCGCGCAAGGCAACCCCGAGCTTTCCCTGGCTGCGGCCGGCAAAGGCATATTTGAACGAGTTGGAAACCACCTCGTTGATGATCATGCCGATCGGCAGGGCCTGTTCGCGATCGACGGTGAGCGGTTGCAGGTCGAGGTCGAGATGTACCGGCACGTCATAACCCGAGGCGATGTCGGTGATCAGCTTGGTCGCATAGGGCGCCACTTCCACCTGTTCGAACTGGTCGGTCTGGTAGATCTGCTCATGCACCGCGATCATCGCCGAAATCCGCCGGGACATGTCGTCGCGCGCCTCGGCAGGCAGCGCCTGCAGCCGCACCAGCGCCAGCACGGCCTGCAGATTGTTCTTTACCCGGTGATGGATCTCGCGCAGCAGGAAGCGGTTGCGCTCCGCCGCCTGTTCGAGCTGTTCGTTTCGGGCGGCGGTGCGGTAGAGCAGGCGATTGATCCAGACGGCGGCGATGACCAGCACTGCCATCAGCGGCAGCATGATCAGCGTATCGGAAAACAGGTTGCGCCAGAACTGGTCCAGCACCTCCTGCCGGTCGATCGCGGCGAGCGCGACCAGCGGCCAGCCTGCCACCTTCCAGAAGGCGACGATCCGGGCAAAGCCGTCGACCGGCGAGACGGGGCTGTGATAGATGCCAGAGCTTTGCCGGCGGGTCATGGGGAACCATTCCGTGCTGCTCGTATCGACAGGTCGGGTGGCGGTCGGCCGTCTGGCGATCAGCCAGCCATCGTCCCGGATGACGGAAATGGTTGGAATTCGGCCCGAGATCCATCGACGCCCAGAAACGGTCCAGACTTTCGTTCGGGATGGTAATGCTGGCAACGCCACGAAACGTCCCGTCGCGGTCGATCCGCCTTGCGATGATGAAGGATGGCCGGCCGGCGCGCTCGTTATCGAGCAGTCGGGTAAAGGTCAGCTCCTGACCTTCCTTGAGGCGCATATAATAGGCGCGCTGGCTATGATCGGTTTCCGTTGCGGGTTCGGTACTGGAAAACCGCACCTTGCCGTCGGCGTCGACCAGCGAATATTCGAAGCCCATGGGAAGGTCGCCGACGGCGCGCGTCAGGTTCGCGACCAGCGCCGGCTCGGCATCGATCGGCCGGTCACCGAGCTCCGCCTCGATGCGCCGAAGTGCCTGATCGCTTGCCTCGATCATCCATTCGAGATGCGCGGCGACGACATGCGCCGAGGCGAGGGCGCGGCTCTCGCCCTCTTTCAGGGCATTGCGATAATTTTCCAGGATGATGAAGCCGGCGACCGTCAGAATGGCGAGCAGAAACGCGCCGGTCAGCCAGATCGGCAGAGTAGGCCTCGCAGCATTCGTGCGTGGCAAGCCCATCTTCACGTCCTCACGCACGCCCTCACTCCGATCTCGGGAACATTGGTAGCAGTTTGAAGGGAGCGGGGAAATGTATTTTGACATTTGTCAAAGACATTCGCCCGCGGCTGGTGGAGCCGCGGGCGAAATGAAGGAGACTGTTTGTTCTGGCCGGTTGCCCAGGCCATCTATTCGGATAAGGACTATTTCAGAGCGCCGACCAGCAGGTCGCGGCCGTTTTCGATCGTGACCCAGCGGCCCGTGTTGAACGTCGCCTGACGCTTCAGGAATGTGTAGGGCGTCGCATACCACGGCTTCACTTCGTTCTCGAGATTATCGAGAATGAAGTCGCCATCTGCGGTGCGCAGCGTCAGGACCGCGTGGCCTTCGCCGTCCGGCTTGCGCACGACCGTGATCAGCAGGTCGGAAATGGCAAAACCCTGCTCGGCGAGTTCCTTGCGCTTTTCCAGCGCATAGTCTTCGCAATCGGCGAAATTGACGGGATAGGTCCAGTATTCTTCGCGGCCATAGGCTTCCATGTCGGTCTTGGCGATATAGCGCGCGTTGACGTCATGGTTGATCTGGCGAACGAGGTCCCAGCCCTTCTGGGTCACCCGTGCAGCAGGAGCAGAACGGCTTTTGATATCACATTCGGCGGGAAGGCGCTGGCAGAACTCGTAGTGACCGATCGGCTGCGAGGTCACGGCACCGGTAACCATGGATGCCATGGGCCCCGGAGCCGGCACAGCCGCACTCACCGGTACAAGCAGACTAACGAGGATCACGGCTAGCCGTGCCTGCAAGGCTTTCATCATGGACCCGTCCCTTCAAATCCTAACGAAAGGTTAAGAGCGGAGGAGGAGCCGAGTCAATCGTTCAGCTTTCGTTAATATGGGCTATGCCGAAATATGGTTAAGGCTGCTGCTTTTTTATCGCAGGCCAAAATTTAATCATGCAAAACTAGTGCGGAGGCTGCGGCCTTCAATTTTTCGATGTCCTGCGGCCTCGAAAGCCGGTGGTCACCGTCGCGGATCAGCGTCAGCACCACGTCGTCGGCCGGCAGGAATTCCACCAGTTTCAGGGCGTGGGTATAGGGCACGTCCGGGTCCTTCATGCCTTGAAGGATGGTAACGGGGCAGCCGGTTTCGATAATACCGGTCATGACCAGGTTCCGGCGGCCATCTTCTATAAGGTCGCGCGTAAAGATGTTCGGCTCGGCGCTGTATTCCGAATGCTCCTCGAAATAGCCCCGCTCGGCGAGCGACTGACGCTCCTTGTCCGTCAGGTTGGGTTCGATCAGCTCGGCGGTGAAATCGGGAGCCGGCGCGATCAGCACGATGCCGGTAACTTTCGGCGCGTTCTCTCGCACCTTCAGTTCCTGGACCAGGCGAAGCGCGATCCAGCATCCCATCGACGAGCCGACCAGGATCACGCTTGCCGGTTTCAGGTCGTCGAGAACCGCGATCGCTTCTTCCAGCCAGCGCGAGATCGTTCCGTCGCGGAAAGCGCCGCCGGAGGCGCCGTGGCCGGAATAATCCAAACGGATGGCCGCCAGTCCGAGTTCGGCCGCCAGCGCATCGAGTTCCACCGCCTTGGTGCCGGTCATGTCGGAGCGGTAACCGCCGAGCCAGACGAAAGCCGGTGCGCCAGTCGCCTCCTTCGCTTTCGAGGCGGTACGATGAAGGATCGCGATCTCGCGGGCGGCCGATCCGGCGCCGACGGTGATCTTCTTTTCAACGATGCTGTTTGCGGTATCCGCCATGTTCAAAACCTCGCATTTTTGCCAGGTTATAAAACAGATTCTTGCCATTGCGACAGCAGGTGATTTTTTCGTCGCGACGTGCTATTGACTTCGGCCAAGCGATCACGACATTGCCGTCGGCCAAAGGCCGGCCGCACCAGAGTCGCCGCTTGTGCCCGAAATAATCTAGGAGAATACGACCATACGCAGACCATTCAAAACCGATGCCCCCGTCAAGGACGGGCCTCGCTCGAACCGGGAAATTCGCATTCCCAAGGTCCAGCTTATTGACGCTGACGGCCAGAATCTTGGTGTGGTAGCGACCGATCAGGCTCTCAAGATGGCTGAAGAAGCCGGGCTCGATCTCGTCGAAATCTCGCCGAACAACGATCCGCCGGTGTGCAAGATCCTCGACCTCGGCAAGCTGAAATTTGCGAACCAGAAGAAGGCCGCCGAGGCGCGCCGGAAGCAGAAGGTCGTCGAAATCAAAGAAATCAAGATGCGCCCCAACATCGACACGCATGATTATGACGTGAAGATGAAGGCGATGAACCGTTTCTTTGAGGATGGCGACAAGGTCAAGGTGACCCTGAAGTTCCGCGGCCGCGAAATGGCCCACCAGGAACTCGGCATGAAGCTTCTGCTTCAAGTGAAGGACGACACGACCGAGATCGCCAAGGTCGAAGCCGAGCCTAAGCTCGAAGGCCGCCAGATGATGATGGTGCTGGCGCCGAAATAAGCGCCGCACTTTTATCGCTTTCGGGCACCGCCTGAAGGCGGTTTTGCCGGCCTTATGCCGGTTTTTCAATATGCCTTCTTCACCCATTGCGCTTTTGACCGACTGCGGTTATAAGCGCCCGTCCGAACGGTCCGGCAGGGCATGCCGTGGCCGTTCCAAAATGCTTGAAGCCAGCCTCGTCTGCCGGTTTCGATACAAATACATTGGAGTAGCAAAATGCCCAAGATGAAGACGAAGTCGGCCGCCAAGAAGCGGTTCAAGGTTACTGCGACCGGTAAGGTCGTTGCAGCAGCTGCTGGCAAGCGCCACGGCATGATCAAGCGTTCCAACAAGTTCATCCGCGATGCACGCGGCACGATGATCCTCGCTGAGCCGGATGGCAAGAAGGTCATCAAGAACTACCTGCCCAACGGTCTCTAAGACTTATCGGCTATCTGGAAACGTTTAAGGAGATCATGACATGGCACGCGTAAAACGTGGCGTAACTTCCCGCGCCAAGCACACCAAGACCCTCAAGGCAGCCAAGGGCTTCTACGGCCGCCGCAAGAACACGATCCGCGCCGCTAAGGCTGCTGTTGATCGTTCGCGTCAGTTCGCTACCCGCGACCGTCGCGTCAAGAAGCGCAATTTCCGCGCTCTGTGGATCCAGCGTATCAACGCTGCTGTTCGCGAATTCGGCCTGACCTACGGCCGCTTCATCGACGGCCTGAACAAGGCTGGCATCGAAGTCGACCGCAAGGTTCTGTCCGACATGGCAATCCATGAGCCGGCAGCTTTCGGCGCTCTCGTCGAAGCTTCCAAGAAGGCACTGGCTTACCTCAAGGAAACCGGTACCCCGAACGAGTTTGAAGGCGCGGTTAAGTAACCAGCGCTTCCCAAGCTTTTCGCTTTATTGATTTTGGGAAACCCGCGCTGGCTTGGGCTGGCGCGGGTTTTTCTTTTTGGTCCCGGCACCTTGGCGACGATGTGCAAGGGGCGTCGTAAAGACTGACAAACAGCCGTCATCACCTCGCAATACATCTCTCCGACCATCAAACGGAAGAAACCATGTCCGATCTGGAAAACCTGAAAACTTCGCTTCTGGCGGAAATCGCCGGCGCCGGCGATGAGGCGGCAATCGAGGCCGTGCGCGTTGGCGCGCTCGGCAAGAAGGGCTCCGTCTCCGAACTTCTGAAGACGCTCGGCACGATGTCGCCGGAAGAGCGCCAGACCCGCGGCGCCGCGATCAACGCGCTGAAGAACGAGATCACCGACGCCATCGGCGACCGCAAGACCGTGTTGAAGGATGCTGCGATCGACGCGCGCCTGAAGGCCGAGACGGTCGACGTCTCCCTACCGGTCCGCTCCTCGCCGGCCGAGCGTGGCCGCATCCACCCGATCAGCCAGATCGTCGACGAGATCACGGCGATTTTCGGCGATATGGGCTTCTCGATCGCTGAAGGCCCGGATGTCGAGACTGACTATTATAACTTCACGGCGTTGAATTTCCCGGAAGGCCATCCGGCCCGCGAAATGCACGACACCTTCTTCTTCCAGCCGGACGCGAACGGTGAGCGCAAGGTTCTGCGCACCCACACGTCGCCGGTGCAGATCCGCACGATGGAAGCCCAGAAGCCGCCGATCCGCATCATCATTCCGGGCAAGACCTATCGCCAGGATTCGGACGCCACCCATTCGCCGATGTTCCATCAGGTCGAGGGCCTTGTCGTCGACCGCAAGTCGCATGTCGGCAACATGCGCTGGATCCTCGAGGAGTTCTGCAAGGCCTTCTTCGAAGTGGACAGCGTGACGATGCGCTTCCGCCCGTCCTTCTTCCCGTTCACCGAACCGTCGTTCGAAGTGGACATCCAGTGCGACCGCTCCGGCCCGATCGTCAAGTTCGGCGAAGGCACCGACTGGATGGAAATCCTCGGCTGCGGCATGGTGCACCCGAACGTGCTGCGCTCCGGCGGGCTCGACCCGGATGAGTTCCAGGGTTTTGCCTGGGGCATGGGCCTCGACCGCATCGCGATGCTGAAATACGGCATGCCGGACCTGCGCGACTTCTTCAACGCCGATGTCCGCTGGATGAACCACTATGGCTTCCGCCCGCTCGACATGCCGACGCTGTTCGGCGGTCTGAGCGCTTAAGGGGAGGATGGGACAATGAAATTCACGCTTTCCTGGCTCAAGGATCATCTTGAGACCGACGCCACCCTGGACCAGATCTGCGAGCGCCTGACGGCAATCGGCCTCGAAGTCGAGGATGTCGATGACAAGGCAGCCTACAAGCCCTTCGTCATCGCCAAGGTTATCTCGGCCGAAAAGCACCCGGAGGCCGATCGCCTAAAGGTGCTGATGGTCGATGCCGGTGACGGCAAGCCTGTCCAGATCGTCTGCGGCGCACCGAACGCCCGCGCTGGTCTGGTCGGTGCCCTGGCGCGCCCGGGCGTCTACGTTCCGGGCATCGACGTCACGCTTGCCGTCGGAAAGATCCGTGGCGTCGAAAGCCACGGCATGATGTGCTCGGAAAAGGAACTCAACATTTCCGAGGACCATAACGGCATCATCGACCTGCCCGTCGATGCACCGGTCGGCACCTCCTTCGCGACCTATGCCGGCCTCGACGATCCGATCATCGAGATCAACCTGACGCCGAACCGTCCGGACTGCACCTCGATCTACGGCATCGCCCGCGATCTGGCAGCCGCCGGCCTCGGCAAGCTGAAGCCGCATGGCAATCCGTCCTTCAAGACCGAAGGCGAGACCTCGGTCGGTCTGACGATCGATCTCGACGACGAGCGCCTGTGCCCGGGCTTCGGTCTGCGCCTCGTGCGCGGCGTCAAGAACGGCCCGAGCCCGGTTTGGATCCAGCAGCGCCTGAAGGCGATCGGGCTTCGCCCGATCAACGCGCTGGTCGACATCACCAACTACATGACCTTCGACCAGGGCCGCCCGATGCACGTCTTCGACGCTGCCAAGGTCAAGGGCAACCTCACCGTCCGCCGTGCCGCGGAAGGCGAGACCGTGCTGGCGCTCGATACCCGCGAATACAAGCTTGGCCCGAGCAATGTCGTCATCGCCGATGACAATGGCGTCGAATCGATCGGCGGCATCATGGGCGGCGAGCATTCCGGCTGCGACGAGAACACCGTCGACGTGCTGATCGAGTCGGCACTCTGGGACCCGATCAACATCGCCAAGTCGGGCCGCACGCTCGGCATCATCACCGATGCGCGCTACCGTTTCGAACGCGGCGTCGATCCGGAATATATGGTCCCCGGCCTCGACCGCACCACCGAACTGGTCCTCGAACTCTGCGGCGGCACGCCGGCAGAAGCCAAGGTCGTCGGTTACAAGGGTTTTGCAGCGAAGGTCGTCGATTTCCCGTTCGCGGAAGTCAAGCGCCTGACCGGCCTCGAAGTCTCCACCGACGAAAGCCGCGAAATCCTCACCCGCCTCGGCTTCACGGTCGAAGGCTCGGGAGAGTGCGTTTCCGTCAAGGTCCCGTCCTGGCGTCCGGATGTCGATGGCAAGGCTGACCTTGTCGAAGAAGTCATGCGCATTCACGGCGTCGACCAGATCAAGCCGGAGCCGATCGATCGTCTCGCATCGGTCAACGGCCGCATCCTGACGACGCTGCAGGTCCGCACCCGCACGGCCAAGCGCACGCTCGCCTCGCGCGGCATGCTGGAAGCCGTCACCTGGTCCTTCATTCCCGAAGATCAGGCAAAACTCTTCGGTGGCGGCAGCAATGCTCTGAAGCTGGCGAACCCGATCGCGGCCGACATGTCCGACATGCGTCCGTCGCTCCTGCCGGGTCTGTTGACGGCCGCGCAGCGCAATGCCGATAAGGGCTTTGGCGACGTGGCGATCTTCGAAGTCTCGGGCACCTATGAAAGCGACAAGCCGGAAGGCCAGCGTCGTGTTGCCGGCGGCATCCGTCGCGGCACGGCATCGCTGAACGGCGCCGGCCGTTCGTGGTCGAACGCTGCCAAGGGCGGCGGCAAGCCGGTCGATGTCTTCGACGCCAAGGCTGATGCGCTGGCCGTGGTCGAAGCTTGCGGCCTGCCGATGTCCAACATCCAGATCGAGAAGGGCGCACCCGCCTGGTACCATCCGGGCCGCTCCGGCACGATCAAGATGGGCCCGAAGGTCGTTCTCGGTTATTTCGGCGAATTCCATCCGAAGACGCTGGGTAGCCTCGATGTTTCCGGCGCTCTTGCCGGCTTCGAAGTCTTCCTCGACGCTATGCCGGACCCGAAGAAAAAGGCGACCCGCACCAAGCCGGGCCTCGACCTCTCGCCCTTCCAGGCCGTGAAACGCGACTACGCTTTCGTGGTTGCCAGCGATGTGGAAGCCGGCGCGATCGTCAAGGCCGCGACCACTGCCGACCGCAAGCTGATCACCGGTGTCAATGTCTTCGACGTGTTCGAAGGCGCCTCGCTAGGCGAAGGCCGGAAGTCGGTTGCGATCGAAGTGCTGATCCAGCCGGTCGACAAGACGCTGACGGATGAGGACTTCGAGGCATTGACGGCAAAGATCGTCGCCAATGTCGAAAAGACCACGGGCGGCGTGTTGCGCGCGTAATTCGGGTGGCTTGAATCATCCGCGAAAGTTAGCCTGTCCCTCGCAAGGGGCAGGCTTTTCTTTTTTGGCACTGCCGAGGATGAAGTTGGAGGTAGGAGGACAATCATGCGCGTACCGGGCTCGATGAAAGGCCTCGAGGAACTCGGCCGCGTACGGCTGTCGAAGAACTTCTTCTTCCGCGATTTCCTCTTCTCCGAGATCGCCGATTTCTACGGCATCCCCAACATTCCCGAGGACCCGGACCTTGCCATCGAAGCCGGCCGGCATCTTTGCGAGGAATTGTTGGAGCCGCTGCAGGCAACCTTCGGTCGGTTGCATCTTCGCTCCGGCTACCGTTCGCCTAAAGTCAACGAGTTCGGCAACAGGAACAACCTCAACTGCTCCTCGAACGCCAATACCGCCGCCGACCACATCTGGGATCGGCGCGACGCCCAGGGCTTCATGGGCGCCACCGCCTGCGTCGTTTTTCCGTGGCTGATCGACAATCATCACCAGGACGGCGACTGGCAGAAAATGGCCTGGTGGATCCATGATCACCTGCCGTATTCGTCGATCATGGTCTTTCCGAAGCTCTGGGCGATGAACATCCAGTGGCACGAGAAACCGGCCCGCCGCATCCGCAGTTTCGCGGGCCCACGTGGCGTGCTGACCAAGATCGGAATGGCCAACAACGAGGGTGACCATTCCGAGTTTTACGAGGGATTTCCGGAGTTGAAACGGTAAGGTCTATTCGGATCGCTTTGCGATCTTGGCGACGCTTCGCGGGTCATAGGCAACGCTGCGATGAGCAACGCGGATGATCAGGATATATTCGCCGGCCTCGATCCGGATTTGGCAGACAAGCCGATAGTCTCCAGCCCGCAGCTTCCAGAAATCCTTGAGATTTCCCGAATAGGGAACGAGTTTCTGCCTTGGGTCGGCAAGTTGAGAGAGTTCGTCGAGGGTCTTCTTGATTCTGCGCTGGTCTCGGGTGCCGATCGCCTTTAGGTCTTTGATGGCATCGACATGCCATTCAATCCTCAATGCCGAGTTCCTTCCAGACGTCGTCATTTGAAACGGTCTTGAAAGGTTTGTCGAGCCGTTCGCGGATTACATAGAAATCCTCAAGCTCCTCGAGTTTCTCTTCGATTGCCTGACGAAAAAGCTGGCTCTGATTCAGGCCGAAATCGGCAGAGAGCTTCGCCCAGCGCGCCTTGATGTCGTCGTCGATGCGGATGCTGAGAGTGGCCATGTCAATGTCCTACGTGTCATGCTTGTCATCAATGTATGACACGTAGGACAGGAGTTCAACCTACCGGTTCGTCCAGGCCATCGCCTGCGCCGCATAACGCGTGCCGGAAAACTTCTCCGGCGAAAGCAGATCGCCGAGCGTCTTCAGCTCGTCGGCAGAGAGCGCGATTTCCGTCGCGGCGACGTTCTGCTCCAGATTCGGGATTTTCCGCGCACCCGGAATCGGCACGATGAAATCGCCCTGGGCGAGAACCCAGGCGAGCGCGAGCTGAGCGGCAGAGACACCCTTGTCGGCGGCCATGTCTTGCAGCAACTTCACCAACGACGCGTTGGCCGCCATGTTCTCGGCGCTGAAGCGGGGCAGCGTGTGGCGGAAATCGCCGTCGCCAAAATCCTCCGGCTTCTGGATCTTGCCGGTGAGAAAACCGCGGCCGAGCGGGCTGAAGGGCACGAAGCCGATATCGAGTTCGCGGCAGGTGTCGAGGATTTCGCCTTCCGGTTCGCGGGTCCAGAGCGAATATTCACTCTGCAGCGCCGAGATCGGATGCACCGCATGCGCCCGGCGGATGATCGAGGCCCCGGCTTCGGAAAGCCCGAGCGCCCGCACTTTGCCTTCCTTCACCAGTTCCGCCATCGCGCCGACCGTATCTTCGATCGGCACGTTCGGGTCGACGCGGTGCTGATAGAGAAGATCGATCACATCGACGCCGAGCCGCTTCAGCGAGGCCTCGGCCACTTCACGGACATGTTCCGGCCGGCTGTCGAGGCCGGCCATGGCGCGGCTGTCCGAGGCGTTCGGATCGATCTTGAAGCCGAACTTGGTGGCGATCACCACCTGGTCGCGAAAGGGTTTCAGAGCCTTGCCGACCAGCTCTTCATTGATGAACGGACCGTAGACCTCGGCCGTATCGAAAAAATTGACGCCAAGTTCGACGGCGCGATGCAGGGTCTTGAACGACTCCTGCTCGTCCTGGCCGCCGTAACCGTGGCTCATGCCCATGCAGCCGAGGCCGACGGCGGAGACGGTGAGTTCTTTTCCGAGTTTGCGCATCTTCATGGCGAACCTCCTGTTTGAAACGAAAAAGCGGGCGCCATAACGCCCGCCGGATATTCAGAAACCGAAAGATCAGGCGCCGGCTTCGTTGAGGCGCTTCATCTGGTCGTCCGAGAGCTTCAGGTTGCCGGCAGCGACGATCGCCTCGAGCTGCTTGAGGCTGGTGGCGCTAGCGATCGGGGCTGTAATGCCCGGCCGGGCGGCGACCCAGGCGATCGCGACCGAGGCAAGGCCGGTTCCGGTTTCTGCCGCGACCTGATCGAGTGCGGCAAGCACGCGAAGGCCGCGTTCGTCGAGATAGCTCCCCATACGGCCGCCGCGGGCCGCACCTTCGGCATCTTCCGGCTTGCGATACTTGCCGGTGAGGAAACCTGCCGCCAGCGCGTAATAGCTGATGACGCCTATCTCTTCCCTGATGCAAAGATCGCCCGTCGGGCCTTCGAACTTGTTGCGGGTATAGAGATTGTGTTCAGGCTGCAGCACGTCGTAGCGCGGCAGGCCGGCCTTGGCGGCAGCATCGAAGCTTTCCTGCATCAGGCTGGCATCGTAATTGGAGCAGCCGATCGAACGGACCTTGCCCTGTTCCTTGAGCTTGGCGAAAGCGCCGAGCGTTTCCTCGTGGGTGACCGTTTCGTCCGGCCAGTGTGCGAGGTAGAGGTCGATATAATCGCTCTGCAGGCGGCGCAGCGAATTTTCGACCTCCTCGAGAATCCACTTGGCGGAAAGGTCCTTCTTGCCCTGGCCCATGTCGGAGCCGACCTTGGTGACGATGATCGCCTTGTCGCGCGAATAGCCGCTCTGCTTCAGCCACTTGCCGATGATCGCCTCGGACTCGCCGCCCACATGGCCCGGCACCCAGCGGTTATAGCTGTCGGCGGTATCGAGCGTGTTGAAACCGGCATCGAAAAGCCGGTCGAGGAGTTCGAACGAGGTCTTTTCGTCGGCAGTCCAGCCGAACACGTTGCAGCCGAAAACGACGGGCGAAATGGAAAGGCCGGTCCGGCCGAGTTTGCGCAGCTCCATGATATTCCTCCAAATTTTTTAAGATGCCAAATTTTTGAGCGAGGGGTGTCTTCCAGAAAGGAGCCTGAGATTATCCCATGTTCCGTCGCCGACCAGTCCCTATTTTGAGCGGCCAGTCTTATTTTGAGTGGAAAGGCACTTTTTCAAGCACCGCATCCGGCGCGGCGTTGCGCGGTCCGGGACCTCCTCATAAAGTGCGCCCGGAAATAAGCACATGAGGGAGGTAGCCATGCTGCGTTTCGGAATCCTGTCGACGGCAAAGATCGGCCGCGAACTTGTCGTCCCGGCCATTCAGGATGCGGAAAACTGCGCCCTGACGGCCATCGCCAGCCGCGATCTCGAAAAGGCCCGCGCCATGGCAGACCGTTTCGGCGCGCCGCATGCTTTCGGCTCCTATGAGGAAATGCTGGCGTCCGACGTGATCGATGCGGTCTATATCCCGTTGCCTTCCAGCCAGCATGTGGAATGGTCGATCAAGGCCGCCGAGGCCGGCAAGCATGTGCTCTCCGAAAAGCCGATCGCCATCAAGGCGAGCGAGATCGAGGAACTGATCAAGGTCCGCGACCGCACCGGCAAGCTGATTTCCGAAGCCTTCATGGTTACCTATGCGCCGGTCTGGCTGAAGGTGCGCGAACTGCTGCGCGACAAGGCGATCGGCGAGCTGAAGCATGTGCAGGGCGCCTTCACCTATTTCAACCGCGACCCCGGCAACATGCGCAACATCCCGGAACTTGGCGGCGGCGCGCTGCCGGATATCGGCGTCTATCCGACGATCACCACCCGTTTCGTCACCGGCGAGGAGCCACAGCGCGTCCAGTCGCGTGTCGATCGCGATCCGCAGTTCGGCACGGATATCTATTCCAGCGTCAGGGCGGAGTTCGGCTCGTTCGAACTGAGCTTCTATGTCGCGACCCAGATGGCCGCCCGCCAGCTGATGGTCTTCCACGGCACCGAGGGCACGATCGAGGTGAAGTCGCCGTTCAACGCCAATCGCTGGGGTGCCGAGGAAATCGAACTCACCAGCCAGAACCATGCCACCTCGCAGGTTTTCCGTTTCCCCGACAGCCGCCAGTACAAGCGCCAGGTCGAGGCTTTTGCCAAGGCGGCGCTGGGTGAGGCGGCGGAAGTCGTGACGCTCGAAAGCTCGCTGAAGAACCAGAAGTTCATAGACGCGATCTATCGCGCCAGCGAACACGACGGCTGGGAAAAGGTCTGATCCGAGGCCGGAAGGAAGGCGAGGGCAATTTGTTCCAATTGCCCTCGATATCTCTAACTTTAGATAATTCTTCAGTTTTCTGCCCTAGCATCCAGTCATCTGCGGTATGCGGGGAATTCGACGATGAGCGTCGTGACACTAAGCCAGGTCGAACATCAGGTCGCATCCGGCTTCCGTTTTTTACGTTTCTCCCCGAGCATCGAAGCCGCTTTCCGGAAGGAATATGCGGCTGAACGTGTACGTGTCGCCGTCATCTGGGGCATCATCGGTACGGCCGTCTATGATCTCGTGTATTTCGGCGACCGCACCATGGCGCCGGACGCGTTCGACGCGCTGGTCATCGCCCGCTTCCTCATCTTCACGCCACTTGTGATCAGCTGCATCATCGCTGTCCGTCATTGGCCGGATGCGCTTCTCTACGATGTCCTCGCTGTCGTGATCGCTGTCGCGGGCGTGACCTTGCCGATGAGCGCCGTGATCGGCACCTCGAGCCCCTACCTTTTCGTTTATCAGAACGGCAATTCCGCGGCCTTCCTGTTCTTCGTCATAGCGCTCAGGCCCCGTTTTCCGGCGGTGCTGCTGGGCCTCGTGCTGATGTGCGCCTCGCATTTCACCACGACCCATCTCACCGGTGCATTCGACGACGTCACCTATTCCGGCATCGTCACCTTCTACGTTACACTGTCGATCTTCCTCGCGGTCTCCGCCTATTTTCTGGAACAGAAGGATCGCCAGAATTTTCTCAATCGGCTGCGAAGCGATCTTCTTTATCGCCAGCTTGAAGACAACGCTGAACGGGATGAGCTGTCGGGTCTGTTGAATCGCCGCTCACTGGCCCGGATCAGCACCATATTGTGGAACGGCACGCCGCGCAGGTCCGTGGTCTCGGCGATCCTGCTCGATATCGATTATTTCAAGCGGTTCAATGATGCGCACGGCCATATCGAAGGCGATGCCTGCATTCGAACTATCGCGCAATGCATCCGCAATACGGTGGATGAAACCTCCTTCGTGTTCCGTTTCGGCGGCGAGGAGTTTCTGGTGCTCTCGGCGGATCGCGAACCTTTGCAGATCCTGGCCATGGCGGAACGGATCCGGGCGGCCGTGGAGGGGCTTGGCATCCAGCATCGTGGGCTCGACGGCCAGTGCGTGACCGTAAGCCTTGGTGCGGCATCTGCCGTACCGGCCGGCGTCACGCTCGAGAAGTTGCTGCAGGATGCAGACGGCGCGCTGTATCAGGCAAAGAATACCGGCAGGAACGCCGTGTCGCTCGTCAATCAGCTCGAGCCGGTTGCCCGGCAGGCCTAACCGTTCCGGTGCCGGAAGACGAAGCGGGAATAACCGAAATAGCTGTAGGCCATGGCGCCGAGCGATGCCGCGACGATGGCGACGACCGGCTGCAGAAAAGGCGCGCTATACATCAGCGCTGAATAGATGGCGTAGTTGAGCAGTGCCGACGTGACGCCGACCACCCAATAACGGAAACCTTCCTGCGCAAGCGAGTGCGACGACTTGCCGAAGGTGCGGCTGCGGTTGATGAACCATGTAAAGGCCATAGCGGTCATGATTGCCGGAATGCGGGCGATAAACGGGCTTAGTCCGGCAAGGATCAGGAGCTGCGTCAGACCCGCGTCGATCAGGAAACCGGAACCGCCTGCGACGACAAACCAGAAAAGCCGTTTCATGCCGCGCTCTTTTCGCCCTTGTGCCGTTTCGGCGGCGCGGCTTCCGAAGCGGGAAGGGCAGGCTGCCGGCGGGCGGGAATGTTCATGTAGTGGATGCGCAGCTGCTCGGCCCGGGCGCGGGAAAGCGAATCGAGGATCATGCCGGCCGTGAAGATCAGGAACGACATCAGCATCAGCACCAGTGAAAAGACCCAGGTCGGCATGCGGTCGACAAGCCCGGTCTGGAAATAGGCGACGAGAACCGGCGCCATGAAGATCAGGCTTGTGGCCATGAAGACGCTGCTGATCGCGCCGAAGAAGGCGAAGGGCCGCGTTTCCTTCATCAGCATGGCAAACATCCAGAGGATTTTCGCGCCGTCCCTGAAGGTGGAAAGCTTGGAATGCGAACCCTCCGGCCGCCGCCCGTAATCCAGCTCGATCTCCATGACCGGCAGTTTCAATCGCGAGGCATGCACGGACATTTCCGTCTCGATCTCGAAGCCGCCGGAAACGGCCGGGAAGCTTTTTACGAAGCGGCGCGAGAAGGCGCGGTAGCCGGAGAAGATATCGGTGAAGTCCGCCCCGAAGATCGTTCGGTAAAGCACGTTGAACAGACGGTTGCCGGCGGCATGTCCGTGGCGCCCGGCATCCTCGTGCACTCCGCGGCGGGTGCCGACCACCATATCCGCGTTTTCCGTCAGCAGCGTGCGGATCAGCTCTTCGGCGTCGGCCGGCGAATAGGTGCCGTCACCATCGGCCATGATGTAGATGTCGGCATCGATATCGGCAAACATGCGGCGCACCACATGGCCCTTGCCCTGACGCCGTTCGCGCATCACCTGCGCGCCCGCCAGCATCGCCTGCAGCGCCGTGCCATCGGTGGAATTGTTGTCATAGACATAGACCCGCGCGCCCGGCAGCGCCTCGCGAAACCCGCGCACCACGCCGGCAATCGTCGGCGCCTCGTTGTAACAGGGCAGCAGGATTGCGATGTCCGGCAGATCGGTCAGCGGGTTGGTCATTGATTTTTACTCGATACACTGAAAATCGTACGCAGAATCCGCCTGCGCCGTGGGTTTTACTATTTCTTGGGAAGGTTAAGGCTAGGTTTCGGCGCTTACCGAAACAAGCAGAACTTTAGGTGGATATGGCAGACGTCATGCCGAAAAAGAACGCGGCGCGAATCCTCGCAAAAGCCCAAGGCCGCGTTTCAGCACCGTTGACCGCTCGCCTTGGTCCGATGGTATTGGTCTATTGGCTGGTTACGGCTATCGCCCTGATCGGTTTTGCCCTCTGGGCCGATGTAGGCTCGGTGATTGCCGAAAACGACGACGTCATGCGTCTTGTCGAGGTGCGCGATTTCCTCGCCGGCCAAGGCTGGTTCGATCTGATGCAATATCGGCTCGGTCTCGCGGACGGGACGCTGATGCACTGGTCGCGGCTGATCGACCTGCCGATTGCGGCGCTGATCCGATTCTTCTCCTTGTTTGCCGGCCAAACCGGGGCGGAGGAGCTCGCGGCATTCGCATGGCCGGTTCTGCTGGTGCCTTTCCTGCTTCTGCCGCTCGGGCTTGCGGCGCGTCGTGTCGGCGGTACCGTCGCCATGCATATGGCGCTTGGCCTCGGCGCGCTGTTCGTGTTCACCAGCGTTCGTTTCGCGCCGGGTTCGTTCGACCATCACAATGTCCAGCTCGCGCTCGCCATGTGGTTGGCGGCAACCCTGACCGATCCCGACCGGCGAATAGTGAGCTATATAGGTGCCGGTTTTGTCTGCGCGCTTGCCGTAGCGATCGGCGCCGAAACGACACCGCTCGTCGCCGCCGCCTGCATGTGCGCCGCAGCCCAATGGATTTGGCACGGTGCGGCGTTCTCGCGGGCCGCGCAGGCATTCGGCCTGTCGCTGACGATCTCGATCACCGCGTTTTTCGTCGGCACCGTGCCGCCGCATGCCTATGCAGTCGTCACCTGCGACAATCTCTCGCTCGGCTTCTATGCGCTTTCCGCACTTGGCGGCACGGCGCTGTTTCTGCTTGCAACACTTCCCGGCACGAAGAGCCTCGGCATTCGCATCGTCCTCGCTGGCGCCACCGGCGTCATCCTACTCCTGGCCGCCCGCGCGATCGCGCCGCAATGCCTGGGCGATCCGCTGGGCTCTCTCGATCCGATGCTGGTCGATCTCTGGCTGCGCGGCGTCACCGAAGCTCGCTCCTTCGCCGCCGAAGCAATGCAGGAACCGGAAATGATCGGCGGTTTCTATGCCGTTGGGCTCTTGGCGATCTTCGTCTGCCTGTTTCGTGCAGCGAGAGGCGACGATGTCGAATTCCATCTCGTCCTGCTGGCGCTGATCGGTGCCTCCTGGGCCGTTTCGCTGCTGCAGGTCCGCGGCGCCTTTTTCGCCAATCTTCTCTCCATCCTGCCGCTTTCGCTGCTGATCCGTGATCTGCGCCAGGCGTCGGCACAGGACCCGGAAAACGCCAGTATCGCACTTGGTTACATCGGCGGCGTGCTGGCCTCCGTGCCGGTTGTCTGGGCGGTGGCGGGTGTGGTTGCCGTGCATGGCTGGTCGAAAGGGTTCGATCTCGACACGGCTACCCGCGGCAGTCTCGGTGCGGAAATCGGCGAGTGCGGTGGTCCGGCCGATATGGCCCTGCTGAGAGGATTGGAGACCGGCGTGGTTGCGGCTCCGTCGAACAGCGGACCGGAAATCCTGCGCGAGACGCGCCACAGGGTGCTTTCCGGCCCCTATCACCGCGACCAGCAGGGCATGCTGACGGAACTCTATATCGGGCTTGCACAGCCCGATGAGGCCAACGCCTTCCTGAACGGTGCGGGTGTCACGGTTCTCGCCTTCTGCGCCTCCGATCCGCAGACGCAGATGCTGGCGAAAATGAAGCCGGATGGACTTTATGCAGGGCTGACGAAGGGTGAGATACCGGACTACCTTCAGCCTGTCGGCGGCGAGGGCAACGGCTTTCGCTTCTACCGGGTGAAGCCGGCCGGGAAATGAGATCGCAAAAACCGAAGCTTGGGGATCAGGCCGGGCGCAGGCGGCGCACGACGATGAGACCCGCAAGGAAATTGATCAGCCCGGCGTTATAACCCAGAATGGCGATCAAGAGGTCGAGATAGGATGTGTGGCCGACGGAAACGGCGGTCGCCAGCCCGAAGGTCGCGGCGATCCAGAAGGCAATGAACGCGATGGAGAACGCGGAGCGCAACATGCCGGCGCAGATGCCTATCGAAGCGGCAGTCAAGAACAGCACCCGATATCTCCTTTCTGCCCTTGGTCTCATCGGATGATATTCGCGGCATGCTAATAAAAGCTTTCGGGCGAGAGTGAGGATTTTGCTCTCGTTTCAAACGTACTTACCGAAAAGTGACCCATTTTGATACATTTTATAGATTTCAGCAAAGCCTGTTTGTTTTCGGCTTCTCCTGTCGCACCAGATAGGGGGTAAGCGTTGTCGGCACGTCGCCCTGCCAGACCAGCCGGACATGGTAACCCGAGATCGGGCAGGTCAGCGCGATCCTCTCGCCTTCGAACTCCACCGTCTCGCCGGTCGGCCTGTGGATGATGCCGCTGTCTTCGACCGGACGGAACTCGGCGCCGATCGCGCCGAGCACGGCAATCGCCTGCGGCCTGTCGTCGAAGCGAAGCAACAGAGGTTCAGGCCGCATGACAAGGTCCCTCCCGCGTCAGACGAGGCCCGCAATCGCCGTTGCGGAGGTGGCGGTGGCAAACACGCGGGTGACGCGCAGCGGCAGGATGCTGCCGGCCGGCACATTCGGCAGTGTCAGCGTTTCGCCGGACAGCATGCGCACCGAGAGGCTGCCGGCGAGACCGATGAAAAGTGCCCGCGTCGTTTCCGGCAGATCGGTACTGTCGCTGGGCGTGATGGAGAACCCCGACGAGGCGGGACCGGAAAGGGAGGCCTGGGTATTGGCAAAGCGATCGGGCATGGACGAAATCTCCTTGAATATCGTTCGCCATGATTGTCGCCTTCCTCAGTCGTCAGGGGAAAATGCCGGCCTCGCAAATGTCGAGGCACAGGCCGCCGATCCTCTAGCCTACAGGGGAAATGTGGCCGGCAGACGAAAAGAAAAGATGCAATCCCTGATGTTTACGCAATCGGCATCGGTTCGCCACGGAAGTCGGATATTTGCGAAGCAAACGGAAAAAGGACTTTATTGCCGTGCCGATTATCCACGCCTGACGCAGGCTTGGCGGTGGTGAATTCGCGCGTCTCCTGCTTTACATAGAGGTCATGAGCAGTTTCACCGCCAACGATTCGCCTTCGAACCTGACCGAGTTTTCGGTGTCGGAACTGTCCGGCTCGATCAAGCGCACGGTCGAGAACGCTTTCGATCATGTGCGGGTGCGGGGCGAGATTTCCGGTTATCGCGGCCAGCACTCCTCGGGCCATGCTTATTTTTCGTTGAAGGACGACCGCTCGCGCATCGATGCCGTGATCTGGAAAGGTTCGTTTTCGAAGATCAGGTTCCGCCCCGAAGAAGGGATGGAAGTGATCGCCACCGGCAAGATCACCACTTTCCCGGGCTCGTCCAAATACCAGATCGTCATCGAGAACATGGAGCCCGCCGGCGCCGGCGCGCTGATGGCGCTGCTCGAGGAGCGCCGCCGCAAGCTCGGCGCCGAAGGCCTGTTCGACCAGAACCGCAAGCGGCCGCTGCCCTATCTTCCGCAGGTGATCGGCGTTGTTACGTCGCCGACCGGCGCCGTCATCCGCGATATCCTGCATCGCATCTCGGACCGCTTTCCGGTGCATGTCATCGTCTGGCCGGTGAAGGTGCAGGGCGAGGGTTCGGGCGATGAAGTGGCCGCCGCCATTCGCGGCTTCAACAGCTTTGAGCCGGGCAGTCCAATCAGGCGGCCGGACGTGCTGATCGTCGCCCGTGGCGGCGGCAGCCTCGAAGACCTCTGGAGCTTCAATGACGAGGCCGTGGTGCGCGCCGCTGCCGAAAGCCGTATTCCTTTGATCTCCGCCGTCGGCCACGAGACCGACTGGACGCTGATCGATCACGCGGCGGACGTGCGTGCCCCGACGCCGACGGGCGCAGCCGAAATGGCCGTGCCTGTCAAAGCTGATCTCGAAGCACAGCTCGCCAATCTGGCCGCCCGCCTGCGCGGCGCAGCCAGCCGCCAGATGGACCATCGCCGCCAGTCGGTTCGGGCGCTGGTTCGGGCACTGCCGTCGCTTGACCAGATCCTCGCCCTGCCGCGCCGTCGTTTCGATGAAGCCGCCGCCGGTCTCGGCCGTGGATTGGAGCGCACCACGGTCGTCAAACGCCGTGCCTTCGAGCGCGCCTCCTCCGGTCTGCGACTGGAACTGCTCACCAACCGGCTGCAACAGCAAAAGCAGCTGCTTGCCGACCGGATGGTCCGCGCCGAACGGCAGCTGGAACGCCAGCTGCTGAAGGAGCACAATCGTGTCGCCCGTGCCGGAGCCTCGCTGTCTTCCCTGCCGGCACGTCTGATCGGTCAGCTCCAACGGGAAAAGCGGCACGTGACAGCACTCGCCCGCCAGTCGGACACGGCAGTTTCGCACATGCTGGCGCGCAGCCGTTCTGCCGTTGCCGCGCAGGATCGCGTGCTGCAGTCACTTGCCTATACGAATGTCCTGAAGCGCGGTTACGCCGTCATCCGCGACGAAAACGACCGGCCGCTGACCCGTGCCGGCGACGTGGAGATCGGGCAGGCGGTGTCGATCCAGTTTGCCGATGGCCGCATTGCCGCCGTGACGGGCGAGGGGGGCGAGCCGATCGAACGCCCTGCCGTGCCGCCGCAGCCCAAGAAGAAAACCGCCAAACCTGAGGTTTCGGCAGGCCCGCCAAAGCAGGGCACCCTGTTCTGATGCGGGTGCTTCTGGTTCTCGCGCATCCGCTGCCGGAAAGCTTTGCCGCTTCAGTGGCGGCAACGGCGCGCGAGACACTGGAAGCCGGCGGCCATTCGGTGGACCTGCTTGATCTTTATGCAGAAGATTTCGATCCGCGCCTGACCGAGAAGGAGCGGCGCGGGTATTTCGACACGCCTTACGACGCCTCGGATGTCGCCGGCCTCGTCGCACGCCTGCAGGCGGCCGAAGCGCTGATCCTGGTTTTTCCGCAATGGTGGTTCAATCTTCCGGCGGTGCTGAAAGGTTTCTTCGACCGTGTCTTCGCGCCCGGCGTCGCTTTCCGTCATGACAAGGCGGGCGGGCGGATCATTCCGCTGCTCACCAATATCCGCCATTTCTGGGTCTTCACCACCACCGGTTCGCCCTGGTGGGTGGTGAAATTCTATATGGGTGACCCGGTGCGCCGGCAACTGAAGCGCGGGATCGCGATCTTCTGCAACAAACGCGTCGATTTCCGCATGCTGGCCCTGCACGATATGGACCGCGCGACGGATGCGAAACGCCGGGCGCATCTGGAGCGCGTCAAAGCCGCGCTCCAGCGGCTTAGGAAGATTTAGCGAATACGCATCCCTGCCTTCTCGTCGAATTTCAGCGGCTTGTCGAACTTCTGCAGCGGCGCTTCCGGCACCGAGCCGATCGTCACGCCATATTGCCAATCCGGCGGGCATATCGCGATATAGCGGGCATAACCGCCCACGCCGCCGCCGAATTTCGGATAACCGATCGCCACCAGCGCGCCCGTCTCCGGCACCTTGTCGAGGTTCGCCACACCTTCCGCCTGGGCAAAGCCATTGTGCATCAGCCAATATTCGCCTTCGAGCGTCGGCGTCGTGTCGGTGTCGAGCGGCTCGTGGCCGTGGAACAGGATCTTGCGTTCCAGATGCAGGAATTTCAGCGCCTCTAGCCCAACGCCCGGAAACGGCTTGGTGGTGGAAAGCGAGGGATCCGGCCACTTTTTGTACCAGCCGGAGCGCACGAATACGACCGAGCCTTCCGGTATGTGGCCGTTCTTCGCCTCGAAATCGGTGATATCCGCGACCTGCAGATGATACCCCGGATCGGTCGCCACCTTGGGCTCGATATTGATCACCACCAGCGG
>CBDDGK010000077.1:0-16385 GCA_965227625.1 Neorhizobium sp. | reverse complement strand
ATCTCGATCAGGAGTTTCGACCGCGCCTCCGCCTCGCGCGTGTTCTTGGCGATCGTTCGATTGGTCTCCGCCCTCTGCTTGTCGGAAAGCTGCAGATCGCGCGCCAGTTCCACGGCGATGAACCGGGGTTTGCCGTGGCGGGCGATAAGGGTGTTCACCACCCGGCGCAATTGATTGAGGCCGATATGCACGGTCGGATTGGTGAAGCGGCCCATGCGCAGATCGTAGATATCGTCTGGTTCATTCGTCCCCGGCGGAATGTGGCGTGTCAGGATTTCCTGATAGGGCGGCAGGGCAGCTTCGCCGTCCTCGCTGCCGAGGCCGAGCCGGGCGTGATCATAGCCGCAGTTTTTGGCGGCCTGGGATTCCGGAATGACGGCGGCCTTCATCTCGTCCAGCATGGACGAAAGCGCGGTCTCGCCGAGGCGGCCGTATCCTTCCGGCAAGGGTGTGTTGGCGATGGCCTGCGCCCGCTCGCCCTCGAAACCAAACTCCTCCTTCAACCAGGCAAAAAGCCTGTCGGGATTTTCCTCGTCGCGCAGGGTCTGGATAATCTGCCAGCGGCGTTCGCGGGAAAAGGTGCCCCATTGCGGGCCGAAGCGCTTCTTGTCGGCAAGGGCGGAATGCACCTCGTCGCCTTTCAGCTTTTCGCGGGCTTCGCTCTCCTTGTTGAAGACGATGTCCGGTGTGAGCTTCAGTGTCATGCGCAGTTTCTTGAACGTCACTTCCCGGTTGTCACGCAGCACCGCCATCAGCGCGTTGCGCTGGTCCAGGTCGAGCTTGCGGTGGCTTTGATCGGGCAAAACCAGTTCCAGCTCGTTGACTTCCTTGTAGAGCCGGAATTCCTGGAACAGCGGATGCGCCTTGGCGAGCCGCAGTTCCAGCGGATTGAAGGCGCATTTGCCGACGGTCGGCTTTTTGAGAGGGCGCTGATAGAAAATGACGCGGAACAGATGGTCCCCACGCTCCGGTGTCAGCGCCTCCGGATACCAGCGCGATTGCGCCGCCCAGATTTCGCGGAATTCGGCCTCTAGTAGGGCGCGTTCCGGATAAAAGGCGTAGCCGTCCTCATCGAAGACATCCGATCCCGCGCGCAGCCGCGTGACGTGGCCGTCTTCGCGCCGCATTGCCAGCCATTCGCCATAGGTGCGCGCCCTGGCCTTGTGCATTTCGGCGTGCAACTCCTCGATGCCGAGGGCGATCATGCCTTTTTCATTGTCCTTGCGATCGGTCTTGCGGTTGGACTTGAAGCCGCGGCGCTGGTTGAGATGAAACAACGCCCGGCCGAGCTGGAAGAGCGGCAGTTTCTCATCGAGCGCCCTTGCCCTGAGCGCATAGGGATTGGCGCTGGCTTCTCCCGAAGATTTCTTTCGGTCGCTGGTTTCAGCAATCAGCGACTGCCGCGCCTCGGCGTCCGCAGGCATGAGGCCATAGTCGGTCAGCGCCCTCAAGACGGCCTTGCGGCGTCTGATATATCGATCTCGTCTGCGGGACATGGCCCGGGCTTCACGTCTTGTAACGGCCAGGGAAGCTTTGGATTGCGGATCCCGGCCATCAGCGAAGATGCGGGCGCCGATCTCGACAATGCGGTAAGGTTCGTTGTTCGCATCTAAAGCAAGAACGCAAAATCCAATTGAATTGGTTCCGATGTCAAATGCGAATACATGATTGTATGAGTTGTTTTGAATGTTCATACTCCATCCCCAGTGGATGAAGTTTGCATAAATCCTTTGTCATTCAAATAGAGATAGTAAAAATTTCTATATATTTAGCTTGACTGTAAAAATAAATTTTGACAGTTTGCGTCTACTAACAGATCAGAAAAAGCGGTCTGGCCGTTAACAAGCTAAGACAGCACCAAATAAGGCCGTCCCTCCGGGGGCGGTTTTTTGTTTTTGGATGGCTGTGCTGTAAATGCCGGGTATACGTTCGCAACGAATACCCGGCACCGGTGGAGATAAACTTAGCTGCGGGGCTTCAGGTTTTCGGGGTCGTAAAGCGGCTTGTAGCCGATGCTGACCACTTCCACCGGATAGGTTTCGGCGAAATATTCGACGTTCAGCTTGCGGCCTTCCTGGGCATAGGCGTGCGGCAGGTAGGCGAGTGCGATGTTCTTGCCGATGGTCGGGCCGAAGGCGATGGAGGTGGTGTAGGAGCGGCGACCGAGGTCGTCGATCAGGACTTCACCGGTCTCCGGGTCCATGACCGGCAGCGAGCCGACCGGGTAGCGCTTGACGCCCTTGCTGTCGGTGTTTTCCGTCATGATCAGCGTGCAGAGCATCGCGGGCTGATGATCGCGCGCCTTGTATTCCAGATGCTTGGCCTTGCCGCGGAAATCGGCTTCCTTGACCTTCGGGCGGGCAAGGTCGGCTTCGATCAGGTTGTACTGGGTGAGCAGGTCGGCGTTCTGCAGGCGCAGGCTCTTTTCCATACGCCGCGAGTTGGCGTAGGTCTCGACGCCGAAGGCCATGACGCCGGTGGCGCGCAGCGCATCCCAGACGGCGAGGCCGTCTTCGTATTTCATGTGCAGTTCCCAGCCCTGCTCGCCGACATAGGAGATGCGGAAGGCGGTGACTTGTCTGCCAGCAATCTCGATCGGCTTGATCGCGGCGAAGGCGAAGTTTTCGATATCGAGACCGGCGGGGTCCGCGACAACCTTCTTCAGCGTATCGCGGGCGTTCGGGCCCCAGATGCCGATGGTGATGAACTTTTCCGAGACGTCGGTGATGGTGACGTCGAGGCCGCGATCTTCAGCCACGCGCTTCATGTAGTGGAAGTCGCGCGGGCCGGCATCGGCACCGTTGACGAGGCGACCGCGGTCGGCCATGCGGAAGACGGTGAAGTCGGCGCGCACCATGCCCTCGTCGTCGAGGAAGTGGGTGTAGACGCCCTTGCCGATATTGGCGTCGCCGCCGATCTTGGCGGCGCAGAGCCATTCGAGAAGCTCGACATGGTCAGGGCCTTCGATGTCGACCATGTGGAAGTGCGAGAGGTTGACGATGCCGCAATCCTCGCTCATCGCCAGATGCTCGGCGTTGGAGACGCGCCAGAAGTGGCGGCTGTCCCATTCGTTTTCACGCACCGGAACCTGGTTGCCGTACTTTTCCAGCAGGTGCTCGTTGGCGGCGTAGCCGTGGGCACGCTCCCAGCCGCCGAGTTCCATGAAGTAACCGCCGAGTTCCTTTTCGCGCTCGTGGAAAGGCGAACGCTTGGCACCGCGGCCCGTCGCATAGGGTTCACGGGTGTGGACGGCGGGGAAGTAGATTTTCTGGGCAGCTTCGTAGGTACGGCCCTCGATGAACTTTTCTTCCAGTTGGTGCGGGTAGAAGCGGGCGTAGTCGATCGAGTTGTGGTCGATCTCCGTGCGGCCGTCGGTCATCCAGTCGGCGATCAGCTTGCCGTAGCCGGGGCCGTCCTTGACCCAGATGGCGACGCAGTACCAAAGGCCGCGCACCTTCTGGCTTTCGCCGCAGGACGCGCCGCCACCGGCGGAAACCTGCAACAGGCCGTTGAAGGAATGACTTTCGTTATAGCCGAGTTCGCCAAGGATCGGCGTTAGCTCCATCGCCTTTTCGAGCGGCTCGAGGATCTGCTCCATGTCGAGGTCGCGCTGGGACGGCGACAGGCGGGCTTCATGCTTTTCGAGGATGTCGCGCGGGTGGCAGAGGCGGGGATTGGTGGTTTCGTAATAGCCCCACTCGATCTGGCCGCCCTCGGTGGTCTTCGGGTCGCCGGTGTCGCGCATATAGGCGGAGTTGCCCTGGTCGCGCAGCAACGGATAGCCGATCTCCTTGCCGGTGCCTTCGAACTCGTTGTACGGGCCGAAGAAGGTCAGCGGGTGATCGACGGGCATGACGGGCAGGTCTTCGCCGACCATTTCGGCGATCAGGCGACCCCAGATACCGGCGCAGACGATGACGTGATCCGCCATGATCGTGCCGCGATGGGTGACGACGCCCTTGATGCGGCCACCTTCAACGATCAGCGATTTCGCCGGCGTGTTGCCGAAGACCTGCAGCTTGCCGGACTTTTCGGCGGCATCGACGAGCTTGCCGGCAACGGTCTGCGAGCGCGGAATGACGAGGCCGGCGTCGGGATCGAACAGGCCGCCCATGACCTGATCTTCCTCGATCAGCGGGAACATCGCCTTGATTTCGGACGGCGAGACGTAATGGGCGCGGGTGCCAAAAGCCTTGGCGGAGGAGAGCTTGCGCTTGATCTCTTCCATCCAGCTGTCATCGCCAGCGCGGGCGACTTCGAGACCGCCGATGCGGGCGTAATGGCCCATCTTCTCATAGAAATCGATCGAGTATTGCGTCGTCCAGACCGAGAGATAGTCGTGGCTGGTGGTGTAGCAGAAGTCCGAGGCGTGGGCCGTCGAGCCGATATCGGTCGGGATGCCGGACTTGTCGATGCCGACGATGTCATCCCAGCCGCGCTCGATCAGGTGATGGGCAATCGAGGCGCCGACGATGCCTCCCAGTCCGATGATGACGACCTTTGCCTTTTGCGGAAACTCTGCCATTGCGTGCAATCCTGATTGGAATTTTGGCCTGATGGGAACTTTGACCGGATTTTAGAGTTTGCCGCGTCGCGATTAGAGCCTGTCTACGACATAAACCTCATACTGCACGACCGATTGCGTCATGGGCCTCTATGAGGCGTACGTGGAGCCCTCGCGTCAGCTCGGGTCCTTGAGGTAGCTGACGACAGCATCGGCGATCATGCCCTTGTGGCGTCGCATCGTGTCCGGCTCCGAAAGGTCGCGCCGGAAGATGGTGCCGAAGGTGTAGCGGTTCGAAACCCGGAAAAAGCAGAAGGCGCTGATCAGCATATGAACGTCGATCGGGTCGGCCTTGCGGCGAAAGACGCCGGTGGCGACGCCGCGCTCCAGAATGGCGGCGATGGTCTCGATAACGGAGACATTGAGGTCCCGAATCGCCTCGGATCGCAGCATATGGGCTGCATGATGGATATTCTCGATGCTGACCAGACGGACAAATTCCGGATTGGCTTCGTCATGTTCGAAAGTTGTCGAGATCAGGGTGCGAAGGGCTTCTTCCGGCTCGATGCTGGACAGTTGCAGATCCGCTTCCAGGGTGCGGATCTTCCGGTAGGAGCGTTCGAGTACGGCGAGGTAGAGACCTTCCTTGCTGTCGAAATAATAGTAGATCATCCGCTTGGAGGTGCGCGTGCGCTCGGCAATGGCATCGACACGGCCGCCAGCAAGCCCATGGGTGGCGAACTCCTCGGTGGCAACGATGAGAATATCCTCGCGGGTTCGCTGCGGATCGTTCTTTCTGCCGTTTTCCGGGCGCTTGGCCATTTTCCGCGATGTCTCCCGTCATCTCTCTGCTTTTCAACGCATATTTCCCGCGTCGAAGAATCGCTGCGAGCTGTCCTCCCGCGCATTCCCAACAAGTCATATTGAGCTTGGCAACCTGTTTCAAGAGAGGGTTCTTGACATCCGAACTAGTTCGTACATTTTAAGGATATCGATGAAAGCTTGGAGGAGTGAACATCGACCGTTCGTTGGCAGGCGATCGATCCTTTCGATCTGATATGTCCGGGAATGCGAACGAACACCGGGAGGCTCCATGACCAAGGCAATCGATTTCTGTTTTCTACTGGTGAAGATCACCATCGCGCTCTTGCTTGCGGGCATGGTGGTGCTGGTCTTCGGCAATGTCGTGCTGCGCTACGGCTTCGACACCGGCATTACCTATTCCGAAGAGCTGTCGCGGATGTTCTTCATCTGGCTGACCTTCCTCGGCGCTGTCGTCGCCATGCGGGAGCATGGTCATCTCGGGATGGATACGGTGCTGCGCCGGTTGCCGCCCCAGGGTGCGAAACTGGCGGTTCTGGCCGGGCAGGCGCTGATGCTCTGGGCGACCTGGCTGATGATCAGCGGCAGCTGGACACAGACGCTGATCAACCTTCATGTTTCGGCCCCCGCCACCGGCATCTCCATGGGTTTCTTCTATGGCGCCGGCCTCGCCTTCGGCATCCCCTCCTTTCTGATCATCCTGTTCGACATGTTTTCGGTTCTGACCGGCCGCATCGATGTGACGACAGCCACGCTGGTTCGCGACAGTGAAGAGGAAGTGGCGCTCGATACCGACATCGAGGCCCAGTACCTCAACCCTGCGATGAAGCGTTGAGGGCGGGACGATGACGGTCGCAATCTTTATTGGTGCTCTACTCGGCCCCATGGCGCTTGGCGTGCCGATCGCCTTTGCCCTGATCATCAGCGGTGTCGCCCTGATGATGTATATGGGGCTGTTCGATGCGCAGATCATCGCGCAGAACGTCCTGAACGGCGCCGATAGCTTTCCGCTGATGGCGGTGCCGTTCTTTCCTTCTGGCCGGCGAAGTCATGAACACCGGCGGTCTTTCCCGGCGCATCGTCAATCTCGCCATGGCCCTTGTCGGTCACGTGCGCGGCGGGCTTGGCTTCGTGGCGATCTTTGCGGCCTGTATCCTCTCCAGCCTTTCCGGCTCGGCGGTTGCGGATGCCGCCGCACTCGGCGCTCTGCTCTATCCGATGATGCTGAAATCCGGCCACGATCCGGCCCGCGCCGGCGGCCTTCTCGCATCGGCCTCGGTCATCGGCCCGATCATTCCGCCCTCGATCGGCTTTATCCTCTACGGCGTCGTTGGCGGCGTCTCCATCACCAAGTTGTTCCTGGCCGGCATCGTGCCGGGCCTGATGATCGCGCTCGCGCTTTGCATCACCTGGCTGCTTGTGTCACGCAAAGAGCAGTTCGAGCTGCCGCCACGCCAGAGTGCCGCCGTGTGCATGAAGGCTTTTGTCGATAGCCTCTGGGCGCTGATGCTGCCGGTTCTCATTGTCTTCGGGCTGAAGCTCGGCGTCTTCACGCCGACGGAAGCGGGCGTGGTCGCGGCCGTCTACTCGCTCTTCGTGGCGATGGTCGTCTACCGCGAATTGCCGCCGTCGAAGCTGTTTCATGTCTTCGTTGCCGCAGCCAAGATCACGGCAGTCGTCATGTTCCTGGTGGCCTGTGCGTCGGTCTCGGCGTGGCTCGTCACCGTTGCCGATGTTCCCGGCGATCTTGCCCGGATGGTCGAGCCGCTGATGGGCAACCAGACGCTGCTGCTGCTGGCGATCATGGCGCTCATCGTCGTCGTCGGGACCGCGATGGACATGACGCCGACCATCCTGATCATGACGCCGGTGCTGATGCCGATCATCAGGGAAGCCGGTATCGATCCGGTCTATTTTGGCGTCCTGTTCATCATCAACAATTCCATCGGTTTGATCACGCCGCCGGTCGGCACGGTACTCAACGTCATCTGCGGCGTATCCAAGCTTTCGATGGAAGACCTGATGAAGGGTGTCATGCCCTTCCTCATCGCCGAACTCATCGTTCTTTTCCTGCTCGTCCTGTTCCCGCAACTGGTGACCGCACCGGTCGCATGGTTCGGACACTGAGCCTGAAAGCGCCTTTTCAAAAGGCAAACTGCAACCGGCCGGAGGGAGATACCGGCCAACAACGGGAGGACTACATGCTGACGAAAATGACACGCCTGGCGCTCGGACTTGCGCTGCCGATCGCGCTTCTGATGGCAGGCCCGGCGTCTGCCGAGATCAACGAACACACGATCAAGTTCGCATCCGCCAACAACAAGGGTCACCCGCAGGTGACCGGCATGGAGAAATTCGCTGAACTGGTGAAGGAAAAGAGCGGCGGCAAGATCGAAATCAAGCTGTTTCCGGGCGGCGTGCTCGGCGGCGACGTGCAGACGGTTTCCGCGCTTCAGGGCGGCGTCATCGAGATGACTGTTCTGAACGCTGGCATCCTGGCCAGCAATGCCAAGGCCTTCGGCGCGGTCGACCTGCCGTTTCTGTTCAATGACGGCGCAGAAGCCGACAAGATCATGGATGGCCCCTTCGGCACCGGCCTCATCAACCTGCTGCCGGATACCGGTCTTGTTGGTCTGGCCTATTGGGAACTCGGTTTCCGCAACCTCACCAACAACCGCCATGCGGTGACCAAGCTCGAAGACATCAAGGGCCTGAAGATCCGCACGATCCAGTCGCCGATCCCGATCGAGTTGTTCAACAGCCTCGGCGCCAATGCCGTGCCGCTGCCCTACACCGAACTCTATACCGCGCTGGAAACCGGCACGGTGGACGGTCAGGAAAACCCGGCCGCCAACATCCTGAACGCCAAGTTCTACGAAGTGCAGAAGTACATGACGGTCACCCGTCACCAGTACAACCCGCAGATCGTGATCATCAGCAAGAAGTTTTGGGACACGCTGAACGACGAGGAAAAGGCTGTCATCCAGTCGGCTTCGACCGAAGCCCGCGACTACCAGCGCACGGTTTCGCGCGAGTTCGACGCAAAGGCAATTGCCGACATTAAGGCAACCGGCATGGAAGTCAGCGAGCTTTCGCCGGAAGAAACCCAGAAACTGCGCGATGCCGTCAAGCCGCTGGTTGAGAAATTCTCGGCTGAAATCGGTGCCGATACCGTCTCGAGCCTCTTCAAGGAACTCGACACGCTGCGCGGCAACTGACGCAATCACCGGCCCGCTTCAAAGGCGGGCCGGACCATCCTGGAAACGAAAGCTGCCGACATGACCGAGACACTCCTCAAACCGATGAAGGCCGGACTGATCGGCTCCGGTATCCAGGCCTCGCTCACACCCGCGATGCACATGCGCGAGGGCGCGGCTCAAGGGTTTTCTTACCGATACGAACTGCTCGACCTTGTCCAGCTCGGCGCAACGCCAGCCGATCTTCCGACGTTGTTGTCGGATGCAGAAGCGCGGGGTTTGAGCGGTCTCAACATCACTCATCCCTGCAAGCAGGAGGTCATTGCGTATCTCGACGAGCTTTCCGGGGAAGCGCGAGACCTGCGCGCGGTCAACACCGTCGTTTTGTGCAACGGTCGGCGATATGGCCACAATACGGACTGGTGGGGTTTTGCCGAGAGCTTTCGTCGTGGCCTGCCGGATGCGGATCTGGATACGGCGGTTCAGCTTGGGGCAGGCGGCGCCGGTGCGGCAACCGCTTATGCCATCCTGTCGCTTGGCCTTCGGGAATTGACGATTTTCGACCGTGAAGCCGAACGTGCCGATGATCTGGTCGAGGCTCTTGCTGTGCTCTTTCCGGACGCGGCAATTGCGGCAGGCAGCGACCTGGCGGCGTCGATGCGGTCAGCCTCCGGCCTCATCCACGCGACGCCGACCGGCATGGCGAAACATCCCGGCCTTCCCTTGTCGGCTGATCTGCTGGAGCCACGCCATTGGGTGGCCGAGATCGTCTATTTCCCGCTTGAAACCGCGCTTCTCAAGGCGGCGCGCGATCGCGGTTGCCGGACGCTTGACGGCGGCGGTATGGCCGTTTTCCAGGCGGTCGGTGCATTCCGTCTTTTCACCGGCCGAGAGCCGGATGTCGATCGCATGCTGGCACATTTCAAATCCCTGACGTCCTGAAAACCCAACATGAGGAGACGCCGATGAAAACTTCGATCGCGACCGTTTCGCTCAGCGGCGATCTCAAGGAAAAGCTGGAGGCCATCGCCAAGGCGGGCTTCGATGGCGTCGAAATCTTCGAGAACGACTTTCTTGTTTTCGACGAAAGCCCCCGTCAGGTCGGCCAGATGGTTCGCGACTTTGGCCTCGAAATCACGCTCTTCCAGCCCTTCCGTGATTTCGAAGGCATGCCGGAACCGTTGCGTAGCCGCACCTTCGACCGGGCCGAGCGCAAGTTCGATATCATGCAGGAAATGGGCACCGATCTCGTGCTTGTCTGCTCCAATGTCTCGACGGCGGCCCTTGGCGGCATCGATCGAGCCGCAACGGACTTTCATGAGCTGGGCGAGCGGGCGGCCAAGCGCGGGCTCCGCGTCGGTTATGAGGCGCTGGCCTGGGGGCGGCATATCAATGATCACCGGGACGCCTGGGAGATCGTGCGCCGCGCCGATCATCCGAATATCGGTTTGATCCTCGACAGCTTCCACACGCTGTCGCGCAAGACAGACGTCAATTCGATCCGCTCGATCCCCAAGGAAAAGATCTTCATCATCCAGCTTGCCGATGCGCCGCTGTTCGACATGGACCTGCTCTACTGGAGCCGCCATTTCCGCAACATGCCGGGCGAGGGCGATCTGCCGGTGCTCGACTTCATGAAGGCGGTCGCGGAGACCGGTTACGACGGCTACCTTTCGCTCGAAATCTTCAACGACCAGTTCCGCGGTGGCCTTCCACGCGCCATTGCAAACGATGGGCACCGCTCGCTTTGCTATCTTGGCGATCAGGTAAAGCGGGCATTGCCGGACATGGCGATGAGCGTGCCTGAGATGCCGCCGCGCAGTGCCGTCGAAGGCATTTCCTTCGTCGAGTTCACGATCGATGAAGCAGAAGCGCCACAGCTTGAAGCGCTGTTTCGAACCCTCGGTTTCCGCAAGGCGGCCCGGCACAGAAGCAAGAATGTCGTCGTTTTCCGGCAGGGGACGATCAATCTCGTCATCAACATGGATCAGCGCGGGTTTGCCAACGCCTCCTATCTCGTGCACGGCGCTTCAGCCTATGCGATGGGACTGATGGTGGATGATGCGCAGGCGGCACGTGCGCGGGCTGTCGTGCTCGGTGCCGAGCGGTTCGAGCAACCGCTCGATCCCGGCGAGATCGAGATGCCGGCCGTGCGCGGCGTCGGTGGCGGCGTTGTCTATTTCCTCGATCGCAAGAGTGCGCTGGGTGATATCTGGAACCTTGAGTTCGATCCGATAGAGGAGGCGAAAGATGCTCCCGATGTTGGGCTGACGACAATCGATCACCTCGCCCAGACCATGCGCTATGACGAGCTGCTGACATGGCTGCTGTTTTACACCTCGATCGTTGAAGCCCATAAGACGCCGCTTGTCGATATCATCGATCCCTCAGGCATCGTTCGCAGCCAGGTCGTCGAAAATGCGGAGGGCACGTTGCGGATCACGATGAACGGCGCGGAAAACCGCAACACGCTGGCCGGGCATTTCATCGCCGAGACCTTTGGTTCCGGCATCCAGCATATTGCCTTCAAGACCGACGATATCTTTGCGACGGCTGAGCTGTTGGCGGCGAGTGGCTTCGTGCCGTTGGCGATTTCACCGAACTACTACGACGATCTGGAAGCGCGGTTCGGTCTTGAGCCGGAGCTGTCCGAACGCCTGCAGCGGTTCAACATCCTCTATGACCGGGATGATGGCGGAGAGTATTTCCAGCTTTACAGCCCGACCTATGGCGAAGGTCTGTTCTTCGAGATCGTCGAGCGGCGCGGTTACAGGGGGTATGGCGCTGCCAATGCGATCTTCCGGATTGCGGCGCTCAGAAAACATCTTCGGCCGACGGGCATGCCGGCTCTTGCGAACGCTCTTGCCTGATCACTGTCCGGACATCGAACACAAAGAAAAACCCCGCCCTGGTATCAGCGCGGGGTTTTGTTTCGTGAAGAATATCTCTTCGATCAGCCCATGCGTTCCGAAGCATAGGAACCAGGGCTTGCCGGGAAGACGATGGTCTTGTTGCCGTTCATGAATACGCGCTGGTGGATATGGGCGTGCACGGCCCGGGCCAGAACCTGGCTCTCCACGTCGCGACCGATCGAGACATAGTCTTCTGCCGATTGCGCGTGGGTGATGCGGGCGACGTCCTGCTCGATGATCGGACCTTCGTCGAGATCCTCGGTGACGTAGTGCGCCGTGGCGCCGATCAACTTTACACCGCGCTCATAGGCTTGTTTATAGGGGTTGGCGCCCTTGAACGACGGCAGGAAGGAATGGTGGATGTTGATGATCCGGCCGGACATCTTCTTGCAGACCGCATCCGACAGCACCTGCATGTAGCGGGCGAGCACGATCAGTTCGGCATTGGATTGCTCGACCACTTCCATCAGCCGGGCTTCGGCCTGCGGCTTGTTCTCCTTGGTCACCTTGATGTGGTGGAAGGGGATGTCGTGGTTGACGATGACCTTCTGGTATTCGAAGTGATTGGAAACGACGCCGACGATGTCGATCGGCAGCGCACCGATCTTCCAGCGGTAGAGCAGGTCGTTCAGGCAATGGCCGAAGCGCGACACCATCAGCAACACCTTCATCCGATGGTCGCTGTTGTGCAGTTCCCAATTCATCGCGAATTTCTCGGCGACGGGGACGAAGCCTTTTTCAAGCTCTTCCGTCGTTGCGCCTTCCTGGCTGATGAAGGTGAGGCGCATGAAGAACAGACCGGTTTCGAGGTCGTCGAACTGGGAGCTGTCGACGATGTAACAGCCGGTGTCCGCCAGATAGCCGGTGATGGCCGCAACGATGCCGCGGGTGGATTTGCAGGATACGGTCAGCACATAGCTCTTCATCGTCGTCGGTCTCTCAATTGCAGATCTGTCCGGTACCGGATTGGACGTGAAGCTAGCGCGGTGGCAGCCTGTCCGTCCATCCGTTTCGCGACATCCGATAGCAGGAACGGGCCATCGCGCGGCATGGAAAATGTTTGGTGATCGCATTTTTTGCCGGACTGCCCGCGACAAACGAAAAACGGCGCCCGTGAAAGGACGCCGTTTTCATCGGTGAGGGACGTCAGACGGTCAGAATTCTTCCCAGCTCTGCTCGGCTCTTGCCGTATTGCCGCTGAAAACATGGGCAACCTGTGCTGCCATGCGGCGGGCCGGCGATGCCACGGGCCGGCTGTTGCCGGCATCGACCGGCACGGGCCGTGTCGTGCTGCTGTTGCCCACCTTGAACTGGCCGAGCATTGCAAAGAGCGCTTCGGCTTCCCGCGCCAGCGAGTGGCTGGCGGCCGTCTGCTCCTCGACCATGGCGGCGTTCTTCTGGGTATCCTGGTCCATGGCGTTGACGGCGTGGTTGATTTCCTTCAACCCGGTTGACTGTTCGCGTGCGCCGCCGACGATGGCGACGACGTTGGTGTTGATGTCTTCGACCTGAGCGACAATCAGCTCCAGCGCCTTGCCGGTTTCGCCGACCAGGGCCACGCCGCTTTTCACGTGTTCGCCGGAAGTGTGGATCAACGCCTTGATTTCCTTGGCTGCGGTTGCGGAGCGCTGGGCAAGCTCCCGCACTTCCTGGGCGACGACGGCAAAACCCTTGCCGGCTTCACCGGCGCGTGCCGCTTCGACACCGGCATTGAGCGCCAGAAGGTTCGTCTGGAAGGCGATATCGTCGATCACGCCGATGATGTTGGAAATACCGCGGGAGGAATCCTCGATTTGGCTCATGGCGGAAACGGCGCTGCGAACCACGGTGCCGGAACGGACCGCATTGTCGCGGGTGGCGGCGACGAGATGCCCGGCTTCTTCGGCGCGGCGGCTGGAATCGGCAACCGTGGTGGTGATTTCCTCGAGCGCTGCGGCTGTCTCCTCGACGGAGGCTGCCTGGCGCTCGGTGCGCTTCGCCAGATCATCCGCAGCCGAGCGGATTTCACCCGAGCCTGCCGCAATCGCCTGGGCATTGCGCCCGACGGATTGCAACGCTGCACGGAGTTTGACGATCGCATCGTTGAAATCGTGGCGCAACTTCTCCATCGTCGGTACGAAAGGCTTGTCGAGCGCTTGCGTCAGGTCGCCATCTGCCAGCCCCTGCATGGCCGATGCAAGCACCGCAACCGCACTCATGCGCTCGGTCACATCGGTCGCCAGCTTCACGACCTTGACGACCTTGCCGTGGATATCGACAATCGGGTTGTAGCTTGCCTGGATCCAGATTTCCTTGCCGCCCTTGCCGTAACGAACGAATTCGTTGGCGAGGAATTCGCCACGGGCGAGCTTTTCCCAGAACTGTCGGTATTCCTCGCTTGCGACATAGGCAGGGTCGCAGAACATGCGGTGATGCTGGCCCCTGATTTCAGACAGCTGATAGCCGAGCGCGCCGCAGAAATTCTCGTTTGCCGTGAGGATTTCGCCGGCCGGTGTGAATTCGATTACCGCCTGCGAGCGGGATACGGCGGAAAGTTTGCCGGCGTCTTCCGTTGCCTTGATCTTGACCTGGGTGATGTCGGTCGCGAATTTCACAACCTTATAGGGCTTGCTGCCCCGGAAGACCGGATTGTAGGAGGCCTCGATCCAGATGTCGGAGCCGCTTTTGGTGATGCGACGATACTGCCGGCTCTGGAACTCGCCGCGAGCGAGCCGATCCCAGAAATCGCGATACTCGGCGCTGGCCGTCTCTGAAGGATCGACGAAAATGCGGTGATGCTTGCCTTTGATCTCCGACAGCTGGTAGCCGAGGGCTGCGCAAAAGTTCGCGTTTGCAGTCAGAATATTTCCCTGAAGATCGAATTCTATGATCGCCTGGGATTTGTCCATTGCTGCCAATACTGCCCGAGCGTCGCCACCCAGGCCGGGAAGATGCATGCTCAAAGTCGCCTCCAATGATAACCGGATCTCCTCGGGCTTTTGCACGAGGGCATGCGTATGCGCTGACGGACTGCCAGATTGTTCTCGACTGTTGTGATGCGATCTTGTTGTTGGCGGACGGGTGCCGTCATGGCTTTCCGCATATCGACAGGGAGCTTCAGGCTGATGCGAAGTGCGGTTTGGCTTCCTGTCTTGATACAACTAATGGTATAATTTTATGAAATATTTGTTAATGATGATGTGCGAAATTATACCTATGAAATTAGGGTTTTCGTTGTTTTTCCGCAGATTTCCTCGAATTTTTGTTGGGAATATCCTGAAATAAACTCTCATAAGTTGATTTGTCTTTTATTCTTGTGGCGAGCTTTTGCTCGCGATCGGATTCTTTTCGTCTTGCCACGTTCGTGGTGTGGCCTAAGTTGTCGCGGGCCCGCGATTGTCAGGAAATCAGCAAATGGAAACAGCCGTAAAGTTGGAGGAAAGCTGGAGAGTTGCGCTTTCGGGCGAATTTTCTCAAGCCTACATGGTTGATCTGAAATCCTTCCTCAGGGAACAGAAAGCGCAGGGCAGGGCGATCTTCCCCAAAGGTTCGGAGTACTTCCGCGCTCTTGACCTGACGCCGCTCGACAAGGTTCGCGTGGTCATCCTCGGTCAAGATCCCTACCATGGCGAGGGGCAGGCCCACGGTCTTTCCTTCAGCGTTTTGCCCGGTGTCCGGACGCCTCCATCGCTGGTGAATATCTTCAAGGAGTTGCAGAGCGACCTTGGCATAAAACCAGCCGGCCATGGTTTTCTGGAGCATTGGGCCAAGCAGGGCGTGCTGCTGCTCAACAGCGTGCTGACGGTTGAACGATCCCTGGCTGCTTCGCACCAGGGCAAGGGATGGGAGCGCTTCACGGATGCGATCATCCGGGCGGTCAACGATCAGCCTCATCCGGTGGTGTTTGTCCTCTGGGGTTCATACGCACAGAAGAAGGCGGCCTTTGTCGATCAATCCCGCCATCTGGTGCTGAAATCGCCGCATCCGTCGCCGCTGTCGGCGCACACCGGATTTTTCGGCACTCGGCCGTTCTCCAGGGCGAATGAGTTCCTCGCTTCCAAGGGCTATCCGCCGATTGATTGGGCTTTGCCGGCCAACGCCTGACGGCTCAGGTCAGTGGCTGGCCCGGGTCTCTTGCAACAGCCCGGGCATTGCGGCGGGCGACGATGGCCGCGCGCCAGATCGTGAAGATCCCGGCGGCGACGACGATAGCCGAACCGGCGATCATGTTGAGGTTCAGGGTTTCGCCGAAGATGGAAACGCCGAGGATCGATGCGAAGACGATCTGCAGATAGGTCAGCGGCTGCACCTCTGCGGCGTCGAGATGCTCATAGGCCTTGATCAGGCAGAAGTGGCTCGCGGTTCCCGTGATGCACAAGAGGATCATCCATATCCAGTCGCTGGCTGCAAGCGGTGTCCAATAGAAAGGACCGACGAGGCTGATCGCGACGGCACCCGCTACGCCCGTGTAGAGGAAGCTCGTGGTCGACGTATCGTCGTGGCTCACCAGACGGGTGGCGATGACATAGAATGCGAAGATCAACGCCGAGGTCATCGGGATCAGGACCTTGAGATCGAAGCCCGTATCGTCCGGTTTCAGGATCAGCAACACGCCGAGCAAGCCGACGATGATGGCCGTCCAGCGCCGCCAGCCCACCCGTTCTCCCAGGATCGGCATCGAGAGAAGAGCGACGAAGATCGGCCCGGAGGCAAAGATGGCTTGCGAATGCGCAAGGCCGACCAGAGCGAAGGAGGTGATGACGATGACGATCTGTACCGCCAGCAGCACGCCGCGCAAGATCTGCAGCACCGGCCGCCGCGTTCTGAAGGCAACCGATAAACCACCCGGCGACTGCGCAGCCCAGGCAAGCGCGAAGGCCGCAAACACCCAGTAGCGGATCATCGTGATCAGAACGGGCGGATAAATGCTGCCCAGATATTTCGAGATCGCATCCTGTATCGAAAAGATGG
>CBDDGK010000076.1:0-42967 GCA_965227625.1 Neorhizobium sp. | reverse complement strand
CTCCAGGGATTTCAAGCTTCGCCGCATCCCTAGCAGTATTTTTCCCATCTTGGTTCGTGGAAGCCAAGCCAATTCCTTTTGTCTATAGATTTAATAGATAATATGATTGTCATCAGTTGATGGCGCTTCGATCGGCCACCGCCTGATCTTGGGGAATGAACGTCGGGGCCATCCTGCCCCTGCCAGGAGATACGGATCATGGTAATTCCATCCACGGCTGCGAATATTGCAGCTCCTTCCGCTTCGCTCGAACTTGATGCGGATGTTCTTGTCATCGGCGGCGGTCCGGCAGGCACCTGGGCGGCGATCTCTGCGGCCGGCAAAGGCGCCAAGGTCGTACTCGTCGACAAGGGATTCTGTGGATCCTCCGGCGCGACGGCTCCGTCGGGGACGGGCGTCTGGTACGTGCCGCCTGATCCGGCCAAGCGTGCTCATGCCATGAACAGTCGCTGGGATCTCGGCGGGCGATTGGCTGATCCGGCCTGGATGCGGCGCACGCTCGACCAGACCTATGAGAACGTCAATCATCTGGCCGAATGGGGCTATCCCTTCAGCGATGACGAGAACGGCAAGTCCATTCGCCGCAGCCTCGATGGCCCGGATTACATGCGGCTGATGCGCAAGCGCACCAAGGCGGCTGGCGTCAAGATCCTGGACCACAGCCCGGCGCTTGAATTGCTGCGCGACGAAAGCGGTGCGGTCGCCGGCGCTACTGGCATTCGCCGTCAGAAGAATGATACCTGGCTGGTGCGCTCCGGCGCAGTGGTGATCGCTACGGGTGGCTGCGCCTTTCTCAGCAAGGCGCTTGGCTGCAACGTGTTGACCGGGGATGGCCTGCTGTTGGCCGCTGAACTCGGCGCCGAATTGTCCGGCATGGAGTTCTCGACCGCCTACGCCATGGCGCTCGAAGGCGGCTCGGTCACCAAGACGCGCTTCTATGAATGGGCCTCCTTCACCTTCGAGGACGGCACGCCGATACCCGGAGCAGCATCCAAGGGTGGGCGCTCGGTGATCGCTCGTGTTCTCCAGAGCCAGCGTGTGTTCGCCCAACTCGACAAGGCGGACGCGGAGACAGAACAGGCGATGCGTTATGCGCAGCCGAATTTCTTCGTGCCGCTCGACCGTGCCGGTATCGATCCGTTCAAGCAACGCTTCCCCGTCACGCTTCTGCTCGAAGGCACGGTGCGCGGCACCGGTGGCCTGCGGATCATCGACAATGGCTGCGCGACCACCGTTCCGGGCCTATATGCGGCCGGAGACGCGGCAACGCGCGAGCTGATCTGCGGCGCCTTTACCGGCGGCGGCAGCCACAACGCCGCTTGGGCGATGTCTTCCGGCTTCTGGGCTGGAAACGCGGCGGGTGACTTCGGCCAGCAATATCGTGGACGAAACAGGCGTTATGTCCGCGCCGGCGGCGTGGGTGTTGCCGACGGATCGGGCCGCGCGATCGATGCCGTAAGCCTGACACGGGCGGTTCAGGATGAGGTTCATCCCTATGACCGCAACTATCTGCGCAGCGGCGAACGGCTGACCGACTCGCTCGGCCGCCTCGACGGCCTCTGGTCCGGCATCCGCACCGCGCAATCCACGACGCTTGAAGACGCGCAGAGGACCCGTGAAGGGGTTGCCATGCTTGCGACGTCCCGCTGGATGTACCGCAGCGCTCTGTCCCGCACGGAAACGCGCGGCATGCACAAGCGCGAGGACTTCGCGAAGAAGGACGACAACCAACTTCACTACACGACATCGGGCGGTCTCGACGAAGTCTGGATCGGCCGACAGCGTGCGCCGGCGGCGGAACTTGAGGTGCTTGCGGCATGATCGAAGTCATCAGCGAAGACCGGTGCACGGGTTGCAATATCTGCGTCAACGTGTGCCCGACCAACGTGTTTGCGATCACGCCCGGCGGCATTCCGACGATCGCCCGCCAGGACGATTGCCAGACTTGCTTCATGTGCGAGGTCTATTGTCCGGACGATGCGCTTTACGTCGCGCCGCAAGCTTCCCAGCTGACCGGCATTTCGGCTTCCGAACTGGAAGCACGGGATCTGTTCGGCAGCTATCGCAAGTCGATCGGCTGGGTTCGAGGTGGCAGACCTCGTCCATCGCACGAGGTCATGAAGCGCCTCGAAGCCCATTGATGACCGAACCGGCCGCCGTGAGCGGCGGCCCCCATCAGCAAATCCAACAGGATTTTGGCCATGCAAACGACACGTAGGACCTTTCTGGGACTGGCCGCGGCCACCGCGGCACTTCCCTCCACTTTCTCCATCGCCAGGGCACAGGCCAAGCCGGAGGTGATCCGCATCGCAGGACCCGGCAACGCGGCCGGCAAGCCATACGGGACCGGGCCGGTCGGCGTGCTTCGCGCCCGTGAATTCCTCGAAAAGGAGTTCGCAGCCGACGGCATCAGGATCGACTGGCAGTTCCCGCGAGGAACTGGCCCGGCGATCAACGAGGCCTTCGCCAACGGCCAACTGGATTTTTCCAGCTATGGCGGTCTGCCGAATATTGTCGGTCGTGGCGCCGGCCTGAAGACGCGCGTATTGGCCGGCAATGGCAATGCACCGACCTATCTGGTGGCGAGGCCCACGGCCAAGATCGCCAAACTGGACGATCTCAAGGGCAAGAAGGTCGCGGTTCAGCGCGGCACCATCTACGAACTCTCGCTCGCGCAGTTCCTTGGCGAGGTCAATCTTACCTCCGCGGACGTGCAGATCTTCGACCTTCAGGGCGCGGACCAGACGGCGGCCTTCACGTCCGGTGATGTCGATGCGGTGATCGGTGGCGGCAGCAACGTGCTGCATCTGGTAGAAAAGGGTCTGGGTCAGGTGGTTTTCACCACCAAGAAAAATCCAGCACCCGGAAGCAGCTTTGGCTCTTTCGTCGTCATCGAACGGTTTTCGGATCAATATCCGGATATCACCCAGCGCGTCGTGAAAGGTTTCGTCGAGGCTTCGCATTTTGCCTCGAGCGAGGAAAACCGCGAGACCGTCTACGACCTTCTTGCGCTGACCGGAGCGCCGCGGTCGGCCTTCGTGACCGACTACAAGGATGATGATCTGAAGGATCGCAACAACCCGCTTCTCGACGATTTCTACAAGGCGAATGTCGAGGCCGGCATCAAGTTCTCACTGGACCAGAAACTCATCCGCAAGGCGTTCGACGTGAGCAGCTGGATTGACGACAGCTATCTGAAAAAGGCCGTCGCGGACCTCGGATACAAGGGTTTCTGGGTCAGTCGCGACGCCAAGGGAAAGAAGATCGGCTGAGACAGCCGCAGGACCGATCGCTGTTCGATGCGGCCGCCAACCTATTGAGGATCTACAATGTTCACCACCCGTAGACAGATCGGGAGCTTGATTGCTGCGCGGTTACGTTGGCTGTGGCCGGTTTCACTCCGGTCGCCGCACTGGCGCAGGAAAAGCCGAAGATCATTCGTGTTGCCTCGTTCGGCAACGCAGCCGGAAAGCCCTATGGCACCGGGGCGATCGGCGTGCTGCGCGCGCAGGAGCTGCTGGAAAAGGAGTTCGCCGCCGAAGGCATCAAGATCGACTGGCAATTTCCGCGCGGCACCGGCCCTGCAATCAACGAAGCCTTCGCCAACGGCCAGCTGGATTTCGCCTATTATGGCGGCCTTCCCAATATCGTCGGGCGTGGCGCCGGGCTCAAGACCAAGGTCGTCGCGTCTTATGGCGTCAGCCCGATCTATCTCGTCGCTCGGCCGGATGCCAAGATCGGCTCGCTGGTCGAGCTCAAGGGTAAGAAGGTTTCCACCTCGCGCGGCACGATCAACGAGCTCGGGCTCTCGCAGGTTCTGGCCCAGGCAAAACTGACGCCCGATGACATTCAGTTCTTCGATCTGCAGACCGCCGACCAGATCTCGGCAATTACCTCCGGCGATATCGATGTGGTCGTCGGCGGCGGCAGCAGCGTGTTGCAACTGGTGGAGCAGGGCATCGCCAAGGTGCTCTACACGACGAAGGGCAGCCCGGCGCCGGGCAGCAATTTCGGCTCTTTCGTGGTCACGGATGCGTTCCGCCAGAG
Organism: Neorhizobium sp.; assembly: GCA_965227625.1. Taxonomy (GTDB): domain Bacteria; phylum Pseudomonadota; class Alphaproteobacteria; order Rhizobiales; family Rhizobiaceae; genus Neorhizobium. The sequence continues at coordinate 38,920 of CBDDGK010000076.1, read as the reverse complement.
CTATCCGGAGCTTACCCAGCGGGTCGTCAACAGTTTCGTCAAGGCCAGCTACTTCGCCTCGGATGAGAAGAACCGCGCGACGCTGTTCGATACATGGGCGCTCACCGGTTCGCCGCGTTCGACTTTCGAAAAGGACTATGACGGTGAGCTTTTGAAAGATCGCCAGAGCCCGCTGCTCGACGATTTTTACCGGGCAAATGTCGAAGCGGGCATCAAGTTCGCGGTCGGCCAAAAGCTGATCCGAAAGCCTTTCGACGTCAGCGAATGGGTCGACGACAGCTATCTCAAGACGGCGTTGAAAACGTTTGGCTACGAGAACGTCTGGACGCCGCGCGACCGAACCGGCAACGCCGTCCGGTTCTGATCCGCGGGGCACCTTCACTTCTAGTCTGAATACCTCGAGCCGGTTGCCGGCCAAAGGAAGGACCGACCATGTCCGATGTGACTTTCAAGAACGGCGCTGTGACGTCTCGCTTGTCATTGGCCCGCTCGTCATTCGATCGTTCAGCCGAGCGTCTTAGGGGCGGAAAGGTCTCCGCCTTGCCGCGGGTGCCCGATTGGTCGGGCAAGATCGCGCTGGGGCTGACGGTGCCGCTCGCGATAATCGCGCTCTGGTCCTACGCGGTGCATCAGGAATGGCTGGCAGAGCAGATTTTGCCGGATCCGCGGCTGGTATACGAGACCACGATGGACCTCCTCGTCACGGGGCAGTTGCCGAGCGAGCTTGCGGTCAGCCTCGGCCGCGTGGCGGCTGGGCTCGCAGTCGGGGGAGGGCTCGGACTGCTTTTCGGGCTTGCCTTCGGCCTCATCCGGCCGCTCGATATTTATGTTGCGCCGACCGTCCGGGCGATCTGCCTCGTGCCGTCGCTTGGCTGGCTGCCCTTCTTCATGCTGCTCTTCGGCATCGGCGAGGCATTGAAGATCATCCTGATCGCCAAGACCTGCTTTTTGCCCCTGATGGTAAGTGCGTATGAAGGCATCCGCTCGCGGCCACGCAAATACGACGATGTTGCCCGGGTTCTGGAGCTGCCTTGGCTAGCCCGTGTGCGCCTCGTCGTCTGGCCCTCCATCCTGCCTTCCATTCTTACGGGTGTACGCCAGGCATTGAGCCGTGGCTGGAAGGCGTTGATCCTTGTGGAGATGATCTCTTCTGCGGCCGGCCTCGGTTATCTGATGATGTGGGGACGCAAGGCATTTCAGCTCGATGTCGTCTTTGCCACGCTGATCGTTATCGGGCTCGTCGGCTGGGCGCTCGACTTCGCGCTGACGAAATTCCAGCATCGGATCACCGGCTGGTCCTTCAAGACAGCGGCTTGAGGAGGGGAACACATGTCGACACCTTCCTCCGCAATCTCGGCGCCCGGGCTCTTCTGGCGCGCACTCGTTCTGCCGGCAGTTCTTGTCGGTATATGGGCGCTGCTGGATGCACTTGGCGCGCTGAACAGCAATATCCTCGTTTCGCCATACAAGGTGATTGTAACGGCCTATCAGGGCTTCGCCGATGGCTCCATTCCCGGCGCTACTGCCGCGACGCTGCTTCGAGCCTTGACCGGCTGGGCGATCGGTACGTCTATCGGGTTCGTTGTTGGCGTGGTCATCGGGCTTTCGGGCATAGCGAGAGGTATTTTCGATCCGTCGATCGCCAGCCTGCGCCAGATCGCGCTGTTTGCCTGGATACCGCTGCTCAGCGCCTGGTTCGGCAATGGTGAGATGATGAAGATCACGCTGATCTCGCTCGGGGCCTTCTTTCCGATGGTCTTGGCCGCGCAGGCGGGCTGTCAGAACGTACCGGCGCCGTTTCGGGAAATCGGGCGGGTGCTCGAACTCGATCGCCGAGCGACCTTGACGAAGATCGTCCTGCCGGCTGCCATACCCGCAATCCTTGCCGGCCTCGAACTGTCTTTGAACATCGCCTGGCTCGGCACGTTCGGCGCGGAATATCTCATCGGCACAGGTTATATCAACGGCATGGGCGATGGCCTTGGTGCCTATCTCGCCGCTGCGCGCGAATATGCCCGCATGGATCAGGTCCTGCTCGGTGTCCTTTTCCTTGCACTCATCGGGGTCGGCCTCGACCGACTTGTTATCGGACTTTCAAGGAGGCTCATCCCGTGGCGGACAATCTGACCCTTTCTTCCACAAAGGTGTTTCACGCCGGATCCGTACGGATCGCGGATGTCTCGAAGACGTTCCGCGTCGAAGACAGGACGGTTCACGCGCTGGACAGCGTTTCGCTCTCGATCGAATCCGGCGAGTTCATCAGCATCGTCGGACCGAGCGGCTGTGGTAAATCCACGCTTCTGCGCTTTCTGGCGGGGCTTGACGGGCCGGATAGCGGTCGCATCACCGTTGATGGCGAAGTGATCGACCGGCCAAGCCTGAAGCGCGGCATCGTCTTTCAGGATCACCGGCTGCTGCCCTGGTTCAGCGTCGAAAAGAATATCTCTCTCAGCCTCTACAGCGTCGCCGGATCGGAAGCGGAGAAGCGCGAGCGGGTTCAATATCTCATTGATCTCGTTGGGCTGACCGGTTTTGAAAAGGCTTTGCCGCAGGAGCTTTCGGGAGGCATGTCCCAGCGTGCGGCGATCGCCCGCGGGCTTGCGCCGCGCCCACCACTGCTGCTGCTCGACGAGCCGTTGGGCGCGCTGGATTCTCTGACACGTAGCCATCTGCAGGACGAACTCCTGGCGATCTGGCAGCGCGAAAAGAGCACTGTCGTCATGGTGACGCATGATGTCGAAGAGGCGATCTATCTTTCGGATCGGGTTGTGGTGATGGAGCCTCGCCCAGGGCGTATCGCGCGGATTTTCGACATCCGCAGCAGTCGTCCGCGCCATCGGGATGATCCAGACTTTGTCGCCGTCCGGCGTCAGATCACCGATCTTCTTGCCGGCAGGCACTAGTTCCGGCGCTAAGACATTGGTTCCGCACCAAGAGTATGACACAAGAGGGCCAGATCTTGTGCAAAGGAACCAGACCGATTCATGCTCGCCCAGGCCACCCATGCCGAACTCATCGCAGTCCTGACTGCCGTCACGGGTAGTGAGCCGCGCGTCATGACCATTCGGTCGGGCAACGCGCTGCCTTCCGGCCCGTTCGAGCTGGAGCACCGGAGCCTTCAGGCAGGGCTTCGGGAATGGGTGCGCGGACAGACAGAGCATCCGGTGGGGTATTTGGAGCAGCTTTATACGTTTGCCGACCGCGACCGGACGCATGGACATTCCGACCGGACAATCTCCATCAGCTATCTCGGCCTGGTTCGCGAGCAGAAGGCATCGGGTGCCGGCGCGCCGGAGTGGCACGGCTGGTATGAATATTTCCCCTGGGAAGATCACCGAAAAGGTCGGCCCGACAGTCTTGCCGAGGTTGCCGATCGCCTCGCAAGCTGGGCCGAGGCTGAGCCTTCGCACCGCGAGCATCGCCGCCGCCGCATCGATTTTGTGTTCGGTCTCGCAGGGGCAGCGTGGAACGAGGATTTCGCATTGCAGCGTTACGAGCTGCTCTACGAGGCGGGGCTGGTCATCGAAGCCGGAGGTCAGAAGCAAAGGGGGCTGGGGCGTCCGATGTTTGGCGATCATCGCCGCATTCTGGCGACCGGCATTGCCCGTCTGCGCGCCAAGATCAAATACCGCCCGGTCGTCTTCGAACTGATGTCGGAGAGCTTCACGCTGCTGCAATTGCAGCGAACCGTCGAGGCGCTTGCGGGGCTGACACTCCATAAACCGAATTTCCGCCGACTGATCGATCAGCAGGAACTGATCGAGGAAACCGGTGAGATGACCAGCGAGACGGGTGGCCGTCCCGCCAAGCTTTTCCGCTATCGCCATGCGGTTCTGGAGGAGCGCGCGCTGTCAGGTTCGAAACTTCCTATCGCACGCAATTGACATAAACTCGAATCGAGAATATGCCTTTGCGCCGGATATACTCAATCGGAGTATAAAGGAGGTGTCGATGAATTCCCCAGTTTCAGCCGCAAAGCTTTACGATCGTGTCAGCCGCGTCATCCCGAAGGCCGAATGGATGTCCTATGAGGCCGATGTCGAAGCGATATTGGAGCTGAAGCGTCGCCGCAATGCCGTCATTCTGGCCCACAACTATCAGACGCCGGAGATCTTCCACGGCGTTGCGGATATCGTCGGCGACAGCCTGGCGCTTGCCCGCAAGGCGATTGAAGTCGATGCGGATGTCATCGTGCTCGCCGGCGTGCATTTCATGGCCGAGACGGCAAAGCTTCTCAATCCGACGAAGACGGTGTTGATCCCGGATATGGGGGCAGGCTGTTCGCTGGCGGATTCGATTACGCCGGAAGACATTGCCCTGCTACGCCAGGCGCATCCCGGCGTGCCGATTATCACATACGTCAACACGTCTGCGGCCGTGAAGGCGGCGTCCGATATCTGCTGCACGTCCGGCAATGCCAAGCAGGTCGTCGAGTCGCTCGGTGTGCCGAAAGTTCTGATGATCCCGGACGAATATCTGGCGCGCAACATCGCCCGTGAGACGGACGTCGAAATCATTGCCTGGCACGGTCATTGCGAGGTCCACGAACTGTTCAATGCGCAGGATGTTCGCGATCTCCGCGAGGCTCATCCGGGCGTCATGGTTCTCGCGCACCCCGAATGCCCGCCGGAGGTCGTGGCGGAAGCCGATTTCGCCGGCTCGACCGCCGTCATGTCCGATTATGTCGGGCAGAAGAAGCCAGCTCGTGTCGTGCTGCTCACGGAATGTTCGATGAGTGACAATGTCGCCGTCGACCACCCCGCCGTCGAGTTCATCCGGCCCTGCAATCTTTGCCCGCATATGAAGCGCATCACGCTGTCGAACATCCGTCAGGCGTTGGAAGAAAACCGCCACGAAGTGGTGGTCGATCCGTCTATCGCTGCGGCAGCGCGTCTGGCTGTGGAGAGGATGCTGGCGATATGACCGAAATCCTCAGTCATCTTGCCGGCCGCGTTGCGGTTGTGGGCAGCGGGCTGGCCGGCCTCGTGACCGCGCTGACATTGGCGCCACAGCCGATCGTGCTCATCACCCGCGCAGGCCTCGGTGCTGAAACCTCCAGCGCTTGGGCACAGGGCGGAATTGCCGCGAGCGTTGGGGAGGGCGACAGTCCGCAGCTTCACCTCGCCGATACACTCGCGGCGGGCGACGGTCTTTGCGACGCGGACGTGGCGACATCGATCCTGCAAGACGCACCGGCAGCGATCGCCATGCTGCAAAAGTTCGGCGTTCGGTTCGATCAGGCGAGCGATGGCAGTTTTCTTTTCGGACTGGAGGCGGCCCATTCCCGCCGTCGCATCCTGCATGTGGCAGGTGACGGTTCCGGCGCGGCCATCGTGCGGGCCTTGACGGATGCCGTCCTCGCGACGCCCTCGATCACGGTTCTGGCGTGCGTGGAAGTGCGCCGCCTGCTGGTGGACGGCGGCCGTATATCCGGTCTGCTTTGCGCAACGCCCGACGGCTCAGTTGTGTTGCCGACGGATCGCGTCGTCTTGGCCACCGGCGGTCTTGGCGGGCTCTATGACGCGACCACCAATCCGAGTAGGAACTACGGACAGGGCATCATGCTGGCCGCGAGGGCAGGGGCCGAGCTTGCGGATATGGAATTCGTGCAATTTCATCCGACGGCGCTCGATACGCCGCGGCATCCGTTGGCACTGGTCAGCGAAGCGGTGCGCGGCGAGGGTGCGATCCTCGTTAACGAACGCGGCGAACGCTTCATGGCCACCCAGCCAGGCAAAGAGCTTGCACCGCGCGATATCGTGGCGCGTGCGATCAGCGCAGAAATCTCTCGCGGAGGTCACGCCTATCTCGATGCGCGAGAGGCAGTTGGAGCGAACTTTGCAAACCGCTTTCCAGTGATAGACAGGCTGTGCCGCGAAGGAGGGTTCGACCCGTCTCGTGAACGCATTCCGGTGCGTCCCGCGGTTCACTATCACATGGGTGGCGTGGCGACCGATATCCGTGGACGCAGCTCGGTCGAGGGCCTTTGGGTTGCCGGAGAGGCCGCGACTACGGGCCTGCATGGCGCCAATCGCCTTGCCAGCAACTCGCTGCTGGAGGCAGCCGTAATGGGCATGCGTGCCGCGCAGGATATTGCCGGCTTGCCGGCGATGCGCCTTCGCGAGTTCGCCCACCAGGTAAAGCTGCCCGAAGCGGCCGAGATTTCCGGTGTTCGGACAATTGTATCGCGTCACCTCGGCGTCTTGCGCAACGCCGGTGCTATTCATGGTGCCATCGCGGCACTTCTGCCGCTTGTCGAAAGCGACGGTGCCGCGGTGGATCCCGCAATCGTCGCATTGCTGATCGCGGTTTTCGCTTCGCTTCGGCAGGAATCCCGCGGCGCTCATGCCCGCACGGATTTTCCCTTCAAGCTCGGTCATGCGCAGCGACGAAAGATGTCCCTTGCGGAAGCACTGGAGATCGCCCGCGCAACCGCCTCGCATCCAGCATCCCATTCTCTCGCCAGGAGCGCCTGACATGAACTTCGCTTCCCTTCCCCGGCTGATGATCGAGCCTGCCGTTCGAACCGCGCTTCTTGAGGATCTGGGCCTCGCCGGAGATATCACCTCCACAGCCGTCATTCCGGCCGCGCATCGTTCGAAACTGGTCATGGCTGCCCGTAAACCGGGTGTGATCGCGGGGCTCGATGCAGCGGAACTCGCTTTCCAACTGGTCGATCCGCAGATTTCCTTTATCCGCGAGATCGAAGACGGGGCGGCGGTCAAGCCCGGTGACGTGATCGCCACCATCGAAGGCTTCTCCCGTGCGCTGCTGACGGGAGAGCGCACGGCGCTGAACTTCCTCGGGCATCTCTCTGGTATCGCGACGGTCACTGCCGGCATTGTCGCTGCGGTCGCCGATACCCGCGCGTCTGTCGTCTGCACCCGCAAGACGACGCCGGGGCTGCGGGCGCTTGAGAAATATGCAGTCCGCGCCGGCGGTGGCATGAACCACCGTTTTGCCCTTCACGATGCGGTGCTCATCAAGGACAATCACGTCGCGATCGCCGGTGGCGTTGCGGAAGCGATCCGCCGCGCAAAGGCGGGCGTCGGTCATATGGTGAAAATCGAGGTCGAGGTCGATACGCTCGACCAGCTTCATGAAGCGATGGCAACCGGTGTCGACGCTGTCCTGCTCGACAATATGACGCCCGATCAACTTCGCGAGGCGGTTGGTATTGTGGACGGCCGTGCGATCACCGAGGCATCCGGCGGCATTACGCCTGCGACCGCAGCGTCGATCGCCGCCGCCGGCGTCGATCTTCTGTCGGTCGGGTGGATCACGCATAGCGCCCCGACACTCGATATCGGCTTGGATTTCACGTCGGTTTCGTCGCAGTAACGCGCTGGCGATGTGGCCTTCGGATCAGAATGACGGGGGCATGCCCCGTCATGCCTCGTCTTCCGGCGTGACGATCACGCCTGCCGGAGATGCAGCCTGCGTGTTTTCCAGGGCGCGTTGGCTCAGTGTTGTCTTGCTGACGGGCGTCACGCCCTCAGCCTTGTATTGTCGAAGCCTCTGGCAGTAGGTGAAGCGAATTCGTCCCCCCGAATAGCTCGTTACCAGGACGCGATGGTCGTTCACCGATTCGTTGATAACGACGAGGTCACGCCCCCAGGCCCAGCCGCCATAGGTCGTGCCTTGATGCGAGCGTAGGACTATTTCGAAAAAACTGCCGCCATCCACCTCCCGCATCCGGAAGATCAGGTCGAGATTGTCTTCGTCCAGATCGTCCGACTGTGTTGTGGAAAGCCGCACCGGCGCGATGCTCGCTTCGGCCAGGGCGCCGATCGGATAATATGGCTTACCGTCGAAGCACATGAACTCGCTGACGACGAAACCGACGTCATCTGCCCTCACGAATGGCTGCGCTGCGGAAGTGAATGAAATATATGAGTGATCGAACGACTGTGCCACAGACATAGATCACCATCTCTGGATGTATTTTTTCACGAAAAATCCTACCCTGAATTTATTTTTTCATGCCTATCGCAGAGAGCGTTACGCCAACGTCAAATCGCAGCGGAACGCCCCTTTCAATTTCTCATTGCCCGTTGTTAGATGGGTCTTATCGGGGGTAACCGCTTGGCTGCGACGACGGAAAAAATCTCAATCCGGCTCTTTGGAGTCCCGCGTTATGACGCGGGAAGCGCTGCTTTTTTCCCTGCCAAAGCCTTCGTCCTCGTTACCGCGCTGCTGCTTGCGCCTTGCCAATCGTTGACCAGGCAGGCTGCCGCATCGCTTCTGTGGGGAAATGTCGATCAGAAGCGGGCGCTCGGCAATTTGCGTCAGCTTCTGTTGCGCCTTCAGCAGGTGAGCGGCGATCAGGAACCGGTAGTGGTGATGCTGCATAACGAGCTGATCGCCGGCCCCATGGCGCGCCGGTCTGACCTGGCTCAGTTCCTCGCGGCGGTTCAGACGGACGATATCGAGGTTCGGCAACAAGGCGTTCTCGGGGTTCAGGGGGAGTTGCTGCAGGACGCGGATGCGGGCGAGGAGGATTTTTACCTCTGGCTTCTCTCCGAACGCAGCCGCCTGAAGGAACTGTTCTTTGCGGCCGTTGGCGAACTCCTGGAAGACCTGACGCGGTTCGGCGACAGAAAGGCGAGCCTTGTCGGCGCGGTGGCGGATTGCGCCCTGCGGCTGGAGCCGGATCGCGAGGAAACCTATCGAAACGTCATGATGGCCTATTCGCGGCTGGGCGACATGGACGCCAGCCAGCGTGTCTTCGATCGCCTGGAACGGTTGTCCAAGACCGAGGGCCGCTCTCTCGAGCCCGCCACGATGGCGCTTCGACGGCGCATCAAGAGTTATGTCGCCGACAATGATCTTGAGAGCCAGCCCGTCGAGCGACCGAGCGGATCCAAACCCCGTGTCGCGTTTCTTCCGCCCGTGTTCGTGGATGGCAGCGTTGCGGACCCGATCATCCGCGCCTTCGTCGACGACGTGGCGAACAGTCTGGTACGCTACCGGACCTTCACGGTTCTCTCACCTCAAAGCAGCTTTGCGGCAAGCGCCGAACGGTATAGTGCGCTGCGCGCCAATTACCGCGTCCAATCCACCGTCTTCGACGGCATGCGCGTTTCGGTCGCTTTGCTCGAAGAGGCGACGGCGGAGATCATCTGGTCGCTGGAAGTGGTTCTGAACGAGCGTCAGATCCATGCTGCGTTCCGCCTGCTGTCGAAACAGGTCGCGGCGGCACTTGCCGAACAGGTCGAGCGCCGCCAGGTCGAGGCTGGCCGCAAGTTTGATGCGTCGGCTTACCTTCACCTGCTTGCCGGCCAGCAGCTTGTTCAGGGCAAATGCGACCTGCCGTTGCTGCGGCGCGCGCGTACTGAATTCCGCAAGGCCGTCGATCTCGATCCCGGCATGTCCGTGGCACGTGCCCGGATCGGTCAAACGCTGCAGCTCGAATGGCTGATGTTGGGAGGCGGTGACCCGCATCTCCTTCACCGCGCCAAGGCGGAGGCCGAAGCCTCCATCGAAGTCGATCCGGCGCTCGGCATCGGGCACTGGATGTGCGCGGTGGTGGCGCTTTACCAGCGTGATTTCGATCGCTCAGCAGAGAAGTTTCTGGAGGCCGAGGCGCTGGCCCCAAATTCGGCGGACCTTCTTTTGCAGCACGCGGATGCGCTTGCGCATTTCGGACAGCCGGAATCCGCCTGGGAGCGGTTCGAGAGGGCGATCGACCTCAATCCGCTTGCTCCCGATATCTATTGGTGGGCCGGCGCGAGCATCGCTTTCAAGCGCGAGGATTACACGACGGCCGTGGAACTGTGCGCTCGCATGGCAAACGACGAGCCGGCTTTGCGCGTGCTGACCGCCAGTCACGCCATGAGCGGCGATCTGGTATCTGCGCGCGAATGCGGCAGGCGTCTTCAGGAAAATTATCCGGGAATGACGGCACGGCAGATCAGTGGCCTTGCGCCGGATCGTGATCCGGCCGCGAATGAAAAATTATATCAAGCTTTTCGTCTGGCAGGTCTCAAATAAGGAGTACCAAAATGTCTAATTCGCAGTTCTATGTTATCGGTAAAAAGGGTGCGGGCGTCCTGTTCGTCAGAACTTCGCCATTGCGCGTCGCCTCCGTTTCGCATGAGGTCATCAGCCAGTATGAAGCCGCTCATCCGGGCGTCGATGGCTACGCCCGTGTTGCCGCTGCAGCCAAGGGCATGCTGGTCGGCCAGGACGGCAAGCCGGACACGACGCTCGATCAGGTGCAGATCCAGGGAATTGAGACGATGATTGCCGGTGGTTCGGCCGTTTCGGACGCCGATTTTGCGTTTGTCGGCGAAGTCGTCGATGCCGGCTGGGATTTCAACCGCATTATCCAGCTCCCGATCGAAAGCGCCCTGCAGGCCGTTGGCCCGTCCGGTCCGGCGCCGGGGCAGCTCTTCGAAGCTATCCTTTCCGACAAGCCCAACACGACCCCTTAAGTCATGCCGGGCAGGTCCGCAGCCGCGTCCTCCACTGCTCGAAGCAGCGGAGTGCCGGCTCTCCCGAAAACGCTCGTCGACAGTCCCGAACTTTTGAAGACGTTCGGGATTACGCGTGTCGGCGATATCACCGGTCTCGATGTTATCGGTGTCCCGGTCTGGTTTGCTGCCAGGCCGAATTCCCGTGGTCTTTCCGTTGCCCAGGGCAAGGGGTTGACCATCAGGCAAGCCAAGGTGTCAGCGGTGATGGAGGCGATCGAAGGTGCGGTCGCGGAAGACGTTCGTCGGCATGTCAGGCACCACGGCTCGTGGCGTCAGATGAAGGCTCGAGATCTGAATCTCGTACCGCTCGATACGCTTTCGCGTGTTGATGCCAGCCTGTTCGACATGGATCGCGAGCGAGCCTGGGTGACGGGCTTTTCGGTGAAGACGGGCGCCGAGGTTTTAGCGCCCTATGAGCTTGTGGGCCTGGATTTCCGCGCCGACTTCCCTTGGGATCGGCAAGCCTTGCATATGGGCTCGCAGGGGCTTGCCGCAGGCTTCGATTTCGACCGGGCAGTGCTTCACGGCTTGCTGGAATTGGTCGAGAATGACGCCGGGTTTGCGGTCGATGCTCTGGATACCCGCGGAGCGGCTCTGCGAACAATCACATTCTCCAAGGGCGAAAACGCTGCGTTGGATGATCTTCTTGCCCGGCTCGCGGATCTTGGCATCAAGCCTCGGTTGTTCGATTTGACGGGTGACAGTGGCGTGCCGGTGATTCTGGCAAGTGTGCAGCGATCTGTCATCGCGTCGGACGGGCCCGGAGAACGGGCGGCCGGCGGGCTGGCGTGCCGGCTCGATCTGCACGACGCGGCACTCGCGGCACTTCTTGAAGCCATTCAATCCCGGCTGACCGATATCAGCGGCGCACGGGATGATTTGGTCAGCAGTCGCTATGACGCGGACAGGGGCAGGGGCGAATGGACAGGAGCGCGGGTTGCGCCACCATCCGTTTCGCGGATTGATATCGACTACGGTGCGCTTGCCGGGCCGGCATGGCGTCAGCTTGCAGAGCACTTGTTCTCGAAAGGTATTGACGACATTCACGTTTTTTCCCTCGACAGCGGCGTGCCCGGGGTCGTGGTCGTCAGGGTGCTCGCAAATGGCCTCGCCATCGCGGGAGGCAGCATGAGCCATTTTTCACTTGGTGCGTTGAACACATTTTTATCTCAGTGAGGCCGTTTTGAGTACCATCGTCTTCGCAGGTCCCTCCGTCTTTGGATTAAATCACGATACGTTCGATGCCCTCGAATTCCGCCCGCCGGCGGCGGCCGGGGATATTCTTACGGCGGTAAAGCAGGGTGTTCGGAGGATAGGGCTGATCGACGGTTTTTTCGGCAATCACGCCGCCGTCTGGCACAAGGAGATACTTTACGCGATCTCCGAGGGCGTTGCGATCGCGGGGGCGGCCAGCATGGGGGCGTTGCGGGCGGCGGAATGCGAAGCCTTCGGCATGGTCGGCGTTGGGGAGGTGTTCCAGGCCTACCGCAACGGCGAGCGTAGCAGCGACGCCGATGTCGCCGTCACTCATGCACCGCCGGAGCTTGCCTATCGACCGGTGACCATCGCGCTTGTCGATGCGGAAGCCACCATCGAATCGATGGACAGCATTCTTGATCAACGGGAAATGTCACGGCTGCTGGCGGCCGCCAGGCAGCTGCATTTTTCCAAACGAACCTGGTGCTCGACGGTGTCGGCGGCGGGGCTTCCGCCGGTGATGGCGACCCTGCTTGCCGAGAGCATTGTTTCGGTGAAGAAGGCGGATGCGCTTAGCCTCCTGACCATGCTGCAAAGAGGCGAGCTTGCTCCGCGGCCATCCAACTGGCTGTTCCAGGACACGCTCTTTTTCCGAAACATGGCCAATGCGGCGGCCAGATAAGCAGACCGAAGGCGAGATCGCTCTGGTGCCGGATTGCGGCGGCCTGATCGATCAGGTGGCCCTGACCTTGCCGACAGGCTTCCTGCGCAGTTCGCAGTTGGGTGAGTGGTTTCAGCCGTTGATCCCGATCGGCAACCTGCTGAAATCATTCCCTGCCGAAACGGTTATCTTTCTTCTTGTCGATCAGGGGGCGCTGGCGCAAGCGGCTGCCTGGGTGGAAACGCTCGCGGCGCCGTGCCGCATTCAGTTCGTACCGATGACGGATGGCGGTTCAGCGATAGAGAGCCCGTGGCTGCAGGATGCGTTTCATATTCGCTCGGGCGCAGGGCAGTGGGCGGCATCACGCGAAATACTGACGTTGGATGGCCGACCGGAAGGCCGCGCACTGGCGTCCTTTCTCGGAATCTCCGCGCGGTCGGCCATGACAGGTCTGCATGGCGGCAATCAACTAGTGGGAGGCGACTTTCGCCTTGTGGGGCATAACGATATCGCCGAAGCGTCGGGTGCCGCGGCCAGTTTGGCTCTTCAGGCGATGGACAGTCGCCCGGTCACGAGCTTCGGCTATCAGGTCGCCGATTTGATGGGGCCTGCGCCCGACGGCATGGCTGCGGATCTTCAAGCGCGCGTTCACCAGTTCGGTTTTCATGTCGATCAATTTGTCTCGGTCACCGGTCTGCTCCGCAATGCGCGGCCACTGTTGATGGTCGCCGAACCGCATCTGCCCGAAGGACCACCCGTTCCGATGGTCGAGGATGCGCGTCGGAGGCTGGATGCGTCGGTATCCAGATTGTGCCGGCAAGGTTTCAAGGTGCTTCGCAATCCCGTGCCCTGGGTTGTAACGCCCGATAGCGGCAAGCGGCTTCCGCGCCTGTACAACAATGTGATCATCGAAAATCAAAGCCGAGCGGTGGGGCGAAAACCGCTGGTCTGGCTTCCGCAATTTTCAGATGTGGAGCCGCTCCATACATTCGATTCGAGAAACCGCGAGATGTGGGAAGGTCTCGGGTTCGAGATAGTTCCGGTATGTGGCTGGAGTTACTTCTCCAGTAGAAACGGCGCAATCCGGTGCGTGTCAAAAATCTTGCGAAGATCTTGAAATGTGAATACTGATCAGTTTAAATGTGGAGCAATATTTGGTCGCGGTGATCGAAATATACATCACTAAATTGTATTGCCGGAATGTGCTTGCCGCTTCTATAATAATAACATGGGTGCATAATATTCAGAGCGCCGTTTGGGAGATAATTGATGCACGCCAAAGCCGCGAACGCGATCGACGCCCATGTGGGTTCGCAGATCAGGCTTCGTAGGAAATCGCTGCATATCACCCAGACAATGCTCGGCGAAAGACTGGGTATTACCTTCCAGCAGGTCCAAAAATACGAAAGAGGCAGCAACCGCGTCGGCGCATCACGCCTGCAAGCGATTGCCGATGTCCTTGGCGTGGATGTCGCCTTCTTCTTTGCTTCTCTTGCTCCGGAGGCGACGTCCCAGTCGGCTCGAGAAAACCGGCCGGATCTCTCCTTGCGTGCGTTCATAAGCTCGAACGAGGGCTTCGCGCTGAACGAGGCCTTTTTCAAGATCAAGGATCCATTGACCCGACGCCGTATTGTCGGGCTGGTCAAATCATTGGCCGAACGCTCCCCCGAGACCGATCAGGACATCTGACACCTCGTCACACCATCGGCGTGACGATGCTGTGACGCCCGTTGTGGTGAAGTTTCTTTGACGCAGGAGATTCTTGCGCCAGAAACCCGCGAGGTGCGAATGAGCGAGCCCATTACCGACATCAACGATGAGACGGAAGAAATTCTGGCTCTTGGGCGAATGATCTCTTTCGCGTGCCAGCGTGCGCAGTCGATGAACCTCGAGTTCTCCACGTATTGCCTCGAAATGGCGCTGACGTCGCTGGTTCAGGACATGAAGAATGCGGGTGTCGCCGCATCACCGGCCGATTGGCCGCCGGCGGGTGTCGCGCCACGCGGAATGCATTGATTGAGTGGGGGCGTCGGCGAACGCAACGGTCTGCTCGTAACCGGGTGACCGTTGCGTTTGCTTAGGCGGCTTGCTTATGTCGACTGGCAGGAAACGCCCTGCCTGGCGAGCGGGCGGATGCTTCGCTCGCTATCTTCGGCCTTGATGAGCGGTGTTGCCGCGCTGACCTGTTGCGCGCGGGGCCGTTTCAGTCACGACCTTCTTCATGGTCATGCTCCAGTTCATGCATCTTTATGTGATGTTGAAAATCGGCGAACCGGGGCGATCTCGAACCTCGGCCTCTCCAGCCACTGCCCGGTGAGGCGGTCGACGAGGATTGGATCCGCCCATGCTCCCGTCTCGTGATTAACGATGACGAGGCTCGTCCTGTCTTTCGCCGATGATGATCTCCGGGTAGAGCAGTTTATCGAACAGCTGAGTCTGGCGGTCGCCGATCAGCCCGAATGAGCCATTCAGCCGATGTCGAACGAGGTCCTCATGGAAGATCAATCTGCAGCCGCGACAGGTGTTTCAGGCCTGCCGAAGCTATTCGTACTGGGCGATAGCATTTCCATGCATTACGGGCCTTTTCTCGAGGCGCAGCTCAAGGGGTTCTGGTTTTACGAGCGCAAGGTTGCACCGGTCGGTGCGGAAACGGCCGATCTCGACGAAGGCAAGGGCGCCAATGGCGGCGATTCCTCGATGGTGTTGGCCTATCTCGAACGACGGCTTCAGGAGCCGGCGTTCCGGCCGGATCTGCTGCTGTTGAATTGCGGCCTGCACGACGTCAAGACAAGTCCGGAAACCGGTACCCGACAGATCCCCGAGGCGGCCTATCGGGCCAACCTTACGCGGATTGTCGATCTTCTCGGAAAGCGCGGTATTCGCATGATTTGGGTCAGAACAACTCATTGTGACGATACGATCCACAACACGATCAGCGCAGGCTTTCGCCGTTATATTGCGGATGTCGAAGCTTATAACGGCATCGCCGATGAAGTTATGGCGACGGCGGGCATCGCGACGATCGACCTGCACCGTTTCACCCACAATCTCGGCGAGGACCGCGATCTGTTTTGCGATCACGTTCACTTCCAACCGGCGGTGTGTGCCCAACAGGCGGCATTCGTGGCCGGCGCGATCGTCGGCATATCCCGCAAGGGATAAGGCTCCGGTTCAAGCTGCCGCGGGCGCCGAACCGAAGCCTGCTTGTTTAAGCTGCAGGCGAGAGAGTCGCGGCTTCCAGATTTGCGCGTGCGGCAAGGATGCTCTTGCAGGCGATAGCCGCTTCGTAACCCTTGGTAACGAAGTGGTCCTTGAAGAAGCGGATATGCGCTTCGCTCTCCTGGAAATTGTGCGGCGTCAGCACCGCGGACAGGACCGGCACGCCCGTATCGAGCTGAACGCGCATGATGCCGTCCAGCACCGTGCCGGCAACGAAATCATGGCGATAGATACCGCCATCGACAACGAAGGCGCAGCCGAGCACCGCCGAATAGCGGCCGGTGCGAATGAGCGTCTGGGCGTGAAGCGGGATTTCCAGCGCGCCGGGAACGTCGATGATGTCCACTTCGGAGCGGCTGCCGCCGAGGTTTTCCCATTCCTCGACGAAGGCGTTGACGCAGTTATCGACGATATCCGCGTGCCAGCGGGCACGGATGATGGCGATCTTTGTCTGGGTTGGTTTTACTGCAATGGTCACGGTCTCTTGCCTTTCAAGGGTTATTGCCGGTGGCCCGGCAAGTTTGGCTCAGGTCCGCCATCACGCATCGATGACAGGCCCGAATTTCCCTTGGGCGAACAGGCACGGTCGGCCGCTCGTCGGAGAGGCTTTCCCTGCGTGCTCTCTTCCATCCGGACTATACCGTCGGCTCCGGCCTCTCACCGGATCTGCTGACCTTCCGGCGGAACCGGAAGCGCTCGCGGGCTCCGGGATCTACTCCCGATACCGCCGGTGGGGAATTGCACCCCGCCCTGAGAACATTTCGGATATACGAAAGCTTTGCAGGAAATTGCAAGGCCTCATGCGACGGAGATTAGCGGCTCCGGCGCAGAGATAGCGGAAATCCTGCCCGCGCGCATCGAGGCGACGCCCTGGACGACCTGCAGCGCCATGATTTTCAACTGCTCGGCAACCGCCGTTTCGCTCGGGTCGCCGTCTGCCGAAAAACGGCATGTTGCGCTGTTGATGCCGACGCCAAGCGGGGTCGGCCAGCCGCGGAGCGCGTGGACGATGGAGCGCAGGGCCACCAGCGTCGTACCTGCCGCCTGCGGGCCATAGGCGCAGGTTATGCAGCCGACGACGCGGCCGTCGAGATACACGGCCTCATCGCCGCGCATGTCTTCCGTATAGTCGAGTGCATTCTTGACGAGGCCGGACATGCTGCCGTGATAGGCGGGCGAAGCGATGATGACGCCATCGGCGGCGCGTAGAGCTGCAATGAATGTCTCGGCCTCCGCCGTCCTCTCCGG
Organism: Neorhizobium sp.; assembly: GCA_965227625.1. GTDB lineage: Bacteria > Pseudomonadota > Alphaproteobacteria > Rhizobiales > Rhizobiaceae > Neorhizobium. Next base: position 22,117 of record CBDDGK010000076.1, on the reverse strand, counting down.
CACTTCGGGTGCGTACATCGGCATCATCAGCGCCCGCCCGTTAAAAAGCATGGTGCGCGCGCCGGCGCTTTCGGCTGCGTTCAACGCATAACGCAGCGCCAGTTCCGTCGACGATCCCTCGCGCGTCGTGCCGCCGAGACCAACGATCAGCGCCGAGTCAGAACCTTTTTCAAACATCGCAAGTCCTCCCTTGCTTGGCTGTGCGGGGAGTCTAGAGAGCGGCGGGCGGGATGTGCAGACTACGATGATCCGGCTGTCATAACCGGCCGTTATCGCTCACAGGGTTATCGCGCCAGATTGTTGTAGCGCGCGCCGATCTGGCGGAAGGCTTTGGCGAGGCTTGAGGCCAGCGGCGTCAGCGGTACGCCGGCCCGGGTGACAAGCCCCACCATCGTGTGCGAACCGCCCTCGGCAAGTGCGAGCCCCACCATCCGGTCCTTTACGAGGGGATGGCTGAGGCAGCTTCTTGGCAGCGCGGCGACGAGATCGGTATTCGGCAGGATATCGAGCACAGCGGAAAAAGACTCGCAGGTCAGCAGAACACGCGGCGGCGTCACGCCGTGGTCGATGAAATGCTGGTTCATCAAAGCCATGAAGGCGGGCTGATCGTTGGTGAAAAGCCAGTCCGCCCTGGCGAGCTCCTTCAGCGATGTGGCTGACGCCAGCGGATGGCCGGAACGAACGACGGGAACGATGCGATTTTCGAACAGCGGCTCGATCGCCAGGTCATGGCCTAGCGATTGTGGCGGCACGCCGCCGACCGCGAAGTCGAATTCACCCTGCCGCACACCGCCGATTAGCCTGTCAAGCAGGCCGTCGGATATGCGCACATTAACGCTCGGGTTCTTTTTCCAGAATTTATCGAGCGCCTGCGAGGCCATCAACATGGCGGCAATGGCAGAAAGGCCGACGGCGACCTTGCCGCCCTTGGAACCAACCATCTGGCTGATCTCCTCCTGCGCCCGCGTAAATTCCGTGTCGATGATGCGCGCCCGGTGAAGGAATGCACGGCCGAATTCGGTCGGCATGCTGCCATGTGCGGAGCGGGTATAAAGCGGCGCGCTGAGGATTTCCTCGAGCTCCTGGATCGTCTTGGAAAGCGCCGGTTGCGAGACATTCATGCGCAGTGCCGCCGTGCGGATACTGCCTGTATCGGCGACCGCGAGGAAAGCCTTGATATGGCGAAGCTGCATGATCATGTGGCCGGTTCCCTCGTTCGCCGCGCTCTACAGCTTCGTTTCGAGGAAGCGCAGCAGGCGTGCGGTGAAGAAGGCGGAGAAGCTGCCCGGCTCATCGAGCGGGTCCGAGACCCAGTAGTGAGGTGCCGGATGAACCGCGACGGTGCGCACGAAAATACCGGCCTGTTTGAGCGCGAGCACGAAGGCCTCGCTCTGGGTTTTCGGATCGACCACATCATCGTCCGTTCCCCAGCCAACGAGAAAGGCGGTCTCCTTTCGCAGCGCCGAGACATAGGACAGCGGCGACGCCTCGAAATAGGACCGGCGATCGTTGATCAGACGTTCGCCGAGAAAACGCTCGACGATATGATCGTCGATCCGTACCGCCTGATCGTGTTGCCACTGGGCGGCGAGGTCGAAAATTCCATAGACGGGGATGCAGGCTTTGACTGCGGTACCGAAACTGTCCAACTCGTCGTTGGGCGAGGTACCTTTGAAGATCGGCAGATCGCCGGCGAGCGCGACAAGTGCGGCGAGATGTGCTCCGGACGAGCCGCCCATCAGGGCGAGCCGGCCTTCGTCGAGCTCAAGATTTCTTGCTTCGGATCTGATGAACTGTACGACGGCCCTGATGTCATGGACAGCGGCCGGGTAAGAAGGCGCACCGGGTTTCGCAAGCCGATAGGTCGTTGCGAAAACGGCATACCCCCTTGCCGCAAGGTAGGGGCCGAGATGGCGGTAGTTGGTGGTCGAAGGCAGGCGCCAGCCGCCTCCATGAACGGCAATGATGGTTGGGAAAGGGCCTGTTCCCTGTGGCCGATAGAGCGTGCCTGAAAGGGCTTCGCCATCGCGTTCCACGAACTGCAGTACGGTCTCGTCGACGGCATATGCTCTATTTTGACCGTCCGTACTGATGTTCATTTCACAACTTCCTCTCCTGTATTTTGTATGCTTAACATAATGTATGACAAAAAACTATGCGCTGGAATTATCTCTCGGCACACCTCCGGCAGGGTGTCTCCAGGCAGCGATCCGTGAATGGAATCGTGGACTTGGGCGAGAGTATGTGACGGCTTTTCCGGCTCGCGGAGATAACCGGTGCTTATCACCGGACACTAATTTGCATCTGCCGCAGGCGCTTCCGTTGCTGCAAGCTCTCCTTGCTTCAGACGACATGCAGGGAGGATGTTCGGACGTGAAACACCATTTTCTTCACATGGGAGATGTGGAGCTGGAATGGCACGAACTGGGGGAGGGCGCGCCCGTGCTCTATCTCCACGGCGGCCAAGGCTTCTTTCCGGATGACACCTTTGCGATTGAGCTTGCAAAGACACGCAGGGTAATCGTTCCGTCCCATCCGGGCTTCGGCAAATCCTCGCTTCCGGATTGGCTGGACTGCGTCACCGATATCGCCCACGTGCATTTCGCATTGCTCGATCATCTCGGCCTTCAGGAAGTCGACGTTATCGGTTGCTCCATCGGCGGCTGGATCGCGGCGGAAATGGGCACGATGTCGCCCGAGCGTTTCGGCCGCGTCGTGCTGGTTGCCCCGATCGGTATCAAGGTCGGCCCGGTTGATCGCCTTGACGTGCCGGATATTTTCGCAATGCCAGCCGATCAGATCGCCCGGATTTTCTACCACGATGCCGCGAAATTCCGCTTCGATCCGTCTGCATATTCGGACGACAAGCTCGCAACGATTGTGCGCAACCGGGAAACGCTGACGCTCCTGACCTGGGAGCCGTATATGCACAATCCCAAGCTCCGCCACCGCCTGCAGCGACTGACCGCCCCGACACTTGTCCTGCGCGGCGGTTCCGACGGCTTCGTTTCGGCGGATTATGCGAACTCCTTTGCCAGGCTCATCCCGAATGCCTCCGTCGAGACGATCGAGGCCGCGGGGCATGCCCTGGCTGAAGAGCAGCCGCAGGCTTTTGCCGCACGCGTCGAAACCTTCCTGGCTGAGGCTCAAACGACCAAAACCCTTTGGAGGAATGCGGGATGAGAGCCTGGTTCTTCAGCGAAAACGCGTATCCCGACCTGCCGCCCGAGGCTGAATATGACTCGATCCGGGTGACGCTTCCGAACAATCTCTACGATCCCAAAAAGGGTGCAGCGCTCTATGACCGCTACATTTCCGAATGGCTGATCGCGGAGGAGGAAGGTCTGGATATCATGCTCAACGAGCATCACCAGACCCCGACCTGCGTCGATCCTGCGGCGCCGCTCGTGCTCGCCGCACTTGCGCGATTGACCAGCAAGGCTCGTCTGCTGTTGCTCGGCAATCCGATCGCCAATCGTCGCGATCCGGTCCGTGTTGCCGAGGAAATGGCGCTGGCCGACATTCTTTCGCACGGCCGCCTCGAAGTCGGTTTCGTTCGCGGCGTGCCTTACGAACTGGCGCCGGCAAACAGCAATCCGGTCCGCACCAACGAACGTCACTGGGAAGCGCTCGACCTGATCATCAAGGCCTGGACGGAGCGCAACGGTCCGTTCAGCCACGAGGGTCGCTTCTTTCACCATCGCAACATCAATATCTGGCCTCGCCCCTATCAGGATCCGCATCCGCCGATCTGGGTCAGCGCGACGAGCCCAGGTGGGGCTGCAAAGGTGGGCTCGCGTGGTTTCGTGCAGGCGACGTTCCTGACCGGTTTTGGTGGCACGCCGCGGGTCTATGAAACCTATCGTCAGGGCTGGCGCGAGGCCGGCCGCGGCGAGGTAACGCCCGTCAATCGTCTGGCCTATGCGCCACTTCTCTATACGAGCCCGGATGCGGATCGCGCCAAGGCCGGCGCGGAACAGCTGCTCTGGTATCTCAAGGCCAACAAGGTGCCGGTGCATTACAAGAACCCGCCGGGTTACGTGCCGGTCGATGTCAATGTCCGCTTCATGCGCGGGGCGATGCCCCAGCTTGCGGCATCCATCAAGGACCTGAATGTCGAGAAGGCGATCGAGGCCGGCATCATGTTTGCCGGAACGCCGGATCAGGTCTTCGACCAGATCAAGCACTTCTACGGCAAGGTTGGCGGTTTCGGGCACATGCTGTTGATGGGCCAGGCGGGATTCCTGAACCATGAGGATACGGTTCACGGCATCCGCACCTTTGCCCGTGAGGTCTATCCGCGCCTGAAGGAGGAGTTTCCGGACGACGCCGCTTCCGGCGTCGAAGAGGAGCGCAGTTACGCAGTAGCACGTTGATTTTTTCGGGGGCGGGAGGGCCCCCGATCATTCCAGGGAGGAACACATGAAACAGATTCTGAAATCGCTTGCCGCCGGTGCGATGCTTCTCGCCGGCGTTACAGGTGCGCATGCCGCCGATACCTGGCGCCACGGCGTCGTCGAGGCGAAGGGGGACGCCGGTATTCAGTTCATGCCTTCGAAATTCGCTGGCAAGTTCAACCTTGATCTCCAGACGATGGAATTCGCCAGCAGTACAGTGCCGGTCAAGGCGCTGCTAGCCGGCGAAATCGAGAGCTACGCAACCACGCCGCTGACGGCGATTGCCGCCATGGCGGAGGGCGCCAAACTGAAATTCCTCGGCTGCAATTGGCCGGGCATGACCTACGACCTCTATGCCAAGGGTGACATCAAGAGCATCAAGGACCTGAAGGGCCGTACGCTCGGCATTTCCGGCCCCGGCGGCGCTCCTGACCTGTTTGCCCGCGAAGCGTTGCGCTGGGGCGGTCTCGACCCCTCCGAAGTGACCTTTGCCAATGCCGGCGGTGGCGGTGACCGTTTCCGCGCTGTGGTGGCCGGCGTGGTGGATTCCACCGCGACTTCCAGCGAGTTCGAACCGCAGGCAGCGCAGCGCGGCATCAACATCATCGCCCGCGCACCGGAGGCGACGCCGAACCTGCTGCGCATCTGCATCGTGACCTCCGACAAGGTGATTGCCGAAAAGCATGACCAGCTCGTGCGGTTCATGGCCGCCCAGATGGCTGGCCACAAATACGCGATGGATAATCCGAAGGAGACATCCGACTACGCTCGCCAGGTCGCCAAGCTGCCGCCAGACGACAAGACGCCCGAGTTCATCCACGAAGAGGCGACCAAGCTGAAGGCGGTGACGCCCGACCTTCCGATCATGGCCGACAAGCTGCAATGGAATGTCGACATGATGCTGCGCAACGGCCGCATCAAGGCAAGCTTCGACGTCAAGAAGTTCATCGACGAAGGCCCGCGTCAGGAAGCCCTGAAGCTGGTCGCGACCCAATAAGGAAAGGACGTCTGGACCGATCATGGCACATGTCGAACTTCTGAACGTTTCCAAGACATTCGCAATGAAGGTCAAGGGTGTCCAGCGCCTCACGAGGGCGCTGGACAGTCTGTCTTTCAACGTCGAAAAAGGTGAAATCATCGCCCTTGCCGGCGCGAGCGGTTGCGGCAAGACGACGGCGCTGCGCATCATCATGGGGCTGGAAAGCGCAAGCTCCGGCTCCGTCAAGGTGGCCGGCCGCCAGATCAACGGCTGCGGTTTCGATCGCGGCATGGTGTTCCAGCATGCCGAACTGCTGCCCTGGCGCAGCGCGGTCGAAAACGTCAAGTTCGGCCTGGAGATGAAGAACCTGCCGCAGAAGGAGGTCGATGAGCGCGCCGAGCACTTCATCAACCTCGTCGGCCTTGGCCACGCGAAGGATCATCGCCCGCATCAGCTTTCGGGCGGAATGAAGCAGCGTGTCGGCATCGCGCGGGCGCTTGCGATCGATCCGGAAGTGCTTCTGATGGACGAGCCTTTCGGGGCGCTCGATTCCCAGACGCGCGAAACGTTGCAGATGGAGCTTCTCGACATCCATCACCGCACCGGAAAAACGGTCATCTTCGTCACCCACGATCTCGACGAGGCCGTCCTGCTGGCGGACCGGGTCGTTGTGATGGTCGGCGGGCACCTGCGCGAGATTATCCCCGTCGAGCTGGAGCGGCCGCGCAGTGACATGCGCCGCGTGCGCACGGCCGCCGAATTCACCAAGAAGCGAACCATGATCTGGGAGGCCCTGCACGACACGTCCAAGCCTCACGACATGGTCGCCTAGGAGGAAAACATGAGCATTACCGAAACAAGATCCTCCGAAAAGGCACAGGAAAAGCAGGAAGCGGTTGCGCAGGATAAGGCGTGGTCGATGCCCAATTGGGCGATTACCGCCATCTCGCTGATCGTGATGATCGGTTGCTGGCAGGCGGCGGCACCGTTTATCGATCCGTTGTTCGGCTCCTATCCATCGCAGATCTTCTCTTCCTTCCTGGTCATGATGGAGAGCGGCGTGCTGGTGAAGGCGTTCTGGCAGAGCGTTCAACCCTTCTTCGCCGGTTACCTTCTGGCCGCCCTGATCGGCATCCCGGCCGGCCTGCTGCTCGGGCGCTATCGGGTGGCTGAAGCGGCGCTCGGCATCTATGTCATGGCCGGTTATGCCACGCCGCTCATTGCCCTCGTGCCACTGCTGATGGTCTGGTTCGGCCTCGGTTTCGCGGTGAAGATGGTCATCATCCTGCTGCTCGCCTTCTTCCCGATCTGCATCAACACCTGGGTTGGCGTGAAAGCGGTTCCGAAGACGCTGGTCGAGGTCGGCACGGCGTTCTGCGCGCCGCAAAGCCGCATCATGCGCCAGATCGTGTTGCCGGCGACGCTGCCCTACATCATGGCAGGCCTTAGACTGGCGATCGGCAAGGCCGTGATCGCGATGATCATCGCCGAATTCCTGACCGCCATTTCCGGCCTGGGCGGCATCATCATCAATGCGGCGAACAGCTTTCGTACCGCCGAGATGTTCGTGCCGATCATCTGCGTGATGATCTTTGCCGTTCTGCTCGATCGATTGGTCGCCTGGCTCGAACGCAAGGTCGCGCCCTGGCAGAGCGAAATTGCTGGTGAACATGAGTGATACATCGAGCAGCGTCAGCCCACGCCCGCGGGTGTGGGACCGCTTCCTGACCGACCGGGACAGGGAAGTGATCGGCATAGCCGGCTATGGCGCCCGGCAGGGTTTTGGTACGAGACCGGCCCTGCTGATCGTCGACGTCAATTATGCCTTCTGTGGAGACAAGCGGGAGCCGGTGCAGGAATCGATCCTGCGCTGGCGGCAATCCGGCGGCGAAGAGGCCTGGGACGCGCTTCCGGTTCTCGAAAGCCTCATCGCTCTCGGTCGGATGAAGGGCCTGCCTGTCATCTATACGACGGGCATCGAGCGCGATGACAAGTGGGATCGCGGCAGCTGGCTTTGGAAAAACAGCCGAAGCCGCGAGCGACCCAAGGCCACAAATCTGGACGGCAATACCATCATGCCGCAGATCGCGCCCGCGCCAAAGGATATCGTCATCCACAAGCAGAAACCGAGCGCCTTTCACGGCACGAACCTGATGGACTACCTGTTCCTGCTGAAATGCGACAGCGTGATCGTCATGGGTACAGCGACCAGCGGCTGCGTGCGGGCGACTGTGGTCGACGCGTTCAGCCACAATCTGCGGGTCACCGTGGTGGAGGATGGTTGTTTCGAGCGCTGCCAGGCGAGCCACGCGGTCAACCTTTTCGACATGAACTCGAAATATGCCGACGTGCTGCCGAGCGAAGAGGTGAGGACGTTCATGACTGGGCTGGAGCCGGACCTGTTCGAGTTGCCTACCGGCAATCTCGGCAAAGCCTGACCGATGCCCGATTGCCTGAATATACGGGGCGCCGACTACGTGATCGTAGGCGGCGGAACGGCCGGTTGCGTGCTCGCGAACCGGCTGAGTGCCGATCCCGCCTGCCGCGTCATCCTTCTGGAAAGCGGTGGGCGGGACTGGAATCCATTGCTTTCCATCCCGCTCGGTGTCGGTCTTCTCTGGTCTCAGCAACTTTACGACTGGGGTTACGAAAGCGAGCCGCAAGCCGCACTCGGCGGGCGGCGGCTGGAGATGATGCGGGGGCGGGTGCTCGGCGGCTCGTCAGCGATCAATGCCATGTCGCATGTTCACGGCAAGCCGGGCGATTTCGACCGGTGGGCGCGGAACGGATGCGCGGGCTGGAGTTATGCGGATGTCGCGCCCTTCATGCGCCGCAGCGAGCGATGGGAAAAACCGGATCGACAGCGTGGGCAGGAGGGGCCGGTCGGTGTGTCGCTTTCGACATCATCCGATCCGCTGTTCGACGCCTGGCTGGAGGCGGCGCAGGCCGCAGGCTATCCGGTGCTGGAGGATTACAATCTTGGTGCCGTCGAGGGTTTCGGACGCGCTCAGTTTGCTGTTCTCAAAGGTCGCCGGCAGAGTGCCTCGCGCACCTATCTCGCCGCGGCCGAAGCTCGTCCCAATCTGCAGGTCATGACCGGTGTGACGGTCAGCCGGGTTCTGGTCGAGAAAGGCAGGGCAACGGGCGTCAACTGCCTGCGAAATGGCCGTGAGATGGAGATCCGCGCGGCCGGTTCCGTTATTCTCGCGGCCGGCGCATTCAATACGCCAAAGCTGTTGATGCTTTCTGGGATCGGAGATGCCGAAGCGCTGAAGGCCCTGGGTATCAAGCCAATTTTGGATCGGCCGGAAGTTGGCCGCAACCTCCAGGATCATCCGGGCGCCGTCGTTGCCTATCGCCGAAGTCAGCCAGGAAAATTCCGGTCGCAGATGCGGTTCGATCGCGTGGCAGTCAACATGCTGCGAGCCTATCTCACGGGTACCGGCCCGGCGACAGTCTTGCCGTCCGGTTTGCATGGTTTCGTCAGGTTGGCAGAAAGCTCCGACGCTCCGGATATCCAGTTCATGTTCCGGGGCGCTCCGCGGGATGCATCACCCTGGTTCCCGGGTGTGAGGTCGGCCTATCCCGATGGATATTCCATCAGGCCCGTGCTTCTGCATCCCGCCTCGCGAGGTGCGGTCATGCTTTCCAGCGCTTCTCCGGATGCGCCGCCGAGGATCGATCCGAATATTTTCGCCGATCCCGCCGATATCGTGCGCCTGAGACAGGGCCTGAAGATCGCTCGTGAACTGGGTGCATCGGAGGCTCTTGCACTTTTCCGTGAGAAAGAACTGACGCCCGGCGCCGAGCTGAGCACAGATGCGCAGATCGACGCGTTCATGCGCAGAACGGTCATGACTGCACATCACCCAGCCGGAACTTGCCGCATGGGCGGTGATGCGGCTTCCGTCGTCGATACGGAACTCAAAGTCCGCGGCATCGACGGTCTGAGGATCGGCGACGCCTCGGTCATGCCGGATCTCGTGTCCGGAAACATCAACGCAACTGTCATGATGATCGCCGAACGCTGTGCGGCCTTTCTGCTTCAGAAGAGCGAGCCGGTCCAGCCGATGACGAAGGGAGAAACCCAATGCGCTCTTTCCTGAACCAGTTTGCGCTCGGAAGATTTCCCTACCGCAAACTTCTTCTGGCCCTGGCCATCGGCTTCATCGGCGGCTGCATTTTCCTCTACCTGCATTTGCCGTTGCCCTGGATGTTGGGGTCGCTGGTGGCGTGCCTGCTTGCTTCGCTCTTCAACGCACCGGTCGGCGTGCCGGGCATTGTCCGGCCGCCCATGTTGATGTTGGTAGGCGTCGTGCTCGGGTCAGGGTTTACGCCGCAGATGGCAAGCAGCATGGTCGACTGGCTGCCGAGCCTCTGCTTCCTGCTGGTCTTCGTAGTCTTCACGTCCGCCTGCTGCTACGTCTATTTTCGGCGGGCCGGCGGGTTCGATCATTGGACGGCCTTCTTCTCCGGCATGCCCGGCGGTCTCGTGGAAATGACGGCGCTTGGCGAAGTCTATGGCGCCAACACACGAACGATCGCGCTCATTCACTCCAGCCGCATCATGCTCGTGGTTTTGACCCTGCCTCTTCTGCTCTCCTTCGTTGGAGGCCAGACGTTGACCGGTGCGACACGTTCAGGTGCATCGATCTTCGAGACACCACTCAGCGGCGAGCTTTGGCTATTTGGGACAGGCATATTGGGAATGGTTCTCGGGCGGTTGCTTTCCCTGCCTTCGCCGTTCCTCATGGGGCCGATGCTGGTGAGCGCCGTCATCCACATTACCGGCGTTTCGGAATTCCATGCGTCCTGGGAAATCGTGGCCTTTGCTCAGCTTGTGCTGGGGAGCGCACTCGGCTGCAGTTTTGCCGGTGTAAAGAAAGCCGACATCCTGCATATCCTGCGTCTGTCGATTGGTTCGACTGTTTTCCTCGTCGCGGCGAGTACCGGCTGCGTGTTGCTCGTATCGCATCTCATGGATGCTTCGATCCTCAGCCTGCTGCTTTCCTATTCTCCCGGTGGTTTGACCGAAACCAGCCTAATGGCACTGTCGCTGCATGTGGATGTCGCATTCGTCGCGACCCATCATGTGCTTCGGGTGTTCTTCGTGACCGTATCGGCAACATTGCTTGCGCGGTTTCTCCGTCGCACCCAATTGGTTGCGACGGACGCATGAGGCAGCACGTTGTTAAAGCAGAGGCGCAAACCGTCTCCAGCTTTCAGAGCCGGGCCTTGAGCCGGGCCATTCCGGCCTCATCGAAGCCGAGCGTTGCGAGATAATCCCGCACCGTGCCGTAGTGAAGGTGAATGTGGTCGAGCGCCTGGCGCATGCTGCGTGGTTCGGAGGCGAGAACGATATCAACCAGCGCTGCGGGCGTGCCGCGACCGAGCGCGCGTTCGCGAAGCTTTGCGATGAGCGGGCCGGAAATCGTCGCGGTCAGCGAATAGTCTTCGATAATGGTCGCCTCGTCGACACCCGCATTGGCGAGCAGCAGCGCGGCGATCACACCGGTGCGGTCCTTGCCGGCGCTGCAATGGAAAAGGACGGCGCCCTCCGGCGCGTCGGCGATGATGTTCAGCACTTCGGCAATTGCCGGCTGGCAATTGTCAATCGCCTGGCAATAACGGTCGCCCATGTCGAAGCTGAGGCTTGCCTCGGCCATCATCTCGACCGGAGCGAGCGCCGAAAAGACCGGCGTGTTGTGGTAGCGCACCCGTTCGTGGCCGACGAAGGGATTGGCCTGCGCGGCAATCTCATGCGCGTTGCGAAGATCGATAACCGTCGTAAGGCCATGGCCGAGGAGTGCCTCGATATCTGCGACACTCAGGTCATGCAGCGCGTCACCGCGCAGGATGGAGCGCCAGCGGGTCAGCCCGCCGTCGGCGGTCTTGTAGCCACCGAGGTCACGGACGTTGTGCGCGCCTTCGAGCGCGATCAGTCGGTCATAGGTAAACATATCAGCGGATTCCGGATTTCATGAAGGATTCGATGACGTGGCGTTGCAGGACGAGGTAGATGATCAGGATCGGCAGGCTGGCGAGCGCTGCGGCCGCCATCAACGGCCCCCAGAGATTGCCCTCCTGTGTCATGAACATCTGCAGGCCGATCTGGACGACGGAGTTTTCCGGCTTGCGGGAGAGAAGCAGCGGCCAGAAATATTCGTTCCAGGCGGAAATGAAGGCGATGATCGACAACGAGGCGATGGGTGCCCCCATGTTCGGTGCAACGATCTGCCAGAGGATTTTCCAGCTTCTCGCCCCGTCGATACGAGCCGCTTCCAGTATTTCGGTCGGGAACGAGCGCATGGCGTGGTAGAGCAACAGCACCGCAAAGGCGTGGCTGGCATTGGGCAGGATGAGGCCGGTCAACGTGTCCAGCAGGCCGAGGCGAGACGCGAGCACGTAGTTCGGGATCATCGTCACCTGGAAAGGAACGAGCCAGGACAGTGCGATCAGCCCATGGATGACGCCGGACAACCGCATGCGCCAGCGCACCAGCGCATAGGCCGCGAAGAGACCCGTCACCACCTGCAAGCCGGCCGTCAACGCTGCAACAATCGTCGTGTTGGCGAGCATCTGAAGCATGGGAATGCGGGTCAGCACGAAAACGTAATTGTCGAGTGTCGGGTTGGCCGGCCACATCGCGGTCGAGAAGATCTCGTTCTCCGGCCGCAGGGAAGTGACGATCATCCAGTAGATCGGGAAGATCGACAGGATCGATAGGACGATCATCACCGCATGCACGGCGAAGCGCCGCATCTTTCCGTTGGTCTCTGTCAGCGAGGCGAGCGGCTGGTGATCGTGAGAAGCGTCAATTGTCATAGACCGCGAACCTCTTGGTGAGCCACATGCAGCCGGCGGCCAATATGGCGAAGCCTAGGAAGGCGATCATGCCGGCAGCCGAGCTCCAGCCGGCCGACATGGTCTGGAAGCCGTATTCCCAGAGCAGATAGAAGATGTTGGTGGTGGATTTCAGCGGGCCGCCATTGGTCAGCACGTTGATGTAGGCAAAGCTCCACTGCGCACCGAAGAGGATGGTCATCATCGACAAGAGCAGGATGGTGGGCGACAGGAGCGGCAGGCGGATATCGCGAATGATGCCCCAGCGGCTGGCGCCATCTATTCGCGCCGCCTCGATATAGGAGGGGTTGATGCTGGCATTGGCGGCGGAAAACAGCAGCGTCGAGAAGCCGATCAGCTTCCAGCCGGTGATCCAGGTCAGCGTCGCCAACGCGTAGTTCGGGTCGGTCAGGAAGCCAATGCGGCCGAGGCCGATCTGTTCGAGGCCGAGCGTGATCAGGCCCTGGTCTTCATTAAGCAGCCAGCGCCAGAGGATGGCCGCGACGACGGGTGCGACGATCATCGGCACGAAGATCAGCCCTCGATAGATCATCCGGGCGCGGCCGGTGAGGTCCTGGGTCCATATCGCCACGAAGAGCGGGATGACTACCGACATCGGGAAAAGGCCGAGGATGTAATAGAGCGTATTCCAGAGCGCGTTGCGCATCTCCGGCAGCGCCATCAGGCGCTCGTAGTTTTTCAGGCCCACATAACGCGGTGTTGAGGTAGGCAGCATGTTCCATTGGTAAAAGGAAAGCTGGAAGGCCTCGACCAGTGGAATGTAGGTCCAGACGAACAGCAGCACGAGCGCCGGGGTGAGATAGAGCCAAGGCGAAATGGTGAAAGGTTCGCGCTGGCGGCGGGCTTTTGCCGGCGCGCGGGCGATCGTCATGGGTCTGGCGAAATCGGCCTGAATATCGGTCATCGGGTTCATCCGGTGGGTTTCAAATGCCGGGCGGTAACAAGCGAGCCCGCCCGGCATTCTTTCCTCGTGATTTCAAGCCTCCGGAAAACGCCGCGTTGTCCGGAGGCTTTAGTGTTTGAGGTGTGAGGCGGTGCTGCATCCATAACCCTCCCCCTTGTGGGGAGGGTGGCCGGCAGGCGGGAGGGGTTTTCACTCGGAGTGAAGTCCCCTCCCCAACCCCTCCCCACAAGGGGGAGGGGCTAACCCGCTGCACATCCCTTAAGGCATCAGATCCTGAGCCTGGTCCTGTGCGGTCTTCAGCGTGGCGACCGGATCACCCGCGCCGAAGACGGCTTCGCGAACCGAGTCCATCATCATCTTCTCGACCTGACGGTAGTTCGGGCCGGGGAAGGCCATGTTCGGCGTCAGGCGGTTGAGTTGTTCCAGGTTGGAGCGGAACATCGGGTTTTCCTTGGCCCACGGACCAAGCTGGTTCGGATCGTCGACGATGTCGAGGCGCAGCGGCAGGTAGCCGATCTTGCTGGTGATGATCGTGTAGGCCTCTGGGCTGGTGAGATACTTCAGCAGCTCATAGGAAGCGCGCTGCTTGAGCGGATCCTTGGAGAGGACGAACAGCGCGCTGCCGGAATTGGTGGGCGCGGTCGGCTTCTCGCCGAAGGACGGCATCGGAGCGAGGCGCAGGTCGAACTTGCCGGCAGCCGACTTCTTGACGCTGGAGAGAAGCGCGGTCGTGTAAAGGAACATGCCCATGTTGCCGGCCGCGAACGTGTCGGAAGCGCTGGCCGGGTCGATCTTGGCATGCGCGCCGCTCTGAACCATGTCACGCATCGTCTTGACCGCTTCGGCGGCGTTCTTGTCGGCAAAGGTCAGCTTGTCGCCGTCCCGCACCTTGCCGCCGTTCGACATGACGATCGACTGATAGACGAACGTGCCGTCGGTCGGGCCGTAAGCGCCCGGGAAGAAGCCGTTCTTGCCGGTCTTTTCCTTGATCGCCTTGCCGGCGATGTTGACGTCGGCCCAGGTCTTCGGCGGATTGTTCGGGTCGAGGCCGGCAGCCTTGAACAGGTCGGCGTTGTAGTAAAGGATCGGGGTGGAGAAGGTATAAGCGAGACCATAGGTCTTGCCGTCCACCTTGCCGAGTTCCAGGCCCTTCGGGAACATGCCGGTGAGGTGTTCCTTCAGTTCGGCCGGGCTCACCATGTCTTCCAGAGCGTTGCCGCCGAGGTCGGACGCGATGAAGATCAGGTCGCGGAAAGTAAGCTGGGCGACGTCCGGCTGCTTGCCGGCGACGACATCAGCCTGAACGCGGTTGATGATTTCGTTGGAGGGGACGGCGACCGTCTCAACCTTGATGTTGGGGTTCTTCTTCTCGAAGTTGGCGATCAGTTCTTTCGTCGCTTCCGAACCGGCGCCGGCGGAAGCGAGATTGTAGTTGTAGAAGCTGATCGTGACCGGCTTGTCGACGGTCTTCGGCATTTCGGCGAAGGCGCCGAAGGGGAGCATGGACGTCGCGGTCAGCGTCGCCATGAGCTTGAGAGTGGTTCTGCGCAGCATTTGCGTATCTCCGGGTAAGGATTATTCGGCGGCGACGGGCATTGCCCGGGCCATCAGCAGTTCCAGCGGATAGGTGTTGAGCTCGGCGCGGTCGGACGGCAGCGGCACGAAAGCCATGGTGAGGCCGGACGGGCGGATGGTGCCGATGCCGAAGGAGGCGCCGCGCACCATGCGCAGGATGTCGGTGCGCAGGATGTCGGTTGCCGCATGCTGACCGGTGCCGACGACGACCGGAATGCCGTGCCAGACCGAGACGCGGTCATGATGGATATGGCCGCTGAGGATGCCGATGATGTTGCGGCCCTTGAGAAGTTCGCGGAAACGCTCTGACTGTGGGAAGTGGATGGTGCGCCAGTGCGCGGCGTCGGCTTCTTCACCGAGTGCCGGCGGGTGGTGGACGACGATCAGCTTCGGCAGGTCGAGGTGCTTGTCGAGCGTCGTGGCGAGCCAGTCGAACTGTTCCGGATCGATCGTGCCGCCGATCAGGCCCGGCGTCGTCGAATCGATGGTGATGATGTGGATGCCTTCGATGATCGTATCGTGATCGTAGGGTGCGTCGGGATCAGAGGGTTCAACACCCATGCCTTCATAGAAGCCGGGGCGGGTGTCGTGGTTGCCGAGCGCGTAGATGACCGGAACGTCGATCTTGGCGTCGATGATTTCCTTCAGCCGGCGGAAGCTCTCCGCATCGCCGCGATTGGTCAGGTCGCCGCTGGCGATGACGAATTGGGGCTTCGGCGTCACGGTCGCGACGAGATCGAGCACCTTGTGCAGCGTCTCGGTCGTGTCCGAATGCAGATGGCTGTCATCGGCGGTGCCGATATGCAGGTCGGTGAGGTGGATGAAGGTGGTGTCGCGGCGCATCGGATGCCTCCTGAAGGGCAGTTTCGTCAGGAGGATCGATAGGAGCGGTTTGTTTCTCGGTCGTGACGGATTTCGAATGCCGTTCGAATTGATCGGGGAAAGCTTAAACAGGACGGCGGAACATTGGCGCGATCACCTCGACCATGCGGGCGATGACGAATTCCGGATCGTCGAGGTTCATGCGGTGATTGGTCAGGATTTCCGTGCGCGAGCGGCTTCTGGTGACCTGCGAACGGATGCCGAGCGCGCAATTCAGCCGCCAGCCGATATCGACCTCGTCAAGCCATGGCGCAATCCGCTTCAACGGCGGAATAAAGGCCCGGTGATGTTCGACATTGTCGATGATCTTGCGGTAATGCGGACCGCCTTCACGATGGGCTTTCGCCATCGAGGTGAAATGCGACAGGACGGGGTAGCTGGACTTGGGGTCAAGGCTCCAGCGGATCGACGGGCCGACCAGCGCGGCGATGATCTCTTCGAGATCGGCCGGTTCTGGCGCACGGCGATCGATCGCCTTGCGTAGAAGGCTGAGGCGCTCGGCATTGAGCCGGCGGTAGACCCGCTCGGCAACGGCTGCGACCAAGGCATCCTGCGACCCGAAATGATAGACGATCGCCGACGGCGTCGCGTGCGCCTCGATGGCGATCTTTCGTGCTGTCAGCTCTTCAAGAGCGTCGGATTCACAGAGCAGATGCTCACAGGCATCCATCAGCCTCATGGCTGTAAGATTGGTGCGACCGTGCATGCGTCACTCCCCGAAACGGGACGAAGATAGTCCCGTTTCGTGTAGAGTGCGTGACACTCGGAATTCATCATCAAATGGACTGGATAAGCCCACAGCTTTTTAGATGGTCCGAGCGTCGGACGTGCGGCGCGTCACCGTGAAGGCCTTGTCGAGGTCCGGGTGCAGTTCCATGCCGAGGCCCGGGCCGGGCGGCACGGTGATCATGCCGTTCTTCACTTCCGGAAGCGCGGTCACGAGATCGCGATACCAGGTGCGATAGAAGGCGCGCACGCTTTCCTGGATCAGTGCATTCGGCGCGTTCAATGACAAGTGTGTCGAGGCTGCAAGCAGGACGGGACCGGTGCAATCATGCGGGGCGATCGGCAGATGCCAGGCTTCTGCCATTGATGCAATCTTGCGCGCTTCAGACAGACCGCCGCACCAGCCGATATCGAGCATGACAACGCCGGCGGCGCCGGTTTCCAGAAGATCGCGGAAAGCCCAGCGGGAGCCGAGGGTTTCGGACGCCGAGATCGGAGCCGGCGAAACGTCGACGTAGCGCTTCAAGTCCGCAAGACTGTCCATTTTGATCGGGTCTTCGTGCCAGAAGGTCTGGTAGGGTGTCAGCGCCTTGGCGATCTGCATGGCCGGCAGAAGCTGCCACATGGAGTGGAACTCGACCATGATGTCCATCTTGTCGCCGACAGCCTTGCGGATCTTTTCGAAGGGCTCGAGCGCGGACTTCAGATCCGGCAGCGAGATATACTGGCCGCGGGTCTTTTCCGCCGCCGCATCGAATGGCCAAATCTTCATGGCCGTGATGCCTTCTTCCAAAAGCGATTCCGCCAGTTCGTCGGCGCGGTAGAGAAAGCCGTTCAGGTCATCGTAATTGGTGCCGGCGCCGAGGCCGTAATTGCCGGTCTGCTGCCCGGTATTGCGCTTCACATATTCCGTGCCGGCGCAGGTATTGTAGGTGCGGATTTCCTTGCGGGTGAACCCGCCCAGCAGCTGTGCGATCGGCAGATTGGTCGCCTTGCCGAAAATGTCCCAGAGCGCGATGTCGAAGGCGGAATTGCCGCGCACTTCGGCGCCGGAGGAACGGAAGCCGATATAGCCGACAAGATCCTGAGCCAGAAGATCGATCTGCAGCGGATCGCGGCCGATGACGCGCGGCGCGATGAATTCATGCACATGCGCTTCGACCGCCTGCACGCCGTAAAACGTCTCGCCGAGACCGGTAATGCCCTCGTCGGTATGGACCAGAATCCAGAGGAGGTTTTCGCGTTCGTCGATGCGAACGGTTTCGATGCCTGTGATTTTCATTGGAGTTCCTTTAGTTTAGACGAGGCCGGCCTTGAGCAGCGCCTTGACGCTTTCGTCGAAGTGACGGTTCATGAGCTCGGTTGCAGCAGTGGGATCGCCGGCCGCGATGGCTTCGGCGAGTTTCATGTGAAGGGCGTTCATGTCGCGGCTGTCTTCTGCGGCGCGGCTCTTCCAGCCGATCGGCCAGGTCTGCCGCGTGACGCCCTGGAACGCGCCGATGATCAGGACGAAAACCGGATTGCGTGAAGCCTTGGCGATGGCGAGGTGGAAGGCGATATCATGCTCCATCACCTTTTCCGGCTGAGCGAAATCCGCCTCCATCGCTCTCGCGTGGGCCAGGATCGTGCGGCTTTCGAAATCGCTGCGGCGTAGGGCAGCAAGCGCCGCCGTGCGAGCCTCGATCGTCCGGCGCACGTCATAGATCTGCTGGATATCGATCTGCTCGGTGAAAACGCCGTGCTCGATCGTTAAGGAAAAGGAGTCGTCATCCAATTCGGCGACAGTCGGGCGTTTGCCGGCGCCGAGTTCAACGAGACGCAGAGCCGCCAGAGAGCGCAGGGCTTCCCGAACGACGGTGCGCGAGACATGCAGATCGCGCGACAGCGTCGCTTCTGCGGGAAGCCTGTCGCCGGGCTTGAGATCGGTGTCGCGGATCAGTTTCGAGATGGCAACAACGGTGCTGCCAACGAAATCCGGCTGCGGAGCATTATCGACCTGCGAGGACATGCTGTCATACTTTCTCAAGAAACCTATAGTACAGCTTTACAAAACATCGGAACGCTCTGCAATGCCTCACTGAGGCTTATGTCAAAAAACCGGAGCTGACGATCGCCAGCTCCGGTTCCAATCTCAATCAGAAGACGAGATGAACCTTCATCGACTTGGCCCGGTCGGTCGCAAGTTCGAAAGCCTCAACGGCGCGATCCATCGGGATCTGAGCGGTCAGCAGTGGGCGCACATCGATGCGGCGTTCTGAAATCAGCTTGGCGGCCCAGGCGAATTCGGCATCGAAACGGAATGTGCCCCGCACGACGAGTTCCTTGGTAACGATGGCGCTGATTGGCAGCGTCACGTCATTGCCCATGCCGACGGCGACGATCGTGCCGCGCGGGCGGACGACCTTCAGCAGACCGGCGAGGACCGCGCCGTTGCCGGAGCATTCGAAAGCGACATGGAACTGGCCCTTGCCTTCTGCATAAGGTGCCAGGCCTTCAGGCTGAGCGGCAACATTGATAACGGTATCGGCACCGATGGACTTGGCGATGGCGAGCGCGGAATCGGAAATGTCCGTGGCGACAATCTCGGTCGCGCCGGCAAAGCGGGCGGCAAGGATCGTCAGGCAACCGATCGTGCCGGTACCGGTGACGAGCACGCGCTTGCCGACCAGCGAACCGGCTTGGGTGATGGCGTGAAGGCAGACGGCGAGCGGTTCGCAGCAGGCTGCTTCCTCGAACGGCGTGTCGGCGGCGACCGGCACGGCCTGTTCGGCCTCGACGACGATCTCTTCGCGGAACAGACCCTGTACATGCGGGAAGCGCATGGCCGAACCGTTGAAGCGCATGTCCATGGCGTGCTGGCGCTGGCCTTCCTTCATGAACTCGCAATTGCCTTCCGGACGACTTGGATTGATCGCCACGCGCTGGCCAACGGTGACGTTGGTGACACCTTCGCCGATCGCTGCAATCTCGCCGGATGCTTCATGGCCGAGGATCATCGGCTCGCGGACGCGCACCGTGCCGAAACCGGCATGGTGGTAATAGTGCAGATCGGAGCCGCAGATGCCGCCGGCCTTCAGGCGGATACGCACTTCGCCCGGACCCGGCTCGCCGACTTCGCGTTCCTCGACCCTAAGATCATGCTCCTTGTGAATGACGACGGCTTTCATCGGGTGTTCCTTGCAATTTCAAAGATTGGGAGGGCGGCGATCAGAGCTGGGCGAGCCAGCCACCATCGACGTAAAGCGTCTGGCCGTTGATGTAGTCGGAGGCGCCGCTCGACAGGAAGATCGCCGCGCCGACGAGCTCTTCCGGCTTGCCCCAGCGGCCGCTCGGGTTGGAGGCGCGCACCCAGGCATCGAATTCCTTGTTGTCGATCAGCGCCTGGTTCATGTCGGTCAGGATGTAGCCGGGGCCGATCGCGTTCGACTGGATGTTGTGCGGCGCCCATTCGACCGCCATCGTGCGGGTGATCGCGGTGATAGCGCCCTTGGAGGCGGTATAGGGTGCGACGGTAGCGCGGCCGGCGGCGCTGGTCAGCGAGGCGATGTTGACGATCTTGCCGCCACTGCCGCGGGCGATCATCCGCTTTGCCGCCTCGCGGGCGATAACGAAGGAGCCGGTCAGGTTGACGTCCAGAACCTTCTGCCAGTCCTCGACGCCGAGTTCGACCATCGGCTTGCGGAACTGGATGCCGGCATTGTTGATCAGGATGTCGATCTCAAGACCCTTGGCGTCGAAGGCCTCGAATGCTTCGACGATGGAGGCTTCATTGCCGACGTCGAAATGCTGGCCGGAAACCTTGTGACCCTTGGCGGCGAGCTTTTCGACGGCTTCCGTCACGCCTTCGGCACGGGTGCCGTTGACGATCACATGGGCACCGACTTCTGCTAGGCCTTCCGCATAGGAAAAGCCGAGGCCGCGGGTGGAGCCGGTGATAAGCGCGGTGCGCCCGGAAAGATCGAAAAGCTGCTTGAAGGACATCGGATTCGCCATCGAAAGAGAGTGGAAGACAGGAGGGCTGCCGAGGCAGCCCCCTTTGGTTAGCGGAGCCAGCTTGCCGGCACGGTGATCAGTTCCGGGAAGATCACGAAGGTGAACAGCAGCACGGTATAGGCGATCAGGAAGGGCAACATGCCCTTGATGACTTGGTCGAGTTCGACGCGTGCCACACCGGACACGACGTTCAAAACCGTGCCGACCGGCGGCGTGATGAGGCCGATCGCGTTGTTCATCATGAACATCACCCCGAAGTAATAGGGGTCGATGCCGGCCTGCTTGACGAGCGGCATCATGACCGGGGTGAGGATCAGGATCGTCGGCGTGAGGTCGAGCGCGGTGCCGACGAGGAAGACGATGATCATCAGCATGAACATGAAGAGCTTTTTGTTCTCCATGAACGGCGCGAGCGATTCACCGATTTCCTGCGGAATATTGGCGACCGTAATCAGCCAGGCCGAAACATAGGCCGCCGCGACGAGGAACATGATCGTGCTGGCCGTCTTCGCCGCCTGCAGGAGCAGGGACGGCAGGATGGAGATCTTCAGCTCTCCATAGACGAACGTGCCGATCAGGAAGGCGTAAACGACCGCGACGACACCGGCTTCGGTCGGGGTGAAGATACCGGTCTTCATGCCGCCGATGATGATGGCCGGCAGGACCAGCGCCCAGACGCCTTCCTTCAGCGCCTGGACAAGACGGCTCATCTCGAACTTCTGGCCGGATGCCATGCGCTCGTCCTTGCGCGCATAGAAAAACCAGGTGACCATCAGCGTCGCGGCCATCATCAGGCCCGGCGCGATGCCGGTCATGAAGAGACGCGTGACGGAGAGTTCTGCCGCGACGCCGAATACCACGAACGGGATCGACGGCGGCAGCAGCGGCGCGACGATACCTGCCGAAGAGATCAGGCCGGCCGAGAGCGGTACCGGGTAACCCGCGCGGCGCATCAGCGGGATGACGACGGCGGCAAGGGCCGCGCAGTCGGCGATTGCCGAACCGGAGATCGCTGCAAGGATCAGCGCCGCGAAGACGGCGACATAGCCGAGACCGCCGCGGAAATGACCGACTGCCGCGATCGCAACGTTGACGATGCGCTTCGAGACGCCGCCGGCATTCATGATCTCGCCGGCTAGAACGAAGAAGGGCAGGGCCATCAGCGGATAGTTGTTGGCGCCGTCGAGAACGTTCTCGGCGAGGATCTGTACGTCGAAAATGCCCAGATGCATCATCAGGACGACGCCGCAGATCAGAAGCGAGAAAGCAACCGGGATGCCGAGCAGCATCGCTCCGCAGAGCGAGCCGACGAAAACGAAAATTGTCATGTGTGTTGTCCCCTCGGCCGCTTACTCGACGAGCCCATCGGCGTTGCTGGCAAAGATTTCCTCATTGGGAACCTTGCCTGTCGCAACGTCGTAGATCGAACGGAGTTGAAGGATGGCCATGCCGATGCAGCAGAGCACGCCGGAGAAATAGACCCAGCCGAGCGGAATGCCGGCAACGGGAGAATAGTTCTCGAGGTTATCGACCGTCTGGCGCCAGGCACCGAGGCCGAGCAGATAGCAGCAGACCAGCGTGGCGATATCGCCGCCGATGCGCACGACACGTTGCGCCTTGAAGGACATGGCGCGCACCAGGCTGTTGACGCCGAGATGGGCGCGGTCGCGAAGCGTCAGGAAGGCGCCGATGAAGATCAGCCAGACGAAAACGAAGCGCGACAGTTCTTCCGATTCCGTGATGCCGGAATTGAAACCATAGCGCAGCACGACATTGCCGAAAATCATGATGACCATC
>CBDDGK010000075.1:0-11017 GCA_965227625.1 Neorhizobium sp. | reverse complement strand
GACGAAGGCTTTTTCCGACGCGTCCCAATGATCATCCATGCTTTCGACCGGCGGCGGGAACTGGCCGCGCGCGTTGCGGCGCAGCGCCACGAAGGACTGCTGCATCGACGTAAAGAGATAATTCGCCTCGTCATCCGTATCGGCGGCGACCCCCATGATGCCGACCATGGCGTGCGGCTGGTCGAGATATTCCGAGGGCTCGAAGCGTTCGCGATAGATTTCCAGCGCCGACATCAGCATGTCCGGCGCGAAATGCGAGGCGAAGGCGAAGGGCAGGCCGAGCATGCCGGCCAGATGGGCGCTGAAATGGCTGGAGCCGAGAAGCCAGATCGGCACATTGCTGTCGGCGCCGGGCACAGCGATGAGGCCCTGGTTTTCGCCGGCCGGGCCGAGCAGCGCCTGCAGCTCCACCACGTCATTCGGAAAATTGTTGGCGCTCGCTTCCATGTTGCGGCGAAGCGCGGAGGCCGTGCGCATGTCTGTTCCCGGCGCGCGGCCGAGCCCAAGGTCGATGCGGCCGGGATAAAGCGCGGCCAGCGTGCCGAACTGTTCGGCGATCACCAGCGGCGAGTGGTTGGGCAGCATGATACCGCCCGAGCCGACGCGAATTTTGCTGGTTCCTGCGGCCACATGGGAAATGACGATCGAGGTCGCGGCGCTGGCGATGCCCTTCATGCCGTGATGCTCGGCCAGCCAGAAGCGCTTGTAGCCGGTCGCTTCCGCCTCCTGCGCGAGTCTGCGGGAATTCGCCAGCGCCTGGCTTACGGTCGAGCCTTGGGTGATGGGGGAAAGGTCGAGGATGGAAAACGGGATCATCGTCATGCCCTGAAAATTGATGTTTTTTCTCATGTAAGTGCTCGCGTCGGGAATCCAAGGCGAGAGGCGAGATTGACCTGCAGGAATGGGGTTGTCGTGGCGGCAAACACTGTGGTTTGTTTTTGTTTTGTTCACATTTTACTGGCAGCTTTCCCCCGATGACATTAGGGTTTTCTGCATGACGAATACGATTCGCATCATTGGTATCGATCCCGGTCTGCGGCGCACCGGCTGGGGCATCGTGGATACGCTCGGCAATTCCCTGCGCTTCGTCGCGTCCGGCACTGTGACGTCTGATGGCGACATGGACCTTGCCTCGCGGCTTTGCCAGATCCACGACGGCTTGGCGGAGATTATTCATAGCTACAAGCCTGACGAGGCGGCCGTCGAGCAGACCTTCGTCAACAAGGATGCCGTCGCAACGTTGAAGCTCGGTCAGGCCCGCGGCATTGCCATGCTGGTGCCCGCGCGTGCCGGCCTCAAGGTCGCTGAATATGCGCCGAATGCCGTCAAGAAAGCTGTGATCGGTGTCGGCCATGGCGAGAAGCAGCAGATCCACATGATGCTGAAAGTGCTGATGCCGAAGGTTGTCTTCAAGGGCAACGATGCGGCCGATGCGCTGGCCATCGCCATCTGCCATGCGCACAACCGGCAGGCGCTGACGTCGCGGCTTGCGGCGCTGGCCGGTTGAGGCGTCATGCAGGGCGGCTTGCCATTCTGATGCCGCAAGCAACACTTTTCACACGCGAAGGACAATGACCGATGATCGGCAAGTTGAAGGGAACGATCGACGAGATCGACGAGGACCATGTGGTTCTGGACGTGCATGGCGTCGGCTATGTCGCCTTCTGCTCGGCGCGCACGCTGTCGAAACTCGGCTCTCCCGGCGAAGCCGCAGTCCTGTTCATCGAGACCTATGTCCGTGAAGACCAGTTGAAGCTCTTCGGTTTCATGACGCCGCTGGAGCGCGAATGGTTTCGCCTGCTGCAGAGCGTGCAGGGCGTCGGCTCGAAGGTGGCGCTTGCCGTCCTCTCCGTCCTGACGCCGGGCGAGCTTGCCAATGCGATCGCGCTTCAGGACAAGACTTCGGTGTCGCGCGCCCCGGGCGTCGGCCCGAAAGTCGCCGTGCGCATCGTCACCGAATTGAAGAACAAGGCCCCGGCCTTTGCCGGCGAGGCCGCTTCGAATATCGGGTTGAAGCAGGAGCTTGGCGAAGGTGTTGCCGCGCAACCCGTCGCCGATGCCGTCTCGGCGCTTACCAATCTCGGTTATTCGCGAGACCAGGCCGCCAATGCCATTGCCGCCGCCTTGAAGAATGGCGGCGAGGATGCCGACAGCGGCAAGCTCATCCGCCTCGGACTGAAAGAGCTTTCGCGATAGCCTGTCGCTGATCCCCCACGTTGGACGTTGCATCGATCGTCCGGGAATGAGATTGAGTTTGCATGACGGAAGAAAAGAGATTGCTCACGCCGGACAAGCGCGGCGAAGATATCGATATGACGCTGCGCCCCCAGTCCCTGGATGAATTCACGGGACAGGCGGAAGCGCGCGCCAACCTGAAGATTTTCATCGAAGCGGCGAAGAACCGTGGCGAGGCGCTGGATCATGTGCTCTTCGTCGGCCCGCCCGGCCTTGGCAAGACGACGCTGGCGCAGATCATGGCCAAGGAACTCGGCGTCAATTTCCGCTCGACATCCGGCCCGGTCATCGCCAAGGCCGGCGATCTTGCGGCGCTGCTCACAAATCTCGAGGAACGCGACGTGTTGTTCATCGATGAAATCCATCGGCTGAGCCCGGCGGTCGAGGAAATCCTCTATCCGGCCATGGAGGATTTCCAGCTCGACCTGATCATCGGCGAGGGGCCGTCCGCCCGATCGGTCAAGATCGACCTGTCGAAGTTCACGCTGGTCGCCGCCACCACCCGGCTCGGGCTCCTGACGACACCCCTGCGGGATCGTTTCGGCATTCCGGTGCGGCTCAACTTCTACACGGTCGAGGAGCTGGAGTTGATCGTGCGCCGTGGCGCCCGGCTGATGGGGCTCGGCATCACCGACGAAGGCGCGCGTGAGATCGCCCGCCGTTCGCGCGGTACGCCGCGCATTGCCGGCCGCCTCCTGCGGCGCGTGCGCGATTTCGCGGAGGTGGCGAAGGCCGAAGCGGTGACGCGGCAGATTGCCGACGAAGCGCTGACGCGGCTGCTCGTCGACAACATGGGTCTCGATCAGCTGGACAAGCGTTACCTCACCATGATCGCGCTCAATTTCGGCGGCGGTCCCGTCGGCATCGAGACGATTGCGGCCGGCCTTTCGGAACCGCGTGACGCGATCGAGGACATCATCGAGCCCTACATGATCCAGCAGGGCTTCATCCAGCGCACGCCGCGTGGCCGCGTTCTGACCGCCAATGCCTGGAAACATCTGGGTCTGACGGTGCCGAAGGATCTTGAGGCGACCCAGTTCCGTCTCTTCCAGGAAGAAGAGTGATGTCGAAGGGCAAGCAGAAGCGGAAGATGATCCGCATCGATGCCAAGCCCGCCTGCTTCAATTTCCGCATCGCAGGTCTTGGTTTCCGCGAGGGGCACGTCCTCGTGCACCGGGCGACCCATGAAGATTTCTGGACCTTTCCCGGCGGTCGCGCGGAGATCGGCGAGACCTCGGCTCAGACGCTCGAGCGGGAAATGATGGAAGAGCTTGGTGTGACCGCGACTGTCGGGCGCATGCTCTGGACGGTCGAAAACTTCTTTCACTACGAGAAGCGCTGGTACCACGAGATCGGCTTTTACTACCTGATGGAATTGCCGCAGAGCCTGCCTTTTCACCCGACGGATATCATCCATCGGTTGCAGGACGGCAAGAACGATCTCGAATTCAAGTGGGTGAAGGCGACCCGGCAGGCGCTGACCGATCTGGACATCCCGCCCTACTTTATCGCCGAGCAGATCGAAAACCTGCCTCTCACGCCCCAGCACATCATCTGGGATGACGGCAACCTTGATCGATAGAAGCTGTTGCAGCAAATGACCGGCTGTGCCTTGCCACTTTCGCAAGCTTGTCGCCAGTGATAGTCGTCCCACAGAATGAAATCCTGGGGCATGCGATGACATTGATTGCGCTTTCCGGCGAGCTGACCGAAACCGGACACCGGCTGATCCAGCGGGTCTATTACGAAGACACGGATTTTTCCGGCGTCGTCTATCACGCCCGTTATCTGCATTTCATGGAGCGGGCCCGCACGGATTACCTGCGTCTGCTCGGTGTCGAGCAGGCCACGCTTGCGATCGAAGGCGACAGCGAAGGGCTGGTTTTCGTCGTTCATCGCATGGAAATCGATTTCAAATCGCCAGCGCGCATGGATGATGTGCTGACCGTCGTAACCTCGACCGAAAAGGCCGGCGGCGCCAAGATGGTGCTGCAGCAGGAAATCCGCCGGGAAGGCACATTGCTGATCGCCGCCAAGGTGATCATCGCGGTCATCAATGCCAGCGGCCGGCCGCGCCGGTTGCCGGAAGCGCTTGCCAGGAAATTTCTGGCAAGCGCCTGACGGCTATTCCACGCCGGCCTTTTGCAGCATGGTCTTCGTCAGCCCCTGCTTCCAATCGCCAGCCCCTTCCCAGG
Organism: Neorhizobium sp.; assembly: GCA_965227625.1. Taxonomy (GTDB): domain Bacteria; phylum Pseudomonadota; class Alphaproteobacteria; order Rhizobiales; family Rhizobiaceae; genus Neorhizobium. The sequence goes on along the minus strand of CBDDGK010000075.1, from coordinate 6,587 downwards.
GGTCGGCCATTTCCAACCGTTCCAGAATATCGGGGATATGGAAGCTGTTGGCGGCATCAAGCGTTTCCAGCTCTTCCCAGCTTACCGGTGTCGCAACCGGGCCGCCTTCGCGCGCCCTGACGGAATAGGGCGAGATCGCCGTTGCTCCGCGCTCGTTGCGCAGCCAGTCTATGAAGATGCGGCCTTTGCGCTTGGCCTTGGACATGGTGGCGATGTAGTGATCCGGGTCCTCGTCGGCGATCTTCGATGAAAGAGCCTTGGCAAACGCCTTGGCGTCCTCCCAGCTCGCACGGCGTGTAAGCGGCACGATAACATGGACACCCTTGCCGCCACTGACCATGGCAAGCGATTTCAGGCCGATAGCCTCAAGACCCCGGCGCAGGAAAAGGGCTGCTTCCTTGACCGTTTCAAACGTGACGATCGGATCGGGGTCGAGGTCGAAGACGAGGCGATCGGCCATGTCCAGCCGGTCGATGCGCGAACCCCAGATATGGAACTCGATCGTGCCCATCTGCACCGCCGAGACGAGCCCCTTACTATCCTTCACATAGAGATAGTTGGCGATGTCGCCATCGGCCTCCTTGATCGGGATCTGCAGGATTTCATCCGGAAAGCCGTCGCAGGCATGTTTCTGGTAGAAGCACTGATGATCCGGACCCTGTGGACAGCGCAGGATCGATGTCGGGTGGTCGGCAACGAAGGGCAGCATGCGCTCGGCGACGATCGCGTAGTAGCGGGCAAGATCGAGTTTGGTGATCGCGGGATCGGAGAACAACGGTCGGTCACCGCTGCTGATGCGGATGCCGAGGACATCGCCCTCCTTTTCCTTGCTGCTCGATTTCCCTGCGCTCCTGGCCTTGGGTTTCGTCTTCTCGTCGGACATGGATTTTACCGCCTTACCCGTTGATTCCGCGCTTTCCAAAGTCACCGTCCTGGCTTGCTTGTCTTCGCGCAGGCCCTCGAAAGCCCCATGGCGAATATGCCCGTCATCGGTAAACTCCGCAAAGTCGATCTCGGCAACAAGCTGCGGTTTGAGCCACACGGTGCCGCGTGTGAATTCCTTGGGTACATCTTCGAAGGCGGGCTTCTCCTGGCCGAGCTTCGCGAAGCGACCCGCCAACTCTTCCATCGTCGCCTCGTTGAAGCCGGTTCCGACGCGGCCGCGATAGATGAGTTTTCCGTCCTCGTAGCTGCCGACCAGCAGCGACGCAAAAGCCCGTCCGCGTTTATCCGAGGGGGAATAGCCACCGATGACAAATTCCTGCCGCCGTGTGCATTTGACCTTCACCCAGCTGCCAGCACGACCCGATTTGTAAGGGTCGGTCGCGCGTTTGGCGATAATCCCTTCCTGCCCGGCCTTGCACATCGCCTGGAAAACCCTGTCGCTGTTTCCCTGGACATGTTCGCTGTACTGCACGCGGCGCTCCGGTCCGAGCGTGGAGAGCAGAGTTTTCAAAGCCTCCTTGCGCTCGGCCAAAGGCTTCTTGCGTAGATCCCGGCCATCCAGCGACAGGAGATCGAAGGCGTAAAACCGTGTTTCGCCGCCGGTCTTCAGCGCCTTCTGCAACGCCGAGAATTTTGAACCCTCGTTGGAAACGGCAACGGCCTCGCCATCAATGAGCGCACTTTTGCAATCGAGCGCCATGAAGCCTTTGATGATGTCCGGAAATTTTTCGGTCCAGTCCAGGCCGGTGCGGGTAAAGCAGGTCACCTCGCCATAGCCAACCGCCACCATCAGCCGGTAGCCATCGAACTTGACCTCGCTCAGCCAAGTGTCGCCATCCGGCGCGCTCGTTACCAGCGTCGCAAGCTGCGGCTCGACGAAGGCGGGACGTTTTCCAGCATGCGGCTGCGGTGGAGGCTCATCAGCCTGTGCCTCGACATTCTTTTCGGCACTCTGGTTGGAGTTCCAGACCCGGGCCGCATTCTCCGAAGCCCCCTTACCGGCGGCGATCTCGTCCATCAGCCGGCCGGTCTTGACGCTGGTGATATTGGTTTCGATCAGGCTTTCGCCATTCTCGTCGGCGTCATCGTCGTGCTCCTTGATCAGCAGCCAGTTCTCGCGCTTTTCGCGGTTGCGCGGTTTCATGCGCACCAGCGTCCAGCCACCCTGCATCCGCTCGCCGCGGAGGTGGAATTTCAGCTTGCCGTTGCGCAGCCCTTCATCCGGGTCGTTGTCCGGTTTCCACGAGCCGGTATCCCAGAGCATCACGGTGCCGCCGCCATATTGCTTGGCCGGGATCGTGCCTTCGAAATCGCCATAGGCGAGGGGGTGATCTTCGGTGCGCACCGCAAGGCGCTTGTCGTCCGGGTTGATACTTGGGCCGCGGGTGACGGCCCAGCTCTTCAGCACGCCTTTCCATTCGAGGCGGAAATCATAATGCAGCCGTGTGGCATCATGTTTCTGCACGAAGAAGCGGTTCCCGCCCTTTGCCCGCTTCGCTGATCCCTTGGGCTCAGCCGTTTTGGAGAAGTCCCGTTTGCGATTGTATTCCTGCAGCTGGTCCTGTGACATCGCCGCCTCCCGTCACGCCGATTTCTTCTTGCGCGCAGATGTCGGTTTTGCTGCCGGCTTCTTTTCAGGAGCTTTCTTGTCCTGGCCGCCTTCAAGGCTCTTCTTCAGGGCTGACATCAGGTCGATGACATTGTCGTTGCGGCTTTCCGACTTCTCTTCCTCGTCATCGACATCAATGGTCTTCTTGCCCTTGAGCTTCTTTTTCACCAGCTCCTTGAGAGCGGTCGAATAGTTGTCCTTGAAACTGGCAGCATCAAACTTGCCGGATTTCCGGTCGATGAGGGCGGTCGCAACCTCCAGCAGTTCCTTGTCGGAGGTCTTGCCGGAAAGACCGGAGAACATCGGATCGGCTTTCTTCAGTTCATCGGCATAGTGCAGCGTTTCGAGAAGCAGGCCGTCACCGCAGGGGCGGATCGCCGCGATATACTCCCGGCCACGCAATGTCAGCTGACCAAGACCGACCTTTCCGGATTTCCGCAAGGCATCGCGCACGACGCGGTAGGCATCTTCGGCGAGATCATCGGTCGGAACCACGTAGTAGGGTTTGTCGTAGTAGATCGGTGAGATTTCCGCGGAATCGACGAACTGGACCAGTTCGAGCGTCTTCTTCGTTTCAAGCTTTACGGCGTCAATCTCCTCCTGTTCGAGCAGGACATACTTGCCGTTTTCATATTCGTAGCCTTTGACGATGTCATCGGTATCGATCGGGCCAATGCCTTCCACCACCTTGTCGTAGTGCACGGGTTTGCCGGAAGGCTCGTGAATCTGGCGGAAGGAGAAGCGAGCGCCCGGGCGGGTGGCGCTGTAGACTTCGACGGGAATGGAAACCAGCGAAAGCCGCAACTGGCCCTTCCACAAAGCACGCGATACCATCTGTTTGCCTTTCGTAAGAGGTCTCCGATTAGTGACGCATGCATTTGCCGCGCCCGTCGCGGGCAAGCAGCCGTTCGAGGGCGGCGAGATCCTCGCTGGAAACGGCAGGGATGGGATCGGTCGCCATCGCCGCCAGCACCTCGCGCGAAAGAACGCCATTGGAAATGACCCATTCCAGCGCCTCGCGGGTCTGCCGCTCGGCTTTGAGCTGGGCATAGAGGGCAAGGATGAGGCGATCGCGGCGGTCGAAGGCGCGTTCGGGTGTCGATTTGGGTTTGTTTTTCGGCGGTAAGATTGTCATGCGCCGATAACGTCGGGTGGAGGTGAATGTTCCTTGGTGCAAGCGGCAGGAAGTTTCCACGCCACCTTCCGGAAGTAACAATCTCTTAACCATAATGATGTCTTAATGCGTTGTATTAGGGATTTGTGCAGTGCACGTCATCCTTTGACCAAGATTGACCGCAAAAAGGCGGGAAGACAGGGCTTGAAGATCAGCCAAGGGCGGATCCAGGGCATATGCCGGGTCAATCTTTAGCAAGGACGTTTGAGCAACCTGGCCGTGAGCAAATGACTGCTCCCGCCGGGTGTTTGGATTCGGGGATTTGAGAATGGAACAGGTAGGACTGGCAGCCGCAACGACCGACGTATCGCTCTGGTCGCTCTTCATGCAGGCAGGCTTCGTCGTGAAGCTGGTAATGCTGGGGCTGATCGCAGCCTCCGTCTGGACCTGGGCGATCGTGGTCGACAAGACCATGAGCTTCGCCAAGGCCCGCCGTCAGGCCGATGCCTTCGAGCAGGTGTTCTGGTCCGGCCAGTCGCTTGAGGAGCTTTATCGCACCCTCTCGGACCGTCAGACGTCCGGCATGGGCGCGATCTTCGTCTCCGCCATGCGCGAATGGAAGAAGAGTTTCGAGCGCGGCGCCCGCTCGCCGATCGGCCTGCAGATGCGTATCGACCGCGCGATGGACGTGACGTTGGCGCGGGAATCCGAAACGCTGTCATCCCGTCTGGGTTCGCTTGCGACCATCGGTTCGGCCGGCCCGTTCGTCGGTCTGTTCGGCACGGTCGTCGGTATCATGACCTCGTTCCAGGCGATCGCCGGTTCGAAGTCCACCAACCTTGCCGTCGTCGCTCCCGGTATCGCCGAAGCGCTTCTGGCAACCGCCATCGGTCTGCTCGCGGCTATCCCGGCGGTTATCGCCTACAACAAATTTTCCGCCGATGCCGGCAAGATCACCGGCCGCATGGAAGGTTTCGCCGATGAGTTCTCGGCCATTCTTTCGCGCCAGATCGATGAGAAGCTGCAGCCGCGCCAAGCCGCGCAGTAAGGCCGCGCAGTGAAACCGGCTTTTAAGGACGGAGTATCCCCATGGGTATGGCAGTAGGTGGTTCCAACGGTTCCGGTGGCGGTCGTCGCCGTCGCGGCGGGCGCAACAAGGCCATCATGAGCGAAATCAACGTGACGCCGTTTGTCGACGTCATGCTTGTTCTGCTGATCATCTTCATGGTCGCGGCTCCGATGATGACGGTCGGCGTGCCGATCGATCTGCCCGAGACACAGGCAAAAGCGCTCAATTCCGAAACGCAGCCGATCACCATCTCTGTCAAGAGCGACGGCCAGGTCTTCCTGCAGGAAACGCCGATCCCGGTCGAGGAAGTGGCAGCCAAGCTCGCAGCGATTGCGACGACAGGCTACAGCGAGCGGATTTTCGTGCGTGGCGACGCAACATCGCCCTACGGCGTGATTGCTGACGTCATGTCGCGCATCCAGGAGGCCGGCTTCAAGAATATCGGCCTTGTGACCCAACCCAAGAAGGACCTGTAGAGCGCTGCGATGAAGACAAGTCTCGTCACATCCGCTGTGCTGCACGCCCTCGTACTCACATGGGCGCTGGTGTCGCTCGGCAGTCCGCCCGACTTCCAGGTTGCGGATGTCGAGGCGATGCCGGTCGACATGGTCCCGATCGAAGAGCTGACGAAGCTGCAGCAAGGCGACAAGGAAGCGCCCAAGGCCGAAACTCCGTCCGTCACGCCGACCAAACGTCCCGATACCGTCGAAAACGCCGAGAATGTCGGCGAGAACAAGATCGACCTGAAGACACCGCCGAAGCCCGACGCCAAGCCCAACAAGGTCGAAGCCGCGGCTGCGCCGGAAAAGGCCGAGAAAACGCCTCCGACGCCGGACCCGGTGAAGGAAGACAGCAAAGAGGTTACCGAAGAAAAGCCGGCGTCCGAGCCTGCGACGGAAGTCGCGGCTCTTCCTGAACCAAAGGAAGAGGTAAAGCCGGACGCGAAGCCTGAAGAACAGCCTGCGGAAGAGAAGCCTGCTGAAAATCCGGACGCTGAAGCGCTTCCGGACAAGGTGCCGACACCGATGGCCAAGCCCAAGGTGGAGAAGCCGGCGCAGACGGCCAAGACGCCTGACCGCAAGGCCGAAGAAAACCAGAAGGAAAAGAAGAAGGCGTCTTCCGCCAATGATTCCGACTTCAACGCGGATCAGGTTGCGGCTCTTCTCAACAAGACAGATCCGGCCAACGGTGGCGCCAAGAGCGGCAAGACACCGAAGGCTTTCGGAGCGTCCAAGACGACCGGCAACACGCTCTCGCAGAACGAGATGGATGCGATGCGCGGCCAGATCGAGAAGAACTGGAGCGCCTTTGCCGGCATCGAAGGTCTTGACGGCATGATCCTGACGGTGCGGTTCGAATTGGACCCGCAGGGAAATATTATCGGCGAGCCCGAGGTCGAGACCAATGGCGGCTCGGCAACGGCGCAGCGGACGATGGCTGGCAGCGTGCGCCGCGCCATCATGAAGTCGCTGCCTTTCGAGGGCCTGCCGGCAGACAAATACGACTCATGGAGACAGATGGTCGTCAATTTCGACCCGAGCTCCATGTCGATCCAATGACACAGAACGAATGGCTGAAAGGCTTCTTGATCATGCTGAGACGCAACTTTTTCCGATTCCTCGTCGCGCTGACGGGAATGGTCGCGCTGATGAGCGCACCGGCCCACGCGCTCGTCGAACTCAACATCAACAAGGGCAATGTCGAGCCCATGCCGATCGCCATCAGCGATTTCCTGCAGGGTGATCTTGGCAAGAAGATCTCTGATGTCGTGGCAGCCGACCTGAAGCGTTCGGGTCTGTTTGCACCGATCGATCGCAACGCCTTCATCGAGAAGATCTCCAATCCCGATG
>CBDDGK010000074.1:0-8395 GCA_965227625.1 Neorhizobium sp. | reverse complement strand
GAACCACCGTTCACCACCTCGTTCGGTAAAACGAGGGTGAAATTGCCGAGCCACATAGGTTTTCTCCTGACGAATCTGACCGTTGAAACAAGGGGCAGCCGATAGTCCGGGATCGTGACAATGATGTGAAGAGGGCGTGTGAAGGAAACATGTCAGGCAGGATGCAAAAAGGGCGATCCGCAGACCGCCCAGTGCTCTCTTCATACTGAAATCAGCTGCGCAGGAAGCTCATCAGGTCCTCCGTCAGCCTTTCCTTGTGAGAGGCGAAGAGGCCATGCGGCGCGCCGTCATATTCGATCAGCCTGGCACCGGAGATCGCGGCGGCTGCCGCCCGAGCGGACGTGTCGATCGGTACCGTCTGATCTCCCGTGCCGTGAATGATCAGGGTCGGGACCTTGAAGCTTGGGAGATCCGGCCTGAAATCGGTCGAGGAAAAAGCCTTGGCGCAGGCGAGCGTCGGGCGAAGTCCTGCCATCATCGTCTGTTGGAAGGACCAGTCGAGCACCTCGTCACTGACCGGGCTCGTCAGCATGCCGACACCGAAGAAGCTCTTGAAGAAACCGTGGAAGAAATGCGCCCGGTCGTCCTTCATGCCCTTCGTCATCTCGTCGAAGACCGATTGCGGCACGCCGTTCGGATTGTCGGAGGTCTGCGGCATGTAGGGCACGACGGAGGAGACCAGCGCCGCTTTCGACAAGCCCTTGCCGCCGTGGCGCGACATGTAGCGGGCCACCTCGCCGCCGCCCATGGAAAAGCCGATGAGCGTGATTTCCTGAACCGCCGTAGCGGCGATCACGTCGGCCAGGTCGTCGGCCAGTGTATCGTAATCATATCCGTGCCAGGGCTGGTCGGAGCGGCCGAAACCGCGGCGGTCGTAGGAGATTGCCCGAAAGCCGGCCTCCGCGGCCACCACCGAAAAATCGTCCCAGGTGTCTGAGGTCAGCGGCCAGCCATGCATCATGACGATCGGGCGGCCGGACTTCGGTCCCCAGTCCTTGACATAAAGTTCGGTGCCGTCGCGGGTCTTGATCTTCGTCATCGGGAAATCCTCGTTGATGGGACCTGCCTAACCGACAGACCCGCGCAACGTTCCCGATCAGCCCGGATTTCGTTTTATTTCCAAACCGATAGCTTGTCGCGATTGAGCATGGCCCATTGCAGCACGATGATCGTCTTGGCGTCCTTGATGCCGCCGGAATTGATCATCGCGTAGGCCTCGTCGAGCGGCATTGACAGGACTTCGATGTCCTCGTGCTCCTCGGCCAGGCCGCCGCCGTCGGTCAGCCGGTCGGCCGTATCGATGGTCGCGAAGAAAAGGCTGACCTTTTCGGTCAGGGCGCCGGGGCTCGCATACATGTCGAAGAGATAGTGCACGGAACTGACCGAATAACCGGTCTCCTCCTCGGCCTCGCGGCGGGCAGCGTCGGCGGCCTCTTCCTTCGGGTCGAGCAGGCCGGCGGGAATTTCCAGCATATAGGCGTGGTCGCCGTTGACGAAGGCGCCGAGCCGGAACTGCCGCACCAGAATGACGCTGTCTGCCTTGATGTCGTAGAGGAAAATGGCCGCCGCGCTGCCATGGTCATGGATATCCCGCTCGAGCCGGACGACCTCGCCATTGCGCATGCGCTGCTCGATGATCAGTCGCTCGAGATGCACGAAGCTTTTCGACAGCGTGGTGCGGGAAAGCACACGCACACGGTCTGTCTCGGACGTATCGATGTCGATCGTATCCACTGTCATTCTCCTGCATGAAGGCACTCAGGCCTTTTCGAGCCAGACCTTGTTGTCGTGGAAGGCCGCGCCGCCATAGGGCGCGACGGCATCGGCGCCGGTCAGCACGTTGATGCCCTCGCCGTCGAGATGTTTGCTGTTCGGCCAGAGCCCTTCGGCGATCAGCACGCCGGGCCGCGCGCCCGCGGCGATCTTCGCATGCAGGCGCACCTCGCCGCGTTTGTTGCCGAGCCGGACGATATCGCCGTCGACGATGCCGAGACGTTCGGCGTCGGTAGGTTCGATCATCACTTCCGGCCGCCCTTCCCGCTCGTAGGAGCTTTTCGTCTCGGTGAAGGAGGAGTTGAGAAAGCTTCTGGCCGGCGAGGTAGCCAGCCGGAAGGGATGCGCCTCGTCCGCCACTTCGATGACATCGACCTGATCGGGGAAAACCGGCAGGTCGGCGACCGGCCCCATCGGGCCGAGGTTCTTGGGCGGCTTGTTGGGCGACGGGCCGTTGCGCCAGTCCGGGCTGAAACGAAACTTGCCGTCCGGATAACCGAAGCCCTTGATATAGTGGGCGGTCTCGAAATCCGGCTGGGCGTCGATCCACTTCTCGCGCTCCAGCACCTCGATACCCGGCCAGTTGCTGTCCTTGAGGATGCGGTCAATATGCTCGCGTTCGCTCCGGCCGAAGCCGGCGAAGTGATCGATGCCGAGGCGCCTGGCCAGTTCCTCGATGACGAAGAGATTGGTGCGCACCGTCTCCGGCGGTTCTGTGAGCTTCGGACCGAGCAGGATGTGCTGCTGGCCGCCGGCGCGGTAGAGATCGTCATGTTCGAGGAACATGGTGGCGGGCAGGACGATGTCGGCGACCTGAGCCGTATCGGTCATGAACTGCTCGTGGACCGCCACGAAGAGATCATCGCGCAAAAAGCCTTGGCGGACGAGGCGCTGTTCGGGGGCGACGTTCATCGGGTTGGTGTTCTGGATCAGCATGGCCGTCACCGGCCCGCCGTAGCGCAGGGCCTCGGCATCGCCGGTCAGAACGCGGCCGATCTGCGACTGGTCGAGCTGGCGGATATCCGGATCAGCATAGGCGCTGCCCATCAGGTCAGACTTGTTCAGCCGGAATATCTCGCCATTGTTGTGGAAGGCGCCGCCGCCCTCATATTGCCAGCAGCCGAGAACCGTGGCGATCGACAGGGCCGAATGCATGGCGACCGTGCCGTTGCGCTGGCGGCCGAAACCATAGCCCAGTCGGAAGAAGGTCTTTTTCGTGGTGCCGACGAGCCTGGCGAAATTCTCGATCTCCTCGACCGACAGGCCGGTGATGGCGGAAGCCCATTCCGGGGTCCTGGTCTTCAGATGCGCTTCGAGACCCGCCGGATCATCGGCATATTTCGCCATATAGGCGTGGTCGGCATAGCCGTCGCGGAAGGCGATGTGCATGACGGCGCAGGCCAGCGCCGCGTCTGTGCCGGGGCGGACCGTCAGGGCGATATCCGCCTGTTTCATGGTCGGATTGTCGTAGATGTCGATGACGACGATCTTGGCGCCGCGTTCCTTGCGGGCCTTCACCGCGTGGGTCATGACGTTGACCTGGGTGGAAACGGCGTTGGTGCCCCAGATCACCACGCAGTCGGATTTTGCCATCTCGCGCGGGTCGGGACCGCGCAGCGCGCCGGTGCCCATCACATAACCGGTCCAGGCCATGTTGGTGCAGATGGTGCCGAAGAAGCCCGAATAGTTCTTGGCGTGGCGCAGTCGCTCGATCGAGTCGCGCTGCACCTGGCCCATCGTTCCGGCGTAGAAATACGGCCAGACGGCTTCCGAGCCATGTTTTGCCTCGGCGTTGACGAAGGCATCGGCGATTTCGTCGAGGGCTGCCTCCCAGCTGACTTCCTGCCAGTCACCGCTGCCCTTGGCACCCTTGCGGCGCTGCGGCACCATCAGGCGGCCGGGATGGTAGATGCGCTCCGAATACCGGGCGACCTTGGCGCAGATGACGCCGGCCGTGTAGGTATTGTCGGCCGCACCGCGCACCCGGCCTATCCTGCCCTCGGCGGTCAGCTCGACGTCCAGCGCGCAGGCGGAGGGACAGTCGTGCGGGCAGACGGTATGGCCGACCGAATTATGGCCAAGTTTGCTTTTCGCGGAGATGGGTGTCGCAACGTTCATGAGTTTTCTATATTGCAAGCCGATGGCGGCAAAAAGCGGCTTTTGCGGCGCATCAATTTAATTCATCCGGAATACGATAAACCATGAACTACCGGCACATCTACCACGCGGGCAATTTTGCCGACGTCCTGAAGCACGCGATCCTTGCGCGGCTGATCCGCTATGCGCAGAAGAAGGACAAGGCGTTCCGGATGCTGGATACCCACGCCGGCATCGGGCAATACGATCTTTCGTCCGACGAGGCGCAGAAGACCGGCGAATGGCAGGACGGTATCGGCCGGCTGATGCAGGCGGAACTTCCCGCCAATGTCGCCGCTTTGCTGGAACCCTATCTGACAGCGGTCCGGGATCTGAACCCGAATGGCGGCATCCGGCTCTATCCCGGATCGCCGAAGCTGGCGCGGATGCTGTTTCGTCCGCAGGACCGGCTTTCGGCCATGGAACTGCATCCGGAAGACTATAACCGCCTGCACAACGTGTTCGAGGGCGACTTCCAGGTGCGCGTCACCGAGCTCGACGGCTGGCTGACGCTCGGCGCCCATCTGCCGCCGAAGGAAAAACGCGGCATCGTCCTCATCGACCCGCCGTTCGAAGAGGACGGCGAATATCAGCGGATGGCAAAGGGCCTTGCCACCGCCTACCGGCGCTTTCCGGGCGGCAATTATTGCCTGTGGTATCCGATCAAGAAGGGCGCGCCGATCCGCGCCTTCCATGAGGAACTGCAGGAGCTCGGCATTCCGAAGATACTCTGCGCCGAACTTTCCATCCGCAGCGACCGCGAGGCGACCGGCCTCACCGGGAGCGGCCTCATCATCGTCAACCCGCCTTTCACGCTGAAGGACGAGCTGCACGTGCTGCTGCCGGCGCTGAAGACGGTGCTCGCGCAGGATCGTTTCGCCTCGCAGCGTGCCTTCTGGCTGACTGGGGAAACAGTGGCCGAAGAGGCTTGACCGGGGGCGGCTTCCTGCCCATGGTGCGCGGCACCGGGAGGGCCGTACCATGAAAAAACTTCTGACCGCACTCACGCTGACAGCTCTTTTCGCGACATCTCTTCTGGCAACGGGCGCCACCGCCCAGAACCGCCCCGGCGCGCGGCAGAACCAGCCCGGCGATTTCGATTTCTACGTTCTATCGCTGTCCTGGTCGCCGACCTTCTGTGCCGGCCAGAGCGGCGGGCGCAACAACGACCAGTGCGGCGTGAACAAGAATTTCCGCTTCATCGTGCACGGGCTCTGGCCGCAGCAGGAAAAGGGTTTTCCCGAGGACTGCGATACCAACGGCCAGGATCGGGTGCCGCGGGCGCTCGGCGAGCAGCTGTTCGACATCATGCCGTCCATGGGCCTGATCGGCCATGAATGGCGCAAGCACGGAAGCTGCTCGGGACTGAGCCAGCGCGCCTATTTCTCCCGGCTGCGCGAGGCGTTCCAGCGCGTCAAGATCCCGGCCGACGTCGCCGGCGGCAACACGCCCGTCGTGCTGTCCGCCGACCAGATCGAGGAAAAATTCATTGCCGCCAATCCCGGCCTGAGCCGGCGCGGCATCGCCACCAGCTGCGAAGGCAACCGGCTGGAGGAAGTGCGCATCTGCATGACCAAGACGCTTTCCTTCCGCGACTGCGCAGAAGTGGATCGCGGCGGCTGCCGGATCGGCCAGATCACCATTCCGCCGGGCCGCTGAGCAAGCTTCGCGGGCTCGCCCGCCGAGCAAGCTTCGTAGGTTTGCCGACTTCGCGGGTTCGCCCGCCGAGCCGATCCACCACCTGACCTGCTCGAGCGCCGCACAGAATTTCAGAAAGGACGACCATGAAACTCCTCTATTCCCCCGCCTCGCCCTATTCCGCCAAGGTGCGCATGGCTGCGCGCCATCTCGGCATCGCAATCACCGAGGTGAAGACCGACACCAATGCCATGCCGCCGTCGCTGATCGACAACAACCCGCTCGGCAAGATCCCGGTCCTGCTGCGCGACGACGAACCGCCGGTCTATGACAGCATCGCGATCATGCATTTCCTCGACCGTAAATCGGGCGGCAAGCTCTATCCGAAGAAGTCGGAGAAGCGCACCGAGGCGGAAGTGCTGGAAGGGCTGTGCGACGGCGTCATGGATTGCCTTCTGGCGATCGTCTACGAGCGCCGCCATCGCGACGAGGACAAGATCCACCAGCCGTGGATCGACAAGCAGTGGGCGAAAGTGGTGCGCAGCCTCGATTTCCTCGAAGCCAACCTGCCGAAGACCGGCAAGAAGCTGCATGGCGGGCATTTCGCGCTGGCCGCGATGATCGGTTATCTCGACCTGCGCTTCAACGGCCAGTGGGCCGAAGGCCGCCCGGAGCTCGCCTCCTGGCCGGACGTCTTCGCCAAGCGCTTCGCGCAATATGCGGACATGAAGTCGGCGGCCTGACCCGGCCTCTCCCCGAACCAACAGTTCGACGAACAAAAAAAGCCCGGACCGAAGTCCGGGCTTTCCCCAGCCTGCAAAGGCTACAATAATTAGAACTTCACGCCGATACCGACCTTGACGCTGTGGTCGTCGAAGCCCTTCGAAACCGAACCGGAGTTCAGGTTGTAGCTGTCCTTGCCGAAATCCGTGTAACGGTATTCGATACGGGCAGTGATGTTGTTGGTGACGAAGGCTTCTGCACCGGCACCGACCGTGTAACCGACGGCGGTCTTGTCGTCGGACGAGGTGGCATCCTTCAGGGTGTTGTTCTGGAAGGCAACACCGCCCGTGCCGTAGATCATGAAGGGGTTCAGATCGTAACCGACGCGACCGCGTACGGAGCCGTTCCAGCCGCCTTCGGCACGATAACCGCCCGAAGAATCACCCTTCTGGCCGCTGTAACCGACGTCAGCTTCGACGCCGTAGATAACCGGGCCGCTCTGGAAATTGTAACCGGTAAAGGCGCCACCGCCGAAACCGTTGACGTCACGGCTGCCGACGCCGGATTTGCCCCAGTCATAGGCACCATAACCACCGAGATAGAAACCCTGCCAGTTGCCGACCGGAGCCGGCTGGTCGACGGCGATCGGGGCCTGCGGAACCTGCGAAACGGCATCAGCGGCATTGGCCGCCGAAATCGCGATCAGGCTGGCTGCCGAGGCTATTAGAGTTGCGACGAGAGTACGCATACATTTTCTCCTTCTACTGCTGTGCCGGGAAGTCGCCGCAACAACACGACTGGCGACCATTTTGTTCCCTGCCTGCTGAGGGTGAATGTGGCGTCCAATTGAGGATTTGAAAGAGCCGAATTGTGAATTGATTGTGGCACACAAAAGGCAAAATTTCGATGTTGCTGTATCGCAACATGTAATTCATTAACCCTAATCAAAGGTTACTATAAGCAACCCCACCTTTACACTCATAAATTACTTGTTAAATCGCAAGCAAAAACTTGTCAACTCAACTTGGAATCACGGTCCGCATGACTATGGGGAGCCGATTTCAACTTGCAGACCCAGAAGCCCGTCAATTTCCACCTGCTCGACCCAAGATATGATGGAGGAAAAACCGGGATTCAACTGCCGTTCGCCATGCCTTTCGAAACAGGCTGCCGGATTCCCGCCACAAACGATCGAAGGCTCATGCGGGTTATTTCCCTGCGGGAGAAATAGGCTCCGCCTCCCCTCGCCGCTTTCCAAATCGCTTCCGCGTCATTATCTCAGCGACACGGCGGGCGGCCTTGCAATTTCCAATCGCCCACAGCCACATATTTTGACAAGCCGACGACGACGGGCCCATGGTTCGAATCGGCAAAAAGCCGAAGCCGGTCCTTTTTCGACCACGACCGGCCGCAGGCGGAGACGATGGAATGAACGGAACGAAGCTGCCCGATGGCGGCGTTCTCTATGACGAAACCGACGAGGAAGAAGACGACGCGCCGGTCGGCGAGGCCGTGGAAGGCCCGGCCGCGTCGATCGACTGGAACGAGGGCGTCAAGAACGAAAGCGGCCTGAAGGGCGCCGAACTGATCGCCGAATTCGTCAAGCACCTGCCGAACGCGCCGGGCGTCTACCGCATGTTCAACGAGGCGGGCGACGTGATGTATGTCGGCAAGGCGCGCAGCCTGAAGAAGCGCGTCAGCAACTATGCGCAGGGCCGGCTTCATTCGAACCGCCTCACCCGCATGGTGCGCGAGACGCATCATATGGAATTCGTCACGACGCGGACGGAAACCGAGGCGCTGCTGCTCGAAGCAAACCTCATCAAGCGACTGCGCCCGCGCTTCAACGTGCTTCTGCGCGACGACAAGTCGTTTCCCTATATCATGATCACCGGCGACCACCGCGCACCGGCGATCTTCAAGCATCGCGGCGCCCGCGCCCGCAAGGGCGACTATTTCGGCCCCTTCGCATCGGCTGCCGCCGTCGGCCGGACGATCAATTCGCTGCAGCGCGCCTTCCTGCTGCGCACCTGCACCGACAGCGTGTTCGAGACGCGCACCCGGCCCTGCCTGCTCTACCAGATCAAGCGCTGTTCCGGGCCCTGCACCCGCGAGATCAGTGACG
>CBDDGK010000073.1:0-87264 GCA_965227625.1 Neorhizobium sp. | reverse complement strand
GCACTTATCACCACTCATTGTTGGTGGCCCACTTGCAGGCATGACATTCATGCATTGAGAAGAAACTGGTCGCTATTGCTCCTGGATGGCGTCCGATGAATTTTATGAACTACCAGCCTCTTCATATTCTCGGCGGCCAATCGGCAATTTCGGAACATCCGGAAACGATGTTCATGACCGTTCTCGGCTCCTGCGTTTCGGCCTGCATCTACAATGCCGAAAGCGGGATCGGCGGTATGAACCATTTTATCCTGCCAAGCGGCGGCCATCAGGACAGGACAGAGCGTAAGCAGCGTTATGGCGACATTGCCATGCCCTCGCTCCTCGATGCGGTACGCGGCAGCACATCGCGTCGCCGGGCATTGAAGGCAAAGCTTTACGGCGGCCGGACGCGCTGTCCGAACGGCGAGGACGCCGGCGCATTGAATGCCGCCTTCGCGCGCGACTTCCTGCGGGCGGAAGGTATCGAGTTGATCGACGAAAGCCTTGGCGACGATCTGGCGCGCTGGGTGACTTTTCATCCGGCAACGGGCAGGGTATGGTTGAAGGTGACGACGGATATCGGCCTCACCCTGCCCGTGACGAAAATCATGTCGCAACGCGCGCGCTAAGCGCTCCCCAACGTCCGACCGCTTTCCCCCGAATTATCTGCATTCATGGCGTGGCATTTCTGCGCGCCGCTGCCCCTTTATCCTCCATTTGAAGGAGACGAGACGAATGGACAATTTCGCCATCCTTTCCGGCTGCTCCGGCGGCGGGAAATCGACGCTGCTTGAAGAACTCGCCCGGCGCGGATATGCCACCGTCGAAGAACCCGGCCGCCGCATCGTTACCGAAGAAACGGCGACCGGCGGCACCGCCCTCCCTTGGATCGATCTCGCCGCCTTCGCCCGGCGTGCGATCGACATGTCGCTTGCCGATAGAGACAAAGCATCAAGCAACTCCGGCTGGACCTTCTTCGACCGCGGCCTCATCGACGCAGCCTGTGGGCTGCAGCACGCCACCGGCGAGCCGGCATTGGATACGTTCGGTGAGTTCCACCGCTATCATCCCCGCGTCTTCCTCACACCACCATGGCCGGAAATCTACCAAACCGACGCCGACCGCCGGCATGGCTTCGACGAGGCTATCGCAGAGTATGATCGACTGCTGAAAGCCTATGCCCATCTGGGCTACGAGGCCGTGATCCTGCCGAAAACACCGGTTGCCGAGCGAGCAGATTTTATACTGAAGGAGCTCCGATCATAGGCGTGTGACATAGCGCCAAACGCAAAGAAGCCCGGCAATGCCGGGCTTCCTGTTTCATCCAATTGGACGGCTAGTCTTACTTGCCGGCCATTTCGGTGTAGGTGTACTTGCCGTCGGCGCCCTTGCCCCACTTGTACATGACGTAGTCCGGACGGGTGATGTCGCCCTTCTTCGTCGAAGCCAAGTATCGCCGATAGCGGTCTTGAACGGACCCTTGGCCTTGATGGCTTCAGCTACGGCCTGCGGGTCGTTGCTCGCGGACTTTGCCTTGGCGGCTTCCTGAGCGATAACCTGGAGAGCAGCGTAGGCGTACAGCGTGTAGGCTTCCGGCTCAAAACCGGACGCTTGCGGAACTTCTCGACGAGTTCCTTGGCATTCGGGTTCTTGCGCGGATCCGGAGCGAAGGTCATCAGCGTACCGTTAACAGCGTCGCCGGCGATCGAAGCCAGTTCGTTCGAAACGATACCGTCACCCGACATGAAAGTTGCCTTCATGACCCTGGTCGGCGGCATCTGGCGCATCCATCAGGCCGAACTTCGGTGTGCAAACCGCCCCAGTAGACCAGCGTATACGCCAGCTTCCTTCATCTTGGCGATGAGGGCCGAGAAGTCCTTGTCGCCCGACATTGACGCCTTCGTAGACGGACTTCGGTGACGCCGGCTTCGTTCATGGACTTCTTGGTTTCGTCAGCAAGGCCCTGACCGTACGGGGTCTTGTCATGAATGACGGCGACCTTGGCGTCCTTGAAGTTGGTCGGCGATATAAGAGCCGGCAACGGCACCCTGCTGGTCGTCACGGCCGCAGGTACGGAAGGTGTTCCACAGACCGCGCTCGGTGAAGGTCGGGTTGGTGGAAGCAGGTGTTACCTGAACGAATGCCGTTTTCGGCGTAAACTTCCGAAGCCGGGATCGAAACGCCCGAGTTGAAGTGACCGACAACGAACTTGACGCCGTCTGCAAGCGAACTTGTTGGCAACCGAAACGCCCTGCTTGGCGTCGGAAACGTCGTCGCCGAGAACGATCTTGATCTGCTCGCCGTTGATGCCGCCTGCAGCATTGATATCGGCAGCAGCCTGCTCTCCACCCTTCTGGAGCTGCGCGCCGAAGGCAGCATTCGGGCCGGTCAGCGGACCAGCAATGCCGACGATGACGTCAGCCCATGCGGCTGCCGCTGAAAGCGACCATTGCGGTCGAAGCGCAACAGCCGACAAGAAGTGACTTCTTCATTGAATGTAACTCCCAAATCTTCGAGCGGGTCTGGGTTTCGATATGCCGGCGCAATACCCACCAAGATCATTGCATCGGAAATTGTTCCACTCTCCGTCCCATTAAAGGACTGACCTGCAGCAATCTGTGAACCGGAATCGGCCTGCCTGTCAATCTTTCTTCTTCCACGAGAACGGCGAAGCCGGGCTCGTAGAGCCAGTAGTAATTGTTGCACCATCTGACGTGTCCGGTAGAAACGGAAGCGCAGTGGTAGAAAACGCCAGCAAAAGAACGATCGTGTCTACGAGGTAGTAATGGAAGCCGAACTGATCGATCCGCCCCTGGAACAGCGCGTGATGGACAGAAACGGCATGGCGACGCCCAGGAGGAGCGTGTAGATCACCACCGTGGCTGTAGTTCTGCCCCAGCCCTCGGCAACGGCTCTTGCCTGTGCGCCAGGCGGTCCATCCGCCGATGATGCAGCTGACGAAGAGCAAAGCTGCAAGAACGAGGCTTCTTCGTACGCCGAATCACCCTGCATGTCAAAGAAAAGTCCCTGAATCTTGGATCGCCATCAGTGGCGGCCGCCTTCCAGATAGGCTGCGCGAACTTCCGGATTGGCAAGAAGCTCCTTGCCGGATGCCGCTCATCGTCACCTGGCCGTTGACCATGACATAAGCCGCGGTCGGACAGCTTCAAGCGCACCGAAGGCGTTCTGCTCGACGAGGAACACCGTCAGCCCCTGCTTCCTTGATTCAACTTCTTGATCGCTTCGAAGATGCCCTTGACGATCAGCGGTGCAAGACCGAGCGAAGGCTCGTCAAGCAGCAGAAGCTTCGGGCGCGCCATCAGCGCGCGGCCGATGGAAAGCATCTGCTGCTCGCCGCCTGAAAGCGTGCCGCCGCGCTGCGCTCTGGCGTTCCTTGAGGCGTGGGAAGAGCACGTAAAGATCTTCTCCACGTCTTCGTCGAAATACTTCAGGTTGTCGAGACTTGGCACCCATTTGCAGGTTTTCGAAAACGGTCATGCGCGGGAAGATGCGGCGACCTTCCGGCGACTGTGCAATGCGTTTGACGAGCGATCTCGTGGGTCGGCATGACGCGTGATGTCCTGGCCGTCGAAGATGACCTGAACCGGTCTTCGGGCCTGCGGGCTGCCGCAAATCGTCATCATCAGCGTCGACTTACCGGCGCCGTTGGCGCCGATCAGGCAGACGATCTCGCCGCTTGTGGACTTCGACATCGACGCCCGCCGAGCGCGCGGATATGTTGCCGTAGTAGGTTTCTACGGACTTTGGACCTGGAGAAGGTTCGGACCGGCTCATTTCAGTGCGCTCCTGCTTCGCTCTTCGACTTCGGCAATCACGTCTTCGACCTCATCGTCTTCGACACCGAGATAGGCCGCGATGACCCTCGGGTCGTTTTTCACAAATGGTCCGGCGTTGCCGTCGGAAATCTTCTGACCGTATTCGAGAACGACGACATGGTCGGAAATTTCCATGACCACCGACATGTCGTGCTCGATCAGCAGGAGTCGATGTCCCGGTGTCGTTGCGGATGCCACGCAGCAGCGCGTTCAGCGTCAGCGATTCCTTCGGATTGAGACCGGCAGCAGGCTCGTCGAGGCAGAGCAGTTCTGGACCGGTGCACATGGCGCGGGCGATTTCCAGACGACGCTGCGCACCGTAGGAAAGGTCACCGGCCGGGTCGTCGGCGCGATCGATCAGATCGGCCTTTTCCAGCCAGTATGTCGCCTTCTCGATCGCGGCCTTGGCCGCGTTCTTGTAGGCCGGTAGCCCGAGCAGACCGAGGATCGTGTAGCCCGAGGCCTTCATCAGCACGTTGTGCTGCGCGACCAGCAGGTTTTCCAGAACGGTCAGGCCCGAGAACAGGCGGATGTTCTGAAAGGTACGAGCGACCTTGGCATGCTTGGTGATCTCGAAGTCGTTCAGACGCTCGAGAAGGTGATCCTTCCCTTCGCGCTGCTTCATCGTGATCATGCCCATCGTCGGCTTGTAGAAGCCGGTGATGCAGTTGAAGACAGTCGTCTTGCCTGCGCCGTTCGGACCGATCAGCGCGGTAATGTCGCCGCGCTTGGCCTCGAACGTGAGGTCGTTGATGGCCATCAGGCCGCCGAACTTCATCGACAGGTGTTCGACCTTGAGGATCGTGTCTTTGGTAATGTTGGGCATCGTATTCGTTCCGGAAGCCATCAGCCGTGACCTTCCTTGGTGAAGCTGCCGGAGACTGCCTTGCGTTCCTTCAGGAAGGCCGTCGGCTCACGGGAGCCGACGAAACCGCGCGGCTTGAAGAGCATCACGATGATCATCGCAAGCCCGAAGAGCAGCATGCGGTAAAGTTCAGGCGTGAAGTCCGGACCGAAGATCAGCTTGAGGAATTCCATCTCGCGCAGCAGCTCAGTACCGCCGACCATGACCACCGCAGCAATCGCGATGCCGGTGAGAGAGCCCATGCCGCCGAGAACGACGATCGCCAGGATGACGGCCGATTCCAGGAAGACGAAGCTTTCCGGCGAGACGAAGCCCTGACGGGTGGCGAAGAACGAGCCGGCAAAACCGCCGAACATCGCACCGGTGGCGAAAGCGGTGAGCTTGGTCGCGACCGTGTTGATGCCGAGCGAACGGCAGGCGATCTCGTCTTCACGCAGCGCTTCCCACGCACGGCCGATCGGCATGCGGCGCAGGCGGATCGTGACGTAAGCGGTGATCAGGCAAAGCGCCAGGATGATGTAGAAGAGGAAGATCTTGTACCAAGCGGACGAGGTCGCAAGGCCCATCGCCTTCGGAAAATAGTTCGGCGAACTGACGTCGAACGACCAGATGCCGAAAACCGAAGCCTTGGCGATACCGGAAATACCGAAGGTGCCGCGGGTGACATCCGTCCAGTTGATAAGGACGAGGCGGATGATTTCACCGAAGGCAAGCGTTACGATCGCCAGATAGTCGCCGCGCAGACGCAGGACCGGGAAACCGAGAATGACGCCCCAGAAGCCCGCCAGGATGCCGGCGAGCGGCAGCAGAACCCAGAAGGACAGACCGAAATTTGCCGACAGCAGCGCGTAGGAATAGGCGCCGACCGCATAGAAGGCGACGTAACCCAGATCGAGCAGGCCGGCGAGGCCGACGACGATGTTGAGGCCCCAGGCGAGCATGACGTAGATCAGGATCTGAATGCCGAAGTTGTCGACATATTTCAGCGAACCCTGCGGCCCGAACAGCATGACCGAGCCAACCGGGTAAAGCAGCAGGGCGATCAGCGCGATCTTGAGGAAGTGCTTGTGGAAGAAGCCCTTGTCGTCGGAAATCTCCAGAACACCGGTCTTCGCCTTGGCGAGCTTGCGGCGATCGACCATCGGCTTGAAGAACGCGACCGTCAGGAAGCGGCCGACAGCCGCGACCACCACGAAGATCGCCAGCAGACCCCAGCGGGTGCGCCAGACAAGCTGGTTGTCGATATTCTGATAGGTTTCGATACCGACATAGAGAAGGAACATGCCGAAGGCGATGACGCCCGCGAAGATGCCCTCCTTGACGGCCTTTGCCATCAGACCGGAAGAAGTGTTTTCAGCTTGGGTCGTCATGTTAGACCTTCTCCACTTCCGGCCGGCCGAGAATACCCGTCGGCTTGAAGATGAGGACGAAAGCGAGAATCCCGAAGGTCGCAACGTCCTTGTAGGCGATCGTGAAATACGCCGACCACAGCGACTCGATGAGGCCGATCATCAGTCCGCCGAGAACAGCGCCCGGCAGAGAGCCGATACCGCCGAGAACCGCCGCGGTGAACGCCTTGACGCCCGGAATGAAGCCGTCGTTGAACGACGCGACACCATAATACATCAGGTACATGCAGCCTGCGACAGCCGCGAGCGCTGCGCCCATCACGAAGGTGACGGAAATCGTCCGGTCCACGTCGACGCCGAGCAGCGCCGCCATCTTGCGGTCCTGTTCGGTCGCACGTTGGGCACGGCCAAGCGGCGTCTTGTTGACGATGTACCAGAAAGCGAAGAGCAGCACGCCGGTGACGACGAAGATGATGATCTGCTTCAGCGAAACGGTGATGTCGCCGAGATGATAGACATCCGTCACGAGCTGCGGGATCGGCTTGTTGCGCGGACCCTGCGTCACCTGGATGAAGTTCGACAGCACGATCGACATGCCGATCGCGGTGATCAGCGGCGCAAGCCGGAAGGATCCACGCAAAGGACGATAGGCGACGCGTTCGATCGTCCAGTTCCACAGACCCGTCATCAGCATGCCGACGACGAGCATCAGCAACAGGAGCAGCGCCACCGGAATGCCGGCGAAGAAGGATGTTGCGATGAGGAAGACGATCAGGGCAGCAAAGCCGCCGAGCATGAAAATGTCACCATGGGCAAAGTTGATCATGCCGATGATGCCGTAAACCATCGTATAGCCGATAGCCACCAGGCCATAGATAGACCCAAGAGTCAGCCCGTTGATGAGCTGCTGGATAAAATACTCCATATATTTTCCCCCGGATGCAATCCTCTTAATGGGTTGCATCTCTTGTATTCCGCCCCTTGCGGGTTCTTGCATTCTTAGCCGCATTCCATAACGGTTTCGCAAGAAATGTGAAGACAAAAAGCCGAGAGGGTGCCGAAATCGAGGCATTTCTCAACACCCTGGCGCGACAAAGATCACAAATTTCAAAAATCAGGCAGTTTCAGACGAAAAATTAGTCAACGGAAATCGCTGGCGAAATTTAAAGTCGCATGTCTCACATAACTAAAATTGCAATCGCAGGCTTACCATCGGCCTAGTCAGTAAAACCGCGAGTGAGCGCGTGTTCACGTCCCATCTCCAACAGTTCTTCGAAGACGGAAACAGCAAAGGACCGCGGCGTAACTATCTCGAACTCGTCTTCGCCGGTACGGGCGATATTTCCGGACACATGGCATATCAGTGCGTTCGCCGATTGCCCTATGGCGAACACGTCTGGATGCAGATCGACCGCCAGACATTTCGCGAGAATGGTCCGCGCCGCCGGACCACCAATCGACAACAGCACCTTGCCGTCGCTCTGGTCGATGACGGCGGCCCCGGCAACGCTCGCCAGAGCGTCGGCGATGTGCTCGGCCCCCAGCGTGCGGGAGACCAGCAACCATTCGGATGGGCCGCAGAAGCGGGGTTCGCAGCCCTCCATGCCCCTCAGAACCTCTGCGACGGCAAGCTCCGCCCCCGCATGCGCCAATACGGACACAATCGTCGGACGGCGCACGACGGAAACATGGTTCGCACCCTGATCCGCCGAAAAGCCGGTAACAAGATCCTCGAGAATATGCCGGTGGAGATAGTGGATCGACATCGGCGCGCCCTTAGAGATGCAGTTTGAGATTTTCGGGATCGACGAACACCGGCGGGCAGACTTCCGCCGGCACTTCCATGCCGCGCAGCCCATCCCACACGACGATCTTCTCGCCATAACGTTCGCGCCCGGATTTCAGCAGCGCCAGCGCAATGGAATGCCCGAGCACAGGCGAGAAACAGGCGGATGAAACAAAGCCCTGGTCGTTGGCAAGCGAAGGTTTGGCCTGATCCTTGAGCAGATGCGCGCCAGCCTTGATCTCCTTATCCGCCTCGACCGGCTTCAACCCGACGAGCTGCAGACGGTCGGCGGCGGTCAGTCCGAAACGGGTTGAAAGCCGCTTGCCGATGAAATCCGGCTTCTGCATCGCCATCATCCGGCCGAGACCGACATCGTCCGCGGTGGTGCGACCTTCGAGTTCGCTACGGGTGACATGGCCCTTTTCGATGCGCAACACGTTCAGCGCCTCGACACCGTAGGCGCAGATCCCCTCTTCGCGACCTGCCTCCATGAGGGCGTCGGCCACCGCCTCGCCATAACCGGCCGGCACGGCAAGTTCGTAAGCCAGTTCGCCGGAGAAGGATATGCGGAAGAGCCGCCCCTTGAGACCGCCCCGCAGGGTCACCTCCTTCGCCGCCATGAACGGGTAGACCGTATCGGAAATATCGTCCTGCACGACGCGGCCCATGATGATCCGCGCCTTGGGACCGGCGAGCGACATCTGCGCCCACTGATCGGTCACGGACACGAAGCGGACATCGAGTTCCGGCCAGAAGGTCTGGGCGGCGAATTCCATATGCGACAACACGTCGGCGGCAGAGCCGGTCGTCGTGGTGATCACATAATGAGTTTCGGAAAGCCGGCTGACCGTGCCGTCATCGAAGACGATCCCGTCTTCACGCAGCATCAGCCCGTAACGAGCTTTACCGATCGGCAGTTTGAGCACGCTGTTCGAATAGATGCGGTCGAGAAACTCCGCCGCGCCCGAACCGAAAAACTCGATCTTGCCGAGCGTCGAGACATCGCATAGGCCAGCATTGGCCCGCACGTTCAGCACTTCGCGGTCG
Source organism: Neorhizobium sp. (assembly GCA_965227625.1). Lineage (GTDB taxonomy): Bacteria > Pseudomonadota > Alphaproteobacteria > Rhizobiales > Rhizobiaceae > Neorhizobium. Next base: position 78,399 of record CBDDGK010000073.1, on the reverse strand, counting down.
ACGCTTTCGCGCCAGGTCTTCTCACCTTCATGCGGGAACCAGGCAGAGCGATACCAGAGACCCGATTCGACGAACACTGCTCCATTCTTGCGCGCCCAGCCATGCAGCGGCGAAGTGCGGACCGGAGCAGCGTGTTCCGCCCGTGCAGCGCCGGCCATCGCGCCGAAGGAAACCGGCGTGTAGAACGGCCGGAATGTCGTCGTGCCGATCTCGGCCGGCGAGACGCCGCGCATGCCGGCGACGATACCGACCGTGTTGACATTGCCGAGCTTGCCCTGATCCGTCGCCATTCCGGCGGTCGTATAACGCTTGGTGTGCTCGATATGGCGAAACCCTTCGCGCTGCGCGAGGCCGAGATCGCCGACATGCACATCGTTCTGGAAATCGACGAAAGCCTTGCCCTTAGCGCCCGGCACATACCAGAGCGGCGCGAACGAGGCGTCATATTCGCCTTCGACCTCGGGAATATCGAGCGGCCCGACCAGTCTTCCGAGCGCATCGATTGCCGCGTGCCCTTTGGCCGCGCCGTCGTTCAGACAGGCGGAAATGCTGTCGAAACCGGCAGCCGAGCCGGCCGCAACGAATGCACCGCCGACATCCGGCGCCAGAAATGCCTGCTTCTCCTGCGACCATACCGGCTTGGCGCCACGCTGGCACATCAGGTTCACCACAGGCGACCAACCGCCGGACATGGCGAGCGCATCGCAAGCGATGACCTCCTCGAAGCCCGAGCGCTCGGCGATCAGACCATCGATTCGATGCCGCCCCTTCGTCGCGATCACCGAGCCGCCGCGGATCACCCGCACATCCTGCGGCACCGGGTCGTTGGATTGCGCTCGCGCATCGATGATGGCCGAAACCTCGACGCCCTGAGCCAGAAGATCGGCTGCGGTGCGATAACCGCCCCCCCCGTTGGTAAAGACCGCGACCCGCTTGCCGGCCGCGACGCCATAACGGTTGAGATAGGTCCGGACCGCACCGGCCGTCATCACACCCGGCTTGTCGTTGCCGCCGAAAACCAGCGGACGTTCTTCCGCGCCGGTCGCAAGGATCGCTCGCTTGGCGATGATGCGCCACATGCGCTCCACCGGCAGATCCGGCGAAGGCGCGGCAACATGTTTCTGCACCCGCTCGACCGCGCCGAACACCATGTCGTCGTACCAGCCGAAAACGGTGGTGCGCGGCATCAACGTCACATTCGGCAGCGTCGCCAACTCGTCGGCCAGTCCTGCGGCGAATTCGGCGGACGGCCGACCGTCAATCGAAACGCTCTCGGATAGAAGCGAACCGCCCAGACGTGGCCCCTCGTCCGCCAGGATGACTCGCGCTCCGGCGCGACCGGCGGCGATCGCGGCCATCAGTCCGGCCGGGCCTGCGCCGATCACCAGCAGGTCGCAATGCGCCCAGGACTTCTCGTAGCGATCCGGATCCGCCTGCATCACCGCCTTGCCAAGCCCGGCAGCACGGCGGATCACCGGTTCATAAAGCTTTTCCCAGAAAAGCCCCGGCCACATGAACGTCTTGTAGTAGAAACCAGCACCCAGGAAGGGCGACAGCAGATTGTTGATCGTACCGAAATCGTGCTTCAGAGAGGGCCAGCGATTCTGGCTTCGAGCGACCAATCCATCATAGAGCTCGGTGACGGTGGCTCTCGCATTCGGCTCGGTGCGGCTGCCGGTGCCGATCGCCATGAGCGCGTTCGGCTCGGCGGACCCCGCGGTCACGACACCCCGCGGCCGGTGATATTTGAAGCTGCGCGCCATCAGCATCTGATCGTTGGCGAGCAAAGCGGAAGCCAGGGTATCGCCGGCGAAACCCTTGTGGGCCTTGCCGTCGAAGGTGAAATTCAGCGCATGGTCGCGGTCGATCGCACCGCCGGCGGAAATTCGATAGGACGTCATTTCGCGCCCCTCGCCTGTTCGAACTCCGTCGCATCCGTCACGCCGAACACCTCGTGAGAAAGATTGTCGCGATCGACCACCAGCCAGCGGCGGCAGCCGCCGACATGGTGCCAATATTCTTGATAACGCCCCTTGGGGTTATCGCGGACATAAACATAGCGCTGCCAGTCCTCGTCCTTCGCCGCGGGCGACGGGCGCTCCGGCCCGGCCGCGCCGCGGATCGAAAACTCTTCCTTGGGTCTGGTGCCGCAATGCGGACAGGTGATCAGGCTTGCCATCACATATCTCGGTGGGAAAATCTCAGTGAAGGTTAGGTTGGGGGCCGCGGCCCGCTTCATTGATCGCATAACCGCGCTCAAAACGGTCAAGGCGCATGAAGCGCGAGACATGGTGTGTCTCGTCCTTGGCGATGAGGTGCGCAAAGCAGAAGCCGGAGGCCGGCGTTGCCTTGAAGCCGCCGTAACACCAACCGCAGTTCAGGTAGAGGTTGTCGATCGAGGTACGGTCGATGATCGGCGATCCGTCCATCGACATGTCCATGACCCCGCCCCAGCTGCGCAGCACCTTGGCGCGCGACAGGCCCGGGATAAGCGAAACACCCTCTTCCATCGTATGTTCGACGGTCTGCAGATTGCCGCGCTGAGCATAGGACGAATAGAAGTCGATCTCGGCGCCGAACACCAGCCCGCCCTTGTCCGACTGAGATATATAGAAGTGTCCGGCACCATAGGTGATGACATGATCGACCACGGGTTTGAGCCCTTCCGACACGAAGGCCTGCAGCACATGCGTCTCGATCGGCAGTTCCAAGTCCGCCATCCGGCCGACTGTCGTGGTATTGCCGGCCGCCGCCAGCGCCAGCTTGTTGCAGCCGATAAACCCTTTGGTCGTTTCGACGCCGACGACAACGCCGTTCTCCCGGCGAATGCCGGTCACTTCGCAATGCTGGATGATATCGACGCCGCGCTGGTCCGCGCCGCGGGCGTAACCCCAGGCAACCGCATCGTGCCGAACCGTGCCCGCCCGCTTCTGGTGGAGCGCGCCCATGATCGGAAAGCGCGCGTGATCGAAATTGAGATAGGGTGCCAATTTGCGCACCTGCTCGCGGTCCAAAAGCTCGGCATCGACGCCGTGCATGCGCATACCATTGCCCTTGCGCGCATATTCGTCGCGCTGGCCGTCGGAATGAAACAGGTTGAGCATGCCCCGCTGCGAGACCATGGCGTTATAATTGAAGTCTCGCTCCAGTCCTTCCCAGAGCTTGAGCGAAAACTCGTAGAACGGGTTGTTGCCTTCCAGCAGGTAGTTGGAACGGATGATCGTCGTGTTACGGCCGACATTACCGGAGCCGATATAACCCTTTTCGAGCACCGCAACGTTGGTGATGCCGAATTCCTTTGCAAGATAATAAGCCGTCGAAAGGCCGTGCCCGCCGCCACCGACGATGATCACATCATAATGCGGTTTCGGCTGCGGCTCCCGCCATGCCGGCTTCCAGAGACGATTGCCGGACAGCGCCTGCTTGAAAATGGAATAGGCCGAATATCGCATTCTCGATCCCGTCGTTCACGTCATCCGCATGGGCGCCCGCATTCGGACATGCGAGTTTAAGCGCATATGCGGCATAAAGGACAAGCGCAATCAGGACCAGCCCCGCATGGCGGCAATGGGGCAAAATCCCTCTGCGCGCGCAAAACATATCAACCACTTGGATATCGCCATCTCCCCGTCCCACCGGCCAAGCCTAGACTTTGCCGCGACCCGAAACGGAGAAAACCGATGGCCGACGCGACCACCAATCTCGATATGCCCTTCATCCTGCCCGCGCAGGCGCAGAAACACGTTACCCATAACGAAGCTTTGTTAAGGCTCGATGCGCTCGTTCATCTCAGCATCGTCGATGAACTGGCCGCACCGCCCGCGACACCGGCTGAGGGCGACAGCTATCTCGTGTCCCAGGCCCCGGCAGGCATCTGGGCCGGCAAGGCGGGGCGGATCGCGTCCTGGCAAGATGCTCACTGGAGTTTCGCTGTCCCGAAGAAGGGCTGGCGGGCGTGGTTCGTTTCGGTCGGCAGGCTCCGAGTCTATTCCGGCGCCGAATGGGAAGACCTCCCCCTGCCCTCCAGTGGCAACATGGACGCGATCGGCATCGGCACGATCGCTGACAATACCAACAGGCTCGCAGTCGCGTCCCCGGCAAGTCTCTTCACCCATGCAGGCACCGGTCATCAGATCAAGGTGAACAAGGCGGCCTCGGGCGATACGGCCTCCCTTTTGTTCCAGACGAACTGGACGGGCTACGCCGAAATGGGCCTTGCCGGCTCGAATGCCTTCTCGATCAAGGTCAGCGACGGCACAACCTGGAAGACTGGCCTTTCGATTGCCGCGAATGGACAAGTCACCCGGCCGAACCAGCCTACCGTGCGCGCCTACCGCACCGGCACCAGTTTCTCGCCGACCGCCGGTCAGCAGAGCGGCTTTACGACGCTGGCGCTTCAGCAGGGCGGGTTTTCACTCGGTGCGGCGGCCGGCAGCGGCGGCAATCGCCTCGTCGTGCCGTCCGCAGGCATGTATTTCCTGGCGCTAAATGTCGCAGTCCTGAGCTCTTCCGGCCACACAACAACGCTTTTGCTGAATGGAACGCAGGTGCTTCTATCGATCGACTGCGTTAGTGGCGGAGCACAGATGCAGTCTTCAGCGGGAATTTTTTCCCTTTCTACTGGCGATTACCTCACGCTCGGGCACGCAGGTACCGCACAACTCCTGCTTGGCGCTTCACACACCGAAATATCTTTGGCGATGCTTTAATGCCGCACCGCAAAAAAGAGTAACTGCATCGTTAACCAGTCATTAACTTTGCTAATGACTCGCGTCAGAAGGTGTTATATTAAGACGCATTGCTTGCCGGCGGGGGCTGGAAGGGTATCATGCGGGTGACTGGTTTGAGCGTTTCTGATCTGCACAATAATGCCGTCTATATTCCTTCCAGCAGCAGAGAATTGCCGCTGCCGAAGCCTGTTGAGATCAGGGCAGTGGCCGCCACGGCAATGCCGGTAGCTCGCCATTTTCCGGTTCAGGCCGTCATGAAGCGTATGATCGACATCGGCGTTTCCTTGACCGCGCTGATCGTATTGTCTCCGGTTCTGTTGCTGGTGGCGCTTCTTATCCGTCTGGACAGTGCTGGCCCGGCTCTCTTCACCCAAGTCCGCTGGGGCAAGGACTGCGGCAAGATCCGCGTCTACAAGTTTCGCTCCATGCGCACCGACCTCGGGGACGCAACCGGCGTCGCGCAGACGGTCCAGAACGATCCGCGTATCACCCGCATCGGCGCGATCATCCGCAAGACCAATATCGACGAACTTCCACAGCTTCTGAACGTCCTGAAGGGCGACATGTCGCTCGTCGGTCCGCGCTGCCACGCGATCGGCATGCTGGCCGCCGGCATCCCCTACGAAGACCTGGTTCCGAACTATCATCGCCGTCATTCGGTCAAGCCGGGCATGACCGGTTTGGCACAGATGCGCGGTTTGCGCGGTCCGACAGACCGTCCGGGCAGAGCCCGTGCCCGTATCGCTTGCGACTTATACTATATAGACAACTTCTCGGTCCTGCTTGACCTTCGCATTATGTTCGGCACGGTCCTGGCCGAGCTTCGCGGCGGTAAGGGCTTCTGATCTCAGCGCTTTTATCTACTTCACCGGGCCGCCATAGTGCGGCCCGTATGCGTTTTGGGGCCTCAGATCTTGCCGATTTGCTTCAGGCTGGGACACGCAATGCGTTTATCGTCACAGTCTCGACAAATGCTGCTACCTGTTTAGTCAAATGTTAAAACTGGGGCGCTAGGCTCTACGACGTGGTCTTGTGTTGTGTAGAGAGTCCAATGACCGAAATGATACGCCCCCGAGTTAAATATGTCATCGGCCCCGATGGCAGCCCGCTGACGATTGCGGATCTTCCGCCGGCCAATACGCGCCGTTGGGTAATCCGCCGGAAGGCAGAAGTGGTAGCCGCGGTTCGAGGTGGCTTGTTGAGCTTGGAAGAAGCCTGCGAACGTTACACGCTTACCGTCGAGGAATTCCTGTCCTGGCAGGCATCGATCAATGATCATGGCCTTGCCGGCCTGCGGACCACGCGCATTCAGCAATACCGCCACTAGCAAAGAATTCGCGGGGAGCACTCTCCCCGTCCGGAATGCCCGGGGAAATTCCAAAGTGCCGCTGCAGAGAGATGCGACGGCACTTTTCAGTTTGCCAGAAGGCTAAACCTTTGGCGACTGTTTTGCGTCAACCATTACCAGCGCGGGTAAGAGGCCTGCGATGAGGGTGGAAGCCGCATAGAACCAAAGCCCCGGCTGTGAAACGGCGTTTGCCAGACCACTGCTTTTCGCCGCGAAGACCACGATCGCCACCAGCATCACATCCATCATAGACCACTTGGAAAGATGCGGCATCACGCGGCGGAAAAGCCCACTATCCCCTGCCCTGCCCGAAAGCTGTAGTCCGATGCCGGCAAGTTTGGCGATCGGAAAGGCGACCGAGAACAATCCGACCACCAGCGACAGGGCAATATCGCCGCCCCGGAACAGCGCAGCGACAAGTTCGAGCAGCGACGGCGTCTCTTCGAAAAAATAGAGCGTCTCGAAACGAATGATCGGCAGGAAAAGCCCGAGCGCCAGACAGATCGCTGCGATCGCGAAAAGCACAGGCCCGATCCAGATCTTCACCAGCCTGTTCTTGTCCTTGTCCATTGACGCTCCGTCACCCGATCGGCACCGGAGCAGCTATTCCCGTCCGGCCTCCCCCGTATTACATCAACGATGTAGGGACAAAAGCGAGGCTTGAATGAACATCACCCACGAAGAAACCAAATCGGGCGGACGTTATCTTGCGGAAGTCGAAGGCCATTTCGGCGAAATGACCTATTCGCGCGCCTCGCCGGAACTGATCATCATCGATCACACCGGCGTGCCGGATGCTCTGCGCGGCAAGGGCGTCGGCCAGGAACTGGCGAAATATGCTGTCGAAGAGGCCCGAAAGGGCGGCTGGAAGGTCATTCCGCTCTGCCCGTTCTTCAAGGCACAGGTCGAACGCCATCCAGAATGGCAGGACATCGTCCGATAACAGACTCTTTCGGCCGTCCGGCCGATAAAAGTTAATAAAAAAATTAAAAACGGAAATGGGGCGCAGGCGCATAGGCGCCGCCCCGCATTTTTCTCCCGTAATGTTGCGACCCGACCTTAACCTTAGGCGCGGGCGCGCATTCCACCATCACGCTCTTCGAGAGCCGACGCCTTGGCGAATTCCGCTTCGGCCTCTTCCAGCGAAAGCTCGGCGGCTTCCTGTTGAACCCGCAATTCGCGAATAGAGACCTGCAGATTGTCCGCACGCTGGCGGGCCGCCTTTGCAAAGGTCGGATAAGCAAAGTGATTCGGGTCCGAAATGCCGGACTTTTTCTCTTCCAGAGTAATCTGGTGCTCGAGCTCTTTTGCCATTCGCTCGAACTCTGCCATCATCATCTGCAACTGCTGCAGCTGACGGCGCTTTTCATTTACCTGAAATGATTTCAGGCGTACCAGGCTGTCACGCGACTTCATACGCAATACTCCGTGGATAGCGAGACCCATGGCCCTGTATCCAGATTGTTACACTCTGGACCGAAAATATTTCCGCGGCGTTAATAATTTGGCCTCCGCGTTAACCTTTCGTTTACGGGCATCATTAATGATAAGCCCGATCGTTTAAGGGTCGGTAAATGCCAGGGCCATAAAAGGCCTCGACAATGTCTGAGTCGAATGAATCACTTAGCAGGTTTTCCTCATCTGCTGATTCATTCTTGGTGATGGCCAATCCTCAAGGGAAATCAGGTTGCTACTAATTTTGCTTAACGAAATGATGCACCTTGTCAGGCTTGCTCATAATTTGTTAACCATTTAGTGGCAGCTTCCAAATCAGGCACAGTCTGGATCCGTATCGAGTAAGGGGGCACAAAAACCTTACGCGGCGGCAAAGGGGAAAAATATGCGGGTTCTACTCATCGAAGATGACAGCGCGACGGCCCAGTCCATCGAGCTGATGCTGAAATCGGAAAGCTTCAACGTCTACACCACCGATCTCGGTGAAGAAGGCGTCGATCTTGGTAAACTATACGACTACGACATCATTCTTCTTGATCTCAACCTCCCCGACATGTCGGGTTATGAAGTGCTCCGCACTTTGAGGCTCTCGAAGGTCAAGACGCCGATCCTTATCCTCTCGGGTATGGCCGGCATCGAAGACAAGGTCCGCGGTCTCGGCTTCGGCGCCGACGACTACATGACCAAGCCGTTCCACAAGGACGAGCTCGTCGCCCGTATCCACGCCATCGTCCGTCGTTCGAAGGGCCATGCCCAGTCGATCATCGTCACCGGTGAACTGATCGTCAACCTCGACGCGAAGACCGTCGAAGTCGGTGGCCAGCGCGTTCACCTGACGGGCAAGGAATACCAGATGCTGGAGCTGCTTTCGCTCCGCAAGGGCACCACGCTCACCAAGGAAATGTTCCTTAACCACCTCTACGGCGGTATGGACGAGCCGGAACTGAAGATCATCGACGTCTTCATCTGCAAGCTGCGCAAGAAGCTCGCCAACGCCGCCGGCGGTGCCAACTACATCGAAACCGTCTGGGGCCGCGGCTACGTGCTGCGCGAGCCGGATGGTGCCGAGCTCGCCGAAACCGCCTGATCTGCCGCGCCTTCCCCTTATCGAAAACGCCCGCCTGGTTACTCCGGCGGGCGTTTTGCTGTGCGCTGTTTCTCGCCGATACCAACGAAAAACGGCAGCCGAAGCTGCCGCCGATAAATTTCGGAATTGATTCGAAAAATCAGGCTGCCTGAGCAAGTCCCGAGAATACCGACGTCAGGATCTTGCGATCGAACGGCTTCAGCAGGAAATCGTCGGCGCCTGCCCTTTTGCCGATCATCATCTTCTTGAGATCCGCTTCGATGACGCAATAGAAAATGCGCACGCTCTTGCCATTCGGCATGGCCCGCACCTGCGCGATCAGATCCAGGGCGTCTTCCAGTGCCGCCTCGACGATGAGGAGGCTCGGAAGCTCTGCGCGGCAGCGAGAAATTGCTTCCTGCGCACTCGCAGCTTCCACCACGACGAATCCGAGTTCAGACAGGATACGCTTGCCGACCTTTCGGACAACATCCGAACCGTCGGCAATCATCAACCGCTGCATCGCGTTCCCCCTTGATGCCAGCCGCTCCTTTCGGAGCCAGGAATTTCACATTAGGGGGACTGCGCTAACGAATGGTTACCTAAGACAGACCCCGACGAAACCCTCGGGGCTGCCTTGGAACGAACGGCAGCACTCAGGCTGCCGCGGTTTCCGCGATGAAGACGATCTTGTCTTCGGAAACGACGTGCTTCAGTTCCATGCCGCATTCTTCGGCCAGAAGCACGGTGTAGTAAGGCTGGATCGAGTGAGCGTCGATCGGCTCGCCCAGAGTGCCGTTGGCGATTTCGACGAACTTCGCCGGAACGCGCATCATGCGACCCTTCACAGTAAGCGTGAATTTCGCATCGTATTCCGGGTTCTCCAGCACCACTTCCAGCGAGCCGCCGCGCGGAATGCCCGCATAGGCGACAAGGAACAGGTTGAGCAGCAGCTTCACGCGATTCTTGGGAATGATCGCCCGCGGGCCGCTCCAGGTCACTTCCGTCTTCTTTTCGGCGATAGCGTAGTCCGTTGCGGCCTTTTCGGCTTCGCCGGTATCGATCGAAGCGCCAACCGAGCCGGAGGCTCCGAAGGCAAGCCGTGCAAATTTCAGGCGGACCGACGCATTGAGCGCGGAGGTGCGGATAAGGTCGAGTGCATCGCCATCAGCCGCGCCTTCATCGAGCAGCTCGAGACCGTTGTTGATCGCGCCGACCGGCGAGATCACGTCATGGCAAACTCGGCTGCACAGAAGCGCCGCAAGATCCGGCCCGGCAAGGGTGAGATTCGGGTTCTTCGGCATTCATGCCTCCTGTTGAGAGAATTGCTCCAAGCTCCGCATTGCCACGTTAAGATTGCGCGGAGATGGAGCAAAATACGGGGCCATAATGACACCATATTTGGTAAACCCATTGTTAAGACGATGGCCGCAAAATGAGGAAGCCTTAAGCATGATGCGAGAGGCATGGTTCTGGATGATACAATCGATGGGTTTGACTATGCGCATCCACACATCTTCCGCCTTCGCACGCTTCTGCGCGGCGATGTTTGCAGTGATCGCAGCCGCGACTTTCCTCGCCGCTCCCGCCGGCGCCCAACAGGGCGCGAACCAGTATTCGGCACAGGAGATCGTCGATGCAGGTCACGGTTTCTTCGGCTCGACCAGCGGCGGCCTCGCCAAGGTCGTCGAGAATGCCTTTGCCAAATACGGCCTGCCGAATGGCTATATCCTGGGCCAGGAAGGCTCCGGAGCCTTTATCGCCGGCCTGACCTATGGCGAAGGCGCGCTCTATACCAAGAATGCCGGCCAGCATCCGGTCTTCTGGCAGGGTCCGTCGCTCGGTATCGATTACGGCGGCCAGGGCACCCGCGCGATGATGCTCGTCTACGACCTTCCTTCGGTCAATAGCCTCTATGCGCGTTTCGGCGGCGTTTCCGGCTCGGCCTTCGTGGTCGCCGGCGTCGGCATGACCGTGCTGCGCAACAACAACGTGATTCTCGTACCGATCCGCACCGGCCTCGGCGCGCGTCTGGGCATCAATGTGGGCTATCTGAAGCTCACCCAGTCGCCGACCTGGAACCCTTTCTGAGCCGCCGCATTATCCACTCCGGATTGCGGAGTGGACCACTTGGATTTTACCATACTGCACGGCTTGCCGGCCATTTTGTCCAACAGCGCTTGCCGCTTGCATGCACTCATGCTTAAAAAAGCTTGCGCATCCATTCCCAGCGAAACGGCGTCGTCGTGATCGAATTTGCTCTTCTGTTCGGCCTGGGTTTTCTGAGCGCCGCCCTGTTTGCGATGATAGTCGCGCCGGCGATCCACGGTCGTATCGTCCGCTACACCGAAAACCGAATCAAGGCGACATTGCCGATCAGCCCGCAGGAAGTGCGCGCCCAGCGCGACATGGCTCGCGCCGTCTATGCGGCAGAAAATGCCCGCACCAAGCAGGAGCTGGTGCAGGAGAAGGACAAGGCCGTTTCGCTGCAGCTGAAGAGCGACAACCTCGCCGAGGAAGCAAAGCGCCTGCTGAGTGAGAACGCCGACCTGCGCGCCCATATCGACCAGATGGATACCGAGGCTGCCGAATCACGCTCGCGGCTTCGCCAGGAAGACGGCTATATCCAGCAGCTCAAGGCGGCGCTCGAACAGAATGAAGAGAGCATCGCCGCCAAGGAACTCGAAATCGACGGCCTGCAGAAGCGCCAGATGCTGATGATGTCCGACGCGGACAATTTCCGCATCGACCTCTCGACGCGCGGCACCGAAGTCGAAAACCTGAAATTTCGCATCACGGCACTGCGCGACGAGCGCGATGCGCTGCGCAACGACGTGCGGCTGCTGACCACCCGCGCCAAGGATGCCGAAACGCGCCTGCAGCTGGAAGAAAACCGCCTGCAGCGGCTGGAAGACAAGCTCGCCCGCGAAATCGCCGAACGGGCGGACCGCGAGACCGCGCTGGAGCGCCGGCTCCAGGAAATCGGCCGCTTGCGCGACAAGCTGAAAACTGCCAATGCCGAAGCCCGCGATGCGAGCCGCACGCTTCGGGACACGACGCTCGCCCGTCCCGCCATGAAGACGGTCTCCCGCAAGAAGATCACACCCGAGGACATCAACCTGCGCGAACTGCCTCATCAACCGGAAGCGACGCCACCGCAGCGCCTTGCCGATCGCCCGGATGCAAGTCAGCAGGTCGCCACGCTCGCCGACGATGCAAATAACCGCGCAAACGCCCTTTCCGAACGCCTGCTCAACGGTGATACCGGCGAAGACGACGCGATCCGCAAGGAAATGGCGGCGATCGCTGCCGATATGGTCGCCATGACAGCCTCACTCGAAGGCAAGTCGTCCCCGATCCACAAAATCCTGTCCGGCAAGTCGACCAACGGCAAACGCGAAAGCCTCGCGGCAAAGTCCAAGACGACGCTCGCCAAGGCTCAGGAAAACACGATCTGAAGCATGTCGCGCAAAAGTGTGCAGCGGTTTTGCGGTAACGACATGCGATAAAACAAAGACCTAAAGCGTGAATAGCGAATCCGAAGGATCGCGACACGCTTTAAAGGCGTCCCTGCGCCATCGCGATCTCATAGAGAGCAATACCTGTTGCGGTTGCGGCATTGAGGCTGTCGAGGCCGGGGGCCTGGGCAATGCGCGCGGTCTTGATTTGGGCCAGGATATCCGCCGGCAGCCCCTCGCCTTCCGTGCCGGTGATCAGCACCATCCGGTCGGATGCGGGCACATTGCGGATTTCCACGGCTCCGGCGGGTGAAAGCCCCCAGATCGAACAGCCAGCCTCGGTCAGCCCCGAAAGTATCTCGGCTGTCGAACCATTGCGGACATAGGGAACCGACAGCACCGATCCGACGGAGACGCGTAGCGCCTTGCGATAAAGCGGATCGCAGCAAGAGTGGTCGAGCAACACGGCATCGGCTCCGAAGGCCGCAGCGTTGCGAAAGATCGAACCGATATTGTCGTGGTTGGAAATGCCGAAAGCGGAGACCACAAGGGCCTTTGCCGGCAGTCCCGCAATCAGTTCCGCCACAGCCCGCTCCTGCCGACGCCGGCCGACGGCCAGCACACCGCGATGCAGGTGGAAGCCGGCGATCTCGTCAAGGACCGCGCCGGACGCGACATGCACCGGCACATCCTCGGGAAACTCCGAAAGGATCTCGGTCAGGCCCGAGACGCGGTTTTCGAGCAGCAGCAGTTTCTCGGCAACGAAATCACCGCCCGCACGATGCGCGGCGGCGAGCATGCGCAACACCACCGTGCCCTCGGCGATGAACCGCCCTTCCCGTCCCGTCAGGTCGCGCTCGCGGATCGACCGGAATTCGGCAATCCGCGGGTCGTCCGCGTCTTCGATGCGGACAAGCGCCATTATTTCGGGATCGCGACCGTGACGTCGGCGACGATCCGGCGTGCGACGATATCGAATACCAGCACCTTCTGGCCACCGTTCAGCTGACCATAGAAAGTGATCTGGCCACCCGAGGCGGAAACGGACTGTACGGTGAAGCCTGCCGGAAGTTCGGCGGTTGCCGCAAGCGGCTGGCCCGACGGAACGGAAAAGCCGCCATTGGTCGCAACCGTCGTTGCCGGCTCCGAAGGCCGCAGCGAGACCTTGTAGACAACCGCAGCGAGGACAGCCATAAAGCAGACGAACAAGATACCGCCCGAAACGAGCTGCAGGAGCACCATTTTCCGGCGGATTCTCTCCATTGCCGGATCAAGCGGCTCTTCCTGTTCCTCGATTTCGGGTTGGGGCATGGGGGCGTCCTTGGTTTTCCGGATTGCTATCGGAATGATTGAATGAACGAACCCTTTAACGAGAACGAGCGCGCGAGGAAAGTCCTGACCGCCGGCGAAGATGCCGAAGGTCGGATCGATGCCTGGATCACCTCGGTCTTCGACGGCGAATTTTCGCGAAGCCGCATCAAGGCGCTGATCGAACAGGGCGCCCTGACGCTGAACGGCAAGGTGATGACCGAGCCGAAGAAAAAGGTCTCGGTGGGCGACGTGATCGAGCTCGATCTTCCCGAGCCGGAAGACCCGCAGCCCAAGGGCGAGAATATTCCGATCGAAGTCCTTTATGAGGACAGCGACCTGATCGTCGTCTCCAAGCCCGCCGGCCTCGTCGTCCATCCTGCCGCCGGCAATTGGCATGGCACGCTGGTCAATGCGTTGATCTATCACTGCGGCGACAGCCTTTCCGGCATCGGCGGCGTCAAGCGGCCGGGCATCGTCCACCGTCTCGACAAGGACACGAGCGGCGTAATGGTCGTTGCCAAGAACGACATCGCCCACCGACACCTCGCCGACCAGTTCGCCGACCACGGCCGCACCGGCCCGCTGGAACGCGCCTATCAGGCCGTCGTCTGGGGCCGTCCCAACGCGCTCAAGGGCACGATCGATGCGCCGCTCGGCCGCTCCGGTGCCGACCGCACCAAACGCGCTGTCAAGCGCGAGGACAGCGACGACGCCCGCGAGGCCGTGACCCATTATGAGGTTCTGGAGCGCTTCCACGAGGCGCCGGACGCGACTTCGCTTGCATCGCTGATCGAGTGCCGCCTGGAAACCGGCCGCACGCACCAGATCCGTGTCCACATGGCCCATGTCGGCAATCCGCTGATCGGCGACCCGGATTATTCGGCGGGCTTCAAGACCAAGGCGAACCGCCTGCCTGACGACGCGAAGAAGGTTGTCAACCGCTTCTCGCGCCAGGCGCTGCACGCCTATCTTCTGGTCTTCGAACATCCCCGCACCGGCGAGGTGATGGATTTCGAGGCTCCGATGCCAGAGGATCTGGAAAAGCTGATCGAGGCCTTGCGCGCCTGATCCTCTACGCTCAGCCGCCGGCAGCTTTCGCCAAAGCGTCGCGCCGCTTGAGGTCGGACAATACGTGGAAAACGACGGCGGCCATGACCACAGTGCCGCCGATCACCGTTGCCCTGTCGAGCTGTTCGCCCAGGAACAACCACACCCATAGCGGTGCAAGCGGCGCATCGAGCGAGCCGATCAACGCCGTCTCCACCGGTGGCAGAAGTTTCGCGCCGTGCAGGAGAAAGCCGATGCCGAGCGCAAAGCCCAGCACGCCGAAAGCAGCGACGATCGCAATATCCTGACCGGATGCGGCAAAGGGCGAGGCGAACGGCAGGGCGACCAGCGCGCTGAAAAACGCCGCCAGCCCGGCCGAGATCAGCACCGGCTGTTCCGGGTAGCGCCGCACCAGCACGGTCGTCAGCGCCACGCAGAATGTCATCAGCAGAGCCATCAGGTCACCGAACAGGCCGCCGGCCTCGCCGACACCGACCATGACCATCACGCCGGCCAGTGCGATGACGCTGATGATCACGGCGCCCCGATGCGGACGTTCTCCGAGCATCAGGAGACCGAGGCCCGCCGAAATGAACGGGCAAGTCGCGAAGATGATCGAGACATGCGCCACGCTCGTCGTCTGCAGCGCAATGATGAAGAAGGTCATGCCGATCGCGGTGATGATCGCGACCGCTAGGGCCGGCAGCCGAAGATTACCGAGCGAATTGAGGCTCCGCCGCGGCGAAGTGGCAAACAGCAACAAAAACAGCGCCACACCGCCGGCCAGACCGCGCCAGACGACAATCGTCGCGCTGTCGAGCGAGACCATGCGCGCCATCAAGCCAGCCGTGCTGAGAATGACCGTTGAGATCGATACGAGCACCAGACCGGTAACATAGGGCGACAATTTCATGGAGATGCTCGCGAGACAGGGTGTTTGAATGTCGCCAATACAACTAACAGATTGCTGCTGACAACATCCTGTCAACAGTGTTGAACTACGGGAGAAACCGGAGGCCAGTCGCATGCCGAATTCCGGCCGGATGTTCGAAATTGTTCAGCTCCTGCGCGCGTCTCGTGCGCCCATGACGGCCGACCAGATTGCCGCCCGGCTGGAGGTGACGAAGCGCACCGTCTATCGCGACATCGCCGCTCTTCAGGCCGCCCGCGTACCCATCGAAGGCGCCGCCGGCATCGGTTATGTTATGCGCAGCGGTTTCGACCTGCCGCCGTTGATGTTCACCCCGGAAGAGATCGAGGCGATCACCGTTGGTCTCTCCCTGATTTCCCGCACCGGCGACGGCAGCCTGCAGGAAGCGGGCGATACCGTCATGGCCAAGATCGGCGCCATTCGCCCTGCCCATGAACCACCGATCGACGAAACCCACCTTCTGGTCTCGCCTTGGCATGCGATCCCAGAAGCGGCCGTCGATCTCCGCGTCCTCCGGAGAGCCATTCGCGAGGAACGCCGGCTGCGGCTCGTCTATCGCGATGGCGAGGACGTCATCACCACACGCACCGTGAGACCGATCGCGGTGATCTATTACATCGAGGGCATCCTACTCGCGACCTACTGCGAGTTGCGCCAGGACTTTCGTCATTTCCGCCACGACCGGATCCGGTCATGCGAACCGCTCGACAGCACGTTCGCGGGTGAAAGTGCGGCGCTACGCAAAGCCTGGCGGGCCTCACGCGACCTCTTCGACGATCCACGATTTTCAGCCTCGAATTGAAGAAATCGAATCCGGCCTGTCGGAACATCTAGTGAACGCACGTCATATCGGATATAGAGGGTCGCAACCGCCGAGGCGCGCATGAGCCAGTTTACCTGCCAGACATTGCTCGATACCGACCTGATCCAGGTCCGCGATGTCGTGTGCGAAGGTACTTGCCGGCACCGCAGCGGCGAGGAATGTTCGCACGCGACAAGCCTTGTCTTCCCCTATCGCGGCGTCTTCATGCGCCATGTCGGCCGCGACGATACGGTGGCCGAGGCCAATCAGGTCATCTTCTTCAATTGCGACGAGACCTACCAGATCAGCCATCCGGTCGAAGGCGGCGATGCCTGTCTTAGCATCGACGTGCCGGATGCCATGCTGGAAGAACTTGTGCCGCAGGAACATCGCAATCCAAAAGGCTCCCGCTTCGTCTTCAACAAACAGCGACTGCTGATCGATGCCCGCGCCCAGGCGCTCGTCGCGCTCCTGCGCCACAGCCTGATGCGCGGCGCAGCGGAGCCCCTAGAGGGCGAAACGCTGGCCATGACGCTGGTACGCCGCGCGGTGGGCCGCAAGACGGCACGTGCGGCAACGGCCAGCGCCGGCCGCCAGAAGCTCGTGGACCGCGCAAAGCTCGCCCTCTCCTCCGATCTCGCGCGCCGCTGGACCCTTGCCGAGATCGCCAAGGAGGCCGGCGTCTCGCCGGTCTATCTCACCCAGGTCTTCCAGCAGGTGGAAGGCACGCCGCTCTATCGCTACCAGCTGCGCCTGCGGCTCGCCCGCGCGCTCGATCTGCTCGGTCGTTATGACGACCTCACCCAGCTTGGCCTTGAGCTAGGCTTCTCGAGCCACAGCCACTTCTCCTCCGCCTTCCGGCAGGCCTATGACCGCACACCGGCCGAATTCCAGCGGTTTGCCGGGTTGCGATAAGCAGATCCGGGAAAGGCGCGAAATAAAAGCTCCCGATAAAGTCGCTAAAGATTTTGACAGCGGCACAGACGGTGAACGTGGTTTTCTCTCCCTGCAACGTCAACACGGGAGATAACACCATGAAAGAGAATACCTGCGCCGCCTGCGACTACGAACTCGACGATACCCGGATCGAAGTGACGATCGGCGGAAAGACCGTCGAAGTCTGCTGCGAGGAATGCGCCGAGAAACTGCGGGAGGCCGAGACCTCGGCCCGCAGCGCCCAGGCATCCGCCAACTAAGCGCATCAATACAGCGCGGCGGACGGGATTGGCCGCCCGCCCCGCTCTCGGCCGCAGCAGCTCTGCGGGCCGGCATTGTCCAAGGGAGATATGACAATGAGGAATGAGAACCGGGCGGTCTTCGACCGCGCCTCGGAACGCTGCGACCTGACCTTCAAGCTGCAGCTGGCTCCAACCATCTCGACTGCCGAAAACGACGGGACGTCCGCCGAAGAGGCACGTCCGAACTCGATCTTCGGCAAGGTGATCATGTTCGCGTGGAAAAAGCTACGGCAGCGTCGCAACCGGAATGCGCTGCTGGAACTCACCGATGATCAACTGAAGGACATCGGTGTTTCTCGAAGCCAGGCATATGCCGACCACAGCAGTTACCGCCGCAACGCCTGCCATGGCGTGGAGCGAAAATGCCTCTGACGAATTCGGGAACCAATTCGCCAAGACGAGGTTAAGTTGAACCCGATTGAACGTCAGGAATACTGAGATGAACGACAGATAAATCGGCCGTCAAACTTTTGCTCGATTTGTCTTACTTGCTGCAATGCAAAATGAAATACCCATCGATGCAGTTCAGCCTGGCTGGGGATCGCTTTTTCTTGATCCCGTTTCGCCAACTCATTTCGAACAGAAGGCAATTTCTTTCGAAGACAAGACTGAGGGAAGCGCAGAATATGAATTCAAATCTCCGCAAGTTCATTTTTCACGATCTGCAGACTGTGGAAGGATACATCGACCCGCCGGATGCGTTGGTCTTCCTTTCGTTGCTGCAGGCGCAGAAGGAAAAGGGATTGAGCGGTGGCGTGGCAGAGATCGGCGTCTTTTACGGACGTTCCTATTTCCTGTTCAAAAAGGTCTTGAACGGCAGCGACAAGGTGCTGGCGATCGATCTGTTCGACATGGACGACAAGCCAGGCGGTGCCCCCGACCAGTATCAGGGCTTTATCGCCAATGGCCTCCGTCTCGGCCTGCCGGTCGACGAAGAGCTGATCATCAAGGGCGACAGCACCCGGCTTCGGCCGCACGAGATCACCGACAAGATCGGCAAGGCCCGCTTCTTCAGCATTGACGGTGGGCACATGCTGCATCACGTCATCTCCGATGGCGCCCTGGCAAAGGATACGCTGGCCGACCACGGCATCATCGCCTTCGACGACACGTTCAACCCGGCCTGGCCGGAAGTGACGGTCGGCGTGTCGGACTTCCTGCGCGAGTGCAAGGATACGTTCGCCACCTTCTGTATGACGAAATACAAGACCTATGTCTGCCGCAGGGAATTTCACGAACTTTACTACCGGGCGATCGCGGAAGCGCCGGACCTGCTCGCCTTCGATCACGTCGAGACCGAATTCCTCGGCTCGAAAGTGGCGCGATTGCACAATCCGATCAGCCGGCGCATGGTCTATGAACTGATGGTGCGGTCGGGCATGCGGGCCTTTTCGGAACGCGTCTACCGCTGAAAACGAGGCCGATCGAATATTACAGATACGTAATGGTATAACAAACCTGTGATCTCTTGAATCACTGTTCTGCCGTACTTATCTGTCACGTGGCTCGGTGCGGGGTCGGAAATGACCCGCACCAATTCGGTTCGCCTTAAGCCTGAAAAAGCTGATACCAGAGGGAGCCGACAACGATCGGAAAGGGGTGCTTTATGGCCCGCAACAATTTGCCTTCCATTACCGCCGGCGAAGCCGGCCTCAACCGTTATCTCGACGAGATCCGCAAGTTCCCGATGCTGGAACCGCAGCAGGAATACATGCTCGCAAAGCGTTATGCCGAGCATGGTGACCGCGACGCGGCCCACAAGCTGGTAACGAGCCATCTGCGTCTCGTGGCGAAGATCGCCATGGGTTACCGCGGTTATGGCCTGCCGATCGGCGAAGTCGTCTCCGAAGGTAACGTCGGCCTGATGCAGGCCGTCAAGAAATTCGACGCCGAACGCGGCTTCCGCCTGGCAACATATGCCATGTGGTGGATCAAGGCCTCGATCCAGGAATATATCCTGCGGTCCTGGTCGCTGGTGAAGATGGGCACGACGGCCAACCAGAAGCGCCTCTTCTTCAACCTGCGTCGCCTCAAGGGCAAGATCCAGGCAATCGACGAAGGCGATCTGAAGCCGCATCAGGTGACGGAAATCGCCACCAAGCTGAACGTGTCTGAGGAAGAAGTGGTTTCCATGAACCGCCGCCTTTCCGGCGACGCTTCGCTCAATGCGCCGATCCGCGCCGCCGAAGGCGAAGCCGGCCAGTGGCAGGATTGGCTGGTGGACGACCACGACAGCCAGGAAGAAGTGCTGATCGAGCAGGACGAACTCGATACCCGCCGCCGCATGCTTGCGAAGGCGCTGAGCGTCCTGAACGAGCGCGAGCGCCGCATCTTCGAAGCCCGCCGCCTTGCCGAAGATCCGGTAACGCTGGAAGAGCTTTCGTCCGAGTTCGACATCAGCCGCGAACGCGTGCGCCAGATCGAAGTCCGCGCCTTTGAAAAGGTGCAGGAAGCGGTCCAGAACGAAGCCCTTGCCCAGGCAAAGGCTCTGCGCGTCGTCGACGCATAACCAGCTTAAATGAAATGAACGAAAGGGGCTGCTTCGGCGGCCCCTTTTCTTTTATCTGGTGGTTAAAGACAGAGGAGAACCCCATGGCTGCGCGCGTCACCATCAAGCAACTCGAAGGCACCTATGCAATTGCCCGGATGGCCCCTGATACCGCCATTCCCGCCTGGGCGGATGGCAAGGGTTTCGTCAGTATCGGCCGCAGTGACGAGGAACTGTCGGTGGTCTGCCTCGCCGATCGGGTTCCCGCCGAGATCAAGCATGACGGCGACTGGACCTGCTACAAATTCCAGGGACCGTTCGCCTTCAACGAGACTGGTATCCTGCTTTCGGTCATCCGACCGCTATCGGAAGCCGATATCGGCATCTTCGCGGTCTCGACCTTCGATACCGACTATCTGCTGATCAAAACGGCGGACAAGGCCCGCGCCGACGAACTGCTCGCCGCCGCAGGCCATACGCTCCTTTAGGATTCGTCAGCGGGCTGGCCTTGCCTGCCCGTTGTCCACGAGACCTGAAAGCCCCCAGCGGACGAGATCGGTCAGCACGAAGGCAATGAGGCTGACGCCCATCAGCGGCAACGCCAGACCGATTGCCGCAGCAACGGCGATCGAAATCACCCTCCCCCGCACCGACAGATAGGACCACGCCCGGATCAGCGATTTTGGCGCGCTGCCCGGCGCCGGGCGCCTCAGCCACCAGAGCCGGTAGCCGTAAGCGATCATCGCCATCAGCGATACGCCGAGCGCCGCCATGACGATCTGGTTCGCAAGGCCGAACAGAATGCCCATATGCGCGTCGATACCCCAGCGGATCAGCTTCGGGATGATCGAGAATGTCGCGAAATCGGCCCGGCTGGTGATCGCCATCGTCCCGGGATCAACCGCCACCGTGTCCACCTGGGTCGGCCACTGCCGGTCGTATTCGCGCACCATCCAGGCCTGCCCGACAGCCCGTGGCGGGCGCACCTCGACCATGCCGGAATCGATGCCGCCGGCGCGGGCGCTGGCAAGCACCTTGTCTGCCTGCGCGAAAACCTCCGCCTCCGGCCGCTGCGGCGCCGCGACGCCATGGGCAGAACCTGCCTGATGCTCGGCATGCTCACCCATCGGCGCGGCATCAGCGGCCGGACCAAGCGAGAGAGAAACCGACGGCGTCACCCAGCCCACCTCGTTGCGGAAACGGTAGACATGATCGCCGGCCCAGCGAGACCAGGTTAGGCCGGTCGCCGACAAAAACAGCAGGCCGATCCCGATCCACAGGCCGATCAGGCTGTGCAGCCGCTTTGCGACCGCCTGCTTTGACTTTGCCGGCCGCACCACCCGCCGCTGCCAGAACCAGAGCGCCACGCCGCCGAGAACCGCGATCCACAGCCAGGAGGCCGCAAGTTCGCTGTAGTTCCGGCCAAAGTCACCAAGCAACAGATTGCGGTGCAGGTAATCCAGCGCCGTGCGAAACGGCAGGATGCCGCTCGTGCCGTAGGCGACGAGATCCCCCTGGACCGCCAGCGATGCGGGATCGATGAAAATCGCCCGGCTTTCCGACTCCCCCAGCCCCGGCTGGGTGAACATCACCATCGTCGTCCGCCCCTCTTCCGGAGCAGGGCGGATAGCGAAGAATTTCGGACCGGGGCCGATAAAGTCCCGCGCCGCTGCGAGCTGATCGGAGAGCGGACGCGCCTCGCCCACACTCTTCGCCTGCAATTGATCACGGTAGAGCCAGGTCTCGATCTGTGGGGTCAGCACATAGAGCGTGCCGCTCAGCGCCGCGATGAAGATAAACGGGCCGATGAACAGGCCGACATAGAAATGCAGCCTCGTGATCAACAGCCGGAAGGAGGAAGCGTCGGTGGAAGCGGGCGACGGTCTGGCCGCGCCACTGGAAATGGTCATGGTGATCTCCGCAATGACAGGATGAGCCGGCATCGCGCCGGCCTGAGCGTGTGTCAGACGGAGATGGATGGAGGACCGCGCGCCGCGCGCGCCAAACCAAGCCGGTGCGGAGAGACGGGATCGCCGGTTGGAATGGTCAGAACTTCGGAGAGCACAGGCGCGTGGGACACGACAGCCGGGCTTTTGGCCGGCAGTGCCATGGTAAGCGCCGCCGCGATCCGGCAGGCGGTCAGGCAGCAATCCCGCCGTTCGCTACCGTCCGTCTGTTTGTGCGATCCGGTTTCCGCCCCATGCGAGGAACAGATGACACCCGGATCGTCGGCCACCATCGCAGCCTGCGCATATCCGCTGATCGCGCCCTGCAGCAACATGGTCACGGCAATCACGGCGGCAAGCAGGCCGCCGCTCGTCATGTCCGCAATGATCTGCCGGAAAAAGCGCATGTCCCTCATTCGCTTCCGGGGCCGCGCGTGTCAACGCGACATTCTGGCCTGCGATACAACGCCATACGAAGCGCACAAAAAATCCGCCGGCGAAACTCGACGGCGGATTTGAGATTGTGACAAACCTTGAGGCTTACTGGCCGCTGGTCGGACCGAGTGTGGCCCATTCGCGGATTGCCTCGTTGAACACCCGCTCGCCTTCCGCGCCCTTCTGGAGCGTCAGAAGCGCACGGCGTCCGTTGCGGTACGCGACCGGAATGTCCATCCAGTTGCGCGTGCGCAGGAGGTCCAGATTGGTCGAACGCGCATCCGGGAAGTCGTTGAGCGCGATCATGTGGAAATCGTCGGTGATCTTGGCCGGCACCGCGATCAATGCGTTGCCGCGATCCTGCTCGGTCGACTTCATCGCAATGCGCTGAACGCTGTCGATCGCGCCGCCTTCGAAATCCGGCGGAACGGCGAAGACGATTTCGATCAGGTGGCTGGCGGGCAGCGACGGATCGCTGTTGCGCTTCAGCGTGACCAGTGCCGTCAGGCCGCGGCCTGGAATGGTGATGCGGCCCTGAATGACCGGCTCCTGCTTACCATTGGCGGCCTGCTCGCGCTGCAGCGACCAGGAAACTGAGCCGTCGATCGCCGTCGGCGCGGTCTGGCCGATCCGCTCCTCGTAAAGGAACATCTTCTCGCCGGCGACAGCGGGCGTCGTGGCAGGCGTTGCGGATGGCGCCGGCGTGTTGGCAGCACCCGGAGCAGGCGTTGCCGGAGCGGGCGTCGTGGGTGCTGGTGCCGCCGGAGCGGGCGTGCCCGGTGCAGGTGTGGCAGGCTGTCCGGCGGGTCTGCCGGGCGGCGAATTGAGCTGCGCGACCGACTGGCCTTCCGCATTCTGCGCAAGGTTGCCGGCAGTGCCCGGACCGGTATCCGTTTCGGTGCCGTCGGCCATCAGGCGCTGCGTGAACTTGGTATTCGCCGTGGAACCGTCAGCCGGACGCGGCGTCGCAGCCGGCGTATTGCTCGCACCATTGGCGCGCGGCGGCGTGGCCGGATTGGCAGGCGTCGTCGGTGTCGAAGGCGTGGTGCCGGATGCGGCAGGCGTGCTCGGACGCGGGTTGGCCGTGGCCGGCGTCTGCTGCGCCGACTGGCTGCTTCCGCTGGAAAGGCTCGATTCGATCAGTCCGTCGACCATATCGTTCAGCGAATCGCGGTTCAGCCATGCGGCATAACCACCGCCGCCAAGCACGGCGAGGCCGACGATCGCCAGGATGATTCCCGCATAATTGCGCTTGCGCACCGGCGTGACCCGGTAAGGCTTTGCCGGCGCATGCATCAGGTCGTCGGCATCGGCATCCGTGTGCAGCGCGCCGCGGGGCGCACTCGTCTGGCCATCCTTGTTGAAGCCGATCAGCTCCTCGAGGTCGCCCCATGGATTGTCTTCGGCCGGGGCCTTCTTATCCGTAGCAGCAGCGGCGGCAACCGATGCGGCTTCCGCAGGCTGCTTCTTTTCCACAGGCTTGACCGTATGCTGGTCGAGCAGATCCGCGAACGGATCGGCCGCGACAACGGCTGCCGTTGCGGCAGCGGTCGTCGGCGGAAGATCCGGCAGTTCGGCAACGGAGGGCATGCGCACGGCATCGGCGGCGACATGGGTCTGCGTATCGAAATGCGCATCGACGCCTTCCGCCGCGGCGCCGTGGTGGATAGGCTCGACCGGACCTGCGGGAACCAGCTCCGGCACGTCGTCCCAAACGGCGGCGGCGTGAACCTGCTGGCTCGGAGCCTGTGCCGGCGTATCCCAGCCCCAATCTTCGACCTGCTTGGCCTCGACCTGCGAGCCCTGAGCATGCGCGGCATCAACCGCCACGGCCTGCGGAAGGTCTTCTACCGGCTTGGCGGTCTCGACAGGCTGCTGCACGCCACCCGGCGTCGGCAGATCGAACCAGCCGCCCGGCGCAGCAGCAGGTGCCGGCTCGGTGGTCTGCTCGCCACGGGTTGGATAGGGGAAATCGTCTTCGACGGGGACCTGTTCGGCGGCCTGAGGCTCGAAAGACTGGGCCGGCTCGACAGGCTGCTCATCATTTTCAGCGGCATGGACCGCGGGCTCGACGTGCTGAGTTTCGGGTTCGCGCTGCCGATATTCGGCAACGGGTTCCTCGATCGGCTCTTCGGCCGGCACATCATCACGCCAATCGCCATATTGCTGCGGCGCGGCTGCGACCTCTTCGGCAACCGGGGCTTCCGGCTCGACCTGCGGCTCGTCGCGAGAAACCGGCTGTTCTTCCGCCGGAGCAGCTTCGTATGTTTCCGGGTGTTCTTCTGCAACAGCCTCGGCCGCGTGCGCCGGTTCCTGATAGTCGTCCTCGCGGAACACCGGAGCCTGCGGCGCCTCGGCGGCGGGCTCTACGGTCTCGGCTTCGACATAATCGAAACGGGCGGCCTGCTGCTCCTCGGCCGCGGCCTGGACTGGCGCCGGTTCATCGGCCTCAGGTGCTGCCGCAACCTGTTCCGGTTCCGCGGCCTGCTCTTCCACGGGCGCGTCGACGACAGGCGCTGCGACGGCTGCGTTCTCGTCCTCGGGCGGCAGCGCTTCCGCATGCTCGCTCTCGACGTCCAGAATAGCGGCTTCAAGCTTTTCCATCTGCCGAAGGAGCATGTCTTCCGGCGGGCGCGGCTTCATGTTCTCGAGCTGCCGCTGCACGGCGCCTCGAGCCTTGTCATAAACCTTCGCGCGCATCTCCGGCGTGTTGTTAGACAAACCATCGACCGCGCGTCGGATCACCGCAACAAAATCAGCCATCAGCACTTTCTCATGATGGCCGGCCTTTCAGGGCCGGCCGGATAGGTAATGAATTGTGAACCTTAATCTTCAAACGGATCGGTCACAAGTATGGTGTCGTCTCGCTCAGGGCTTGTGGAAAGTAGCGCAACCGGCGCGCCAATCAATTCCTCAACTTGGCGTACGTATTTGATCGCCTGGGCCGGCAGATCAGCCCACTTGCGTGCGCCGACAGTCGACTCTTTCCAGCCTTCCAGCGTGATGTAGATCGGCTCGATGCGGGCCTGGGCGCTCTGGCTGGCCGGCAGGTAATCGATCTCCTTGCCGTCAAGCTTGTAGCCTACGCAGATCTTCAGCTCATCGAGGCCGTCCAGCACGTCAAGCTTGGTCAGCGCGATGCCCGTAATGCCCGAGGTCTTCACCGTCTGGCGCACGAGAACCGAATCGAACCAGCCGCAACGGCGCGGGCGGCCGGTGTTGACGCCGACTTCGCGGCCGACGGTCGAAAGGTGCTTGCCGATCTCATCATGCAGCTCGCACGGGAACGGGCCTTCGCCGACGCGGGTCGTGTAGGCCTTGGTGATGCCGAGCACATAACCGATTGCCGTCGGACCAAGGCCCGAACCGGCGGCGGCCTGGCCGGCAACCGTGTTGGACGAAGTGACGAACGGATAGGTGCCGTGGTCGTTGTCGAGCAGCGCGCCCTGCGCACCTTCGAACAGGATGCGGGCACCGGCCTTGCGCTGGTCGTCGAGAATGCGCCAGACCTGATCGACATAAGGAAGGATCTTGTCGGCGACCGAGGTCAGTTCCTCAACCAGCGATTCGACCGAGATTTCCGGCAGGCCGAGGCCGCGGCGCAGCGCATTGTGATGGGTCAGCAGGCGGTCGATCTTGGCCGGCAGCGTTTCCAGATCGGCAAGGTCGATGGCGCGGATGGCGCGGCGGCCAACCTTGTCTTCATAGGCCGGGCCGATGCCGCGGCGGGTCGTGCCGATCTTGGTACCGCTGTTGGAAGCCGCATCTTCGCGAAAACCGTCGAGATCGCGGTGCAGCGAAAGGATCAGCGGAGCGTTGTCGGCGATGCGCAGGATTTCCGGCGTCACGGTAACGCCCTGACCGCGCAGCTTTTCCAGTTCAGCCACGAAATGATGCGGATCGACGACGACGCCGTTGCCGATAACGCTGAGTTTGCCGCGCACGAGGCCGGACGGCAGCAGCGCGAGCTTATAGCTCACGCCATCGATGACGAGCGTATGGCCGGCATTGTGTCCACCCTGATAGCGCACGATGACATCGGCGCGTTCGGAAAGCCAGTCGACAATCTTGCCCTTGCCTTCGTCACCCCATTGCGAACCAACCACGACTACGTTCGTCATATCTGCTTCCTGTGCTGCGGGCAAAAGCCCCACGCGACCATACGCACACCGTCCGTACATCGATTTGATATACGGTCGGTGCGCCACTCTAATTTCAGCAATGTGCGCGTCACACGCTTAGCGCCACACTGCAAACGGCCGCATCTATAATGCCTTGGGCAAAGGAAAGCGACCTGTTTGTGACTTGACCGAGCTTTTTACGTGACAAAAGCGTGAGCTGCGGGCTATTTCCCACCCATCCACTCACCTGATCGCCCCTGCCGCCGCCGCGCCGGTCGGCGCCGGAGACCTGCCCTTGCATCAGAAAGCCTATCTTTCCCTCATCATCGCGACTCTGTGCTGGGGCGGCAATGCGGTGGCGGGCAAGCTCGCCGTCGGCCATATCAGCCCGATGACCCTGACCTTTTTCCGGTGGCTCATCGCGGTCGTCATCATCTTTGCGATCTCGATGCCGCAGATCAAAAAGGACTGGCCGGTCGTCCGCAAGAACCTGCCTATCCTCGTCTTCCTGGGCGTCATGGGCTATGTCGTCTTCAATGCCGCGCTCTATACCGCCGTGAACTATACGACCGCGATCAACGTCACGGTCGAGCAGGTGCTCATTCCGATGCTGATCTTCGTGATGAATTTCGTGCTGTTCCGCATGCGTGTCTCACTCTTGCAGGTCGTCGGCTTCACGCTCACCTTCATCGGCGGCCTGATCACCGCCGTGCATGGGGATTTCCAGACGCTGATGACCCTCACCGTCAATATCGGCGACGCGATCATGATGATCGCCGTGGTCGGTTATGCGATCTATACCGTGGCGCTGCGCTGGCGGCCGGTGATCAACTGGCGCACCATGATGGCGATCCCCGCCCTCGTCGCACTGATCTTCTCCATCCCGCTCGTCATCTGGGAATATTCGACCGGACGGATGATCTGGCCGGACCAGACCGGCTGGACGGTTGCGATCTACACCGCCCTCTTCGCATCACTGGTGGCGCAGGTCCTCTATATCGTCGGCGTCGAAAAGATCGGTGCCAACCGCGCGGGCCTGTTCATTAATCTCGTGCCCGTCTTCGGAACACTGCTCTCCGTCGCCATCATCGGCGAAGCGCTGCAGCTTTTCCACGTCATCGCGCTCATCCTGGCACTCGGCGGCATCGCGATTGCCGAATGGGGCAAGCCGGCGCAGGCCGCGAAATAATCAGCGCAGACCGAGATGGGCGCGCAATGCCGCGTTCATCCGCGCCTGCCAGCCGTCGCCGGACGCCTTGAAACCGTCGATGACGTCCTCGTCCAGTCGCAAGCTCACCGCTTTCTTGGTCTTCTCCTGCTTAGGCCGCCCCTTGTTGCGGCGTATCTCTTCGGCCCATTCGGGAAAAACTTCGGCGAATGGGCGCGCCTGGGCAAGCTGTTCATCGGTTGCGAATGGGCTGTCGACATCGTCCCAATCCTCTTGGGTAAATCCCTTCCCGGGAACGAATTCCTTGTCGATCTGCTGCTTCTTCATCCTAGAAGTCTCCTTTCCTTGCTGTCGGCGGTCCGCATAGAAATGACCGAAAGACCTTCCCTGCCTAGAAAGACAAAAACGACGGCAATAACGCCGTTGCTCAGTCGGCCAACTGCCATACTGCGTCCGCGATTGGCCGGAACGATGACGGAGGAGGCAAAGAACCCCTCCGTCAGCTCTGCAAAGTCAAAGCCGTGCTTATAAAGGTTAGCCAGCCGCTTCGGTTCGTCCCAGACAATAATCATATTTCCTGTATATACAAAAAATACCACTCAGAAAACGGAAAAAGCCCGCCTTCATTGACGAAGGCGGGTCAAAAGCCTGCCCGATGGAGGCAGGCCCAGCGCAGGGCAGTCGCGCAGGGATTTAGAGATCGATGTAGGATGGCTCGGCCGGCTTTGCGCTCTTTTGAGCGGCAGCCGGCAGGCGTTCGGCCGGCATTTCAAGGCTGGAGCCGAGGACCACGTCGCCGCGGTCGGTGGTGATGACAAGCACGCGCTCCACGACGCCTTCGCCGCTCACGGCATAGGCAATGCGCATGGCCTTTTCGGACCAGCCGAGCGAGATCAGCTGATCGCGCTTCAGCTCGGCGCAATCGGTGCAGCCATTGGCCTGGGCCAGCGAGAAGCCGCCTGCCATGCCGTCGAAATAGGTGTCGAGCTCAGCCATCGTGCCGTTGATATTGGCATTGACGTTCAGGAGTTCGCGGCGCTTGGTGAAGTCGAGCGTCAGGACGCCTTCTTCGGCTGCCTTACGCTGCTTGGCCGTCGCAATGTCGGCCGTGTGGATCTGCGGCGTCGTAATCGCCGACAGGCCGCGGGCGAAACCGGCAACGCCGGCCGCATGGGATTCCTTGGCGGAAATGAGGGCAGCCAGAACGACCGCCGAAAGGACAAGCTTCTTGATCATGGAACTGCACCCTGCTTCAAAATGGGCGACTTTTGCGCCGCCTCGTTTCTTCATGGCACAAACATACGCAGGATGGTTTTCGGCCCGCTTAAGCAGAAAGGTGCAATTTTATTGAAATCGACTTTTTTCCCGGCTTGGCACAGTCGCGAATAAAGCGCGCGCAAAAAGGCAGCGTACCGGGCGGAAAATGATGCTTTTCGAGAAGCAGCCTATCTCCTACCCCTGTGCCGATATGGACAGAAAGGTGTCGCGACCATGGGCAAGCCGTTTTACTGGAACGAACTCACCACCTACGATTTCGCCCACCTTTCTCCCGAAAAGACGATTGCCATCCTGCCGATCGCCTCGACCGAGCAGCACGGCCCGCACCTGCCGATCGCGACCGACGTGGCGATCGGCAACGGCATGATCGCCGAGCTGAAGGCCCAGCGCCCGGAAGAACTCGATATCCTCGTTCTGCCCACCCAGGAAATCGGCAAGGCCAATGAACATGTCTACGGTCCCGGCACGCTGTCCTTCGGCCCGGACCTGCTCATTCCCATGTGGACCGCGATCGGCGCCAAGGTTGCGGAAGCCGGCGTGCGCAAGCTGGTCTTCGTCAATTCGCATGGCGGCAATGTCGATATCATGAGCATCGTCGGCCGCGAGTTGCGTGTCCGTTACGAGATGGCGGTGATCGGCACCCAATGGGGCCGCTTCGGCAATCCGCCCGGCCTGATCAGCGACCACGAACAGAAATACGGCATCCATGGCGGCGAAGTGGAAACTTCCTTGATGCTGCATTTTCGCCCCGAGCTGGTGCGGATGGAAAAGGCGCAGAATTTCGTTTCGGCAGCGGAAAGCCGCTCGAAGTTCATGCAGCCGGCGCCGCCGCACGTGCTTTCCTGGCTGGCGCATGACCTCAACCCCAATGGCGTCGTCGGCGATGCTTCGAAGGGGACGGCGGAAAAAGGTGCCATCATCTGCCGCCATCAGGTTGCGGGCTTCATCGAAATGCTGCGCGAATTCGAGACCTTCCCGCTCTCCGAGCTCTATTCGCGCTGAATATCGCGCGGTTGCGGCGGCACGTGCCCCCTGGCCTGCAGCTCGGCGACCATCGCGCCGAGCTCCGACAGCAGGAATTCGAGAAACAGGCTCGTTGCCGTGTCAAGCGCCGTGCGTGATCGCGCAAACAACTTCATCGGCTGATGACGGGCATGCGAATTGGCGAGCGGCCGGAACACAAGCTCTCCTCGCCGGCATTCCGGCAACACGTCGAGCGGATTGAGCAAAGTCAGGCCAATCCCCGATTTCACCAGCTTCTTCAACATGTCGGACGCATTGCTTTCCACCACCGGCTCGACCGGCACGGACAGCGGCGAGAAGGCAAGATCGATGATATTGCGCAGGCTGGTGCCTGGCTGCGCCAGCACCAGCGGCTCCTGCGCCACTTCTACGAGATCAATCGGCCCGTCCTCCCCGGCCAACCGATGCCCGGGAGGCAGCACCGCGCCGATCGGAATGTCGAAATTGGCAAGCGTCCGGATGCCCGGCGTCGCCGCGATATTGAAGCCGATACCGAGGTCCACTTCACCGGCCAAGACCGGGTGCAGCGTGTTGGACGGGCCGTCGTTTCTCAGGTGAACCCGCACCCGCGGATGCTGCCGCACGAAATTCGCGATGATATCCGGCAGCGGTCCCGCCGCGAGGCCGACGGTTGCGACCAGCGATACCTTTCCGGCCTGCGGCATCTTCAGGCCGCGAATGCGCGCCTCCGTGCGCTCATAGGCCTTCAGCACTTCGCGAATGTGCTCGATGCAGAGCTCTCCGGCCGCCGTCAGCTTCAGCCCGCGCGGCATGCGCTCGAAGATCGGCGCACCTAGCTCTTCTTCCAAAGCGAGGATCTGCCGGTTGATCGCCGAGGAGGCAACATTGAGCCGAGCGGCCGCCTTTCGGATCGAACCGCAGCGGGCGATCTCGTCGATATATTGAAGTTTTCGCGAGTGCAGCATTTTTCGAAACGAACCTCGTTGCATATTTTTTGATCATGCCGCACAATTTGGCAGATCAAAATTCAACCGATGCCATAAAGGCATCAATGCGCACGAAATTTGATGCTTTTCAAAGAGCAACGCAACCGTACAAATGCAAGAAAACAAGTGCTCTCACGATGCCGCACGGTTTAACAGGGGAACAGCTTACCATGCCCAACGCATTGACGATGAAGGGTTTTCTCGCCGCATTCGGCCTGATGGCCGCAGGCCTTGCTGCGCAGCCAGCAGCCGCGCTCGATGAAGTCTCCTACGGCACCAACTGGCTCGCCCAGGCCGAGCATGGCGGCTTCTACCAGGCCGTCGCCGACGGTACCTACGAGAAGCACGGCCTCAAGGTAAAGATCGTTCAGGGCGGACCGAACGCCGCCAACCGGGCGCTACTGATCGCCGGCAAGGTCGATTTCTACATGGGTGGCCCGCTGGGTGACATGGACGCCGTCAAGCAGGGCATTCCGATGGTCAGCGTGGCCTCGATTTTCCAGAAAGACCCGCAGATCCTGATGGCCCATCCGGATGCCGGCATCGAGAAGTTCGAGGACCTCGCGAAAGCCGGCTCGATCTTCATGGGCAAGGACGGTTACGTCACCTATTTCGAGTGGATGAAGAAGAACTTCAAAGGCTTCAGCGACGCGCAGTACAAGCCCTATACCTTCAACCCGGCACCGTTCATCGCCGACAAGAAGTCCGCGCAGCAGGGCTATCTGACCTCCGAACCCTACGAAATCGAAAAGCAGGCTGGCTGGAAGCCGAAAGTATTCCTGATCGCCGATGCCGGTTTCGGCCCCTATTCGACGATGATCACCACCACCCGGCCGATGATCGACAAGAAGCCGGACGTCGTGCAGCGTTTCGTCGATGCCTCGATCGAGGGCTGGTACAATTACATCTACGGCGACAACAAGGCCGCCAACGACCTGATCAAGAAAGACAATCCGGAAATGACGGATGGCCAGATCGCCTACTCCATCGCTAAGATGAAGGAATACGGCATCATCGAATCCGGCGAAGCACTGACCAAGGGCATCGGCTGCATGACCGACGAGCGCTACAAGAAGTTCTTCGATAGCATGGTGGCAATCAACGTCGAGCCGGCTGATCTGGACTACAAGAAGGCCTATTCCACCAAGTTCGTCTGCAAGGGCGTCGGGATGGCGCTGAAGAAGTAGGCGTAGACGGTCGGCCCAACTTGGCGGGATTTAACCTCTTGCTCAACGTCATCCTCGGGCTTGTCCCGAGGATCTAACCACGCCTAACCTAGGTCGTGCGTTAATTGATTGGCTTAGATGCTCGGGACAAGCCCGAGCATGACGATCCGGGGAACCATCCCCCTCCTGTCAAGGGAGTGAACTCCTTGCTCGTTCGATACCAAGGCCCGTAATGACCACATCCCAAGCACCGCTGATGCCAGCACCCGGAGATGCCCGCAAACGCCCGCTGGTCGTGATGCGCAGCGTCTCCAAGATGTTTTCGAGCGGCACGCTCGCACTCTCCGACATGTCGCTGACCGTCGAGGGCGGCGAGTTCGTGAGCCTGCTTGGCCCTTCCGGCTGCGGCAAGTCGACGGCACTGCGCATCATCGCCGGCCTCGGCGACGTCTCGACCGGCACGATCGATTGGCCAAGCTCCCGCATCAATTCCAAGGGCCTGCCAGAAGGCGACATCTCCTTCGTCTTCCAGGAGCCTACGCTGATGCCGTGGCAGACGGTGTTCGGCAATGTCTACCTGCCGCTCAAACTGCGCGGCGTCTCCAAAGCTGCCGCCCGCGACGAGATCATGAAGACGCTGGCAACAGTCGGCTTGGCCGACTTCGCCGAAGCCTATCCGCGCGAGCTTTCCGGCGGCATGAAGATGCGCGTCTCAATCGCCCGCGCGCTCGTCACCAAGCCGAAGCTACTCCTGATGGACGAGCCCTTTGCAGCGCTCGACGAAATCACCCGCCAAAAGTTGAACGACGATGTGCTGCGCCTCTGGCGCGAGACCGGCATCACCGTCATCTTCGTCACCCATTCCGTCTTCGAATCCGCCTATCTTTCCAACCGCATCGTGGTGATGAAGGCGCGGCCAGGCAGGGTGCACGCGGACTTCCCGCTGGTCACCAGCATGAGCCGCGACGCCCATTACCGCACCTCGGAAGACTATCGCCAGGCCTGCGAAAAGGTCTCCAACATGCTGCTCGAAGCGATCGGCGGGGAGGAACATTGATGAGCGAAGCACAGCCCCTCGCGCCGCCAAAACCCGGCTTTTTCGGCCGCAATCGCGATACGATCCTGCGAACGATCATCCCGATCTGCGTGGTGATCGCACTGATTCTGCTCTGGCAATTGATCATTACTGCCAACGGCATTCCGCAATATATCCTGCCCGGCCCGCTCGCCGTCGCCACCTCGCTCTACAACGACTGGGGCACGCTCTGGCCCGCCCTTTGGGTCACGACCCAGATCACCATGCAGGCGCTGACCTTGGCGCTGATTGGCGGCGTCGGCATCGCGGTCTTCCTCGTCCAGTCGAAATGGATCGAGACGGCCTTTTACCCGATCACCGTCATCCTGCAGGTCACGCCGATCGTGGCGATCGCGCCGCTGATCCTGATCTATGCGCCGACCACCCAAGTGGCGTTGCTGATCTGCGCCTTCCTGGTCGCCTTCTTCCCTATCCTCTCCAACATGGTGCAGGGCCTGAAAAGCGTCGATCATAACCTCCTCAATCTGTTCGACCTCTACGGCGCCTCGCGTTGGCAGACGCTGCTTTATCTGAAGCTCCCTTCCTCGCTCCCCTATTTCATGACGGGGCTGAGGATCGGCGGCGGTCTCGCGCTGATCGCCGCTGTCGTGGCGGAATTTGCGGCAGGTTCCGCGGGGGCAGGCTCCGGCCTCGCCTTCCGCCTGCTGGAATCGCAATACCGCCTCAACATTCCGCGGCTTTTTGCGGCGCTGGTCTTGCTCTCGCTGCTCGGTGTGGTGATCTTCGCCATCACGTCTTTCATTTCCTGGCTTAGCCTGCATCGCTGGCATGAAAGCAGCCTGAAGAGAGAAAACTGATGACTGCCTTCATGACACTGCCCGATGCTCCGCGCTTCGCACTGACCGATGCAACGCTGCCCGCGGTGCTGGTCAAAGGCTTTGCCGCCCGCGACCGCGAAGGCCTGATCTATGCGGATATCATCATCGCCGACGGCAAGATCGAAAAGATCCTGCCCGCCGGCACCGCGCCCGCCGACCTGCCGAAAGCGGATATGCTCGGCGGAATGGTCTGGCCCTGCTTCGCCGACATGCATACCCATCTCGACAAGGGTCATATCTGGGATCGCCGCAGCAATCCGGACGGCTCCTTTATCGGCGCACTGAACAATGTCCGCGCCGACCGCGAAAAGAACTGGTCGGCCGATGACGTTCGCGCCCGCATGGAATTCTCGCTGAAGACTGCCTATGCGCACGGCACCAAGCTGATCCGCACCCATCTCGACAGCCTGCCTCCTCAGCCGCGCATCTCCTTCCCGGTCTTCTCGGAAATGCGCGCCGAATGGAAGGGGCGCATCGAGCTTCAGGCCGTCGCCTTGTTCCCGATGGACAACATCTGGGACGAAGCCTTCTTCACCGATCTCGTCTCGGTCGTTGCCGAACATGGCGGCCTGCTCGGCGGCGTGCCGCAGATGTGGCCGGACCTCGATGCCCGCCTCGATCTCCTGATGCGCACCGCCGCCGACAACGGGCTCGACATCGACCTGCATGTCGACGAGACGGAAGACAAACAGGTTCTGGCGCTGAAAAAGGTCGCCGAAGCGAAAATCCGTAACCGCTTCGAAGGGGCCGTCACGGTTGGCCATTGCTGTTCGCTGGCGAGACAGGATGATGATGTCGCCAGGCGCGTGGTCGACAAGGTCGCCGAAGCCGGGCTCTCCGTCGTGTCGCTCCCCATGTGCAATATGTACCTTCAGGATCGTCATGCGAACCGCACTCCCCGCTGGCGCGGCGTCACCCTCTTCCACGAATTGACGGCAGCGGGTGTGAAAACCGCCGTCTCCTCCGACAATACCCGTGATCCGTTCTATGCCTATGGCGACATGGATCCCGTCGAAGTCTTCCGAGAGGCCGTGCGCATCCTGCATCTCGACCACCCGCTCGACACCTCCGCCCGCGTCGTCACCTCGACCCCCGCCGAAGTCCTCGGCCGCCCGGATATCGGCATCATTGCCGAAGGCGCACCCGCCGATCTCGTGCTCTTCAGCGCCCGCCGCTGGAGCGAATTCCTTTCCCGTCCGCAGGCCGACCGCATCGTGATGCGGAATGGCAAGGGCATCGACCGTCGCCTGCCGGATTACCGTGACCTGGACCCCATTTTGGATAAGTGACAATGCCGGATTACGCCAAGATCAAACAGGAACTCGCAGGCATCGCGATCGAGGACAACCCTGCCCTCGTTCGCCAGAAGAGCCGCGATTTCTACTGGTACTCCCCCCTTCTCAAGGAAGAACTCGAAGGAGTCACCGCCGATATTGTCGTGTCGCCGAAGACCGAGGATGAGGTCATCCAGGTCCTGAAGGTTGCCTTCGCCCATGGCGTGCCGGTCACCCCGCGCGGTGCCGGCACCGGCAATTACGGCCAGGCCATGCCACTCTCCGGCGGCATCGTGCTGAACCTCATCAACATGAACAAGGTCAAGGAAATTCATCCCGGCCGCGTCATCGCCGAGCCGGGCATCGTGATTGCCGAACTCGACCGCCAGACCAAGGCCCATTCCGGGCAGGAATTGCGCTTCCACCCCTCGACCGCTCAGACCGCAACGATCGGCGGCTTCATTGCCGGCGGCTCCGGCGGCGTCGGTTCGATCCACTGGGGCGGGTTGCGCGATCTCGGCAACATCCTGCGCCTGCGCGTCGTCACCATGGAGGCCGAACCGCGCCTGCTCGACCTCACTGCCTGGGACCTGCAGAAGGTCACCCACGCTTACGGCACCAACGGCATCATCGTCGAAGTCGAAATGCCGCTCGCGCCCGCCTATGATTGGGTGGATGTTCTGGTCGGCTACGACGACTTCATGGATGCCGTGCGCTTCGGTGACGCAATCGGTCACAAGAACGGCATCCTCGTCAAGGAAATCGCTCCGATCGCCGCCCCCATCCCCTACGACTTCTTCCCGCGCCACAAGCCCTTCATCCGCCATCGCGGCCAGTCGATCTGCGTGTTGATGGTCGCACCGCATTCCATGGATGCTTTTACCGCCTTCACCGAGCGCCAGAAGGGCGAAATCCTCTTCCGCTCCGACAAGGTGGAAAGCATGAAGGGCATTCCGCATGCCTACGAACTCGCCTGGAACCACACGACACTCCGCGCACTGAAGGTCGATCCCGGCTTCACCTATCTGCAGGTCCAGTATCCGGGTCCGGATCATGTCGCCAAGGTGCAGAAGATGACCGAAATCTTCGGCGACGAAGTGCCGGGCCATCTGGAATTCATCAAGTTCGACGGACGCATCCAGTGCTCCGGCCTTCCCCTTGTTCGTTACACGACCAAAGAGCGGCTGGAAGAGATCATGCAGATCCACCGTGACCACGGCTGCCCGATCTTCAACCCCCACCGTTACACGCTGGAAGAAGGGGGCATGAAGCAGACCGATGTCGTGCAGCTCGCCTTCAAGAAGGAGACCGATCCGAAGGGCCTGCTCAACCCCGGCAAGATGATCGCCTGGGACAATCCCGATTTCGACTTCTCCGCCGGCAAGAACTACCTCTTCCCCGGCCTTGCAGTGGCAGAGGGCTGATGCGCGTCCTGCTCATCCACTCCCACCCGGTCGAGGAAAGCTACGGCAACGCGCTCTGCCGGCAAACGCGCGAAAGCCTGCAAAAGGCCGGGCACGATGTGGATGACTGCAATCTTTATGCGGAGGGGTTCGATCCGGTCATGTCCCGCCATGACCGGATGATCTACCACACCTACCCGGACAATCTGGCGCTGGTAAAACCCTATGTCGACCGCCTGCAGAAGGCGGAAGGCCTCGTCATCGTAACCCCCGTCTGGAATTTCGGCTGGCCGGCCATGCTGAAAGGTTATTTCGACCGCGTCTGGCTCCCCGGCATCACCTTCGAACTGAAGGACGGAGTACTGACCCGCAAACTGCATATCGAAAAGGTCGCCGTTGTCACCACCTACGGCGCGACCCGCTGGCGCGCATTCCTCGCCGGCGACCCGCCGCGCAAGCTGGCCAAACGGGTATTAAGGGTGCAAACCAATCCGGCGCGAGCGGTGACGTATCTGGCGCATTACGACATGAACAACTGCACGGCTGAGACGCGGGCTGCGTTTCTGGAGAAGGTGAAGGGGGAGATGGAGCAGTTTTAGCGCGCGCCCCTTACCGAATTTGCCAATAGCGAATATATGTTGATTAAAATTCGCAATCAGCTATTTTCTCATCATGAAGAAGATAGCTTACAGCAAATCGTCGCTCAAAGTTTTGCGCAGGCTTCCTTCTAACGAAGCGCAACGGATCACGTCGAAGATCGAACAATATGCCAACGATCCGAAATCGCTCGCAAATAACATCAAAGCCCTCGCTGGATCGCCTTACATACGCCTTCGGATAGGCGATTGGCGGGTCATCATGGATGACCAGGGCAATGTTATCGAAGTGATCAAGATCGGCCCTCGCGGCAGCATCTATGAATAGGAAAGCGGCCATGCAGACCATCACCACTCCGAATGGAGAAACGCTCGTCGTTCTTCCGCTGGCTGAATACGAGGATCTCTTAGACAAGGCCGATGTCGCAGCCGCTGACAAGGTGAAGGCAGATATTGCCGCCGGCCGCGACGAACTCGTCCCTGCCGAAATCGTCAACCGGCTGGTTGCAGGCGAAAACCCGGTCAAGGTCTGGCGTTCTCATCGCAGCATGGCGGCCAAGGATCTTGCTGTCCAAGCCGGTCTTAGCGCGCCCTATCTGTCCGAAATCGAAAGCGGCAAAAAGGAAGGCAGCCTTTCGGTCATGAAGCGCATTGCCGACGCTCTGGGTGTGGATATCGACGACCTTGCATAGCCAACCCTCGCAAACCCGCTAAACTTTTCCTTAAATTTTACCGGTTATTAATCTCTCAAACACGAGAGATAAGCGATGCGTATTGCGTTTTTCATCGCCCTCATAGCCGTCACCCTGTCCGCTTGCGCTTCGGCGCCGAGCCGGATCACCAATGCCTGCGCGATCTTCGAGCAGCGGGACGGTCTTTTCAACGATTGGTCGCGCGATGCCAAGCGCGTCGAGCGCGAATTCGGCGTGCCGGTGCCGATCCTGATGGCGACGATCTATGTCGAATCCGGCTTCCAGCCCTATGCCAAGCCGCGGCGAAAATACGTTCTGGGCTTCATTCCGTGGGGGCGCATTTCGTCCGCCTATGGCTATGCGCAGGCGCTGGACGGGACTTGGGCCACCTACAAGGCCGATACCGGCCGGTGGAGCGCCAGCCGCAGCGATTTCGGCGACGCCATCCACTTCGTAGGCTGGTATCATCACCGCAGCAGCCAGAAGAACGGCATCCCGCTCAACGACGGCTACAATCTCTACCTCGCCTATTATGCAGGCCACGCCGGCTTCGAACGCGGCCAGTTCACCTCGGCCATCCGGGGTGCCGCCCAGAAATCCGCAAACATGGCGCGGCAATACGAGCAACAGCTCAGAAACTGCGGTTATTAACAAAAAACATTCCTGCGCCGCCGGCCGGACGAGAGGGAACTGCCGATCCGTCTGAACCGGTTCGGTCGCGGCCGCATCGGCCTCGAGATCGAGGGCCGGTTGCGGCTCAGCAAAGATTTATCTTAACGGCTGACCACGATCCGGGTGTTCGACACGCCATACTGACCAGCAAGCGAGAAGAAGGTCGCAGCATCGTTCGGGTGCAGGCGAATGCAGCCATGCGAGGCCGGGCGGCCGAGCCGCTTCGTCTCATAGGTCGCATGAACGGCGTAACCGCCATTATAGAATACCGCGAACGGCATCGGCGCATCGTCATACTTGCGCGAACGATGATTGCGCGACAGCCACTTGGCGCTCCAGCTGCCGACAGGCGTCGAATACCCCTGCCGTGCGGTCGAAACCTTCCATTCATGCGTGACGACACCATCCTGGCTGACCGTCATCGTCTGCGATGCCAGGCTGACGCTGGCAACGAGATTTGCGGAAAACGACGACGGCGCGAGAAATTGCGCGCAGACGAGTGCTGCGGTCGCGAAGAAGAACTTGCGCATTGAAAAACCCCACTCTTAAAGCCCCTGCAACAAGCTGATACCCCGTTCAGCTCAAGGAATACTTAAAGAGACGCCATAATTTCTGGCAAGTCACAAGTATGGAACCGTCCTATCCAATAGAAACGATCGCGTGATCAATAAAAGATGAATCACGCTTATATAAGAAGAGGCGCCCCGGAAAGTTGAGGCGCGCTTTATTGGCAAGCCAGGTCAGAACACCTTCGCCGCGGTCACCTCAACCTCGACAAGGAACTCGGCGCGGGTAAAGCCGCCGACCACGATCAACGTCGAGGCCGGCTTCGGGTCGAGCGTGTAGCGGTCGCGCACCGCCATATAGGCCGGAAAATCCTCGCGGCTCGTTACGAAGCCGGAAATGCGGATGATGTCCGCATAGGTCATGCCCGCCTCTTCCAGAATAGCCCCTATCGCCTTGAAGCAGAGTTCGGCCTGGGAGGTTATATCGGCCGGGATCCTGTCTTCGGTGGATATCCCGAGCTGCCCGGAGGTGACCAGCAGGCTGGCGCCCGGCGGCACCAGCAGGCCGTGATTGTAGCCGCCGAACGGCTTGCGGACGGAAGGAGGGTTGAAAGCCTTTTTCACATCAGGAGCCATGACCGACGATGCCCTTGATTTCGAGGAAGTCGTGAATGCCCCAATCGGCATATTCGCGGCCGTTGCCGGACTGCTTGTAGCCGCCAAAGGGCGCGAAGAGATCCCAATCCGGCCCGTTGATATAGACCGAACCGGCGCGAAGCCGGGCCGCGACCTTGCGGGCATGGCCGAGCTCGCCCTGGATATAGGCCGCCAGCCCGTAAGGCGTGTCGTTTGCGATCTCGACCGCCTGCTCTTCGCTGTCGTAGGGAAGGATCGACAGAACCGGCCCGAAGATTTCCTCGCGCGCGATCGTCATGTCGTTGGTGACATTTCCGAACACGGTCGGGCGGATGTAATAGCCGCGATTGAGGTTTTCCGGTCGCCCTGGACCGCCGGTGACAAGCGTCGCACCTTCGGCAATGCCGGCCTCGATCAACCGCTGGATCTTATCGAACTGAGTCTGACTGACGACGGGGCCGAGATCGACGCCTTCCGTGCGCGGATCACCGGTCGTAAGCTTCTCGGCCGCCGCTTTTGCAATGCTAAGCGCCTCTTCATGCCGCGCTGATGGCACCAGCATGCGGGTCGGCGCATCGCAGGACTGGCCGGAATTGCCGAAGCAGGTCGTCACGCCGTCCGTCACGGCCTTTTCGAAATCCGCATCCGGCAGGATGATGTTCGGCGACTTGCCGCCAAGCTCCTGTGCCACGCGCTTCACCGTATCGGCGGCCGTCTTGGCGACGATCACCCCTGCCCGTGTCGAGCCGGTGAAGGAGACCATGTCGACATCAGGATGACCGGCCATGACCTGGCCGACATCTGGGCCCGTGCCGTTGACGAGGTTGAAGACGCCTTTCGGCGTGCCCGCCGCTTCCATGATCTCGGCGAAGATAATGCCGGAGATCGGCGCGATCTCGGAGGGCTTCAGCACCATGGTGCAACCGGCAGCAATCGCCGGGCCAACCTTGCAGGTGATCTGGTTGAGCGGCCAATTCCACGGCGTGATCAGCGCACAAACGCCGATCGGCTCCTTGACGACAAGCGTGCTGCCGCGCTGCTCGGTGAACTCATATTTCTCGAAAGCCTCGATCGTCGCTTTCAGATGCCCATGGCCTGCCGCCGCCTGCGCATCGCGGGCAAAGGCGAGCGGTGCGCCCATCTCCTGCGAAACGGCCTTGGCGATATCTTCGTAACGCTTTTCGTATTCGGCAAGGATGCGTTTCAACAGCGCCAGGCGATCCGCATGCGGCCACTGGGAAAATGCCGGGAAGGCAGCTTTCGCGGCAGCGACGGCCTTGTCGACATCCGCCTTCGAGCCCAGCGCGATCTGCGTATAGGCCTCCTCGGTCGAAGGATCGATAACGTCGAGCGCGACGGGGATGACTGGCTCCACCCAGGCCCCGTCGATGAAGAATTTCAAATGGTTGCTCATGGTAGACCTCCCGGAATGCGACGCGGAAATGGTGAGGCACTATCGGCGATCACAATTTCCGCGGCAAGCCCGGAAGGGGGAGATTTCAGCGGCAGGTTAAGCCCCTCCCCTTGTGGGGAGGGGTTGGGGAGGGGACTTTACTCAGGAGCAAAACCCCTCCCGCCTGCCGGCCACCCTCCCCACGAGGGGGAGGGTTAAGAACGCCGCCCTCTCCCCGATTTTTCCGGCGTAGCTTGGGGCACGTCCCCTCTCCCTGTCAGAACGGGGTTAGAGTGAGGGGCAATCTTGTGAGAGGCCTACGCCCATTCACTCCATCGCCGCGCTGTGATCCACGACCGGCGGCTTTTCCGGTTTCCGCAGCACCAGGATCAGCGGCATCACCACGATCGCCATGATCATCAGCAGCTTGAAGTCGTCCATATAGGAAATGATGGTGGCCTGCAGCGTGATGATGCTATCGAGCGAGGCAGCACCCGCAGCCGTCGTCGGGTCGAGACCTGCCGCCGCCTTGGTATGCAGCATCGGGTTGAACGGGGTGATGTAGTTCACCATGTCCGCGTGATTGCGCTGAACATTCTCCACCAGCAGCGCCGAGACGACCGCGATACCGACGCTGGAGCCGATATTGCGCGAGAGGTTGTAGAGACCCGTACCGTCGCCGCGCATATGGGCAGGCAGCGTCGCAAAGGCGATCGTCGTCAGCGGCACGAACAGGAAGCCAAGGCCGGCGCCCTGGATGAAGCCGACATAGATGATCGTCCATTGCGAGACGTCCGGCGTCCAGCCGATCATCGCATACATCGCCCAGGCCGTGATCCCGAAGCCGAGGAAAAGCAGGATCCGCGTATCCACCTTGCCGACCAGCCGGCCAACCAGGAACATGCAGGCCATCGTGCCGAGCCCGCGTGGCCCCATGACGATCCCGGCGGTAATGACCGGATAACCCATCAGCGACTGCAGGTAAGGCGTCATCAGCGCCAGCGAGGCGAGATAGGTGACGCCGATCACGAAGATGAACAGCATGCTGACCGCAAAATTCTGGTCGAGGAAAAGGCGCGGATTGATGAACGACTTTTCCGTCGTGAACGTATGGACGATCAGCAGATAGAACGCGCTGGCGCAGACCAGTGCCTCAACGATGATCTCGGTCGACGAGAACCAGTCGAGCTGCTGGCCGCGATCAAGGAAAAGCTGCAGCGAGGCAATCGCAAGCGACAGCATACCGAAGCCGAACCAGTCGAGCTTGGCCTGCGCATCGATCTTGGTCTCCTTCACGAACATGCTGATGCCGAAGAAGGCGAGCGCACCGATCGGCACGTTGATATAAAACACCCAGCGCCAGCTGATATTGTCGGTGAGCCAGCCGCCGATGACCGGGCCAAGCACCGGGCCAACCATGACCGAAACGCCGAACA
Source organism: Neorhizobium sp. (assembly GCA_965227625.1). Taxonomy (GTDB): domain Bacteria; phylum Pseudomonadota; class Alphaproteobacteria; order Rhizobiales; family Rhizobiaceae; genus Neorhizobium. Next base: position 35,919 of record CBDDGK010000073.1, on the reverse strand, counting down.
GCGCCATCGCCGAGCCGCGTTCCTCGACGGAATAGATGTCGAGCATGATACCCTGCGACAGCGGCACGAGAGCCGCGCCGAACAGGCCCTGCAGCAGGCGGAACCCGACGATCTGCGGCAGCGATTGCGCGAGACCGCAAAGAATGGAGGCCGCGACGAAGCCGGTGATGGCACCCAGCAATACCCGCTTGCGGCCAAACTTGGCGGCGAGGAAGCCGGAGGGCGGCGTCATGATGGCGGCCGCGACGATGTAGGAGGTGAGGACCCAGTTGATCTGATCGGCAGAAGCCGCGACGCTGCCCTGGATATAGGGCAGCGCGACGTTTGCGATGGTCGTGTCGAGCGCCTGCATGATAACGGCGAGAATGACGCAGGCCGTTATAGCGCCGCGATTGGCCACCACGGCAAATGCCGTTGGTGAAGCCGTGTTACTCATGTGCGTAGGCCTTCGACATATCGACCACCTTCTGGGCGAATTCCGGCAGGCCGCGCTTGTGACCCGTATCGACATCGACCACGGTGCTCATGCCGGCTCTGAGCGGAGGCTTGCCTTCCGCACTGGCCGGATCGATCGTCACCCGCATCGGAATGCGCTGCACGACCTTGACCCAGTTGCCCGAAGTGTTCTGCGCCGGCAGCAGTGCGAAGCTTGCGCCCGAGGCCGGGCTGACGCTGGCAACCTGGCCCTTCCACTCGACGCCCGGATAGGTATCGACGGTGATCGTTACCGGCTGGCCGGGCTTCACATAGGTCAGCTCGGTTTCCTTCGGATTGGCATTGATCCACATGTTCTTCGTGGAAACCAGCGAGAAGCCCTGCTGTGCGGCCTCCAGATAGCTGCCGATCTGCAGCGCGTTGACATTAGTCACGGTGCCGTCGAACGGCGCCTTGACCACGGTGTCGTCCAACTGACGCTGCGCGTCATCGACAGCCGACTTGGCTTCCAGATAGATCGGGTTCTGCTCGATCGGCTGGTCTGCATTGCCGCCAAGCTGGGCGAGCGTCGCCTGCGCGGTCGCCTGCGCCACATCCACCTTCTGCTTGGCAGCATCCAGATTGTGCTTGGCATCGTCATAGGCGCCCTGTGTGGCGGCGGAGCCGGAGATCAGCCGCTGCTGGCGTTCCAACACGGTCTGGTAATAGGGAATGTCAGCCTGCGCCTGGGCGATCTGGGCGAGCGATTCCTTGTAGGAAGCCTGCAGGTTCAGAAGCTGGTTGCGGGCCGCACCAAGCTTTGCCTGCGCACCGTCGAGAGCAATCTTGAAGCTGTCCGGCTTCAGCGTGAAGAGGGTCTGGCCCTGCTTCACCTCTTGGTTCTCATGCACATTGATCGAGGCGACGGTGCCGGCGACATCGGTAGAAACACCAACGATGTCCGCTTGGAGATAGGCATTGTCGGTGGACATGATCTCTCCACCCTCGACGTAATAATATCCGCCGACGACAAGCGCGACGGGCAGGAGCGCGAAGAGCGGCGGGCGCTTCAGGTTGCGGCGCTTCTTTGGCTTTGGCGCTTCCGGCAGCGGCTGGCTGGCGGTTTCGAGAACGGTGACGTTGTTGTTTTCGGAATTGGCTGCGGGCGAACGTGCGGAATTGTCTGTCATGGGAGGACGTCTTCAGGCTTTGTCGGCCGGCATGCGGCAGGCCGTAACGAGGTTGGATTTCATCTGTTCTAGAATTTCGTAAAGTCGGGCACTGTCGGCGTCCGAGATCTTTTTCAAAGCGTCCTGGCGGGTCGCCTCGCCGAGCGCGCGGCCGTCGTCGAGCAAAGCGCGCGAGCTTTCGGTCGTATAAAGCAGCGTAATCCGCCGGTCGGTCTCGTGTGGACGGCGCTCGATGAGCCCGCGTTCGGCGAGGTTGTCGAGCACCCGCATGAGCGAGATCGGCGAAATCTCAAGCAGTTCCGCCAGCGCCTTTTGATGAATGCCCTCGCAGCGTGCGAGATAGGCGATGGTCTGCCATTGCGCCCTTGTCAGGCCGATATCCTTGGCTCGTTGCTCGAAGCGCTTGCGAAACAGGCGTGCAACGTCGTTCAGGAGAAAGCCGAGGGTCGGGCTATTGTTGGGCATGGCGGAAAACTAGCTTGCTGATGATAAGCATGTATATATTCCCTCGCCCCTTAACAATCCGTGCGCCTGCGACCTTCTGTCACCATTTCCTTCACACTTTCGTGCGGGATTCGAATTCGCCGGATTCCAGGAATATTCCGAGATGCGGCGACGAAACCTGTCCAAGGAGTAGAAACGCTAAATAACAAAGAAACGGCACTAAAGACGCGGTGGCGCGCTTTAGGAAAGCCCTAACCATCGCAAGTAAGCAGTTCGCAAGGAAGCTTGACAAAACATCCATGAATTGAAGTTTTTGCTTATACACCAAGAATTTATCGAGAATTAAGCTCTCTGTGTCAGTAAAGAACGCAAGGCGGCAGGCAACATCCCGCAACGCCCGCGATCGCGCGGCAACCGTTCACGAAAGGCAGAAGCTCCGATGCGACGCAGTCTCCTTAAACATGCCCTCACCTGTACCCTTGCCGGCCTGCTGGCAATGTCGGCACCCGCAGCTCGCGCAGAAACGCTGGCACAGGATTTGAAAGACCTCTCCGAAAAGCAGGTGGAGGACAGTGTCGAGTTCGCCTTCGGCAACGCACTGTTCTTCATGTTTCACGAAGCCGGCCACCTGCTGATCTCGGAATTCAACCTGCCGGTTCTCGGCCGGGAAGAGGATGCGGTGGATACGCTTTCCACCCTGCTCCTGCTGGAGGCCGATGACGATGTTTTCGACACCGCGCTGATCGACTCGGTCGACGGCTGGACCTTTTCCGCCGACGCCAGCGACGCTGCGGAAGAAGAACAGGCGCTATGGGACGCCCATGCGCTCGATCGCCAGCGCGCCTTTAACATGGTCTGCCTGATGGTCGGCAAGGACCCGAAGAAATTCCAGCAACCCGCCGACGATGTCGAGATGCCGCAGGGCCGCCGCAAGGAATGTGCCGGCGAGTTCCAGAAAGCGCATGAAAGCTGGTTCGGCGTGCTGAAGCCTCATCTGCGCACCGGCGAGCAGAAGAGCAAGTTCACCATCAACTACAAGAAGGCGAAGACCAAGGATCTGAAGGACTATGTCGAGCTCGTCCAGAAAGCCAAGGTTCTCGACATCCTCGGCGAACTTCTCTCCAGCCTCTACACGCTGAAGGACGGCATCAAGTTGACCGCCGCCGAATGCGGCGAGCCGAACGCCTATTGGTCGGCCGGCGAGCGCGAAGTCACCTATTGCTACGAGCTGATGCAATATCACACGCAGGCCGTCGCCAAATATTTCCGCGAAGAGGAAAGCGGCGACAGCAGCGAAAGTGCCGAGAACGACGAAGACGAAAGCAGCAACGCACCGGTGATCTCGAAAAACGTCTTTGGAACCGCGACGCCGCGCAAATAAATCCACCGCCGTAAGGCCAGACAGAAAAGCCCGACCTGATATCAGGCCGGGCTTTTTTGATTTCTCAGTTCAGGCACCGTAAGGCGCAAAGAACGTTTTGGCCGCTTCGATCTCGTTCGGCCGGATCTCATGACCGCCCGCATGCCATTCGAGCGTCACCGCATCGCCCTGCCGCTTGTAATAGTCGGCAAGTTCGGTTGTCAGCGGAACCGGCGAGATCGGATCATGCTGGCCGGCGGTGATCAGCACATGCGCCTTTTCGCCATTCTTTCGGTCGCCCGGCTGGAACGGGATCAGCGGATGCATCAGCACGCCGGCTTCAAACAGGCCAGGCTTCTCGATCATGATATTGGCGAGAATGTTCGCGCCATTCGAAAAGCCGAGGCCGAGAACGGTCGAGGACTCGTAACGCTCGCGGTTGGCGGTCACGAATTCGCTCATCCGCTCGGTCGCCCGGGCAAGATCGTCGCAATCATAGACCCCTTCCGCCTTACGCCGGAAGAAACGGGCCGCACCATGTTCCGACACATCGCCGCGCGGCGAGATCACCGTGGCGCCCGGCAGAAGCCGGCTGCCGAAATCGAAGAACTGGTTTTCATCACCGCCGGTGCCATGAAAGACGAACAGGATCGGCGCTCCCGGTGCACCGGGCCGCGCCCGGTGCACATAGCTGTCGTAACTCATCTTGGTCTCCTTGAACCCGATACCGTTAGGCAATCGGCTCGAGATGCTGTTCGAGGGCGCTTCTCAGATGCTCGTGCTGCGAGGGCAGCTTCAGGGCTTCGCCGAGATGTGCGGTATCCTCGTCCCGGTTGAAGCCGGGTTCGTTGGTGGCGATTTCGAACAGCACGCCGCCCGGCGTGCGGAAATAGATCGCCCAGAAGTAATCGCGGTCGATGACCGGGGTCACCTGGTAACCGGTATCCATAAGCGCCTTGCGGACTTCGAGCTGCTTTTCGCGGTTTTCGACCGCAAAGGCGATATGATGGACCGAGCCGGCGCCAAGCCGCGCACCGCTGATATTCGGCATGGTTTCAAGATCGATGAAGTCTGCACCATTGCCACCCGGAATGCCGAAACGCGTCACGCCATCCTTGGCATCGACCTGTTCGTAACCCATGAACTTCAACAGTTCGCCGGTTGCACCGTCATCGCGAAGGCGGAACGAAGCGGAGTGGAAACCACGGATCGCTTCCGCTTCGCCGACACCATTGCCGGTCCAGGGAGCACGATTGTCGTCCTTCACTTCGACGAGGGCAAAGCCATCGCCATCGGGACCCGCAAACTGCAGGCGGTTTTCACCAAAGGCGCTATCGGCCTTCAAACCATCGACGTTGGCTTTGGTCAAACGATCGGTCCAGTAACCAAGCGAACCCTGCGGAATGGAGAAGAGCGTCGTGCCCACTTCGCCGGTGCCGGGACGGCCGCGAGCGATGTGCGGGAACGGGAAATAGGTCATCACCGAGCCGGGCGTGCCGACTTCGTCGCCATAATAGAGATGATAGACATCCGGGGCATCGAAGTTGACGGTCTTCTTGACCCGGCGCAGGCCGAGCGTATCGGTGAAGAACTTGTTGTTGGTACCGGCGCTCGCAGCCATCGAAGTGACGTGGTGGAGGCCTTTGATCTGGTCGAGCATTTTAAAACCCTTTCTCAAGAGCCGCACCTGCGGCCCGTTGTTCTGGGGCAATATTTGGTCGATCAGGGGCGAGTTGGATAGAGGATCACATCCGAACGCATTGTTCGCTTATTGTTGACGATGAAGAGTTGATCGTTCACCGATTAGACACGATCCGGAAGTTTCCAATCGACCGGGTCCTTGCCGATCGACTGCAGATAGTCGTTGGCCTTGGAGAAGGGTTGCGAGCCGAGAAAGCCGTTATGAGCAGAAAGCGGCGACGGATGCGCCGACTTGATCACCAGATGCCGCTCCTGATCGACAAAGGCGGCCTTTTTCTGCGCGTATGACCCCCAGAGGATGAAAACGATCCCATCGCATTCGTCATTAACGGTGCGGATAACCGCATCGGTGAAGCGCTCCCAGCCCTTGCCCTGATGGGCTGCCGCCTTGCCCTCTTCCACCGTCAGAACGCTGTTCAAGAGCAACACGCCCTGCTCCGCCCAATGCTCCAGAAAACCGTGGTTAGCAGGCGGAATGCCGAGATCGCTCTGCATCTCCTTGTAGATATTGACGAGCGACGGCGGGATGCGCACGCCCGGCTTCACCGAAAAGCACAGCCCATGCGCTTGGCCCTGACCGTGATACGGGTCCTGGCCGAGAATGACGACCTTGACCTCGTCCAGCGGCGTCAGATCGAGCGCCCGGAAATATTCCGAGCCCTTGGGAAAGATCTGCTTACCGGCCTGCTTCTCGGTCACGAGAAAGCGCTTGAGCTCCGCCATGTAAGGATCGGCAAACTCCGCCTCGAGCGCGAACTTCCAGCTTTCCTCGAGCTTGATATCGCCTTCCGCCATGGCCTCTTTCCCTTACTTGAAACGCCCGCCGCGTTGTATCACTTCGGTCTTGTAGCCATCCGGATCGGTGACGAAGAAGAAGCGTGCGAACGGCCTGCCGTCATGCGGCATTTCGACCAGCTTGCCGACCGTGAGGCCGATATCGCTGAAACGCTTATACTCTGCCTCGACATCCTCGACCGTCACCGCAAGATGGCCGTAACCGTTGCCAAGCTCGTAGGCTTCGGCGCGCCCCGCATTTACGGTCAGCTCCAATTCGAACCCTGTCTCCGGATTGGAAAGATAGATCAGCGTGAACCCGTCGAACGGCACGCGCTCCGCCACCTTGAGGCCGAACGCCTTGTCATAGAACTCGACCGAACGCGCCTCTTCCAGCACGCGGATCATCGAATGGACCAGCTTGGCCATGAATCTTCCTTACTGCAGGACGTGGTTCGAACGTGAATGCCAGTCCCAGGCCGAACGGATGATATCGGCGAGCGTATATTGCGGCTCCCAGCCGAGCACCGCCTTTGCCTTGTCGTTATTCGCCACCAGCGAGGTGGAATCACCTTCGCGCCGGCCGACATATTCCACCGGGAACGGCTTGCCCGAAACCTCGGAAATCGCCGCAAGCAGTTCCTTCACGGTCGTACCGGTGCCCGTGCCCAGATTGAGTTCGACGGTATCGCCGCCGGCCAGCAGGTAATCGACCGCCCGTACGTGGGCATCAGCCAGGTCGAGCACATGGATATAATCGCGCACGCAGGTGCCGTCGCGCGTATCGTAATCGTCACCGAACACCTTGAAGCCCTGGCGGCGACCGAGAGCGGCTTCGATCGCGAGCGGGATCGCATGCGTTTCCGGCGTATGCCACTCGCCGATCCGGCCCTCGAAATCGGCACCGGCGGCGTTGAAGTAACGCAGCATGACCGACTTCAGGTCCTTGTAGGCGCCGTAGTCCTTCAGCGCCTGCTCGATGATGAACTTGGTACGGCCGTAAGGGTTGATCGGCGCCTGCTTGTGCGTCTCATCCATCGGCACACGATCCGGCAGACCGTAGGTCGCGCAGGTGGAGGAAAACACGAAAGCCTTCACCCCGGCATCGATCGCAGCGGAAAGCAGGGTCAGCGCCCCGATGACATTGTTATCGTAGAAGCCGACCGGATTCTTGACCGATTCGCCCACCTCGATCAGTGCCGCGAAATGCAACACCGCATCCGGCTTGTGCTTGGCGAACACCTCGTCGAGCCGGGCCCGATCGCGGATATCCCCCTGCTCCAGCTCACCCCAGCGGACGAATTCCGCATGTCCATTGGACAGATTGTCGAAGACGACGGGCTCATAACCCTTTTCCGCCAGCACGAGGCACGTATGGGACCCGATATAGCCGGCCCCGCCGACGACAAGCACTTTCTTCTTCGACACGTTGTCTCCTGACGACTGTTGAATTCGGCGGCACTATAACCACCGAAAGGCAAATGGGAAGGGCACGGTCCCGATGGAGTTAATAGCTTCGAAATGATATTTCCCGGAGACGTTTCCTTCGAACTTGTCTATCGTGCTCAGGTATCCGATGGGCCTTTCATGCGTCTCCTTTTCCTCTGTCTCGGCTGGTTTTTCGTGGCGCTCGGCGTTGTCGGCGCGTTCCTGCCCGTATTGCCGACAACGCCTTTCCTGCTGCTCGCAGTCGCCTGTTTTGCGCGCTCCTCCCCCCGGCTTGAAGCGTGGCTGATGAACCATCCGAAATTTGGCCCGACGATCCGGAACTGGCGGCAGCATGGTGCAATCCCGCGTCGTGCCAAGATTGCCGCGGTCGTCATGATGTCGGTCAGTTATGCGATCTTCTGGTTCGGCACCTCGCCGCCCTTCTGGCGGGCGGTGCTGGTTGCTGCGCTGATGATCGGCCCGGCGATCTTCGTCGTCACCCGGCCGGAAACCAATACCTGACCGGGTACACGACTAACGGTGCCGCGATTGGGGCAGGACGTAGGGGATATGCCCCGCCGGCAGGCGGCCCACCGCACCGGCAATGCCGTAAACACTGGAAATCATCCTGTCGTTGACCGTCTCCGCGCACGGCCCCTCCGCCACCACGCGTCCGTGGTTCAGCACCACGAGATGATCGGCGAATTCCGATGCGAGGTTGAGATCGTGCAGGATGGCCAGCACAATGCCGCCGGCGGACGCAAAATCCCGGGCGATTTCCAGCACGGAAATCTGGTGGCCGAGATCGAGGCTGGCCGTCGGCTCGTCGAGGAACAGCGCTCGCGGCACGCCATCCGCCACCGGCTGCGGCACCTGCGCCAGCGCGCGGGCAAACTGCACGCGTTGCTGTTCGCCGCCCGAAAGCGACGGATAAGGCCGGCTCTCGAAACCGCGCAGGCCGACACGCGAAAGCGCCTTGCGGCCTTCTTCGACCGGGTTCAGCGAACCATGGGCGACCGCACCCATCCGGGCGATCTCCAGTGCAGTGAAGGGGAATGCGAGTTGTGTCGCCTGCGGCAGAACGGCCCGCCGCTTGGCAAGATCGGCCGGCTGGCAGAGTTCGACGCTCGTTCCATAGTAGGAAACATGCCCGATATCCGGCTGCATTTCGCCTGAAATGACCTTCATCAACGTCGACTTGCCGGCGCCGTTCGGGCCGATCACGACGGTGAATTTGCCGGGTTCCAGATCTATGCCGACATTGTCCAGCAGCTTGCGGCCTGAGCGGGTGACGGTGATGTGTTCGGCCGAAATCATGGCATATCCCGCATGCTGATGCCGTTCCTGCCAAGCAGCAGGAAGAGGAAGACCGGTGCGCCGAATAGCGCGGTGATGACGCCGATCGGCAGTTCCGCCGGAGCCGCGACGGTGCGCGCCACGCTATCGGCGATAAGCAGCAATGCCCCGCCTCCGAGCGCCGATCCCGGCAACAGGAAACGGTGCGACGGCCCCATGGTAAGCCTCAAGAGATGCGGCACAACGATGCCGACGAAGCCGATCGAGCCTGCGACGGCAACCGTAGAGCCGCAGGCCGCGGCAACCGCCACGATGACCACCTTCTTCAGCCGCTGCACCGGAATGCCCATGTGGAACGCCGCGGCATCCCCCAGCACCAGCGCATCAAGCCCCCGTGCCACGAAAGGCATGATCACGAGCACGATACCGACGAAGGGCAGGATGGAAAGAACACGCCCGAACGTCGCGCCACCCAGCGAGCCAAGGCTCCAGAAGGTGATGTCGCGCAGCTGGCGGTCGTCAGCCATGACAATGAGGAGACCCATCAAGGCCGCGGTCAGTGCACCGATCGCAATGCCGCATAGGATGAGAGCCGTCGTCGAGGTGCGCCCGTCTCGCGTCGCGATCTTGTAGAGAAGCCAGGTATTGATCAGCCCTCCGAAGAAAGCCATCAGCGGCAGAAACTGGTTGCCGAGCAACATCGAAATCGGCGCGAGCGCACCGGCTCCAAGAACGATCGCCGCCACGGCGGCCAGACCGGCACCGGAAGTGACGCCGACAATGCCGGGGTCGGCGAGCGGGTTGCGGAACAGGCCCTGCATCATCGCGCCCGAAACCGCCAAACCGGCGCCGACCAGAATGCCGAGCGCAGTGCGCGGCAGCCGGACGGCTTCCAGGATCACCCTCTCCTGCGTCGTAAGGCTTGCGGCATCGCCCGTGATATAGGCCCAGAGATTGCCGAGGCCGATGCCCGTCGGTCCAACGCCGAGCGAAATAAGGGAAGCCACCAGAAGCAGCAGCGCCAGCAGCACGAGCGTTGCCGCGCCCTGGCGGGTCCGGTCCCCGTCTGAAGCTGGCCGGAAGGGCATGGCCATCGCCTTCATCATCAGTTGATCGCTCCGGGATAGATCTGTGTGGCAAGCGAACGGGCCGCATCCGGCGTGCGCGGACCGAAGCCGAGCAGAAGCAGGCCGTCCATGGAGACCAGCGACTTGCTCGCCGCAGCCGGCGTCGTCTGCATCGACGGCAGCGCAAAGACCTGTTCCGGCTTGAGGGAATGGTCACCGCGCGACATGGAAAGAATGAGATCCGGCTGGGCCGCGATCACCGCCTCGTCGGAAAGCGCCTTATAACCGTTGATGGTCGGCGCAGCGTTGACGCCGCCCGCCATTTCGATCACTGCACCGGCTTCGGTATCTGCACCGCCGGCCATCACGCGGTTGTTGGAAAGCGAAAGAACGAAGAGAACCTTCTTCTTCGGGCCCGGGATCTTTGCGACATCAGCCGCAAGCTTCTTCAAGCCGTCTTCGGTCTTGACCGCCAAAGCCTCCGCCTTGTCGGAAAGGCCGACAGCCGCACCGACATCGCGGATCTTCTGGCCGATCTTGGCGGCATCCGGCGGGGTCGGCACCACCACCATCGGCACTTCGCTGGCTTTCAGGATTTCCAGAACCGGCGGCGGGCCGGAGCCTTCCTCCATCAGGATCAGGTCCGGCTTCTGGCCGAGAATGCCTTCCGCCGAAAGCGCCCGCATGTAACCGACATCCGGCTTGGAACTGGCGTCCGCCGGATAGAAAGCTGGTGGAGTCGCGCGCCACGATACGGTCCTGGGCGCCGAGAGTCATAGAGGATTTCGGTGACCGTGCCGCCAATCGAAACGATCCGCTTGGCCTCAGGGTTACCCTTGTCGGATGCCGCATGCACTGCACCGGCCATACGACCCCCGCGCCCAGCAGGACTGCCGCGAAAAGTCCGCATGCCCGAACCCCGCGAAACGTCCGACCGAAAGACCCCATGATACTCAATGCCCCTTTCTTGCCTCAGGCGGAGGCGCAAGATGCCTCCATGGCACGCCACCTGTGCGATACAACAACGTCACGGGGCGGAGATAACTTGAGTTGACTACGCAAGTTTTTTCGGCTTTTCAAGTGCGCCGGCCACAGATATCTTGAGCCGAAAGTGAAACTTTAATGAGGGACCGATCAATGTATATCGCCATGAACCGTTTTCGCGTCGTGCCGGGTTATGAAGAAGCGTTCGAAGCCATCTGGCGCAGCCGCCAGGGCCGCCTTGCCGAGCTTCCGGGCTATGTCGAATTCCACATGCTGAAGGGCCCGAAGGCCGAGGATCACACCCTCTATGCGTCGCACACCGTCTGGGAAACCTTCGAGCATTTCCAGGCCTGGACGAAGTCCGAACAGTTCCGCGCCGCGCATTCCAAGGCCGGCGAAAACCGCGGCAAGGTCGAATATCTCTCCGGCCCGCATTTCGAAGGTTTCGAAGTGATCATTCATGAAGACAAGAACGGCGCACGCGCCGACGCCGCGGCGTGAGGCTGTCATGAACGCCATCACCGACATCAAGCCGGAGCGCCGCGAACGGGCGCTGGCGGCACTTGCCGAAAAGCCCGACGGCATCGTCGAGTCGATCGCCGGCAATGCCGACGTGACGCCGGCCGAGATCCTCGAAATCCTGCCGAAGGGTGCGGCCGTCATCGCCGGCAAGGACCACTTCCTGGATATCTGGAACGAGCTCACGACCTGGGGCATCGTCCTCTTCCTGGTCCATACCGAGGATGTCGTCGCCGAAATTGACGGAGCGTTGCCGGTCGGCTCGGAAAGCCATGGCTGGTTCAACATCCATGGCGACAGCCCGATCGGCGGTCACATCAAGAAGGACAATTGCGCTTCGATCACCTTCGTCGACCGCGCCTTCCACGGCCGTCGTTCCTGTTCCATATGGTTCATGAACGAAAAGGGTGCGGCCATGTTCAAGGTCTTCGTCAAGCGGGACGAAAACCGCGAACTGCTCGGCGAGCAGCTCGCCAAATTCGAGGCTCTGCGGGATCGTTACGCCGCCGTCTGAGGCACCGGTTCGCTTCGGATATGAGCTTTGGTGATTCGGGCTGAAAAATATTCGGGCCGAATCATTTTCCCGGGAACCAATCGCTTGGTTCCTTGTTTCGGTCTGATGGCAGACCGCTGAGAAGCTGGCCGGCAGCTGATGTATTGCGTTGAAGCTCTATCCCATGTTTCCATTCGTCGTCATCGAGTGAGGCACCGCCGAGCTGCAAGGCGGACCGGTTGCGACCACCCGTTTGGGAGGAGCGCGACGTTGTTGGCCCGTCGGGCCTCCTCGACTTCCCTCCCGCCGAGCATCCGCGTAAGCCGAAAACCGTCAGCGATCGGCGACGTGTTCCGGCTTGCCTCTGCGCTTGGTGGAGGCAAAATCGTCAAGCTGTTTCTCGGTCATGGATTTTTCCATGCTTTTCGAGGCGCCTTTTAATTCGCTCTTCTTGATGTCGCCGCGCTTGGCGGCCAATGCGGCACCGGCCGCCTTCTGCTGTGCCTTGGATTTGGCTGGCATATGCGCCTCCTGTTTTATTGCGGATTCAAACACCGGTTTCCGGGTTTGGTTCCTTCGCGCCTGTCTTCGCGAGATGGAACCTGCGCCTGCCGAACGGGTTCTCCTTCTGCACCGCCGCTGACGGCGATGATTTGCAGAAAGGACCCTTGCCATGGGTGCCACACCGAAGACCACATCCGACGAACGCCTGAATGATGCCGACCGCGAACAGCGCGACACGACCAATCCGGAAGCGCTGAAGGAAGCGGCACGGCTCGGCAATCGCGATGCCTACCTGGTGGAGACGGATCTCGAAGACCGCGAACAGCGGGAAGATTCCGACCAGCCCGACGGCCGGCCGAGCCCGATGGCGAATGCCGACAATCAGGAAAGCTGAAAACCGCAAGGCGGAACCGGGGGATATCCCCGCGTGTTTCCTGCGCGACATGACATTCGGAGATCGTCCATGAATGCCGACATAAATGCCGCGCAGAATCTTGGCCAGACCGTCTCACCGACCAATGGCCCCACGCCCGAAAAACCTTCTCCGCAGGCCACCCATCCGGTCGAAACCATGCCCGGCATGGAGGTGAAGGCTGCGCCCTATCTCGCCGATGCGGACTCGGAGGCCTTCGTTGCCGAGGCGCTGGAAGAGCTTGTGGCGTGCCACATTCCCTTCCTGCTTGCCGGCACGTTCGCAATCAGTGCCTACACCGGCATCACCCGCCAGACCAAGGATCTCGACATCTTCTGCAAGGCGGGCGACTACGCCCGCATCCTCGCCCATTTCAAGGACAAGGGTTACGAGATCGAGGTGGAGGACGATCGCTGGCTCGGCAAGGTGAAGAAGGGACGACATTTCTTCGACGTCATCTTCGCCGCCTCGAACGGCACGATGCCGATCAGCGACAGCTGGTTCGAAAACGCCCGGCAGATCGAGATGAACGGCCACAAGGTGCGTATCATCGCCCCGACCGAACTCATCTGGTCGAAATGTTTCGTGCAGCTGCGCCACCGCTACGATGGCGGCGACATCGTCCACATGATCCTGCGCGCCCATGACGAGATCGATTGGCAGCGGCTGCTCAACCACATGGAAGTGCACTGGGAAGTGCTTCTCATCCACCTCTTGAACTTCCGCTGGATCTACCCGACCGAGCGCGACAAGGTGCCGGACTGGCTGCTGGACGAGCTGCTCGACCGGGTGAAAGCGCAGCGCGAATTGCCTCTGCCGCAGATGAAGATTTGCCGCGGCCGCATGTTCAGCCGGGTGGATTTCGAAATCGACGTCAAGGAATGGGGCTTTGCCGACGTGGGCGGCGAAGGCGATCTGCGCGATGGCGTGGAAGAGGAAATTGCAAAAGGAGGTTCCGCGTGAGCAAGACCGCTGAAACGAAGACCGATTCCGAAAAGCCGGCACCGAAAAAAACGAATGGCACGGCAAGGATCGCCGCGATGGGCGATCTCCACGTCAAGGAACACGGCACGACCTCCTACAAGGAGCTTTTCACCGAGATATCCCAGACGGCCGATATCCTGGTTCTGACCGGCGACCTCACCGACCTCGGCAAGGTCAGGGAGGCGGAAATCCTCGCTGCAGACCTGCGCTCCTGCTCCATCCCGATCGTCGGCGTGCTCGGCAATCACGATTACGAATGCGGCTGCGTCGACGAGGTCACCCATATCTTCAAGGAAGCGGGCATCCATCTTCTCGAAGGCCAGGCGGTGGAAATCAACGGCGTCGGTTTCGCTGGCGCCAAGGGTTTTGCCGGCGGCTTCGGCCGCCACATGCTGGGCTCCTTCGGCGAACCGGCGATCAAGGCCATGGTCACCGAAAGCGTCGAGGAAACGATGCGCCTCGAAAACGCGCTCCGCCAGGTCCGCTCGGAGCGGGCAATGGTCGTGCTGCACTACGCGCCGATCCGCGAGACGGTCGCCGGCGAACCGGAAGAGATCTACCCCTTCCTCGGCTCCTCACGCCTCGCAGAAACCATTGATCGCTTCCCGGTCAAGGCCGTCGTCCACGGCCACGCCCATCGCGGCACCTACGAAGGCAGGACGCCGGGCGGCGCGCCGGTGTATAACGTCGCCTCGCAGATCGAGAAGCCGACGGGCAGGCCCTATGCGCTGCTGGAGTTGTAAAGCATCAGTCAAGCCAAGCGACGAGGATAAAAGCCCTTCACCCCCGCGGGGGAGAAGGGAACGAGGGCGCGTCTGCGATTCCGTTCTCCCCCCCCATCGGGGAGAAAGTGCCGGCAGGCGAATGAGGGGGCCGCAAGCGCTGCGATCAAAGACCACTAAGCGCAGCTACACATGCAACCCATGCCCCAGCGCCTTCATCGCCGCCTCGGCAAACCCTTCCGACAATGTCGGATGCGCATGGATCGTCCCGGCCACATCCTCCAGCCGCGCGCCCATTTCCACCGCCAGCGCAAACGCTGCGGACAGTTCCGACACCCCTGCCCCGACCGCCTGGATGCCGAGTACGAGGTGATTGTCCGCCCGTGCTAGGATGCGCACGAAACCTTCCTCGGATGACAGCGTCATCGCCCGGCCATTGGCCGAAAATGGAAACTGCCCGATCTTCACCTCGCGCCCGCCGGCCCGCGCTTCGTCCGGCGAGAGGCCGACCGAGACGATTTCCGGATCGGTGAAACACACGGCCGGGATGGCGCGCTTGTCCCAGGCGCGGCGCTTGCCCGAGACGATCTCGGCCACCATCTCGCCCTGCGCCATCGCCCGGTGCGCCAGCATCGGCTCGCCGGTCACGTCGCCGATCGCGAAAATACCCCGCATGGACGTGCGGCATTGTTCGTCGATCCGCAGGAACCGGCCATCCATGTCGAGCTCCAGTTCCTCGCGACCCCAGCCCTCGGTGACCGGCCGGCGCCCGACGGTGACCAGCACCTTGTCCGCGGCGATCCGCTTTTCC
This sequence comes from Neorhizobium sp., assembly GCA_965227625.1. Lineage (GTDB taxonomy): Bacteria > Pseudomonadota > Alphaproteobacteria > Rhizobiales > Rhizobiaceae > Neorhizobium. Next base: position 20,816 of record CBDDGK010000073.1, on the reverse strand, counting down.
TCGCCATCCCCGGCCTCCGCCAGCAGGGCTTCACCATTCGCGGACATGCCCTTCACCCTGGTGCCGAGCAGAACCTCGACGCCGAGAACCGACAACCGTTTGGCGACCGGCTGGGTAAGCTGGACATCGTACACCGGCAGGATCCGGTCGAGCGCCTCGACGAGCGTCACCTTCGAACCCAGTTTCGCAAAGGCGATGCCGAGTTCGAGGCCGATATAACCCGCTCCGACGATCGCCAGCCTCGGCGGCACCTCGGAGAGTGCCAGCGCCCCGGTCGACGAAATCACCTTGTCCCCGAAAGGCAGCGCAGACAGTTCGACCGGCGCCGAGCCGGTAGCGATGACGATCGTCTCCGCCCGGACCACCTGTTCGCCGATCTCCGTCTCCACCGCCACCGTCTTGCCGTCCCGGAACCGCGCCCGGCCGACGACGATCTTGACGCCCGCCTTCTTGAGCAGACCTGAAACGCCATTGGTCAGCCGGCCGGTAATCCCGTCCTTCCAGGCCATGGTCTTTACAAGATCGATCGCCGGATTGTCCGCCCGTATGCCCATAGTATTCCTGCCGGAAGCCATCGCGACCGCCCGGTGAAAATCGTCCGCCGCATGGATCAGCGCCTTGGACGGGATACAGCCGATATTGAGGCAGGTGCCGCCCGGCTTCGCCATCTCGACGATCACCGTGTCGACCCCGAGCTGGCCCGCCCTGATGGCGCAGACATACCCGCCCGGACCGGCACCGATGACGAGAAGTTTGCAGGTGATGTCCTTCATGTCTGCTCACTCCTCCACAAAGATCAGCGCCGGCGTCTCCATCAGCGTCTTCAGCCGCTGCACGAAGGTCGCCGCATCCCAGCCGTCGATCACCCGGTGGTCGAAGCTCGAGGACAGGTTCATCATCTTGCGCGGCACGAATTGCGTTCCGTCCCAATGCGGCCGGATCGCCATCTTGTTGACGCCGATGATCGCCACTTCCGGATGGTTGATGACCGGCGTCGAAACGATGCCGCCCATCGCACCGAGCGAGCTGATGGTGATCGTCGAGCCGGACAGCTCCTCGCGCAGCGCCGTGCCGTTCTTCGCCGCCTCGGAAAGCCGCGCCACTTCGCGGGCGCAGTCGAAGATGTCGCGCGCTTCGGCATGTTTCACCACCGGCACGACCAACCCCGCCGGCGTCTGCGCCGCGATGCCGATATGCACGCCGCCGAACTCGCGGATGATCCCCGCCTCGTCGTCGAAATGCGCATTGATGCCCGGCTGCTCGGCGATCGCCTTCACCATGGCCCGCATCAGGAAGGGCAGGATGGTGAGCTTCGGCCGATCACGCCCCTGGCCGGGCTTGGCGCCGCCGTTCAGCCGCCCGCGCAATTCCTCCAGCGCCGTCATGTCCACTTCCTCCACATAGGTGATGTGGGGAATGCGCGACTTGGCGAGCACCATCTTTTCGGCGATGCGACGGCGGAGACCAACGACCTTCACCTCGTGAACGTTCGTGTTAGGCTGCATCCCGGCCGGAGCCGCACCGCCGCTCTCGCGTTTCAGGAAGGCATCGAGATCCTCATGGGTGATCCGCCCGGCAGGACCGGTCCCGGCCACCTGCCGCAGATCCACCCCCGCTTCCCTGGCGCGCAACCGGACGGCCGGCGTGGAGAGGGGCCTCTCGCCCTCGGCCCGCGGTGCACCGCCGTTCTTCGGCACGGATGCTGCGACAAGTCTTGACGCAGAAGCCTCCGGCACCGGTTTCGGCCTGTCGGCAGCCGGATCAGGCTTTCGCTCGAACGCAACCACGACCGGCTGCGGCGCGTCTTCGGGTTTCCGCAGTTCGACATGCGGCTCAGCCTCACCATCGCCGTCCTCGCCTGATGTCCGGATCCTCAGGATCACCGTGCCCGTGGCAATCACCTCGCCGATCTCGCCGTGCCGGAAGGTCACCTCGCCCTCCACCGGAGACGGGATCTCGACCGTTGCCTTGCCGGTCATCACGGCGGCGAGCACCATGTCCTCGCGCACCAGGTCACCGACCTTCACATGCCATTCGACAAGCTCGGCCTCCGCCACCCCTTCGCCGACATCCGGCAGCTTGATGATCTTTTCGCCCATCTCAAGCCTCCATCATTTCGCGCAGAGCCCGGCCGACGCGCGCCGGCCCGGGGAAATAGTCCCATTCCTGCGCATGCGGATAAGGCGTGTCCCAGCCGGCGACGCGCACGATCGGCGCCTCGAGATGGTAGAAGCAGTGTTCCTGCACCAGCGCCGCCAGTTCCGCGCCGAAACCGGAGGTCAGCGTCGCTTCGTGCACCACCATGCAGCGGCCGGTCTTCTTCACCGAGGCGACGATCGTATCGAGATCGAGCGGCAAGAGCGTACGAAGGTCGATGACCTCCGCGTCGATGCCGGTCTCCTGCGCCGTTGCCTCCGCCACATGCACCATTGTGCCATAGGCGAGCATCGTTACCGCCGAACCCGGCCGGCGCACCACCGCCTTGCCGAGCGGCACGGTATAATATTCGGCCGGTACCTCGCCGAGCGGATGGGTGCCCCAGGATGTCACCGGCCGGTCGTGATGGCCGTCGAACGGGCCGTTATAGAGCCGCTTCGGCTCGAGAAAGATCACCGGGTCGGGGTTCTCGATCGAGGCGATCAGCAGGCCCTTGGCATCGTAGGGATTGGACGGCACCACGACCTGCAGGCCGCAGACATGGGTGAACAGCGCCTCCGGACTTTGGCTATGCGTCTGCCCGCCGAAGATCCCGCCGCCGGTCGGCATGCGGATCGTCACCGGGCAGGTAAAATCGCCGTTGGAGCGATAGCGCAGCCGCGCCGCCTCCTGGGTTAGCTGGTCATAGGCGGGATACATGTAATCGGCGAACTGGATCTCGACACAGGGTTTCAGCCCATAGGCCGCCATGCCGATCGCAGCGCCCACAATACCGGATTCGTTGATCGGCACGTCGAAACACCGCGTCCTGCCGTATTTCTGCTGCAGCCCTTGCGTGCTGCGAAACACGCCGCCGAAATAGCCGACATCCTCGCCGAACACGACCACATCGCCATCGCGCTCCATGGAAACGTCCATGGCACTCCGGATCGCCTCGATCATCGTCATGCGTGCCATGGGGAAAGCTCCCACGAATAGTTGGCGATTGAGAAGCACAACTTGCCCCTCTCCCCGTTCTGACGGGGAGAGGGGACGTGCCCCACGCAACCTCCGCGATAGACTGAAACGATGCGGCCTGGGTCCTTCTCCCCGCAAGCGGGGAGAAGGTGGCGGCAGCCGGATGAGGGGCCGGTTTCGACGGTAAAAATAGACATCCTCACACCCCCGCCTGCTGCCGCTGCCGCTTCAGATGCGGCGGCATTTCCGCGTAGACGCCCTCGAACATGTCGCGCATCGAAGGCCGGCCGCCCGCATGCAGCGTGCCGTGCTTTTCCGCCTCCTTCTGGGCAGCCAGCACCGTGTCGCGGATCTCCGCCTCCATCTGCGTATGCCGCTCCTCGCTCCAAGCGCCCACCTGGATCAGGTGGTTCTTCAGCCGGATGACGGGATCGCCGAGCGGCCAGGCCTCCGATTCCTCCTTCGGCCGATAGGCGGAAGGATCGTCGGATGTGGAATGCGCGCCGACGCGATAGGTGACGTATTCGACGAGTGTCGGGCCGATATTGCTCCGCGCCCGATCCGCTGCCCATTTGGCGACGGCGTGAACGGCGAGATAGTCGTTGCCATCGACCCGCAGCGACGGCAGGCCGTAACCCAGGCCGCGCGCCGCAAACGTCCCAGACCCGCCGCGCGCGACGCCCTGGAACGTGGAAATGGCCCACTGGTTGTTGACGACGTTGAGCACCACAGGCGCTCGGTAGGTGGAGGCGAAGACCAGCGCCGCGTGGAAATCCGACTCCGCCGTCGCCCCGTCGCCGATCCAGCCGGCGGCGATCTTGGTATCGTTCTTGATCGCCGAAGCCATCGCCCAGCCGACCGCCTGGATATATTGGGTGGCGAGATTGCCCGACACGGTGAAGAACCCGAATTCCTTGGAGGAATAGAGAACCGGCAACTGCCGCCCTTTGAGCGGATCGGCATCGTTGGAATAGATTTCGTTCATCATGTCGACCATCGGATAACCGCCTGCGATCAGCAGGCCCGCCTGGCGATAGGTCGGGAAATTCATGTCGCCAGGCAGCAAGGCCTTGCGGAAGGCGCAGGAGACCGCCTCCTCGCCGAGATGCTGCATGTAGAACGAGGTCTTGCCCTGCCGCTGCGCCATCAGCATGCGCTGGTCGAAGACCCTGAGCAGCATCATGTGCCGCAGGCCTTCCATCAGCTCCTCGTTGGTGAGAGATCCGGCCCAGGGACCGACCGCCTTGCCCTCGCGGTTCAGTACCCGGATGATCGAGAAGGCAAGGTCGCGCATCGCCTCGGGATTTTCGTCCACCTCCGGCCGCCGCACCGAACCCGCCTTGGGGATGGTCACGTTGGAGAAATCCGGCTTGCCGCCCGGCCGCACCTCCGGTTCGGGCACATGCAGGCTCAGTCTTGTTCCGTCCGTCATTCGTTTCTCCTCCCAAAGAACCGCTGCTGGAAAATGAATCGCGGCCTCACCTCATGAGACGAAGCCGCGGGCAATGATGATCTTCTGGATGTCGGACGTGCCCTCGTAGATCTGGCAGACCCGCACATCGCGATAGATGCGCTCGACCGGAAAGTCGGAAATGTACCCGTAGCCGCCAAGCGTCTGGATCGCCGCGGAACAGACCTTCTCGGCCATTTCCGAAGCGAAAAGCTTCGCCATGCAGGCTTCCGAAAGACAGGGCTCGCCGCGATCCTTCAGCCGTGCCGCATGCAGCACCAGCTGCCGCGCCGCCTCGATCTGCGTCTTCGCATCGGCCAGCCGAAAGGCGATCGCCTGATGCTCGAGCAATACCTTGCCGAAGGTCTTGCGCTCCTTCGCATAGGTCAGCGCCACCTCGAAGGCCGCTTCCGCCATGCCGACGCATTGCGCGGCAATGCCGATCCGCCCCGCTTCAAGCCCGGACAACGCAATCTTCAGCCCCGCCCCCTCAGCGCCGATCCGCTGGCTTTCGGGAATGCGCAGATTGTCGAACATCAGTGCAGCCGTGTCGGACGCATGCTGGCCGAGCTTTTCCTCGACCTTCGAGACCGAGAATCCCGGTACATCGGTGGACGTCACAAAGGCGGAAATGCCGCGTTTGCCGGCAGCGGGATCTGTGACGGCAAAGATGATGATCGTCCCGGCGATCTTGCCCGAGGTGATGAACATCTTCGAGCCGTTGATGACGTAGTCGCCGCCGTCCCGCGTCGCGCGGGTGCGGATCGCCGCGGCATCGGAGCCGGTATCGGCCTCCGTCAGCGCAAAGGCGCCGATATGGCGGCCCTCGGCAAGCGGCCTCAGAAACATTTCCTTCTGGGCATCGGACGCATGCGCGTCGAGCAGCGAGCAGACCGGGGAATTATGAACGCTCACCAGCGTCGACACCGCGCCGTCACCGGCGGCGATCTCCATCAGCGCGCTGGCATAGGCGACATAGGAACAGCCGACGCCGCCCCAGTCCTCCGACGTGCGCATCCCGAGAAAGCCGAGTTCCCCGAGCTGTCGCAGCACTTCCGGCTCGATCGCGTGCGCCTTGTCGCGCGCTGCCGCACCGGGTTTCAGGACCTCTCGCGAAAACGCCGCGGCAGTCGAATGGATGAGTTCCTCCTCATCGGTCAGCATGCAAAGATCCCCTCCTCGAAACCGTCTGCATATCCTCCAATCTAGGGCCGAACCCGGCAACCGACCACTCTCCCGAACTTGCTATTTATTACGCGTTCCAGCAATTTTCTTGCGCCAGTCGGATGTCATGGAACCACAATGCGATTTGATCGTTTGCCGGTCTCTCTTAAACAAGGCAGGTGAGCATATGTCGGAACCGAATGCCGTGGCCGATTTTCGCGTTTATCCCAAAAGCTGGGGAGCCGAATATGTGGCAGCCGGCGAAGTGATGTTCCGGCTCTGGGCGCCCGGCCAGCAGACGGTGATGCTTCGCCTGAACGGCGAAGACACCGAGATGAGCCGCATCGACGGTGGTGACGACGACGGCTGGTTCGAACTGCTCGCCACCGGCGTCGCACCCGGCGCCGAATATAATTACGTGCTGGCCGACGGCATGGTCGTACCCGATCCCGCCTCGCGCGGCCAGAAATCCGATGTCAACGGCCCCTCCCTCGTCATCGACCCGACCAGCTACGCCTGGCAGCAAACGGACTGGCAAGGTCGTCCGTGGGAAGAAACAGTCGTCTATGAACTGCATATCGGCACGTTCACACAAGAAGGCACGTTCCGCGCCGCGATCGACCGGCTGCCGCATCTCGCCGAACTCGGCATCACCATGGTCGAGGTCATGCCGCTGGCGCAGTTCGGCGGCAATCGCGGCTGGGGTTATGACGGCGTGCTGCTCTACGCCCCGCATTCCGCCTATGGCCCGCCGGAGGATTTCAAGGCCTTCGTCGATGCGGCCCACGGCCACGGCATTTCTGTCGTGCTGGATATCGTGCTCAACCATTTCGGCCCGGAAGGCAATTATCTGCCCCTGCTGGCACCGCAATTTTTCCATAAGGAAAAGATGACGCCCTGGGGCGCGGCGATCGCCTATGACGTCGATCCGGTGCGCCGCTACATCGCCGAATGCGCCCTCTACTGGCTGGAGGAATTTAACCTCGACGGATTGCGCTTCGACGCCATCGACCAGATCGAGGATGTTTCGGAAAAACACGTGCTGATCGAGATCGCCGAGCGGGTCCGCGCCGAGATCACCGACCGGCCGATCCACCTGACCACCGAGGATGCCCGCAACATCACCTTCCTGCATCCGCGCGACGAGAATGGCGGCGCACCGCTTTTCACCGGAGAATGGAACGACGACTTCCACAACGCGATCCACGCCTTCGCGACCGGCGAAACGCATGCCTATTACCAGGATTTTGCCAAAGAGCCGGAAAAACTGGTCGCCCGGGCGCTGGCGGAAGGTTTTGCCTATCAGGGCGAGGTCTCGCCGCAGACCGGCGAAAAGCGAGGCGTCAAAAGCACCGGCCAGTCTCCGCTCGCCTTCGTCGACTTCATCCAGAACCACGACCAGACCGGCAACCGCGCGCAGGGCGACCGGCTGATCGCGCTTGCCGGCGCTGAACGCACCAAGGTCCTGCTCGCCGCCCTGCTGCTCTCGCCGCATATCCCGCTCGTCTTCATGGGCGAGGAATATGGCGAGACCACCCCCTTCCTGTTCTTCACCGATTTCCACGGCGATCTGGCCAAGGCCGTGCGCGAAGGCCGCCGCCGGGAATTCGAAGGCCACACCGGCCATGAGGGCGATACCGTGCCCGATCCGAACGCGAAAAAGACGTTCGAAGCTTCGAAACTCGACTGGCAGAAACTCAAGACCGGCGACGGCAAGGGCTGGCTGAAGCTGACCAGCGACCTGCTCGCCCTGCGTCAGCAACACATCGTTCCGCTGCTCGCCAACGCCGGCGGCGAAAGCGGCAAGGTGGTCGCGACGGACAAGGGTTTCCTGGCCGTCACCTGGAGCTTTCCGAAGGGCCGGCTCTCCCTGGCGCTGAACATCGGCGACGGGCCGCAGCCCCTGCCCGATCAGCCGGGCAAGCCGATCTTCGCCTGGCCGGAAAGATCCGACGACCTGCCGCCGAATTCCATTCTCGTTTCCCTCGAAACCGCCGGAAGCGCTGCATGAAAATCCCGACCGCCACCTACCGTATCCAGTTCCGCAACGGCATGACCTTCGACCGCGCGACGGCGCTGGTGTCCTATCTCAAACGCCTCGGCATCAGCCATCTCTATGCTTCGCCGATATTCACCGCGACATCCGGCTCGACCCACGGCTATGACGTCACCGACACCAACGAGATCGATCCGTCGATCGGTGGCCGGGAAGGCTTCGAGCATATGGTCCGGGCACTGAAGTCCGCCGGCCTCGGCCTCATCCTCGATATCGTACCGAACCACATGGCTGCCTCGCTGGAGAACCCATGGTGGCGCGACGTGGTGGAGAACGGCGAAAAGAGCCGCTACGCCCGACACTTCGACATCGACTGGAGCCGCAGACTGACCCTGCCCTTCCTCGGTGATACGTTCGAGAAAGTGCTGGAAGCCGGCGAGATTTCAGTGAAACCGGACCCGGAGACCGGCAAACCGGCCTTCGCGTACTACGATACGTTCTACCCGCTGAACCCCGCCACCTATGCCGGCAGAGAGACTGACGTGTTGCAAACCGGCGACAAGGCCGCGTTGGCAAAACTGCACGACGCCCAGCCCTATCGCCTGATGTCCTGGCGCGATGCGCCGCGCGAGCTCTCCTACCGGCGGTTCTTTGAGATCACCGGCCTTGCCGGCGCGCGCGTCGAGGATGGCACCGTGTTCGACGACACCCACCGGCTGATCCTTGAACTCGTCCACTCCGGCGCCGTGGACGGGTTGCGGGTCGACCATGTCGATGGGCTTGCCGATCCGAAAGCCTATCTGGAACGCCTGCGCCACGAGGCCGGGCCGGACTGTTACATTACCGTCGAAAAGATCCTCGGCGAAGGCGAGCAGATTCCTGCCGACTGGCCGATCTCCGGCACGACCGGCTACGAATTCATCGCCACCCTGAGCGACGCGCTGGTCGATGGTGAGAAACTGGATGAACTGCGCAGCGCCTACGAAACGATCGTCGGGCAGCCAGTCGATATGGAAGCGGAACTGCGCGCCGCCAAATTGCTGATGGCGGACAACAACTTCGCCGGCGAGGTTGCAACTCTGCTGAAACTCGCCCGCGAGATCGGCCAGTCCGAGGAGCGCGAACACGCGCTGTCCGAAACCTCGCTCCGCCCCGCCATTCGCGAACTTCTCGTCGGCTTCCCGGTATACCGCACCTACGGCACCCGCCAGGGCCTGCCGCCGGAAGGCCGCAGCAGACTGGCCTCGGTGCTGGAGGCGATCCGCAGCGGACGCAACGCCCCGGAACCTGCCGCTCTGGCCTTTTTCGAGCGCATCCTCGTCGGCGACGTCGAACAGTCCGCCGCCGGTCCGGCTTCCATCTTCCGCACCCGTTTCCAGCAACTGACGGGGCCGCTGATGGCAAAGTCGGTCGAGGATACGCTGTTTTTCCGCCAGCACATGGCGCTCGCCCTCAACGAGGTCGGCGCCGAACCGCTGCCGCGCCGCTTCTCGCTCGAACGGTTTCACCGCGAGATGCAGACCCGCCTGGAGCGCCAGCCGGACGCCCTGTCCGGAACCTCGACGCATGATACCAAACGTGGCGAGGATGCCCGCGCACGGCTCTATGCGATTACCGAGGCGCCTGATCTCTGGGCCGCGTCCATTGCTCGCTGGCGCGGCGTGAACGCCTCCTCCGTCTCGATGCTCATCGACGGACCGGCACCGGAGCCGGCGGTCGAATGGATGCTCTACCAGGCATTGGCAGGCGCATGGCCGGCCGACCTCGATCCGCAGGACGCGACCGGCCTGAAGGCGCTCGAAGAGCGTTTCATCCCCTATGTCGAAAAGGCGTTGCGCGAGGCAAAGCTACGCACCAACTGGGGCGAGAGCAACGAGGCCTATGAGAAGGCCGTCATCGGCTACGCCCGGACGCTTCTTTCACCCGGCAACCAGGCCTTCCTCGCCGATTTCATCGATACGCTGCGCCCCTTCATCCGCGCCGGCCTGGTCAACGGCATCACCCAGACGATCGTCAAGCTTACGGCGCCCGGCGTGCCGGACATCTACCAGGGCAGCGAAGGCCTCGACCTCAGCCTCGTCGATCCCGACAACCGCCGCGAACCGGATTTCGAGACCCTGCAGAAGAGATTGACCGAGGAAGACCGGCTAAACTCGGATGCCGAAGAGGAATGGCAGAACGGCCGGCTGAAGCAGCATGTCGTCGCCGTCCTCCTTCGCCTCCGGCAGGAAGCACCGACGCTGTTCCGCAAGGGCGAGTATATTCCGCTGTCGGCGACCGGCCAGCGCGCCGGCAATATCGTTGCCTACGCACGCGCCGAAACGGACGATGCCCTGATTGTGGTGGCCCCGCGCCTCGTCTTCAGCGCGCTGAATACCGGACTTGCCCCCTCGCGCCAGGAACGCTGGGCGGAGACGGAAATCGCCCTGCCGCCGCGGCTTGCCCATCGCCACTACCGGGACGTCTGCACCGGCAAGACCGTCGATCCCACGGATCTGCTGTCGATCAACGCGGTTTTCGGCGAGCACCCGTTCGCCCTGCTCGTGGCGGAATGATCAGCCGATTGCTTCTTTACCTCGCCCAAACCAAAAGGCGCCGCTCCTTCCGGGGCGGCGCCTTTTGAATCTCTTCTGGAAGTTTAACTTCCGTGGAATTACCGAACGAAATCAAGCAAATCCGACGAGATTCAGAACGGCGATGACGATGACGACCGCGCCGACCAACCATACGATACTGTTCATGTCCTTCTCCTTTCGATGTTGTGAATGGGAACGACGCAAATGTGAAAAGGTTCCGGCAAAACAGGTTTAATCGCGGCCGCGAAAACAACTGCAGGAAAGCCCGTTCGTCACCACTTGCCGACTGATCGGCGCGCCGTAGATGAATGGGAGGAAATGCACGCCCGAAACGGGGGAACACGATGAACACCGCCAATCCGCAGCTCGAAGGCCTTTATCTCGCCGTGGCCGCCATCAACCGGTTGCTCGTCGACAAGGGCCTCGTCTCGCATGACGAAATCCAGGAAAGGCTGCAGGCGACCGAACGCGCCGTGCTGGCGGACGAGAAGCAGCTCGCGGTCTCGAGTTCGCACCAGAAGGCCGTCGCCTTCCCGATCCGCGTTCTGCTGCTCGCCAACGAGGCCGACCAGCAGGGCACGAAATTCTGTTTCGACGATCTTGCGAAAGAGGTCGGCCGGCGGACGTAGACGCTCAGCCTGCCGGCCCGGTGTCGTCCCGGTTGATAGCTGCCTGCTCTCCCGCGTCGATCTTGCCGAGCCCCGACTTGTAGAAATACTGGCTCGCCACCAGCCAGCCCTTGAGCGGCCGCATCGGCAGCAGGCAGGTGATCAGCAGGAAGGGAAGCGAGATGAGGAGATGCACCCAGAAGGGTGGCTGAAAGGTGATCTCGATCCAGACCGCCAGCGCGATGCTCGGAATGCAGCCGAAGCACATCACGAAGAAGGCCGGGCCATCACCCGGATCGGCAAAGGAATAGTCGAGCCCGCAGGCTTCGCAGCGGGCCTTCACCGTCAGGAACCCGTTGAACATATGCCCCTGGCCGCAGCGCGGGCAGCGGCAGCGCAGGCCGGTGCTGTAGGGAGAAAGCGGTGCCCAGTCCGCATCGGATGCCATATGCCCTGCCTTTCGAAATGATGCGAAGCCTATCGCCCAACCGGCCCGGCCCGCAAGCGTTTACCGTCCTGTCGATTATCCGTCGTCAAGCTATGGCGGGAGGCTGGAAAATGCCTAGTCTCGCGACAATCGAATCGATCTTGGGCGCAAACGCATGACCACTTCCTTTTCAGGCCTCGGCATCACCCACAAGGGCCATTTCACCCGCCTGAAATGGCACCGCCTGCGGCGCAGCTTCAAGGATCCGCTGTTTTCGGCCGGCGTCATGGCTGAAGGTTTTCGCCTCGGCGCATCCAGCGAACTCGACCTGCGCGTCCGTGGCGATGGCGGCTTCGTTGTTCTGCACGACGAGGAACTGGAAGGCGAAACCAACGGCCACGGCCTGATCTGCAAGGCTTCAGCCGACGATATCCGGCCGCTGACCATGCTGGCCGGCGGCCATTCGCCGATCCTCAGCGAAGACCTCGCCACCATGCTGCAGGCCGCCCATCCGGAAGCGTTGCTGCAGTTCGACATGAAGGACGATCTTGCCACGATCGGGGCGAAGGGGATGGGCCATCTTGCCGAATATTTCGCCAGCGCCGGCTCCAAGATCATCGTCAGCGGCGCCGACCTCAATCTCATTATTGCCGTGAAGAACGGCCTGCCCGGCCTCAAGCGCGGCATCGACCCGACCGACAAGCTGGTCGAGATCCTCAAGGCCGAGGGGCCGAAGGCGGTGGAAGCCGATCTGCGAGCCGATCTTTCCGGCCCGACGGAGCCGGACACGATCTACCTCGCGTGGCAGTTGGTTCTGAAGGCGGCCGAACAGGGGCTGGACCTCATCGGTCTCTGCCACCAGGCCGGCAAGCTTGTCGATGCCTGGACCTTCAACCTGAAAGACCCGGATGGCGGCTTCAGCGAGACGGAGGCCCGCAATTTCCAGGCGCTGATGGCCCTGAAACCCGACCAGATCACCACCGACGAGCCCATCGCCACCGAGCGCGCCTGGGCGGCGATCAGCGGCTGACGGTTCGAGCCCGACGGCGCGTCAGTCCCGCAAGCCAAACGGCCCACGATAGATGCGGCGGCTGACGAGTTTCAGGCTGCGGTCCGGCTGGATGACATAGGTTTCCTCGACCCGCTGGCCGAACTCGTTGCGAAATTCGTGCGGCACGATGCTGCCGACCGGCGATTTGGTAAGCTTCGTGCGTGGCTGTCCGCCATAGGTGATGCTGCCCGGGATAGGCTTGATTCCGGGGCCGATATCGAAAGCCGGCAACGGCCGGTCGACATCCGAAGCGGCGCAGCCGGCGAGCGCGACGAGAAGCCCTGTGACGGCGATGATATGTTTCATGGGATGATCCTTCCCGATCGCCCGCGATACGGCGGGCATGTCTTAACTCAACGCATCGGCCTTGGGTTCCCTCTGAATTCCCTTCGCCGCCCGCGGCCGATAAATCTTCTATTCATCGACAAAATATCCGCTACACCTATGACGCAATTCAATAAACGGGGAGATGCCTGTCGTGACGAAATCCTTTGGTTCCATGTCGATTGCCGAACTGTCCGCCCTGATCCAGACCGGAACGGTCGATCCCGTCGAGGTGACGGAACAGGTGCTCGCCGGCATCAAGGCCTGGCCGGACAAGGCGGTGTTCATCACACTTCTGGAAGACCGCGCGCTGGCCGAGGCAAAGGCCTCTTCGAAACGTATCCGCGAGGGCCGTTCGCTGGGCGTGCTGGACGGCATTCCGATTGCCTGGAAGGACCTGTTCGACATCGAGGGCCTGCCGACCACCGCCGGCTCGAAAATCCTGCAGACCGCCGCACCGGCGAAAAAGGACGCCGCCGTGGTCGACCTCCTGAAACAGGCCGGCATGGTGGCCATCGGCCGCACCAACATGAGCGAATTCGCCTTTTCCGGCATCGGCATCAACCCGACCTACGGTACGCCGCATAATCCGCATGGAAAGGATGCGCCGCGCGTTCCGGGCGGTTCGTCCTCCGGTGCCGGCGTCGCGGTCGGCGCCGGCCTGGTTCCCGTCGCCATCGGCACGGATACGGGCGGCTCTATCCGCATTCCGTCGGCGCTCAACGGTACGGTCGGCTTCAAGGCGACCCGCGGTCGTTACCAGATGGACGGCGTTTATCCGCTGGCGAAAAGCCTCGATTCGCTTGGCCCCTTGTGCCGCACGGTGCAGGATGCCGCCTGGATCGATGCCGCCATGTGCGGCTTGGGCGTGCCGCTGACCGCCCGCCGGCCGATCGAACCGCTCGACATCGTCATCCCGACCAATATCGTCTTCGATGGTGCCGAACCGGGCGTCGTGGTGGCTTTCGAAGCGGCAATCACAAGACTTGAAAAAGCGGGCTGCCGTATCACCAGGATAGCCTTCCCCACCTTTGACGAACTGCCGCAGCTGATGGCGAAATACGGTCCGATGGTGACGGCGGAAGCGTTTGCGCTGCACCGCGAGCGGCTGGCCGGGCCGGAAGCCGATGGCATGGACCCGCGCGTCGTCGCCCGCACCCGACTTGGCGAAAAAACCAGCACGGCGGACTATATCGCCATTCTGGAAGCCCGCGAACGGATGATTGCCGAGACGGAAGCGCTGGTCGGCGACAGGCTGATCGCCATGCCCTCCGTCGCGCATGTCGCGCCGAAGATCGAACCGCTTCTGAAGGATGACGACGCGTTTTTTGCCGCCAACGGCAAGACCCTGCGCAACACCGGTTTCGGCAATTTCCTCGACTGGTGCGGCCTGTCGATCCCTTGCGGCACCGGCGATGCCGACATGCCGGTCGGTTTCATGCTCTCGGGCCTGACGGATGCCGACGAACCGCTGCTGCAGGCCGGCATGGCCTATGAGGACATCATCCGCGGATAGGTTTTACCGCCATTAACGCCCCACCATGAACAAAGGGGACGGGCCTTCGCCCGTCCCCTTTCGCATTCAGCAAGTGCCGCCGGGTGTTGTCGAGCCGTTGGTGCCCGAATTCGAAGCCGGCTTGCCAGCCGAACCCTGCTGGGTCGGCGTCGTCACGCAGCCCGAATTGGTGCTGCCGGAATTGATGGCATTGCCACCGCTGCTGATCGAGCCGGTGGACGAAGGATCACGGGTCGACGGACCGACCGACGTGCCGTTTGCGCCGATGCCGGGCGTATTCGGCGCGTTGCCGCCAGCTGCCGCGCCCGTACCTGTAGCAGTACCGGCTCCAGATCCAGCCGCACCGGCACCTGAACCGGACGTGCCGCCGGCACTCTGTGCCAGAGCGGAAGTAGCGAGGCCAACCGACAGAGCCGCGACGGTAAGAAATTTCAGCATGGGAGTTTCCTCTCTTTACCCTACGAGTGGCCCAACTCCGTTCGCCCGCCAAGGTTTCCGTAAAAAGAGGATTTTTCTACCGCCGCGTTCGGAAGAGCCGCATGGCAGCCGGCCCCGCGGCCTCGATATCACCAGTTGGTCACCGAACCGTCCCGGCGTTTCAGGTGCGGCGCTTCCCAGAATTCGAAGCTCTGTTTGGCGATCAGTTCTTCGTTGACTTCGACCCCGAGACCCGGCGCATCCGAGACCGGATAATGGGCGCCTTCCAGACGCGGCTGGACCGGGAAGAATTCCGAATTGTCGAAGCCGAGATGGGTTTCCGCCGGGCTGCTGCGGGTCTCGAGCCAGGAGAAATTCGCGACCGCCGCCGAGAAATGAATGGTCGCGGCGGTGCAGACCGGACCGAGCGGATTGTGCGGCATCATGTCGACGTAATGCGTCTCGCTCCAGGCGGCTACCTTCATGCTCTCCGTAAGGCCGCCGACATTGCAGACGTCGAGACGGTTGAACTGGTGGATGTCGCGCTCGATGTAAGGCTGGAACTGCCATTTCGAGGCGAATTCCTCGCCGATCGCAAACGGAATGTCGGTCATCCGCCGCAGCGCCTCGTAGGAACTCGGCGATTCGTCGCGGATCGGCTCCTCGAGGAAGTCGAGCGTGCCCTTCGGCATCTTCTGGCAGAAGCTGGCAGCCTCCGCGACTGACAGGCGGTGGTGATAATCGATGCCGAGCACCACGTCGTCGCCCAGCGCCTCGCGGGTCTTGACGCACCATTTGGCGGTCTTGGCGATATGTTCGCGCGGCTCGTAGATTTCCTTGTGCTCGTGGCCCGAGGGAGAAAGGCGCATCGCCGTCCAGCCGTGCTCGACCAGCATCTGCGCCTGCTCGACCATGGCAGGCCCCGGCTCGGCAAAGGTCGTCGCGAAGGTCGGAATGCGGTCGCGGTGTTTGCCGCCGAGCAATTCGTAGACCGGCACGCCGAGCGCCTTGCCCTTGATGTCGTAGAGCGCGATGTCGATCGCCGAGATCGCCGCCTGCAGCACCCGGCCGCCCTCAAAGTACTGGCTGCGGTACATTTCCTGCCAGAGCGCGCCGATCTTGAACGGATCGCGGCCACGCAGGAATTCCGCATAGTGCTCGAGCGCGCCGACGACCGCCTTCTCGCGGCCGGAAAGCCCGCTTTCGCCCCAGCCGAAAATGCCCTCGTCGGTTTCCACCTTCACCAGAAGCTGGTTGCGGATACCGACCTTGACGGCATAGCTCTTGATCGCGGTGATCTTCATTATCTTCTCCCTCTCCGACCTTGAACCGACTACCAGTGCCAGAGCGTACCGTCTTCGAGACGGTTCACCGGCAGGTAGGCGCGCTGGTATGGATATTTTTCCGCAAGCTTCTCGTCGATATCGACACCATGGCCGATCGCCTCGCCGGGATGCAGGTAACCGTCGTTGAGGCTCCAGGCGCCCGGGAAGACTTCGAGGATTTCCGGCAGGTAGCCGGAATATTCCTGGATGCCGAAATTCGGGACCCAGAGATCGAGATGCAGGTTGGCGCCGAGGCAGATCGGCGACATGTCCATCGCCCCGTGGCAGGCGGTGCGGACATTGTAGACGCTCGCAAAGTCCATGATGCGGCGGAGCGCCGTGACGCCGCCCGCATGCACCGTCGTGGTGCGGATATAGTCGATCAGCTGTTCCTCGATCAGCAGGCGCGCGTCCCAGATCGTGTTGAACACCTCGCCGACGGCAAGCGGCGTCGTGGTATGCTTGCGGATCAGCCGGAAACCTTCTTGGTGCTCGGCGGCGACCGCGTCCTCCAGCCAGAACAGCCGGGCGAATTCCAGGTCCTTGCCGAGCCGGGCCGCCTCGATCGGCGTCAGGCGGTGATGGGTGTCGTGCAGCAGCTCGATATCCGGGCCATAGGCCTCGCGGACGGCTTCGAACAGCTTCGGGACATGCCGCATGTATTTCGAGGTCGACCAGACTTCCTCGTGCGGGAATGCATCGTCGGCCGCATTGTTGGTGACCGACTTCTTGCCGGTGCCATAGACATCCGGCAGGCCCGGAATGCCGACCTGCACGCGGATCGCCTTGTAGCCCTGCTCGATGCGCTTGCCGACCGCCTCGACGGCCTCGGCGATATCCGTGCCCTGGGCATGCGTGTAGCAGAGCACCTTCTCGCGGCTCGCACCGCCGAGCAGTTGGTAGAGCGGCATGTTGGCGGCCTTGGCCTTGATGTCCCACAGCGCCGTGTCGATGCCGGCGATCGCCGCCATGGTCACCGGGCCGCGGCGCCAATAGGCTCCCTTGTAGAAATACTGCCAGATATCCTCGATGCGCGACGGATCGCGGCCGATCAGCAGCGGTGCCAGATGATCCTGCAGATAGGCGACGACCGCCTTTTCGCGACCGTTCAGCGTCGCGTCGCCGACCCCCGTCAGTCCTTCGTCCGTGAAGATCTTCACGGTGACGAAGTTGCGTCCCGGCGAGCAGACAATGATTTTGACATCGGTAATTTTCATGGACTTATCCGTTGGCTGAAACAGTGCCCGAGGGCTTAGTTGTGGGGTCGTAGCGGAAGCGCTTGTGGATGCGCCGGTCGCGCGGGTCGGGATGCGGAATGGCCGACAGCAGCGCGCGCGTGTAGTCGTGCTGCGGATCGTTGACGACCTGGTCGGTATCGCCCGTCTCGACGATCCGGCCGCGATACATGACCGCGACGCGGTCGCACATGTAGCGGATCACCGACATGTCGTGGGAGATGAACACGTAGGACAGGCCGAGCTGGTCCTGCAGGCTCATCATCAGGTCGAGCATCTGCGAACGCAGCGACACGTCGAGCGCCGAGGTCGCCTCGTCGGCGATGATCAATCGGGGTTTGACGGCAATCGCCCGGGCAATGCCGATACGCTGCCGCTGGCCGCCGGAAAACGCGTGCGGATAACGCTCGCGCCAGGCGGGATCGAGACCAACCTGCCGCATCAGTTCGGCGACCCGGTCCTCCACTTCGCTCCCCTTCAAGCCGGCAAGCTTCAGCGGTTCGGCAATGATCTGGCCGACGGTCTTGCGCGGGCTGAGCGACCCGACCGGATCCTGGAAGATCATCCGCACCTCACGGCGCACGTCCTTCAGGACTGCCTTGTCGGCGGTGCGCAGATCGACCGTACTGCCATCCGGCCGGCGATAGGACATGGCGCCGATCTGCGGATCGTAGATACGCAGCAGGCAGCGGCCCATCGTCGTCTTGCCGGAACCGCTTTCGCCGACGATACCGAGCGTCTCGCCCGGCCTGACGATCAGAGAAACGTCGTCCACCGCCTTGAGGCCGGAGGCGAAGGTCAAAGACAGGTTCCGGACGTCGAGCAGCGGCGGCACTTCCGCGGGGATCTCGGCCCGGGTCAGGCGGACCTCGGCCTTCTTCTCCAACTTGACGACGGAACCGATCAGCCGACGGGTATAATCGTCCTGCGGCGCATGGAAGATCTGCTCGACCGGCCCGCGCTCCATCACCTTGCCGCGATACATGACCAGCACTTCGTCAGCGATCTCGGCGACGACACCCATGTCGTGGGTGATGAACAGCACGGCCATTCCGTGGCTTCGCTGCAGTTTCTTGATGAGGTCGAGGATTTCCGCCTGGGTGGTGACGTCGAGCGCGGTGGTCGGCTCGTCGGCGATCAGCACCTGCGGATTGCAGGCGAGCGCCATGGCGATCATCACGCGCTGGCGCATGCCGCCGGAAAACTCGAACGTATAACGGTCTATCGCGGTTTCCGGCCGCGGGATTTCCACCTGCCTGAGCAATTCCAGAACACGGGCGCGCTGCTCGGCGCCGCGGATGCCGAAATGGATGCGCAGCGCCTCGCCGATCTGCGTGCCGATGCGATGCACCGGCGACAGAGAACTCATCGGCTCCTGGAAGATCATGGCGATCTCCTTGCCGCGGACCGAACGGATGTCCTTGCCGCGCGGGTCGAGCTTGGCGAGATCGGTCACCGTGCCGTCGGCGCGGGTGAGTTCGATCGAGCCGTCCTCGATGCGGCCGGGCCGGTCGACGATCTGCAGTATGGAGCGCGCCGTCACCGACTTGCCGGAACCGCTCTCGCCGACGACGCAGAGCGTCTGGCCGCGCTTGAGTTCGAAGGAGACGCCGTCCACCGCCTTGAAGATGCCGGTGCGGGTCTGAAAGTAGGTCTTGAGGTTCTCGACCTTGAGGATCGTATCGTTGTGTTTGCTCATGATACCGACTCATAGGGGTCTGCTGCATCGCGGAGACCGTCGCCGAGGAAGTTGAGGGAAAGCACCGAGATGACGATCGCGGCGGCGGGCGTGAACAGCAGCCAGGGTGCCTGCGCCACGGCACGGATGTTCTGCGCCTCCTGCAGGAGCACGCCCCAGGAGATGATCGGCGGCTGCAGGCCGATGCCGAGAAAGGAAAGCGCCGTCTCGGCAAGGATCATCGACGGGATCGCCAGCGTCACCGTCGCGATGATGTGGCTCATGAAGGACGGCACGAGATGGTTGAAGATGATGCCGATCTCGCTCATCCCGTCGAGCCGTGCGGCGATGACGAAATCCTCGTTCCGGAGCGACAGGAACTTGCCGCGCACCTCTCGGGCAAGGCTCGTCCAGCCGATCAGCGAGACGATCAGGGTGATGACGAAATAGGTCCTGAGCGGCGGCCAGCCGACCGGGATCGCGGCAGCCAGGCCCATCCACAGCGGAATGGTCGGGATCGAGCGCAACAGTTCGATGGCGCGCTGGATGCCGAGATCGACCCAGCCGCCGAAGAAGCCGGAAATGCCGCCGATCGTCACCCCGAGAATGAGGCTCATGAAAACACCGACGAGACCGATCGACAGCGAGATCTTCGCGCCGTGCACGACGCGGCTGAAGATATCGCGGCCGAGCCGGTCGGCGCCGAAGATATAGAGACTGTCACCCGGATTCGGGTCGACCAGGCCGAAAAGCTTGGTCTGCATCGGGATGAACCCGAGCAGGTCATAGGGCTGCGCCACCTTGACGAACAGGCCGACCGCGATCGGCTTGGCCGGATCCGGCTGGAACTCGCGACGCATCGACTCGGTGTTCAGCGTCATCTTCAGCTGGTTCACATGCGGCCGGAAGGAGCCGTCCAGGATCAGCGACAGTCCCTGCGGCGGCGCATATGTGAAGCGCGCATTCGTGGCGTTCGGATCGAAGGGTGCGATGAAATCCGCGAATGCCGCGACGAGATACATGAAGATGATCACGACCAGCGAGACGAGCGCGATCTTGTGTTTCCTGAACTTGAGCCAGAACAGGCGCCACTGGCCGGCAACGGCGATGTCCTTGTTGCGCAGATCGAGCGACGGGCCGGTATCGGGGGGCAAATTGGTGATGTCTGTCATTGGAACCGGATCCGCGGGTCGGTGAGAGCGAGCAGGATGTCCGAAATCAGCGTGCCGACGATGGTGAGAACCGAAATCAGCAGGATGAGCGAACCGGCGAGATACATGTCCTGGGCAAGCAGCGCGCGGAGCAGCAGCGGCCCCGTCGTCGGCAGGCTCATGACGACCGAGACGATGATCTCGCCCGAAATGACCGCCGGCAGGATCCAGCCGAGCGTCGAGATCAATGGGTTGAGCGCCATCCGCACCGGATACCGGAGCAGAAGCTCGAATTCCGACATGCCCTTGGCGCGCGCCGTGGTGACATAGGGTTTGGAGAGTTCGTCGAGCAGGTTGGCGCGCATGATGCGCACCAGCGCCGCAAGCGAGGTGAGCCCGATGACCACCACCGGCAGCCAGACATGTTTGGAGAAGTCGATGAGCTTGCCGAAGCTCCAGGCCGCATCGATATAGTCCGGCGAGAACAGGCCACCGACGCTCTGCCCGAACCAGGCGGACATGATGTACATGGTGGAAAGCGCCATCAGGAAGTCCGGCACCGCCAGGAAAAAGAAGGCGAAGAAGGTCGCGAGATAATCCGAGATCGAATACTGGCGAACGGCGGAGATGATGCCGATCGGAATGGCGATCGCCCAGACGAAGCAGAGCGTCAGCATCGACAGCAGCAGCGAGAAACCGAGGCGGCTCCAGATCAGCTCCGTAACCGGCTTGCCGAGTTCGAACGAGATGCCGAAATCGCCGCGGGTGAGAATGCCCCACATCC
>CBDDGK010000072.1:0-192676 GCA_965227625.1 Neorhizobium sp. | reverse complement strand
CTCTCGCGAGTAGGGGGTCCGCGAGCCCCTGACCGACATCATGTCGGCTGGGCGCTCACGTACCTTTGCTTTGGTCACATGTTCAACGGGACTGTCACAAAAGTCAAAGACTTGGTGACGAAAAGCTGAGCGCCGTCCCATGGTGGGACAGCGCCGTTTTCAGCTTCATTCCGGTCCTTACGCGCTGAGCGCGGCCTTCACCCTTTCGCGGCTGAGCGGCAGGTCAGTGATGCGTTTGCCCGTCGCGTTGCGGATCGCATTGGCGATGGCCGCAGAGGTCGGGCCTTGCGCCGCTTCTCCAGTTCCGAGGAACGGTGTGCCGGGACGGTCGATGATATGCACTTCGACCGTATCGGGAACGCTGGCGAAGCGGAGGATCGGGTAGCTCGACCAATCCGCGCTGGTGATGCGGGTCTTGTCGAACTGCACCGCCTCGTAAAGCGTCCAGCTCAGCGATTGCAGGATGCCACCTTCCGTCTGGTTCCGGATGCCGTCCGGATTGACCGCCTGGCCGCTGTCGATCGCCGAGACGCAGCGGATCACCCGCACGCGGCCGGTATCCGGCTCGACCTTCAGTTCCAGCGCGATCGCCAGATAGGCCGCGTGGTTCTTGTAGCGCGCAAAGCCGAAGCCGACGCCATGGTCGCGCGGCAGCGTGCCCTTGCCCCAGCCGAACTTTTCGGCCGCGAGCTTGATCACGTCGTAACCGCGCTTGTCCTTCATATGCTTCAGGCGGAACTCGACCGGATCGGTCTTCGCCGCCATAGCCAGCTCGTCCATCGTGCTCTCGATCGAGAAGACGTTGGGCTGGGCTCCGAGGCCGCGCAGAGCCGAAACGCGGATCGGCATCTGGTTGACATAGTGCCAGAGGATTTTCTGGTTCGGGATGGCGTAGAGCGGAATGGCGTTGCGATCGCCGTTGCCGTTCGGGTTGATGTTGATCTTGGGCAGCTTGAGCGGCGTCGGATTGCTCTTGTGGCGTCCAGCAAGCAGGGAGCCCGCATCGCCCGGACGAGTGCCGTGCGAATTGCTCCATAGATCGTAGGTCCAGTTGTCGATCATGCCGTCGGCGCCGACCGAGGCCTTGATCTTGGTCACCATGCCGGGGCCGAACGGCTCCCATGTATGTTCCTGCTCGCGCATCCACTGCACGCGGACCGGGCGGCCTGGGATCTTGGTGGCAATGAGCGCCGCATCTGCCGCGGCATCATCGGCGCCGTTATGGCCGTAGCAGCCCGAACCTTCCATGTGGATAACGCGCACCTTCGGCTTCGGCAGGGCGAGCATCTGGGCGATGGCGTCGCGGTCCGGGAACACGCCTTGCGTATGCGACCAGACGTCCACGCTTCCATCAGCCTTGGCAACGGCAATGCCGCAGGACGGGCCGATCGAGCCGTGCATGATATAGGGTCGGCTGAAGGTCGCCTCATAGGTCGGGCCGTTGGGGAAGGCGGGCATGCCTGCCTCAGCCACGGTGCCGACTTCGGTTTCGAGTTTGATAAGCTCCGCCGAGAGATCGGCATTGTCGAGAAGCTTTGCCGGCTCGTCCCATTGCGCGGCGGCTTGCAAGGCGCGCATCGCCTTGACGGCCTGATATTCCTTCTCGGTGACGACCGCGAGGAAATTGCCGTCGCGGACGACGTCGATAACGCCCGGCATCTTGCGGATGGCCGTATCGTCAAGGTTCTTCAGGGTTGCGCTATAGCTTGGCGGGCGCACGACACGGGCATGCACCATGCCGTCCATTTTCAGGTCCTGGATATAGGCGACGCCGCCGGTCACCTTGCCGGGGATATCGACGCGCTGTACGTCGCGGCCGATGACGCTGAACTGGTCCGGGCTTTTCAGCTTTGATTTCGGCTGGGCTTCCACATGCAGGAACTGACCGACGACGACTTCGCCATAGCCCATGGAGCGGCCGTCCGGCGCGATGACGCGCTTCTTCTCGACCTTCAGCTGGTCGGCCGGGATGTTCCACTGGGTGGCTGCCTGGGCGATCAACAGGTCACGGACCTGGGCGGCCGCGTTGCGGATCGCCGTGCCGCTGTTCTGCATCGACTGGCTGCCGGCGGTGAAGCCTTCATCCGGGGTGCGGCCGGTGTCTGCTGTGATCAGCTCGATATCCTTCGGATCGACGAACAGCTCCTCGGCTGCCACCTGCATCAGCGGCGTGCGGATGCCCTGGCCGAGTTCGGCTTTGCCGGTGAAGACGGTGATCTTGCTTTGCGCATCGATGCGGATCCAGCTGTCGAGGTAGCGGTCCGTATCGAGACTGCCGGGCAGCGCCGGCGGTTTGGCCGGGGCAGGAGCTGCAGGCGCAGGTGCCGGCGTCTGGGCCAGCGCGTTGGCGGCTGAGAAGCTGACGACGAGTGCGCCTGTGCCCATGAGCAGGCCGCGGCGGGTGATTTCAGGACCGCTGTTCTCTTGCACAGAGTTTTCCGGGCCGGTGTTTTCAGCGCTCATGTTTTCGGGTTTGTCGAACGTGTCCATCAGCCGGCACTCCTGTTCGATGCTGCAGCGGGAAGGGCTGCCTGTTCCATCAGTTCGCTGGCACGCTTGATCGCGGCCATGATGCGCATGTGGGTGCCGCAACGACAGAGATTGGTGCGAAGCGCGGCTCTGATGTCGTCGTCGCTCGGCTTTGGATTGCTCTTCAGTAGGGCCGCAGCGCTCATCATCATGCCGGCGATGCAATAACCGCATTGCGCCGACTGTTTCTCGATGAAGGCCTTCTGGATCGGGCCGGGATTTTCCGCCGTGCCGAGGCCTTCGACGGTGGTGATCTCGCGGCCCTGAGCGACCAGCAGTGGCGTGACGCAGGAGAGCGCCGCCTTGCCGTCGATCATCACGGTGCAGGCGCCGCATTGGCCGAGGCCACATCCGTATTTCGCCGCGTGAAGATCGAGATCGTTGCGCAGGACGTAGAGAAGCGGCGTATCCGCTTCCGCATCGACCTGATGGGGCTTTCCATTGACGTTGAGCGTGATGGTCATTTCTGCTCCTTGGCGCCGACATTCCTTGGCGCTCTTTCAATGCCGTCGGAGGCCAGCACGGTGACTGGGTACTCGCCTGAGCGGGTTTTTGCGACGAGATCGGTCAGGCCGGACCAGGCCGGCTGATCGGAGAAGCGGGCACGCAGATAGCCAAGAAGGTCGGCGACCTGCTGGTTGTTCAACGTATTGCCGAAAGCCGGCATAACGGCGCTCGGCTGGCCGTCCGCGGGCGGCAGGCCGAACATGGTGACGTTGACGATGTTCTGCGGGTTCGGCGCATTCACTGCGGTGCTGAGGTTGAAGTTCAGCCCGCCGAAGGGCTGTGCCTTGCCGCTCTCATGACAGGTGGAACAGGCTGCCGTGTAGATCGCTGCGCCCGGATGGCTGGCGAGATCGGCGGCCGGTTTGCCGATGTTTACAGCGGCAGTGGTGATATTGGCGCCTCCATTGCCGAAGCTCTGGACGAGCTTCTCGCCCTTTGCCTTGCGGTCCGCCGAGGGCTCGCCCATGACGGAGGCCACATAGGTGGCGATCGCCTGGATGTCGCTGTCCGGCAGGAGGCCGAGATTGCCGGTGACTTCTGCCATCGGGCCGCGGGAGACGCCGTGCAGTTCATGCCAGCCGTTGCGCAGGTAGAAGGCGATGCTCTCCGCCGTCCACGGAACAGGCGACTTCGAGGTGGCGTTGATCGCATAGGCTTGCCAGCCTTCCGCTTCCCCGCCTCCGAAATGCTTTCCTGTGTCTTCGGCCCCGAATGCGTTTCGGGGCGTATGACAGGCGCCACAGTGTCCAAGGCCCTCGGCCAGATATCGCCCGCGGTTCCAGGCCTCGCTCTGGGAGCTATCCGGCTGCATCACGCCTTCGCGGAAGAACAGCATATTCCAGCCGACCAGAAGCGGGCGGAACTGCAGCGGGAAGATCAGTTCGTTCTTCGGCGCGGTCGCCTTGACCGGGTTGCGGGTCATCAGGAAGGCGTAGAGCGCCTTGTTGTCCTCGTCCGTTACCCAGGTGAAGTGGTCGTAAGGGAAGGCGGGATAGAGATGGTCACCCTCGCGGTCGACGCCTTCGCGCATGGCACGATTGAAAGCGGCTTCGCTCCAGCGGCCTATGCCGGTTTCCGGATCGGGGGTGATGTTGGTGGAGTAGAGCGTTCCGAAGGGGGTGGGAACCGGTAACCCGCCGGAGAACGCTTCCTGGCCAGGCTTGGTGTGACAGGCGATACAGTTGCCGACTGCGGCAAGCTGGGCGCCCTTGGCGACGAGGTCCGGCGGATGTTGCGCGGTGGCCGCCTTGTCGTCCGGCGGGATTTCAGACCGCCAGCCGAGAATGAGGAATCCGACGGCAGCCACGACCACCACCGTCAGCAAGAACGAAACAACCCGAAGGAATCGCATGCAGAGGGACCTCGCTTTGGTCGACCGTATGACGGTCGGACTGATATTCACCTCCTTTTTTTGATCAAACGCAAGTATTTTCGGCAGCAATAGAAAACCCTGCTCACGCAATCAGCACGAGCAGGGTCAAATGGTGTTTGATAATGCTGAAGGGTGTCAGGCGCCCTGAATGAGCGGCAGAACCTCGATAAAGCCGTGGTAAATCATGTCGATAGACACGTAGACGATCACGGCGAGGCCGAGATAGGCGATCCAGCGGAAGCGCGACAGCAGCTTGGCGACGAAGTTTGCGGCGACGCCCATGAGCGCGATCGAGACGATCAGGCCGATGATCAGGACCGTGGAATGCTCCTTGGCGGCGCCGGCGACGGCGAGAACGTTGTCGAGCGACATGGAAACGTCGGCGACGACGATCTGAGTCGCTGCCTGGAAGAAGGTCTTTGACTTGGCGTTCTCTGCTGCTTCAGCAGCTGCGTGGTCGTCGCCCTGGCCTTCGCGCAGCTCGCTCCACATCTTCCAGCAGACCCAGGCCAGCAAAAGGCCTCCGGCAAGCTGGAGACCTTTGATGGCCAGGAGGTAGGTGGCGACTACGGCGAAGATCAGACGCAGGACCGTGGCGGCGCCGATGCCGAAGAGGATCGCCTTCTTGCGCAGTTCCGCGGGAAGACCCGCGGCGGCCAGGCCGATGACGATCGCGTTGTCGCCCGACAGGACGAGGTTGATGGCAATGACCTCGATGAGGGCCGCAAAGCCGGCTGCGGTGAAAAGTTCCATCATGGAGTGAAAACCTAAGGCTGGATTAAATGAGGAAGGGGCCAGAATTATCTGCTGGTCACATTTTCGTGCGCATTGCTACAGGACATTTCTCGGCGCTTTGCAAGTGCATTTTGTATTCCGTCAAACGGCGTTTTTCATCATTGAAATCCTTAGGACATAGGCGGAACAACAATGCGCGTGCTGCGTGTCCCGCTCCGCTTGCGGCATCAAGGCTTGCCGGGTGGCGGGGTGTTTCCTATATGGCCGGCAACGGCTGCAGGAACATCGTGATGCGATGCTGGTTGCCGCCGTTGACCTTCAAGGAGAATTCCATGCCGCAAAAGGCTGTCGTGCTCATCGTCGAGGACGAGCCGTTGATCCGCTTCAGCACGCTCGATGCGTTGGAAGAGGTCGGTCATTCCGTGCTGGAAGCGGGCAATGCCGACGAGGCGCTGGTGTTGTTTAGAAACGCGCCGGACATCGACGTGGTGTTTACCGATGTCAATATGGCGGGCTCGATGGACGGAATCCAGCTCGCGCAGAGGATTCGCGCCATGCGGCCGAGCATCGGCATCATCATCACATCGGGCGTCGTCAATCTGGATCCGATGCTTCTGCCTGCCAATACGGTGTTTCTGCCCAAGCCCTATCAGCACGACCGGCTGCTCGCCTCGATCCACCAGCTGATGCCTTAGCGGGACCGCGCTTTGTGGCGGAACCAAGTGGCCCGGATTCCGGTTATCTCGTCCAGAGATTTAAGGAGATGCCGCCATGTTGACCAGACTTCTTTCATTGTCGGTTCTTTCGCTTGCCGTAGCCGGCGGTGCAGCCGCCCAGACGACCACCGTAATGCCTTCCCCTTCGACGCCCGGCGTGGTCGTGACTGCGCCTGACGCCAATGCCGGAAGATCCACAGTGACGACGCTGCCGGGCGTGACCGATCCGACAGTGACCAACAGCACGACCGGCACCGTGGACCAGGAAGATCGCTGCCAGGCGCCAGGGACGCAGCCCAATACTAACCCGAGCGCCGAAATCCCGACATTGCCGCGTGCCGAACCGGCGTGCAGGTGAGGGCGGCTTGGTGCTCGTCAGAAACGGCTTTACACGTGTTTAATCTCTAGTAGTCTGATCGAGATTGAAGCGGTGACCGGGGTGATATCGAAAATCTCCGGTGCCGCTTTCCAAGACAACCCTTTCGCCCACCCTTTTGAAGGCAACCACGGACGAGGAGTATGTGCTTGATGACCTATGATGTCGCTGTCGTCGGCTCCGGTTTTTCCGCAATCGCCCTGACCATCAACCTGTTGCGCACGCTGCCGCCATCCGCCTCGGTCGCGGTGGTGGGCGACGATCCCGGTTTCGGGCGCGGCACTGCCTATCGCACGGAGTTCTATCTGCACCGCCTCAACGTGCCGGCGGCACGGATGAGCGCTTTTCCCGACAAGCCGGACGATTTCGTTGAGTGGCTGCGGCGGCAGGGCAAGGCGGTCTTTGCCGAGGATTTTGCCTCGCGTGGAGACTATGGGCTTTATCTGCGCGATACGCTGGCGTTGCTGCTCAGGCCGCGCGAACGGCGGGCACGTGTTGATTTCATCAAGGCCAAGGCGACGGCCTGCGTCCAGTGCGAAAAAGACGGCCTCGTCTTCTGTCTCGATAACACCGGCGAGTTGAAGGCCCGCAATATCGTTCTGGCGCTGGGCGTCGGCAATGCCGATCTGCCGCTGCCGAAGGACTGCGTCGATCCGGCGGCCGCCCCCTATATCGTCGACAACCCGTGGCGGCTCGGCTGGCTTTCGCGTGTCGGGCGCACCGATGAGATCTGTATCTTCGGCTCCGGCCTGACGATGATCGACCAGGTTCTTTCGATGCGCGCTCAAGGCCATCGCGGACGGATCCATGTGTTGTCGCGTCGTGGGCTGGTGCCACACCCGCATCCCAACCGACGGGCAGCACCGGTTGCCAGCGAAGTGCCTGCGAATCGGGAGATGAGCGCTATCCTGCGCACGCTTCGCGAACGGGTCGAAAACGGCGCGGATTGGCGCGGCGTTGTCGATGGTCTTCGACCGCAGACGCAAGCGCTTTGGCAGAGCCTTGGCAAGGAGCAGCGCTCCCGGTTTCTCCGGCATGCGCTGGCGTGGTGGAATATCCACCGCCATCGCATCGCGCCGGAGGTGTTTTCACGTTTCGACGCATTGCTGAAGGACGGCACTGTCACCGTTCATGCCGGGTTCCTGAAGTCGATCAAGGCTGAAAATGGCGGTACGGAGGTCCGGTTCAGGAAACGCGGCGGCCAGGACATCGCTGCGTTTCGGGCAGACTGGATCGTCAATTGTACCGGCATGGAACGGGCAGGTATCGGCCATTCGCCGCTGCTGCAGGCGATGCGCGACCGCGGCATGGTCGCCATGGACGAACTGGGGCTCGGCATATCGGTCGACGCGCAGTCGCGTGTTCTGGACCCCGCCGGACATCCGCAGCCGGGTCTTTATGCTGCCGGCGCGCTAACTGCCGGGCAGTTCTGGGAGATCACTGCCGTGCCGGACATCCGGGTGCAGGCGAACGCGCTGGCCGAGGTGATTGCCAAGGATATCGCGCGATCTGCTCCGCCTGTCGCGCGCATCGCGTGATTGCTCCTTGTCTTAGGAGGATTTTCTCTCTCTGCGGCATCCATAGCAGGTTCCTTGCTTTCATCCGGCCGGTCTCTGGCTAATCTGGAGCAAGTCATTGCGCAGAGGGGATTTTTCATGACCCGCAAACTCGTCGGCCTTGCCGGCAGCTACAACCGCCCGTCCAAGACATTCGCTCTGGTTCAGCACATCGCAGCCATTGCGGCCGATCGTTACGATTTCGACGCAAAAATTTATGACCTCGCCGATGTCGGACCGTCGCTGGGCCATGCGCAGCGGCAGGGCGATCTGGATACCCAAGCGGCAGAGGTGTTGAAGGCCGTCGTCGAAGCGGACTTCCTGATCGTCGGATCGCCGACCTACAAGGGCAGCTACCCGGGTCTGTTCAAGCATTTCATCGATCTGATCGATCCCGAACAACTCCGGGCGAAGCCGATCCTCATTACCGCCACAGGCGGCGGCGACCGACATGCGCTGATGGTCGAGCATCAGCTTCGTCCGCTCTTCGGTTTCTTCATGGCCCATACTCTGCCGACAGCCGTTTTTGCTTCCGATCGGGACTTCGCAGACTACCGCGTTGTTTCGGAACCACTGCAGCAACGGATCGGGTTTGCCATAGATGAACTTGCGGCCTTCTTTCCCGATCGTGCATTAGAAGCAGCAGAGTAACTTTACAATCAAAGTATTTACCGTCATCAATGCCCGCGTTTCATGACGCGCGGAGGATTGTATGACGGCTGAAGAAAAAGATATGGCGAAGATCGCCGAGCAGGAAAAAGTGCTGGTTTTCGACCGCTTTGACCTGACGACGGCCTGGGAGCTCGGCTCGCTGCTGCGCTCTACCGCCATCGAGCGGGGCCTGAGCATCACGATCAATGTGAAGCTGCATTCCATGCCGGCATTTTATTGCGCCATGCCGGGAACTTCCGCCGACAACCAGAGCTGGGTTCGCCGCAAGCGCAATCTCGTGCTGCGTTTCTTTCAGTCGAGCTACGGCATCGGCCGCAAGCTAGCGCATCTCGATGAAAACGTCGAAAGCCGTTACGGCTTGTCGGTGGCCGATTACGCGCCGCATGGCGGCAGCTTTCCAATCAATGTTGCGGGTGTCGGCTGCATCGGTGCCGTTACGGTTTCCGGCCTTCCGCAGCGTGAGGACCACAATATGGTCGTCGAGGCGCTTGCCCGGATGATGAACAAGGATATTTCCTCCCTTCGTCTCGATTGAGTGAGGTTGGATGATGCCGGGTACAGACATAAAGACGCCGCAGGAAGTTTTTTCCTTCTGGTTCGAGCAATTGACGCGAAAGGACTGGTTCGAAAAGAACGACGCGCTGGACGAGGCGATGCGCCGGCATTTTGCCGCGACGCATCTCTCATTGGCGCGGGGCGAACTTGAGGCCTGGCGCGGATCGCCTCACGACCGGCTGGCGTCAATCATCGTGCTCGATCAGCTTTCCCGCAATCTCTATCGCGGAACGCCGCTGTCCTTCGCGGCGGACTGGATGGCTTTGCGGGAGGCCAAGCTCGCCATCGAGGCCGGCGCGGACATTGTGGTCGGCACGGACGAACGCTGCTTCTTCTATCTGCCATTCGAGCATTCGGAAGTGCTCGCGGAACAGGATCGTTCCGTGGAGCTGTTCACGCTTCTGGGTGAGGCGGATTACCTGGATTATGCGGAGCGTCACCGGGCGGTGATCCGCCAATTTGGCCGTTTCCCGCATCGTAACGCGATCCTGGGACGGGAATCGACTGCAGCCGAGCTTGAATATCTCTCCAAGCCCGGCGCAGGTTTTTGAACTCGCTGAACAGCTAGCGCCTGAACATCCTGGCGACGGCGATCAGGATGCAGGCGCCGATGAAGCCGGCGATGAGATAGCCGATCCAGCCGCCCAGCACGACACCGAAAACGCCGAGAATGGCGTTGGCGATGATCGCGCCGACGATGCCGAGAATGATGTTCATGATGACGCCCATGTCGCTCTTCATGAACTTTTCGGCGAGCCAGCCGGCAATGCCGCCGATGATGATGGCTGCGAACCAGCCGATGCCTGCGCTTTCCATGCCCTTGCCCTTCTGCTTGTTGGTTGGGACATGGAAACGCTCGGAAATGTTCCAGGTTCCGTCAATTGTTCCAATTTCAGCCGATCTTGGCCTCGTTCCTTTTCTTCGCCCAGAAGTCGCTCTATTTTGCGCCGCGAATCCGATCGAAAGACAAAGAGCAGACACTTGGTTAGATCCTCCACGACCGGCTTTTCGACATCCGCGCGCCTTGCCCGCGCGCTTGCCGCAATTCTTCTTCTCGCGATGCTGGCCGCTTCGCTTCTCCACCCCGCTTCATCTTTCGCGCAGGCGCCGCAGCAACACGCGAGCGCCCATGAAACGGTCGATTCGATCAACGCAGACATGCGCAAGAAGATCGACGATATCCGCAAGACCCTGACGTCTTTCCGCAGCCGCATCGACGGTGACATGCAGGACGATGCGCGATTGGCCGAATTGCGTATCCAGGCGGAAGAAATCGTCGGCGAAATGCGGGCCGCGTCCGATGCGATGAAGACCCGCGTCGACCAGATCCAGGCACGTCTGACCACGCTCGGCGAGCCGCCCAAGGAAGGCCAGCCGGCCGAAGCGCCGGCCGTTGTCGAGGAACGCACTCGGTTGGTGGCCGAACGCTCGCAGCTCAACATCATTTCCGACGACGCTTCGAGCCTTTCCAACAGTGCGACCCAACTTGCGAACTACATTACCAATCTTCGCCGCGCATTGTTTACCCAAACACTCTTTCGCCATACCGAACTGACCGGTGGCCTGTTTGCAGATGCCGGCGACGCATTCGTTCACGAGATTGGCGATTTCGGCTCGACGCTCGGCAGCTGGCTCGGCTTCGTCTGGAGGTTCAAGGCGTTGCAGCTGCTCGGGGCGATCACATTGTCGATCGGCGCCGGACTGCTGTTCCTCTCCGGCGGTTACCGTCTTTTCGGCAGGTTTATCCGCCGCAACGGGCAGGAAGAACCGTCCTACATCAAGCGGCTGTCGGTGACCTTCTGGTCTACGGTCATTCAGACCGTGTCGCTCGCGGCCTTTCTCGTCGCGTCCTATCTTTTCCTCGACGGCTTCAACGTGCTGCGGCCGGATGTGGCGTCCATCGTCGCGACGTTCTTCGGCTTCATCTGGCTGGTTTCCTTCGTGTGGAAGCTGACCTACGGCATCCTTTCACCGGGCGAACCGAGCTGGCGCCTGGTGAAGATCACCGACCGGGGCGCCCGCTTGTTGACATTGGCCGTCTTGACCATGGCGGTCGTCAACGGGCTGGACTATCTGCTGGCTGCCGTCAGCGAGGCTCTGAGTTCGCCGCTGGTGCTGACGATCGCCAAGAGCCTTGTCGCTTCCGTCATCGTCGGTCTCATTCTGATTGCGATTTCCTTTGTTCGACCGCGCGTCGGTGAGGGCGAAGACCAAGCCGAGATGGTCGGCCACCCCTGGCCCCGTTTCTTCTCGATCATGCTTCGGGTTGTCGGAGGCCTGCTGATCCTGTCGGTGTTGACCGGTTATGTCGGCCTCGCGCGCTTTGCCTCGACCCAAGTCGTGCTGACCGGCGCTGTGGTGGTACTGATCTATCTCGGCTTCCTGTCGGCCAAGGCTATTTCCAAGCAGGGCGCCTTCCAGAATACCGGCGCCGGCCAGCGGCTTGCGGAACGGTACAGGTTCAACGAAGTCGCACTCGACCAGACCGGTCTCGTTGCCGGGCTGGCACTTTATGCCTTTGCGCTGCTGCTCGGCATTCCGTTGATCCTGCTCACCTGGGGCTTCCAGCTCGCGGATATCGAAGTCTGGATCTATCGCTTCTTCACGGAAATCCGCATCGGCAATGTATCGATCTCGATCGTCGGCATCCTTGGCGGCATCCTGCTTTTCGGGCTCGGTTTCGTCGTCACGCGCTGGGTGCAGAAATGGGTCGACGGCAATGTCATGGCGCGCAGCCAGGTCGATCTCGGCGTCCGCAACTCGGTCAAGACCGGTATCGGTTACCTCGGTGTCGGCCTTGCGGTGATCTTCGGCGTATCCGCCGCCGGCATCGACCTGTCGAGCTTCGCGCTCGTCGCCTCGGCACTGTCGGTCGGTATCGGTTTCGGTCTCCAGAACATCGTGTCTAACTTCGTTTCGGGCCTCATCCTGCTGGTTGAGCGGCCGTTTAAGGTTGGAGACCATGTGGTCAGCGGCGCGACCGAAGGCATCGTCAAGCGCATATCGGTGCGCGCCACCGAGATCGAGACATTCCGCAAACAGTCGATCATCGTGCCGAATTCCGACCTGATCAACTCGCCGGTCGGCAACTGGACGCATCGAAACAAGATCGGCCGCTCGGAAGTGCCGGTCTCGGTCAGCGTCCATACCGATCCGCAGCAGGTGATGGATATCCTGCTCGAACTTGTCGACCAGATTCCGGAAGTGCTGCGCAATCCCGATCCGCACGTGGAGTTCCTGCGATTCGGTCCGTCGTCGCTGGATTTCGAGCTGCGTTTCCACCTTGCGGACATGGGCGACGGGCTGCGCATCCGCAACAATCTTCGCATCGCCATCCTGAAGCGGTTCCGGGAAGTGGGGATCGAAATCCCGTTCCCGCAGCAGGAAATTGTCTTCCATCGCGGCAAGCCGGTCATGCAGGAAGAAAGCGATGTGCGGGGCGGGGCGTGAACCCTATTTCGGCCAGACTGATGATCGTCGCGGGATGAATGTCGCAATGTCGTAATCAGGCGTTTGAGGCGCCTGATGGAATTGCATAGTCCTGACCAGATTTCGACATGGCGGCTTGATGCCGAAAAGGGGTTCATTCCATGAAGACACATGCACGGGCGGTGGTGATCGGCGGCGGCGTCGTCGGCGTTTCGACGCTTTACCATCTTGCCAAGAAGGGCTGGAGCGACGTCGTCCTGATCGAGCGCAAGGAGCTGACCTCCGGTTCGACCTGGCATGCGGCCGGCCTGTTGCCGCTCTTCAACCTTTCCTATTCGGTCGGCCAGCTGCATAAATATTCCGTGCGTTTCTACGAGGAACTGCAGGAAGAGACCGGCATGAATGTCGGTTTCGCCAAGGTCTCCAACATCCGTCTCGCCCGC
Source organism: Neorhizobium sp. (assembly GCA_965227625.1). GTDB lineage: Bacteria > Pseudomonadota > Alphaproteobacteria > Rhizobiales > Rhizobiaceae > Neorhizobium. The sequence goes on along the minus strand of CBDDGK010000072.1, from coordinate 179,786 downwards.
ACCAAGGATCGCTGGGACGAGTACATGTATTATGCCGGCATCGCCGAGACGATCGGCGTCAAGGTGAACATGTTGACGCCCGAGCAGGTGAAGGAAGTCTGGCCGCTCTGCGAAACGGATGGCTTGCTCGGTGCGATCCAGCATCCCGACGACGGTTATATCCAGCCGGCCGACCTGACCCAGGCGCTTGCCAAAGGCGCTCGCGACAAGGGCGCCACGATCTATCGCAACACGACGGTGACGGCGATCGAACAGCAGCCGGATGGTCTTTGGAAAGTGACGACCGACAAGGGTGAGATCACCGCCGAGCACGTCATCTCCTGTACCGGCAATTTTGCCCGCAAGACCGGCGAGATGGTCGGCATCAATATTCCGGTCATTCCGGTCGAGCACCAGTATATCGTCACCGAGCCGCATCCGGCGATCCTGGAGCGTCGCAAGCAGGGTCTGCCGGAAATGGGCGTGCTGCGCGAATCGGACAGCGCCTGGTACATGCGCGAGGAGGCGGGCGGCCTTATCCTCGGGCCTTATGAGGTCGGTGCGCCGGTCTGTTATGTCGATGGTCCGTCGGATTCGAGCGAATACGAACTGTTCCAGGAAGAGCTGGACCGGTTGATGCCGCATATCGAGGCGGCGATCGTCCGCGTTCCGGCCTTCGGCGAAGTCGGCATCAAGAAGGTCTATAACGGCGCGATCGCTTATACGCCGGATGGCAACCCGATCGTCGGCCCGGCGCCGGGGCTCAAGAATTTCTGGCTGAACGAAGGTCATTCCTTCGGCATTACGGCCGCTGGTGGTGCCGGCTGGCAGCTGGCGGAATGGATCGTCGATGGCGAGCCGACCGTCGATCTGATGGGCGTCGATCCGCGCCGTTTCGGTCCTTACGCGACAGAGGGCTACCTCATCGCCAAGAACGAGGAAGCCTATTCCAACGTCTTCACCATGCATTATCCGGACGAAGAGCGTGCCGCCGCCCGTCCGCTGAAGACCACGCCGATCTACGATCGCCTGAAGCGGCTCGGTGGCGTGTTCGGCTCGGTCTATGGCTGGGAGCGCGCCAATTGGTATGCGCCGGCCGGCTACGATATTCCGAAGGAGCAGCTCGGCGTCGGCGCCGATGTCATCACAAACCACAATCACGCGCCGGCCCTGGAAGACGGTCGCATCGTCGAAAAATGGTCGTTCCGCCGCTCGAACTATTTCGAGCATGTCGGCAACGAGGTGAAGAACGTCACTGAAAATGTCGGAGTGCTTGACATGTCGCCGTTTGCCAAGATCGAGGTGTCCGGGCCGGGCGCGCGTGTCTGGCTGGACTCTATCTTTGCCAATGCCATTCCAAAAAAGCGCGGCCGTATCGCGCTCTGCCATATTCCGACGCCGGCCGGTGGCGTGAAGGCGGAGTTTACCGTGTATGAATGGGCGCCGGGTCGTTTTTACATGGTCTCGGCCGGTGGTCTGGAAGCGCATGACCACGATCTCCTGGCGCGCCTGGCGCCGAAGGATGGCAGCGTTACCCTGCAGCCGATCACCCAGAAATACGGTGTGCTCGTGCTTGCAGGCCCGAAGTCGCGCGCCCTCCTGAAGAAGCTCACCCGCACGAGCCTCGAAAACAAGGATTTCCCGTGGCTGACCGCCAAGCAGATTTCCGTGGGCGTCGCCACCGCGCATGCGTTGCGCGTCAACTTCGTCGGCGAACTCGGCTGGGAACTGCATCACCCGATCGAGATGCAGGCCTATATCTTCGACAAACTGATGGAAGCCGGTGCAGAATTCGGCATCAAGCCGTTCGGCATCCGCGCCATGAGCGCTATGGCCGTCGAGAAGTCCTACCGCAACATGGGTCGCGAGCTGTCGATCGAATACAATGCCTATGAATCGGCACTCGACCGCTTCATCCGCCCGGAAAAGCCGTTCATCGGCCGAGATGCCATGCTGGCATATAAGGAGAAGGGCCTGAAGTGGAATTTCGTGACCCTGATCGTCAGCGGCAATAGTGATGTCGATGCGCGCGGTTCCGAGGCGATCTACAATGAGGCCGGCGAACTGGTTGGCCGCGTCACGAGCGGCGGGTTCGGCTGGCGTATCGGCAAGTCCGTCGCGCTTGCCATGATCAAGCCGGATCATGTGGCGGAAGGGACGAAGCTCAAGGTTAAAATCCTCGGGACCAAGTATGACGCGACAGTCGTGCCTGAAAGTCCGTTCGATGCAGAGAACACTGTGCTGCGCGCCTAGTGAATGCTTCGATCAGAGGTAAGAGAACATTGACGCTAACGGGCGGTCTTCGGGCCGCCCGTGCCGTTTCGAGACCGGAGAAAGGCTCGGATTAACTGTTCCGCAAATCGTTTCCACTACGAATGTTCCCCAGGGGTAAGATTTCTGATCGATAGGGGCACCATGACTTTCCTCGGCATTTCCGGGATGCAATATTCCGGCCAATCACTGGCTAACTCGCGCATCGTCCTTGCGGAGGATTCCAACGTTTTCACCTCGATGATCGGCACCCGCATGAAGGAGCTGTTCGGTATCGACGTTGAGATCTGCCGGAACTTCGAAGAACTGCAGCTCGCTTACGACCACTCGTCGGAGCCGGTGACGCTGGCAATCTCGAACATCAATCTGCCGGGTGCCGAAAACGGCGAAGCGCTGGAATATCTGGTCGACCTGTCGATCCCGACCGTCGTCTTTACCGGCACGTTCCACCAGGAAACCCGCGACAAGCTGCTCGCCAAGGACATCGTCGACTACATCCTCAAGGATAACGTGTTCGCGGTCGAAATGCTGGCGGAATCGGTTTGCCGCTTCCTGACCAACCATCGTCACCACGTGCTGATCGTCGATGACAGCCCGACGGCGCGGGCGCTGCTTTCCAGTCGCCTGAAGCGCTACAATTTCCGCGTCAGCGTTGCCGAAAACGGCGCCAAGGCGCTCGAAATCCTCAAGAAGAACCCGGATATCGGCCTCGTCGTCACCGACTACAACATGCCCGACATCGATGGTTTCGAACTGACCCGCCGCATCCGTTCGGTGCGTGGCAGCCACGAACTGCGCATCATCGGCGTTTCGTCGTCCTCCGACCGCTTGCTGTCGGCTCGCTTCCTGAAGGCGGGTGGAAATGACTTCATGCTGCGGCCGTTCATCGACGAGGAGTTCTATTGCCGCGTCAACCAGAACCTGGATACGCTGATCCAGATCTGGTCGATGCAGGGTAAATCCAAGGAGCCGGCGGCCCGACAGGTTGCCTGACATGCGGCTTAAGCCGTGACTGCATGAAAGGATGCGCGATCCTTGCGGATCGTGCTGAGGGAATTGAGCGCATGCCCTATCTACAGAGCCAGCACTTCCGCGAAACGGAGCGTTTGACCTATCGGTGGGCTGCACCTTCTCCCGTGCAGATGCAGGCCGAGAACATCGTCGCTGATCCGTTGACCGGCTTTCCGAGCCTGAGCGAGTTCTATCGGCTCGGCGAGCCGTTGGTCGCCGATTGCCTGGCGAACGGCACGGCGGCGGCTGTCGCGATCGTGGATATCGATCACTTTCGCCGCCTCAACGACAATCATTGCGAAGAAACCGTTGGGCGCGTGCTCAAGGCGATTGCAGATCGCCTGAGTGCTGCCTCCAACGGAGCCCGGCATCTGCTGGCCCGGCTCGATGATGAAGAGTTCGGCATGCTGCTCGTCGGCCTGGACGGCGCGGCGGCAACGGACTTCTGCGAAAAGCTGAGGCTCGATATCGCAGCCATGCGGATCAATGGCGGCGATCTGGATTTTTCGGTGACGGTGTCGATCGGACTTGCGGAAGTCTGTGGACCCGAGACGTTCGACAATTATCTGAACGCAGCCGAGCAGTTCCTGTTCATGGCCAAGAGCTACGGCCGCAACCAGATTTTCTCCGACTATACGATCGTGCTGCAGGCGGCCGGCTGAACCGACCGCCCGGCGCTGAACATTACACCACGACGCCGGTGCGCGCCGTATTCATGTTGAGCTTGCGTTCGGCGCGCTCCTGTTGCGGCGACCGGTTGTAGACCTCGCGGTAGCATTTCGAAAAATGCGATGCGGAGACAAAGCCGCAGGCAACCGCCACCTCGACCACCGGCATGGAAGACTGCACCAAAAGGTGACGGGCGCGGTCGAGGCGGATTTCCAGATAATAGCGGGCCGGCGAGCGCCCCATTTCCTGACGGAACAGGCGTTCGATCTGGCGGCGGGAGAGACCGGCATCGTCTGCGATTTCGATCAGCGACAGCGGCTCCGAGAGATTGTTTTCCATCAGCTCGATGATCGACAGGACTTTGGCGTTCTGGACGCCGAGGCGAGCACGCAATGGCAGGCGCTGGCGATCGTGCGGATTGCGGACGCGGTCGGTCAGCTGCTGTTCGCAGACGCGGTTGACGAGGTTATCGCCGAAATCCTGGCCGATCAGGTTCAGCATCATGTCCAGCGAAGCCGTGCCGCCGGCGCAGGTGTAGAGATTGGAGTCGACTTCGTAGAGATCGGCATAGACTTCCGCCTGCGGGAAGGCTTCGGCAAAGCCGGGCAGGTTTTCCCAGTGGATGGCGCAACGCTTGCCGTTCAAAAGGCCCGCCTGGGCGAGAACGTGGGCGCCGGTGCAGAGGCTGCCCACCGCGATGCCGCGGTTATAGGTCTCGCGAAGCCAGGCATTGACGGACTTGTTGTTGAATTCCTCGACATAGATGCCGGAGCAGACCAGAACCATGTTCGGCCGGTTTTCGCCGGAGAGATGGCGGCGCTCGTCGGCCAGCGATGAGTTCACTTCGAGACCGATGCCGCTCGAAGAATAGACTTTTTCGCCGTCGGCGGAACAGAGCCGCCACGTATAGGCAGAATAGCCCAGCATGCGATTGGCGATTCGCAACGTCTCGACTGCGGCCGCGAACGGCAGCATCGTGAAGTGCGGAACGAGGAAAAATACGAGGGAACGTTTCTTTCCCGGGCTTTTGCTCATCAAATCCATGCTGTCTTCCCCTTTGCCGTGATCGTACATTGCGACCTGTCGTTACTTTAAAAACGACATTCGCACGGAAAAACACGGTGGAGAAGGACTTTTGGCGACAAGCCACTGACATTTTTGCGACATCTGCGCGTCGCATGAACATGAAGGTGTGTCAGCAGTCGATTATGGCGCCGACATCGGCTGTCCAAGCAAGTTGCATGGCCCGCTTATGCGACAAGCGGACCATGCCCGGGAGGTTTATCGACGGCTGGGTGCTGCATTGCTTGCCGGCCAGCCGATGTCTTTGCGGATTTCGGTCGGGAGGCCTTCCAGCATCCGTTCCGTCTGGCGGCGACGCCATGCATCGCGAAGCTTGACGACGGTCAGAACGGCCGGGCGAATGAAGGAGACGAACGGAGACGGCCGGAACCGGGAGCGTTCGCCCTCCTGAAAGGTGATCATGGTCATTTCGGTTCTCCTTGGGTCGTGCGTAGGTTCTGCGACGGGGCGGTGGATGTTGGGAGCATCTGCTTCACCGATCCATCAATCAATCGGATGCATGTTGTGCGTCTTATGAAATTCAGTTGTCTATCGACGCCTACTTCCGATGATTTGGAGTATGTTAGAGGTTTGACTTTCAATCAAACGAAATGATATGGTCTTTAAGTTCAGTTTTTTTGAATGGAGACCGTGATGACCGTCCCGTTTCGCCAGCCGCTTCCTCTTCTCGACAACGACGTGCTGCGCACCTTCGTGGCGATTGCGGAGACGGGGAATTTTTCCACGGCTGCCGACGCTGTCCTGCGTACCCCCTCGGCGGTTTCCATGCAGATCAAGAAACTTGAGGAACAGCTGAAGACGACGCTTTTCCTGCGTGACGCGCGTTCGGTATCGCTCACCCAGAACGGCGAGATGCTGTTATCCTACGCGCGCCGCATGCTTGCGCTCTCCAATGAGGCGGTGTCGCGTTTCGTGATGCCGGAGCTTTCAGGCGTCGTGCGGCTTGGTGCGCCGGACGATATTGCCGAGCGCCTGTTGCCGAAGGTGCTGAAGGATTTCGGCGAGAGTTTTCCGAGCATCATGGTGGACGTCACCGTCGACATGAGCCTCGCACTGAAAAAGCGCATGGATGAGCAGCGGCTCGATCTGGCGCTGATCAACTGCGCCACCCGGCCATTCCCGACGGTCGGCGAGGTGATCCATACCGAGCGGCTGGTCTGGGCCGGTGCCAAGTGCGGCACCGCCCATATGCGCGATCCTCTGCCGATTTCGGTCTGGGAAGACGGTTGCGTCTGGCGTCAGGATGCGATTGCGCAGCTGGAGCGCAATAAGCGCAATTACCGTATCGCTTACGCGAGCGCGCATACGATGGCACAGCGTGCCGCCGTGTTGTCCGATCTGGCAATCGCGCCGTTCCCGCTTTCCTATGTCACCAGCGATATGCAGATCCTTGGCGCCAAGGAAGGCCTGCCGGAGTTGATCAATTTCGACATCCGGCTTCTGACGGCGGCGCAGCTTTCTCATCCGGCAAAGGCCGTGGCGGAGAGCATGCGCGAAGCCTTCGGTGCAATGGTGGCTGCTGCCGCCTGAGTGTATTGGGAGATGGTCCGCCGGACCATCTCTTCCTCGAATTAGTCGCGGCTTCTGCGTCGCCGTCTTCCGCCGTCTCCGGACACATCCGCAAGGGCTTTTCGCTCTGGCAAGGTTATAACCGTGGCGAGGTTCGGGAAGGCGTCCACCTTGTTCGGCAGGGCCATGGCGGCGACGAAATGGTCCTGGAATTTCGGCTCCAACGCCGTCTCGATCTTCTCGATCCTTTTGACCGTTTCCTCGATCTCGCGTCGGTATTCGCGATTGAGGAGGCACATTCGGGCGCCCGTGCCGGCGGCGTTGCCGACCGCCTTGACCTTGGTCAGGTCGCAATCGGGAATCAGGCCGAGGACCATTGCGTATTTCGGATCGATAAATGTACCGAACGCGCCGGCGAGGCCAATGCGGTCGACATGATCGACGCCCTGCTTGTCCATCAATAGCTTCACGCCGGCATAAAGCGCTGCCTTGGCGAGCTGTATGGCGCGCACGTCGTTCTGGGTTACGGTGATACGCGGCTCGCCTTCGTGCAGCAGGTAGGAGAATGTGCGGCCATTCTTGAGGATGCGGGCGCTGCGCTCCATCAACGAGCCGTCCACGACGCCATCTTCCGAAATGATGCCGGCAAGATACATTTCGGCGATGACTTCGATAATGCCGGAACCGCAAATGCCGGTGACGCCCGAAGCGGCAGCCGCTTCGGCAAAACCCGGCTCATCCGACCATTGCTCGACGCCGATGATGCGGAAGCGGGGCTCGAGGGTAGTAGGATCGATGCGGACGCGCTCAATGGCGCCCGGTGCTGCCCGTTGACCACCCGAGATTTCGGCGCCTTCAAAAGCAGGGCCAGTCGGTGAAGAGGCGGCGACGACGCGGGTCGAGTTGCCCAGCACGATTTCCGCATTGGTGCCGATATCGACCATCAGCATCATCTCGTCCTGCCGGTGCGGGCCTTCGGACAGCGTCGCGGCCGCCGCATCCGCGCCAACGTGGCCGGCGATGCAGGGCAGAACGTAAGTGCGGGTGCCTTCGTTCATCGGCAGGCCGATTTCGGCGGACCTCACTTTTACGGCGCCGGAAACGGCCAATGCGAAAGGCGCGCCGCCAAGCTCCGTCGGGTCGATGCCCAGGAAGAGATGGTGCATGATCGGATTGCCGACAAAGACGCTGTCGAGGATATCGGCGCGCGACACGCCGCCCTGTTCGCAAACCTTGTCGATCAGCCCGTTCAGTGCGTCGCGGACCGCGACAGTCATCGCCTCGCGGCCATCCGGGTTCATCATCACATAGGAGACACGGCTCATCAGGTCTTCGCCGAAGCGGATCTGCGGATTGGACGTGCCGGCGGAGGCCACCGTGCGGCCCGAAAGCAGCGAGGAGAGGTGCATGGCGATCGTCGTTGAGCCGATGTCGCAGGCGATACCATAAGCCTCGTTCTTCAGGCCGGGATAGAGCGCGATCAGGCGAGCGCGGTCATCGTCGCGGTCCTTGTGGATTGCGGCGGTGACTTTCCATTCGCCTTTGCGTAACACCTGCTGCACGTTCGGGATGAGATGGAAATCGATGTCGAGTTCGTCGAGATGCCAGTCCAGCGCCAGCGCCGCCTTCAACCGGTCGAGATCGCCGAGCGGCTTTTCCATGTCTGGCTCTTCGACTTCGACATAACACATGCGGATCGCTGCGTTACGATCGAAAACCCTCTCGTCGGCGGCCTTGCGGACCACCTGTGCATTGATCACCGTATCCTGCGGCACGTCGATGACGAGGTCACCGAGGATTTGCGCCGAACAGGAAAGACGGCGGCGATCGGGCAGGCCGCGGACGCGGTCATACCGCTCCTCTTTCGGCCCGACCGGCGAGAGGTGGGCGTCCGAAGAGGTGATGCCGTGCTTGGCGAAATTGCCTTCCTGAACCGTGACCTGACAGCGCCCACAGGTCGCCCGGCCGCCGCAGACGCTCTCCACATAAACGCCGAGCTGGCGCGCGGCATCCAGCACCGACGTGCCGACCGGAAACCGGCCGCGCTTGCCCGATGGCATGAAGAGGACGAGTGGATGGACTGTGGTGTTGTTCATTCGATCTGTTCACACGGTTTGTGGCTGCGTTTCACTCCGTTCTTGCGTCGGCACCAGCCCGCGCAGCCCTTCCGCCGCGACGGCCGCCGGATGCGGCAGGTGCAGCGCTGGCCGCTACGGCGCCGCCTTCGGCAGGCTTGTAGTCGCGATAGGTCATGATCCAGTTGCCGCAGTTCTGGTCGGTGCCAGTCAGCACGTTTGCGGCGCGGACGGCTTCCATTTCCTGCGGGCGGCAGGGGTTCATGATGGCGCTGGTCATGCCGGCGCCGATGACCATGGGGATGAAGCCGGCATTGATGCCGTGGCGGTGCGGCAGGCCGAAGGAGATGTTGGAGAGGCCGCAGGTGGTGTTGACCTTCAGTTCCTCGCGAAGCCGCCGCAGTAATGCGAAGACTTGCAGGCCGGCGGAGCCTAGAGCGCCGATCGGCATCACGAGCGGGTCGACGACGATGTCATGCGGCTTGATGCCGTAGTCGGCGGCGCGCTCGACGATCTTCTTGGCGACCGCGAAACGGACGTCCGGGTCCATGGAAATGCCGGTCTCGTCATTGGAGATCGCCACGACCGGCACGTCGTATTTCTTGCAGAGCGGCAGGATGGCTTCGAGCTTCTCCTCCTCGCCTGTGACGGAATTGACCAAGGGCCGGCCCTTGGCGACCTTCAGGGCCGCTTCGATCGCGGCGGTGACGGACGAATCGATCGACAGAGGTACATCGACGAGGCCCTGGACGATTTCCAGGGTCTTTACGAGGAGGCCCGGTTCCGTTTCGTTGGGATTGACGGACGTGACGCCCGCATTGACATCCAGCATGGTGGCGCCGGCAGCGACCTGTTCTAGGGCATCCTTGATGACGGTATCGAAATTGCCTTCGATCATCTCGGCCGCCAGCTTCTTGCGGCCGGTCGGGTTGATGCGTTCGCCGATGACGCAGAAGGGCTGATCGAAGCCGATGATGACCTCACGGGTGGCGGATGCGACGATGGTGCGGGTCATGCTTGCTGGCTCCCTGGATTCCCCTGGGCGTCCTGTTTTCAGGAGCGCCGAAATTGTTCTTGTGTTCAGGCGGCTTCGCGGCCGCCGGCTTTGACCAGCGCGACGAGGCGTTCCTTGTCATAGGCAGATTCGAATTCCGCGGCCGCCTTGTCGGCTTCCGCCTCCAGATCGTCCGAGACCGGGACGGGATCGGCCTTGCGCCATTCTGCGAGATAGTCGTCGGTTTCGGCCGCGCCGGTGCGCATGGCACACATGTCGATCGCCTCGGTGAAGCGCAGCGACAGTTCCCGTTTGGCAGTCTGGCGACCCTTCTTGATGATCACCTGCGCCGGGATATCCCGCCAGTAGACGATGATGCGGTCTGCCATGCCTTGCTCCTTGGTTGAAGGGCAGCATGCACGGGTGCGAGGCGACGGACTGCGCTTGCCACGACGTCGCACAGAGCAAAAAGCGACGTCGCTGCCGAAGCGCCGATTACCAGATGCGTTTGGTGAGGCCGTGATACGCCCATGTCCAGATCGGTGGTGGGAATCTGAGGGCCGAGGGACCGCTTGGCGCGTATGGTTTCAGCGTGCCGTTGACCGCGTCTTCCAGCGATCTGATGGTGATATCGACGCAAGCGGCGGTCATGAGAAGAGGGTAGGTGGCGAGGCTGTCGGAACGGGATGGCGTCAGGCGTTTTTCGTAAAGCGTGCCGCCGGTATCTGTGCCCTTGTCGACGAGATGCAGCGTTGCGCCGAAATTCTTCTCATCGCCCTCGACCAGCGACCAGTATCCGCCCATCTGGCCGCGATACATGGGATTGATGCCGGCGTGGAAATTGATGACGGGGCAGGAGATTGCCTCAAGCGTCTTCGGCGACAGGATGCGGCATGAAATGGTGAAGACCGCCGCCGGCTTGAGGCTCGTCACCATGGCGTGACATGCGGGGTCGTTGAGCGACGGAACGTGGGTTACGGAGACGGCGCCATTCGGTTCGGCAGAATGGCCATAGTCGCGGATGATCTCTTCGGACCGTTTTGCTGCGACGCTCTTGCCGAGGCGTGACGCGACCATGGTGGCGAGCTGGCCGAGTGCAGTGAACCAGCCGAAGCGTCTGGCACGGCGCTTCAGCAGCATGCCCTTTGATTCCGGCTCTTCCTGGATGACATGCAGGTTCGGGAAATGCTTGGCGAGTGCGTTGATCATGACCTGCGGATTGACGCCGCCTGCCGTCATCACCACGATCCGGGAAGAAGTTTGTTCCTGCATCAAGCTGCTCCGATCTGCAGCCGCACTTTTTCCATCAAGCCCGAAGAAACGGTTAAGCCGAGCGTAACGCTTGCGTGAGGTCGCCGTAGCCGGTGAAGCGGTATTCGTATTCGAGGCCGAGATAATCCGCTGCGGCCCGCGCCTTTTCCTGCAGGTTCTTGTCTTCCTCCTGGGAGAGATAGACGAGCTTTCGGTAATTGCCGAAATACATCTCCTTCAGCTGCGGATGGCGATCGAGGCCGAGCGGTTCAATGACGAAGGCTTCGAACTGGCGGGCGAGGAAATCGGTGAGAAAGAACGAAAAAATGTCGTCGTCCGATGTCTTTTCGAAAAACGCGTTGCCGGAGAAGAAGGAATAACAGTGCGGTCCTTCGATGCGGGCAATGCCTTCGCGCTCGCACAGCCGGTCGATATCGCCGCCCGTGCCGCAATCTGCGTAAGCGAAGAAGATCTTTTCGAAGCCGGCTTCGCGCGCCTCGACAACTGCTTTTTCAAGCCCCGGCACGATCTTTTGCGGGTAGGCGTGCCAGATCGCCGGCAGGCAGTGGAGGTCGATATGGTCGAGGCCGGACTGGCGACAGACGGCCAAAATTTCCCGCGCAATCGCACCGCACGCGATCACGTGAACTTTTTCGTGATTGGCACGTTCCTTAGCCGGAAAATCGGTTTCCACCGGATGCGGACTTTCCGGACCCATTCGATCCATATCCATCGGAGTATTCCATCATGACGGCCAAGACAGTCACAGTAATCGCCGCGCTCTTCGCGATGACGGTTTCGCTTGCATCCTGCGGCAACACGATCCGCGGCATGGGCCAGGATACGGCAAATACCGTAAACGCCACCCAGTCGGCAGGCAAGAAGGTCGAGCGCGCCGCTCGCTATTGATGGCCGTCGAAATCTCGCCGGCGGCGCGAATTCGTGCCGACGCATCGTGCTTTCCGAAAATCGTTCCGATTTCCGGGTCGATGCGTCAAGCGCCGGCGGCGAGGCTGTTATGCTTGCGGCGGATATAATCCTTGGCGGTTTCGACTGCCACGGCCGCATCGCGGCAATAGGCATCGGCGCCGACCGCCTTGCCGAATTCCTCGTTGAGCGGGGCGCCGCCGACGAGAACAATGTAATCCTCGCGCATGCCCTTTTCCTTCAGCGTATCGATCACGACCTTCATGTAAGGCATGGTCGTGGTGAGTAGCGCTGACATCCCGAGGATATCCGGCTTTTCCCGCTCGATCGCGTCGAGATAGTTCTCGACCGGATTGTTGATGCCGAGATCGACGACGTCGAAACCGGCGCCTTCCATCATCATGCCGACGAGGTTCTTGCCGATGTCGTGGATATCGCCCTTGACGGTGCCGATGACGACCTTGCCGAGCTTCGGGGCGCCGGTTTCCGCGAGCAGGGGACGCAGGATGAACATGCCGGCCTTCATCGCATTTGCCGACAGCAGAACTTCCGGCACGAAGAGGATGCCGTCGCGGAAGTCGATGCCGACGATGCGCATGCCTTCGACCAGCGCCTGGGTGAGGACGTCGTAGGGCGTCCAGCCGCGCTCGAGCAGGATATGGGTAGCTTCCTCGATCTCTTCCTTCAATCCGTCGTAAAGGTCGTCGTGCATCTGCTGCACGAGTTCCTCGTCGGAAAGTTCCGAAAGGATGATTTCGTCGTCTGACATGGAATGCTTCCCTTTAAGTTCGAGGGGGCCACTAGGCTGACGGGAAAAAGCAAATCAGACGCTCCTCCGCCTCCGAACTATCTGTACCTTCAAATCGTTTGGCAATTTCTTTCGTATGCGACAGGGGCACGTCGGAAAAACGACGGAGTGCGATGTCGTGAAATGTCTGTCCTGCGCAAAACCGTGACGCAAAAGGGCAGGGTTCGTCTTGCCGTTCGGCCTAGCATGGCGCATCAGAACAATAGGCGCGGGAATGGCGCAAGGCGAGGAACAACATGGACGACTTGACCCAGCAGACGGATGCGGCAGCGGGCGGCGGACGCAGAGGCCGCGGCGAACGGGGAGCGGCAGGCCGCCGTGCGGCGCGTTCCGGCGCCGGTCCCGGTCCCTCCCTCCCGTATATCACCCGCAAGATCAACGCCTACGAAGTGCTGGACGAGGAAGGGCTGCAGCTGATCGAGCGCAATGCCGATACGATCCTTGAAGAGATCGGCATCGAGTTTCGCGACGACGAGGAAGCCCTCGACCTCTGGGCAAAGGCCGGTGCGGATGTGCGCGGCAGCCGCGTGCATTTCCCGAAGGGCTTGTGCCGTGAGCTTCTGAAAACGGCGCCGAAGGAATTTACCTGGCATGCGCGCAACCCGGAGCGCAGCGTGCATATCGGCGGCAAGGCGACCGTTTTCGCACCGGTCTACGGCCCTCCCTTCGTGCGCGACCTCGACGGCAACCGCCGATATGCGACGATCGAGGATTTCCGCAATTTCGTGAAACTGTCCTATCTGGCGCCGTCCATGCATTCGTCGGGCGGCACGGTTTGCGAGCCGGTGGACGTGCCGGTCAACAAGCGCCATCTCGACATGGTCTACAGCCATATCAAATATTCCGACAAACCGTTCATGGGCTCCGTCACTGCGCCGGAACGTGCCGAAGACACGATCGCCATGGCGAAGCTGGTGTTCGGCGACGAATTCGTCGAGAACAATTGCGTGACGCTGAACCTCATCAACGCCAATTCGCCGATGGTGTTCGATGGCACGATGCTTGGCGCACTGAAGGTTTATGCCCGGCATAATCAGGCCTCCGTTGTTTCGCCGTTTATCCTGTCGGGCGCCATGAGCCCGGTGACGGTCGCGGGTACGCTTACGCAGATCCTAGCCGAAGTTCTGGCCGGTGCGGCGACGACCCAGCTGATCCGCAAGGGTGCGCCGGTTCTGTTCGGCACGTTCGCGGCGTCGATCTCCATGCAGTCGGGTGCGCCGACCTTCGGTACACCGGAGCCGTCGCTGGTCTCCTACGGTGCGGCTCAGCTTGCCCGCCGTCTCGGTCTGCCGTTCCGTACCGGTGGTTCGCTCTGCGCTTCCAAGGTGCCGGATGCGCAGGCAGCACACGAATCGGCCAATACGCTGAACATGACGCTGCTCGCCGGCACGAATTTCGTGCTGCATGCCGCCGGTTGGCTGGAAGGCGGCCTTGTGTCGTCCTATGAAAAATTCATGATCGACCAGGACCAGCTCGGCATGATGCAGAAGATGGCAGAAGGCGTCGATCTGTCGGAAGAAGGCCAGGCTCTGTCGGCGATCCGCGAAGTCGGTCCGGGCAGCCACTATCTCGGCTGCACCCACACGCAGGCGCATTTCCAGACGGCGTTCTACCGTTCCGCACTTGCCGACAACAACTCGTTCGAGCAGTGGGAGATCGAAGGCCAGAAGCGGGTCGAAGAGCGCGCCAATGCGCTATGCCGCGCCTGGCTCGACAGTTATGAAGCGCCGCCGCTCGATCCGGCGATCGACGAGGCGCTGCTCGCCTTCATCAAGGACCGCAAGGATTCGATGCCGGACGCTTTCACCTGAAGAGAGCCCGAAGCCGCCAGGGAGCAAGGCGGTGCGAGACAGGTAGCCGACTTCATTCAGGAAGGGGTATGGCGTCCGCACTATAAATACGAGGGGCCGCGATGAGCGGCCCTTCGGCGATTTTGGAGCGGATTTCTGCGGAGCTCGAACCGCATGGCATTTTTGCGCGTGGCGTCGTGGGGTTTTCCAAAAGCGAGGGACCACTGCTGGCGGATGGCTCACGGGCGCTTTCGGTCGTGCTTCTTGGAAATATCGGCAGTTCGATCTGGCCTGCCTTTTCTCGATGGTGCGAGACTTACGCAGGTGCCGATCCACTCGATACCTGGTCGAAGTCGCTGATCGGGCCACTCGCTCGCGCGCTCGATGCGACGGCCTACTTTCCGTCCGATCCGCCCTGGCAGCCGTTCCAGCAATGGGCGATGAAGGCGGAAGGGTTGAAACCGTCGCCGCTTGGTATTCTTATCCATCCGAAATACGGTCTCTGGCACGGCTATCGTGGGGCTCTAGGTTTTCCGGTTGCAATCGAGACGCCGAAGGTCGAGACGGGTCATCCCTGTGATGACTGTCGCGACAAGCCGTGCCTTTCTGCTTGTCCCGTGGATGCGATCAGCCTTTCCCGGTTCGATATTGCCCGATGCCGATCTTATCTCGAAACGGAGAAAGGTCAGAAATCATGCATGAAATCGGGCTGCCTTGCTCGCAATGCCTGTCCTGTCGGAGCGCAATTTCGCTATAATTCCGAACAACTGGAATTCCATATGGCAGCGCTGATGCGCTGAAGGTCGAAAAATAATTTAATCGGTCCCAAAGGAAGTCGAGACGGCGAACGTCTAGGTTTCAGTCGACGGAAATGCGGACACGAAATTGAGCGCGGAACTGGTTCAGAGAGCTTGTGATGGCGACCGGAGCGCTTTCGGTGCGCTCATTGAGGCGCATTACGATTTTATCCACTCCGTGGCGTGGCGCTGGTGCGGCACGCAGACGGATGCGGAAGATATCGCGCAGGAAGTCTGCATAAGGCTGGGTAAGGCGATCCGCACATTCCGCGGTCAATCGGCCTTTCGCACCTGGCTTTATACGCTCACGCTCAATGTCGTGCGTGACCATCAGCGCAAGCTTTCCCGGCGGCGGCGGGACGAGGACCGGATTGCCAACGACCCGATTTTCTTCAGCCATGTCTCGCCGGAAGAGGACGATCGCGGCGAGTGGCTTTGGGCTGCGGTTCGCCGCCTGCCCGACAAACAACGCGATGCGGTTTTGCTGGTCCACGGTGAGGGGCTTTCCCATGCGGCCGCCTCGGCCATTCTCGAATGCAGCGAAAACACCGTTTCCTGGCATTTGCACGAGGCGCGTAAACGATTGAAGGACCTTCTGAAGAAGGAGGCGGTCTGACCATGACGGACGAATTCGACACTTTGAGGCGCATCCCGTCTCCGCCGCCGGCTTCCGGCGCGGCGCGCGCCCGTGCGCTCAATGCCGCCATGCAGGCATTCGATGCGGAAGAGAAAAATGCGGGCCGGGCCAAAGGAAGTTTCTTGTGGTCGCGTCCAAGCTCCATCCTCAACCGGATATGGAGCACTCAGATGATTGCGCAACACCGTTATCTCGCCGGCTCGGCTCTGGCGACAATGCTGATCATTCCAGCCGCAACGTTCCTCACGCTGGAACTGACGCGCGGCAATCTACCAAGCTCGGGGCAGGTGGCTTTGCCGCAAGTGGCGGATGCGCCGCGAACGCAGGCTGATTCCGTATCTCCGAAACAGCAAGGCCGGCTTGCCGAAGCAAAAAGGGAGAGGGAGCCTGAGATTGCTGCCCAACCCGCGCAGAAGCCGTTGGACTACAACGCCGATGATGTCGCGCGACTGCTCAACAAGCCGGGTGCTTCTGGCGGCGCGGCGAAGAGGACAGCGGAGCCCTCCGCTTCCGTGGCGCCAGCACCGATGCCTGCATCGCCAATGATGGCCGAGCGGGCAGCGCCATCCGCTGCCGCTCCGCGCTATGCTCCGGCGAAGCCTGATCTTCTGCCGCCGCTTGAGCAGAGCCGCGACCGGTTCGCCAATGCCGATACGAACCCGATCAAAAGCGTCGCCACCGATCCGGTTTCGACGTTCTCGGTGGATGTCGATACGGCGTCTTATGCCTTTGCGCGCCGCTCCCTGATGGAAGGGCATCTGCCGGATCCGGACAGCGTTCGTGTCGAGGAGATGATCAATTATTTCCCCTATGACTGGGCGCGGCCGCAATCCGCCGCAGAGCCGTTCCGCACGACCGTGACCGTCACGCCGACGCCGTGGAATACCGGCACGCGGCTGATGCAGGTGGCCATCAAGGGTTATGATACCCCACCATCTGCGGCCCCTCCGGCCAATCTCGTCTTCCTGATCGACGTCTCTGGCTCGATGAATGCACCGGACAAGCTGCCGCTTCTGAAGAGTGCCTTCCGGCTGCTGGTCGGCAAACTCAAGCCGGAAGACAAGGTTTCGATCGTTACCTATGCCGGCAATGCAGGCACTGTGCTGGAGCCGACTTCGGCGCGGGAGCGAGACAAGATCCTGGCTGCCATCGACACTCTGCAGCCGGGCGGTTCGACGGCGGGTGCGGAAGGCATCGATGCGGCCTATCGGCTTGCGCGGCAGGCCTTAATTCAAGGCGGGGTCAACCGGGTGATGCTGGCGACCGATGGCGACTTCAATGTCGGCGCATCGAGCGACCAGGACCTGAAGCGGATCATCGAGCAGCGCCGCAAGGATGGCATTTTCCTGTCCGTTCTCGGCTTCGGTCAGGGCAATTTGAACGACAGCCTGATGCAGACGCTGGCGCAGAACGGCAATGGTACCGCCGCCTATATCGATACGCTGGCTGAAGCGCAGAAGGCGCTCGTCGACGAGGCGGGATCGACGCTCTTTCCGATCGCCAAGGATGTGAAGATCCAGGTGGAGTTCAATCCGCAACAGGTGTCCGAATACCGCCTGATCGGCTACGAGACCCGCATGCTGAAGCGCGAGGATTTCAACAACGACAAGGTGGATGCCGGCGATATCGGCTCCGGTCATTCGGTGACGGCGATATACGAGGTGACGCCGAAGGGAAGCGCCTCGGTCATGAACGATCCGCTGCGTTACGGCCCCGCCACGACTGCGGCTCCGGCTGCCTTGTCGGATGAGATGGCTTTCGTGAAGATCCGCTACAAGCAACCTGATAGCGACACGAGCAAGCTGATCACCACGCCGGTGTCGGAAATGAATGCGGTGCGCGACTTCAACTCTGCTCCACAGGACGTGCGCTTTGCGACGGCGGTGGCGGCTTTCGGGCAGAAGCTGCGCGGCACTAACGCGGTGGACGCCTACCCATATCGCGCGATCCTCGATATGGCGCGCAATGCGCGTGGTGAAGATGCATTTGGTTATCGCGGTGGGTTTATCGATCTGGTGCGTCTCGCCGAGACATTGGATCGTCGATGAAGTAATTCCAGGCGCGGCAGCGCCGCGCCTGGAATTCGATCAGATATTCGCCTTCGGATAAGCCCGTTCCATGCCGCCGGAACGGGTCAAGCCGTCCTTGAAGGCGGCATAAGCCGGGTGCTGGCTGGATTTCGCGGCTTCAGCCAACCGGATCTGCAGGCGGGCAGGGGCATTGTTGCCGACCCATTCGCCGCATTTGCTTAACTTGAGCGAATTCAGGAACTTCGCCTCCGAGGCCTGATCGAGGTAAAGATGCAGGCCTTCCAGCAGGAGGTCGTCGGAGGTCGGGTTGTCCATCAGCAGCTTCAGCCAGGCCTGGTTTTCCGGCGATAGGCCGGCAAGGCTTTCGGCGACAGTTTCGCGGCTGCCGATCGGAGAAATATTCGACATGACAAACTCCTTTATTCGGGGGAACTTACACCCCGGCGGCGGCGTCTCTCTCTGCCAGGTTCGCCGCCCGATTCACTGGCGGTCTTATTGCGCAGCGGCCCGATCTTGTCGACGATTTCCTCAATCGTGGGGCGAGGACGCGGTGTATAACTATCGAGCGCCTGACGCATCGCGGCCAGATGGTCGCAGGACGTGCCGCAGCAGCCACCGATGATACGGGCGCCGGCATCGCGGGCGAGGCGGGTATATTCGGCCATCAGCGGTGGCGTGCCGGAATAGAAGATTTCGGAGCCACGGAATTCCGGAATGCCGCAATTGCCCTTGACGATGGTGATCGCGTCCGGATTGGCGGCAGTCATGTCGAGCAGGCTGGAGAGGATGTCGGATGCACCGACGCCGCAATTGGCGCCGACCGCGACCGGGCTGTTGCCGACATCTTTGGCAACGCCGTGGATGTCCTTCGGGTCAAGGCCCATCATCGTCTTGCCGGCCGTATCGAAGGAACCGGTGTAGGTATAGGCCATGCCGACCTTGACGGCCGCTTCGGCCGCAGCGCGGATTTCGTCCGCCGAGGACATGGTCTCGATCCAGGCAATGTCTGCACCGCCGGCCTTGAGGCCTTCCATCTGTTCGGCAAAGGCTGAGACCGCATCCTCATAGGACATGGCGCCCAGCGGGATCAGCAGCTCGCCGGTTGGGCCGACGGAACCGGCGACGATCACCTTGCGGCCGGCCTTGTCGGCGACCTTTCGGGCGATCTCGGCGGCGCGCTTGTTCAACTCATGCACCCGACCTTCCGCCTTGTGCAGTTTCAGGCGCTGGCGGGTGCCACCGAAGGAATTGGTGAGGATGATGTCGGCGCCGGCATCGACGAAATCCTGATGCAGCTTCTCGATCTTTTCCGGCGCGTCCTCGTTCCACAGTTCCGGCGCTTCGCCGGCTTCCAGACCCATGGCGAAGAGGTTGGTGCCTGTCGCGCCATCGGCCAGCAGCACGCCTTTTTCGGCGAGAAGTTCGGTCAGTGCATTGGCAGTGGTCATGGTGGCGCTCCTTGCAAGAGAGATCAGTCATATAAAGATTGCTTTATATGGGTTCAAGTTGCAACGATTGGCCTTGGCGCGACAGCGGCGGCTCTTATTCCGCCGTGCCGTATGTCATTTACTCCGCGGCGATCTGCAGGGCCTCATGGCTCGCCGGGGTCACCATCGCCGCGATGATGGTCTGCAGGTCGAGCAAGCCGATCGGATCGCCTTTTTCATCGATGATGATGGCGCGGGAAAGACCTGCCTCGGTCATCAGCTTCGCGGCGGTCTCCAGCGTTGCGTTCGGTGCCAGCCGGACACCGTCCATATTGCCGTCAAACGGGCGCATGACGGTGCGGGTCTGGATGACGCGGCCGCGGTTCACTTCCTTGACGAAGGCGGTGATGTAGTCATCGGCCGGTGACAGGACGATTTCCTGGCCCGTTCCCTGCTGGATCACCTGGCCGTCGCGCAGAATGGCGATCTTGTCGCCGAGCCGCAGCGCCTCATCGAGATCATGGGTGATGAAGACGACTGTCTTCTTCAGTTCCGACTGCAGGTCGAGAAGGACGGTCTGCATGTCGACGCGGATCAGCGGGTCGAGCGCCGAATAGGCTTCGTCCATCAGCAGGATATCGGCGTCGTTGGTGAGCGCGCGAGCGAGGCCGACGCGCTGCTGCATGCCGCCGGAAAGCTGGTTCGGGTAATGGTTCTCGAAACCGGCAAGGCCGACGCGCTCGATCCAGTATCTTGCCTTCTTGGTGCTTTCGCCGCGTGGCACGCCCTGAACATCAAGGCCATAGACCGTGTTTTCGACGACCGTGCGGTGCGGCAGCAGCGCAAACTTCTGAAAAACCATCGCCGTCTTGTGGCGGCGGAATTCGCGCAGGTCGTTGGCGTTCATCTTGCAGATGTCGGCGCCATTATAAATGACTTCGCCGGCGGTCGGCTCGATCAGCCGGTTGATGTGGCGAATGAGAGTGGACTTGCCGGAGCCGGACAGGCCCATGACGACGGTGATGCCACCGGCGGGCATGGAGATATTGATGTTCTTCAGGCCGAGCACATGCCCGTGCTTCTGGTTCAATTCGGCCTTGCTCATGCCGGCCTTGACGGCTTCCACATGAACCTGCCCATGGCTGCCGAATATCTTGTAGAGGTTTTTGATCTCGATGCCGTGGCTAGCCATTCTGGACCTCCGGCAGAACCGCAAAGCAGCCGCGCTGCGGACAGGACGATACCAGCGGATCGGGCAGGGCTCCCGCCCGCCAATCGAAATGCGCCATGAGCTTCCCCTTATTGGTTCTTTTTAAAGTCCGGCTTTCGGCATGGCATACCGAATGCTCGTCTCGGTCAAGCCATAGTGCAACGAAACATGAGGGATCATTGATCCGGATGCGGCTCCGTATGGGCCTCAGAGCGACGCTTTGACCTTTTCCGCGACATCCGGCGCCACCCAGGGCGTCCAGATCTCCGGCATGGTCGCGAGGAAATACCGGGCGGTGTCCTCGTTGTTTTTCTTGTTTTCGAGCTGCCAGGCGAGCAACTCGTTGACTGTCGCGTTGCTCCACTTGCGCTTCTTCATGTAGCTCATCGCCACTTCCGCCTTGTCGGCGAACTGGCGGGTCATGAGCGTGAAGGCCTGCGAAATCGGGTAGGAGTTCACCTTGGGATTGGCGCAATTGGGAACGGCCGTGCAGGCATCCCAATCGGCGCGGTCATGCGGCACATCGAAGGAGAGCTTGACCATTTCATACTGGCCGAGGACCGCAGTGGGAGCCCAGTAATAACCGAGCCAACCCTTCTTCTTTGTGAAGGCAGCGGCGATCGATTCGTCGAGCCCGGTGGAAGTGCTGGCGTCGACCAGTTCAAAATTCTTGTCGGCGCCCCCGAGCGCCTTGAACAGATTGGCAGTGGAGACCTGGCAGCTCCAGCCGGTCGGGCAACTATAGACCGCGCCCTTGCCGGAATTGTCGGGGGCGGGAAAGAGTTCGGGGCGGGCGAGCGCCTGTTGCACCGTTTTGATTTTAGGGTTGGCGTCCGCGACATATTTCGGGATCCACCAGCCCTCGATCGCGCCGTCTGCCAGCGTCTCGGCACCGACGAGCAGCCTGTTTTCGGAAACCGCTTTATCCAGTTGCGTGCGGACGGAATTCACCCAGAATTCGGGAGCGACGTCGGGCTGGCTCTTGTCGTTCATGGAATTGAAAGTCGGCAGCGTATCGCCGGCGACCAAATCTACCTTGCAGCCATAACCCTTTTCGAGAACGATCTTGTCGAGGTTCGCAACGATCCCTGCGGAAGCCCAGTTCATCTCAGCGATAGACACCGAGCCACATTGCGCCTGCGCCGCCCCGGCGAGCGTCAGGGAGGCGAATGCGAATATCGAGGCGGCAAGAAATCTCTTCATTCCAGACAAGTCCCTGGCCCGGCGGCCCTTGCGCATCGGTGTGGCATTCCAAGAAGCGCGCAGGCCTTCTATCTTGCCGCGCATCCATGAGAACGCTTCTGCAGCATTCTTATGTCAGTATCATGGAATCGTACGGGTTCCGGGCGATAAATCAACAGATTGAGGCGTGATTGTTGCGCCCGTTCACGGCTTGCTGATTCTGCTGTTGCCGTAACGGGAGGCCCACGATGTGTGATTGCTGGTGAAAAAGCCGCTCGCGCATCCCGAATGCGGTCGCCGGACACGCTTTCGATGTGCCTCACTCAAGAAAAAATAGAAATTCGTGCATTAGTTCCGGTTCACTAACCATCCGGTAAGAATGTCACGCTATTGGTGTTCTTGCGGGCGGTTAGCTCGTCTTCGGCGCCGGATCAGGTAGTGCGTACCGGTTGCCCTCGCCGTCCGATGGCGAGCTGTTTAAGAGCTCGCGGACGCATTTCTTTTCTTTACGTCTTGTATCCGCAGTCGCAATCAGGTGTTTCGCCTGTCTGCGATTGCGGGTTTTGCATTTTGCCGCTCAGCCGGCCCCAAGGGTCAGCCGAGACCGCGTGTGCGGATGAACCCGAAAAGCGAAAAACGCGTGTCGAGTTGACGGATGCGGCTTTCGACGGACGGCTTGTTCAGCCTGCCGTTCCAGGCGATTTCAACGCCGTTACCGGACTTGAAGAGGTAGAGCATGGTGGGTGTTTCCTGAATGCGACGAGTTTTTTGTTTGCGACAGGAAATACGCCTGGCGACATTCCGTTTCAATGAGGCGAACCGGCGATCGATGTCGCAATTACGATATTGCGACGCTTGGTAAAGAATTGGCTGCCTGCGGCTTACGGCTCCGGCGATTGACACCCGGCTTTTATGCCTGCACGATCAATGTGTAATGCGAATCCAGATCGATCATCACCAACAGGGCCGGACGCCTCTTCATCTACGAATCGTCCGGTCCCTTCTGGACGCCAACGTTTCGTCAGATTTCCGTTCGTGACGCTTTTCCCATGATGTTTTTCCGATGACGCAATCCGGCCATATCACATTGGTTCTCGGCGGTGCCCGCTCGGGCAAGTCCGGCTTTTCCGAAAAGCTTGCCCATGAAACCGGCCTGCAGCGGCATTATATCGCCACTGGTCGCGCTTATGACGATGAGATGCGCGAGCGGATTGCCCGTCACCGGATAGACCGGGGCGAGGGGTGGGAGACGCATGAGGAGCCTTTGGAGCTCGCGGAAACGCTGGCACATGTGGCTGAGCCAGGCCGGGTGGTGCTTGTCGATTGCCTGACCTTGTGGGTCACAAATCTTATGATGGATGAGCGAGGCATCGACGCGCAGGTAACTGCGCTGGTTGATCGCCTCCGGAAAATGTCCGGCCGGATCATTCTTGTTTCCAACGAGGTTGGCCTCGGTATCGTGCCGGAAAACAAGATGGCGAGGGAGTTTCGCGACCATGCCGGCCGGCTGCACCAGAAGATCGCGGCCATTGCCGATGAGGTCTTTTTCATTGCTGCCGGGTTGCCAATGAAAATGAAGGGCTGAAATGACGCAAAGCTGGGTGTTCTGGGCGCTTATTTCCGCAGCCTTCGCGGCGCTGACGGCGATCTTCGGCAAGATCGGGGTCGCGAATATCAGCTCCGATATGGCGACGCTGATCCGCACCGTGGTCATTCTCGTCGTTATCGCGATGATCGTTGCTTCGACAGGGCAGTGGCAGCCGCTCTCCAGCATTGGTTCGAAGACCTGGCTTTTCCTGTGCCTCTCCGGTCTTGCCACCGGCGCGTCGTGGCTTGCCTATTATCGCGCACTGAAACTCGGCGATGCATCGCGTGTGGCGCCGATCGACAAGCTGTCGATCGTGCTCGTAGCGATCTTCGGCGTGATCTTTCTCAGCGAGAAGCTCAGCCTCGTCCACTGGTTCGCCGTCACGATGATCGCATCAGGCGCGATCATGCTCGCCGTTTTCTAGGGTCGCTCCGCTTTTCTTGGAATCGCGAAACGGCTCTATCTTTTTGTTTTCACGTAATTCCGGACGCAAAACCGCTGCGCACTTTTGTTGGAATTGCTCTAGAAACCGAGCCAGACGCGGATCGGATGCGTCGGATCGGCGATCAGCTTCAGCGCCAGCGCCAGACATGAGATCACCAGCAGCGGCTTGATCAGCTTGGCGCCGTTCTTCATGGCAAGCCGAGACCCGACCTGCGCACCAAGGAACTGGCCGACACCCATCATCAGGCCGATCTTCCAGAGAACCGCGCCGGTTGCGGCGAAGACCAGGAAAGAACCGAAATTAGAGCCGAGATTGATCAGCTTGGTGTGCGCCGTTGCCTTCAGCATGCCGAAGCCGGCGAGAAGCACGAAGCCCAGCATGTAGAACGAGCCCGCACCCGGGCCAAAAATGCCGTCATATAAGCCGACGATCGGCACGACAGTCAGTCCGAAGACGAAAGGCGTCACTCTACGGTGACTATCGGTATCGTTGAGGTTCGGCTTCAAGGCGAAGAAGATTGCGATCGCCGTCAGCAGAAACGGAATTGCCGCGGCGAGCCATGCGGCCGGCACCAGTGAGGCGAGGGTCGCTCCCACCGCACCGCCGATCAGTGACATTCCCGCCATCGGCAGCTGGCTGCGGAGGTTCACATGTCCACGCCGTGCATAAGCGATCGTCGCGGAGGCGGAGCCGAACTGCGACTGCAGCTTGTTGGTTGCCAGCGCTTCCAGCGGCGGGATGCCGGCAATCAGCATGACCGGGATGGTGATGAGACCGCCGCCGCCCGCGATGGAATCGACGAAACCGGCAAAAAAGGAAGCAAGCAGCAGGAACAGGACGAGATGGAATGCGAGGTCGTTCAAGAGGGGAAACTCGGTGTGCGGAGGGAGGCGCCACGGTATGCGACGGGCGCTTCTTGCACCGAACGGGCGATGGCGCAACCGGATTGTGCCAAACCGAGGACGAGCCACGGATGGACATAAGAGCGGATATGTTGGGGATTGCGCCCTTGAGGTTTGCCGTTATGTTCGCGCCCCTAAGGGCCTGAGTTTAGAACCTGAAACTTGAGAAACTGAAAAGACGAGGGTGGAGCGTATGCACAAGGTCATTTTCGATACGGATCCGGGGGTTGACGATGCGATGGCGCTGCTGTTCCTGCACCGTCACCCGGATATCGATCTTCTGGGTGTCACGACCGTCTTCGGCAATGTCGGCGTCGATCTGACCACCCGCAACGCGCAGTTTCTGCATCGTGAATGGGATATCCCGGCGCCGATCGCCCGCGGTGCCGAAAGGACCATGGATCCGCTGCGCACAGATGACCGCGCGGCATCCGTGGTGCATGGGGCGGATGGCCTCGGCAATATCGGTGTGCCGGAGGTGATCGACTGGCCGCTCGACCCGCGTCCGGCCTACCAGTTCATCATCGATACCGTGCGGGAGCATCCTGGCGAGGTGACGCTGATAGCCGTTGGTCGCATGACCAACCTCGCGCTTGCCGTCAAGGCGGATCCGGATTTCGTCGGACTGGTCAAGGAAGTGATCGTCATGGGCGGCGCCTTCGACGTGAACGGCAATGTGACGCCGGCTGCCGAAGCGAACATTCATGGCGATCCGGAAGCGGCCGACTTGATCTTCATTACGCCGTGGACGGTGACGATCGTCGGGCTCGATGTGACGATGAAGACGATCATGAGCGCCGACTATCTGGCCGGCATGGTAGCCAAGGGCGACAAGTCGGTGAAGCTGCTTTCCGATCTTTCGCAATATTATATCGACTTCTACCGTAGCCGCGCCGGGCTTGACGGCATGGCGGTGCATGACAGCACGGCCTGCGTCTACCTTGTCCGGCCCGACCTCTTCACCGTGCGCGGCGGCCCCGTGCGCGTCGTCTGTGGTGGCATTGCCGACGGCGAAACGATCCAGGCGCCGGAGACCGGACGCAAGTTCATCGGCAGCCCGTGGGACGGACAGCCGAGCCAGTTTGTCCTGACCGGTGTTCAGTCCGAAAAGGTTCTTGAGGTTATCAGCGCCGCTATTGTAGAAGGCCGGCATTCCACCGCGGCCTAGCATTTGCTGTTTAGGCAACAGTTCCCGTGCAAATGTGCGCAGGTGAAAACGAGCCCATTGGCATTTGGGCGCGTTTTCCCTATGTGGAACCTTGATTTTGAAATTCTCTAGAGGATATGGGCGTGACTGCTACATTCGACAAAGTTGCCGACATCATCGCTGAAACCAGCGAAATCGACCGCGAGACGATCACGCCGGAAAGCCACACGATCGACGACCTCGGTATCGACAGCCTGGACTTTCTGGACATCGTTTTCGCGATCGACAAGGAATTCGGCATTAAGATCCCGCTGGAACAGTGGACGCAGGAAGTGAACGAAGGCAAGGTTTCGACCGAAGAGTACTTCGTTCTGAAGAACCTCTGCGCCAAGATCGATGAGCTGAGGGCGGCCAAGGGCTGATCGGCTTCGATCTTCCCGGGCCGGCAACCTGATGCTGCTCGAATATTTCCAGATGATCGACCGTATCGAAGCGGTCGATCTCGGTGCCAAGACGCTGAAGGCACGGTCGGTCGTTCCGTCGAAGAGCCCTGTTTTCGAGGGGCATTTTCCCGGAATGCCGCTGGTGCCTGGTGTTTTGCTGATCGAGACCATGGCGCAGGCGTCCGGCATGCTGGTGCTCGCCGCCAGCGATTTTGCTGCAATGCCGTTCCTGATGTCGGTCGATGGCGCCAAGATGCGCACCTTCGTGGAGCCTGATGCGGTGCTCGATATCGAAGCTTTCCTCGAGCACGAGGGGTCCGGTTATGCCGTGACCAAAGCGAAGATAACCAGTGCCGGCAAGAAGGTGTGCGACGCGCAGCTGAAGCTTCGCACCATGCCGTTCAGCGAAATCCCGCTCGCTCCGATCGTGCGCAAGCGCGCCGAGGAAATCGGCCTGATGGCCGCGATCGCTGCTGGCGCCTGAAAGCCGGTCTCATCGCGGCGGCTGGGAAATCCCCGGCCGTCTTTTATAAGACGATTGCATTCGAAGACCGGTTGCGGGATGGCAAGCCTGTTCCCACATGCCGTGGAATTGCTTTAAAAGGCTCTCCCATCGCCATCGATGGGCAAAGAGGACATGATGAAGTCTGACAATGATGTCGTGATCACCGGTATCGGGATCGTCACCTGCCAGGGCGTCGGCAAAGAGCCGCATGTGGCGCTGTTGAGCGCCGCTGATGCCGGTGCTCCGAAGGTCGATACCGAGCGATTTGCGCCTTATCCGATCCATCCCATGCCGGAAATCGACTGGACCGCTCAGGTGGGCAAAAAAGACGCGCGCCAGATGGAAAACTGGCAGCGGCTCGGTGTTTTCTCCGCCGGTCTGGCGCTCGATGATGCGGGCCTGAAGAGCGACGCGGAAGCCTGCGCCTCCATGGACATGATCGTTGCGGCCGGTGGCGGCGAGCGAGACATCAAGGTCGATTCGCTGATCGTCGACGAAGCGCTGAAGCGTAACGATCGCGAAATGCTGTTGAACGAGAAACTGACGACGGAGCTGCGTCCGACGTTGTTCCTCGCGCAGCTTTCCAATCTCGTGGCCGGCAACATCTCGATCGTTCACAAGGTGACCGGTTCGTCCCGCACCTTTATGGGCGAAGAGGCGGCGGGTATCTCGGCCGTCGAAACCGCGTTTCATCGCATTAAGGCTGGCCAGTCGACACATAGCCTCGTTGGTGGGGCTTTTGTTGCCGAACGTGCCGATATCATTCTTCTGGTCGAAGGCATCCGGGCGCATGCGACCGGTGAGTGGAATCCTCTTTGGTCCCGCTCTGCCGACAATGGCGGCGGCATGATCATGGGTTCGGTTGGCGCCTTCCTGGTGCTGGAATCGCGCGCTCATGCGGAAGCTCGCGGCGCGCATATCTATGCGACCATCGATGAGATCGAAGGCGATCGCGGCAATCGCGATGACGGCAAATTGGAGACGCGGCTTTCGCGGATGGCGGAGCATGCTGCCGCTGTTTCCAAGACGGACACGATCGTGTTTTCCGGCACGAGCGGCCTGATCGATCTCGCGGCACGCGAAAAGTCGGTGATCGAACAGGAATTCGCCGGTGCTGCAGTCCGAGGTTACGGCGGCGTTACCGGTCACGGCATGGAAGCACAGTTCCCGCTCGGGCTGGCGCTTGCGGCGCTCAGCCTTGATGGCGGCGCCAAGGTTCCGGCTTTCGATGCCGGCAGCGAAAAGCCCATGACGGCTGCTGCAAAACATGCGGTCGTGACCACGGTCGGTTATACGCGCGGCGAGGGCCTTGCGGTCCTCTCGGCCGCGTAAAGGAGCAATCATGAGCGACAATCGCTTCAAGGATCATCTCGGCCGCCCGATCATCGCGGTCACCGGCATGGGCGTTATCACCTCGCTCGGCCAGGGCCTGACGGACAACTGGGCGGCGCTGACGTCGGGCACATCCGGCATTCACAAGATCAACCGTTTCCCGACCGAAAAGCTCTCGACCCGTATCGCGGGTACGGTGGACTTCATCTCGGTTCCGGCCGAAAACTCCGTTGAGCGTTCCTTCGCGTTTGCGCGGGAGACGACGATCGAAGCGCTGGCGCAGGCCGGCCTTTCCGGCGATTTCGGCGGCCCGCTGTTCCTTGCGGCCCCGCCGGTCGAGCCGGAATGGAGCGACCGTTTTGCGCTTGCCGACCGCGCGCCGCCGTCGAAGACCGAAGGCGACGCCTATGACCGGTTCCTGGCCGCGATGCGCGAACGTCCCGATCCCGTCTTCCTCGAAGCCGTTCAGTTCGGCTCGATTTCGGAGCGCCTTGCCGACATGTTCGGCACACGCGGCCTTCCGGTCACGCTCTCGACAGCCTGTGCGTCGGGTGTGACGGCGATCCAGCTCGGTGTCGAGGCGATCCGCCAGGGCCGTACGGACAAGGCGCTGGTGGCTGCGACCGACGGTTCGGTCAGCGCCGAAGCATTGATCCGCTTCTCGTTGCTTTCTGCGCTTTCTACCCAGAACGACCCGCCGGAAAAGGCATCCAAGCCGTTCAGCAAGGATCGCGACGGATTCGTCATCGCCGAAGGTGCGGCCACGCTGGTGCTGGAATCGTTGGAGTCGGCGATTGCGCGCGGCGCCAAGGTGCTTGGCATTATGAAGGGCTGCGGCGAGAAGGCCGACCATTTCCACCGCACCCGGTCTTCACCGGACGGTGGCCCGGCCATCGCTTCGATCCGTGCGGCGCTGAGCGATGCCGGTATTGACGAAAGCGGCATCGGCTACATCAATGCGCATGGCACTTCGACGCCTGAAAACGACAAGATGGAATATGGCTCGATGCTCGCCGTGTTCGGCGACAGCCTGAAGGATATTCCGGTTTCGTCGAACAAGTCGATGATTGGTCACACGCTGACTGCGGCAGGTGCCGTCGAAGCCGTGTTCTCGTTCCAGACCATGCTGACCGGCACGCTGCCGCCGACCATCAACTACACCAATCCCGATCCGTCGATCGTGCTGGATGTGGTGCCGAACAAGAAGCGGGATGCGCAGCCGAAGGCCGTGCTTTCCAACTCGTTCGGCTTCGGTGGGCAGAACGCCAGCCTTGTCATGACGCTGGAACCAGCGTAAGCGGGCGCCATTGATTAGAACGTCATCCTCGGGCTTGTCCCGAGGATCTGTCCACGTCGAATTTTTGGCTATGGGATTAGATCCTCGGGACAAGCCCGAGGATGACGGTGATCCAAGTTAAAGAAAGAACATGATGCGCGCGCTGCAACTGATCGACGACCGCAAGCTCGAGGCTGTGGACATTCCGGAACCGGAAGCACCGGGCCCCGGCGAAGTGACGTTGCGCGTCAAGGCCGTCGCTCTCAACCATATCGATGTCTGGGGTTGGCGCGGTATGGCATTCGCCAAGCGCAAGATGCCGCTGACGATAGGGGCGGAGGCTTCGGGCATCGTCGAGGCGATCGGTCCGGGCGTGTCAAACGTTCTTCCCGGTCAGCTCGTGTCGATCTATGGCGCCCGTGTCTGCGGCCTTTGCAAGCCCTGCCGCGAAAAGCGCGACAATCTTTGTGAGCATGTCTCCGGCGTGCATGGCTTCCATCTGGACGGTTTCGCGCAGGAAAAGGCGAACATTCCGGCTCGCCAGCTTGTCCCGGCACCTCCGGGCATTGATGCGGTCGCTGCAGCGCTTGCTCCCGTGACCTTCGGCACGGTCGAGCACATGCTGTTCGACAATGCGAAACTACAGCCGGGAGAAACTATTCTCGTGCATGCCGGCGGTTCCGGCATCGGTACGGCAGCGATCCAGCTTGCCAAGAAGATGGGTTGCACCGTCATCACCACGGTTGGCTCCGACGACAAGATCGAAAAGGCCAAGGCACTCGGTGCCGACCACGTCATCAATTACCGCAAGGACCGTTTCGAAGGCGTGGTGCGTAAGCTGACCAAGAAGAAGGGCGTTGACGTCGTCTTCGAACATGTCGGCAAGGACACCTGGGCTGGTTCCATGCTCTGCATGAAGCGCGGCGGGCGTCTCGTCACCTGCGGTTCGACATCGGGCGTCTCGACCGAGATGAACCTGATGATGCTCTTCCAGCAGCAGTTGAAGCTGCTCGGCTCGTTCGGCTGCCGTATGGAGAACATGGCGGACGCCATGCAGAAGATGGCACAGGGCATCGTTCATCCCGTGATCGACACGGAAGTGACGTTCGACGAAATCGACCGGGCGCTGGAGCGGATGGAAGGACGGCAGATTTTCGGCAAGATCGTCCTTCGCATGGACTGATCGAGGTAGCGCCGTTGAAGATGTTCATCACCCGGATCGTGATCGCGCTTCGTAATTTCCAGCAATGGCTGGTGGCGCAGGTCGCGTTCGGGATACTCAACCTGTTCAAGGTCTTTCCGGCCGATCCGGCCATCCGTTTCGCCGACCGGATGGCGCGTCGCATCGGTCCGAAGCTTGCCAAGCGGCACAAGCTGATGCTTGTCAACCTTCGCAACGCTTACCCCGAGAAAACCGAGGAAGAGCTTGGAGAGATCGCCATCGCGAGCTGGGGTCATATGGGCCGCCTGGCGGCCGAATATGTCTTCCTGGACCGTCTCTTCGATTTCGATCCGGAACAAGCCGAGCCGGGCAGGGTGGAGGTCTCGGGCGCCCCGATCTTCATAGACCTGCTCGAAAATCCGCGCCCCTTCATCGTTTTCACGGCACATACCGGTAACTTCGAGCTCCTGCCGGTCGCCGGTAAGGCGTTCGGGCTAGAAGTTACGGTGATGTTCCGGCCACCGAACAATCCATATATCGCGAAGAAAATCTTCGATTTTCGCGCCAGTCGCATGGGAGCGCTAGTGCCATCCCATGCCGGTTCATCATTTTCGCTGGCCCGCAGGCTGGACGAAGGTGGCGGCGTCGGCGTGCTCGTCGACCAGAAATTCCGCAAGGGGCTGAAGACACTGTTCTTCGGTCGTCCGGTTCAGACCAATCCGCTGCTGGCAAAGCTTGTCCGTCAGTTCGATGCCGAGGTTTATCCGGCGCGCTGCATTCGTCTTCCGGACAATCGCTATCGTCTCGAAATCGAACCGAAGATCGAGATGCCGCGTGACGAGAACGGCAAGCTTGACCTTCAAGCTCTTGGCCAGTTGCTGAATGACAAGGTCGAAAGCTGGGTTCGGGAATATCCCGAGCAATGGCTCTGGTACCACGACAGGTGGCACATCAAGTGGCGTCTTTAGTCTCTCGGTTGCGCCCAATATGGTCACATCTCGCGATTGCATAAGCTGATTTTCTGCGTTAAGTCATCGGCCACAAATTAGGTCCGATTTTGAGAAAACAATTAATCTCAATCGCGTCTAATTTGCCGGTGTCGACCTTGGGGAAAGGGTCGGCAGCAATCCCCGCAGAAGGGATAGGGGTGTTTACTTGGAAGCGCTGATCGATCTTTTCTGGACCAAATATGCCGATTTGCGGCAGGCGATCGAACGTAACGACGCCGACGTGACGAGTGCGCTCGATCACGAGCTCGATCCCCTTCTGCTCGCCATCTTCTCCAGCCAGGGCAAGGATACGGCCAGCATTCAGGCGCAGTTTCGATTCGCGCTCGATCTGCTAAACGAGGAAGCCGACGATCGAGGCTGCGTGCGGCGCAACGCTCATCTTCTACGGATGTTGGTGGAACGTTATGTCGCTCCCGACCAGGGGCTGGCCGCGAACCGACGCCCGCAGCCGGAGACACCCGAGGCCGCGATTATCGCCGATGCGACCGCCGACGGCTTTCTGGATGATGCGCTGCTCAACCGGATTTCAGACCGGATCGTGGTTATCGCTCCGGGCTACCGCATCTTCTATTCGAACGAGACGAATGCCCGACGCCTTGACGTGCCGCGCGATCAGCTGATTGGCCGTCATTTCGCGGAATTCGTCGGCATCCATCGTTTCCAGAACGATTTCAAGCCGAATCTCGAACGCTGCTTTGCCGGCGAGAGCATTTCGCTGACCTATGCGGACCAGATCGATGGGCAGACGGTTGTCATTCGTTGCCGCATGTCGCCTTGTGTCACCGGCTCGTCGCAACTGATCGGCGTTCTGCTTGTCATGCAGGAGACTGCCGACCGCCGTCGGCGGCCGGCTGCCTGAGTTTTATCTGTCGGACCAGACTGCCAGTTCATATCCTTCCGGGTCGGTAAAGTGGAAGCGCCTGCCGCCGGGAAAGGAAAAGATCGGCTTGACGATCGTTCCGCCGGCCTTTTCGACTTTCGCTTGGATATCTTCGAGCTCATCCGCAAACAGTATGATCAAAGCGCCGCCCTTTGTATTGACATGAGGTGCGCGCGCAAAGCCGCCGGTCAGGCGACCGTCTTGGAATTCGCAATAGTCCGGGCCATAGTCGGTGAAGGTCCAGCCGAAGGCCGAGCGATAGAACGACTTGGTCCGTTCGATATCCGTGACGTTGAATTCGATATAGTCGATCTTGCGATCGGTGCCTCTGGTTCCCAATGCTTGCTCCGGTCTCGTGCTTTCCAAAATAGCCTTCAGTGTTGTCAGGTCTTTCAAGACATGGACGGCGTCGGATTCGAAGCCGACATCGTCCATATCGGGGCGCTTCAGCAGAAAGAAAGTGATCTCCGCCCCGTCACCATTTGCCACGATGCGGATCGGGTTTTCGACCACGAGACCGTTTTCCATCGTAACCGTGTGGTCGATGATGCCGAATGAATTGTTTGGTGCAAAACGCACTCTCACTTTGCCGATAGGGCCGCCGTCGCCAATCCAGTCTTCGCCGTCGCGTGTCAGGCCGGTGGCGAGGCCGGAGGCCCAATGCTGCAGGTTCTCCGGATTGGACGCAAAGGCATAGACCTCCTGCCAGGGGCGATCGATCCCGACGTGGATGATTCGCGCGGGTAATGTTGCCATGAGAAACTCCATTGCCGCTCGGCTCAATGTTCGGTCAGGTTACCGGAAAGGCCGGTGCTGTTCTTGAAGAAAACGGACAATCACGGTCGAGGAGAAGATGAAAGCTGCCTGCAGATATCGAGCGGCGTCAGCGTGGTCAGTTCCCTGACGTCGCGGGTCATATGCGATTGATCCGCATAACCGGCTTCGTGGGCGATCATCGTAAGGCTGTTTCTTTTTCGGCTCGCTGCGAGACGAAGCATGTGCTGCAGTCGCAGGATGCGATGAAGCGTCTTCGGTCCATAACCGAAATGATCATGGGCACGACGGCGGAATGTTCGTTCGCCGAACCCTGATAGAGTGTGTTCATCGACACGGCCTTGGAGAAGGCCTGTGAAGAGCAAATCCATATCGGGTTTCGCTTCCGTGGCCATATCCACCTGCTGTTTGGCCCACGCGTGAAACTGCGCGAGCCTGTCGGCTGCGTTAGGTGTCGCGGCGAGCTGCTCTTCGATTTCGGATATGTCGTCGCGCAGAATGGCGAGCGGCAACGCCATGCCGATGATCTGAGAGAGGGGCATATCGAGCCAGCGCAGGGCCGCACCCGGTCGGAAACGGAGACCCAGCACTGTCTCTCCGCGTTCGAGTTCAGGGAAGGCCGCGACACGGTCTGGCCCCACGATCACCAATCGGCCTCCAGCGAAGATGAGGTCACAGCAGCCGTCCGGCACGATTGCGACCTGACCTTGAAAATCGGACGGCAGGATGTGCGTCCAGGTGCAGCGAAAAAGACGCGCAAGCGTGCCCTCAGCTTGGCGCTCGTGATAGATGCCGGCGCGCATTGCGAGGACCGGTGTTCCGGTCGAAATGGGATTGCTCAGTGTATCCATCTGCACATATCTAGCATCGAAAATCGACGCTGCCACGGCGCGACGGCAGGGGATATGAAGTCACGGGCGCTGCGCTTCAGTTGGGGCAAAGCGTCATGGAAATTTAATCGTTTAGCGTCGCGTTCTGCTTGCCGAATATCTAGATGAATGCGACAACATCCCGCGAATCTTCAATTGGAGGCACATCGGTGGAACAGGCAGAAATCGGCCTAATCGGGCTCGGCGTCATGGGCTCTAACCTCTCGCTCAACATTGCGGAAAAAGGCAACAAGATCGCGGTTTTCAACCGCTCTCCGGAAGCGACGCGCAAGTTCTATGCGGAGGCCGGCGAGCTTCAGGGCCAGCTGATCCCCTGCGAAACGCTCGAGGAATTCGTTGCCGCCATCCGCCCGCCGCGGCCGATCATCATCATGATCAAGGCTGGCGATCCTGTCGATCAGCAGATGAAGCTGCTTGAGCCTTATCTGTCTTCCGGCGACATCATGATCGATGCCGGCAATGCCAATTTCCGCGACACGATGCGCCGCTTCGACAGCCTGAAGGATTCTGAGCTGACCTTCATCGGCATGGGTGTGTCCGGTGGTGAGGAAGGTGCCCGCCACGGCCCGTCGATCATGGTCGGCGGCACCGAAGAAAGCTGGAAGCGCGTCGAGAAGGTTTTGACCTCGATCTCCGCCAAGTTCAACGACGAGCCCTGCGTTGCCTGGCTTGGCGAAAACGGCGCCGGCCATTTCGTCAAGACCATCCATAACGGCATCGAATATGCCGATATGCAGATGATCGCCGAGATCTACGGCATCCTGCGTGACGGTCTCGGCATGAGTGCCCTGGAAATCGGCGAAGTGTTCGGCAAGTGGAACAAGGGCCGCCTGAACTCCTACCTGATCGAAATCTCCGAGACGGTGCTGAAGGCGACCGACCCGATTTCCGGCAAGCCGATGGTCGACGTGATCGTCGACCAGGCCGGCCAGAAGGGCACCGGCAAATGGTCGGTGATCGAAGCCCAGAACATGGGCGTTGCCGCCACCGCCATCGAAGCCGCCGTTGCCGGCCGCATCCTGTCGTCGCTGCGCGGCGAGCGTCAGGCCGCCGAAAAGATCTTCGGCCTGCCGAAGATCGCCGCTCTTCCAGGCGACAAGGCCGCGATCATCGACGATCTGGAAAACGCGCTGCTGGCTGCCAAGGTCGGCGCTTACGCGCAGGGCTTTGCGGTGATGGCTGCTGCATCGGCCGAATATAACTGGAACCTGCCGATGCCGACGATTGCCAAGATCTGGCGTGCCGGCTGCATCATCCGTTCGGCCTTCCTCGACGAGATCACTTCGGCCTTCACCAAGGATCCGGATGTGGCCAACCTGATCGTCACGCCGGCATTTGCGCAGATCGTCAAGGACACCGATGGTGCACTGCGCCGCGTCGTCTCCTTCGCGGCTCTCTCCGGCCTGCCGGTTCCGGCGCTTGCCTCGGCACTGTCCTACTTCGACGCCTATCGCCGCGGTCGTGGCACGGCGAACCTGATCCAGGCACAGCGCGACTTCTTCGGCGCCCACGGCTTCGACCGCCTTGATGGCGTCGACAAGCATCATGGGCCATGGGGCAGTGGTCTTGGTGAATTCGCCTGATCGACTTGTCCTGTTAGGAACCAAGGGCGGCCCGGCCATTCGGCCGGGCGGTCCGTCGCCGACTGCGATGCTGCTCGATCTTTGTGGTCGGCGCATCGTTGTCGATTGCGGGCTCGGTGTCTCACGCGGGCTCGTCGAAGCCGGCATGCGGCTTTCCGAACTTGACCTTATCTTCATCACCCATCTGCATTCCGACCATGTGCTGGAACTCGGGCCGCTGATCCATACGGCTTGGACGACAGGGCTTGCCAAACCGGTCACGGTTTACGGTCCGGTCGGGACGAGAGCGTTGTGGCGAGGTTTTCTGACATCGCTTTCCTACGACATCGCCACCCGCATCGCGGATGAAGGTCGACCGGATCTCGAAGGTCTCATCACCATTCATGAGTACGAGCCGGGGTGTGTTTTAGAAAATGCCGGGCTGAACGTTTCGGCATTTCGTGTCGACCACCCGCCGGTGACAGATTGCTTTGCGCTGAAGTTTGAAGGTGAGGGGCGATCGGTCATCTTCTCGGCCGACACGGCCTATTTCCCGCCACTGGCGGATTTTGCGCGCGGCGCGGATATTCTCGTGCATGAGGCCATGTTGCCTGAAGGCGTCGAGAGCATCGTATCGCGAACCGGCAACGGCGCGCGGTTGCGTGAGCATCTGATCGCATCGCACACGTTCGCTGCGGATGCCGGCCGGATTGCTTCGGCGGCTGGCGTTGGTCGGCTTGTGCTGAACCACCTTATCCCGGCGGACGATCCGGCTTTCACAGAGGCGCATTGGCGGGCAGCATTGGCGAAAACCTTTGCCGGCGAACTGATCGTCGGCCGCGATGGTCTGGTCATTCCGCTTTGAACTGTTCCAGCTGCCGATTGATCAACTGGCAGGTCCACGCTGCGACCAGACCGGCCGGGCGACACCCTGCAACAGTTCCGGCGCGACGCCGTCGATCCTTGCCATCAATGCTTTGGCGAGTTCGCGACCGGCTGCACGGATATCCTCGTTGACGGTGTAGATTTCCGGCCTGATCCAGTTGAGGAATTCGGCTGACTGTTTCGAGACCATGTCGAGATCGACACCGAGCTGCTTGCCGGCGGATTCGAGGCCGGCGATCAGAGCGATGCTGGATGAGCCGCTGATCGACACGATGCCATCCGGCGGTTCTGCTGAGCGCATCAACCGCTCGGCGTGAATGCGGACATCGTCGAGCGCCGTTTCGCTCGTCACGCGTCCCATCGGCACTTCCGTGGCGCCAAAGTCGGCGAGCGCTTTTTCGAAGCCGATGCGGCTGTGAATATAGAAAGAGAATCGGCTCTGCGGCGCCAGGAAGGCAATGCGGCGGCGGCCTTTTTCGACAAGCTTTTGGACTGCCTGATAGGCATAGGCTTCGTTGTCATAGTCGTAATATGGATGGACGATGTCCATGTCCGTGCGGCCATGGGTAACGAAGGGAAGGTTGCGTTCGGTCATCAGCCGCACTCGCGGGTCGTCCGGTTCGATGCGGGAGATGATCACGCCGTCGGCGGAGCCGGTATCCAGAATATAGCGCACCGGCACCATCGGGTCTTTCTGGAAGGAATGCGGCGTCACCACGAGGTGATACTGGGTGCCGCCCAGCACTTCCGAAATGCCGTGAACCATGGCGCTGGTGAAGCCCATCAGTTCTTCGTCGATGCTGAGCACCAGCGCGATGACATTGGTCTTGCCGGTTCTCAGGCGCACGCCGGCGCGGTTCGGTTGATAGCCGAGCTGTTTTGCGACCAGCCGGACACGCTCCTTGGTGTCCGTGCCGATATCCGGCGCGTCCTTCAACGCCCGTGACACGGTGGTGATGCCGAGCCCGGTCATATAGGCAATGGTCTTCAAGGTTGGACGCTCGCGCAACGCATCCTGCGTTCCGCCTGTCCTTGGTCTTCCGCTGTCGTCCATTCGCTCTTACCGCCCGATTCAAGCGCTCACTATAATGGTGCGAACCTTGCCTGAAAACGGCACGATCTCTCCCATGATCGTTTGCCAACTCTGCTTACTGTAACGATACAGGTAAATTTCCGGGAGGCAATGCTGAAAGGAGACGAGATTGAATTCCAGAAGTTGTACAACGCAAATGCGAGATTGGTTTTTGCGTGTGCGAATATCAGGTCGCCGATAATTAGCAATAATACGATAATAACTGCAATTTTCTGGATAATTTTGCGCTTCGATAAAATCGCTGCATGTTCCAAATTCTCCCATTGATTGTATTTTCTCGGCAGTCGAAATTTTTACGACAAAAGCGGTTGCGTCGATTTTGCGATTGGCTTACGTTTTTACGGCAACGTTTCAGTGAGGGAGGAGACTCATGAATATTCGTGCTTTTGCGGCCGCTTTGGCGGTCACCGTCGCGATGCCGTTTACCGCCGCCAACGCTACCGATCTCGAAGTGACCCATTGGTGGACTTCCGGCGGCGAGGCTGCAGCGGTGAAGGAGCTGGCGACGGCATTCGATGCGACCGGTAACAAGTGGGTTGATGGCGCGATCGCCGGTTCCGGCGGCACCGCCCGTCCGATCATGATCAGCCGCATCACCGGCGGCGATCCGATGGGCGCCACCCAGTTCAACCACGGCCGTCAGGCCGAGGAACTGGTGCAGGCGGGCCTGATGCGTGACTTTACCGATCTTGCCAAGGCCGAAGGCTGGGACAAGATCGTTCGTCCGGCGAGCCTGCTCAAATCCTGCACCTTCAACGGCAAGATCTATTGCGTGCCGCTGAACATTCATTCCTGGCAGTGGTTGTGGCTGTCTAACGACGCCTTCAAGACGGCGGGCATTGCGGTTCCGAAGAACTGGGACGAGTTTGTCGCCGCCGCTCCGGCACTCCAGAAGGCCGGCATCCAGCCACTCGCCGTCGGCGGTCAGGCTTGGCAGGCAACCGGCTTGTTCAGCACGCTGGTCGTGGCGATCGGCGGCAAGGACATCTACCAGAAGGTCTATGGCGACAAGGATGCAAAGCTTGCCGCTGGGCCGGAAATGGCCAAGGTCTTCAAGGCCGCAGACGATGCCCGCAAGATGGCCAAGGGCACCAATGTGCAGGACTGGAACCAGGCCACCAACATGGTCATCACCGGCAAGGCCGGCGGCCAGATCATGGGTGACTGGGCGCAGGGCGAGTTCCAGCTGGCCGGCAAGAAGGCTGGTGTGGACTATACGTGCCTTCCGGGTCTCGGCGTCAATGAGGTCATCTCGACCGCCGGCGATGCGATCTACTTCCCGGTTCTGAAGGACCCGGCTAAGACCAAGGCGCAGGAAGCGCTCGCTTCCACCCTGCTCAACGCCAAGACCCAGGTTGCCTTCAACCTGAAAAAGGGTTCGCTGCCGGTTCGCGGCGATGTTGACCTGTCTTCGGCCAATGACTGCATGAAGAAGGGCCTCGACATTCTCGCCAAGGGCAATGTCGTTACCAGCACCGACCAGCTGATCACGCAGGACACCCAGAAGCAGCTGGAAGACCTGATGTCGCAGTTCTTCGCCAACGCGTCGATGACGCCGGAAGACGCCCAGAAGCGTTTCGCCGCGATTTTCGGCAAGGCTGACTGATCGATATCCAAAGTGCGCCACAGCCGGCTCCGTCCCGTAATACCCCGACGGGACGGGGCAGGTGGTGTCGCGCTTTGGGTAGATCCTGCGATCTCAAAAGGAGTTGACCATGGCGGCGCAAACTCAGCCCGGCCGACCCAACCAATTGTTCCGCAATCTCAATTCCAAGATTGCCTCGATCCCGATGATCCTGACGGCCGTGGTGATCTTCCTCGGCGGGACGATCTGGACCGTCGTATATTCCTTCACCAATTCACGCCTTCTTCCGCGCCTGAACTTTGTCGGTCTCGACCAGTATGAGCGCCTGTGGGAGACGCCGCGCTGGATCGTATCGATCCAGAACCTGGCGACCTATGGCTGCCTGTCGCTGATCTTCAGCCTGACGATCGGCTTCCTCCTGGCAGCGTTGATGGACCAGAAGATCCGTTTCGAGAACACGTTCCGGACGATCTTCCTTTATCCCTTTGCGCTGTCCTTCATCGTCACCGGCCTTGTCTGGCAGTGGCTGCTGAACCCGGAATTCGGCGTGCAGTCGGTCGTCCGCTCGCTCGGCTGGACCAGTTTCACGTTCGATCCGCTCTACAATGCCGATATCGTCATCTACGGCATCCTGCTCGCAGCACTGTGGCAGGGCACGGGTCTCGTGATGTGCCTGATGCTCGCCGGCCTGCGCGGCATCGATGAGGATATCTGGAAGGCGGCGCGTGTCGACGGGATTCCGATGTGGAAGACCTATCTCTTCATCGTCATCCCGATGATGCGACCGGTCTTCATCACCACGCTGGTACTGATTACCAGCGGCATCGTGCGCGTCTACGACCTTGTCGTCGCCCAGACCAGCGGCGGCCCGGGCATCGCTTCCGACGTGCCCGCAAAATACGTCTACGACTACATGTTCTTCGCCCAGAACCTCGGCCAGGGCTTTGCCGCATCCTCGATGATGCTGCTGACCATCGCCATCGTGATCATACCCTGGGCGTATCTCGAATTCGGAGGGCGCAAGCGTGGATAAATCGGTCACCATGGCGCCTTCCGTTACGTTAGGCACATCCCGGCTTGAGGCCGGTCCGCAGGGCAAACGTCCACGTAAGGTTCTGTCTTCCCGCAACATCATCGTCTACGGGCTGCTCGGGCTGGCGGCACTCTATTACCTGCTGCCGCTCTATGTGATGGTCGTTACATCGCTCAAGGGCATGCCGGAAATCCGGCTCGGCAATATCTTTTCGCCGCCGGTGGAAATCACGTTCGAGCCTTGGGTCAAGGCCTGGTCTGAGGCCTGCACCGGTCTCAACTGCGATGGTCTTTCGCGCGGTTTCTGGAATTCGGTCCGGATCACCATTCCATCGGTCATCGTTTCGATTGCGATCGCCTCCGTAAACGGTTATGCGCTCGCCAACTGGCGGTTCAAGGGGTCCGAAGTCTTCTTCACGATCCTGATCGTCGGCGCCTTCATTCCCTATCAGGTAATGATCTATCCGATCGTCATCGTGCTGCGGGAAATGGGCCTCTATGGCACCATCTACGGCCTGATCCTGGTGCATTCTATCTTCGGCATGCCGATCCAGACACTGCTGTTCCGCAACTATTTCGTCTCGCTGCCGGAAGAGCTTTTCAAGGCGGCGCGTATCGACGGGGCAGGGTTCTGGCAGATCTATTTCCGCATCATGCTGCCCATGTCGCTGCCGATCTTCGTCGTCTCGATGATCCTGCAGACCACCGGCATCTGGAATGACTTCCTGTTCGGCGTGGTCTTCACCCGGCCGGATACCTATCCGATGACCGTACAGCTCAACAACATCGTCAACTCGGTCCAGGGTGTGAAGGAATACAACGTCAACATGGCGGCAACGCTTTTGACGGGCGCCGTTCCCTTGATCGTCTATTTCATCTCCGGCCGGCTTTTCGTCCGCGGCATCGCCGCCGGCGCAGTGAAGGGGTAAAACCTGATGAACGCAAACGTTTCCATCAGCAAGTCGAACAGTGTTTCCATTCGAGAATTGTCGCTCTCCTTCGGTTCCGTCACGGTGCTGGAGAACCTCAATCTGGATATTCAGGACGGCGAATTCCTGGTTCTGCTCGGCTCTTCCGGTTGCGGCAAGTCTACGCTGCTGAACTGCATTGCCGGTCTTCTAGAGCCGACCGAGGGGCAAATTTTCATCAAGGACAAGAACGTCACCTGGGAAGAGCCCAAGGACCGCGGCATCGGCATGGTGTTCCAGTCCTATGCGCTTTATCCGCAGATGACGGTGGAAAAAAACCTTTCTTTCGGCCTGCGCGTCGCCAAGCTGCCCAAGGACGAGATCGAACGCCGCGTTGCCCGCGCTGCCGGCATCCTGCAGATCGAACCTCTTCTGAAGCGCAAGCCTGCGGAGCTTTCCGGCGGTCAGCGCCAACGCGTCGCAATTGGCCGTGCGCTGGTGCGCGACGTGGACGTGTTCCTGTTCGACGAACCGCTCTCCAACCTCGACGCCAAGCTGCGCTCCGAACTGCGCGTCGAGATCAAGCGGCTGCACCAGTCGCTCAAGAACACGATGATCTACGTCACCCACGACCAGATTGAGGCTCTGACGCTCGCCGATCGCATCGCCATCATGAAAAGCGGCGTCATCCAGCAGCTCGACGATCCGCAGACCATCTACAATCGGCCGCGGAACAAGTTCGTTGCCGGTTTTATCGGCTCGCCTTCGATGAATTTCCTGAAGGGTGAACTGGCGGAAGAGGGCGGCAAGCCGGTCTTCAAGACCAACGGGGTGACCTTCTCGCTGGCCGGCTACGAAACTTCGCAGCCATTGACCGCCGGCCGCAAGGTTATTCTCGGTGTCCGTCCGGAGCATATCAAGGTGGATGGCGATATCACGGGCGGTGAAACGCATGAGGCCGTGGTCGAAATAGAAGAGCCGATGGGCGCCGACAACCTGCTCTGGCTGCAACATGCCGGGCACACGATGTCCGTCCGCATCGGTGGCGCGCGGCGGTATGCGCCAGGGACCAAGGTGCGGCTTGCGTTCGATATGACGCTGGCTTCGCTGTTCGATGCAGGTACTGAAGATCGGATTTGATGGTGGGTTGGTTGGTGCGTTGTAAGGAGAGGATGGCGGAGGGTGCGATACCCCCCTCTGTCCTGCCGGACATCTCCCCCTCAAGGGGGGAGA
The DNA here is from genome assembly GCA_965227625.1 of Neorhizobium sp. Taxonomy (GTDB): domain Bacteria; phylum Pseudomonadota; class Alphaproteobacteria; order Rhizobiales; family Rhizobiaceae; genus Neorhizobium. The sequence continues at coordinate 137,484 of CBDDGK010000072.1, read as the reverse complement.
TTGATGTGGAGCAGCGTCTCGCCCAATCTCAACGCTGCGGTTTAAATGATGTCGGTGCCTCCAGCCAGTCTCCCCACCTGTGGGGGAGATGGCCGGCAGGCCAGAGGGGGGCTGGCACGGCACGCCGTGAAATTTTCGGATCACCCCAATGACCACCATCAACCTCGCCGGCCAATGGCAGCTCGCCTCTGCCCATGGAGCGCATCGCTCGACGATGTCGTTACCCGGTGACGTGCACAGCGCCCTCAAGGCCGCCGGCTTGATCCCCGATCCGTATTTCGGCCGCAACGAGGACGCCGTGCAATGGGTGGCGAACGAGGACTGGGTGATCGAGCGGACGTTCACGCTCGATGATGCCCACGGCAGCTGGTATCTCGACATCACCTATCTCGACACGGTGGCGACGGTGTTCGTCAATGACGAGCCAGTCCTAGAGGCGGATAATTGCTTCCGCCGCTACCGTCCGGATGTGACCAAGGCGTTGAAGGCGGGCGATAATACGATCCAAATCCTCTTCCGCTCCTCAATCGCCGAGGGAGCCGAAAGGCAGGCCCGCCAGTCATTCTACATTCCCTATCACGCCGGCAATTCACCGATTCCCAACGGCAATATGCTGCGAAAGCCTCAATGCCATTTCGGCTGGGACTGGAATATCGCGCTGGCGCCGCTCGGGCTCTACGGCGAGATAGCGCTGAAGCGGCTTGAGACCGCACGCATCGAACATGTCATCACCGAGCAGAGACATGAAGGCGATGCCGTCGATCTTATCGTCTCCGTGGTGCTTCATGCGGACGGACCCGGCGTCCTGCCGATCCATTTTACGCTGGGCGATGAACGGGTGAGGCTCGATTGCGGCGTGCGGGCCGACGAGACCACGATCACCCACGTCTTCCATATCGAGAAGCCGAAGCTGTGGTGGCCGGCGGGCAGCGGCGAGCAGGCGCTCTATACGTTCACCGTCGAAATCCCGACCGAGGCTGTGACCCGGCAGATCGGCTTGAGGACGGTCGAATTGCTGACCGATCCAGACGAGGCAGGCAGCCGTTTCGCCTTCCGCATCAATGGCCGCGAAATCTTTTGCCGCGGGGCCAACTGGATTCCGGCCGACGCGCTGTTTTCGCTTTCGAGCCCGGAAAAGACCGAGGATCTGCTGCGTTCTGCCGTCGACGCCAACATGAACATGATCCGCGTCTGGGGCGGCGGATTTTACGAGTCGGACTGGTTCTACGATCTCTGCGACAAGCTCGGCTTGATGGTCTGGCAGGATTTCCAGTTCTCCTGCAACCTTTATCCTTCGACGCCGGACTTTCTTGAAAATGTTGAGGCGGAGGTGGATTATCAGGTTCGCCGGCTCGTTTCGCATCCGTCGATCATGCTCTGGTGCGGCGATAACGAACTGGTCGGCGCGCTGACGTGGTTTCCGGAATCGCGCGGCAATCGCGATCGTTACCTCGTCTCCTATGACCGCCTCAACCGCACCATTGAGCAAGCCCTGAAGCGTGCCGCGCCGCAGGCGATCTGGTGGCCGTCGAGCCCGGCCTCCGGTTATCTCGATTATGGCGATGCCTGGCACGCGGATGGGTCCGGCGATATGCATTATTGGTCCGTCTGGCATGAGAACAAGCCGTTCGACAATTACCGTTCGGTGAAGCCTCGTTTCTGCTCGGAATTCGGTTTCCAGTCCTATACGTCGCTGCCGGTCATCGAGACCTATGCCGATCCGAAGGATATGAACATCGCGTCCCCGGTGATGGAGCATCACCAGAAAAATGCCGGCGGCAATGAGCGCATTGCCGGCACGATGTTCCGCAATTTCCGCTTCCCGAAGGATTTCCCGAATTTCGTCTATCTGAGCCAGGTGCAGCAGGGCTTGGCGATCAAGACCGCTGTCGATTTTTGGCGATCGCTGAAGCCGCACTGCATGGGTACGCTCTATTGGCAGCTCAACGACACATGGCCGGTCGCCTCATGGTCAAGCCTCGATTACGGCGGTAGCTGGAAGGTGCTGCATTACCTCGCCAAGCGGTTTTTCCAGCCGGTCGCCGTGGCGGCGATCCCATCCGAGGACGGTTCGGAGATCCGGTTCTCCGTCGTCAACGATACGGCGGATGATGTGGCGCTGACGCTAAACCTCTCGCTTTTAAGCCTGAGCGGCGAGCGTAAACCGTTGCGGAGTATTGAAGTTACCGTGCCAACTGATGCGGCTGTCACCGCCTTGTCCTTGCCGGCCGATCAGATTGCGGATCAGACGATCCTGGCCTGGAATTTCACGGCTTCGAACAGCATGACAGGCGAGGGGCATCACGTGCCCGGCACCTACAAGGCGCTGGAGCTTGCTTCGCCCGGCCTTCAGTTTGCTGCATCACCGTCCGGTGACGATTCGTTAGATATCCTGGTGAAAGCCCAGGGGCTCGCGCTTTTCGTCCTTATCGAAAGCAGCACACCGGGCAGATATTCCGACAACGCCTTCGACCTCGCCGCCGGCGAGAGCCGCCTTATCCGCTTCACCCCGGCCGTCCCGATGGACGACGTTCCACAATTCCACATCTACGACCTCTATTCCTGCCAGGCGGCAGGCTGAGGGTTTTTCAAGGGAGGACTATCATGACGAAACTCAGCTTCCAGCTTTATTGCGCGCGCAACTTTCCGCCGCTGTCCGACACGTTGAAGCTTGTCGCATCCAAGGGATATACGCAGGTCGAAGGTTTCGGCGGTATCTATGCCAATCTCGATCAGGCCGGCCTCGATGCGCTCCGCGCCGATCTCGACGCCAATGGTCTGACCATGCCGACCGGCCATTTCGGCATCGATCTTCTGGAAAAGGAGCCGCAGCAGGCGCTGGCGATCGCCAAGACGCTCGGCGTGGATGCAATCTATTGCCCGCATCTCGTCGCTGACCAGCGCCCTACCGATGCGGCCGGCTGGTTCGCCTTCGGTCAGCGGCTGCAGGAAGCCGGCAAGCGTTATCAGGACGCCGGCTACACATTTGGCTGGCACAACCATGATTTCGAATTCACGGCGCTGCCGGACGGTTCCACGCCACAGGAGCAGATCCTTGCCGGCGGTCCGGACCTTGCCTGGGAAATCGACGTTGCCTGGGTCGTTCGCGGCGGGGCCGATCCGTCTGCCTGGATCGAGAGCTACAGCAAGCGCATCAAGGCCGTCCATGTGAAGGACATCGCGCCGGCCGGCGAGAACAAGGACGAGGACGGCTGGGCCGATGTGGGCCACGGCACGCTGCCCTGGAAAGACCTAATGGCAGCGCTGCGCAAGACGCCCGCCAAATATTTCGTGCTCGAACACGATAACCCGAAGGATGTCGACCGCCTGCTCACGCGCTCGATCGCTTCGTTCCAGACCTATTGATCAGTCATACCGGAGTATCATTCATGCCAAAGGAACTTGGCGTCGGCATCATCGGATGCGGCAATATTTCCACCGCCTATTTCAAGCTGGCACCGCTCTTCAAGGGGCTGAAAGTGCTTGCCTGCGCTGACCTCAATGAGAAGGCGGCTGAGCTGCGCGCCGAGGAATTCGGTGTCAAAGCGCAGTCGATCGCCGATCTGCTCGCCAATGACGAACTCGACGTGGTCGTCAATCTGACGATCCCGGCGGCGCATTTTTCCGTGTCGAAGGCGATCCTTGAGGCGGGCAAGCACGTCTATTCGGAAAAGCCGCTGACGATCACGCTGGAGGAGGGCAAGGCGCTGCAGGCGCTGGCGAAGCAGAAGGGCCTGTCGGTCGGCTGCGCGCCGGACACGTTCCTCGGCGGCGCGCACCAGCTCGCCCGCAAATATATCGACGAAGGCGGCGTCGGGCGCATCACGTCGGGCACCTGCCATGTCATGAGCCCGGGCATGGAAATGTGGCATCCGAACCCCGGCTTCTTCTTCCTGGAAGGCGGCGGGCCGATCCTCGATCTCGGGCCTTATTATATCGCCAACCTGATCAACCTGATCGGCCCGGTCAAGCGTGTCGGTTCGCTTACGTCTATGGCGAATCCGACCCGTCATGTCACCAGCGAGGGACCGTTCAAGGGGCAGTCAATTCCGGTGGAGACGCCGACCAATATCCATGCCCTGCTGGAATTCGTCAGCGGCGCGACCATTACGCTCTCGGCGAGCTGGGATGTCTGGTCGCATCGTCATGCAAACATGGAACTCTACGGTACAGAAGGCTCGATCTTCGTGCCGGACCCGAACTTCTTCGGCGGCACGGTCGAGGCGAGCGGCCGCAACAAGGATATCAAGCCGCTCGAAGCCTGGGATCATCCCTTCGGCATCAACAACCAGGAACATCCGCAGGGACCGCGCGCCAACTATCGTACCGCCGGCCTTGCCGATATGGCGATGGCGCTGATCGAAGGCCGCGATGCACGTTGCTCGCTCGATCGCACGCTGCATGGCGTCGACGTGATGACCTCGATCCTGAAATCCGGTACGGAAGGCCGCTTCATCGAGCTTTCGACGACCTGCACGCAGCCGGCTGCGCTCGGGATCAAGGAAGCGCAGGCGCTTCTGGGGTGACGCTTCCGTTCACGTCGGTGAACGAATGCGTTGAGATAGTTCCGAACGGTGCAGGACGGAGGAAAACCGTTTCATGCCGTTCGGGATTTGCTCTAAGACTGCGGCGCGCGCCTGGAAACTGCGCGCCGCATTTTCATCCGGAGGATTTTCATTATGAGCTGGCAACCGGCGGATAACCGCTACGAGACCATGAAATATAACCGCTGCGGCCGTTCCGGCCTCAAGCTCCCGGCAATTTCGCTCGGTCTCTGGCACAATTTCGGCGACGACACGCCGCATCAGCGCAAGGTCGCGATCTGCCGCAAGGCTTTCGACCTTGGCATCACCCATTTCGACCTCGCCAACAATTACGGCCCGCTGCCGGGCAGCGCGGAAACCGCCTTCGGCCAGATCCTGCGCGAAGATTTCAAGGGCTATCGGGATGAGCTGATCATCTCGTCCAAGGCTGGCTACAACATGTGGCCGGGTCCTTATGGCGAATGGGGCAGCCGTAAATACCTGATCTCGTCTTGCGACCAGAGCCTGAAGCGTATGGGTCTCGACTATGTCGATATCTTCTATTCGCACCGTTTCGACCCGGATACGCCGCTGGAAGAAACTTGTGGTGCGCTGGACCATATCGTCCGCTCGGGCAGGGCGCTTTACGTCGGCCTCTCGTCCTACAATTCGAAGCGCACCCAGGAGGCCGCTGCGATCCTCAAGGACCTCGGCACGCCGGTCCTGATCCATCAGCCGAGCTATTCGATGATCAATCGCTGGGTCGAAGAAGACGGCCTGCTCGACACGCTGGAAGATCTCGGCATCGGCTCGATCGTGTTCTCGCCGCTGGCGCAGGGCATGCTGACGTCAAAGTATCTCGGCGGCATTCCGGACGACAGCCGCGCCGCACAGGGCAAGTCGCTGCGTCCGGCTTTCCTCAACGAGCGCAATATCGGCAATCTCAAGGCGCTCAATGCGATCGCTGAGAAGCGCGGCCAGACGTTGGCGCAGATGGCGCTCGCCTGGGTTCTTCGCGGCGGCCGCGTTACCACGGCTTTGATCGGCGCAAGCCGGCCGGAACAGGTCGAGGATTGCGTCAAGGCGCTGGAAAATCTCGACTTCACGGCGGCGGAACTGGCCGAGATCGACACCTATGCGAAGGATGCCGATATCAACCTCTGGGCCAAGTCGGCCGAGCGGGCTGGGCCTGCGCGGTAAGGGATTGGGTGAGGGGAGCTTGTAGCATGCCCCTCATCCGGCTGCGTCCTTCGGACCCTTCTCCCCGCAGGCGGGGAGAAGGAAGCTGGGGCACCGCTTTGCCACACCTTCCTTCTCCCCGTTTTAACGGGGAGAAGGTCTCGGCAGGGGGATGAGGGGCTCCTGCCGAACGTAGCCGTTTCTGGGAGGAAAACATGATCCGCAACCCCATCCTGCCGGGTTTCAATCCGGATCCGTCCATCTGCCGTGTCGGCGAGGACTACTACATCGCCACGTCGACCTTCGAGTGGTATCCGGGCGTGCAGATCCATCACTCCCGCGACCTGGTGAACTGGACGCTGGTGCGTCGGCCGCTGGAGCGGGCGAGCCAGCTCGACATGCGCGGCAATCCCGACAGTTGCGGCATATGGGCGCCGTGCCTTTCCTATGCGGATGGGTTTTTCTGGCTGGTCTATACGGACGTCAAGCGCTTCGACGGCAATTTCAAGGACGCGCATAACTACATCGTCACGTCGCCGACGATCGAGGGCGCCTGGTCCGATCCGATCTACGTCAATTCCTCGGGGTTCGACCCGACGCTTTTCCACGATGATGATGGCCGCAAATGGTTCCTGAACATGCAGTGGAACCACCGTACCGAAAGTTATGGCGGCGCCCCGAAACATCCGGCCTTTGACGGCATCCTAATGCAGGAATGGGACGCGAAGACGAAAGCGCTCAAAGGTCCGATCAAGAATATCTTTGCCGGCAGCCCGCTGGGGCTCGTTGAAGGTCCGCATCTCTTCAAGCGGAACGGCTGGTATTACCTGACGACCGCGGAGGGCGGTACGGGTTATGACCATGCGGTGACAATGGCGCGGTCGCGAAAGATCGACGGCCCTTACGAGATGCATCCGCAGCTGCACCTGATCACCTCCAAGGATCATCCGACCGCCGCGCTGCAGCGCGCCGGCCATGGGCAATATGTCGAGACGCCGGATGGCGAGGCTTATCACACCCATCTTTGTGGCCGTCCTCTGCCGCCCAATCGTCGCTGCACGCTCGGCCGCGAGACGGCTTTGCAGAAATGCATATGGGAAGATGATTGGCTCTATCTTGAGCAGGGCGGAATGGTGCCGGATGTCGACGTGCCTGCGCCGATGGATGTCGAGCCAGTCGAAAAGCCAGCCAGGTTGGAGCAGGGTTTCAATTCGACTGAGCTGCCGGCCGAATTCCAGTGGTTACGGACACCCGAACCAGACCGAATTTTCAGCTTATCCGCCCGTCCCGGTCATCTGCGGCTCTTCGGACGGGAAAGCATCGGTTCGTGGTTTGAGCAGGCGTTGGTCGCGCGGCGGCAGGAGCATCATTCCTTCCGGGCCGAAACCGTTGTTGATTTCGTGCCGGAAACCTATCAGCAGGTAGCTGGCCTGACGCACTATTATAACCGCCACAAGTTCCATGCCGTCGTGGTGACGCTGCATGAAAAGCTCGGTCGCGTCGTGACGATCTTTTCCTGCCCCGGCGATTTCCCGCATGGCCGGATGAGTTTTCCGGTTGGCAGCGGTACGGCAGTGCCCGACGGCCCCGTGCATCTTGCCATGGAGATCCGCGGTAACGATCTGCAGTTTTACTGGAGGGCCGGCGGTTCCAACGATTGGCTGGAACTCGGCCCGGCGCTCGATGCCAGCGTGATTTCGGACGAGGGCGGACGCGGCGAGCATGGCTCGTTTACCGGCGCGTTTGCAGGCGTTTTCGCCTTCGATACATCCGGGCGCGCCAAGCCTGCGGACTTCGGCCATTTCGTCTATGAAAGGCTTGAATTGTAAATTAGGAATGTGAGAGAATTAACGGAGTGGCATGAATCCATTACGAAAATGTAATTTAAGATTCAGATACGGTTCATCATTTCGGGCCTAGTTTCCGGGCGTGGTCAACACGAGGAAACACCCATATGAAAAAGTTCTTTGCTCTTCTGATTTCCGCTTCCGTTCTCGCTTCGCCGCTCGCCGCCCAGGCGCAGGATTGGCACAAAGGTCTCGACCGTCATCGCGCGCCGGTCGTTGAAAAGAAGGTCATCGTCAAGAAGACCCGCTGGGTCCGTGGTCATCGCATGTCGCCTGCCGAGCGTCGTCGCATGGCTGAAGTCCGCGATTACCGCCGCTACCGCCTGTCGGCTCCGCCGCGTGGCTATCACTGGGTGAAGGTCGACAACGACTATCTGCTGGTCGGCGTTGCCACCGGCATCATCTCGAGCATCATTGCTCGCTAAGATGTGAGGGCCTCGGCGGACGGCCCGAAATCACGAACTGGCGGGGTCTTACCCCGCCAACTTTTTTGCACCGCCATCGATATCCACTGCCGCAAAGGCCGCGGCGATGATCTCGACACCGGCACCCGGGCGGGTGGCATCGGTGGAGAGGATCTGACGGAAACGACGCGCGCCGGCAAAACCCTGGAAAAGCCCGACCATGTGGCGGGTGACATGGTGCAAACGGCCGCCGGACGCGATAACCTCCTCGGCATAAGCCATCATGGTGTCGCGAAGCGATAGCCAATCGACTTCCGGGGTTCGAGTCCCTCCGGGACCGCCACCCCCAACCAACTCATCCACTCCAGCTAGCAGCCCGGCATTGTGATAGGCCGCACGGCCAAGCATCACCCCATCCATCACCGCAAGGTGACCGGCGGCCTGCTCCAGATCGGCGATCCCGCCGTTGATGCCGAGGAAGACATCCGGGTTTTCGCGCTTCATGCGGTAGACGAGATCATAGTCAAGCGGCGGAATTTCGCGGTTTTCCTTCGGGGAAAGCCCTTGCAGCCAGGCCTTGCGGGCATGGATCCATATCGCATCGGCGCCGGCGCCAATCATGCGTGCCAGAAAATCCGGCAGCACTTCGGTCGGTTCCTGGTCATCGACGCCAATGCGGCATTTCACCGTAACCGGCACCGTCGCGACCTTTTTCATGGCGGTGACGAGGTCGGCGACATGGCCCGCGTCGCGCATCAGGCAGGCGCCGAACGTGCCGGACTGGACGCGGTCCGACGGGCAGCCGACATTGAGGTTGATCTCGTCATATCTGTAGTCGGACGCAATGTGGATCGCCTCGGAAAGCTTTCCCGCATCCGAACCGCCGAGCTGCAGCGCCACCGGATGTTCTGCCGGGGAATAGGACAACAGACGCTCGCGCGGCCCATGAATGATCGCGTCGGCCACGACCATTTCGGTATAGAGCAGGGCGCGCGACGACAACTGCCGGTGAAGATACCGACAATGCCTATCAGTCCAGTCGATCATGGGCGCGACGGCGAAGATTTTTTCGCCGCGCTTCAGCGCATCAGCGTACATGGGAATTCCTTTGTTGGCGGCTTCATACAGCAAACGGAAAATCTTTGCCAGTTGTCCGGTTAGGCTCGAATTGGGCTAGGATTATCCGGCAAATTGTCGGACAAAGGCGTCCCATCGATTTCATCTTTCAGGATTTCCCATGCGCGCTACCGTGATCCCATCGCCCGAACCCGTTCTCCTCGACGTCGAAGGCGTCACCGAACAGTTCCCGGTGCGCCGGGTCTATTGCGTCGGCCGCAACTATGCCGACCACGCGATCGAAATGGGGCACGATCCCTCGCGCGAGCCGCCCTTCTTCTTCCAGAAGAATGCCGACAACGTTTATAACGGCGAGGCATTTCCATATCCGCCGCTTTCCGCCGATGTGCATTATGAAGCCGAGCTGGTGATGGTACTTTCCGGCGGCGGCGCGGATATCGCGATCGAGGATGCTCTGTCGAAGGTCTACGGTTATGCCGTCGGCATCGATTTCACCCGCCGCGACGTGCAGGACAAGGCGAAGAAGATGAGCCGTCCGTGGGAGGCCGCCAAGGCGTTCGAGAAGTCGGCTCCGGTTTCCGCAATCTTGCCAGCCTCGAAGATCGGCCACCCGCAGCAGGGTGCCATCTGGCTGGAAGTGAACGGCGAGCGCAAGCAGAATGGCGATCTCAACCAGATGATCTGGAAGCTTCCGGAAATCATCGCCGAGCTTTCCAAGCTGTTCGTGCTTGCTCCGGGCGATGTGATCATGACCGGTACGCCGGCGGGTGTCGGTCCGATCGTCAAGGGCGACAAGGTGGAAGTCGGCATCGACGGTGTCGGCAAACTGGCGCTGAGCGTCATCTAACCGGCATTTGCGGGAGGAGAACCCATGCCGATCTACGCACTTGGTGAATTCGAACCGAAGCTGCCGGCTGCGGACCGTTACTGGATCGCGCCGGATGCGACCGTCATCGGCAAGGTGGAGCTTGCCGATGATGTCGGTATCTGGTTCGGCACCGTGCTGCGCGGTGACAATGAGCCGATCACGGTCGGCGAGCGCACCAATATTCAGGAAGGCGTGATGATCCATACGGATCCGCGCTTTCCGGTGAATATCGGCAAGGATTGCACGATCGGCCATCATGCGATCGTGCACGGCTGCATCATCGGCGACAACTCGCTGGTCGGCATGGGCGCAACGATCCTGAACGGCGCCAAGATCGGCAAGAATTGCCTTGTCGGCGCCAATGCGCTCGTTACCGAGGGCAAGGAGTTTCCAGACAATTCACTGATCGTCGGTTCGCCTGCCAAGGCTATCCGGGTTCTCGACGGGGAGTCGGCCGAAAAGCTCCGGCAATCGGCTTTGCGCTATGTCGAAAACTGGAAACGTTTTTCGCGCGATCTGCGCCAGCTCTGACTTTCAGCCGGCGCTTGCCGGCCTAAAGCGTGTCGCAATCTTTCAGATTCGCTCCAACGCTTTAGTTTCTTGTTTTCGCACGTCGTTCTCGCAAAACCGCGGCACACTTTCGCGCGACATGCTTTAGTTAAGCCGCGCAAGCCTCGCAGAGGCCGCGGATTTCGATCGTTGTCTTGGCCGGCTTGAAGCCCTTGCCCTTGGCCCAGTCGCCCAGTCGATGGTCGACCTGATGATCATGGAATTCAAAGACATGGCCGCAGCTTTCGCAGATTGCGAAGGCGACCGTGCCGTGACCATGCCCGGCACCGCAGCACTCGCTTTCGCGATGGGCGCACGCAACGAAGGCATTCAGGCTTTCCAGCCGGTGCACCATGCCGAACTCGGTCAACTTGTCGAGCGCGCGATAGACTTGCAGCGGCGCGCGGAACCCGTGGTCGCGCAGCTTGTCGAGGATCGTATAGGCGCTCATCGGTGCGTCGGACTTTGTCAGCACGTCGAAGACGAGGTTCTGGTTCTTGGTCAATGTCGGCGATGGGGCCGGGGAGGATACCGTTGACGATACTGGTGCGTTCATTATCGCACTCCTTTATTGTTGGCCTTTTCGGCCGTGTTTTTTCCCGCCACTGGCAGAAGGCTCAGTATGAAAAGTAAGAGCGCGGCGACCACAATGGAAGGCCCGGACGGCGTGTCATAATGCAGTGAGCCGAAAAGCCCGCCGACAACGGCCAGCGCGCCGATGATCGAAGCAAGCACCGCCATGACCTCCGGGCTTGCGGAAAACCGCCGAGCTGTTGCGGCCGGGATGATCAGCAGCGAGGTGATCAGCATGATGCCGACGATCTTCATGGCGATCGCGATGACCAGCGCCATCAGCAGCATGAAGAACAGCCGCGCTTGCGCCGGTTTCATGCCTTCCGCTTCGGCGAGATCCTCGCTCACCGTCGAGGCGATCAGCGGCCGCCAGAGGAAGGCAAGTGCCGCCACGACCAGTGCGCCGCCGCCCCAGATCAGTGCGATATCTGTCGGCGTCACCGCCAGGATATCGCCGAACAGGAAGGCGATCAGGTCGATCCGCACCCAGGTCATGAAAGCAACGAGTACCAGGCCGATCGCCAGCGCCGAATGGGAGAGGATGCCGAGCAGCGCATCCGCCGACAGGGACTGGCGCCGTTGCAGCGCGAGGAGTAGCAGCGAGACCAGCACCGCGACGCCGAAGACGGCGATGAGCAGATTGACCTGGAAGAACAGCGACAGCGCCACGCCGAGCAGCGCCGAATGGGCCATCGTGTCGCCGAAATAAGCCATGCGTCGCCAAACGACAAAACAGCCGAGCGGCCCTGCGGTCAGCGCCACGCCGATGCCAGCGATTATGGCGCGGATGAAGAAGTCGTCAAGCACGCTTTTCTCCATGCGTATGGGCGTGATCGCCATGGTGGTGGCTATGATCATGGTCGTGGTGACCGTGATCATCATGATGGTGTCCATCCTCGTGATGGTGACCATCACCAGGATGGCAGTGATCGGTGATCGAGCCGTCGCCATGCATGACACGCCCATCCGGCAGATGCGTGTGGTCGTGGTTGTGGCTGTAGACGGCGAGTGCGCGGGTATTGCCGAAAAGCTTCAGGTAATCCGGGCTCTGGCTCACCGTTTCCGGCGTGCCGCGGCAGCAGATATGGCCGTTGAGGCAGATGACCGTATCCGTGCCCGCCATGACCATGTGCAGGTCGTGGGAAATCATCAAGATGCCACAGCCGGTGGAATTGCGGATCGAGCGGATCAGTTCGTAAAGCGCGCTTTCGCCTGCGAAATCGACGCCCTGAACCGGTTCGTCGAGCACCATCAAATCCGGCTTTCGGGCGATCGCGCGCGCAAGCAGCGCGCGCTGGAACTCGCCGCCGGAAAGATGGCGTACTTCGGAATCGATCAGATGCGGAATGCCGGTCGCGGTTAGTGCGGCCATCAGATCCGTGTCGGCGAGGGGGCCGGTCAGCCGCATCAGCCGGCGAACGGAAAGCGGCATGGTCCAGTCTATGGCCAGTTTCTGCGGCACATAACCGACACGCAGGCCCGTGGCGCGGGCAATCGTGCCTTCATCCGCCTTAAGCACGCCGATCGCCATCTTTGCCGTCGTCGACTTGCCGGCGCCATTCGGGCCGATCAGCGTCACGACCTCGCCGCGGGCGATCGAGAAGTCCACGCCTCTGACCAGCCAGCGGTTATCGCGACGCACGCCGGCGCCTTTCAGCGTTACCAAGCGGCTGTCGTTCTGGGTGTTCAAGCCCCGTTCCGTGGTCTGCATATTTTTTCTCGAACCCTGTTGTCAGTCGTCATGGCACACGTTATAGCATAACGCAATTGATGTAATAACATTACATTTCGAAACAAGGAAGCTGCCGATGAAATTCGCCCTCCCGATCCTTCTTGCGTCCGCCACGGTATTAGGCACCGCGATGAATGTCCCGGCGGCCTTTGCAGCGCCGGATGTGGTGGTTTCGATCAAGCCGATCCACTCGCTGGTCGCGGCGATCATGAAGGGCGTGGCCGAGCCGAAGCTTATCGTCGATGGTGCTGCGTCTCCGCATACGTTCACGATGAAGCCATCCAACGCCAAGACGTTGGAAGGCGCAGGCATGGTGTTCTGGGTCGGTCACGGCATGGAGGCTTTTCTGGAAAAGCCGCTCGAAGCGCTCGCCTCCAAGGCGACCGTGGTGACGCTCGAAGAGGCGCAGGGCTTGGAGAAGCTGAAGTTCCGCGAGGGTGGCGCCTTCGAACCACATGACGACGGCGACCATCATCACGGCGAGGGTGAGGCCCATGCGGGTCACGACCATGCCGCCGGTGAGCAGCATGCCGGCCATGACGACGATGATGATGACGATCATGATCACGAGGGTTTCGACACGCATCTATGGCTTGATCCGATGAACGCCAAGGCGATGGCGTCGGAAATCGAACGCGCCCTGGTGCAGGCTGACCCGGCCAATGCTGCAAAGTATCAGTCAAACGGCGCGGCGCTGATGAAGAGCCTCGATGCGCTGGATGCGGAATTGAAGGTGACGCTGGCGCCGGTCAAGGACAAGCCATTCATCGTCTTCCACGACGCCTATCAATATTTCGAGCATCGCTATGATGTGAAGGTGGCCGGATCCATCACCGTCAGCCCGGAGACTATGCCGGGCGCCGAGCGGATTTCGCAGATCCACAAGAAGGTTGCCGATCTCGGTGCGACCTGCGTTTTCGCCGAACCGCAGTTCGAGCCGAAACTTGTCTCGGTCGTCACCGAGGGAAGCAAGGCGCGTTCCGGCGTGCTTGATCCGGAAGCGGCAACTCTGAAGGCCGGCCCGGATCTCTATTTCGAACTGATGCGCGGCATCGCGGCCTCGCTGACGACCTGCCTCGGCAAAGGCGCGTAATACCATTCTCGAACGCATGGCCGCCGGTCGCATAGCGGCGGTTATTGCCAGCAGCGGGCGCCTGAAGGCGGCGCCCGCTGCGCTTTGGTTTTGGGCTCGTCACGGTTATCCGAGAAACTCGTCCATGATGGCAGCGACCGCGGATATGGCGGGGCCGGCATTGTCGACGCCCTTGCTCTTCTGATCCGCGACCCAGTTCGCCTGAACCTCGCGGTATCTGGTAACCGTTGCGAAACATGCAGGCTCGTTGCGATCAAGGATGCGCACGGTTGCGCCTGCCTTCTTCAAGTCTTCCAGCTGCGCGTCGAAGTGTTTGTCCATGACCGAACCCAGGCTCTGGGAGGAGGCTTGCGCGGCGCGCCGGATGGCATCCTTGTCTTCCTGTGCGAGGCTGTTCCAGGTGCCCTTGTTCATCGTCAGAAGATAGAGGTGCCCCAGCCACAGGTCCTTGGAGACGAGGACATGCGGCGCGGCTTCGTGGACCTTCAGCATGTATCCGCTGTCGACATTGACCATCAGGCCGTCCAGCGTCTTGTTTTTCAGGGCATCATAAATTTCCGGCCCCCAATGCATCGTCACCGGGGTCGCTCCCGCGTTTCGCAGAAAGTCGAGATGCCAGAAGCTCGCAGAGCGCCACTTGCCGCCCGCGATATCGTCCAGCCTGACCATCGGCACGGTGCTGAAGAAGGCGACCGGATATCCCGTTCCGAAAAACAGCGGTACGAGATTGTTTTTGTCGAGCTCGTCAGCGAAGGCCGGGACGTCCGCATAGACGCGACGGAAGAAATCGACCTGTCGGGCGCCGGACGGACCGGTCGGAAACCCCTTGAAAATCTGGTGTAGCGGCATTTCCTTGGCGGTGTATTCCGGTACGACGGTTGCCATATCGGTGGCGCCCGTCTTGCTGACCGCGCCCAGCGCGTCGTAGGCGGCGGCGACTTCGCCGTTCCAGTGGTCCTCAATCTTGAGGCGGCCATTCGATTCCCGTTCGATCGCGGGGAAGACGACGTCCTTAAGAAATCGCGTGCGCATGCCGCCAAGCGGCTCGTGGTCGCTGAATTTCAGGACGCGCGGCTTAGCTGCAGCCTGCTGAGCTCCGGGCGCGGATATCAACGACATCGACGCAGCGGCGCCGGCTGCGGAGGCCAGAAACAGTCGGCGGCTGATATTCGTCCTATCCGTGCTGTGAGTGTCGTCGGTCATCTGGGAACCCTTTCGTTCAAGTGGCTGAGGCGGGTTTGCTTGACCCTTGTCCTGACCAAAAATATATCTGAACAATCCTTCAGTCAGGTATTCGCATTTTGAAAGACGCCGCGCCGACGATTCCGAACCGCCTGAAAGCCCGGAAGAAGCCGATCCAGGCGCGCTCGGGCGCGACCGTCGAGGCCATTCACGAGGCGGTGATTCAGGTTTTGCTCGGCGAAGGGCTGGTCCGGTTGACGACGACGCGGGTGGCAGAGCGAGCGGGTGTTTCGGTCGGTACGCTCTACCAGTATTTTCCGAACAAGCAGGCTTTGCTCTTTGCGGTTCTGGTCGAACATTTCGAAGAGGTGGTCGCGGCCATCGAGCGCATCGATGTGGAGGGCCCGAAAAGGCCGATCGCGGAACTGGCCTGGAATATCGCCGATGCCTATGTGTCGGTGAAGATTGCGCGGCCCGATGCGACGACTGCGCTCTACCGGGTTGCTGGCGCGATCGATCAGTTCAGACTGTCGACCGACGTCTATCAAAGGCTGAAGGCGGCTGTTGTCTGTGTGTTGGGACATGCCAGCGATGCCTGTTTCAACGACTTCGATCGAGTGGCGTTTACACTGCTTTCCGCGCTGGCCGGTCTGTCGCGCGGAAGCTTTGGGGCGCTTGTGTCGGGGCCTGAAGTATTGGAAAGGCTGCGTGATGAGGCCCGCCTTTTGTGCAGGGCATATCTGATGGCGGCCCGTGACGACGCCAGATAGTTTTGCGTGTCGGGGAAGCTACAGCATCGGCCCGAAAATCGGAATCGATTTTCAGAAAGCACGATGCGTAGATTCAAAGAGTTAGAGCGTCCTTTGTGCGTCCGATAGGACGCACGGCGCTCTAGTCGCGCACCATCGTCATCAGCACGTCCCACATGTCGGCGCCGGTTTCGAATACGCTCGCGTTGGCCTTGAAGCCCTGTTCGGCAACGAGCGTGTCCAGCAATTCTTGCCCAGTATCTACATTCTGGCCATTCGGAGAGGTTCCGGCATTGGCGACATTGTGGGCGGCCGTGGAAAGACGGCGAACCTCGGTCTGCATGCCAAAAAGAGAACTGCCCATTGCAGCCGAAATGCTCATCGCCGTTTTCCTTTGGGTCGGATAACGGGTTTTAGCGCGAGAGGACTCAAGGAAGCGTGAAGCTGAAGGGTTAAATGAAGGCAGATGGACTGCTTGCGCGTGTCCCGAAACGAAACTTGGTGATGGCTTCAAAGCTTGGGAACGATCCACCGCTCTAGGCGGCCGCGAGGCGGCGCAACAGGTGCTTTAGCTCGGAGGATTCCGGCAATGGTTCGGGTGGGTTGGTTTTCAGGAGATTACGGTCGCCCAGTTCGAACTGGTACCAGTTGAACAATGCGGACGCGACATCTGCCGCCTTTTCACTGCTCTGATCGACGCCGTTTTCCTCGCACCAGGCTTCCAGAAAACGCTGCAGCAGTTCGAGATCGTCCGATCCGAGCACCACTGCCGATGACGTGGTATCTTGCTGAAGCATGCCTGTCCTCATCCTGTGCGTCTTGTTGCCGAACCTCCAGCTTACCGTAAGCGATATTATCTGATGGAGGAGCACACGACGAATACTCTGACTTTATCGCAGCGCTGGCTTGTGCAGGACTTGCTGATAGTCAATTCGCCTCAGAGGTTTAACGCGGGAAAGGGCGAAAAGTTTCAATTGGATGGGATTGGAGTGTGGCGGTGGACTTCGACAGATATTGCTTCCCCTTTTCCCAGAGGAGAGGAGTGCTAAGCGACTGCGAGGCGATGAGGGGCCCACGAGCACAAGGCTCATTGCCATATGGAGCGTAGAGCCCCCTCATCCGACCCTTCGGGCCACCTTCTCCCCAGCGGGGGAGAAGGGAAAGTCTCTGTGATGGCCGAGACGCTTACTCAGCCGCCTCTGCATATTCCTCCAGCGGAGGGCAGGTGCAGATGAGGTTGCGGTCGCCATAGACGTTGTCGATGCGGTTGACCGGCGACCAGTATTTGTCGACGCGGAAGGAGCCCGGCGGGAAGCAGGCCTGTTCGCGGGAATAGGGACGATCCCATTCGCCGACCAGATCTTCCACCGTATGCGGGGCGTTCTTCAGCGGGTTGTTGGTCTTGTCCATCCGGCCGTCCTCGATGGCGCGGGCTTCCTCGCGGATTGCCAGCATCGCATCACAAAAGCGGTCGATCTCGGCCTTGGTCTCCGATTCTGTCGGCTCGATCATCAGCGTGCCGGCAACCGGCCAGCTCATGGTCGGGGCGTGGAAACCGCAGTCGATCAGGCGCTTCGCCACGTCATCCACCGACACGCCGGCGGAGGCGTTCAACGGGCGAGTGTCGATGATGCATTCATGCGCGACACGGCCGGCTTCCGACTTGTAGAGCACGTCATAGGCGCCCTTCAGCCGTGCGGCGATGTAGTTGGCGTTGAGGATCGCCACCTTGGTCGCCTGCGTCAGGCCTTCGCCACCCATCATCAGGCAGTAGGACCAGGAGATCGGCAGGATCGACGGCGAGCCGAAGGGGGCTGCCGAAACCGCACCTTCTCGGCCGTCGAACTCCGGATGACCCGGAAGGTAAGCTGCGAGATGCGCCTTGACGCCGATCGGGCCCATGCCGGGACCGCCGCCGCCATGCGGAATGCAGAACGTCTTGTGCAGGTTGAGGTGCGATACGTCGGAGCCGATGTCGCCGGGGCGGGCGAGGCCGACCATGGCGTTCATATTGGCGCCGTCGAGATAGACCTGGCCGCCGTGCTTGTGGGTGATCTCGCAGATTTCCTTCACCGTTTCCTCGAACACGCCATGGGTCGAGGGGTAGGTGATCATGCAGCAGGAAAGGTTCGCCGCATGCTGCTCCGCCTTGGCGCGGAAATCTTCGAGGTCGATATCGCCGTTTTCACGGACCTTGATGACCACGACCTTCATGCCGACCATCTGCGCGGAGGCCGGGTTGGTGCCGTGCGCGGAGGTCGGGATCAGGCAGATGTCGCGGTGCGTGTCGCCATTGGCAATGTGGTAATTGCGGATGGTGAGCAGGCCCGCATATTCGCCCTGCGCGCCGGAGTTTGGCTGCATGGAGAAGGCATCGTAGCCGGTGATCTGGCAGAGCTTGGCGGACAGATCGTCGATCATCTCCTTGTAGCCCAGAGCCTGGTCAGCGGGGGCGAAGGGATGGATGTCGGCAAATTCCGGCCAGGTGATCGGCAGCATTTCCGCCGTGGCATTCAGTTTCATCGTGCAGGAACCGAGCGGGATCATCGACCGGTCGAGCGCCAGATCGCGGTCCGAGAGCCGACGGATGTAACGGGTCATCTCGCTTTCGGCGCGGTTCATATGGAAGATCGGATGTTCCATATAGGCCGACTTACGCAGCAGCGCGTTCGGCAGGCGGTATTCCGGCTCGAAATCCGAGACCTTGAAATTGCCGCCGAAGGCACGCCAGACGGCTTCCAGTGTCGCCGGACGGGTGCGCTCGTCAAGCGACATGCCGATCTTCGTCTCGCCGACCTTGCGCAGGTTGACGCCTTCTGCCACGGCGGCGCGCATCACGAGGCCCTGCATGTGGCCGACTTCGACGGTGATCGTGTCGAAGAACGTGTCAGGCTCGATGGTGTAGCCGAGCTTTTCGAGGCCCTTGGCCATCAGCACGGCCTTCTTGTGGACCTGCTGGGCGATTGCCTTCAGCCCGTCCGGGCCGTGGAAGACGCCATACATGGAGGCCATGACGGCGAGCAGAACCTGCGCGGTGCAGATGTTCGATGTCGCCTTTTCGCGGCGGATGTGCTGTTCGCGGGTCTGCAGGGACAGGCGATAGGCGCGGTTGCCACGGGCGTCGATCGAGACGCCGACGAGGCGGCCGGGCATGGCGCGCTTGTGCGCATCCTTGACGGCCATGTATGCCGCATGCGGGCCGCCATAACCGACCGGCACGCCGAAGCGCTGCGAGGAGCCGATCGCGATGTCGGCGCCCATTTCTCCGGGCGACTTCAGAAGCGTCAGCGCCAACATGTCGGCGGCGACGGCCGCGACCGCGCCGGTCTGGTGCAAGCGGGCGATAATGCCGGAGAAATCACGGACATGGCCGTGCGTGCCGGGATACTGGAAGATCGCACCGAAAACGTCGACCGGGTCGAGATCGGTCATCGGATCGCCGACGATGACGGTCCAGCCGAGCGGGGCGGCACGGGTTTCGATCAGCGCGATGGTTTGCGGATGGCAGGCCGAATCGACGAAGAAGGAGGTCGCCTTGGACTTCGCCTGACGCTGGCAGAGCGCCATGGCTTCGGCAGCGGCGGTCGCTTCGTCGAGCAGCGAGGCATTGGCGACATCGAGACCGGTCAGGTCGCAGATCATCGTCTGGAAGTTCAGGAGCGCTTCGAGGCGGCCCTGGCTGATTTCCGGCTGGTAGGGCGTGTAGGCCGTGTACCAGGCGGGATTTTCCAGGATGTTGCGCTGGATGACCGGCGGGGTGATGGTGCCGTAATAACCCTGGCCAATCAGCGAGACGAGCGCCTTGTTCCTGTTGGCCGTGTCGCGCAGCTTGTCGAGCGCTTCGCGCTCGGTGAGGGCGGGACCCCAGGCGAGCGGCGTCGTCTGGCGAATGGAGCCGGGGACGGTTGCGTCGATCAGCCGGTCGAGCGTCGGGTAACCGATCACCTTCAGCATCTCGGTCATTTCAGACGGCGAGGGGCCGATATGGCGACGGTTGGCGAAGTCGTAGGGCTGATAGTCGGTGAAATGGAAATCGGTGGAATCGCTCATGCGATCAGATCCTTATAGGCGGCTTCGTCGAGCAGCGCGTCGGCATCGGCCACGTTCTCCAGTTTCAGCTTGAAGAACCAGCCAGCGCCCTGCGGGTCGGAATTGACGAGCGACGGGTCGTCGACGATCGCCTGGTTCACTTCGACAATCGTGCCATCCAGCGGACAATAGACGTCGGAGGCTGCCTTGACGGATTCGACGGTTGCGGCGCCGGCTTCCTTGGCAAGTTCGGTATCGACTTCCGGAAGTTCGACGAAAACGAGGTCGCCGAGCTGTTCAGCCGCGTGCTGCGTGATGCCGACGGTCGCGACATCGCCTTCGAGTTTCAGCCATTCGTGTTCGGCAGTGAATTTCAACATGGTTCTCTCCGGAGGGTCTTTTAACGTTTGTAGGTGGGGGTGATGAAAGGAAGTGTCGCGACGGTCATCGGCAGATATTTGCCGCGAACCTCCGCGAAAACCTGGGTGCCGGGGGCGGTGTGGGCGGTCGGCAGGTAGCCCATGGCGACCGGGCCTTCGACCGTTGGGCCGAACGTACCTGAAGTCACTTCGCCAAGTTCCGTCTTGCCTTCAGCATCAGCGAAGAGCTTCGCGTGCGAGCGCACCGGCGCCTTGCCTTCCGGCTTCAGGCCGACGCGGCGGCGGGTCGTGCCGTTTGCGAGTTCGCCCAGAATGCGCGAAGCGCCGGGGAAACCACCCTCACGGTCGCCGCCGGCCTTGCGGGCTTTCTGCAGCGCCCATTCTAGCGAGGCTTCGATCGGCGAAGTCGTGGTGTCGATGTCGTTTCCATAGAGACACAGGCCGGCTTCGAGGCGCAGCGAATCGCGCGCGCCGAGGCCGATCGGCTCACAATGCGGGTCTTCGAGCAGCGCCTTGGCGATCAGTTCCGCCTGATCCGCGGGAATGGAAATCTCGAAACCGTCTTCGCCGGAATAGCCGGAGCGAGAGATGATGCAGGGCGCATCATGAAGAAGCGCGTCGCGTACGTCCATGAACTTCATATCGGTCACATCGGACCAGAGGGCGGCCAGAACCTCTTCGGCGCGGGGGCCTTGCAAGGCCACGAGCGCGCGATCCTCGATCAGTTCGACGTCGCAGCTGGTCAGATGCGCCTTCATATGGGCGACGTCCTGATCCTTGCAGGCAGCGTTGACGACGACGAAAAGATGGTCGCCGCGATTTGTGATCATCAGGTCGTCGAGGATGCCGCCGTTTTCGTCGGTGAAGAAGCCATAGCGCTGGCGGCCGGGCTTCAGGCCGAGAATATCGACAGGCACCAGCTTCTCGAGCGCGAGGGCTGCGTCTTCATAAGAGCCGCTCTTCGCCTTCACGATGACCTGGCCCATATGGGACACGTCGAAAAGGCCAGCGGCGGCGCGGGTGTGGAGATGTTCCTTCATCACGCCAGCCGGATATTGCACCGGCATGTCATAACCCGCGAAAGGCACCATCTTGGCGCCGAGCGACAGATGAAGCGCGTGTAGCGGGGTGATTTTCAGGGCGGTCTGGTCGTCGGTCTGATTGCCCAAAGGGACACCTCCAGATTGGCGCATCCAAGCGAATGGAACGCACGCGGCTCAAATTTCAGGCGCGATTCCACGCCGGTTTATGAGCCCCCTCTGTCCCTTCGCCTGAGATTGTTATCCCTTCGGCGAGCCCTTCGTGATGAAAGACTTCTCTCCAGAGTCCTGTAGGTTACCCGGTGGTCCTTTTGCCTGAGAGTTTCCGGGGCGGTTGCTCCTTCGGCACCGCATCGAAGCGGCTTCTCCCATCGGGTATAGCCGTCATTATCGACCTCGCCCCGCCTTTGGCAAGCCCCCTATGTCGCAGTGAACATAAATTCTGTCGCATCGCAGCAAGCCTGATATTGCTGGAGATCAAGGCTTTCGGTGTTGTGCGGGGTTAGGTGAAAACGCCTTTTGCGCTTTGTCGCGAATTGCGATATTCCCGCGTTATCCCAACGGGCGACACCATGACGGCACGATCGAACACAGCGGCAAACTTCCTGCGCATTCTTTGCGCGGTCGTGCTGTTTTCACTCGGGTTTGCCCACCAGCCGGTGCAGGCGGCACCCGCTGATTCCTATAGCGAAGCCTACAGACTACCGGACGGAACGTTCGCGGATATCTGCTCCGAAGGCGGCCACGCGCTCGGCGATCATGACAGGGCGCCATTCGCCAAGCCGCTCTGCGAAGTCTGCCTTCTGTCGGCTTCGATCATTCTTCCACCGCCGGATGATGAGGCATGGCTGATCGGCGAGCGCGCCTCGGTCGCAAATCCGTTTGTGCATTTCTTTGGCGTCGCCGGCTCGACGGCAATCGACAGGCCGAAATCCCGCGCCCCGCCGCTTTTCGTCTGAGCGCCTATTCGTTCGACAGATCAATTGCATTCCCGGCAGACCGGCGTCGTTACGCGGTCACCGGAAGGGGACATTCCATGAAGACCATCGTCAAGCTCGCTCTTTCGGGCGTTTTCGTCGCCACCGGCATCACCCAGGCCGCGGCGCATGCCACGTTCGTCAATTCCACCGTGACTGAGGAGAGCACGTCCGTCATCGCGCTACAGGTGCCGCATGGCTGTGACGGCAAAGCAACCACCGAAGTGCAGATCAGGCTGCCGGAAGGTTTCGTGTTCGCCAAGCCGCAGCCGAAGCCCGGTTGGGAACTAGAAGTCATCCAGGGCGCCTATGCCAAGACCTATGACAATTACGGTGAGAAGGCGACGTCCGGCCCGGTCGAAATCCGCTGGAAGGGCGGCAATTTGCCGGATGCCTATTACGACACGTTCAACATCCAGGGTAAGGTTTCCGGCGTCGCGGCCGGCAAGACGCTCGCTTTCCCGGCGATCCAGCTTTGCGGCTCGGAAGGCAAGGTGGCATGGGACCAGATCGCGCCCGAAGGCACCAATCCGCATTCGCTGAAGAGCCCGGCTCCGACGCTGACGGTGACGGCCAAAAAGGCAGGCGGTCATGACGAGCATGCCGGCATGGACATGAGTGGCATGAACATGGCGGGGATGAGCGCGACAAGCGGTGGCGTCCGCTCATGGCGATGTGGTCAAGGTTGGCGATCTCGATGTGACGGGCGCCTTTACCAAGGCCATGCTGCCGGGTCAGCCGGTCGGCGGCGGGTATCTGACCATCAAGAACAACGGCAAGGCTGACGATACACTGGTTTCCATCACGTCCTCGGCAGCAGCCGTTGTCGAGATGCACGAAATGGCGATGCAGGGCGAAATCATGAAGATGCGCAGGCTGGATGGCGGTATCGCCATTCCCGCCGGCAAGACCGTCGAACTGACGCCGGGCGGCCTGCATCTGATGTTCATGAAGGTCAAGGAGCCTTTCAAGGTCGGCGCAACCGTGCAGGCGACGCTGACCTTCGAGAAGGCCGGCAAGGTCGATATCACGCTGCCGGTCGAGGCCGCCGGGCCGGGTGGTCACCAGCATAACTGAGGACAAAGGGCCGCTCGATTGAGCGGCCTTTTTCTTTCCGGCCGAGGCATCCATCACAGAAATTTCATACCCAGGGTTTGCGAGCTTGCCGCCGTCACGGGCAGTGCAATTCAAAGCGCGTCGATCGTCCCGCGCAGAATCTCGCTTGGAAAAGTCGCCGTGGGGTTGGGCCAAGTGCAAAGAAATTCAGCAAAATCCGCTTTGCAGAACGCATGTAAGAAGGAGCGAGGCGGCGGTCGTATGACGTGTTAGCATCCGATTCTGGGGCCAATACCCAAAATTTCACGGGTACCTTCGATACAACCTGATCTGCTTTCGGCAATGAATTTTAACAAATGTCAGAAATGAATAGGGATAGACCTGCCAGAAGAGGTTTCGGCGATGGAGTTGCGACGTTCCCGCGTGATTGCGGCGGCCATATTACTTGGCCTCGTGGGCGCAATCGTGCCTATCGTCGCGATGGTCTATGTCTCCTGGGTCATTGCCGTCGATAAGCAGCAGGAAGTTTTGCAACAGATGGCGCGCCATACGATCGTGCGCGCCAACAAGACGTTTACGGACGCGCGGATCGCGCTCGATTCACTCGCCTATCCGCCACTGCCGCCTTGCTCGCCGCAGCATATCGCCCGAATGCGGGTGATCGATTTCAACACGACCTCCGTTGCGGAAATCGGCTATTTCGAAAACGGCGTCCTGAAATGTTCGTCCTGGGGGCCTGAAGAGGGCAAGATTACCCGCTCCGCGACCGATTATGTGACGCCGGAAGGACTGCAGGTCACGATCGATGCCCATCCTGCCATCAGCATGGGCAACCGGGTGATGGCGCTTTATCGCGGCTTTTACGGCATGCTCGTCGATCCTCAGCGTTTCGTGGATACGATGGTGGAGGATGGGGTTTCGCTGGTTCTCGCAAACGAGGAGGGCGATACGCTCGTCACGCTGAACGCGCCCGATGCAGCCTTGCTGAAGATGATTGCGGACGCGCCCGGGCGCGGCATGAACCAGAGGTCGCTTTATGCGGTCGTGCGCGACAAGGGGCTGGTCGCCATGGCGATCGCGCCGCGCGCCAGCGTTGCCGGCAAGCTGGAGGAAGAATTGTTCCTCCTGGTTCCAGCCGGCGCGTTCGTCGCGATCTTCATTGTGGTTTTCGTCGCCTGGCAGTCGAAGAAGCGACTATCTCCGCTCGGTGAATTGTCGATCGCGGTGCGCAAGCGCGAGTTCATCGTCCACTATCAGCCGATCGTCGATCTCAACAGCGGCGCCTGTGTGGGGGCCGAGGCGCTGGTGCGCTGGCGCCGGCCTGACGGATCTTTGACGCGTCCTGACCTCTTCATCCCGCTGGCGGAGGAGAGTGGCCTCATCATGCCGATCACCGACCAGGTGATCGATATGGTGGCTGCGGAGCTTGGCCCGCTGCTGAAGTCCGATCCGATGCTGCATGTTGCGATCAACCTCAGCGCCGCCGACGTGACGTCGGGCAGGGTGCTTCCGGTGCTTGAAGAGACGCTTGGCCGACACGGCGTCGATCCGCGCCAGGTCTGGCTGGAGGCGACCGAGCGCGGGTTCATGGATATCGATGCCGCTCGCGAGACGCTCAGGATTGCGCGCGAGTGGGGGCATACCATTGCCATCGACGATTTCGGCACCGGTTATTCCAGCCTGCAATATCTCGAAGGCCTGCCGACGGATGCGCTGAAAATCGACAAGTCGTTTATCGATACGATCGGCCGCAACACAGCGACCAGCTCCGTGACGCCACACATCATCGACATGGCGAAGACGCTCGATCTCAAGATTGTCGCAGAAGGCGTCGAGACCCAGGGGCAAGCCGATTATCTGCGCGAGCACGGCGTCGATTTCGGCCAGGGCTGGCTGTTCTCCAAGGCCCTGCCAGTATCGGGCTTCATCGACTACTACAGAAAAGCAAAAACCCGCCAGACTGGCGGGTCGGTGAATGTCCGGGTCGTGGCAGCCTGAAGGCGCCTTACTCTTCGAAATATCGATAAGCGGATTGCGCCTGGTTCAGCGTCGCCTGCTGGCGCGGCCGGTCTCCGGTGGTCAGAAGATCGATGGAGACGGTGGTCGGCGGGATCAGGAAATCCACATCGCCCGGATCGCCGGCGTTTTCGGCACGACGCGCGTTGCGCTCTGCGTCGGCCTTCATGTCGGTAACCTGATCCTTGGTCGATACGCGTCGACCGGGTCTCAGGGACTCCATGGCAAGGGCGGCGGTGTTCGCCGATATGGTCACGAGTAGCGTCATTTCGCCTGTCACTATTTTTCTCTGGTGAGAATCAATAGGACGGACCCGCTTCGTTCCCCTTTAACCGAAAAACCGGCATTTTATCGATTTGACGTTTTTGGCGGCCGTATTACAGAAGATCGCATGCTCAACGTTCTTCTCGTCGCCATCGGCGGAGCGATAGGCTCCGTTCTTCGTTATCTCGTCGGTGTCTGGACGATGCGTCAGTACGGTCCCAATTTCCCCTGGGGCACACTGACGGTGAATATCGTCGGCTCTTTCGCGATCGGGATCCTGACGGAAATGATCGCGCGGCGCTTCAACGCCTCCATGGAGATCCGAGTGTTTCTGGTGACCGGAATACTCGGCGGTTTCACCACCTGGTCGTCGTTTTCGCTCGATACGATCGTGCTCTACGAGCGGGGCGCTTTCGGCTTGGCGGCGGCTTATGTGATCGGCAGTGCCGTCGCATCGTTTGCTGCGGTATTTGCCGGGCTGGCGCTCGGGCGGGCAATGCTCTAAAGGGCAGGCTACTCCTGCAGTGCCGCGCGCCACAAGGCGCGCATGGGACGCTGCAGCACTTAAATACGCATCGTATTTTCCGAAAACCGATTTCGGTTTTCGGGTCGATGCGCAGAACAATAAGAAAGAGCTTTGATGGCTGGCATCGAGCATATCCGCGTCGAGGCGGACGAGGCAGGCATGCGCCTCGACCGTTGGTTCAAGGTCCACTACCCCGGTCTTGCATTCGGCGCACTTCAGAAACTCCTGCGCTCCGGTCAGGTGCGTGTCGATGGTGGCCGGGTAAAATCGGATGCCCGCGTGCAGCCGGGACAGACTGTCCGCGTGCCGCCGATGGATGTGGACGCGAAGAAGACCGGGCCGATCGCCGGCAAGGATCTTAAACATTCGAGCGACTACGAACTTCTGTCGCGCATGGTGCTGCACGAAGACGACAAGGTCATCGTGCTGAACAAGCCGGCCGGTCTGGCAGTGCAGGGGGGTTCCGGCGTCACCCGGCATATCGACCAGATGCTCGATGCCTGGATCAGCCCCAAGGGCGAGAAACCGCGCCTCGTGCACCGGCTGGACCGCGATACGTCCGGCGTGCTTGTCATCGCCCGCACACGTGGTGCAGCGCAGAAGCTGACGGCTGCCTTCCGAGAGCGCGATACCAAGAAGACCTACTGGTCGCTGGTGAAAGGCGTGCCGCGCAAGCATGAGGACAAGCTTTCCTCCTGGCTCGTCAAGGAGCAGACGCCGGACGGCGACCGCATGCGGATCGCCAAGCATGGCGAGGAGGGAGCCGATCACGCGATCTCCTATTATCGCGTGCTGGAGACGGCGGCGCAGACGCTGGCCTGGCTGGAGATGGAGCCCTATACCGGCCGCACCCACCAGCTGCGCGTTCATGCGTTACAGATGGGTCATCCGATCATCGGCGATCCGAAGTATTTCGATGATGATCACAACTGGCCTTTCCCCGGCGGCATCCAGAAAAAGCTACATCTGCATGCCCGGCGTATCGATATTCCCCATCCCAACGGTGGGCGGTTGAGAGTCACCGCGCCGATGCCGCCGCATATGGTTCAGAGTTGGAACCTGCTCGGGTTCGACATGGAAAACGGCGCACGAGACGACGATTAAGGGACGACGATATGAAATTGGTACTGTTCGATTGCGACGGCACGCTGGTGGATAGCGGCGGTCTCATTCACGAAACCATGCGCCGCACCTTCGTGCATTTCGGCAAGCCTGAGCCGACCTTCGAAGACACCAAGTCGATCATCGGCCTGACGCTCGATATCGCGATTGCCCGTATGCAGGGCAAGCCGCATGCCGGGCAGGAAGAGGTCGATATGACGGCCTATTACAAATCCCTGTTCGTGACCGTGCGCCAGGACATGAACTTCAAAGAGCCGCTGTTCGACGGCATCCGCGAAGTGATCGACGAAATCGGCCCCCGCGAAGACCTGTTGATCGGTGCTGTCACCGGCAAGTCGCGGCGTGGCCTGAAGCTGGTGATGGATAAGCACGAGTTCGACAAATATTTCGTCGTCGGCCGCACAGCGGACGATTGCCCGTCCAAGCCACATCCGGCCATGGTGACCGAGTGCTGCGACGCGACGGGCGTCAGCCCCGCCGATACCCTTGTCATCGGCGATGCGATTTACGATATGCAGATGGCAAAGGCCGCCGGCGCCACCGCGATCGGCGTTGCCTGGGGTTATGCTTCGGTGGAAGAGCTGAAAAACGCCGGCGCCGACGCGATCGTCCACCATCCGCGCGAACTGCTCGCCCATATCGGCTGAGGTTTAAGACCATGCATGATTTCTTTCCCGACTCTTCCCAGATGCTCACCCACGCCGACCCGACGCGGAGGGCGCAGATCCAGATGCAGAAGCCTTTGCCGAAGCGTTTCTATACGGAAGTTACCGTAACGGAAGGCGAGGATGGGCATGCGATTCATCTCGATGGAAAGCCGGTAAAGACGCCGGCCAAGAAGGCGCTTGTCGCGCCGACTGCGCGGCTTGCCGAACTGATACGAGACGAATGGGCCAACCAGGTCGAAGTCATCGATCCACGCATCATGCCGGTTACCCGCCTCGTCAACACCGCGATCGATGGTGTCGCTGTCGATCCGCAGGCCGTGTTTGAGGATATCCTGCGTTTCTCGTCCAGCGACGCGCTCTGCTACCGCGCCGATGGTCCGGAAAACCTCGTGACGCGCCAGAACGAAAAGTGGGACCCGATCATCGACTGGGCCGCCAGCCGGCTCGGCTCTCGGTTCGTGCTGATCGAAGGCATCATGCCGCAAGAGCAGCCGAAGGAGGCGATTGCCGCGTTTGCGGTGACGCTCAGGAAATACGACACGCCGATCGAATTGGCGGCGCTTCATACCGTCACCTCGCTGACCGGGTCGGCAATTCTGGCACTTGCCTTCGCCGAGGGCGAAGTCACCGCCGATGAAGCCTGGGCGCTTGCTCATCTCGATGAGGACTGGACCAACGAGCACTGGGGCAGCGATGCGGAAGCCGAGCATCGGCGGGCCAAACGGCTCGATGAGATGCGTGCGGCGACGGAAACTTTTCTTGCAGTGAGACCCTCCGCTTAATGCTTCCCTAACCGTGTTGGGTGGATCATCGGGAAGCTCCGTTTTCCGGGTCCACTCATGTTTCGCCGCTTTGTTTCCATTGTCTTTATTGTGCTCGCGGCGCTGCCGCTGATGTCATTTCGCATGCCGGCGGCCTCCGAATCCGGCGAGAGAATGCTATATGACGTGCGCGGCGCTTTCGTCACCGCGCGGCCTGACGTACCGCAAGGACTGGTCATCGCAATCGATCTGTTGATGGATGTTGCCGTCCGTTCGACCGTGCGGTCGAAACTCCTTCCGCGTGCCATTCTGTCGGTCAGGATCGAGGAAACATCACATACACCGTTGATGATCGGCAGCCGTCACGCCGCCAAGGTCACCGTCAAGGCGATTTCGGTGGCGAGTGGCGAACCGATCGCGGAAGGGACGTTTCGGACGTCCGTGTTCCTCCTGAATGGCGAGGAAGCCGACAAGGGGCTAGCGGAAAAGGTTGCCGATCGCATATCCAGCGAATTCCGCCTGCAGGACGGACGCCCGACCATAGCCAGCGCACTGTTTCCCTGATCCTGATCCCGCTCGATCCTATTCCGACACCTTGGCCGGAGACCAGATAAAGCGGCGCGCGATCATCCAGCAGCCGAGTGCCCAGGTGGCGCCGGCGCACCAGCCGCCAAGAACGTCCGTCGGGTAATGAACGCCGAGATAGATGCGGCTGAGCCCGATGATCAGCGTCAGGACGATTGCCGATCCGATCAGGAATATTCTCGTCGAGCGATATTGCTGCGCGCGTGACAGCAGCGCCCCGAGCGTCAGGTAGGTGACGGCCGACAGCATGGCGTGGCCACTCGGAAAGCTCAGGTCGTGAACCTCGACAAGATGCGGCACGAGATCCGGCCGCGGCCGTGCGATGCCGATCTTCAGCAGCGCGCTTGCCAGCCAGCCACCGACGATCGACAGAAACATGAAGGCCGCGATCGCCCTTTGCCGCGACAGGAGCAGGAAGGTTGTCGCCATGACCGTCATCAACGCCAGCACGGTCGTTCCGCCGAGCGCGGTGATGTCGTTGACCGCATGGCTCAGCCAATAGGGACCAACGGGCTGGGAGAGATCGGCGGTACTTCTGAGCGCAAGCAGGATGCGTTCGTCGAAAGCGCGTGTCTCACCTTCCAGAACCTCGCTGGTCAGCTTGAAGAATACGAACGCCCCGCCGGCAAGGAGGGCGAACATCATCAGGCCGATCGGCTCGAATGTCATGAAACGATCGATGACGCGCTGTCTGAAACCGTTGTGAAAACTCAATCCTGCCTCCGGAACCTGCTGTCCTTATCGCCTTAGTGACGGCGTGAACGCCTTCGGGTCAGATGGGGTTCCGGAAGGAAATTTCAAAGACGATCGGCATGCCAGCGCAGATGATCGTCCATGAAGGTGGAGATGAAATAGTAGGAATGGTCGTAGCGGTCGTGCATTCGGAGCGTCAGGCCGATATCGGTGCCTTTGATCGCATCCTCGAAGAGCCACGGGCGCAGGCCGTTTTCCAGGAAGCCGTCGGCCTTGCCCTGGTCGATGAGGAATTCCGGGAAGCGGGCGCCATCTTCCACCAGCGCGCAGGCATCGTATTCACGCCAGGCCGTCTTGTCCGAGCCGAGGTATTTTTCGAAGGCGGGAGCCGACCAATCCGCGGTCGAGGGCTGCACGATGGGGGCGAAAGCCGAGCAGCTCTTGAAGCGGTCGGGATGTTTCAGTGCGATCGTCATGGCGCCGTGGCCGCCCATCGAATGGCCGAAAATGCCCTGCCGGCTCATGTCCATGCGAAAATGCTGGCTGATGAAGTTCGGCAGCTCCTCGGTGATGTAGCTATACATCTGGTAATTCTCGGCCCAGGGCTTTTCCGTCGCATCGAGATAGAAACCGGCGCCGTTGCCCATCTGCCAGTTTGTGAGTTCGTCCGGCACGTCGTTTCCGCGCGGGCTGACGTCCGGGCAGACGATGATCAGGCCGAGTTCGGCCGCGAGCTTACGGTATTCGCCCTTTTCCACGACGTTGGCATGGGTACAGGTGAGGCCGGAGAGGTACCACAGAACGGGGCGAGGTTCCTTGATCGCCTGCGGCGGCACGAATACCGCGAAGGTCATCTCGCATTTGCAGGCTTCGGATTCATGCATGAACACGCCTTGCATGCCGCCGAAAGCGGTGTTCTGGGAAAGGACCTTCATTTGAAAACTCCAAACGCTATTGGCTGAGTGACACGACCGCATTGACGGCGGCGGCAACGAGCACGGTGTTGAAAAAGAACGAGACGATGGCGTGCAGCAGGTTGAGCTTGCGCATCGCCGTGGTCGTGATGCCGACATCCGAGGTCTGCGCCGTCATGCCGATCACGAAAGAGAAATAGAGGAAGTCGTAGGCGCCGGGCTCGGCGGTCTCGGGAAAGTCGAGGCCGCCGCGCTTGGCGTCGTTCTGTTCCGCCTGCTCCTCCGGGCGCCAGAAGAGGTGGGCGTAGTGCAGGGCGAACATGGTGTGGATGGTCATCCAGCCGAGCACGACGGAAGCAAAGGCGAGCGCGACCTTGACGGCGTCGGCGGGCTTGCCGTTCAGCGCGAAGAAGAGCGAGACGATGGACGCCGCCACCGCGAGCAGCGTGACGGCGAGAATGACCGGGGCCGGCTCGTCATCGTTCTGCCCCTTCTTGCGCAGCATGGCGCCGTCGAGGGTTGGAATGCGTGCCGCCATCATGCCGAGATAGATCAGAAAGAAGACGATGGCCGCGACGCCGACCGCGAGCTGCGGTATTCTGGCAAGAAGCAGCGGCAACAACACCAGCGAAACCACCGCGCCGATCAGGAACGGGCCATGTCGGTGATGCTGCAATCTATACCAGGGACCTCGCCGGGTTTCTGCCATGTCGGGTTCCGCTCCGTTTATCCGGCAGATTTGGCGCGGCGGCAGAGCCTGTCCAGCGTTTCCAGGAATTTCGAACGGTCCTTCGGCGAAAAGGCAGCGTTATAACCCTTGCTTTCGCCGGTCTCGCGCAGGTGCTGGCCGAGGTCGCGCATGGCGGTTGCCATGCCGATATTGCCCTGGTCGAAAATGCGGCCGGTCGGGCCGGTGACCATGGCTCCCGCTGCAACGCAGCGGCCGGCGAGCGGCACGTCGGCCGTGATGACGATGTCGTTCGGGCCGGCGCGTTCGGCGATCCAGTCGTCGGCAGCGTCGAAGCCGGCGGAGACGATGACGTTGTGGATCATCGGATCGCGCGATGGGCGCAGTCCGGAATTGGCGACGAGGGTCACCTCAAGGCCGTGGCGTTCCGCGACCTTGAGGATTTCCGGTTTGACCGGGCAGGCGTCCGCATCGACATAGATCATCAAACGCTCTGCCTCCGGTCCGTCATTTCGTTTACTTGCGGGTCCAGACTTCGCCGGCAACCTGCTTGGAGCCCTTGTAGGTCCATATACCCTTCCAGGTGCCGTCCGGCTGCTCGAAATACATGGCGATGCCGAAGGAATCCCGGCCCGACATGTAACCGATCGAAATCGCCGTATCGTCCTTGCCGGCCGGGCCGACACCGAACTTGTTTTCGCCGGTGAACTTGGCGCCGATACCGGTGCCGATCGACTGGCTGCCGGCAATGTCCCAGACCACGTTGTAGGTTTCGCCGGCACGGGTGACCTTGACCGTGCCGGTGTAGTTCTTGCCGTTATCGGGGTTCATTCCGACGACGTTATAAGTTCCGGTAGGATCCGCGGCGGCGACCGATGGCAGCGCCGCAGAAATTCCCGCACACAGCAAAGTAGAAACTACAAACCGTTTCAGCATTTTCGTCCCCCTGACGAATCAAAGCCCCTGAACGGTCAGTATATTACCACGCCACGGATGCTTTCGCCCTTGTGCATCAGGACGAAACCCTTGTTGATGTCTTCGAGCGGCATGGTGTGGGTGATCATCGCATCGATCTGGATCTTGCCGTCCATGTACCAGTCGACGATCTTCGGAACGTCGGTGCGGCCGCGCGCGCCGCCGAAGGCCGTGCCCATCCACTGGCGGCCGGTCACGAGCTGGAACGGACGGGTGGAAATTTCCTGGCCGGCGCCTGCGACACCGATGATGACCGACTTGCCCCAGCCGCGATGCGAGGATTCCAGCGCCTGGCGCATGACCTTGGTATTGCCGGTGCAATCGAACGTGTAGTCCGCGCCGCCGATGAGGTCGCCGTTGCGCTTCGTCAGGTTGACGAGATAGGGCACGATGTCGTCGCCGACTTCCTTCGGATTGACGAAATGCGTCATGCCGAACTTTTCGCCCCAGGCCTTGCGGTCCGGATTGATGTCAACGCCGATGATCATGTCGGCACCGGCGAGCTTCAGGCCCTGCAGCACGTTGAGACCGATGCCGCCGAGGCCGAAGACGATCGCGGTTGAGCCGATCTCGACCTTGGCGGTGTTGATGACCGCGCCGATGCCGGTCGTCACGCCGCAGCCGATGTAGCAGATCTTGTCGAAGGGCGCGTCGGGGTTGACCTTGGCGACGGCGATCTCCGGCAGAACCGTGAAGTTCGAGAAGGTCGAGCAACCCATGTAGTGATGGATCTTGTCCTTGCCGATCGAGAAACGGCTCGTGCCGTCCGGCATCAGGCCCTGGCCCTGGGTGGCGCGGATCGAGGTGCAGAGATTGGTCTTGCGCGACAGGCACGAATAGCATTCGCGGCATTCCGGCGTGTAGAGCGGAATGACGTGGTCGCCCTTCTTCACCGAGGTGACGCCTGGGCCGACGTCGACGACGATGCCGGCGCCTTCATGGCCGAGAATGGCCGGGAAAAGGCCTTCCGGATCGGCGCCCGAGAGTGTGAAATCGTCCGTGTGGCAGATGCCTGTGGCCTTCACTTCGATTAGCACTTCGCCGGCGCGAGGGCCTTCGAGCTGCACGGTCATCACTTCGAGCGGTTTTCCAGCCTGAACGGCAACGGCGGCGCGGACATCCATAGTGTCTCTCCCTTGGTGCGGTTATCGAATCCGGGCGGACCTTCGCACGGCGACGGGGCGGCGCTCAAGCCGGAACCGGACACCGCAGGTCGCAAAAAGGTGATCGGCGTTACGCCTCGATGATCGGCACGTGAGGCGATGCGGTTCTGGGTGCCAGACCGGTGAGGCGCGGGTCGTCGTGAACCTCTACCATCAGGCAATAAGGCCGGAAGCCGGAACGCTGATAAAAGGGCAGGGCGGCCGGGGAGTCGAAATGGCAAGTATGCACCCAGAAGCGGCGGATCGGCTTCGCCCATGCCTTGTCGATCGCATGGTTCATCAGAAAACGGCCGGCGCCCTTGCCGATCGCATCCACAACCAGACCGAAGAAGACCAGTTCACATTCGCCGGGCTGGCGGAAGTCGAGTTCCATCAAGCCGATCGGGCGGCCGCCATCCGTAGCGACATAGATTTCGACCAGCGGATCGTTGAGGATTTCCGCGAGTTTGTCGTCGGCCATTTCCAGGCGCGAAACCCACATCCAGTCTTCGCCGACGGCGCGGTAGATCGTGCGGTAGCTTTCGACGTCAGGCGATTGCCAATGCTCCAGCCCGAGCGCCGGATGGACGGCGCGTGGTCCGCGGGCCGGCGGCGGTGCCAGCATTTCAAGACAGGTCACCACGGTGGCGAGCTTGCCAGGCGGAACGGCCGAATAGCCGAGCGGAAGGAGGGCGTTATCTGTTTGCATGCGGTCTTGGAACCGCTTCCGGGAAGAAAGTCAACTCTTGGAATGTCAATGCCGGCAATGTCAGCCGAAGAGACGGTCGCAGGCATAGATGATGCCGTGGGCATGGATCGCCACGGCGGCATAAAGTCCAAGCCCCGCCATCAATCGCTCACCCGCATGCATGGGAGGCAGGCTCTGGCGCGGCTTGACGGAACTGGCGCCCATCAGGCTCATCAGGATGAACACCACAAGCCCGGCCATCAGCACTTTCGACGGCAATCCGATCCGATAACCGATCCAGAGCATCAGCAGCGTGACGCCGAAACTGCCGATGAGCAACATACCGCGGCTGGGAAAGATCTGCCGCAATACCTGGCCGCCATCGAAGCGCGACATGGGCAGGAGGTTCAGAATATTGAAAGCCCCGAGGATCAGCAGGAACACCAGCAAGGGCGCCGCCATCTGGCGAGGCAGGATGTCGCTTCCGGTAAATTCGTGGACAGAGATGATCACGGGCACCAGAAAGGCGGACATGCCCGCGCCCATCAGGGCGCAGGTCGCAACCTCGAAGCGGCTGTTATAAGGCCTGCTGCCGATTGCAATGCCGCCGAGCAGCGGCACGAAGATCATCCGCACCCTTTCGTGCCCGAAGGCGCGATAGGCCGCCATGTGCCCAAGCTCGTGCAGAACGATGACGACGGTCAGCGTGATCGAGATCGTCAGCCCGCTCGCCGTCAGGCCGAAGAACGGCCAGAGCAGCAGCGTCGACAGAATGGCGAACAGTCCTTGCGTGAGGGGATGTTCGAGCACGCCGCCGCTCCGCGGCTTTTCCCCCTTCAGCCAGGCGCCGAGCGCCGAGAGCTCGCGGCGGATCATCAGGTAACGGAACAGGTAGAAGGCGAGGCCGCGATAATTGTCAGTCTGGGCCAGGGTGAGAGTGGCTCCATCGGATGACGCGGAGACGGAGCGGTATTCCTCGAAATTGCGCCAGAAGGAAACGTCCAGCGCGCTGTCGTCCACGACGCGGCTGGTGACTTCGTAGTGGCGTGCCATCGCGTCCTCGTGTTCCTCAACGGCGAAAACGCGGCGTATCGGCTCGCCGTGACGATCCGAGTGACGATAGGAAATCTCGATGCGCTCGTGGTCGCCGGATGCCGCCTGCCTGGAGGAAAGCACTGCCGGGTTCCAGCTTGCCTCCTCTCCACCGGGATGAACAGCCTGCCAGAGGCGTTCCGGACGAACCGAAAATCGCCGCTGGAAGGAGATCGTGCGCCGGCCCACGGGCGCGGCCATCATCAGCCAGACGAGGCCGAGATTGATCGTCAGGAGAACAGCGATGGAAACGGCGGTCGTCATCCTATCCTCGCATAAGCTATGAGTAGCGCCTTGCAAGGCCGCCGCACGCAGCTGCAATCGCCGTCATTTTATGCCGCGGATATTGCCGCTCAATGTAGGCGATTGCTAAAATGCGAGGAACAGCCGCTCGATGCATCTATGCCGCCGCGTCGTCCAGCAATTGCTGGTCGTCAGCCATGAGCCATCGGCTGCTGCGCAGCGCATGTTTCGGCCGGTCGAGCGTGACGATGGAGGCGATCATCTCGTGCCAGTCGGAGTGCAGCGCGGCGGGGTCGGCAAGCTCGTCTATATGCTTCAGAACGGTGGCCTCCAGCGGCGACAACATCAGGCGGCCACGCTCCAGCGCGCCGCGTAGGATTCGCCAAATATAGATGAGGTCGTGATTGGTAATGCCTTCAGAAGCAGGGCGGCCTTCGTGATAGGCTCCGCGTGGCGCGTCCTCAAGCGCCAGGCGCAATTGGTCGAGCGCGAACGCCGAAAGGCTCTCCGGCACTTCGGAGGCGACCTCCATGGCGTGCAGCATCACTTCCAGCTCCAGCGCAGACTTGACGGCGCCATCGACGGCGACCGTGCGCATCAGCCATTTCCCCTTGTTCTCGTCGATGATGCCTGCCGGGGCGCTGCCGTAGACGATGAACATCGCCAAGCTTTCGACCAGATACTCGGCCCATTGAGGGCTCTTTTCGATGGAAGTTTCGTTGAGCGCGAGAAGTTCGAGTGCGTCTTCGGATGACTTGAGCCCGTCCGGGAACGCATATTTGCGCAGCATCAATATATCGTCGGTTGCTATCCGACCCTTCCCGGCTACGACACATGCCGGAAAAGAAAAGCGGAATCCGCCCATCTTTCTTTCTCCGTTTCATCATGAAACTGATGTGGGTCATACCGGAAAAAAGTTGAGGGCAACCCAAGGAACGGGGTTAATCGGAATGGAACATCGGTTTCACGCCGCTTCCGGCCGCTTCGATTTGAGACGCTCGCGCCAGATTATGAACAATCCCGAGCCCACGATGATGGCGATACCGAGCCATTTGGACGCCGTCGGAAAATCGCCGAACAGGGCGTAACCGAGCACAGTGGCGGAGATGATCTCGAAATACTGGAAGGGGGCCAGCAGCGAGAGCGGCGCCAGCCGAAAGGCACGCACCACGAGGAGGTGCATGTAGCCGGAGATCGAACCGAGAATGATCAGCAGAATAAGTCCGAGCAAGGACGAGGGCAGGGATGGCGTGAAATCCGCGCCGCCCGCCTGATGCCCGAGGAACAGCGCCACGGCCATGAACAGAGTGCCGCCGACACCCGCCATGGTCTGCATCACGAGCGGCGAATCCGCTTCTCCGATCGCGCGGTTCAGGAACAGATACAGCGTGTAGAGAAAAGCGCAGGCGACGGGCAGCAATGCCGTCCAGCCGAAGATCGCGTAGCTCGGCTGGATGACGATCATCGCGCCACCAAAGCCGACGATGATTGCCAGCCACCGCCGCCAGCCGACCTTTTCGCGCAGGAAGATCGCCGACATCATCGTCAGCATGAACGGCTCGACGAAATAGATGGCGAAGACATCCGCAAGCGGCATGTATTTGACGGCGGCGAAGAACATCAGGCTGGCTGCGGCATGCAGCACGCCGCGCAGAAGGTTCATCCATGGGCGCTTGGCGCGAAACACCGCGGCGCCGGTCATGGCGACGAGCGGCAGGATGCAAACGAGTTGGAAGAAGAAACGATAGAAAGTGACCTGGCCGGGTGACATGGATTCGAAGGTCGCCATGTATTTGGCGATCGCATCCATCAACGGCAGGATGATCATGCAGGTGGCCATGATGGCCATGCCCTTGAGCGGATTTTCAGCGGTGGGTGAGGGCATGCCGGGCACTTTCGAGGAGCTTCGTTCTTCAATCACAGCCATCTCCACCGATCAAGCTCAGAAGCGCCCCGCGATCTGGCAATGGCGTCAGCTTCAGGCTTTCCCATGCGCCGGAGACCCCTTGCCGCAAAGGGCGAAACGAAGCATGACGGAAGTTACGAACCGAATCTGCGCCGCGGTGATCCCATGACGACAGCCGACTATATCGCGCTTGCCCTTTTTGCCCTGCTCTGGGCCGGATATTCCTGGATTACCGCCGGCTCCGGCTCACGTTTCTTTCCGCGGCTCAGCCTCAACCGGGTCATGGCCGGCCGCCGCAAGAAATGGATCTACAATTCTCTGAAGCGCGATCTGAAGATGATCGACACGCAGATCATGGCGGGTCTGCAGAACGGTACGGCCTTCTTCGCATCGACGTCGATCTTTGCGATAGGCGGCTGCTTTGCTCTTCTCGGCGCGACCGAAAAAGTCGACGCGGTGTTCAGCAATTTCCCGCTCGTCGCCTACGGCGGTCGGACCGCCTTCGAGATCAAGGTCGCCGGGCTGACGGCGCTGTTCGGTTACGCCTTCTTCAAGTTCGGCTGGTCCTACCGCTTGTTCAACTACTGCACCATCCTGTTTGGCGCGTTGCCGATGATGCATGACACGAATGGTGACCGAGAAGGAGCCGAGCGCGCCGCCGATCAGGTCGTGCTGATGAACACGATCGCCGCCAAACATTTCAACGACGGCTTGCGTGCACTCTTTTTATCGGTGGGCTATCTCGGTTGGTTCGCCGGGCCCTATATGTTCATGGCGATGACGATTTTCGTGATCTTCGTGCTGACGCGTCGGCAGTATTTTTCCGAGGCGCGGCTGGCACTGATGGATCGCGATACCCCGTAAAGCAGGAAGCCATTCGACGTGACATCTGCCGAAAATCCCAACACCGAAAATGCCAATACCGCTCCACGCACACCGCGTATCACGTTGATCGACACGCTGCGCGGCGTCGCTCTGATCGCCATGGCGACCTACCACTTTACCTGGGACCTGGAGTTTTTCGGTTATCTCGATCCCGGCACGGCGACGCAGGGCTTCTTCCGGATCTATGCGCGCTCCATCGCCAGCTCTTTCCTGTTTCTCGCCGGCGTCAGTCTCGTGCTGGCGCATTTCCCGGCGATCCGCTGGCAATCGTTCTGGAAACGGTTTGCGATGGTTGCCGGGGCGGCTGCGGCGATCAGCATCGCCACCTTCATCGCGTTTCCGGGCGAATGGATCTATTTCGGCATCCTGCACAATATCGCGCTGTCGAGCCTGATCGGCCTTGCCTTCCTGCGGTTGCCGCCGCTGGCCACCGGCGCAATCGTACTGCTGGTGATTGCTGCGATGGTGGCCGACTACAGTCTCGCGCCGGGAATGCTCGATTCCGCAGTCTTTAATACGCGCTGGTTGAGCTGGCTCGGTTTTGCGGAAATGCCGCCGCGCTCGAACGACTATGTGCCGCTCTTCCCGTGGATCGCGGCCCTTCTGGCGGGGGTGACGATCACCCGGATCGCGGTTTCGCGGAATTGGCTGCCGCGGCTTGCCTCGGTACAGACCGGGCAGAACCTGCTGTCGAAGGCCGGCCGACATAGCCTCCTGATCTATCTCGTACATCAGCCGGTGCTGATCGCGCTCGTCTACCTTTTCTCTCTCATCCATCCGGCACCGCCGCCGGACCCGCGGCGCAACTACGTTCTAACCTGCGAGACCGGTTGCGCGGGCCAAGGCAATGACACCAAGCTTTGCCAGAAGTTCTGCGGATGCACCGCCGACCGGCTGATCGCCCAATCGCTCATGGAGCCGATGCAGAAGGGCACGATTGCCGTGCAGGACAACCGCGTTCAGTCGATCGTCGAGGAATGCTCGATCGGCGCGCAGCTCGGGGAATGATGGAATAGGAAAGTCGGAACCGATCAGGTTCCGACGCCGATTTCAGCGAGCCGGGTGAGGCAAGCTTCCTCGACATTGTTGAGCTCGGCAAGGGTGTCGTCGATGTCCTTGCGCTTCTGGCGCAGATCTTCGCGCTTTTCGTCGAGGCGCTTCATCAGGAGCTTTAACTGGCCCATTTCGCCGGGCGGCTCCTTGTAGACCTGGATAATTTCGCGGATTTCGGCGATCGTGAAGCCGATGCGGCGGCCGCGCAGGATTTCCTGGATGAGGCGACGGTCGGCAGCGCGGAAAAGCCGCGTGCGGCCGCGTCGCTCCGGCTGGATCAGACCTTCATCCTCATAGAACCGGAGAGTTCGGGTGGAGACCCCGAATTCGCGCGTCAGTTCCGTAATGCTGTAATATTTGTTCACGATCATATCCTGCTACCCTCGGCGCCAAAATAATTGACTTTTACGTAACAGTCAATTTTGTCGGACAAGGAAGATAAGGCTGGCTGAGATAGGCGCTCAGATCAGCCAGAGGGTCGCCAGTCCGAGGAATGAAAAGAAGCCGGTCGTATCGGTAATGGCAGTGACGAAGACCGCCGACGAGACGGCAGGGTCGGCGCCCGTGCGGTCGAGCACCAGCGGGATCATGATGCCGGCCATTGCGGCGGCGAACATGTTGATCATCATGGCGGTGGAGATCAGCAGGCCGATATGGGCGTCGTGGAACCAGAGGCCGGCCACGGTGCCGACCAGACTACCGATCACGACGCCGTTGATTAGGCCGACGCCTGCCTCGCGTCGGGCGACGCGCCAGGCGTTGTGGATGTCGAGGTTACGGGTCGCAAGCGCGCGCACCGTCACGGTCATGGTCTGCGAGCCTGCATTGCCGCCCATGCCGGCAACGATCGGCATCAGGATCGCCAGTGCCACGACCTGTTCGATCGTCGCTTCGAAAAGCGAGATGACGGACGCCGAGATGAAAGCCGTGAACAGGTTGACCAGCAGCCACGGAATGCGCGAACGGGACGTCTCGCGGACGGAGTCGGACAATTCTTCGTCGCCGACGCCTGAGAGGCGCATGATATCCTCTTCGGCCTCTTCCTGAATGACGTCGACCACGTCGTCGATGGTCAGGACGCCGACGAGCCGGCCGTTGTCGTCGACGACGGCGGCGGAGAGAAGGTCGTATTGTTCGAAGAGTTGCGCGGCCTCTTCCTGGTCCATGTCGGCCGGGATCGGATAATTCGTCTCCCGCATGATCGTCTCGATCTTCACCTGCCGCTTGCAGCGCAGGATCTTGTCGAGATCCAGCACACCGAGCAGCTTGAAGGTGGGGTCGATGACAAAGATCTGCGTAAAACTTTCCGGCAGGTCGTCGTCGTCACGCAGGTAGTCGATCGTCTGGCCGACGCTCCAAAAGGGCGGTACGGCAACGAATTCCGTCTGCATGCGTCTGCCGGCAGATTGCTCGGGGTAATCCAGCGCGCGGCGCAACCGGACGCGCTCAGTGAACGGCAGCTGTGCGAGAATTTCTTCCCGGTCCTCGTGGTCGAGGTCTTCGAGAATGTAGACCGCGTCGTCCGAATCGAGATCGCCGATCTGCGCGGCGATCTGCGCGTTCGGCATCTGGTCGACGATCTCCATACGGATCTTTTCGTCGACTTCGGTGAGTGCGGTCAGGTCGAAATCGTTGCCGAGCAGCCTGACGAGTGCCAGGCGCTGATCGGGCATGATCGCTTCGAGAAGGTCACCGAGTTCGGATTCATGCAGTCGGGCAACGTGGTTGCGCAGGAAAAGCGTATCGCGATCGGCAATCGCCGCGCCGACCATCGCCAGGAAATCGGCGCGGATCGAACCGTCTTCGGAATAGATGTCGGCATTCGCATCGTCGGTTTGCGTGCGCGGGCGGATGTCTTCGCCGATATCGCTCATCTGCCGCCCTCGCTGCTTTGCCGTAGGAATTTGAGAATGGCGGCAAAAAACTTATTGTCAACAACCGGATAGCTCTATCCGACCAAGCTCTTCATGCCACCGGTTTTCCTGCTAGAACAATTGTCCGACCGGGTCCAGCAGGTACCGGATATATCCATATCGGAATGACATTAAGGACGCTTGAAGATGGCTATCCGCCCGATCCTGAAATACCCGCATCCAGGTCTTTCCATGCCCTGCGAGCCGGTAACGAATTTCGATGCGGATCTGGCCTCTTTGGCTGACGATCTGCTCCAGACGATGCGTGCTGCTCCGGGCGTCGGAATGACTGCTGCGCATGTCGGCGTCTTCACGCGGCTAGTCGTCCTGGAGCTATCGAAGGAGCAGGGGCCACGTTTTTACGCAAACCCGGAGATCCTCTCGTCTTCGCAGCAGACGATCGTCCATACAGAAGGCAGCGTCTCGATGCCGGGCGCGACTGAAGAGGTCGAGCGGCCTCGGCAGGTTCGGTTCCGCTATCAGGACCTGCAGGGTGTCTTCCACGAAGAGGATGCGGACGCCTTCTATTCGGTCTGCATGCAGCACGAGATTGACCAGCTGGATGGTATCTTCTGGCTGCGTCGGCTTTCCCGGTTGAAGCGTGACCGGCTCGTGCGCAAATGGGAGAAGGCAAAATAGCCGTGGCGGTGCGGAATAAATCCTGAAACCAAAGATTGTCATATTCGTTCACCGGTTGTCTGGCCAAAAGGAGAGCGACCATGACGACCGATATGAACGGCGAAAATAACAGTCTTGAGCAGAAGGTCACACAGCGTCTGGCCGAACTGCCGGATGTGGACGCATCGGCGATCGAGCCGCATGCGGAGGGAACCAAGGTCATCCTCGAAGGTTCTGTCGATACCGTGTTTTCGGCCCGCAAGGCGGTGTTGAGCGCGGAAACGGTGGATGGCGTACATGATGTCGAAAGCCGCCTGACCCTGACGGGCAAGGGCGGCGCATCCACCGGCCCATTGAGGCATTGCCTGGCGCGTCGGAGAGATGCGCTAGGCCCGCCAATGGCAAAGAGGACGCGATGACAGGAGAACGCCATGCCGGCCCGGAAAAAGGTAGACGACATTTCCCGCGAAGAGGATTTTCGCGATTACGACGATCGCAATATCGATGAGGGCTGGCCCTATGACGATGCGGCGGGGGCGGGATCGCGCAGTGTCGACAATAATGCCTACGGCCAGCCGGCCGCGAATTTCGACCGGGATCGCAATCCGGGCTATCGAATCGACGAGCCAGATGCCGATGGTGCGGAGCAGCGTCTACGCGATGGCATTCGTCCAGAGACGATTGGCCGGGAAGACGCGGACGATCTGGAAGAGCGCATTACCGATAAGCTGGTCGACCTCTCAGCTGCTCGTCCGGGAAGTGCAAAAGGTCGGT
Organism: Neorhizobium sp.; assembly: GCA_965227625.1. Lineage (GTDB taxonomy): Bacteria > Pseudomonadota > Alphaproteobacteria > Rhizobiales > Rhizobiaceae > Neorhizobium. The sequence goes on along the minus strand of CBDDGK010000072.1, from coordinate 94,700 downwards.
GGCGTCCGTCTCGTCGTCAACAATCTGCGGCTTGCTGGCGTCGATAGCCGCATTCCCGACGAAGATTGATTCGTCGCGGCTTCGGGATCAGTCCGTCGTGAGCGAAAACTCCGGTGTGCTCTTGAGCGTGTTGCTGACGGTGCAGATGTCTTCGGCCATATGAGCGATTTCGGCCTTTTCTTCCGGGCTGAAATCACCGTCGATCTTCATGTCTATGATGAAGCTGGTGATGCGGGATGGTCCTTCATGGGCTTTCTCGCCGGTCACGTGGACATTCACCTCCCTGAACCGATCGAGAATGCCGAGCTTGCTGGCGGCGATGCGCGCGCTCAAGACAAGGCAGGCCGCCAGTGACGAGAACATCAGGTCGAGCGGATTGAAGCCCATTTCCGATGCGCCGGTGACGACATCAACCCTGCCGTTGGTTTCGCTGGTCACGTGTGGGTGACCGAGCCTGCCGAGAACCGCGGTCGCGCCGATCGGCCGGGCTTTCACCTTCAATTCCACCATCGTTCTATTCCTGCTTTTCCGAAACGGTCGGTCCGAAGACTTCTTCAAACGATTCCCGCAGCCGTATATCCACATCCGTCATCATGACCGGTAGTCCGAGATCGACGAGGCTGGTCACGCCATAGGCGCTGATTCCGCAGGGGACGATCCCGGAGAAATGCGAAAGGTCGGGATCGACGTTGAGCGACAGTCCGTGGAAGCTCACCCAGCGGCGAAGACGGATGCCCAGTGCCGCAACTTTGTCCTCCGCCATCGTGCCATCCGGCAGCGGCGGTTTTTCCGGCCGCCGGACCCAGACGCCGACCCGGTCCTCGCGGCGCTCGCCGCGCACGTTCATCATGTCGAGGGTCTGGATAACGAGTTGTTCCAGTGCTGCCACATAAGCCCGCACGTCCTGGCGCCGTCGTTTCAGGTCGAGCATGACATAGGCCACGCGCTGGCCGGGGCCGTGATAGGTGTATTCGCCGCCGCGGCCCGTCGCAAAGACCGGGAATCGATCTGGCTCGATCAGGCCGGAGGAATCGGCGCTGGTGCCAGCCGTATAAAGAGGCGGGTGCTCCAGCAGCCAAACAAGTTCGTCGGCCTTGCCGTCGGCAATGTCGGCGACTTCGCGCTCCATCTCGGCGACAGCCTCTTCATAAGGCACGAGACCATCAGAGATTCGCCAGCGGACCGGCGGACAGTCCGCCTTCGGCAACATGGAAAGGGTGAGATCGGTACGTGTCAGCATGGAAGTTCTTCTGGCAAAAACAAAAACCGCCCGCAAGCCGGGCTTTTGGGGCCTCTTCTATATAGGCATATCCACAGGCAATTTTTATCCTTCAAAAATGTGACACAGCACCCTTGTGCAGCCAAAATCCTTTTGCTACATGCTCCCTCGCCGGCGCAAATCGGCACCTACCACGATGCGGTCGTGGCGGAATTGGTAGACGCGCAGCGTTGAGGTCGCTGTGTCGCAAGACGTGGAAGTTCGAGTCTTCTCGACCGCACCAAACTAACCCGGCTTCGGCCGGGTTTTTTGTTTTTGGGCTTTGCCCGGCTTTTCATCGATCTTCATTGCACGATCGATCGACATCTATCGCCGGTCGCTGCGCGTACTTCCGGCGCGGTTTGAAATTCTTTTTTTCTATATGGCTGGAAAAATCGGAGTTTCCGCCGAATCGAGGTCGTTATCGACCGTGCGGAAGATCTCGCCGTGATTTACGAGCGCAGAGGAGCGCCGATTCCGCGAAGGTTTGCGGGAATCGCATCTGGAATAGATTGAAGGTGGCGATCAGAGCGGCCAGTAGGTCCAGAGGAGCATGGTGAGGCCGGCGACCCATGCGGATGTCAGCAAGGCGCCGCCGATCAGAAATACCTTGATGTCCATCCGAACCATTCCTCGCCAGGGTCCATATTGAAGAAACGGGCCGGAGGTACCAGGATCCGGCCCGCTTCATCTACCAGGTACCTGTGCTACCCAGTGAGATGTTGGATAAAGCACGTGGCGTCACGCCGGCGTCACAACGCCGATACCGGCCATCTTCGGCGTGACGTTTTGGCGTGACATGAGGTTTTCGAGGTGATCGGCAGCATTTGCTTCCGCGCTTATGCACCTGGCTAGTCGGTCATGATGATTCGAGCCAGGACTGTTCGTTTCCGAGATATTTCCGCCGATTCTATCGTCACATTGCGCATGGCAGGAACTTTTGGCCCAGCCCCGGGTTTTAACCCTTGCCACGTTTTCGCCATTTTCCACATTGCCGAGCCAATGGGATTTTAATACACCATTAGCCATGGCGAGTGATTGAGGAGCTCGACCGATGATGCAGCATCAAGGAGACGAAATGGAAGAGAATGCCCAGAAATCCTGTTGGGGCGTGACATTCAAGGCGCTGATGGGTTTCGGAGGTGCGTTTGCGCTGGCCTATCTTTTCGGCGCGTTCTGATCTGCATCCACGTGCTTTTGCGCGGTGATCTTAATTTCCATCCGAACTGTTTTTGTTTGAACGGCGTGGTAATGCTACCGCGCCGTTTCCATATCAGGCGAATGTCGCGGCTATCAAAGCCGATGTCGGGCTGCCGCGATGGATAAGCTTCAAGCTGGAATAGCCTTCCAGACATAGCGTGTTTTTACCAAGCGGATTATCATGTTCCTGTCCGTCTTCGACGTCTTTAAGATTGGTATCGGTCCTTCGAGCTCCCATACGATGGGACCCATGTCGGCGGCCAATCGCTTCCTCGACCTCATCCTGTCCAATGAGTGGCCTCGACCGGCCGGCGCGCATGTCGCGGCGCTGAAGGTCAGCCTGCATGGTTCGCTTGCCTTTACCGGCATTGGCCACGGCACGGGCAGGGCGGTGATTCTCGGCCTTGTGGGCGAGGAGCCTGCCAAGGTCGATCCGGACCGGATGGACGAGATCATCTCGGAAGTGGAGCGTACCGGCCGCGTTACGCCGCCGGGCCATCCCGGTTATGAATTCCAGCCGAAGACCGATTTGATCTTCGACAAGAAACAGCCGCTTCCTGGCCATGCCAACGGCATGAGCTTTTCAGCCCTCGACCGTGACGGGCGGCTGCTGCTGAAGCGAATCTATTATTCGATCGGCGGCGGTTTCGTTGTGACGGATACCGAGCTGGAGGCGATGCGTAACTCCAAGAAGGCATCCTCCGATTCGCGCGTGCCTTATCCCTTCGCGTCGGCCAAGCAGATGCTCGACATGGCGCGCGGCTCCGGCCTGACGATTGCCCAGATGAAGCGGGCAAACGAAGAGACCAAGATGAGCCCTGGCGAACTGGATGCCGGTATCGACGGCATCTGGGACGCGATGAAGAGCTGTATCGATCGCGGCCTGAAGGTCGATGGCATCATGCCGGGCGGGCTCAAGGTGAAGCGCCGGGCGAGGGCGATCCACGACAAGCTGAACGAGGAATGGCGCAGCAACCGCCTCAATCCGCTGCTCGCCAATGATTGGCTCGCGGTCTATGCCATGGCGGTCAACGAGGAGAATGCCGGCGGCGGGCGCGTGGTCACGGCGCCGACCAACGGCGCTGCGGGCGTAATCCCCGCCACGGTGCGCTATTACCTGCATTTCCATGAGGATGCGACGCAGGAGGATATCCGTACCTTCCTGCTGACGGCCGCGGCGGTGGGCGGCATCATCAAGCACAATGCCTCCATTTCCGGCGCGGAAGTGGGCTGTCAGGGCGAGGTGGGATCGGCGGCTGCGATGGCGGCTGCGGGCCTTGCCGCTGTGATGGGCGGCTCTCCGGAGCAGATCGAGAATGCGGCCGAAATCGCGCTCGAACACCACCTCGGCATGACCTGCGACCCTGTCGCGGGCCTCGTGCAGGTTCCCTGCATCGAGCGCAACGCACTCGGCGCCGTCAAGGCTGTCACGGCAGCCTCACTGGCGATCAAGGGCGACGGGACGCATTTCGTGCCGCTGGACGCCTGTATCGAGACCATGCGCCAGACCGGCAACGATATGAGCGAGAAGTACAAGGAGACTTCGACGGGCGGCCTTGCCGTCAACGTCGTGGAATGTTGATTCTATCGTGAGCCCCGGAAAATCGCTCCCGATCGTCGGGGCGATGCGGCCGCGGCTGTGGAGGGAGAGGGTGAAGGCTTGACCTCCCTCCTCAATGGGTTTTCAAAGAGCGCATGTCTCTGCATCTCATAAAGCTTTGCGTCGGCGCGGATTCCATCCAGGATCTTCAGGAATGGGTGGCGGAAAAGTCGCTGAACGCGATCGCGGCCGGTCTTGAGCCGCACAGCGTCCACACGACACGCATGGTGCCGAAGCGCGTCGAGGAACTTCTGGACGGTGGATCGCTCTATTGGGTGATCAAGGGCCAGGTGATGGCACGTCAGAAGCTGCTGGACATCGAGACCTTCACGGGCGGCGATGGAATTCAGCGCTGCCATCTGGTGCTTGGCCCGGAAGTCATCGAGACCGCGTCGCAGCCGAAGCGGCCATTTCAGGGCTGGCGGTATCTCAAAAACGAAGAAGCGCCGCGTGACCTCGGCAAACTGGGCGAGGACGTTGCGGCGCTTCCCGAATCTCTACGGCGTGAACTCGCCGATCTCGGTCTGCTCTAAAAACCCTTCGTCTTTCAGCGAAGCTTGAGGCGTACCGGTGCACGGCCGGCGCGCGTGCCGACATGCAGATGAATCTTCGCTTCCGGCTGTGTATGCCGCCAGGCGCGTGCGCCATGGCTGAGCAGCATCGTAACCAGATCGCGTGTCTTTTCTTTCGAACGGCTTATGCCGACACCTGCAAGGCGCATAGCTGCCTCATGAAGCGGATTGAGGGCTACGCCCTTGGCTTTTTTCTGCGCGGGCCGGATGGCGAAATCCGCGCTGTTCTCGTTCATTCCCATCGGAAACCCCGTTTACGCTTTACTTTCGAGATTCCACCGCGCCGAACATCCGGCGCGGATATTGCTGTGGTCGGTCTATATGACGGACCCGTATTGCTCACTGGAGCGAAGCCCAGCAGCTCATGCCCTTCTTCTTCAGGACGTTGCAGGCATCGACAGCCGTCTTCTGGTCATCGAAGCCGCCGAAGCGGGCGCGGTAGATCTGTTCGCCATTGCTTGAGAAGGCGACAGTGAAAGGTTTGGCGGAACGCAATACCTTGCCGCCTTTATCCTGCGCATTCTGCAGGAGATCCTGAGCCATTTTCTGGGTCGGAGATGCACCGATCTGGATGACCCAACCATTCGGACCAGCGGGCTGCTGAACCAGCTTGGATGCGGGCCTGGTCGATGCTGTCGTCACGTCGTCGACAGTGCCACGGCCGGCGCGGCGCGGAGAGACGTCCTCGGAGCGTTCCGGAATGTATTCCGGCGCGGGGGTCGGGACGGCAGCGACGCTTGCCACGGTGGGGTTCATGGCCTGGCTGATGATTTTTTTGTTCTCCGGCTCGGCAGCGTAGGCGACCGCGGAGGAGGCAACGGGCTCTTCATTGTAACGGGCGCCAGGCTTCGGACCGGCATTAGGCAGATCGAATGCAGCTGCCATCTGGCGTGCTTCGGACTGGGTTGCCGTCACGGCCGGAGCAGGACGAACCGGTGCGGACGGCATCGGTGCGGATGGCGCTGCCTGGGCGATCAGGTTCGAATTGCCGCCACGGGAAGCCTGCGGCAGGTATTCGGCCACGAGCTTGCGCATGCTGCTGTCACGAGCGGCGCTGGAGCGGCCGCCGAGAATGACGGCGACGATCGAGCGACCATCGAGCTGAGCGGATGTTGCGAGGTTGCTGCCGGCAGCCCGGGTGTAACCCGTCTTGATGCCGTCGACGCCGCTGACCGTGCCGACGAGGCGATTGTGATTACCGATGACCTGCCGGCCGAACGTGAAGCTGCGGATGGCGAAATAGCCGTAATACTGCGGGAAATGCTGACGAAGCGCGATGCCGAGACGAGCCTGATCGCGTGCCGTCGTCATCTGCGCCGTGTTCGGCAGGCCGTTGGCGTTGCGATAGCTGGTGCGGGTCATGCCGAGTGCGCGCGCCTTACTGGTCATCAGCTGGGCGAAACGGTCTTCCGAGCCGCCGATGAGTTCACCGAGCGCGGTTGCCATGTCGTTTGCCGAGCGCGTCACCATGGCGCGGATCGCCTGGTCGACATTGACCGCGCCGCCCGGGCGAACGCCAAGCTTGGTCGGCGGCTGGGATGCGGCGTGGGAGGACACCGGAACGGGCGTTTCGAGGCGAATGCGGCCGGCTTCGAGAGCCTCGAAAACCATATACGCCGTCATCATCTTGGTAAGCGAAGCGGGGTAACGCAGGCCGTCCGGATCTTCGCCGTACAGAACCTTGCCGGTCTTGGCGTCGACGACGATACCGGCATATTTCGGCGCGCTCTGCGCATGAGCGGACGTAAAGACCGTCGCGGCGAGAACTGCACCGAAGACATAACCGAGAATGCGTCTCGGAGCCGCTGCGCTGCCCTTGGGGAAGGAAGCAAAGAACATTTTTTTAGACACTGCCGCACTCATCGCTTGCATCATTCTTACCCACGTCCGGACGCACCCCCGTCGCGGCCGTTGCCCAACAATCTAGGAGAACAGCGTTACCAAGAGGTTTATGATGAATGGCGGCTTGCCTTGTTATGCCGCATTTTACGCATCATTTCGGGGATTTCCGACCGTCTGCGGTGGCTATCGGGCCAGCCGGTTTTCGAGAAAAAGCCGAACTGCGGCATCAATATGTTGCCAGTCCTGCAAAAGCGCGCTGGAGAATCGGTAAAGGACCGTGAGGTCCTGGCCGATGTGGATATCGCGCTGGCAGTCGCCGCTGTTCGCTCGCTCGCCGGGGGCGGGCAGAAGGCAGCGGACAACATAGTCGGGCTGGCCGTCACGCGGAGCGGTCAGGATGATTTCGTTGCCATAGCCTGAATCGGCGCGGAGATGGTGAAGCGTCAGGCCGAAATTGACCTGCTGCGGATTGCCGTCGAACAGTTTCGAGTAAATCGGGTCGAGGCGGCCGGACATGTCGCGCGACATGGTGCTTTGCGAAAGTTGCAGGAAAATCAACGCGGAAGACTGGCTGATATCGTCGAATCGCGAGCGCAGGCCGGCGCTGTATCCCTGCATTTCGGGCCAGGTTAGATAGAGGTCGACACGTTCCGAGGTTCCCGATTGGCGCTGGTCGCGAAACCGGATCGTGTTCGCCGACAGTGTCAGCTTATCCTGGCCGATCTGGATGATGAATTGCTCGGTGCTGTCAGTGTGGCCGGCAAGCGCGATCCGTTTGCCGAACCAACTGCCGCCGATGCTGATGCCGACCGTGAGGAGAGCGAGTAACGCGACGACCGCCGTCAGCCTATAGACGAAACGACTAGAGATAAGCGGCGTCTCTTCGGCGACCGATGATGTCTGGTTGGGGCCTGCCATGATGCGCGTTCCATGCTCGTTTCAAGACGATTCGCAGTGCCCCGGACTGGAACAGGAACGCGATACGGCGCAGGCGGGCGAATGAGCGGCAGTCTGGAGAGTTGCGGTTAATACTTCGTAAACGAAGAGCGTCCGCAAAGTGGGGCTTGCGGGGCAGGGCACGCTGCAGCTCGTTCCGGAAATTGAGGCATTTGCGGTGTTGACGATTCTCAGGCGTGCGCGAGCTTGGAAACCGTCTTCGAGTGCCGACCTCACATGAAATGCGGCCGCGGATCGTCATGATCGCGGCCGCCAAAAGGGGAGGCAATGCGCCGCGCCAGATGTCGTGCCCTAAAAGGCCGTGCTGACGGTGGTCGTGTCGGCTTACTTGCTGACCGAGCTGACGGCTGTGGCGCGACCGTCCTGAAGCTTGACCCAGCGGGCCGGATCATCCGTCGCCTGGCGCTTCAGATAGGTATATTCCGTGTCCGTCCAGAGCATGACCTTGTTGCGCATGTTATCGAGAATGAAATCGCCTCGATCGGTGCGGACAGTCAGTACGGCATGACCTTCGCCATTCGGTTGCAGCACGACGGTGATCAGCAGGTCCGACGGATCGAAGCCCTTCTTCATCAGCATCTTGCGCTTCAGAAGAACGAAGTCCTCGCAGTCACCCACGGTGCGCGGGTAGGCCCAGCGCTCTTCGACACCGTAGATTTCCTGATCGGTCATCGGAGTGATCGACGTGTTGACCGTGTAGTTGATGTCTAGAAGCGTGCGCCAGCGGTCCTCGGTCAGGGCCAGCGGACCGGCATCGCTGTAGGTCTTGGCGCATTCGCTGACATAGGTCTGGCAGAATTCATAATGGCCGAGCGGCGGGTTTGCATTCCCGATGATACGCATTGCGCCGGCAGGCATGCCGAAGGAGTTTCCGGCAGAAACGATCGCTACGAAAGCGGCGGCTGCGGCGAGTTTCAGTCCCTTGCTGTACTTCATTTTTTTGTCTCCCCGTTGTTGGGAAGACATTGCCATGCGGGGTTTGAGAGACCGCAAAATATCGAAGTAAAATCAATATCTTATTTGAATTCAATTTGGCTAAAACATTCATCAAATGCGCATGGTATTTTTCTAAAATACAGGGCGAATTTGCCGCGTATTTTCATAAAATTGGACCTTTCCGCTGTTTTGCCAAGGCCTGTTTTTCAGTTATCACATTGAATGAACGCGCATTTTCGATTTGCGCCTGCGTGGCTTTGGAAGTGCTGTTGCTGGCGGAAGAGTGGCGAACGCGGGATGTTGCGGGCCGGCGGATGGCTCTTCCGATCGCTTTTGCGGTGGTCGGGGCGGCCGAAAACCATGTTTTAGGGCCTCGAAAAAAGTGCCGAAAGGGCACATTTTTTTCTAAAAAAAGTTCGTTTTGATACAGGCGACCCGTTTTGGGCGTGCCTGCGAGGCGGAATTTCGGCAGGCAGAAACGAAAAAGGACGGCCGAAGCCGTCCCATTTTCATGAAATCATAAGGGTACCGAGAAGCCGATCAGAGGAATTCGGTCAGCGTCTCGCGGGACTGGACGGAATTGAACTCGATCGCGACGCCTTCCACGAAATGACGGACGACGCGGCCGCGCATGTTGCCGAGGCGGACGGGTGTGCCCAATGCCGGGCGAATTTCGAGATCGACTGCTGCGCCGGAGAGCGAAAGGTCCATGATGCGGCAGGCGTAACGACGTCCGTCGTCAAGCATGATTTCGGAGCGTGTGTTGCGCGGCGCCAGACGATCGTGTCGGCGGTCTTCCGGCAGGCCAAGCTCGTGCTTGTTGGCAATCCAAGTCAACTGCGCGGCGAGCTTCTCGCGCTTGCGATCGGTCGCATTGATCGACATGACGAAGCCGGCATTCGACAGGCTGAGGACAGTGCCTTCCAGGCGGCCAATGTGATCGAGATAAGCGATAACGCGTTCGCCTGCGATCGGGCGGCCAACACAGGTGAAGGAAACATCACCCGGTGACATATCGACGACGTTGCAGGGAAATTCTTCATGGGTCGCAAGCATCAAGCGTCCCGGAATGCTCACGGACACGCGCTGGAAGGCCCTTTGGACCGGAGGCGGCTGTGTGGAGGAGGTCTGGGCGGCTTGAAAAGAATGCATCTGCGAAAGCTTTTCTCTGAGAGAAACCTGTAAAATTAGATAGCGCGCTGCGGTTAACAGAAGGTTTGGGCGCTATAGGCTGTTCCGATATCTCACACGCGGCGAGCCGGCAGGAAGCGGCGCAGGCGCTCGCCCAGATCACGCTGGTCGGCGATGACCGGCATGCCGAAGTGGGCGCCGTCGGCGGTGAGGAATGTCCAGTTGTCGAGCGTCAGGCCTTTCACGGGCAATTCCGTCTCGGGATGACGGTTCGATTGGGGAAGCAGGGCGCCCAACACCCGGTCGCTCTTTTCCTGGACCGACGGTTTCATCGGCAGAAGAAGCATTTCGTGCGGATGCCGATATCGGCCGTTCATGGCGTAGACGTCGATATGCGCCGGTACTTCGTCGTGGATGACGTTGTGAACGATCTCGACAGGGCGGCGGAAATCGTTCGGGAGCCACATTTCGGCGAAGGCTGCACCACGGAACTCCCGATCGAATAAGTCGCAGATCCGCGTTCCCGCCAAGCGAAAGGAAAGCATGCCATCGGGATTGTTCGCCACGATAAAAAGATAGGGCAGCAGGTGGCGAAGTGCCGTCGGATCAATTTCCGTGCGCAGGGGGGCAGAGCTGTCACGCTTGATATTGATCCAGTAGTCGAAAATTGCCCGGCTTGCCTGGTTCCGCATCCGCACGCACCTGTCACATTCTGATGCAGATCGCGCCTCATGCACGGTCTGATGTGATTGATCAGCGAATATCGTGCCACGGGCGGGCGGTTAGAGTTAACTGGCGATTAACGCTGATGGATCGGCCGATCGGAGCGCGCTGTCCTGCTTCCCTTTGCGGGGGCGCTCCTATATGCCTGACGGAACATTCTGGATGAACGGACGGCGATTTTGACCAACAGCAATAGCGGCCCTGATTTTGCGAACGGACCGGAGAGGGAAGAGGCGGAAAACGATACCTCGCCGCCGGTGTTCAACCTGCCGCGCAGCATCGTCGTAACTCTTGCGTTGTTGATCGTGCTTTACGTCATTCAGGAATATGTGCTGGACGAGGAGACGCGCGCTTATTTCGTCGTCAGCCTGGCCTTCACGCCGGTCCGCTATGTCTATTCGCTCGCGGACCAAGGCTTCGAATGGCTCTGGACGCCGGTCACCTATTCGCTGCTGCACGGCAGCATCGAGCACATTCTTTTCAATTCGCTCTGGCTTATGGCTTTCGGCGCTCCGGTGGCGCGGCGGTTCGGCGCGTTACGCTATACTTTGTTCTGGATTTTCTCGGCGGTTGCCGCCGCCTTTTTTCACGCGGCGCTCAACTGGGGTGACCAGACCTTGCTGATCGGAGCATCCGGCGTTGTTTCGGCCCTGATGGGGGCGGCGTGCCGGTTCGCGTTTCCGGGACGGCGCGGTTATGACCGCACCCACGGCCATCTTTATCCGCGCCAATCGATCGCCGGTGCCTTCCGCAACCGGACCGTCGTGACGTTCACCGCGATGTGGTTCATCGGTAATCTGCTGATCGCATTCGGCGTGTCGTTGTTCGGGGCGGATGTGGGGCCGATCGCCTGGGATGCGCATATCGGCGGTTTCCTGTTCGGTTTCCTGCTGTTCGGCCTGTTCGATCCGTTGCCGGCACCGCGCGTGCCGTTCACGCAACCTTGATATGTTCCCGACCTCGCACTAAAATCCATAGGACTCGGGCATTAGCCCGCGTGGTGCCGCTCGGAGGATCGGCGGCACCGGCCGAAGGTTGTGAGGAACGAACCATGGCAATAGTCGTCAAGAACATGCTCGATAACAAAGGCCGCGACGTGGTCACCGTCGGGCCGGACAAGACCCTTCTGGAAGTCGCCGGAATTCTCAACACCAAGAAGATCGGTGCCGTCGTGATCACCGGCATGGAAGGCCGGATTGCCGGTATCTTCACGGAGCGCGATCTGGTGCGTGCCATTGCTACGAAGGGGCCTGCCGTACTCGACCAGCCGGTCAAGTCGGCAATGACCAGCACCGTGACCCGCTGCAAGGAAGACACGACCGTAGACGAATTGATGGGGATGATGAGCGCCGGGCGCTTCCGTCACGTTCCTGTCGAACATGACGGCAAGCTTGCCGGCATCATCTCGATCGGCGACGTCGTGAAGTCGCGTATCCGCGAGGTTGAGCTCGAGGCCGAGCAGATGAAGGCCTATATCGCCGGCTGATCAGGCGGGAGCCTTTTGCTGTTCATTGAAGCTTTGGGCCGCCTTACGTAACGGGAAGGCGGCCTGAAATTATCGCGCGAACACTTCCTGCATCCGCTTCAAAGCGGCAATCTGCGTCATAGTTTCGGTATAACCGCGATCGATCGCTTCGCCGGCGCGATGGAACTCGGACATGCCGATATCGCTGAGGCGTGGATGCAGCGCCAGATCCGGCGGATCACCGGCGAGCCTTGCACGCGAAATTCGCTCCTGGATGATGTTGAAGGCCTGCACCATGGTACTGGCAACGCCGACACGCATATTGTTGTCGGCTGACTTCCTGCGCTCGTCGTCGATTGGCTGGACGCTGGCATTGTGTTTCACCACTGCCGAGCGGCCGTATATATCGTAGTTCAGGTTCACGGCGACCACGAGCGATTGCTCGTAGGCGCGGCAGACGGATGTCGGTACCGGGTTGACCAGCGCGCCATCGACCAGCGTCCGGTTGTTGCATTTGATCGGCTCGAAAATGCCGGGCAGGGCGTAGGAAGCCCGTAGCGCGGTGATCAGCGAGCCGCTCGATATCCAGACTTCATGTCCGGTATGCAGTTCGGTCGCAACCGACACAAACGGCCGGTCGAGGTCTTCGACGGTAAGGCCATCGAGATGCTCCTGCATGCGCTTGGTAAGCCGCAGGCCACCAAGCAGGCCGGCGCCGCCAATGGTGAGATCCAGGAAACCCGCAATGCGCCGCATGGTCAGCGAGCGGGCAAAACTTTCGAGTTCATCGAGCTTGCCGGCCAAATAGCAGCCGCCGACGAGTGCACCAATCGAGGTGCCGGCGATCATTCCGACTTCAATTCCGGATTCGTCGAGCGCGCGCAGAACGCCTATATGTGCCCATCCGCGCGCAGCGCCGCCGCCAAGCGCGAGTGCCAGCTTGGCCTTGCGGGGAGCCTCGATGATTTCAGGGGGCTTCGGTTCCAGGACTTGCGTGCCGCCCACTTCAGCGGGCGCCGCTTGCGGATCGTGACGATTCCAACCCCAGTTCAGCATCGATAAAAACCCTCCAAGGCTGAACGATACCCCGTCTGACGATTAAACGCCTTGAGGAGTTTCGAAATCGTTTATTCCTGTGGGGCGTGGCGAAAAACGAGGCAGATGCCCAATTGGTTCCCTGCGGCGAGGGCACCGTTTACAGCGTGCAAACGATGCCTCAGGCCGCCGTATCCCCTAGCTGGAATAAACCGTATCAGGATCGAAATGGCGGTGGTCGTCGGTGATGTCAAGGACAGCTGCACTGTCACTTTTCGTTACCGTTCGATAGAAACAGGAGCGCCGGCCGGTGTGGCAGGTCGCGTCGTGTCCCGCGACGGAAACCTTCAGCCATACAGCATCCTGGTCGCAGTCGGTTCGCAGTTCGTGGACGGTCTGGAGGTTGCCGGAAGATTCGCCCTTCTTCCAGATTTTGCCGCGTGAGCGGCTGTAATAATGCGCGATGCCGGTCTCGATCGTCAGGCCGAGCGCTTCTGCATTCATATGCGCGACCATTAGCAATTCGCCGTCGCGTGCATCCGTCACGACAGCGGTTACCAGGCCATTGGCATCGAACTTTGGCGTGAAGGCGCCAGCGCCTTCCAGCGCCGCCTTGTCGGCGGAGGGCTTTTCGAACGTGATCGGCATCGAGGAAAACTTTACCGGTTGCGGGCGAGCGTGAAGAAACGGGCCTGTTCGGCAGCGTTCGCCTTGAACTCGCCGGTAAAGGTCGTCGTCATCGTATGCGAGCCCTGCTTCTGCACGCCGCGCATTTCCATGCACATATGCTCGGCCTCGATCATCACGGCGACGCCGCGCGGCTGCAGGGTCGTTTCGATCGCGTTGGCAATCTGCGCCGTCAGGTTTTCCTGCGTCTGCAGACGGCGGCCGAAAATTTCGACGACGCGGGCGATCTTGGAAAGACCAAGCACACGGCCTTTCGGCAGATAGGCGACGTGTGCCTTGCCGATGATCGGCAGCATGTGGTGTTCGCAATGGGAGAAGAACGGGATGTCGCGCACGAGCACGATATCGTCATACCCCGAGACTTCTTCGAAGGTCCGGCCCAGCACTTCTTCCGGCGACTGGTCGTATCCGCCAAACAGTTCGCGATAGGCGGCAGCAACGCGCTTCGGGGTGTCGAGCAGGCCTTCGCGCGCCGGATCGTCACCGGCCCAGCGCAGCAACACGCGAACGGCGTCCTCGGCTTCCTGCTGGGACGGGCGGGCCTGCTTTTCCTTCGAGGCCGGGAAGTTCTTCACAATGGCATCCATCTATCGTCTCCCGATGCGGTTCAAGGCCGCATCCGACTGGCTCTACTCGTGGACTGACCGAAGCGCGACCAACAAACGGGCATGACCGCGACTGATTTTTGGGCAATCCGGGGCTATCTGACCCCTCAGCCGCGTTTTTACAAGATATCCTATTCCGAAATCGGTAGGATTTCGTGAAAACATCGTTTCTTGATGACCCCGCGACGACACCACATATAATGGGCATAACCTCTTTGTGGTAGTCCGCCGGGCGGGACACAGTGTTCAGATTCCGACCGCCAGACTGCAAGCGAGCCTCTATGGACGATATCTACAACAGCAAGATCCTCGAATTTGCCGGCAACATCACCCATGCGGGTGTCTTGCCGGATGCGGATGCGAGTTCGGAAAAGCATTCCAAGCTCTGCGGATCCAAGGTGCGTGTCTATCTGAAGATGGATGGCGATACGGTCAGCGATTTTTCGCATGAAGTGCGGGCCTGCGCGCTGGGGCAGGCTTCGTCTTCGATCATGGCGCTGCATGTGATCGGCGCGACGGCCGGCGAACTGCGCAAGGCGCGCGAGGACATGCTCGCCATGCTGAAGGACGGTGGCGAGGGGCCGGAAGGGCGCTTCGAGGAGATGCGCTACCTGAAGCCGGTGAAGGACTACAAGGCCCGCCACGCTTCAACGATGCTGACTTTCGAGGCGGTGGTCGATGCGATCGACCAGATCGAGGCGAAGCAGCTGGTTGCTGCTGGTTGATGTCGGCGTTTGCGGTTACCCCCCTCTGGCCTGCCGGCCATCTCCCCCACAGGTGGGGAGATTGGATGGGGCACGCTCGTCCGTCCCCATTTTACTTTTGTGAGGCTGAGCAATTGCACAAGCTCAGCTTTGGGGTAGTGCGCGAGCCGCTTGCAAATCTCCCCACCTGTGGGGGAGATGCCCGGCAGGGCAGAGGGGGGCGGACACGGTACGCCGGCAGATGGGACGTAACTTTTTTGGGGCTTGCCTAATGTGCAACGCTCCCGACTGTCAGCATCCCACAAAGCGCCCGATAAGTCGTTCCCGCAACTGGTCCGGACCATTTCGCAAAACCCCTGACCGTCTGTTCGGCATGGGCCTTATCCGCCTGTACCAACTGACCCTTTCCGGATTCATCGGCAATTCCTGCCGGCATATCCCGACCTGTTCGGAGTTCGGATACGAAGCGGTTGCGCGTTACGGACTATGGCCGGGCGGCTGGATGACGGTGTTTCGTGTGTCGCGATGCGGACCGGGCGGCACCGGCGGTCTTGATCCCGTGCCGGAGACGCTCGATGCGCGCCAACATTGGTGGACGCCGTGGCGTTATTGGCGCCGTCACCGCACGGAGGCTGGCTCGTGATCCATGTGGCCCTGCTTTACAGCATCGTCCTTGGCGGCGGTAAACGCGTGATCATGAGTGATCTCCGCGAGATGGCCGAGGGGCTGGGCTATCGGAATAGCAGAACGCTGGTTTCCACCGGTAATCTGGTCTTCGAGGCGGATGAGATACCGGCCAGGGATATCGAGGCGAGGCTTGAAGCGGCCTTCCGGGAGCGCTTCGGCAAGCATGTCGATATTCTCGTACGCTCCGGCCCCGACTGGCTGAAGCTCTCGGCCGGCAATCCGTTCCCCGGCCGCGAAGGATCGGAG
This sequence comes from Neorhizobium sp., assembly GCA_965227625.1. Lineage (GTDB taxonomy): Bacteria > Pseudomonadota > Alphaproteobacteria > Rhizobiales > Rhizobiaceae > Neorhizobium. The sequence continues at coordinate 79,052 of CBDDGK010000072.1, read as the reverse complement.
GTTGGTGTGCGGGCGATGCGGGAGCCGCTTTCGGAAAGCGTCATCGACCTTCTCGAAAAACACCGGACCAACGAGACGATAGCCGTGGTCGGCGGCGACCTCTGGGTCGATTTCGCCGGCCAGGCGAGCGGGACGCGGCTTCTGCCGGCACTGACCACCAAGAAGCTCGGCATCGGCACGATGCGCAACGCCAATACGGTCATCCGACTGGCCGAAATGATCGGCTGAAAGGCCGCTCGCCTTTACTAAAACACGAAAAACCTTTATCAGCCACGCCGCGCCGTGAGCTGGTTTTTCGCGCAAGGCGTTTCCATATTTATTCCAACACCACCCGCATTCGTTGGCGGGACTGGACAGGAGAAAGACATGTCCCAATCCGTTTCCCTTACATTTCCCGATGGCTCCGTCCGCGTTTATGACGCCGGGACGACCGGCCGTGATGTCGCGGAAGGTATTTCCAAGTCGCTTGCCAAGAAGGCTGTCGCGGTTGCCATCAACGGCACCGTGCAGGACCTCGCCGACCCGGTGACCGACGGCACGATCGCAATCATCACCCGCACCGATCCGCAGGCTCTCGAACTCATCCGCCACGATGCGGCTCACGTTATGGCGGAAGCCGTGCAGGAGCTGTGGCCCGGCACGCAGGTCACCATCGGCCCGGTGATCGAGAACGGATTCTATTACGACTTTGCCCGCGAGACCCCCTTTACGCCGGAAGATCTGCCGAAGATCGAGGCGAAGATGAAGGAGATCATCGGTCGCAACAAGCCGTTCACCAAGCAGGTCTGGTCGCGCGACAAGGCCAAGGAAGTGTTCGCCGCCAAGGGCGAAGGCTACAAGGTCGAACTGATCGATGCCATCCCGGCGGATCAGGATCTGAAAATCTATGCTCAGGGCGACTGGTTCGACCTTTGCCGCGGCCCGCATATGGCGTCCACCGGCCAGATCGGCACGGCCTTCAAGCTGATGAAGGTTGCCGGCGCCTATTGGCGCGGCGATTCGAACAATGCGATGCTGACTCGCATCTACGCGACGGCCTGGGCAACCCAGGAAGAACTCGATCAGTACCTGCACGTACTGGCCGAGGCGGAAAAGCGCGACCATCGCAAGCTCGGCCGTGAAATGGATCTCTTCCATTTCCAGGAAGAAGGCCCGGGCGTCGTCTTCTGGCACGGCAAGGGCTGGCGCATGTTCCAGACACTGACGGCCTACATGCGTCGCCGGCTTGCCGGCACCTATGAAGAAGTCAACGCGCCGCAGGTTCTCGACGCCTCGCTCTGGGAGACCTCCGGTCACTGGGGCTGGTACCAGGAGAACATGTTCGCGGTGAAGTCGGCCTACGCCTTCACGCATCCGAAGGACGAGGAAGCGGACAACCGCGTTTTCGCGCTGAAGCCGATGAACTGCCCGGGTCACGTCCAGATCTTCAAGCATGGTCTGAAGTCTTACCGCGAACTGCCGATCCGTCTTGCGGAATTCGGCCTTGTGCATCGTTACGAGGCTTCGGGCGCGCTGCATGGATTGATGCGCGTGCGCGGCTTCACGCAGGATGATGCGCATGTGTTCTGCACCGATGAGCAGATGGCCTCCGAGTGCCTGCGCATCAACGACCTGATCCTGTCGGTCTACGAGGACTTCGGCTTCAAGGAAGTCGTGGTCAAGCTCTCGACCCGTCCGGATAAGCGCGTCGGCACCGATGCTCTGTGGGATCGCGCCGAATCCGTCATGATGGACGTCTTGAAGACGATCGAAGCGCAGTCTGGCGGACGCATCAAGACCGGCATTCTGCCGGGCGAGGGCGCGTTCTACGGTCCAAAGTTCGAATACACGCTGAAGGATGCGATCGGCCGCGAATGGCAGTGCGGTACCACGCAGGTGGACTTCAACCTGCCGGAGCGGTTCGGCGCGTTCTACATCGACCAGAATTCGGAAAAGACCCAGCCGGTCATGATCCATCGCGCCATCTGCGGTTCGATGGAGCGTTTCCTCGGTATCCTGATCGAGAACTTCGCCGGCCATATGCCGCTGTGGATCGCCCCGACCCAGGTTGTCGTCGCGACGATCACCTCGGATGCGGACGATTACGGCCGTGAGGTTGCGGAAGCTCTTCGCGATGCGGGCATGGTCGTCGAGACCGACTTCCGCAACGAGAAGATCAACTACAAGGTCCGCGAACACTCGGTCACCAAGGTGCCGGTCATCATCGTCTGCGGCAAGAAGGAAGCCGAAGAGCGTTCGGTCAACATCCGCCGCCTCGGCTCTCAGGCTCAGACGTCGATGACGCTGGATGAGGCGATAGCTTCGCTTTCGCATGAGGCGACCCCGCCGGACGTCCTGCGCAAGCAGGAAGCCAAGAAGGCGGCCAAGGCTGCCGCTTGATAAAAATAAGGCCACGCATCCGGTCGGGTGCGGGGTGCGTGGCCTTTTCAATTTCAGTCTTTGAAAGACGATATTGCCTGTGATCGAAAGATCAGCGCGACCCTTCCGTACAATCAGTTGCGGTCACTGGCCGCCGTATTCGCCACCTGCGCCGGATTGCGCATCAGCACCTCGACTTCGGTATTGCGGCCGGCCTTCACGGTGAAGGAGCGCTGGTAGATTTTGTTCTTGTTGCGGGCCACGGCGAGATATTCGCCTTCCGACAGGACCATGGTCGAAAACGCGCTGACGCTTTCGTTGACGATGTCGCCCGCCGCCGTCAGCACCGACCATGCCGTATCGGCAATCGCCTCGCCACCTGCCTGTGACACCAGCTTGAGGGTGATCTGAGCTGCGCGGTGCTGCATGACCACCTGGGTCAACTTGCCGGATTCCACCTGGATATCACCGCGAACAACTGCGTTGACATCGCCGTATTCCGAAACGACGTGATAGGTGCCGGCGTTCAGACGTACGATGGTGTTGGGCTTGACGTCTGCCATGACCAGCGCGCGGTCGCCATGATCGCGCACCTCCGACGAATAGACCGAGAAGCTGAGCTGTGCCGGTGGGATGCGCTGGTCGGTACCCGAGACGGCATTGAGCACGAAGCCACCCGCATCGAGCACCAGGGTCTGTTTCGCGACGCTACCGGTTTCCGGCACGGTGAGCTTCTTGGTGACGCCGGCGCGGCCAAAGGCGCAGTTCACGAAATAGTCACCGGGTGCGAGCTGAAAGGCTGCCGAGCCGCCTTGTGAACTCGCGACGAGCGGCAGCTTGCCGTCTTCACCCGCCAGCGGGCTGAATACGCGCCAAACGAGGCCTTCCTGCATCACCTCACCATCCTTGGTGAGCTTCGCATCGAAGGTTACATCCCTGGCGAGGATGTTGGGCGGGCCGCCGGGAAGCGCCGAGAAAGCGTTGAGCTTCGGCATCTTCGACGTGCTGTCCAGCTGCTTGAAGTTCTTGAACGCATCCTCCTGCGCCACCGAGCCGAATGCACAGCCGAGCGCAATCGCTCCAGCGAGGATCCAGCGGACAGCGGAGGAAGAACCTGACATCTGTTGTATACCGGTTGACTCTTGTTTTCCCAGACGTCACTTGAAGACCAACGGCAAGGCAATTTCAAGACCTCCCCAACGCTTCCAGCCCTGATTGAAAGTTTTGACCATGCAAAATGACGTTAAGCTCATCGATTTCCTGCGCGACAGGCATTCCACTCCGGTGGCGCAGATAAAGGAACCGGGTCCTGCGCAGAGCGAACTGGATGCCATTCTGAGCTTCGCGACGCGCGTTCCTGACCACGGCAAGATCGCGCCTTGGCGCCTGACCGTCTATCGCGGCGACGTGCGCAAGGAACTCGGCGAAAAGTTTCTGGCGATCGCTTCGAAGAAGACGCCCGATATGACCGATATGGCCAAAGAAGCCGAACTGGTGCGCTTCACCCGTGCGCCGCTCGTCGTCGGCGTCATCAGCACCGCCGCACCGCATGCCAAGATCCCGGAATGGGAACAGGTCCTGTCTGCCGGCGCCGTCTGCCTCAACATGGTCATGGCGGCAAGCGCTCATGGATTCGTTGCCAACTGGCGCACCGAATGGGTCGCCTATGACGACGAAGCGCTGGCGCTGCTGGGCGTGAATGACGGCGAAAAGGTCGCCGGCTTCATCCATATCGGTTCGAGCGACTTCCCGACGCCTGATCGTCCGCGGCCGGAACTTTCGCAGATCGTCACCTATGTCGGCGAGACGAACGGCTGATGTTCTATACGACCGATACCAACCAGCACGGATTGAGGCACGACCCGTTCAAGGCGATCGTCGCTCCGCGGCCGATCGGCTGGATCGGTACGAAGGGCAGGGACGGTTCGGTGAACCTCTCGCCCTATTCCTTCTTCAACATCATCTCGGACAAGCCGAAGATGGTGATGTTTTCGTCGGCCGGCCGCAAGCATAGCCTACGCAACGCCGAAGAGACCGGCGTGTTCACGGCCAGCCTTGCCAGCCGTCATCTTTCGGAACATGTCAACGCATCGTCCGCGCCCGTCGAATACGGCGTCAGCGAGTTCGATCTGGCCGGCTTGACGGCGAAGATGGCCGAGCTGATCGATGCGCCTTATGTGGCGGAAGCGCATACGGTGCTGGAGTGCCGGGTGACGGAGGTCATCAATCCCAAGGGCTTGGATGGACAGGCCTCCGAATCCTTCATGGTCATCGGGCAGGTCATCGGCATCCATATCAGTGAGGCAATCCTGCGGGACGGTCGCATCGACATGAGCCTCGCGCGGCCCATCGCCCGCATGGGGTATCGCGACTATGCCGACGGCGGTTCCGATGTCTTCGAAATGACCAGGCCGCCGGGTGCCGGCGGTTGATTGCCGCCTCTCGTTTCCGCATTTTTCGCCGGCAGGGTTTGCCGGCGAATCTGTTTTCGGGGAACAGCGACTCACCAACGGCGGCAAGCCGTCTGCTCCCGAAGCGCGTTTTAAGCGGAATAATCGGCTCGTTGGCCCGCATTTGCCAGGATTTCAAACACTTCGCCGCAGTTAAGAAACGTGGTGAACCAATCTTAAACTTTTTCGACTTAGCCTGTTATTAGCCAGCCAGAAAGCAACAGACCGAAATCCGGTCGAAACTGGCATGTAGTATCGGGGCCGAGTGTGATCGTAGAGGCTTTTCTTCGTTGGGCGGAAACGGCAAAAGTGAATGACCGCGCCAAGGCGGCCAATGCGCTTGCGCGTGCTTTCCTCCATTCCGATATGGGCAGCGACCAGCATCGTGCCTCCGCAATGGCGATGACCTACCTGCTGGACGATCCGTCGCCGCGTGTTCGGCTGGCTCTTGCCGAAGCCCTTGCCGATACGACCGAGGCACCACGTGCCGTCATCGTTTCGCTTGCCGAAGATCAGCCCGAGATCGCCTGCACGGTAATTGCCCGCTCGCCCGCCCTGACTGAAGGCGATCTTGTGGATCTCGCCGGGCGCAGCGATGGCCTGACCCGCGGCCTGATTTCTGCCCGGCCGTATCTGTCGCGCGGCGTCGCCGCGGCGATCGCCGAGATCGGCGACGAGGCGGAGATCACCATCCTTCTCGAAAACGAAACTGCCTCGATCACTCGCATTTCACTGCGGCGCATGGCCGAACGGTTCGGCCATTGCTGCGATGTCCGCAATCTGCTTCTGGAGCGGGAAAGCCTGCCAGCGGATGCCCGGCATATGCTTGTCAGCCACATCACATCGGCGCTGGCCAATTCCGGCCTCGTTCGCACCACGATGGCAGCAGCCCGCATCGACCATGTCACGCGAGAAGCCTCGGAAGCTGCAGCGGTGACGATTGCGGGCTCGGTGGCGCAGGAAGAGATTCCCGGTCTCGTCGATCACCTTCGGGCCGACGGACGACTGACGCCGGCCTTCCTCATCCATGCGCTCTGCACGGGCAAGGTGGATTTCTTCGCCGGCGCCATGGTGGCCTTGTCCGGTCTCGACGATCGTCGTGTGCGCGGCATCCTCGCAACCGGCCGCATGCATGCTGTCCGTGCCCTGTTCGAAGCCTCCGGCCTCGGGCGCGATATCGCGACGGGTTTCGTCGAGGCGGTTTTCCTGTGGCGCAAGGCGTCGGCGACCGGCTCGCTCGATAGTATCTCGGCGCTGCTTCTCGATCGCTTCTCGTCCGAGATGATGCAGTATGGCGCGATTTCCGAGCTGATGGACATGGTCGAGAAACTGCACCGCCTGGAGATGCGCACCAGCGCGCGCTCCTATGCCAGCGACGTTTCGCTTGCTGCTTAAAGAAGATTTCAAGCTCGCTTAGCGAGTGAATTTCTTCGCTACCCACGAATAGCCGTCTTCCACCAGCGGGACCGGCTTGGTCATCAGCGTCTTCACGCCTTCCGTAGTGGGCAGCACGTTCTTGACGCGCTGGATGGCGCGGCCCGCCAAGGTCTCTTTTTCCTGCGGCGTTACCGGCTGCGGCTCCGCTGCCACAGGCGGCTGTGGCTCAGGGCGTGACTGCGGCACCGGCGCGTTGGCGACCTCGGTGGTTTCCGGGTTCTGGCAGACGGCGATGAGCATGGGATAGGGCTGGTTGGCGTAACCGGAAAGCTGCTGCTCGGATACCGCATCGCACATCTGGATGCTTGGCCAGCGCTGCTCGGCAGTCGCGATATATTTGCAGTCGGTGGCCGCGTCGTTGCAGCCCAGAATGGTCATGACGATAAGTGCGGAATTCATGTCGTCCCCTGATGTCGGATGGGAGACTTAAAGCGGGCAATCATGACCCCACCAAGGCGGGTTTCGTGCAGGACTGCGATCCTGTAGCGTGCGCGTGTGAGGCACTGGAGGACCGCTGATGACCGTGACGATTTCGCTTGAGGCACCGCGTCAACCCGGCGTGCTTCGGCTTCTCGAACTTTCAGATGCCTATGCGGCTTCGCTCTATCCGGCGGAGAGCAATCACATGGTCGATATTTCGACGCTGGAAGGCGAGGGCGTTTCCTTCTTCGTCGCGCGGCGTGACGGTGAAGTGCTCGGCTGCGGCGCGCTGGTCGAGGCAGGCGATGGAACGGCCGAAATCAAACGTATGTATGTCGATGAGCAGGCGCGCGGCCTGAAGCTCGGCAAGCGGCTGGTCGATACGATTCTGGAGCGTGCGCGCGAGCTGCAGCTTTCCGCCATTCGGCTGGAAACCGGGATATATCAGCCGCAGGCGATCGGTCTCTACAAGGCAAGCGGTTTCGTCGAGATCGAGGCGTTCGGGGCCTATCGCCCCGATCCGCTGAGCATCTTCATGGAGAAGAAGCTTTCCTGACCACGGGCAGATCCGGTGGCAGGTCTTGCGGAGATGTTTCCGTTGCAAGATCCGCTGACTGAATTTCCGTGCTTTCAGCCATCTTCACTTCGCGGATCCATTCGCGCCATATCGATACCATCAGCGCCATCAGCACCGGGCCGATGAACAGGCCGAGGAAACCCATGGTGCTGACGCCGCCGACGAGGCCGAAGAAGGTCGGTAGGAAGGGCAGCTTGATCGGGCCCCCGACGAGGCGAGGACGCAGCGTCTTGTCGACGATGAAGAGTTCGACCGTGCCCCAGACGAAGAGGCTGCCGCCGGCAACGTAGGAGCCGTTCGCGACGAGGTAGAAGGAAATCAACGTGAAAGAGAGCGGTGCGCCACCGGGGATCAGCGCCATGACGCCGGTCAGCACGCCGAGCGTTACCGGCGAGGGAACGCCGGCCAGCCAGTAGGCGATGCCGAGCACGATGCCTTCGCCAATGGCGATCAACGTCTGGCCGGTGACCGTCGAGCTGATGGTTGCCGGAACGACACGCGAAATCCGCCCCCAGCGCGATGGCAGGATGCGTTCGCCGAGAAGGTCGATCTGTTCGCTGAAGGAGCCGCCGTCGCGAAAGACGAAGAACAGCGCAATCAGCATGAAGACGAGCGTCAGAACGAGATGGAATGCGCCGTCGCCGGCAGCCAGTATCGCCCGGTAGATATTGCCGATATTGGCGCCGCTGACGATCTGGATCAGTTCACCGATGGCGCCGGGCGAGCCCACGCGCTGGACCCACTGCACGCCAAGCCATTCGCCCATCCAGGGAAGGCCGGTGATCCAGGCGGGTGGCGGTGCGCCGAAACGGTTCACTTCCGCAGCCCAGACGATCCACTGGCGCACTTCGCCGATCGTGTAGGAAATCGCGATGCCGATCGGCACGATGAGGAAGGTCAGGATGAAAATGATGGCGAGCGAGGCGCCGATCGTCGTGTTGCCGCGGGTGTGGCGCAGAAGCTCGCGGTAGAGCGGCCAGCTCGCGAAACCGATCACCAATGCGGCAAGGACCGGCACCAGGAATCCATGGAAGAAATAAATGCCGGCAGCGACGACGAGGACCAGAAGCCAGCGTGCTGCCGAGATTGGCGGAATCAGCGCGACCCTGCTCGGCGCGACTGGTCCAAGCCAGCGCGGCTCCTTAGGCCCGTTGCGATCGTTGTTTCCGCCCACCTGTTATCCTTTTTTGGTTTCCGCCATCATATGGCGTATCAGGCTCCCCGGCACAAGACTAACCACTGACCCATTAAAAGGAAGCTTACTTCTTGCCCTAGACGGCAGATGCGATAGAAATATGAAATCGCTTCCGGCAGCGGCCGTAAGTACAATGTAAACCTTCTTTATGGGGTTCGTTCAGAGCCTCTGCGGAATACCGAAGAACCGCTCACGCCTCCTGGGCGGATTGTCTTCAGGGAACGATTTGACATGCCTCCTATGGATACGGTCGATCTTACCAATTGCGACCGTGAGCCTATCCATATCCCCGGCAGCATCCAGCCTCATGGTTGCCTTCTGGCCTGCGACGCGGCGGGTGCCATTATCCTGCATTGCTCAGCCAATGTTCCCGAGATGCTGTCTGTTGACGGTGACGTGATCGGTCGCCGGCTGGAGGAAATTGTCGGTGGAGATGCCGCGCATACGCTGCGAAATGCGCTTGCGACCTCGGACGATCCCGCACGCCCGGCCCTGCGCCACGGGTTGAAGCTGCTGCATGGCGGCAGTTTCGACGTTTCCATCCATCGTTTTGAAACGAAGGTGATCGTCGAGTTCGAGCCGGCATCGGTCGATAACGACCAGCCGCTTGAAGTGGCGCGGATGCTGATCAGCCGCATTCGCAACATGACGAGCCTCGACAAACTGATCGAAAGCTCGGCGCGCCTGATCTACGCGATGCTCGGTTATGACCGGGTGATGATCTACAGGTTCGAGCAGGACGGCGCGGGCAAGGTCATCAGCGAATACAAGCGGCGTGATCTCGAAAGCTTCAAGGGCCAATATTTCCCGGCAAGCGATATACCGAAACAGGCGCGTGCGCTTTACGTGAAAAATACCGTTCGGGTGATTTCCGACGCCAGCAATCCGCGCGTCCCGATTGTTCCCGAACTGGACGAGCAGGGCACGCCGCTCGACCTTTCCTTCGCGCATCTGCGCAGTGTCTCGCCTGTTCATTGCGAATACCTGCGCAACATGGGCGTCGCCGCCTCGATGTCGATCTCGGTCGTGGTGGACGGCGAGCTTTGGGGGCTGATTGCCTGCCACCACTATTCGCCGAAGATCCTTTCGCTGCCGCAGCGCATTGCGGCCGAGACATTCGGCGAGTTCTTTTCGCTGCATCTGAGCGCCCTGAAGCAGCGTCAGCTGATGGAGACCGCAAGCCAGGCACGGCGTTCGCTCGATCTCTTCCTTCAGGTCGCGTCGCATCACGCCGATATCGGCGCTTTGCTGCGAAGCTCGCTTGGTGATTTCAGCAGGATGTTGCCTTGCGATGGGATCGGGCTATGGCTCGACGGGATTTGGGCGGGCGAGGGCGCTGTTCCTCCCAAGGGCCTGATCGGTGAGCTTGCAGATCTTGTCGGTGGGGAGACTGGCGGGCGTGTATGGGCGACTTATCAACTCGAGAGCGATCTTCCCGGTTCGCATATTTCAGCGGATGACGTCTGCGGCGTGCTTGCCATCCCTCTTTCGCAGCGGCCGCGCGACTATCTCTTCTTCTTCCGCCGCGAAATGGTGCAGACGCTCAACTGGGCGGGAAATCCGGAAAAGTCCTATGAGACCGGACCTCTCGGCGACCGGCTGACGCCGCGCAAGAGTTTCGCGATCTGGAAAGAGATGGTGCATCATCAGGCACAGCCCTGGACCGACGGTGATCGGGAAATTGCCGATGCGATCCGCGCCGTTCTGGTGGAGATCGTGCTGCATCACAACGAGCTCCTCGCCGACGAGCGCGGCAAGGCGGATGTGCGCCAGCGTATGCTGAACGAGGAGTTGAACCACCGCGTCAAGAACATCCTGTCGGTCATCAAATCGCTGGTCGGTCATTCGGTCGATGCGGATGTCAGCCTCAAGGAATATATCGGCTCGCTGAAGGGGCGCATTCAGGCGCTGGCCTTTGCGCATGACCAGGTGGTGCGCGGTGGTGATGGCGGGGTGCTTTCCGAACTGCTGGACGCCGAGCTTCGGCCCTATAGCGAAGGCACGCGCAGTGTCACCTTCAAGGGACCGCGTATCTGGCTGGACGGCCGCGCCTTTTCCGTCATGGCGCTGGTGCTGCACGAAATGTCGACCAATGCCGCGAAATACGGTTCACTTTCGGTCACCGGCGGCAGGCTCGACATCGAATGGACGCGGCTTGAAAACGGCGACTGCGAAATTTTCTGGGTCGAAAATGGCGGGCCGCCGGCAAATCCCCCGTCGAGAACGGGTTTCGGCAGTGTCTTGATCAGCCGAAGCGTCCCATACGAGCTGGAGGGTACGGCCAAGCTCGAATATCCGCCGGAAGGTGTCCGCGCGCGTTTCCTTGTGCCTTCCAAACATATCCACCGTGACGACGAATTGGCCGAGACGGAACCCGTACCGCGTGAGGAGCCTGTCATCGCAGAAGGCGTTGCGTCGAGCCTCGCGGATCTTGAACTGCTGCTCGTCGAAGACCAGATGCTGATTGCCGCCGATGTCGAAGCGATGCTGGCGGATCACGGTATCGAGAAGGTCACGACGACGCCGTCTGTCGCCGACGCCTTCCGCCGGCTCAAGGATTTCACACCGGATGTTGCGATCCTCGACGTCAATCTGGGTTCGGGCACGTCTCTGTCGATTGCCGAGGAGCTTGTCCGGCGCGATGTGCCGTTCATCTTCGCCACCGGCTACAGCGATCGCTCGATCATTCCGGCGAGCTTCTCTGCGCCGGTAGTGCGCAAGCCTTACGAAGCCGCGGCGCTGATCGGGGCCGTCACCAAGGTTCTCGGGCGCCGGAGCTGATATTCATGACTTTTCCGGAACTGCTGATCATCGCGGGGCGAATGCTGCTCGGCGGGCTTTTCGTCGTGGCCGGCATTAGGCATTTTTTTCATCCTGCCGGTCGTGACCGTGCCGATGATGGCGCGTGGAATCCCGATGGCGAAGCGAGTGCTGATTGTCGGCAGTATCTTCGAAATCTGCGCCGGCATTCTTCTGGCGATCAACTTTCATGCCGCCTGGGCAGCACTTGGACTTGCCGCTTTTACGCTCGTTGCGTCGTGGATGCTGCTCGATTTCTGGAACAAGCAAGGAGTGCCGCGCCATGGAGCAATCAATGGCTGGATGTCCAATATCGGTGTCGTCGGCGGCCTGCTGATCGTTGCGGCGTCCGGATTGTAAATCACCCGGACGCGATGTTTGATCGGCTTCAGATGTCCAGATTGTCGGCGAAAGCCGCGCGTTCCTGAATGAAGCGGAAGCGGGCATCGGCCTTGGTGCCCATCAGGTTATCGACCGCCTCTCGGGTGCCTTCGAAATCCACCTCGTCAATCCCGACGCGCAGCAGGGTGCGCTTGGCCGGATCCATGGTGGTTTCCTTGAGTTGCGCCGCCATCATTTCGCCGAGACCTTTGAAGCGCCCGATCTCGACCTTCTTACCCTTGAACGTCGTCTCCATCAGTTCAGCGCGGTGGGCGTCGTCTCGCGCATAGACGGTCTTGCCGCCCTGCCGCAGCACGTAAAGCGGCGGAACGGCGAGGTAGAGGTGATTGCCGCGGATGAGTTCCGGCATTTCCTGATAGAAGAACGTGATCAGCAGCGAAGCGATATGGGCGCCGTCGACGTCCGCATCGGTCATGATGATGATGCGTTCGTAACGGAGGTCTTCCTCGCGATACTTTGTCCGCGTGCCGCAACCGAGCGCCTGGATGAGGTCGGCGATCTGCTGGTTCGCGGAGAGCTTTTCACGGCTGGCCGAACCGACGTTCAGGATCTTGCCGCGTAGTGGCAGGATTGCCTGGTTGGCGCGGTTGCGCCCCTGCTTGGCGGAGCCACCTGCCGAATCACCCTCGACGATGAAGAGTTCGGCGCCTTCCGCGGTATTCTGCGAGCAGTCGGCGAGCTTGCCGGGCAGGCGTAGCTTGCGAACCGCGGTCTTGCGGTTGACTTCCTTTTCCTTGCGGCGGCGCAGGCGCTCTTCGGCGCGCTCGATCACCCATTCGAGAAGCTTTGCAGCTTCGTTCGGGTTGCCGGCGAGGTAGTGGTCGAACGGGTCGCGCAGGATGTTTTCGACGAGGCGCTGCGCCTCGACGGTCGCAAGCTTGTCCTTGGTCTGGCCGACGAATTCCGGCTCGCGGATGAAGACGGATAGCATGCCGACCGCCGATATCATCACGTCGTCGGTGGTGATTTCCTTGGCGCGCTTGTTCTGCGTCAGTTCGGCGTAGTTCTTGAGGCCCTTGGTCAGCGCGATGCGCAGGCCCGCTTCATGCGTGCCGCCTTCGGGTGTCGGGATGGTGTTGCAATAGGAATGGACCTGCGGATCGCCGCCATACCAGGTGATCGCCCATTCCATCGCGCCATGGCCACCGGTCTTTTCCGTGCGGCCGGCGAAGATTTCGCGCGTGACGGTGAATTCCTTGCCAAGCGTCGCGCCGAGATAGTCCTTCAGCCCCCCCGGGAAATGGAAGACGGCTTTCTCCGGGATATCACCATCCGGAGGCACGAGGCCCGGATCGCAGCTCCAGCGGATTTCGACGCCGCCGAAGAGATAGGCTTTCGAGCGCGACATGCGGAAGATGCGGCCGGCATCGAACTTGGCGTGGTCGCCGAAGATCTGCGGGTCGGGATGGAAGCGCACGCGGGTGCCGCGGCGGTTATGGACGTCGCCGAGTTCTTCGAGGCCGCCTTGCGGCACGCCGCGTGAAAAGCGCTGGCGATAGAGCTTGCGATTGCGGGCGACTTCGACTTCGAGCATGTCGGACAGCGCGTTCACGACGGACACGCCGACGCCGTGCAGACCGCCGGAGGTCTCATAGGCCTTGCCGTCGAACTTACCGCCGGCGTGCAGCTTGGTCATGATGACTTCGAGCGTCGATTTGCCCGGGACCTGCGGATGGTTTTCGACCGGAATGCCGCGTCCGTTATCCGTGACGCTCAGGAAACCTTCCGCATCGAGATGCACTTCGATGAAATTTGCGTGGCCCGCAACCGCTTCGTCCATCGAGTTGTCGATGACTTCGGCGAACAGGTGGTGCAATGCTTTTTCGTCCGTGCCGCCGATATACATGCCCGGGCGCATGCGCACCGGCTCAAGTCCTTCCAGGACACGGATCGACGAGGCGCCGTAATCGTCGCCGGAAGCCTGTGCCGGAGTGGACGCAGGAGCGGGGCGAGGCGCCGAAGTTTCTGCGCGCACCGCGGGCGCAGGTTCAGTGGCTACCGGCTTGTTTGCCGCCGGAGGGTCGCCAAAAAGGTCGTTATTATCATCCATCGGCTGCGTCGATACTACCTGTCGGGGTGCGGAGGAAGATGCCATACCCATCTCTGTGCTGTTTCGAATCAACCGCGATTCTGCCAGAAATCCGGCGTTTTCGCGATGCCGCAAGGAAACGGCCGTTTTCGAGCAATGCGTCGCGCAGCCTCAAATAACAAGGCAGAGCGACGCCGGCACACCGAGGAAACAGGGCATGTCCACAGTTCATTTCGTCTTCGGCACGGTTCTTGCTGCCCTCCTCACGCTCTCCAGCGGACCGTCTTCGGCGCAGGAAGGACCGATCAGACCTTACAAGGACGATCTGTTTTCCCGTATGACAGTGCTGCAATCGGCCGATGGCGGCGCCCACGAAGTGCTCGACTACCAGGAAATGCGCGATATCAACGAGCGTGACCGAGAGCCGGAACGGCGCGTCAAGGACGCCTATATCTCGACGGATGTGCGGCGCTACCAGGAAAACGAGACGCTGCAGGTCGGTGGCCGCAAGCTCGATGTCACCAGGGTGGGACCGCAGCAGAATGCGGCTTTCACGGTGATCTTCATCCATGGCCGCGGCGGCGATCGGCGGCTTGGCGCCAACGACTATACGTTCGGCGGCAACTTCAACCGGCTGAAGAATCTCGTGGTCGGCAATGGCGGCACCTATTACGCGCCTAGTGTCACCTCCTTTGACGAGAAGGGTTTTGCCGATGTCGCAGCGCTCATCCGCCATGCTTTCGAACAGTCTTCCCGGCCGGCCGGTTATCCTCGCCTGCGCGTCGATGGGGGGCATCATCTGTCAGCATATCAGCCGCGACAAGGAGGCGGTTCGTTATCTCGAAGGGATGGCAGTACTTGGCGGACCACCCGATCCGGGCCTGCCGACGACGCCGTTCGTCAAGTTGAAACTGCCCATCTATTTCGCCCCATGGCAGTGCCGACAGCGTCTACAAGGCCGAGGATCAGGCAGCGATTTACAGCAAGCTGAAGGCTGCCAATTATCCGACCCGTTTCACCGTCTTCCAGACGGGAGGGCATGGAACGCCGATCCGCATGATCGACTGGCGCAAGACGCTGAATTTCCTGCTCAGCGCCGGGTAAGGGTGCTCTTTCATCAAAGTTATCAACCGTGGTCCCTCTTTTGCATACCAATTCGCGCGGGATGTGTTTAAACAGGTCCCCTAACAAATGGAGGTGCCGGTTTTCAGGCTGAAAACCGGGAAAGAGAGAGGAAAAGACTGCCGATGACGCCTGATGTGCGCCCGCTCGTTGCCGGAAACTGGAAGATGAACGGCACCCGCGAATGCCTGACCGAAATCAAGGCCATGGCCGAAGGCGTCCAGAGCGCTTTATCCGAAAAGGTCGAAACACTGATCTGCCCGCCGGCAACGCTTCTATATGTTGCGACGGCGCTCGCGACCGACAGCCCGCTGCAGATCGGCGGTCAGGATTTGCCACCAGAAGGTTTCCGGCGCGCATACGGGTGATATTTCGGCTGAGATGATCGCTGATTGCTTCGGCACCTATGTGATCGTCGGCCATTCCGAGCGCCGCACCGACCACGCCGAAACGGACCATCTCGTGCGCGCCAAGGCCGAAGCGGCTTACGAAGCCGGGCTGACGGCCATCATCTGCGTCGGCGAGACGGCCGACGAGCGCGACGCCTACCAGACGCTCGACGTGTTGAAGCGGCAAATCTTTGGCTCCATGCCAGAGATCGCGAATTCCGAAAATACGGTCATCGCGTACGAGCCAGTCTGGGCGATTGGCACGGGCCTGACCCCGACTGCCGCTGACGTTGCCGTCGCTCATGCCTTTATGCGGGCGGAACTGATCGAGCGTTTCGGCGAAGAGGGCAAATTGATGCGCATTCTCTATGGCGGCTCGGTCAAGCCGGCGAATGCGGCCGAACTGATGGCGATCGAGAATGTCGACGGCGCTTTGATCGGCGGCGCGAGCTTGAAAGCCAAGGACTTCCTCGCCATCTACAGCGCGTATGAGACGCTGACCGCTTGAGCTCTTCGATAAGGGCTTGGAATACGTGCGGCTCTCATGTAAAGAGCCGCCAACCTCTTATGTTGCCCCCTCCGCGGAGGCATGGATTTTGATATGCAGACCGTTCTGATTGTCATTCATCTTATGATCGTGCTGGCGCTTGTCGGCGTCGTACTGATCCAGCGTTCCGAAGGCGGCGGCCTTGGTATCGGCGGCGGCTCCGGCTTCATGTCGGCACGCGGTACGGCCAATGCGCTGACCCGCACCACCGCGATCCTCGCGACGCTCTTCTTCATCACCTCGCTCGCACTTGGCGTGCTTGCCCGGTATGAGAGCCGTCCCAGCGATATCCTGAACCGGATCCCGCAGAATCAGCAGGGTCAGGGCAACGGTATTCTCGACCAGCTCGGCCCGGCTACTCCAGCAGCCCCGGCACAGTCCGACAACGGCGTGCCGACCGGCTCCGGTGCTTCGGCCCCGGCCGCTCCGGCAACGGGTGGCGCAGCAGCTCCGGCTGCTCCCGCACCCGCTCAACCCGCGGCACCGACGGGTGTCCCGACCGGCCAATAAGGCACGGTCAACGTTTCAAGCTCCGGCAGGCCAAAAGCCTGCCGGTTTTATTTTGTGAAGATTCCACAGGCGATTTTCGTCTCAAGACGATTTGGGCTGGCGGAATCACGAATGAGAAGGTATCCGGTGACTCCGATGGCGCGATATGTATTCATCACAGGCGGCGTGGTTTCTTCCCTCGGAAAAGGAATTGCGGCCGCGGCACTCGGAGCTTTGTTACAAGCTCGAGGTTACCGGGTTCGGCTTCGTAAGCTCGATCCTTATCTCAACGTCGATCCGGGCACGATGAGCCCGACGCAGCACGGCGAAGTCTTCGTGACTGACGACGGGGCGGAAACCGACCTGGACTTGGGTCACTACGAACGCTTCACGGGGCGTTCGGCGACCAAGACCGACAACATCACCACAGGTCGTATCTACAAGAACATCATCGACAAGGAACGCCGCGGCGATTATCTCGGCGCGACTGTTCAGGTCATTCCGCACGTCACCAACGAGATCAAGGATTTCGTGATCGAGGGCAATGACGACTACGATTTCGTCATCTGCGAGATCGGCGGGACGGTGGGTGACATCGAAGCGATGCCGTTCATGGAAGCGATCCGTCAGCTCGGCAACGACCTGCCGCGTGGCACCGCGATCTATGTTCACCTGACCCTTATGCCGTTCATCCCGGCTGCCGGCGAGTTGAAAACCAAGCCGACCCAGCATTCCGTGAAGGAACTGCAGGCGCTCGGTATTGCGCCGGACATCCTGCTGGTGCGTGCCGACCGGGAAATCCCCGAGGCCGAACGCCGCAAGCTTTCGCTGTTCTGCAACGTCCGTCCTTCCGCCGTCATCCAGGCGCTGGATGTGGCGAATATCTACGACGTGCCGATGGCTTACCACAAGGAAGGCCTCGACAACGAAGTTCTGGCAGCCTTCGGCATCGAGCCGGCTCCGAAGCCGCGTCTGGATGCCTGGGAAGAGGTTTGCAACCGTATCCATACGCCGGAAGGCGAGGTCACGATCGCTATCGTCGGCAAGTACACCGGCCTGAAGGATGCCTACAAGTCGCTGATCGAGGCACTGCATCACGGAGGCATTGCCAACCACGTCAAGGTCAAGCTCGAGTGGATCGAATCGGAAGTCTTCGAAAAGGAAGATCCGGCACCCTGGCTTGAAAAGGTTCACGGCATTCTCGTGCCCGGCGGTTTCGGCGAACGTGGTTCGGAAGGCAAGATTCTGGCGGCGCAGTTCGCCCGTGAGCGCAAGGTGCCGTATTTCGGTATCTGCTTCGGCATGCAGATGGCAGTGGTCGAAGCTGCCCGTCATCTGGCTGGTATCGAAAAGGCCTCGTCCACCGAATTCGGCAAGACCACCGAGCCTGTCGTTGGTCTGATGACCGAGTGGGTAAAGGGCAACGAACTCGAAAAGCGCAACGCAGCCGGCGACCTCGGTGGCACGATGCGTCTCGGTGCCTACAAGGCGTCGCTGAAGAAGGAAACCAAGATCGCCGAGATCTATGGCTCGACCGATATTTCGGAGCGCCATCGTCATCGTTACGAGGTGAACGTGGATTACAAGGAGCGGCTGGAGAGCTGTGGCCTGGTGTTCTCAGGCATGTCGCCGGATGGTCTGCTGCCGGAAACGATCGAATACGCGGATCATCCGTGGTTCATCGGCGTTCAGTACCACCCGGAACTGAAGAGCCGTCCTCTCGATCCGCATCCACTGTTTTCGAGCTTCATCGAAGCGGCGGTCGATCAGAGCCGTCTCGTCTAACAATAAAAAACCCGGCTAAGACCGGGTTTTTCTTTTCTGGCTAGAGCGTGCGCATCATGCCGCTTGAGGCATGGGGCCGACATAGACGGAACGCGGGCGGATCAGACGCCCCTCCAGCGCCTGTTCGCGCGCATGGGCGATCCATCCCACGGTGCGGCCGATCGCGAAGACGCCGGTGAAGGCGTCGCGCGGGAATTTCAGCGCATCGAGCAGAAGGGCCGTATAGAACTCGACATTGACGTCGAGCGGCCGGTCCGGCTTGCGCTCCTTGAGCACGGCGAGTGCGGCCTGTTCGACCGCTTCCGCCAGTCGAAACCGTGCCTGGTCCACCTGGCCGGATGCCGTAAGCGGCTTCAGCGCGCCTTTCAGCGCATCGGCTCGCGGATCCCGGACCCGATAGACCCGGTGACCGAAACCCATCAGCCTCTCGCCGCGGTCCAGCGCATGACCGAGCCACGAGCGTGCATCGTCTGCCGAGCCGACAGCGTCGAGCATATCGAGCACCGGGCCGGGCGCGCCGCCGTGCAACGGGCCTTTCAGCGCGCTGATGGCGGCAATGACTGACGAGGTGAGGCCAGCCTTGGTGGAGGCGATGACGCGCGAGGCAAAGGTGGACGCATTCAGGCCGTGATCGGAGATTGTCACAAGGTAGGC
This sequence comes from Neorhizobium sp., assembly GCA_965227625.1. GTDB lineage: Bacteria > Pseudomonadota > Alphaproteobacteria > Rhizobiales > Rhizobiaceae > Neorhizobium. Next base: position 60,399 of record CBDDGK010000072.1, on the reverse strand, counting down.
ATCGAGCGCCGCGACCTGTTCGCGCGACGGCAGGGCGGCCGTCAGCATGGCCAGAATATCGGCGGATTGCGACAGGGACGGGTTCGGTGCGACCGGTGTCTCGCTTTTCTGAAGCCGAAGGATCGCCGGGAGGAAGACGGCCGGTGCAGCCAGCAGGCGGATCGCCGTTTCGAAATCCTCGCCATCCGGAAGACGTGCGATCAGTGCGCGCATCGCATCGACCGGCGGTAGCGCGATGATCGCGTCATCGGCGCTTGCGATGTGGCCGAACACCTCCGTACGTGCCTTGCCCAATCGCGCCTGCAGATCAGCAACCCCAATCGGGCGATCAAAGAAACCATCGAGTAGCAGCGCCGCCGTATGTTCGTAGGTCGCGTATTCGACGAGCCGGTCCAGCGACACGCCGCGGATGATCAAGCGCCCCGCTTCGCCGTCTACATCCGAGAGCTGGGTTTCGGCGGCAACGACGTCTTCAAGTCCGTTTTTCATGGATGTTTCTCCTTTACGGAGATGATGATCGGACTTAGTGTTATTGACGTCAATCTTGATGAAATAGATCAATATGAACACGTTATGGATGACCACTGAGGAAGCGCTTGCCCTGCTCGGGACCAAGCCGCAGACGCTTTATGCCAATGTCAGCCGCGGGCGCATTCGCGCCAAGCCGGATCCGGCTGATCCGCGTCGCAGCCTCTATCAGGCCGATGACGTCAGGCGTTTGGCGGAGCGTCATGCGGGACGTCGACAGGCGGAGGCTGTCGCGGCGGGCACCATTCGGTGGGGCGATCCGGTGCTGCCGACGGCCATCTCGACCATCACCGGCGAGCGATTGTTCTACCGCGGGCAGGATGCCGTACAGCTTTCCGAGCACGCGACACTGGAAAAGGTGGCCGCATTGCTATGGGATACCCGTGCCATCGATGTCCGGCCTGGCGGTGCGGACGATGGCGCGCGGGTTGCCGCTGCTTTCGCCGGTCTTGCGAGCCGCGTCGTGACGGACCTGCCGGCCCTGAAACGAAAGCCGTTCATTCTTCGTGCTGAAGCCGCCGACGTGCTTTCGACAGTCGCGGCGGCGCTGGCGCCCTGGCCGGAGGCCGTGCCTCTGCATGAGCGTCTGGCGCTCGGCTGGAAGAGGCCGGAGGCGGCGGAACCGATCCGCAAGGCATTGGTGCTGGCCGCGGAACACGAACTCAACGTCTCGGCCTTTGCGGCGCGGGTCACGGCGTCGTCCGGGGCCGCCCTTTCCGCTGCGACCTTGTCCGGCCTTGCGACGCTGACCGGGCCGCGTCACGGCGGCGCGTGGACGAGCGTGACGCGGCTGGTGCAGCAGACAGTATCACTTGGTGTTCGCGAAGCGATCCGTGACATGCTGTCATCGGAAGGCGTGGTGCGCGCCTTCGGCCACAGGCTCTATCCCCATGGCGATCCGCGCGCCAAGGCGCTCATGGCCAGTTTCGAAGCGCCGGCCGTCTATGGCGCGCTTGCGGCAGCTGGCGAGGAGTTGTTGGGCGAGCCGATCAACATCGATTTCGTGCTGGCAGCACTCGCGGAGACGTTTGGGCTTCCGGACGATGCGCCGCTCGTCATCTTCGCGCTGTCACGCACCACGGGTTGGCTGGCGCACGCGCTGGAGGAGACCGAGACCGGCCATCTGATCCGGCCGAGGGCACGTTATACCGGCGTTGCGATCAACCCGGCAGAAACGGGTTAACAACCCGCATTCGGGTCGTCGCAAGACGTGACACTGTCATCGGTTCTCACCTATCTTGCGGCGGGGAATCAGGTGATCCGGCAGATGATTGGCAGCGATTTTCGTTTGAGTTTGAATCTGTTCGTGGCGCAGGGGCGCGAGCGGGAAACGGCAGAGTTCTACGCGAGCGTTTTCGGCGCGGAGGAAACCAATTCCTACGAAATGCTGCGTTCGGTGATGATCGAAATGCAGATTGGCGAATTGGGTCTGGTCATCTGTGGTTCCGATCCGTTGCGCGAAGCGGCGCCGGGCTATTCCGGCACCCATCATCCCAAAACGCCGGGTTCCGTCAGCAGTTTTTTCCAGCTTATCGTTCCGGATGTCCGCGCCATGGTGAAAGCGGCGCTGGAGGCCGGGGGCGAGATGCGCGACAGGCTGCAGCTCGACGTACAGGGCCGGATCGTTGCCTCGATCTACGACCCGGCAGGTCACATCTGGGTGCTGATAGAAGCGATGAGCGGGGAAGAGGGCTGATCCCTCAGCGGATACCGCGATAGGCGACAAGCGCACGGTCGCGGGCAAAACCATGATCGACGATCGGTTTCGGATAGGTCTTTCCGAGTTCGATACCGGCTTTTTCCAAAACATCCTTCGGCGCATCGAACGGCTTGTGGATATATTTTTGGTCGAGCTTCGCCAGTTCCGGCACATGCTCGCGAACATAATCGCCGTCCGGATCGAATTTTTCGCCCTGCAGGATAGGGTTGAAGATGCGGAAGAAGGGTGAGGCATCGGCACCCGAACCGGCTACCCATTGCCAGTTGGCGGAGTTGCTGGCGGGATCGGCATCCACCAGTGTGTCGCGGAACCATGTCTCGCCCTTGCGCCAGTCGATCATCAGATCCTTGATCAGGAAGGATGCCGCGATCATCCTCACACGGTTGTGCATGAAGCCGTAACGCCAGAGCTGCCGCATGCCGGCATCGACGATCGGATAGCCGGTCAACCCCTTCGTCCAGGCGTCAAAATCCGTCTGGTCGTATTCCCACGGAAACGGGTCGAACTTGTCGTCCCAATTCTTCTCGTTCAGTTCCGGAAACTCGATAAGGAGATTGTAGCAGAAATCTCGCCAGGCGAGCTCGCGTCGGTAATGAGAGACGTCTTCCGAGGCCTTCTTGGCCTGGCTTCTGGTCGCGTGCCAGATACGGGCCGGCGAGATTTCACCGAAGGCGAGATGCGGCGAGAGCAGGGATGTCGCGTCGATGGCCGGCAGATCGCGGCCACGCTTGTAGTCGTGCAGTTCACGATCGAGGAAGTCGGACAGTTTTTCCCGTGCACCGTCTTCGCCGGGTGTCCACATTTTCGGGAAGTCGATGGCCCAGTTCGGCTTTGTTGGAAGCAGTGCCCAGCTGTCGAGACTTTCTGATCGCGGGAAATGTTCTGGAGAGGGGATCTTACCGGGCGCGTCGATGGGGCTGCTTGGTTCACCCGTCTTCTGCATAGCGTTCCAGAAGGGCGTGAAGACCTTGAACGCGTTGCCGGAGCCGGTGCGGATCGATTTCGCCTCGTGCAGCAACTGGCCGTGATAAGCGCGGATTGCGATTCCGTTTTCTTTGAGCGCAATGGCTATGTCGCGATCGAAAAGCGTGCGTTCGTAGGCGCGATTGACGAAAACCGTTTTGGCGCCGGTCTTGCGGGCGATTTCGGTCAGGACGTCTTCGGCCTTGCCTGAAACCAGCACCAAGTCACTCGAGAGTGACTTCAGCGAAGCTTTCAGTGCCACCAGAGAATGATGCAGCCACCACGCCTGTGCGCCGCCGAGGGGGCCGATATTGATGTGATCCGGCTCGCGGACATAGACCGGAATGATCGGCCCACCGGCTTCCATTGCCGCATGCAATGCCGGATTGTCGTCGAGACGAAGGTCCTTGCGGAACCAGAGGATGCTGGGGGCCGGCTTTTCTTGGGACACGCGGTTCTCCGTTTGGGGCATGCTGCCCCAGGCTACGGAAACTCCTTCGGGTTGGATCAGGGGCGGATCAACAAAATCGGGCAGGGGGACCCGGCCGGCAGTTCCGGCGCATGTGGTGGGCGGATGATCAGCGCGTCGGAATGGGCAAAGATCTTCATCATCGACGAATCCTGTTTCTGGTAGGAATCGACGACCAGATTACCTTCGTTATCCCGTGTCAGCGTCGAGCGAAGGTAATCCTGCCGCTGGTCGTTCGCCGCGAGTGTCCTGGCGGTGACGCCCTGCACTTCGCGCTTGCGGTCCGCCAGATGGCCAAGCTTGCGCAGAAGCGGCTCCAGAAACAGCATGCTGGTGACAAGGCTGGCGACCGGATTGCCGGGCAGGCCGAGCACCTGCATGTCGCCCAGCGCGCCCACCATCAGCGGCTTGCCGGGACGCATGGCGATGCGCCAGAAATCGAGTTCCATACCCACGCTTTTCAGCGTCGACTGCACGAGGTCGTGGTCGCCGACGGAAGCGCCGCCAAGCGTTACGAGAACATCGGCCTTTTCGGTCCGCGCGCGATCGATGGCGGCGACGATATCTTCCTGCCGGTCCTTGACGATGCCGAGATCGAGCACTTCGCCGCCATTGTCGCGGACCAATGCGGCCACGCCAAATGTGTTGGACGCGATGATCTGGGCGGGACCGGGCGTCTCGCCGGGCGGCAGCAGCTCGTCACCCGTCGCAAGGATAGCGACGCGCGGGCGACGGTAGACCTCGACCGTTGGATGGTTCATCGCGGCAGCGACCGTGAGATGCGAAAAGTCGATGAGCGTGCCTGCCGGCACCACCGTTTCGCCCTCGGCAAAATCCTGCCCGCGCGGGCGCACGTGACGCCCCTTCACGACTTCGAACTTGGTGCGGATACAATTGCCTTCGAGCTTTTCCGCATCCTCCTGGATGAGGATCGAATCGGTGCCTTCTGGCAGCGGCGCACCGGTGAAGATGCGCACTGTCTCGCCCTTGCCGACCGTGCCGTCGAACGCATGACCGGCGGCGGCGCTGCCGACAACGGTGAGTTCAGAACCGATTGCGGGTGCATCGCCGGCGGCGAGCGCATAGCCGTCCATTGCGGAGGCGTGGAAGGGTGGCTGGGTCAGGCGTGCCGTGAGGTCTTTGGCCAGAACGCGGCCATTGGCATCGCCGAGCGATACGGTCTCGACCGCTTCGATCGGGTTCGCTTTGCCAAGCAGCCGGCTCTTCGCCTCCGAAACAGGCACGAGTGACATCGCGATACCTCCCAGTGATGCTAGTCAGTTATTCGGCGCGAAAAATCCCGGATTTCCCGCCGGTCTTTTCAAGCAGACGGATACCGCCGATCTCCATGCCCTTGTCCGCCGCCTTGGCCATGTCGTAGACGGTCAGGCAGGCGACGGAGACGGCTGTGAGCGCTTCCATCTCGACACCGGTCTTGCCGGTCAGCTTGGCCGTGGCTGTGACCCGCAGGCCGGGCAAGGTGTCGTCTTCCGAGATTTCCACCGAAACCTTGGTCAGCATCAGCGGATGACAGAGCGGAATAAGGTCGGAAGTCTTCTTGGCAGCCATGATGCCGGCAAGCCTTGCCGCGCCGATCACATCGCCCTTCTTGGCATTGCCGTCGCGGATCAGCGCCAGCGTTTCCGGCAGCATGCGCACATAACCTTCGGCGGCGGCCGAACGGACGGTTTCCGCCTTGTCGCCGACATCGACCATATTGGCCTCGCCGGAAGCACCGATATGGGTGAGACCCGTCATTACTCGGCCGCCAGGTGCGCGGCTTCGCCGGTCAAAAGCAGCCGGGTTGCGGCCGCGACATCGTCTTTGCGCATCAAGCTTTCGCCGACGAGGAAAGTGTTGATGCCGACCTTTTTCAGGCGCTGGCAATCGTCGTGCGTGAAGATGCCGCTCTCGCCGACCAGCAGCCTGTCAGCAGGCACCATCGGCGCCAGTTTCTCGCTCGTCTCCAGGCTGAGTTCGAAGGTGCGCAGATTGCGGTTGTTGATGCCGATCAGCGGCGAGGGGAGTTTCAGAGCCCGTTCGGTCTCTTCCTCGTCATGCACCTCGATCAGGGCGTCCATGCCCAGTTCCGCTGCAACGTCGTAAAGCTCGCGGGCCTCTGCGTCCGACAGCGAGGCCATGATCAGCAGAATGCAGTCCGCACCCCAGGCGCGCGCTTCATAGACCTGATAGGGCTCGAACATGAAGTCCTTGCGCAGAGCCGGCAACGAACAGGCACCGCGAGCGGCTGTCAGAAATTCCGGCGCGCCCTGGAAGCTCGGCTTGTCGGTCAGAACCGAAAGGCAGGCCGCACCACCGGCTTCATAGGCCGCGGCCAGTGCCGGTGGATCGAAATCCGGGCGGATCAGTCCCTTGGAGGGGCTTGCCTTCTTGATCTCGGCGATGAGGCCAAAAGCGCCGGCACCCTTCTTCGCCTTCAGAGCGCGATGAAAGCCACGGGTCGGCGCCTGATCGGCCGCGCGCGCCTTGACCTCGGCGAGCGGCAGGGCGGCCTTTGCCGCCGCAATCTCTTCGCGCTTGTAAGCTTCGATCTTTTTCAGGATATCGGTCATGACCTCAAGCCTTTTCGTTCGACGTAGCGACCAGCCGGTCGAGCGCCGCAGCCGCCTCGCCGCTTTCCAGCGCGCGAGTGGCGATTTTCATGCCGTCCATCAGCGTTTCAGCCTTGCCGGCGACGACCAGCGCTGCAGCAGCATTGCAGAGAGAGATATCGCGATAAGGGTTCTTGGCGCCGCCAAGCACCGCACGCAGCGCCGCTGCGTTGTGATGGCCGTCGCCGCCCACGAGATCGGCAAGCTTGGCGGGCTCGACGCCGAAATCCTTCGGTGTCAGCTCGAAGGAGCGGATCTTGCCGTCTTCCAGCGCCGTCACCTGGGTGACGCCGGTCGTGGTAATCTCATCCATGCCTTCGCCATGCACGACCCAGACGGTCTCGGAACCGAGATTGCGCAGAACTTCGGCAATCGGCGTTACCCATTTCGGCGCGAATACGCCGAGCAGCTGACGCTTGGCGCCGGCCGGGTTCGACAGTGGACCGAGCAGGTTGAAGATTGTGCGCGTGCCAAGTTCGACGCGGCTCGGGCCGACATGGCGCATGGCGGCGTGATGCATGGAGGCGAACATGAAGCCGATACCGGCTTCCTTGATGCAACGGGAAATCAGATCGGGCCCGATCTCCAGGTTCACCCCGAGGACCGAGAGCGTGTCGGCAGTGCCCGATCTGGAGCTCAGCGCCCGGTTGCCGTGCTTTGCGATCGGGATCTTGCAGCCGGCGGTGATGAGCGCCGCCAGCGTCGAGATATTGTAGGTGCCAAGGCCGTCGCCACCGGTTCCGACGATATCGACCGCATCGGCCGGGCCGGCCACGGGCAGCATCTTGGAGCGCATCGTTTCCACCGCGCCGGTAATCTCGGCCACGGTTTCGCCGCGCACGCGCAGTGCCATCAGGAAGCCACCGATCTGCGAGGGCGTCGCTTCGCCGGACATCAGCACTTCGAAGGCGTCGCGCGCCTCTTCGTGGCTCAGGCTCTCGCCATTGGCGACCTTGGCGATAAGAGGTTTCAGCTCAGGCATGTCGACCGTTCCTCACTGGACCATGGCCTGATTGACGACCGTCTGGTTGACGGAAACGCCGTAGCTGTTCTTCAGGCTGTTGACCATCTGGTCGAGCATGTCGTCACCTGCAGCCTGTGCCATGCGGTCCAGCTGCTGGTCGGCCGACAGCGCATCGCTGGCGGTTTCGTCGACGGCGGTGACCTTCAGGAGCAGACGGCTTTCGCCATCGGCGCCGAGTGCTGTGCCGGTGATGCCGACCGGACCGGCAAAGGCGGCCGAAATGGCTTCATTGCCGAAGATCGCATCTTCCGCGCCGCGGCGCAGGCCCTGCTTGTTTTCGACGGAAATGCCGAACTCGCTGCCAATAGCGGCAAGCGTTTCGCCCTTGTCGAGGCGGCCCTTGAGCTCGATCGCCTTGGCGCCGAGTGCCTGGCGCTGCTGGTCAGCCGTCCAGTCGGCAACTGCCTTTTCGCGCACTTCCGCGAGCGGACGATCGCGTTCCGGGGTGATATTGCGAACTTCGAACCAGACGTAACCATCGTTGCCGAGGCTGACGGGGAGGGTGTCGGCGCCCGGATCGGTCCGGAAGACTTCGCCGAGCAGCTGGTTGGATGCTGGGATGTTGGCGACGCGCTTGCCCTGTTCGTCATTGCCGGATGCGTCGGTGGTGACGGCGACGATGTTGAGGTGCTGAGCCTTGGCGGTCTCTTCGAGCGAGGCGCCGCCGCCGCGCATGTCGTCGAAACGGTCGTGGACGCTGTTGAGTTCGCTGGAGGCAGCCGAGACTGCGAGCTGCTTGCGAAGCTCTTCCTTGACCTCATCGAACGAACGCGTGGTTTCCGGACGGATATTGGTGACGCGCAGGATCACCGGGCCGAACGTGCCGGCGATAACCGGCGTGGTGCCGCCGGCAGCTGCGACCTTGAATGCAGGATCGGTGAATGCGGAATCCGGCATGGTTTCGCGCGTGAAGCTGCCGAGCGCCACATCCGTTGCCGTCTTGCCCTGATCCTTGATCAGCTGATCGAAGTTCGTGGCGCCGCCCTTCAGCTGGTTGGCCGCTGCGTCCGCCATTTCCTTGTTCGGGAAGGCGAGCTGCTCGATCGTGCGCGTCTCGTGCGTCTTGTAGCTGTCCTTGCGCTTTTCGTATTCGGCGCGAACCTGATCGTCACCGATCGAACCCGTGTCGGCGATATCGGCCGGCTGCAGCTTCACATAGGCGAAGGTACGGTATTCCGGAGCACGATAACGGCTTTTTACGCCATCGAACCACTTAGTGAGAACGTCGTCGGCAGGCGCCTTGACGGGGTCGATATTGGCGTTGGAGAGAAGCAGGTAATCGACCGTGCGGCTCTCGTCACGATAATGCTTCAGCGCATCGACGAGGACCTGTGGTGCCTTGAAACCGTCCGAGACAGCTTCAACGACCTGGCTGCGCACTGCGACCTTGGTGCGTTCCTTGATGTAATCGTCCTCGCGGATGCTGGCATTGCGCAGGCGCGAGGTGAACAGGTTGCGGTCGAACTGACCGTTCGTGCCGAGGAAGGCCGGATCCTGAGCGATCAGGTTGGCAAGGCGGTCTTCCGAAAGGCCGAGGCTCATGTCGGAGGAAAGCTGATCGAGCGCCGCACCTGCCGCGAGTTGGGCGAAGACATCGTTCTCCACGCCAAAGGCGCGGGCCTGCTCCGCCGTCAGCTGCGTGCCGAACTGGCGGCTCAGATTGGCGATCTGGCGCTGATAGGCGAGACGGAATTCCTGGCTGGAAATCTTCTGGTCGCCGACCGTCATCACGGTGTTGCTGCTCGGTGCGATGAGCTCGCGCGAAATGCCCCAGATGCCGAACGAGACGACCAGAAGCAGAAGAAGTGCCTTGGCGACCCAGGAGCGGGCGGCGGTTCTGAGGGAATCAAGCATAGATCATCACCTTGCGAAAACAGTCTTGCCGGCGTTTGTTCCGGCGGATTGAAGGACTGTCTCTAAATCAAACCGAAGCGGAAATGAAGGTGTGCCGAGCGAAAAGCGAGGAAGCGTGATCCCGGCGCGTTTCGGCACCTTATTTCGTGAAGATGAAGAAGGCCCCAAGCGCTATGAAGCCGAAGCCGATGATCTGCTTCCAGCTGATCGCCTCGCCGAGATAGAAGACGGAGAAGATCACGAAAACCGAGAGCGTGATGACTTCCTGAATGGTCTTCAGCTGAGCTGCGTTGAAATAGCCGTAACCGATGCGGTTTGCCGGCACCTGGGCGCAATATTCGAAAAACGCGATCCCCCAGCTGACCATGATGACGAGGTAGAGCGGCCTGTCTTCGAATTTGAGGTGGCCGTACCAGGCAAATGTCATGAAGACATTGGAGAGAATGAGGAGGCCAATGGTGAGGAAAGGCGTGGCGCTGGCGAACATGGGGTAAATCCGTGAGGGATGCTGATCCCCCACGGCAACCATGTTCGGATGGGAAAAACAAGCGCCAAAGCTTTTGAAGGTGTCAGCCCTGCGCCTGACTTGCGACGAGCAGCAGGATGTAGGCCAGAACCGTGAAGACCAGGCCGCGGAAGGCGAAGCCGACAAACTTGTATTTCTGGCGGGCAATCAGCGACAGGACATCGGCATTGTCGAGATATTCCTGGAACAGGTAACTCACATCGCTTTTCTGCGCGGCGCTTTCAAAAATCGGCCGATGGCGCGGCCATGTGCCCCAGAACATCGAAGTCGACTTGGCGATATGACGGGGCAGAACGACGAGAATTGCCGCAAGAATGGAAAATACCGATGCAACTGCGAGCGCGCCCGAAGCGAGATTGAGGCTCAGGCTACCTTCAACATAACGCGCCCAGTTAAACACCTGCCGGCCTTCGGTCGACGACACGAGAAACGCCAGCATGAAGGTAAAGATGTAGGCGGCCTTCTGGTCCGAAATCTTGATCTGGTCGTAGAAGACGTCGTTTATCTTGCGGATGTGATTGATATATTCTTCGGTGATCTCTCCCGAAGCCATCGGCATTTCGAGCATCTCGGTCGGTGCGGTATCGAAGTCGCTCAAATCACTATTTCTCCCGTTCAGAACTGTTTCCCTGTTAATACACTGGGGTTGGAAAGCAAACCTTTGTTGCCGAAACACTTGACACTTGCCATCTGCGCAAGCAGTGGTGAAGGCATGTTGGGGGCATTCAATCGATTTTACCTGAGCGCCGTGGCGCTCCCGGTGCTGGCGTTCGCGTTGACGATGCCGGCGGCGGCGGAGCCTGTCCCGCGCAGCGGCGCGGCAGCGGGTGCGGTGATCGCGCGAAAAGTCGGTGAAGAAGTTCGGTTCATCAATGTATCCGATTGGCAGACGGTAGACCTCAAACAGGATCTGCTATCAGGCGACATCCTGCGAACCAATGAGACTGGGCAGCTTGCTATTGTCTTCTCTGATCGCACGCAGATCCGCCTCGGCCGAAATTCTTCCCTCGTCGTCAAGCAAGTGACGTCGAGCACGGACGCCGATACCGTTCTCCAGCTTCAATCCGGGACGATCTGGGCGCGTGCCGAGCGCGGCGGCCCCGGCGTTAAGGTCGAAACACCAGCTGCGGCTGCCGCGATCCGCGGTACTGACTGGACGATGACGGTCAATGGTGCGCGCACGTCACTGAACGTGCTGGAAGGCGTGGTACAACTGAGCAACCCGCAGGGTAGCGTCGAGGTTCGGCAAGGTGAGGGAGCTGTCGCGTCGATCGGCCAGATTCCCCGCAAGATCGCGATCGTCGATTCCGATGACCGTGAGCAGATGCTGTTTTATCTGGCACCGCGAAACGCATTCGCCTTTATGTCGGCTTCACCTTTGCCCGTAGCGGAGATGCGCCGGCAGGCGGACAGAATAGCAGCAATCTCACCGGCAAATCGCAGCGTCGAAGATACGTTGGTTTTGGCGGAGACGCAGTTGCCACTTGAGGGAAGGGCCAAAGCCCGCGATACGCTGAAACAGCTTGAGGGCAAGACGCTGTCGAGCTCCCAGCGTGGGCGGTTTGATCTGATACGTGCCATTCTCGCGGCCTCGGAAAAGCGTTACGACGAGGCCGCAAAGCTATTTCAGGCAGCGGCGCCAAAGCTTGATGCCAAGCGTAAAAGTATTGCCGCTTACGGAGGTTACTATTCTCGCTCGCTTGGAAATCCGACGCGGGTGGAACAGCCGCCCGCCACCTACGAGAGCTCCTATGGGGCACTGCTCAAGGCTTATACCGTAGGGTTTCTCAAGGATATTCCCGCCGCGATCGAAGTTATTCGTGATGCTGAGCGCCGTTACCCCAACGATCCGACATTGCCCGCGTATCGTGCCCAGTTCGCCATGTTGCTGAACGATCGAAAGCAAATAGAAGAGGCAATTGCGAAATCGCTGGCAATCGATCCGTCAGAGCCGACCGCACTTGAGGCGCGTTCCGACTATCGCTCGGATATCAAAAGTGACCTGAATGGAGCGCTGGCCGATCTTGAAGCCGCCGCACGAGTAGCTCCGGGTTCCACGACAATCTGGAATAAAATAGGGAACGTTTATTCTGCACGAGGCGATGACAAACGAGCGGAGGAGGCGCTCAAGAAATCAATCGAACTCGATCCGGAAGATCCTGTCGCCTATTCAAATCTTGCAAGCATTTATCTCGGCCAAGACCGGGTTACCGAAGCGAAGGCGGTCATCGACAAAGCGCTCGAAGCTGATCCAGGCTTTGATATCGCGCTTGTCGACCGCGGCAGCTACAACATGAAGATGGGCAAGGATGATGAGGCCATCAGCGATCTTCTCGCGGGTACGGTTGCCAATCCGGCCTATTCCGCCGGTCAGACCTTGTTGGGTATCGCTCACTATCAGAAAGGTGATCGCGTCGCGGCGACGCAGGCCTTCGACAATGCTGACCGCCTTGATGACAACGATCCGTCGATTTCTGCCATGCGGGCAAATATCGCGATCGATCAATATGATTCCGAAAGTGCTATTCGGAACGCTCAAGAATTTGTGCGCCGAGGACGTGCCCGCGGCGGCGACTATAGTTCGCTTGCAGCCAATCAAGCTGCCGGCTCAGTCCTGAATTATGCCTACCGGTTCCAGGGACTAAACGCCTGGGGCGAATATTACAGCGATGCCGTATTCGATCCGTTTTCCGGTCTTTCGTATCTAGATCAGAGCATTCGCGGAAGCGCCAAACCCTTCTTCAATAGCTTCCTTTATGGAAGCGAGAATATCGCCAACGCACCGAATGACCAGGCGTTTTCTGCATATCTTCAGGCGCTTATGCTTGAGCCGGATCTTGCAGCATCGCGTTCGCTCGGAACGGATCTGGTTTCGCGACCGTACATCGAGTCCTCCTTGGGGGGCGGGTTCACGACAGCCGGCGGCAGGGTGGGCTATACCAGTGAAGCAAGCATACAGGGATATACCAACCTTCCGTTTCCTATCAGCTTCAGCGGAAGCCTCGAATGGCTTCAGGCGCCAGATAGCCGTGGCGTTACATCGATCGCCGCGCTGAGTGACATCAACAATGATGTCGAAGCCTTGGGGGGCTCTGCTTACCTGACCGCGAGACCAAGTCCATACGATCGGTTTGCGTTGTATTTCGCACGGACGCGTTCCGATGTCGGATATGATCTTACCGGCATAAGGGATGTCAGGAATTTATTTGTCGGCCCTCCAGCATTTCCCGTTTTCGCGTCTGTCAAATACGACGAATGGCAGACGGGTCATGTTACCAATGGCGGCATTGGCTGGAGCCATACGCTTGGATATCACAGCTTTATCAATGCAGCACTTCTTTATAACGGTGTGGATAGTCGTAGCTCGGCGATCAGTATGGCGGATCTGGGTGCGTTCGGCTTTCGCATCGTGGACAGGAGAGACGAGGAATACGAACAGAAGACTTATGTTGCGGCTGTGAACCATACGGTTGAAACAGGTAGCGTGACCTGGCGTTATGGGATTGAGGGCGGCTGGATCGATGGATCAACCAAGCTGAGCTTCTACGATCTGCTTTCCACGCCAGTTATTCCGCCGACAACCGCTTCGGCCTCAACACGAGTAGGCCTCGGGCGTGCCTATGTCGATTTGCTTCACGAGATCACTCCCGATCTCAAGGCTGAATACGCTCTATTCGGAACGATTTTGTCAGGTGACGGAACCGATGTTCAACGCCTCGACCCGCGGATCGGCGTGTCTTGGTCACCGACTATTGGTCAGTTGTTGCGGGCAGGTTTCGTCCGCAGTTCGGTTGATACGTCTACCCCGACGCTTTCTCCAATCGGCGTGGTGGGACTTCAGCCGAACGACATTTCAACCGCAGATGACGGGTATACAGACACGATCGCCTTGCGTTGGGACGCGGAGTGGACGCCGGACTTCTTTACCGCGCTGGAGTACCAGCGTCAGGATGTGCGCGATCTGAGCCTGACAATTCCTCTGGCCGCGGCGCCAGCTTCTGTCTCTGACAGCCTTATCGAACGCGCCAGCCTGAGTAGCAGTCTGCTACTAGGTCACGGTTTCGGATTGTCCTCGACATTGGCCTATACCCGTTCAGACAACAACGACCCGACCACGCCCACGTTCGGGCGGGAGTTGCCATATATTCCTGAATGGGCCGGCCAGGTTGCGCTAACCTGGGTAAACCAGGCGAACATAAAAACGACACTCGCAGCCAACTATGTGGGCGAACGGCTCAGCAGCGACGGCACTAGGTTAGACGAATATTGGACCCTTGACGCCGGTTTGACGTGGGAACCTTTCGACAAACGTTTCGAAGTCGAATTGAATGCTTATAATCTACTGGACGAGAAAATTCAGGTCGACGCCCAGGCGCCGGGATGGGGCCGGTCGTTCAAGGGCTCGATAAAAGTTCGTTTTTGATGATTGCACGTTATTTCCGTTCATGGCGAACCAAGGCGTTGTTTTCCTCCCGCCGCACCCAGATCGCAATCCTGACGGCATTCGTTTTCGCAGCTGTTGCCCTCATCACCCGTTTGCCGGCTTGGCCGCTGATCGATTATCGCGCCTTCGACTATCTCTCGACCATCGGCGCGGAACCTGTTCCCAAGGACGGGCCGATCATCGTTGCGATCGATGAGCCTTCGCTTGCGGAAATCAATGTGCAATGGCCCTGGCCGCGCAGTCTGCATGCCAAGCTGGTTTCCGCCCTGCGGGCCGCCGGCGCGCGGGTGATCGGGCTGGATATCATCTTCTCGGAGCCTTCGTCTCCGGGGGAGGATGAGGCTTTGGCCGCAGCACTTGGTCCGGATGTGGTTCTGGCCGGGGATGAAACGCTGGTGACCTCGGATCAGGCCGACCAGTTCATTCGTGTCCTGCCGTTGCAGATGTTTTCGGACAAGCTGGCATTGACCGGTATCGCGTCTGTCGGCCTCAATCGCGACGGTGTTCTGCGACAGATGCCTGCTTATGACGATGGTCTGGCGGCAATGATCGCGACGGCCGCCGGACAGGATGCGGAACTGCCGGCCTCCGAGAGCCTGATCCAGTCTTTCGGCGGACCGCGAACCTACCCGACCGTCTCCTACTACCAGGCGCTCGATCCTGAAAACTTCCTGCCGCCCGGCCTTTTCAAGGATCGAGTGGTTATCGTCGGCCTCAGCCTGCAAAATGCGCCCTCCATCGAAAGCGGCGGCGCTGACGCCTTTGCGACATCCTACACCGTTCATACCGGCAAGCTGACGGCAGGCGCGGAGATCCAGGCGACGATCCTCGACAACCTGCGCCTGAAACGCTCTATCGAAGAGGCCGGCACCCCGATAAAGCAGGCGCTTTTGCTGATTGCGGTCCTGTTTGCGGCCGCGCTTGTCTGGAAGGGAACCGGATGGACGACGGTTGTCGCAGGGGTTGGCGCCATCATCGTCATGTTTGTCGGGAGTTACCTGACGCTTCGTTTTGGCCGGGTGTTCGCGTCGCCGGTGGCGCCTTCGCTCGCTTTTGTCGGTATTGCCGTGGCCCAGGCGACGCTGGACTACGCGCAGGAGCGACGCAGCCGCCGGCAGATAACACGCGCTTTCTCGCAATACCTCGCGCCGGCACTGGTCGAGCAGTTGGCAAAGGACGCGTCCAAGCTGAAGCTCGGTGGGGAAAAGCGTGAGCTCTCCATCCTGTTCTGCGACGTGCGTGGTTTCACCACGATTTCCGAGCAGTTGAAGGACGACCCGCAGCAGCTGACGACCCTGATCAATCGGTTGCTGACACCGCTTTCGGATATCGTGCTCTCGCATGGCGGAACGATCGACAAATATATTGGCGACTGCCTTATGGCCTTCTGGAACGCGCCGCTGGACGATGCCGACCACGCCATTCATGCCGTTGCGGCTGCGCTCGACATGCTTGATTCGATGCAGGCGCTGAACGACGAGTTGAAAGCCGAGGCGGATGCCGCAGGCCGCGTCTATTATCCGCTGAAGATCGGTGTCGGGATCAATACCGGCGAATGCGTTGTCGGCAATATGGGCTCGACGCAACGCTTCGACTATTCGGCGCTCGGCGACGCAGTCAATCTCGCCGCGCGGTTGGAAGGGGCGTCCAAGCCTTACGGCGTGTCATTGTTGATCGGAGAGAATACGGCAAAGCGTGCTGCAGAAGATTTCGCGATCTTCGAGCTGGACCGCATCACCGTAAAAGGCAAGACCGAGCAGTCACCGGTGTTTACCGCCATCAGAGCGGGCGAAGGCACGGACAGGGCAGGGCACGAAGCGTTTCTGGACGCGCGCTACCGTGGCAATCTTGCGGAGCAGCAGTCGCTTGCCCCTGATCTTATTCGGAAGGTTCCGGCTCTGGCCGCTTATTACGGCCAGTCGCTCGAGGTTCATAGTGGCGCCTAGGCGCCGGAAAGCTCAATGCACCGTTTCGGGGCGGCTTTCATCGTCGAGAATGCGGAACGCCTCGTAAAGAGCCTCGACCAGGATATCAGTGAGTTTTTCTGCGTCGTTTTCCTGCAGGAAAAGCGCGAGCGCCTGCTCTGACGGTTGACCGAAGGTCGTGTTTTCGTTCGACATTTCATAGTCCTCATTACTAAATCCGGAATCATTCCGGCTGAGGGTGACGCTAGGACCTCTGGCTTGCGCCTGGCTTGAGTTTTGACCGGCCAGACGCATCGCTGCCTCGCCTATCGGCAAGACTGTGTCAAATGGAAACTCCGGAGCTTCCTATTTGTTCATTTGCAATACACGGACGTGGTTGACGCCTCGGCGTTGCAAGCTATAAAGCCGATACCGAAGGAAGAGTGTCCGAGCGGTTTAAGGAACCGGTCTTGAAAACCGGCGTGCGGGAGACCGTACCGTGGGTTCGAATCCCACCTCTTCCGCCATTCGTCACCGAGGCTCGGCTGATAGGCTCAAATAGGTGGCGTCGAAATCGGCGACGGTTTTCAGTTTTTCCCAGTCCAGGATGGTGATCGTCTGGTTTGCCCAGGAGATCAGGCTGTCGCGTCGAAGGGTCTGGATGACGCGGTTCATATGGACCAGCGACAGACCCAAAACGTCGGCCATTTCGCCCTGGGAAAGCGGGAAATAGAAGCTCCAGCCGTTTGTCTTGTGGACGCAGCGCAGGCGCACGTAGAGTTCACAGATGATGTGCGCAAGGTGCGCGACCTTGGAGCGCCGGCCCATGCCGACGATCCAGGCGCGATGGATGGAGCCGGTGACCAGCGTGTCGAGCCAGAGCATGCGCGTCAGGTGCGGATATTGTTCCGATACGCGTTTTAGCTCCCCATGGTCGGCGAAGGCGACATGGCATGGCGAGAGGGCGATGACGCCGTGATCCATGGTTTTCAGCAGGAAGGCATGCAGGTCGACGAAATCGCCGGCAATGTGCAGCGCCGTGATCTGTCGTGTGCCTTCCGCCGTCAGCTTGTAGCGCGCGGTAAAGCCGTCGATCACGAGGCTGCTGTAGGGAGGGCGCGAGCCTTCGACGACGAGATCCTCTCCGGCGGCAAATCGCTTCTCTTTCACCATGATCCGACGAAGCACCTCGCGCTCCTCTTCGGTCAGGACGTCATGCTGTTCCAGGTTGAGAAAAAGCGGTTCGATCACGGTGTCCCTCTATGGCTTGGATCCCTGAGGATCACGTCATCGCGATATAGTGCTCGTCCTCAACTCGGCCACATGCCGGGAACAAAAACTGCCGCTGCCAATTGGGTCCGTCACATCAACAGGGCAGGCATGGCATGGCACGGTATTTCTTCGATTTGCTCAACGGTAACGGCCCGGTGCGTGACGAGCACGGGCAGGAGGCGGCGTCACGCGAGGAGATCAGCAAGGAGGTGAGCCGTATCCTGGCCGATATCGCTCGGGAGGAGTTGCCGGGCAGGGTGAAGGGGTTCATCTCGATCGATGTCAGGGATGAAGCCGGCAGATATGTCTTTACCGGAAGCCTGTCATTCGAAAGCCGGTGGCGCGATGGCGGCGAAACCTGAGCCGTTGCAGTAATGCGACACGGCTGAACGATCAATACGTGGTTTCCAAACCGTCTATATTAATTGTCCGTTAACCATATCAAATAGAATTTTAACTATCCACCAAATTCTGTTCGCATTTTCGCCACGTTGCTATCAAAACTTGAAGTCCGTTGGTTCGACGACATAGGGGTATGTTTCGAGCCCGTTCAACGGACTGCGAAGGCTGATAGCGGAACGAGTGCCGCCTGATGCCGATCGCAGCAAATGCGACATGGGACGGATGTGTTGAGTTTGAGTGGCGGCAAGCTTTCGCAAGGTGCGAGATGGCTGGGGATTACGATTGTCTGTGCGGGAATGGCGTCCTGCGCAACGACGACGGAGACCCCGAAGAACAGCAAACCTCGCAGCAAGGAATATTTCTCCGAAAAGGAATATGGCGTCAAAGCCAGCCCGCGCGTGGTCGGCGAGGGGCAGTCCGTGCCGAAAGGCGGCGGACGTTTCATGGTCGGGCAGCCGTATGAGGTCAAAGGCAAGACCTACGTTCCGAAGGAAGATCCGAACTATAACAAGAGCGGCCTTGCCTCATGGTACGGTTCCGCTTTCCATGGCCGCCTGACGGCCAATGGCGAGGTTTACGACAGCGATCACCTTTCTGCCGCGCATCCGACTTTCCCGCTGCCGAGCTATGCTCGCGTGACGAATGTCGATACCGGCTCTTCCGTCATCGTGCGCGTGAACGACCGCGGTCCGTATCATCCGGGCCGAATTCTCGACGTCTCCGAAAAGACGGCCGAAATGATCGATATCAAGCGCGTTGGAACCGGGCGCGTGAATGTGCAGTATATGGGGCGGGCGCGTATGGATGGTAACGACATGCCGTTCCTGATGGCGTCCTATGTCCGCAAGGGTGACCGTCTGCCGTCGATTCGTCCGGAAGGCCAGATCGCGACGGGTGTCATGGTCGCTTCCAACCAGCCGCTCGGCGATCAGTTGCAGAGCTATCGTTCCGCTCTGCCGCAGCCTATAGAGCCTGCACGAACACCTGTTTCTGCCAATTCTGCCAAGCCGCAGGTTGCTGCAGCGAAGCCGATACCGGCCGCCGCGCCGGTCTATGTCGCTCCGGTCAAAGTTGCATCCATGCCGCCGGCTACGCCGCGCCCAGGCGACCGTCCTGTCATCAGTGAGGCTCGCCAGCCGGTCAAGGTTGCCAGTGCGGCAGGTTACCCCGCCGAGCCGCAGCGCCAGGCGAAGCAGGTCCCCGCGCCCCAGCCGGTCCAAGTCAATTCCGGCATCCGTCCGATCGAGCCGCAGGCACGCCAGCCGCAACCCGAGTTCACCGCAACGGCCTATGCGGGCCAGCCGCGGTCGAAGGAGCCGGTGGTGATGTTCGGCAATATGGTGCTGCAGAAACCGGCCTCAGGTCAAAAGCCCGTGCGTTGAGCGTTGCGGTAATTGCTTGCCGCAATCGCCGCTGCTACGCTGAGAGCCAAATCGGTCTACGAGGTGACGATGCGGCGTCTCTTGCTTCTCCTTAGCCTGACGTTTTTCACGACGTCGGCAACCTTTCATGCGACAGAAGCACAAGAGCCGCCGCCTGCCTTCGCCACCAAGGCCAAACAGGTCTACATGGTCGAGGCGAAGACCGGAACAGTGCTGCTGGCCGGCAATGAAAACCAGGTTTTCCCGCCCGCATCGCTTGCCAAGCTGATGACCATGGAAGTGGTTTTCAGCGCTCTGAAGCGTAACGAGATCACCCTCGACACCACCTATCAGGTCAGTGAGAACGCGTGGCGTCGCGGTGGCGCTCCGTCCGGCACGACGACGATGTTTGCGGCGTTGAAATCGCAAGTTCGGGTCGAAGATCTCGTCAAGGGCGTCGTCGTGCAGAACGGCAACGACGCATGTATCGTTCTGGCTGAGGGGCTTTCCCGCACGGAAGCCGAATTTGCATCCCGCATGTCGGCCCGAGCGAAGGACATCGGGCTTGATCGCTCGGTATTCGGTAATTCCACCGGCCTGCCGGATGCCGAGAGCCGCACGACTGCTCGTGATCTCGTGGAATTGGCGCGGCATATCTATCGCGAATATCCGCAATTCTATCCGATCTATGCGCAGCCGGATTTCCAGTGGAACAAGATTTACCAGCGTAACAAGAACCCGCTGATGGGCCTCAATATCGGCGTGGACGGACTTGGCGCAGGCTTTGCCGAAGGTTCGGGATATGCCCTGGTGGCCTCCGTCCAGCGCAACGGCACACGCCTGTTCCTCGCCATGGGCGGATTGGCAAATGACAAGGAACGGATGGACGAGGCCCGCAAGGTGCTCGAATGGGGCCTTTCCGCATTCCAGACCAAGCTTCTGTTCAAACAGGGGGAGGTGATCGGGCAGGCGAGCGTTTATGGCGGCACGTCGCGTTACGTCGATCTCGTTGCCAAGGAGCCTGTCGATATCTATCTGCCAGCAAGCAATCCCGATCGGCTTTCCGGGCGAATCGTCTATCACTGGCCGCTCCGGGCGCCGGTGAAGGAAGGCCAGGATGTTGGAGTGCTTCGAATTTCTGCCGGCGAGCGTGTGGTCCGCGAAGTTCCGCTGGTCACCGCACAGCCCATCGGGGTCGGTGGTTTGACGAGCAGGGCGACCGATGCGCTGTTCGAACTGATGTTCTTCTGGCTTTGATGTCTACCACGTGTTTCGCACCGCACCCATATACGTTATAAGCTGATACAAATGAGTGCGGAAACACGCGTGGCAGATCATTCCGGATTGTTCGTGACTTTCGAAGGCGGCGAGGGGGCTGGGAAATCCACCCAGATTCGCCGGCTGGCGGACCAGTTGCGTCGTCGCGGGCACGATGTGCTGGTAACGCGCGAGCCGGGTGGTTCGCCGGGCGCCGAAGCCGTTCGTCATGTCCTCCTGTCCGGCGCCGCGGAAGAGTTTGGCGTGCGCATGGAGGCGATCCTGTTTGCAGCAGCCCGCAATGACCATGTCGAAGAAATTATCCGCCCGGCGCTGGAAAGCGGTGCGATCGTACTCTGTGATCGTTTTATCGATTCCTCGCGCGTTTATCAGGGCGTGACTGGCAATTTGGAGCCTGAATATATCGAGGCGCTGCAGCGGATAGCGATCGACGGCGTCAAGCCGGACTGTACGCTAATCCTCGACCTGCCGGCGGAAGTCGGCCTGAAACGCGCAAAGAAACGAGCAGCGGACAACGCTCCCGACCGTTTCGAGCGTGAGGAAATCCAGACGCACGAAAAGCGCCGCGAGGCCTATCTGGAGATTGCCGAGGCCGAGCCGAAACGCTGCCGCGTCGTCAATGCGGAGCGGTCCGAAGAAGAGATTGCCGCAGAGATCTTTGCGATCGTCGAGCCGCTCGTGCGCGAACTTGGTTTTACGCAGACAAGCAGCGCGGAATCGGTCGGATGAGCGACGAAACGCCCGGTCTTCTTGACGGCGCCGTGCCGCCGGCCCGCAATCCGCATCTCTACGGCCATAAGGCCGCGGAGGACTTTCTGGCGCGCAGCTACCAGTCCGGGGAAAGCGCATCACGCGATCCTGATTGAAGGTCCGGAAGGCATCGGCAAGGCGACCCTGGCGTTTCGTTTCGCCAATCATGTCCTGACCCATCCGGATCCGGCAGCCGCACCGGATCATCTCGCGGACCCGGACCTGAATTCTCCGGTCAGCCGGCAGATCGCCTCCGGTGCCTCTCACAACCTGCTGCACCTGACGCGTCCGGTGGACGACAAGACCGGCAAGATGAAGACGGCGATCACCGTGGACGAGGTGAGGCGGGCAGGGCACTTCTTTTCGCAGACCTCGGGCACGGGCAATTGGCGCATCGTCATCATCGATCCGGCCGACGACCTGAACCGAAACGCGGCGAACGCCATCCTTAAAATCCTTGAGGAGCCGCCGCGCCGGGCGCTGTTCCTCGTGCTGTCGCATGCACCAGGGAAACTGCTGCCGACCATCCGCTCGCGCTGCCAGCCACTCAAGCTGTCACCGCTCGGTGATGCCGATATGGCGAAGGCTCTGGCCGGGCTTGGCATGCCTCTAGACGGCGGCAAGACAGAGGAAACGGTGCTTTCGATGGGCAAGGGCAGCGTCTCCCAGGCGCTGAAGCTTTTGAACTACGGCGGCACCGAAATCATCTCCGCCTTCGATGATGTCATCGCGGCGGAAGGTCCCGCAGCGCGCAAGGCGATGCACCGGTTGGCGGACGTTCTTTCGGGCAAGGAAAGCGAAGTGATTTTCGGCTTTTTCCTGGAGCACCTGAGCGACCATCTCGTGGCGCAGGCGAGGGCGGCGGCACTGGCCGGTGATCTGTTCAAGGCCGATCGGCAGGCCAAGCTTGTCAGCGACATTACCGAAAAGATCACTGTGGCACAGGCCTATAACCTCGACCGCAAGCAGACGATCCTCTCGATTCTGGACGCTGCGCGTCGCTGAGCCGCCGCGATTGGCGGGCAGGGACGGAACCCCTTAAAGGAACTTTGTGTTTCGCATCCGCGAAACATGCGCTAAGAGCGCACTGCACATCCTTTGCCGGACGTATTCTCTTTCAAAATCTCCGAGTCCCAAGATGCCGAACAAGACGCCCTATTACATCACCACCGCGATTTCCTATCCCAACGGCAAGCCGCATATCGGCCATGCCTATGAGTTGATCGCGACGGATGCCATGGCGCGTTTTCAGCGCCTTGACGGCAAGGACGTCTTCTTCCTGACCGGCACGGACGAGCACGGCCAGAAGATGCAGCAGACGGCGCGCGCCGAAGGCATTACGCCAGAAGCGCTGGCGGAGCGCAATTCCGGTGAATTCCGTGACATGGGCAAGCTCCTGAACGCGTCGAACGACGATTTCATCCGCACCACCGAAGAGCGCCATCACGAGGCATCCAGGAATATCTGGAACCGGATGGCCGATGCCGGCGATATCTATAAGGACACCTATGCGGGCTGGTATTCGGTGCGCGACGAGGCCTATTACGCCGAGGACGAAACCACGGTGCGCGACGGCGTGCGCTATGGGCCGCAGAACACGCCGGTCGAATGGGTGGAGGAGTCCAGCTACTTCTTCAAGCTGTCGGAATATGGCGACAAGCTTCTGAAGCATTATGAAGAAAACCCGGATTTCATCGGCCCGAACGAGCGCCGTAACGAGGTGATTTCCTTCGTGAAATCCGGCCTGCGCGATCTCTCTGTTTCGCGCACCACGTTCGACTGGGGTATCAAGGTGCCGAACGATCCGGCGCACGTCATGTATGTCTGGGTCGATGCGCTGACCAACTACATCACCGCCACCGGTTACATGGAAGACAAGAATGGTCCCCGCGCCAAATACTGGCCGGCGGACGTTCATATCATCGGCAAGGACATCATCCGCTTCCACGCGGTCTACTGGCCGGCGTTCCTGATGTCGGCCGGCCTGCCGCTGCCGAAGCGCGTCTTCGCGCATGGCTTTGTGCTGAACAACGGCGAGAAGATGTCGAAGTCGCTCGGCAACGTCGTCGATCCGTTCGACATCATCGAGAAGTTCGGGCTCGATTACGTACGCTATTACCTCTGCCGCGAAATCTCGTTCGGCCAGGACGGCAATTGCAACGATCAGCTGATAGCCACCCGCGTCAATGCGGACCTTGCCAACGGCATCGGCAACCTTGCCAGCCGCTCCATTTCGATGATCGCCAAGAACCTTGACGGCGTAGTTCCGGAACCGGGCGTACTGACCGAGGAAGACAAGGCGCTTCTCGCCCTTGCCGATGGCATGCTGGCGACCTGCCGTGACGAGATGAACAAGCAGGGGATCAGCAAGGCACTTGCAGCGGTCATCGCCGTCGTCTCCGAGACGGACCGCTATTTCGCGGCTCAGGCACCTTGGGCGCTGAAGAAGACGGGCGATATCGAGCGGATGGGCACCGTGCTGTATGTGACTGTCGAGGTTGTGCGCCAGATCGCCATTCTGCTGCAGCCGTTCATGCCGGATTCGTCGACCAAGCTGCTCGATCTCGTCAAGGCATCGCCTGATGCACGTGATTTCACGTCGCTTGGCGAAGTCGGTCGACTGAAGCCTGGCATCGTGCTGGAAGCGCCGACTCCGGTCTTCCCGCGTTATGTCGCTCCGGAAGCGTAAGGCATCTGCGATGCTGATCGATACGCACTGCCACCTGGATTTCGTCGACTTCGCGGAAGAACGCGACGCGATCATTGCCCGCGCCCATGAAGCCGGCGTCAAGCAGATGGTCACCATCTCGACCCGCGTTCGCAAGCTGGATGGCCTGCTTGCGATCACGGAAGCCTATCCGTCCGTATTCTGCTCGGTCGGTACGCATCCGAACAATGCTGGCGAGGAACTGGATATCCAGACGGAAGACCTCGTTCGGCTTGCCAACGCGCATGAAAAGATCGTCGCGATCGGCGAGGCCGGTCTCGATTATTTCTACGACACGCAGACGCCGGCCGACCAGAAAACCGGCCTGATCCGCCATATCGCCGCAGCGCGCGAAACGGGCCTGCCGCTCGTCATCCACAGCCGTGCGGCGGATGACGACATGATCGAGATCCTGACAATGGAGAGCGGGAAGGGGGCCTTCCCTTTCATCCTGCACTGCTTCTCGTCGGGTGCCGAACTGGCACGCGTCGGTGTCGAGCTCGGCGGCTATGTCTCGTTCTCCGGCATCGTGACCTTCCCGAAGTCGGAAGAGCTGCGCGATCTTGCCAAAACCGTGCCGCTGGACCGTCTTCTGGTCGAGACTGACGCACCTTACCTTGCGCCAAAACGCTGGCGCGGCAAGCGCAACGAGCCGTCCTATGTGGTGAACACCGCCGAGGTTCTCGCCGAATGCAAGGGCGTGAGCTACGAGGAAATGGCTCACATCACTACCGAAAACGCCTTCCGCATCTTCTCGAAAATGCCGAGGGTCTGAACGGTGGCCCAATACCGGCGACGCTTCACCATTCTTGGCTGCTCGTCGTCTCCGGGCGTTCCGCGGCCGCATGGTGACTGGGGCGCCTGTGATCCCGCCAATCCGAAAAACCGGCGCACCCGCGCAGCCTTCATGGTCGAGCAGATCGGTCCGGAGGGCAGCACGGTTGTCGTCGTCGATACCGGACCGGATTTCCGCCAGCAGATGATTGCCGCAAATGTGCAGCGGCTCGATGCGGTGCTTTACACCCATGCCCATGCGGACCACCTGCATGGCATAGACGATATCCGCACGTATTTCATGCTGCAGCGACATCGTATTCCGATCTATGCAGATGAATTCACGATGGAGCGGATCCAGCAGGGTTTCGGCTACTGCCTGGAAACGCCGACCGGCCGGAGTTATCCGCCGATTGCCAAGCCATATCTCATCGAAAGCATGGATCAGCCGGTCGTGATTGAAGGTCCAGGTGGCGCGATCGAATTCCGGCCGCACCAGCAGGTTCACGGCGATATCATGTCGCTCGGTTTCCGGATCGGCGATGTCGCTTATTGCAGCGACGTAAGCGATTTTCCTCCGGAATCGATCGGCAAGCTTGCAGGCCTCGATGTCCTGATCATCGACGCGCTGCAGTACAAGTTCCATCCGAGCCATCTGTCACTCGAACAGGCTCTCGACTGGATCGGGCGCCTGGCGCCGAAGCACGCGATCCTGACGCATATGCATACGCCGCTGGACTACGAGACGGTGATGAAAGAGACGCCGGCGCATATCGAACCGGCTTACGACGGGATGAGTTTCGAAATCGAATTTGATCTCTGAAGCTGCATCGTCACTGTGATGGTAAGACGAGCAGATATGCTCAGAGGAATGTCGGGAACGGCAAAGGCTCTGGTTTTCCGGGCTTTTGTGATAATTAGTTCCATAATCTATCTTATCTGATCTTTGTGTGTGGGCGGGGCTGTATGGGTCGCCTTATGGCCTACTCGGTATCCGGCATCGTTTCGGAGCGTCCAGCCACAGAACCTTCGAGCCGATACCCGAGGACAAATGCCATGACTTTCTCGCTCGACATCTCGCATGACTTGAGCGCCTCGCCTCCGCCCAGCCGATAGAGATTGAAGCTGACAACGTCCGTGCCGGACAGATCCTCCGCAAACAGACTGATGCGCTTGAGATCGGCCGAACGCTTCACCGTCGTCTGTTCAGCCTTCAGCAAACGCCTTCAGCTTGTCGCCCGACAGCCGATAACGGATCCATTCCGGCATAGCCTCCGCATCGATCGCCTCGTAGACACGGATGGCCGGCTCGTTCCAGTCCAGCACGCTCCATTCGAAGCGGCCGCAGCCGTTTTCCAGTGCGATTGCCGCCAGACGCTTGAGTAAGGCTTTGCCGGCACCCGCGCCACGCGCGGTCGGGGTCACATAGAGATCTTCGAGATAAAGCCCGTTGCGGGCCTGCCATGTGGAATAGCTGAAGAACCAGATCGCCATGCCGATCGGTTTTCCGTCCTGTTCGCAGACCAGTGCACGCGTGACTGATTTCTCACCGAAGATCGATTGCTCGACGGTTTCAACCGTGGCTGCCACCTCGTGTTCGGCCTTTTCGTAGATCGCCAGTTCGCGGATGAAACCCAGCAATGTCGCAGCGTCCGAGCGGACAGCCTCACGTATGGTCAGCGCCATGGAAAACCCTTTGAAATGAATTGGATGAAGCTTTGTCTTGAAGTTACAGCCTATTCCGCGGCCGTCTTTATCTCCAAGACATCGACTTCGTAGGAATAGCCGTCCAGCATGCCATAGGCCTGCTCGATATTGCCGATTTCGGTCTCGGCCTTTGTGATTGCGTCGTTGATAGTCTCGCAGCGGGAGCGCAACATGCGGCCAAGCACATCGGCGCCGGGCTTCTTGCCGATACGGTCGATATGATTGCGGATACGGGCGCGGTGGCGCTCCATTTCGAGGATATGGAAGCGCGCATTGACGATCTTGTCGGTCAGCTTGCGGCGCATGGCAGAGACGGGATCGAAACTCCCCGGCTCCCGCTCGTCGAGAATGATCTCATTGACCAACGTCTCGAGGATCACCAAACCTTGAAGGTCCTTGGTATCGGCAAGCTCAGGATCGTAGCCGGTGTCGTCATAGACCTTGCGGCGCAGCGGATCGCAGAGCAGTTCATAGGACGTCGTCAACTTTGCAAATGCATCGACATCCCCTCCGGCGTCCGGATGGGCCGTTTTTGCGCGCTTGCGGTAGGCAGACTTGATCGCCACACCATCCGCCTCGCGGGAAACACCAAGCATTTCATAAGGGTCGATCACAGTGTCACCTGTTTTCGGCAAATCGTTTCATTTCTGGTAACGGCTAAGTCCCGCCGGCTCAACCCATTATCCACTGTTGTGGCCAATTAGGGGCAGGCGACCTCCCTGCCCGCTTTACCCACATCTAGCTCTTTCGGTTGAACAGCCGGATCTTGCGGCCATCGGCCACCGGCGCCATCAGGAAGCTCATGATGACGAAGGGCAACAGCACCACGAAGGTCGCCACCAGGTTTACATGCTCTGCGATGAAACCCAGTAGCGGTGGCACGCCGATCGTGGACAACATCAGCGTCAGGCCGAGTGCCGCCAGATTTTCCGATGGTTGGCCCTTGCCGAGCGTGATCGTCGTCGACACCGCCAGCGGAAAGGCCAACGCCACGCCGCAGCCGATCAGGAAAAGCGCGACGCCGGCAAGCGTCAGGCTCGGCGTGGCCACCATCAGCGTGATACCCGCCGCGACTGAGACTGCCGAGGCACGCACCAGCGCGACCGGGCCGAAATGTTCACGCAGCATGTCGCCGGACAATCGGGTCAGGCCCATGCCGATGGTGAAGGTTGCGTACAAAATGCCGGCAATGGCAGGATCCGCCTTCAGGTGCTCGCGCAGGAAGAATGTGCCCCAGTCGTAGATTGCGCCTTCGACGATGCACAGACCGAAGACCATGACGCAGATGAGGATGATCGTCCTGTCCGGGAGAACATAGGCCGGACGCTTGCGATCCGGTTTCACGTCCGCCGGCGGATCCTGCGGCGTAACCCAGAATACGAAAGCGCAGGCGGCAATGGCGAAGCAGGCAGCCATGACCTGCTGAGCAAAGGGCGTGAACCCCTTCTCCGCCAGAAAGCCGGAGCATAGCGAGCCGACCAGCAAACCGATCGACCAGAAACCATGGCTGCGGGCGATCACCTTGGTACCTGTACGGGCCTCGATATTGGCCGAGATCATGTTGGCGGCAACGTCGAAGATCGTGCGAAAGAAGCCGAACAGGAAGAAACAGATCGCAAAGCCCTGGACCGGCAGAATCGTCAAGGCGGGTGTCAGCGCGGCACATATGGGCAGCATGATCAACGCCGTCAGGCGCGGTGTCAGACGATCATTGATGCGCCCGGCCAGCGGCAATGCCAGGAAGGTGCCCACCGGTGCGCTGAGGATCGCCAGGCCGAGCATTGCCTTGTCGATGCCCATCGATGCCTGGATCGTCGGGAGGCGCGTGAACAGCGATATGAACAGGATGGCATTGCTGAAATAGAGCAAGGCCGGCGGCAGAAGGCTCTTCATGACATCATTCCAGGCGAATCAATGCTCCCGGCGCATTCCTGCCAGTGCCCGGCGTCGCGGACAAGCGGCGATAGCGGGACCCTGCCCTGCATGATGAAAGCCAGGAGATTCACGGAAATGTGCAGAAACGGCCGCTCCGCGCACTTCGGTGTCATCCTGCTGTAATCATTCAGATTCGGTTGCCGATATGGCAGGCAGTGCCGAAAATATTCGCAAAGGGCATCTTCTCCTTTGACGGAAAGGCGCTAGCCTTCCCTTGTCCCTCCCCGGAGAACCTTCGATGCCCGTTCGATTTTTCTATGTCGTTCTGAGTTTCGTTCTTTTGTCCTTCACCGCAGCAAAAGCCGAAGACCCGGTCGCTGAGGCGCAATCGGTGATTTCAAGCCAGATCGCCGCCCTCATGCATAATGATGCGGAGAAGGCCTATTCCTTCGCTTCCCCCGGCATTCGCAGCCTCTATCCCAACAAGGACCAATTCCTTGCCATGGTGCGTAGCAGCTACGAGCCGGTCTATCACGCCGGCAACTACGCCTTCGGCCGCTCGAAACTGATCGGCGGCGGCGAAGTGGTGCTGCAGGAGGTGATGATCAGCGCCAAGGAGGGCAAGGATTGGACCGCGATCTACGAGATGCGGCTGATGGATGACGGCAGCTACAAGGTGAACGGCGTGCGGATGATCCGCAACACGGCCAGCCAGGGTATTTGAGAGCAGGGCGATCAAGCCACCCTGCCCGCTTGCCCCTTAAACCGGGTTGATATCGCCCTTTGCCCATTCTTCCTGCGTCTTCGCATAGAAGTCAGCGAAACGGCCTTCCGCGATCGACTGGCGAATGCCCTTCATCAGGTCCTGATAGTAATTCAGGTTGTTCCAGGACAGCAGCATTCCGCCGAGCGCTTCGTCTGCGCGCACGAGGTGGTGCAGGTAGGCGCGGGAATAATCGCGCGCGGCCGGGCAGCTCGATTCCTCGTCCAGCGGACGCATGTCTTCCGCATGGCGGGCATTACGGATATTGACCTTGCCGCGGCGGGTGAAAGCGAGGCCATGGCGACCGGAGCGGGTCGGCATCACGCAGTCGAACATGTCGATACCGCGGGCGACCGATTTCAGCATATCGTCCGGCGTGCCGACGCCCATCAGGTAGCGCGGCTTTTCGGTCGGGAGCACCGGCAGGGTCGTTTCCAGCATTCTGAGCATGACGTCCTGTGGTTCGCCGACTGCCAGACCGCCGACGGCATATCCCTTCAGATCCAGCTGCTTCAGGCCCTCCGCCGAACGGATACGCAGGTCCGGCTGGTCGCCGCCCTGAACGATGCCGAACATGGCCTTGCCAGGCTGCTCGCCAAAGGCGACACGGCAGCGCTCGGCCCAACGGAGCGAAAGCTCCATGGCGCGCTCGATCTCCTTGGGCTCGGCCGGCAGTGCCACACATTCGTCGAGCTGCATCTGGATATCCGAGCCAAGCAAGCCCTGAATCTCGATCGAGCGCTCCGGCGACATGTGGTGCAGGCTGCCGTCCACATGGCTCTTGAAGGTCACACCCTTCTCGTCGAGCTTGCGCAGGCCAGAGAGAGACATGACCTGGAAGCCGCCGCTATCGGTGAGGATCGGGGGTTTCCAGCGGATCAGCTCATGCAGGCCGCCGAGGCGGGCGACGCGCTCGGCACCCGGCCGCAGCATCAGATGGTAGGTATTGCCGAGGATGATATCGGCGCCGGTATCGCGAACCTGATCGAGATACATGGCCTTGACCGTGCCGACAGTGCCGACCGGCATGAACGCCGGTGTGCGGATCGTACCGCGCGGCATGGTGATTTCGCCAAGGCGGGCGCCGCCATCGGTGGCCTTGAGATTGAATTGAAAAGTCTCGGTCATGGGGTTCCTGGGGTCGTCCGGAAAAGCAGGCTCGAGTCGCCGTAGGAATAAAAGCGATAGCCTGTCGAGATGGCATGGGTATAGGCCGAGCGCATTGTCTCGAGCCCCGAGAAAGCCGAGACGAGCATGAACAGCGTCGATTTCGGCAGGTGGAAATTGGTCATCAGCATATCCACCGCCTTGAATCGGTAGCCGGGCGTGATGAAGATGCCAGTTGCGCCGCTCCACGGCGCGATCGTGCCATCATCCTGGGCAGCACTCTCGATCAGGCGAAGTGAGGTGGTACCGACGCAGACAATCCGACCGCCGGCGCGCTTGATCGCATTCAGACGTGCCGCCATGTCGGCACTCACGTAGCCGATCTCCTGATGCATCTTGTGTTCGGTCGTGTCGTCCGCCTTGACCGGCAGGAAGGTCCCTGCCCCGACATGCAGCGTCACGAAATGCCGCTCGATGCCGGCGGCATCGAGCTTGGCGAAAAGTTCGGGCGTGAAATGCAGGCCGGCCGTCGGGGCGGCAACGGCGCCCTCTTCGCGGGCATAGATGGTCTGGTAATCCTTCTGATCCTGCGCATCTTCCGGCCGTTTGGCGGCGATATAGGGGGGCAGCGGGATGTGTCCGACCGACATGATCGCTTCGTCGAGAGCGGGACCGGAGAGGTCGAAGCGGAGCGTCACTTCACCGCCCTCGCCTTTTTCCTCGACAGTCGCCATCAGCGAGCCAAGCAGGCAGGCATTGCCGGAATAGCCAGCCTGGGGACCAAACTCGATGCGGTCACCGATCTTGATGCGCTTGCCGGGCTTGGCGAAGGCCTTCCAGACGTCCGGCTCGGTGCGCATATGCAGCGTCGCGGAAACCTGCTGGCCTCCTGCTCCGTCGCGATGACGAACGCCTTCGAGCTGGGCGGGAATGACCTTGGTGTCGTTGAAGACCAGCGCATCGCCTGGTTTGAGGAAACTCGGAAGCTCGGATACGCGGTGATCCGACAAAACCGTTTCGCCGTCAGGCGTTACAACGAGCAGCCGGGCGCTGTCACGCGGGCTTGCGGGCCTCAGCGCAATATTTTCCTCCGGTAGATCAAAATCGAACAGATCGACGCGCATGGTTTTCTAAAAATTCCAGAAAAGCGAAACCCGCCCCGCCGTGAGGGCGGAGCGGGCCATTCATTGAGACGGGATCAGACGTCCGCGGCAACGCGGATGGAAGTGATCGAGTCCGGATCCTTGACCGGTTCGCCCTTCTTGATCTGGTCGATGATTTCCATGCCTTCGATGACCTGGCCCCACACCGAATACTGCTTGTTCAGCCACGGAGCGTCGGTAAAGCAGATGAAGAACTGCGAGTTGGCGGAGTTCGGGCTCTGCGAACGGGCCATGGAGCAGGTGCCGCGCACGTGCGGAACGGCCGAGAACTCGGCCTGCAGGTCCGGCTTCTCGGAGCCGCCCATGCCGGCGCGAGCCGGGTTGAAGTCCGCACCGCCCTGCTTGCCGAACTTGACGTCGCCGGTCTGCGCCATGAAGTCCGGTATAACGCGATGGAAAACGACGCCGTCATAGGCCTTCTCGCGAGCGAGTTCCTTGATGCGTGCGACATGGCCCGGTGCCAGATCCGGCAAGAGCGAGATCACGACCTTGCCCTTGGTGGTTTCCATGATGAGGGTGTTTTCCGGATCCTTGATCTCGGCCATCTTTCTTCTCCTTATGTAGAGGCGCCCGCCCCCAGATTGTCCGCGGGAACGAGCGGCTTTGATTATTCCGATTATTTCTTGCCGACGGTGACCTTGATCATCTTGTCGGGGCTGCTGACTTCACCATTGCTGCCCTGGCCGCGCTTGATCTTGTCGACGAATTCCATGCCGGACACGACCTTGCCGACGACCGTATACTGGTTGTCCAGGCTCGGGTATTTGGTGAACATGATGAAGAATTGCGAGTTGGCAGAATTCGGATCCTGCGAGCGCGCCATGCCGAGGATGCCGCGTTCGAACGGCACCTTGGAGAACTCGGCCGGCAGGTTCGGCAGGTCGGAACCGCCGGTACCGGCGCGGGCCGGATTGAAGCCCGGAGCGCCTTCCTTGCCGAATTTCACGTCGCCGGTCTGGGCCATGAAATTGTTGATGACGCGATGGAAGACGACGTTGTCATAGGCGCCCTTGGCGGCCAGCGCCTTGATCTGCGCCACGTGCTTCGGTGCGACTTCCGGCATCAGCTGGACCACGACCGGGCCATCCTTCAGCTGGATGGTCAGAAAGTCGTCCGGGCCTGCGGCCTGAGCCGGCAGGATCATCGAAGCGAGGGCGATTGCGCCGGCAAGTGCACCCTTGAGGGCAAGACGAAGCAGTTTCATTCGGAAAACTCCGGTTTCGAAAACGTTCAACGTTTCAGCTTTGTATTCAGGGCCTTCAGGACAGCCGCCGGCACGAATGCGCTGACATCGCCGCCCATGGCCGCGATCTGCCGGACCAATGTGCCGGTAATGGGGCGGGTCGCGACGCCTGCGGGCAGAAACACGGTCTGGATATCCGGCGCCATCTGGCGGTTCATGCCCGCCATCTGCATCTCGTAGTCGAGATCGGTGCCATCGCGCAGGCCGCGGATCAAAAGCGAGGCGCCATTTGCACGAGCGGCATCGACCACCAGCCGGTCGAAGGAAACGACCGAAAGATCTGCGGACTTGCCCGGCAAGACATCTGCGAGCGACGTCCTGATCAGCTCCGCCCTCTCCTCGAAGGAGAACATTGGCGCCTTGCCCGGATGAATGCCGATCGCCACGATGACCTTCTCCGCGACGTTCAGCGCCTGAACGAGCACATCCAGATGACCATTGGTCATTGGATCAAAAGAGCCGGGATAAAAAGCTGTCGTCATTAGAGGTCCTGGCCAAGATCTCAGACCCGCCATCACGAGACTGCAATGGGAGCGTTCTGGCGCCTTTTGTCATGGAAGTGTCGCCGCCGCAAGCATCTCCATAATTCTGAACGAAAGATGAATGCACCGTTCAAGGGCGTTTCAGCCGCCTTATGGTCTTATAGCCATCGTGGCAAGGGACAAGCTCTGCCCGGCGAGGGATAAACCCCGTCCGTTTCGATGGAGAAAGACTGAAAATGCTGGCCTTGATGGTGTTGGGAGCCGTTGTTCTCGCCTTCGTCCTGGAAGCTTTCGTCGTCGCCTTCGGTCCTGAAGAGTTTTGAAAAACGGCTTGAATTCTGAACGCCAGATGAACAAGCCATTCAAGGTCGCTTCAGAGGGACAGGGTTAAGTAACTCTCAAAATGCGGTGGAACCCGGGTGTGCGACGCTCGCCTGGGCCAACAAAAAAGGAAGATAAAGATGATCGCGAAGAGAAAAATGGCAATGCCGGACAAGATCACCATGATCAATCTGGTTTGGAGCGCCATGATCGCTGTCATGCTGACGGCAACCGTGACGCTTTATCAGGGCAAGTCCGATTTTGCGGATCTGAAGTATCCGCAGGTTACGGGTCACTACGCTGATCTCACCTTCTACTGAGCAGGCTCAGGCTATCGAGCCGCGTATGAGCAAGCCATGGATGGCTTCCGCTATTTCTGAACTCCGCCATCAAAGGGTGGAGATCGACGAAACGCGTGACGTCGCTCTCCGGCACAGTGCTTTCTGAACGAATTTAGCTAGAGAGCCGAATATACGCTGACGTCTGTCGCGAACGGTTCAAACAAAAAGCCGGAGGATTTTCATCCTCCGGCTTTTTGTTTGTCTGCTGTCTGAGTTGGTGCGGCTTATTCAGCCGCACCCTCGTCATTGGTGGCTTCGCCGGCAGCGCCGAGATCACCGGCATCAGCGGCGGTGTCTTCGCCATTGCCGTTTTCTTCTTCGCCTTCCGGCTCGCTGATCCGTTCCACCGAGACGACCTTCTCGTCCTTGGCGGTCGAGAAAATGGTGACGCCCTTGGTGGCGCGGCTGGCGATACGAATGCCGTTTACCGGTACGCGGATGAGCACGCCGCCGTCGGAGACGAGCATGATCTGGTCGTTGTCCTCGATCGGGAAGGCAGCGACGAGTTCGCCGATTTCCGCGGTCTTGGATGTGTCGGTGGCACGGATACCCTTGCCGCCGCGGCCCGAGGTGCGGAAATCATAGGACGATGACCGCTTGCCGAAGCCCTTTTCCGAAACCGTCAGGACGAACTGCTCGTGCGCTTTGAGGTATTCGTAGCGCTCGTCGGAAAGCTGTCCCTCTTCGGTGACTTCTTCGCCAACCAGTGCGATGTCTTCTTCATCGACGCCCGCTGCACGACGCTCGGCAGCTGAACGCTTGAGATAAGCCGCCCGCTCCCAGGGTTCCGCATTCACATGGCCGACAATGGTCATGGAGATGATGCGGTCGCCGTCACCAAGCGTAATGCCGCGCACGCCGATCGAATTACGGCCCGCGAAGACACGGACTTCATCGACCGGGAAGCGGATCGCCTGACCGAGAGCGGTCGTCAGCAGCACGTCGTCGCCCGGTTCGTTGAGATCGAGGTTCGGCGGCTGGCAGGTCTCGACGGAGAGGATTTCATCGCCCTCTTCCTCGAGCTTCATGGCGATCTTGCCGTTGCGGTTGACCTGCACGAAGTCCGAAAGCTTGTTCCGGCGCACCGTGCCGCGCGTGGTCGAGAACATGACGTCCAGGTTATCCCAGGTCGCCTCGTCCTCCGGCAGCGGCATGATGGTGGTGATGCGTTCGCCGGCTTCCAGCGGCAGCATGTTGATCAGGGCCTTGCCGCGCGATTGCGGTGTGCCGATCGGCAGGCGCCAGACCTTTTCCTTGTAGACGATGCCACGCGAGGAGAAGAACAGGACCGGCGTATGGGTGTTTGCCACGAACAGGCGCGTGACGAAATCGGCGTCACGGGTTGCCATGCCAGAGCGACCCTTGCCGCCGCGGCGCTGGGCGCGATAGGTGCCGAGCGGAACGCGCTTGATGTAGCCGAGATGCGAAACGGTCACGACCATGTCTTCACGGGCGATGAGATCCTCATCGTCCATGTCCGGGCCGCCTTCCATGATCTCGGTGCGGCGCGGCGTGCCGAACTCGTCGCGCACTGCGATCAACTCGTCCTTGACGATGGTCATGATGCGGATACGTGACGACAGGATGTCGAGATAGTCGCTGATCTCGGCGCCGATCTTATTCAACTCGTCAGCGATTTCATCGCGGCCGAGAGCCGTCAGGCGGGCGAGACGCAGTTCGAGGATCGCACGCGCCTGCTCTTCCGAGAGGTTGTAGGTGCCATCGTCGTTCAGCTTGTGACGCGGGTCGTCGATCAGGCGGATGAGCGCCTCGACGTCCTGAGCCGGCCAACGGCGGGTCATCAGTTCTTCGCGGGCCGAGGCCGGATCCGGCGCACGGCGGATGACGAGGATGATCTCGTCGATATTGGCAACCGCGATCGCGAGACCGACCAAGACGTGAGCGCGCTCGCGTGCCTTGCGCAGAAGGTATTTCGTACGCCGGCTCACGACCTCCTCGCGGAAGGTCACGAAAGCCTTCAGCATGTCGGGGAGGTTCATCAGTTCCGGCTTGCCGCCGTTCAGCGCCACCATGTTGCAGCCGAAAGAGGTCTGCAGCGGTGTATAGCGGTAAAGCTGATTAAGAATCACATCTGCATTGGCGTCGCGCTTCAGTTCAACGACGACGCGGTAACCCTGACGGTCGGATTCGTCGCGCAGATCGGAAATGCCTTCGATGCGCTTTTCGCGCACGAGTTCGCCGATCTTCTCGACCATCGACGCCTTGTTCACCTGGAAGGGAACTTCGGTGATGATGATCTGTTCGCGATCGCCGCGCATCGGCTCGATGGTCGCCCGGCCACGCATGATCACCGAGCCACGGCCCGTTTCGTAAGCGGACCTGATGCCCGCCCGGCCGAGGATCAAACCGGCGGTCGGGAAGTCCGGGCCGGGAATGATCTGCATCAGGTCGGGCAGTTCGATCGCCGGATTATCGATCAGCGCGATACACGCATTGACGACTTCGATGAGGTTGTGCGGCGGAATATTGGTCGCCATGCCGACGGCGATACCACCACCGCCATTGACCAGAAGGTTTGGGAACTTCGCCGGCAGAACCTTCGGTTCGCTGTCCGAACCGTCGTAGTTTTCCTGGAAATCGACAGTTTCCTTGTCGATATCCTCGAGAATTTCATGCGCGACCTTGGTCAGGCGCGCTTCGGTGTAACGCATCGCCGCCGGAGGGTCGCCGTCGATCGAGCCGAAATTGCCCTGCCCGTCGATGAGCGGCACGCGCATCGACCAGTCCTGCGCCATGCGCACCAAGGCATCATAGATCGAGGCGTCGCCATGCGGATGGTATTTACCCATGACGTCCGACACGGGGCGTGCGGACTTCACGTATTTACGGTTCCAGTGATAGCCGCTTTCATGGCTGGCATAGAGAATGCGCCGGTGAACGGGCTTCATCCCATCGCGGACATCAGGAAGCGCGCGGCTGACGATAACGCTCATCGCGTAATCGAGATAGGACCGCTGCATCTCTTCCATGATGGAAATGGGTTCGATGCCTGGAGGCAGCTTTCCGCCGCCGGGTGTGCTTTGCTCAGTCAAATCGGATCACGATCTCTGTTCGGAATCAGTTTCGTTTTTATATCGGAAAGCGGCGGGATACGCCAATTTCCGGGTTGGTTGTGAACAGCTTTTACGGCTTGAAAATGGCCGTTCCGAGAGGCTGGAACGGCGCAATGCGCGCAACGGGATGGGCTTTCTTTCTCCGCTGGCCTGTCCTAACAATCTTGGCACGCAACTGCAAGGATTGCAGGCCCACAGGGAGAGGATATGGCAACTCCGGATATGCTGGTCAACGCACTGACCACGATGCTCGTCACACTCGACCCGCCAGGGCTCGCGCCGGTCTTCCTGGGCCTCACCGTCGGCATGACAGCGGTTCAGCGCAAGCAGGTCGCGCTGCGCGGTTCGCTTATCGCCTTCGGCATCCTTGCGGTCTTCGCGCTCTTCGGCTCCGGCGTGCTTGGACTGCTCGGCATCTCGATCGGCGCCTTCCGCATTGCAGGCGGCCTGCTGCTCTTCTGGATATCCTTCGAAATGGTCTTCGAACGACGCCAGGAACGGAAGGAAAAGACGTCCCAGGCGGCGATCACTATCGACCACATCCAGAATATCGCCGTGTTTCCGCTCGCCCTGCCCCTGATCGCCGGACCGGGCGCGATCTCGGCGACCGTGCTGCTTTCGGGCACGTTCCCCGGCGCGCTCGACCGCTCGCTCCTGATCGGCATCATCGCACTGATCATGGCGCTCGTTTACGTGACGCTCCTGATCGCGGAACGGCTGGACCGTTTTCTCGGTGTCACCGGTCGAGCAATCCTGACCCGCCTGCTCGGCGTCATCCTGGCAGCGCTTTCGGTACAATTCGTCGTGGATGGGGTGCGTTCGGCCTTCAGTCTCTGATGGGTGACACTACCCTACCTGAGAGCATCCGCACTCATTGGTGACAACAACAGAAGAGCGGAAAGCCGCTCAGCAGACTCGCATACTGTCGAATGAAAAGTTGGGCCGAACGAAAAAAGAGGAAAGCGTACAGGCGCTTTCCTCTTTTGTTTTTGGAGCTGAAACTCGGCCTCGATCAGAACGGAATATCGTCGTCCAGATCACGCGAGAAGTTGCCGCCGGACGACTGGTTGCTGTTGCCACCGCCGCGATTTGCATTGCCAGCACCGGAACCTGAGCCTGAAGAGCGGCGATCGAAGTCGTTGCCGCCGCCGTAGCCACCGCCGAAATCGTCACCACCGCCGCCGCCGAAGTCGTTGCCACCGCGAGCACCGCCGCTGCCGCCACCAAAACCGCCGCCGCCGCCTTCACCGCGACCATCCAGCATGGTCAGCGTAGAGTTGAAGCCCTGCAGGACGATTTCGGTCGAATAACGGTCATTGCCGTTTTGGTCCTGCCACTTGCGGGTCTGAAGCGCGCCTTCGATGTAAAGTTTCGCGCCCTTCTTCACATACTGCTCGACGACCTTGGTCAGGCCCTCGTTGAAGACGACAACGCTATGCCATTCGGTCTTTTCACGACGCTCGCCGGAATTGCGGTCACGCCACTGCTCGGATGTGGCGATACGCAGGTTAGCAATCGCCTTGCCGTCCTGCGTGCGGCGAATTTCCGGATCTGCTCCGACGTTGCCGATCAGGATGACCTTGTTGACGCTACCAGCCATATTTTCACCTCGTCTGCCGCTTCCGCTGCGGCCTTAAATACAATCGCGGCACTCTAGCGCATCGGACAGTTCCGGTGGGTATCCGAGAATCTTAATCCACAGCGAATTTTGTTCTTTATTTGTTCTATTTAATTCCTATAGTGCTGTCAACCGACTCGGAACGCTGCGGCGTCGCGACAGTTTCGTCTCGACAGGCGCGGATCAATCACTACATAAGGACCTTCAATCCTCCCCCGAAGGCATGACGATGAGTGAACTGAAGAGCATTTCAATACGTGGTGCGCGCGAGCACAATTTGAAGGGCATCGACCTCGATCTGCCGCGCAATTCGCTGATCGTGATGACCGGCCTCTCCGGCTCAGGCAAGTCTTCGCTGGCTTTCGACACTATCTATGCGGAAGGCCAGCGGCGCTATGTCGAAAGCCTTTCGGCCTATGCGCGTCAGTTCCTGGAAATGATGCAGAAGCCGGATGTCGACCAGATCGACGGATTGTCGCCGGCGATCTCGATCGAACAGAAGACCACCTCGCGCAATCCCCGTTCGACGGTCGGTACCGTCACCGAAATTTACGACTATATGCGCCTGCTCTTCGCACGCGTCGGCGTCCCTTATTCGCCTGCTACCGGCCTGCCGATCGAGAGCCAGACGGTCAGCCAGATGGTCGACCGTGTCCTCGCTTTCGAGGAAGGCACCCGTCTTTATATTCTCGCCCCGATGATCCGCGGTCGCAAAGGCGAGTATAAAAAAGAACTCGCCGACCTGATGAAGAAGGGCTTTCAACGCGTCAAGGTCGACGGCCAATTCTACGAGATCGCCGACGTTCCGGCACTCGACAAGAAGTACAAGCACGACATCGACGTAGTCGTGGACCGCCTCGTCGTACGCTCCGATATTTCCGCGCGCCTTGCCGACAGCCTTGAGACATCGCTGAAACTCGCCGACGGTCTGGCGGTGGCGGAATTCGCAGACAAGCCCTTGCCGACGGAAGAAACCGCCGCCGGCGGTTCGGCCAACAAGTCGCTCAACGAAACCCATGAGCGCGTGCTGTTTTCGGAAAAATTTGCATGCCCGGTCTCCGGCTTCACCATTTCGGAAATCGAGCCTCGGCTCTTTTCGTTCAACAATCCCTTCGGCGCCTGCCCGACCTGCGATGGCCTGGGTTCGCAGCAGAAGGTTGACGAGAACCTGATCGTTCCAGAACCGGGTCGCACCCTGCGCGATGGAGCGATCGCTCCCTGGGCAAAATCGACCTCACCCTATTACAACCAAACGCTCGAAGCGCTGGGCAAGGTTTTCGGCTTCAAGCTCTCGAGCCGTTGGAACGAACTGTCCGGCGAAGCGCAGACGGCGATCCTGCAGGGAACCGAGGAAAAGATCGAGTTCAACTATGCGGACGGCGCCCGCTCCTACAAGACGGTCAAGAATTTCGAAGGCATCGTTCCGAACCTGGAGCGTCGCTGGAAGGAGACAGACAGTGCCTGGGCGCGCGAGGATATCGAGCGCTACATGTCGGCGGCCCCCTGCCCGGCCTGTGCAGGTTTTCGCCTGAAGCCGGAGGCCCTGGCGGTCAAGATCAACAAGCTGCATATCGGCCAGGTTACCGACATGTCGATCAGGACGGCACGTGACTGGTTCGAAGTCCTGCCGGAAAACCTGAACGCCAAGCAGAACGAGATCGCGGTCCGCATCCTCAAGGAAATCCGCGAACGCCTGCGCTTCCTCAACGATGTCGGCCTCGATTATCTCAGCCTGTCCCGTAATTCCGGCACGCTGTCGGGCGGCGAAAGCCAGCGCATCCGGCTTGCCTCGCAGATCGGCTCTGGCCTGACTGGCGTGCTCTACGTGCTGGACGAGCCGTCGATCGGCCTGCATCAGCGCGACAATGCCCGCCTGCTCGAAACGCTGAAGCATCTGCGCGACATCGGCAATACCGTCATCGTCGTCGAACATGACGAAGACGCGATCCTGACGGCCGATTATGTCGTCGATATCGGCCCTGCCGCCGGCATTCACGGCGGCACGGTTGTCGCCGAAGGCACGCCGCAGCAGGTGATGGCCAACCCCAAGTCACTGACCGGTAAATACCTGTCCGGTGAGCTTGGCGTTGCCGTTCCCGCGGAGCGCCGCAAGCCGAAGAAGGGCAAGGAGATCAAGGTTTTTGGCGCTCGCGGCAACAACCTGAAGAACGTGACCGCGGCGGTGCCGCTTGGTGTCTTCACGGCGGTGACGGGGGTATCGGGTGGCGGCAAGTCCACCTTCCTGATCGAGACGCTCTACAAGGCGGCTGCCCGCCGCGTGATGGGCGCCCGCGAAATCCCTGCCGAGCACGACAAGATCGACGGTTTCGAATTCATCGACAAGGTGATCGATATCGACCAGTCGCCGATCGGCCGCACGCCGCGTTCCAACCCGGCGACCTATACCGGTGCCTTCACGCCGATCCGCGACTGGTTTGCCGGCCTGCCGGAAGCCAAGGCGCGCGGTTATGCGCCCGGCCGCTTCTCGTTCAATGTCAAGGGCGGCCGTTGTGAGGCGTGCCAGGGTGACGGCGTCATCAAGATCGAGATGCACTTCCTGCCGGACGTGTATGTCACCTGCGACGTCTGCCACGGCAAACGTTACAATCGCGAGACGCTCGACGTGCATTTCAAAGGCAAGTCGATCGCCGATGTGCTGGACATGACGGTCGAGGAAGGCGTCGAGTTCTTCTCTGCGGTCCCGGCAGTGCGCGACAAACTGCAATCGCTCTTCGATGTCGGCCTCGGTTATATCAAGGTCGGTCAACAGGCCAATACGCTTTCGGGTGGCGAGGCGCAGCGCGTCAAGCTAGCCAAGGAGCTGTCGAAGCGCTCGACGGGACGTACGCTCTACATCCTCGACGAGCCGACGACCGGCCTGCATTTCCATGACGTGGCGAAGCTTCTGGAAATGCTGCATGAACTGGTGAACCAGGGCAATTCCGTCGTGGTTATCGAGCACAATCTCGAAGTCATCAAGACGGCCGACTGGATCATCGACATCGGTCCGGAAGGCGGTACGGGTGGTGGTGAGGTGGTTGCGGCCGGCACGCCGGAACAGATCGTCAAGGAGAAGCGGTCCTATACCGGCCAGTTCCTGAAGGAATTGCTGGATCGGCGACCGGCAAAGAAGGTGGAAGCGGCGGAGTGAATGATGATCCTGATCGGCCAATATGATTCATCATTCGTTCGCCGCATCGGGATCGCGCTCACGCTCTATGGCTTGCCATTCGAGCATCGCCCATGGGCGATCTTTGGCGATGCCGACAAGATAAGGGCCATCAACCCGCTGATCCGGGTGCCAACCATGGTGCTCGACGATGGCGACGTGATCGTCGATAGCCCGTCGATG
Organism: Neorhizobium sp.; assembly: GCA_965227625.1. Lineage (GTDB taxonomy): Bacteria > Pseudomonadota > Alphaproteobacteria > Rhizobiales > Rhizobiaceae > Neorhizobium. The sequence goes on along the minus strand of CBDDGK010000072.1, from coordinate 18,765 downwards.
ATCGACCATATCGACAATCTGGTTTCACCTAGTCTTCGGCTCCTGCCGCAGGAGGAGCCGGAACGCCACCGCGCGATTACCGTCATGGCGCTTGCCACGGGGCTTGCCGACAAGGGAGCCGCTCTGTTTTACGAGCAGCAGCTCCATGAGCAGCCGTCCGAATTCTGGATGGAGCGCTGCATACGGCAGATGCTGGGCACGCTCGACGTTCTTGAAGCAAAGCGTCGTGGCGTTACAAGCAGATACTGGTTTGGCGAGCAGTTCGGCCATGCGGATATCGCAGTCGCCTGCGCGATCCGGCACATGTCGGAAGCCCATCCAGGGTTCATCCGGCTTGAGAACCATCCGGCACTTTCCGCGCATTGCGCGTCGATGGAAGAATTGCCGGTTTTCCAAGAGATTTCGCAACCCTTCATCGCGCCGGCATAAGCTCGGGCATTCGAGGAGACGATCATGACCAAAACCGGCACGATCCGCACGGGTATCGGTGGATGGACGTTCGAGCCCTGGGAGGGCACGTTCTATCCCGAAAAGCTCGCCAAGAAAAAGCAGCTCGAATATGCGGCGAGTAAGCTCTCGGTCATCGAGGTCAATGGCACTTATTACGGCTCGCAGAAGCCGGAGACCTTCGCGAAATGGGCGTCGGATGTGCCGGACGGCTTTATCTTTTCGCTGAAGGCCAGCCGCTTCACAACCAATCGCAAGGTTCTGGCGGAAGCCGGAGAGTCGATCGAAAAATTTCTCGGCCAGGGACTGACCGAACTCGGCGATCATCTTGGCCCGCTGCTCTGGCAGTTCGCCCCGACCAAGAAGTTCGAGCCGGATGATTTCGAGGCGTTTCTGAAACTTTTGCCGAACAAGCTGGATGGGCTGAAGCTGACCCATGTGGTCGAGGTTCGCCATGACAGTTTCAAGGTGCCGGAATTAATCGCGCTGCTCGAGAAATACAATATCGCGCCGGTCTGCGCCGACCATTTCGATTACCCGATGATCGCTGATGTGACGGCGGATTTCGTCTACGCTCGCCTACAGAAGGGGTCCGATGATATCAAGACCTGTTATGCGGAGCCTGATATGAAGGCTTGGGGCAAGCGGCTGCAGACATGGGCCGAGGGCGGCGTGCCGGACGATCTGCCGTTGATCGACGAGAAGCACAAGCCCAAGAAGGAGCCGCGCGATGTCTTTGCCTTCTTCATTCACGAGGGCAAAGTGAACGCACCCTATGGCGCGATGGCCATGCGGGAACTGCTCGAAGCTTAACGGTCAGGCGTCGAGACCTACCCCGGCATGTGTGGCAAGATCTTCCGCCGTCATGCCGCGGCCGGCACGATGTCCGGCCTCGCCGTGCAGATAAACGCCGGCGGCTGCGGCCTCGAACGCGGGGACGCCCTGCGCCAGCAAGGCGCCGATCATGCCAGCCAGCACATCGCCGGAACCGGCCGTCGCGAGCCATGGCGGGCCATTCGTGTTGATATAAGCGCGCCCATCCGGCGATGCGATCACCGTGTCGGCGCCCTTATAGACGATTGCCGCATGCGCACGTTCGGCCGCTTTTATGGCTTTCTCGATCTTGCTCAGTTCCCTGTCTGCGGCGAGGTCGGGAAAAAGCCGGCCGAACTCGCCTTCGTGCGGCGTCAGCACGAGGCGAGGCACGCCACCGGCAAAGGCATCGAACAATTCGGCCGGCTTTTCTCGGAATGAAGTGATCCCGTCGGCATCGAGGACCATAGGGAAATTGTTCAGTGCCAGTGCGAAGGCCCGCGCCTTTTCGCCGATGCCGAAGCCCGGACCGAGAACAAAGGCCGAGAGCTTTGCGGCCTGAAGCCAGGCCTGCAGGTCCTCAAGCCTGTCGATCCGATGGAGCATGATTGCCGTCAGCGAGGAGGCATTGACCTGCATGGCATCGCCCGGAGACGCGACGGTGACCAGCCCTGCCCCGGCTTTCAGGCCAGCAAGGGCGGAGAGCCGCGCCGCACCCGTCTTCGAACCGCTTCCGGAGAATGCGGCGAGATGGCCTCGCCGGTATTTATGTGTGTCGCTTCCCGGCTCCGGCAACAGCCCACGCCAGAGCGCCTGATCGTTTCGGCTTATCTTTCCGGCAACCGACTGGATGATTCTTCTCGGTATGCCGATATCGAAAACCTCCATGTCACCGCAGAGCGACCGGCCTGGAAGCAACAGATGCCCGGGCTTCAGCGTCATGAAGGTGACTGTGTACCGTGCCTGAAACGCCGCGCCGAGCGGGGTGCCACGTCGTCCGCAGACTCCGCTTGGAAGATCAATGGCGAGGACCGGTACCCCGCTTTCGGTGACGCGGTTTATGACGGCGGAAACTTCGGCAGGCAGGTCCCGCGATAGTCCGGCACCAAACAGGCCGTCGATCACCACATCGCCGGGTCGCGGCCGATATAGGTCGAGGGCTTGCGAGAGCATGTCGCAAGCAAGCCTCGCCTGTCGCGCATCGCCCTTCAGCCTGTCCGGATCGCCAAAGTGGAAGAGCGCAACATCGGCTCCCGACTGCGCAAGTGCGCGCGCGGCGATATAGCCGTCGCCGCCATTGTTACCGGGACCGCAGAGGATCGCAAAACGGGAAGCTCCGGGAAAATTTCGCAATGCGGACGCCGCGACGGCCTGTCCAGCTCGCTCCATCAGGGCAAAAGAGGAAAGACCTGACTGTGCGGCTGCCAGATCTGCAGCAGCCATTTCGTCAGGCGTCAGAACAATATGATCCAATGAAATCTTCATGACATTATTGAAAGGAAAGGTGGCTAGAAAACAAGCGGCCTCGCCATGCTAAATTTGATTACTATTTATGCAAATGAACAAATATTACTCATACCGACTTACATATTCCGACCTTCTAAAGTTTCAGTTTTTTGTCAAAAAACACGATTTCTTCTCCCGCAACGCACAAAAATAAAGAAAATCGCCTGCGATCTTGTCAGGAAGCGCGCCGTTTCGTAGGGATTAGATGCGAAACCGTATTATTTTTTTGAAAGTCGCCTTCGAGTTTGGCACGATATCTGCATTGGCATGGCCGAGCGGGTAGAGGCCTGCTTCAAGGGAGAAGCGGAGAGAAAGTTTCTCATGAAAAAGATCGAAGCGATCATCAAGCCTTTCAAGCTCGACGAAGTGAAGGAAGCCCTTCAGGAAGTCGGACTGCAGGGCATCACGGTCACCGAAGCGAAAGGTTTCGGCCGCCAGAAGGGCCATACCGAGCTCTATCGCGGCGCGGAATACGTCGTCGACTTCTTGCCGAAGGTGAAGGTCGAGGTGGTCCTGGCGGACGAAAATGCGGATGCTGTTATCGAGGCAATCCGCAATGCCGCCCAGACTGGACGAATTGGGGACGGCAAGATATTCGTCTCCAACGTGGAGGAAGTTATCCGCATCCGCACCGGCGAGACCGGCGTAGACGCGATCTAATTCGCCCGCTGGCCATTCAGGCCCGGGTTTTAATCGTCATTTCACATCGAGGAAGGTCATATGACGAGCGCAAGCGAAATCATGAAACAGATCAAGGAAAACGACGTCAAGTTCGTGGACCTGCGCTTTACCCCGACCCGCGCGGTAAGCTGCACCACGTTACCATGGACGTTGTCTGCGTCGACGAGGACATGTTTGCCGACGGCGTCATGTTCGACGGTTCCTCGATCGGTGGCTGGAAGGCCATCAACGAGTCCGACATGGTGCTGATGCCGGATCCGGCAACGGTCCATATGGACCCGTTCTTCGCCCAGTCGACCATGGTGATTGTCTGCGACATTCTCGATCCCGTTTCGGGCGAGCCTTATAACCGCGACCCGCGCGGCACCGCGAAGAAGGCTGAAGCCTACCTCAAGGCTTCGGGTATCGGCGACACCGTCTTTGTCGGTCCCGAGCCGGAATTCTTCGTGTTCGACGACGTAAAGTACAAGGCCGATCCTTACAACACCGGCTTCAAGCTCGATTCGTCCGAACTGCCGTCCAACGACGACACCGATTACGAGACCGGCAACCTCGGTCACCGTCCGCGCGTCAAGGGCGGCTATTTCCCGGTTCCGCCGGTCGACAGCCTTCAGGACATGCGCTCCGAAATGCTGACCGTGCTCTCCGAAATGGGCGTGGTCGTCGAAAAGCATCACCATGAAGTCGCTTCCGCCCAGCACGAGCTCGGCGTCAAGTTCGACACGCTGGTGCGCAACGCCGACAAGATCCAGATCTACAAGTACGTCGTGCATCAGGTTGCCAATGCCTATGGCAAGACCGCAACCTTCATGCCGAAGCCGATCTTCGGCGACAACGGCTCGGGCATGCACGTGCACCAGTCGATCTGGAAGGACGGCAAGCCGACCTTCGCAGGCGACGAATATGCCGGCCTGTCGGAAAGCTGCCTGTTCTACATCGGTGGCATCATCAAGCATGCCAAGGCGATCAACGCCTTCTCCAACCCGACGACGAACTCCTACAAGCGTCTCGTTCCGGGTTACGAAGCACCGGTTCTGCTCGCCTACTCCGCACGTAACCGTTCGGCGTCGTGCCGCATCCCGTTCGGCACCGGCCCGAAGTCCAAGCGCGTCGAAGTCCGCTTCCCTGATCCGCTGGCGAACCCCTATCTCGCTTTCGCCGCCATGCTGATGGCCGGCCTCGACGGCATCAAGAACAAGATCCATCCGGGCAAGGCCATGGACAAGGACCTGTACGACCTGCCGCCGAAGGAACTGAAGAAGATCCCGACGGTCTGCGGTTCGCTGCGCGAAGCGCTGGAAAACCTCGACAAGGACCGCAAGTTCCTGACCGCCGGCGGCGTCTTCGACGACGACCAGATCGACGCCTATATCGAACTGAAGATGACGGAAGTCATGCGTTTCGAAATGACGCCGCATCCGGTCGAATTCGACATGTACTATTCGGCTTGATGCGATCGGGCGCGGACACAAGCCGCGCCTCGTCTTTCATCCTGACGGCGGGCCAAAAGCCCGCCGTTTTCCTTTGCAGAGCCCTTTACGCCTCTCCCGGTAGCCAATGCCCTCCCCGACCAATCCGCAGCCGCGCTCGACCGACTGGCTGATCTTCCTGCTGGTTCCGATCTTGTTTTCGAGCAATCTGATATTCGGCCGCGGGGTTATCGGCGAGGTTGGGCCATTCATCACCGCTTTCATCCGCTGGGCGGGCTCGACGCTGATTATGGTGCCGATCCTCTATAGGGACTGGCCGGCAGCCTGGGCCTTCGTGAAGACACATACCTGGCTGTGGCTCTGGCTTGGCTTCCTCAGCATCGGTATCTGCGGCGGTTTCGTCTATTGGGCGTTGACGCTTACCACCGCCTCCAACGCAACGCTGATCTACACGACGTCGTCGCTCTTCATCATCCTGTTCGAATGGTGGTTCGCAGGGCGCAGGATCGGTGGCCGCGAGCTGTTGGGTATGGTGGTTGCCTTTGCAGGCGTCGCCGTCATCGTGCTGCGCGGTGACTTCACGGCGCTCATGCACATGAGCTTCAACGTCGGCGATTTGGGCATGCTGATCGCGGCAATCGCATTCGCGGTCTATTCCATCCTCCTGCGCCGGCCGGCTGCGCAGGCCATCAAGCCGATGTCGCTGTTCGGGCTCATTGCCTTCTCCGGCTCGCTTCTGCTTCTGCCACCGGCCGTTTGGGAGTTGTTCCACGGCGGTCTGCTGCCGAAGACGTTTTCGGCATGGTCGAAGATTTCCGGAATCATCCTCTTTGCTTCGCTCGCGGCCTTCTTCTGCTTCCAGCATACGGTGCGAATCTTCGGCCCGGCGACGGCCGGAATCACGCTTTACATGATGCCCCCGGTATCGATCGTCATGGCGGTGATTTTTCTTGGCGAGACCTTCGAATATTACCATGCACTCGGCGTCGTTCTGGTGCTTGGCGGCGTAATTCTGGCCACCGCCAAACGTCGTAGGACTACAAGCATTAAGTCTAGATAGTGGAACGTTGCGCGTTGCGCCGCATTACTCTCTTGATGTCGGAGAAAAATTTTCCCACATTAGGATGCGAAAGGACATCGCACCATGAAACAACGGAACGCTAAATTCACTATCGGAGAAGTGGTGCGCCACAAGGTTTTTCCGTTTCGCGGCGTCGTGTTTGATGTAGATCCGGAATATGCCAATACCGACGAATGGTGGAATTCCATTCCTGCGGAAATCCGGCCGAGCAAGGATCAGCCGTTCTACCATCTTCTCGCCGAGAACGATGAGACGGAATATGTGGCCTATGTCTCCGAGCAGAACCTGGTGCATGACGAAAACCAGGCTCCGCTTCGCAACCCGCAGGTCTATCAGATTTTCGATCGGGATCAGTCCGGACACCTGAAGCCCAAAGTCATTCTGGCGCACTAAACGCTTAACACACGACGCCCACCAAGCATCGGCATTTGCCGGTGCTTTTTACGGCCGTAATTTGACCTCATCGCCGGAATCAAAAAGCCCGGCTTTCGCCGGGCTTCGAATTCTTTGAAGAGAAAGAGCTTATTGGCCCTGCTTTGCAGCGTTCTGGGCGTCTTCCAGCTTCTTACGGGTTTCTTCGGCCTTCTTCTGCAGACCTTCTTCCAGGCTACGCTGGCTCTGGGCGATCTGCTCCTGCGGCATTGCCGGGCCGTCGAACACGCCGGTGAAGCCGGTCAGCGGAAGCTTGATCGGGTTCGGAGCGCGACGGAAGTTGACCGAAGTGAACACGACTTCGCTGCCCTTCTTGAGGCTTGCGATCATTGCGTCGGTCAGCGGAACTTCGGCGGTGCACTTGTCCGGCAAGCAGACGATGTAGTCGAGCTTCTGGCCCTTGCCGCCATCAATCTGCATGACGATGCCCGGGGGCACGAGACGTGCGGTCGGAACCGAAACCTGCAGGATCTTGCGGTTTACCTTGCCTTCGACGGTGATGAGGCCAACGGCCGTGATCAGCTGGCCGTTCTGCGCTGCGATGATGTTCTGGACGACGCAGAGGTCGGCATCTTCCTGCTTGGTGCAGGTCTTGAACCAGCCCATCGGCGGGGCGCCCGGCGCACCGGCGCCCGGTGCTGCATCCTGCGCCTGAGCTACAACCGGCAGCGCTGCGGCGCCAGCCGAGAGAGCAAGAGCGGACAATGCGGTCCGCAGAACTTGGGTTGCCTTAAGCATCATAACGAGATCCGTCTCCTGAAATCCGTTGGGGTACGGCTCACACCGTTCTAAACCCTTGGGGTGTCCTATTGCCCTGTCACCTGTCGGTCAAATGAGGCAATTGAATGACCCGCCTGTGCGGCAAACCTGTTACATCGGGGCGGCTTGGATATCCAGTCCTTCTTTCGCTTTTTTTGACAAGACGTTAACGTCGGCGATCACTCTTTTGCGCGCAGAGCACCGTTGGTGCCGTGGGAGCCATGCGCTATTTTGGCTTCGAATCAGCGAGGAATTCACCCCATGGGTCCCATGCGACGCTTCGTCCCCCTCATTGCCGCCCTTCTCGCCGTTCCGGCCCTGTTTTCCATGCCGGTCGCGGCAGAGCCTCTGCATGGGATAGCCATGCACGGCCAGCCGGCGCTGCCCGCAGATTACAAGAATTTCCCCTATGTGAATCCGGCTGTGAAAAAGGGCGGCAAGATAACCTATGGCGTCGTCGGGACGTTCGACAACCTCAATCCGTTCATCCTGAAAAGCATGCGCACCACGGCTCGCGGCATGTGGGATCCGGCGTTCGGCAACATGATGTACGAAACGCTGATGACCCGCTCCAGCGACGAGCCATTTACGCTCTACGGACTGCTCGCCGAAAGCGTCGAATGGGACGATAGCCGCAGCTTCATCCAATTCAATCTCAACCCGAAGGCAAAATGGTCCGATGGCCAACCGGTGACCCCGGAAGATGTCATCTTCAGCTTCGAGCTGATGCGGGACAAAGGCCGCATTCCGTTTTCATCGCGGCTCAAGCCGGTCGAGAAGATGGAGAAGGTTGGCGAGCGCAGCGTCCGCTTCACATTCAATAAGACCGCCGATCGCGAATTCCCGCTGATCCTGGCGACCGCGGCGCCCATCCTGCCGAAACACGACATCAATCCCGAGGGCTTCGACAGGACAACCCTGAAGCCGCCGATCGGATCGGGCCCTTATCTGGTGAAGTCCATATCGCCAGGGGAGCGGATCACCTATGAACGGCGGCCGGATTATTGGGGCAAGGACCTGCCCTCGAAAGTCGGATTCGACAACTACGACCAGATCTCGGTCGAGTATTTCCTTGAAGACAATACTCTGTTCGAGGCGTTCAAGAAGGGAATCGTCGACATCTATCCCGACGGAAGTCCGACACACTGGGATCGCGCTTATGATTTTCCGGCCGTTCATGACGGCCAGATCGTCAAGGATGCCTTCAAGGCGCAATTGCCGACCGGCATGCTGGGCTTCGTGTTCAACCTTCGCCGTCCGATGTTTTCAGATGTGAATGTGCGTGCCGGGCTGTCGCTGGCGTTCGATTTCGAATGGGCCAACAAGAACCTGTTCGAAGGCGCCTATACCCGCACCGAAAGCCTCTGGCAGAATTCGCCGATGACATCTCTCGGCAAACCCGCGGACGAACGGGAGTTGAAGATTCTCGGTCCGATCAAGGACCGGATCGAGCCGGCTGTGCTGAACGGCACCTATCGTATTCCGAAGACCGACGGCTCGGGCGCCGATCGCAAGGTCTTGCGCGAAGCCGTCGATCTTCTGAAAAAGGCGGGCTACACGATCAAGAACGGCAAGATGTCGAGTGCCGAAGGCAGGCCGCTGGCGTTCGAAGTGATGAGCCAGACCCCGGATCAGGCGAAGCTCGCGATCGCTTATCAGCGGACGCTGAAGCTGATCGGCGTCGACATGACCATTCGCACCGTGGATGACGCTCAATACCAGGCGCGTTCCGGCAATTTCGACTACGATATGATCGTGAAGGCCTACCCAGCGTCGTTGTCCCCCGGCATAGAGCAGGTCAATAGATGGGGTTCATCATCGCGCGATGTTAAAGGCAGCAGCTTCAACTTCGCGGGCACTGACGATCCCGCGATAGACCAACTTATCAAGACCATGCTGACCGTGCGCATTCAGGAAGATTTCGAGGCGACGGTGCGGGCCTATGACCGGCTGCTGATTTCCGGTCACTACATGGTGCCGCTCTACCATATTCCGGAACAATGGGTGGCGCGGCGCAGCTATATCGGTTATCCCGAGAAACTGCCGCTATACGGCTACCAGCTCAACACCTGGTGGGATAAGCGCGCGCAATAATCCCGGTTCTTGGGTAAGCCCAGACAAAAGCCTCGGAAAGGACGTCGCCATGGAGCGCGTGACCATCGATATCGTCTCGGACATCGTCTGCCCCTGGTGCTATCTCGGCAAGGCGCGGCTGGAGCTTGCCGTCGCCGAGGTGCAGGACGAGATCGGCGTCGACATCAACTGGCGGCCGTATCGCCTGAACCCGGATCACCCGCCGGAAGGCGTGGATCACCATGCTCATCTGGCTGAAAAGCTGGGCGGAAAGGATGCCGTCAAGCGCGCTCATGAGATGTTGACGAAACTCGGCGAGGAAGTCGGCATCCACTATGATTTCGAGGCGATCAAGATCGGCCCCAATACGCTCGATGCGCATCGCGTACTGCATTGGGCGATGATGGAAGGCCGCGAGATCCAGGACAAGGTGGCGACCGCTCTCTTCAAGGCGAATTTCGAGGAAGGCCGCAATGTCGGCGACCACGCAGTGCTCGTCGATATCGCTGAAAAGTCTGGTCTTGACCGAAAGGTGATCGAGAACCTGCTCGCGACCGACGCGGACAAGGATACGGTCGTTGCCGAAATCGAAGCGGCTCAGAAGATGGGCGTCACCGGCGTACCGTTCTTCATCATCGATGGGCAATATGCGGTAAGCGGCGCACAGACGCCGGATGTGCTGGCCAATGCATTGCGCGAAATCGCCAAGCTGAAGACCGAAGCCCGCAAGGGCATGATCTAATACGGAATCAATGACGTGCGTACCGACCAGACCTTGAAGGGCGTCTCCCTCGCCTTCCTTTCGTTTGCCGCCTTTTCCTGGAGCGATGCCAGCGTCAAGATGATCGAAGGCGCGTTGACGCCGTTCGAGATGGGCTTCTGGGGCGCCGTTTTCATGCTGGCCGGTTTTCCGTTCCTGTTGAAAAAGGACGACCGCTGGTACGACGCGTTCCGCAGCACCAATCGGCCGCTGTGGATCCTGCGCTTCTTCTCGGCCGCCATGGGCACGATCGGCAGCGTTGCGGCCTTCACCTATCTTTCCATGGCCGAAGCCTTCGCGCTCATCTTTCTTCTGCCCTCCTTCGTGACGATCATGTCGGTGATCTTCCTGAAGGAAACGGTCGGCATTCGCCGCTGGAGCGCCGTAGTGATCGGGTTCATCGGCGTGCTGGTTGTGCTGCGCCCAGGCTTCCGCGAGCTCTCCATCGGCCATCTCGGCGCGGTCTTCGCCGGTCTTTCGGGCGCCATCTCGATCATCGTCTATCGAGCGATGGGGCCGACGGAAAAGAACATCTCGCTTTATGGTGCCGGTATCGTCGGCGTGCTGGTCGTACTCGGCATCCTGATGATTCCCGACTTCCGCTGGCCGACGCTGATCGAATGGGTGATGCTGGCCGGATATGGCCTTCTGGCGGCCTTTGCGACGATCATGCTGATGTATGCCGCCAACCACGCTCCGGCGGCGATGATCGGCCCGCCGCAATACAGCCAGATGCTGTGGGCGATCCTTTTCGGTTATCTGGTCTTCGGTGACACCGTCGACCTGCCGATGCTGGTCGGCATCGTGCTGATCATCAGCTCGGGCCTGCTGACGCTGGCGCGCGAACGCGCCCGCGATGTGCCGCTGCCTCACTCCGTCACGCCCGACCCGCAGGCCGCCGCCGTCATCACACCGGAAAAGCCGGAAGTCTGATCTTCCGCCATTCCTGACGGAAAACCGTGCGCACGTCCTGACGTTGCGTCAGACCTTCGCCAATTCCGCAAACTCCGTCATCACCCGGGCGGCGGTTGTCAGCCGCTTTTCCGGCGATGGCAGGTCACGGGTCAGGAATACGCTGTGGTCGGGCCGGATCTTGGCCATCGTACCCTGCTTGGCGATATAACCGACGAGATTGGCCGGGTTCGGGAACTGCTTATCGCGGAAGGTGACGACGATACCCTTCGGGCCGGCATCGACCTTCTCGACATTTGCCTTGCGGCACAGCGACTTGATGTAGACGACCTTTAGGAGGTTCTGCACCTCTGTTGGCATCGGGCCGAAGCGATCCACCATTTCCGCGCCGAAACCGTCGATCTCCGAAAGATCGGAGACCTCGCCGAGACGGCGGTACAGGCCCATGCGCAGATGCAGGTCCGGAACGTAGGTTTCCGGGATCATCACGGTGATGCCGACGGAAATCTGTGGCGACCAGCCGGTATCGGTGATCTCGTCGTCGCCCTTCACCTCGGCGACGGCCTCTTCCAGCATCTGCTGGTAAAGCTCGAAGCCGACCTCCTTGATATGGCCGGACTGTTCCTCGCCGAGCAGGTTGCCGGCGCCGCGGATATCGAGGTCGTGGCTCGCAAGCTGGAATCCTGCGCCAAGTGTGTCGAGCGACTGCAGCACCTTGAGGCGACGGTCGGCCATCTGTGTCAGCGTCTTGTTGACCGGCAGGGTGAACAGCGCGAAGGCACGCACCTTCGAACGACCCACGCGGCCGCGCAGCTGATACAGCTGTGCCAGGCCGAACATGTCGGCGCGGTGGACGATCAGCGTGTTTGCAGTCGGCACGTCTAGGCCCGATTCGACGATCGTGGTCGACAGCAGCACGTCGTATTTGCCATCGTAGAAGGCATTCATGATGTCTTCGAGTTCGCCGGCCGCCATCTGGCCATGCGCCACCGCAACCTTCAGCTCTGGCACGTCCGACTGCAGGAAGGCCTGGATTTCCGGCAGGTCAGCGAGACGCGGGCAGACATAGAAACTCTGGCCGCCACGATAGTGCTCGCGCATCAGCGTTTCGCGGATGACCAGCGGGTCAAACGGCGAAATGAAGGTGCGCACCGCCATGCGGTCCACCGGCGGCGTGGTGATCAGCGACAGTTCGCGCACACCGGTCATGGCAAGCTGCAGCGTGCGCGGGATCGGCGTGGCGGACAGCGTCAGTACGTGGACGTCCGTCTTCAGGTCCTTCAGGCGCTCCTTGTGCTTGACGCCGAAATGCTGCTCTTCGTCGATGATCAAAAGGCTCAGATTGGCGAACTGGATGCCGGTGCCAAGCAGCGCATGGGTGCCGACGACGATATCGACCTTGCCGTCTGCAAGGTCCTTCTTCGTTTGGTTCAGTTCCTTGGTGGAAACGAGCCGCGACGCCTGGGCGATCTTGATCGGCAGGCCACGGAAACGCTCGCTGAATGTCTTGAAATGCTGGCGGGACAAAAGCGTTGTCGGCACGACGACCGCCACCTGTGCGCCGTTCATCGCCGCAAAGAAGGCAGCGCGCAGAGCCACTTCGGTCTTGCCGAAACCGACGTCGCCGCAGACGAGGCGATCCATCGGACGGCCGGCGGCGAGATCGTCGCGGACGGCTTCGATGGCATTTTCCTGGTCTTCCGTTTCGTCATAGGGGAAACGCGCGGCGAATTCGTCGTAGAGCCCTTCCGGCGTGGAGAGCACCGGCGCGCGGCGCACCATGCGCGTCGCTGCGATGCGGATAAGATCGCCGGCCATATCGAGCAGGCGTTTCTTGAGCTTGGCCTTGCGGGCCTGCCATGCACCGCCGCCGAGCTTGTCGAGGGTCGCCTCGGCTGCATCGGAGCCATAGCGGGACAGAAGATCGATATTTTCAACCGGCAGGAAAAGTTTGGCCTGGTCGGCATAGTGCAGTTCAAGGCAGGCACGCGGCGCGCCAGCAGCTTCGATGGTGACGAGGCCAACGAACTTGCCGATACCATGCTCGGCATGGACGACCAACGAACCTTCATCAAGGCCGGCGACTTCGGTGAGGAAGTCCGCACCCCGCTTACGCCTCTTGCCGCGGCGAACCATGCGGTCGCCGAGAATGTCCTGTTCGCCGATGACGGCGATGTTGCCGGTCTCGAAGCCGGCCTCGAGACTCAGCACGGCCGAAGCCGCCTCGCCTTTTTCGAGCTTGTCGAGATCGGAAAGCTTGTCGATCTGCCTGATGCGCTTCAGGCCGCGCTCATCGAGAACCTGCAGCAGGCGATCGAGCGAGCCGGCCGACCAGCCGGTGACGAGAACCTTGGTTCCTTCGGCGCGCTTGTCGGCGACGTGCTTGACGACGAGATCGAAGACGTTGACGCGTTCGCTGGTATCACGCTCACCGGCGTTTTCTTCCGCCTGGCTTTTCGCCCAACGCGGGCCGGTATGGGCCTCGATCGTCACCACCCGGCGACCATCGGTATCCATTTCGTTGAACGGGGTCAGGCGCAGGGCGCTTACGGCGTCCAGTGCCGAAGCGAAAGCCTTGCCGTCGAGATAAAGCTGGCCGGGCGAAATCGGCTTGTAAGGTGCGGCCTGCGCCGCGGCGCCCTTGCCTTGCGTGCCGGAATCCCGGCGCGCTTCGAAATAGTCGAGGACCAGTTTCGAGCGCTCAGCCGAAGCCTCGCGCGCCGTATGATCCGTGACGATGCGGAAACCGCTCAGGTAATCGAAGGCGGTTTCTAGCCCGTCGTAGAAGAGCGGCAGCCAGTGTTCCATGCCGGCGTAACGACGGCCTTCGGAAACGGCCTGATACAGCGCGTCGTCGCGAGTGGCCGCGCCGAACAGCGACAGATAGTTCTTGCGGAAACGGCTGATCGTATCCGGCGTCAGCGTCACTTCGCTCATCGGATTGAGATCGAGCGAGCGCGCCTGACCGGTCGTGCGCTGGCTGGCGGGGTCGAAGCTGCGGATGCTTTCCAGCGTATCGCCGAAGAAATCGAGCCGAACCGGCTCTTCGGTTCCCGGCACGAAGACATCGAGAATGCCGCCGCGCACCGCGAATTCACCCACTTCGCGGACCGTCGCGACGCGCTCGAAGCCATTGCGCTCAAGCCGCGCGGCAATGTCGTCCATGCGGATCTGGTTGCCTGGCTTCGCCGAAAAAGCGAGGCTTTCGATGATGTCAGCCGGCGCGATCTTCTGCAGCATGGCATTGACCGTGACGAGCACGATCGCGGCATGCGGCTTCTTCCGATGCGAAATCAGGCCGGAGAGAGCTGCAAGTCTGCGGGCGGAGACATCGGCACTCGGCGAAACGCGGTCGTATGGCAAACAGTCCCATGCCGGCAGCGTCAGAACCGGGATCTCCGGTGCGACGAAGGAGAGCATCTGCTCCAGATCCGGCATGCGCTGGCCGTCGGACATGACGTAGGCGACCGACTGACCGGCGCGCGCAAGCTCGGCCAGAATCAGCGGCTCCATGCCGGGCGGCACATTGCCGATCGTCAGCGGGGTGGAAGCCGCCGCGATGCGTTTCGCGTCAAAACCGGCGATCATATGGTCTTTCCGAGCTTCTCCTCCAGGGAGGCTTTGGTGACCGGAGAAAAGTCCGGCTTGTAGGCGGCGACGCGCGCGAAGAGCGGCGTGTTCAGTTCGTCCGGCAATGGCTGGGCGCCGGTAATCCAGGCATGCAGGTCGTGATCGTCCTCCCCCATGATCGCCTCGAATTCGTCGAGCTCCGCATCGGCAAGACTGGCGATCTCGGCTTCAGCGAAGCTGCCGAACACAAGGTCCATCTCGCGGATGCCGCGATGCCAGCAGCGATAGAGAATACGGCGGCGGCGCGGATCGAGGTCGGCGCTGGTGCGGGCCAACCCCGTCATGAGTATGTTCCTGTCATAAGCATGTTCCTGTTTTGTCGTTCATATAGGATTCTTTTCGCCCCGCGTCACCTTGCCAAATGGGCAAAATCCATCGCATTTTCCGCGCATGCGTCCCGCCATACTCGATCCGCTCTTTGCTTCCGTTTCTTCGCTGCCCGGCGTCGGCCCAAAGGTTGCCGAAATGATCGCTCGGGTGACCGGCCGTGAGGAGCCGGACTACTGTCGTGTCATCGACCTGATTTTCCACGCACCCTATTCGCTGATCGACCGCCGCAACCGGCCCGGCATCGCCCTGGCACCGCAGGGCACGATCGTGACGATCGAAGGTCGCGTCGATCGTCACCAGCCGCCCCCAGCGCGGCACCAACCAGCCTTACCGCGTGTTCCTGCATGACGAGACCGGGGAACTGGCGCTGACTTTCTTCCGCGCCAAGGGCGGACCTGGCTGATGAAGTCGCTGCCGATCGACGAACAGGTCATGGTCAGCGGCAAGGTGGACTGGTTCAATGGCCGCGCCTCTATGGTGCATCCGGACTTCATGGTGAAGGCCCTCGGAAGCGGAAAACATGCCGCTCGTGGAGGCGGTCTATCCGTTGACGGCGGGCCTTTCGCCCAAAACGCTGCGCAAGGCGATCGAAGGCGCCGTGGCGCGCCTGCCGGAAATGCCGGAATGGGCGGATGCGCACCTAACGTCACGTCAGAGCTTCCCTTCCGTAGCGGAAGCCTTCCGGCAGCTGCATGATCCGCGCGATGCGGCGGATATCGATCCGCAGGCACCGGCGCGGCGACGGCTTGCCTATGACGAATTCCTGGCGGGCCAGGTGTCCCTCTCGCTGGTGCGTCAAAAGGTCCGCAAGGTTCCCGGCCAACCGATCCGAGTGAAGGGTGAATTGGCGAG
This sequence comes from Neorhizobium sp., assembly GCA_965227625.1. GTDB lineage: Bacteria > Pseudomonadota > Alphaproteobacteria > Rhizobiales > Rhizobiaceae > Neorhizobium. The sequence goes on along the minus strand of CBDDGK010000072.1, from coordinate 3,059 downwards.
AAAGATCGTCAGCGCCCTGCCCTTTTCGCTGACCCAAAGCCAGCAGGCGGCCGTGGCCGACATCACCAAGGACATGGCCGGCGAGGAACGCATGCTGCGCCTGCTTCAGGGCGATGTTGGTGCGGGCAAGACGCTGGTCGCCCTCTTGTCCATGGCGGCAGCCGTCGAGGCAGGTGGCCAGGCGGTGTTGATGGCGCCGACTGAAATCCTGTCGCGACAACATTTCGCGACGATCTCGAAACTGGCGGGCGCCGCGGGCGTCACTGTCGAAGTGCTGACCGGGCGCACCAAGGGACGCGAGCGCGACCAGATCATCGAGCGGATCGCTTCCGGCGAAGCCCAGATCATCATCGGCACGCACGCGCTTTTTCAGGATGCGATCAACTATCACAATTTGATGCTGGCAGTGGTGGATGAGCAGCATCGGTTCGGCGTGCACCAGCGCCTGCGCCTCACCGCCAAGGGTATTTCGCCTCACATGCTGGTGATGACGGCAACGCCCATTCCGCGCACACTGGTTCTGGCGGCGTTCGGAGACATGGACGTCTCCAAGCTCACGGAAAAGCCGGCCGGCCGCAAACCGATCCAGACGGTAACGATCCCGACCGAGCGGCTCGGCGATGTCGTTGGCCGGCTACGCAGCGCCATTGCGGAAGGAAAAAAAGCCTACTGGATCTGCCCGCTTGTCGAAGAATCGGATGTCTCCGAGCTGATGTCGGCGGAGGAGCGTTATTCGGTCCTGGCCGGCGAGTTGGGCAAGGCGAATGTCGGATTGATCCACGGCCGTATGAGCGGGCCTGAAAAGGATGCCGTCATGGCCGCATTCAAGAACGGCGAGGTTCGCCTTCTCGTCGCAACGACCGTGGTCGAAGTCGGCGTCGACGTGCCGGATGCGACGATCATGGTGATCGAGCATGCCGAACGGTTCGGCCTTGCCCAGCTGCATCAGCTGCGCGGACGCGTCGGGCGCGGCAGCGAGGCTTCGACCTGTATCCTGCTTTACAAGGGGCCGCTGAGCGAGACGGGCCATGCCCGGCTTTCCATCCTGCGCGACAGCGAGGACGGCTTTCTGATCGCTGAAGAGGACCTGAAGCTACGCGGCGAAGGAGAGCTGCTCGGCACCCGCCAATCCGGCACGCCGGGCTTCCGCATCGCCAGCCTGGAGGCACATGCCGACCTTCTGGAGATCGCCCGCAAGGATGCGGCTTATCTGCTGGAGCGAGATTCCGAGCTGACGAGCGAACGCGGCGAGGCTGTGCGCACGCTCCTCTATCTGCATCGGCGTGATGAGGCGATCAGGTTCCTGCGGGCGGGATAGGCGGCGCAAGTACTGGAATCTCAGGCAATTTCGGCTTGTATTCCGGCGCAATCAGGCCGCCGGAAATCAGCAGGCGGGCACCCTCTTCCGGTGTCATGTCGAGCGGAATAAGCTTGCTCTTCGCCACGAACATCAGGAAACCGGCGGTCGGAACCGGTGTCGGCGGCAGGAATACGGCGACCATTTCTTCGCCATCCGCATTCAGCTTGGCTGCGATTTCGCCCTGTGCGTCACCGGCGATGAAGACCAGTGACCAGGTTCCGGGGCTTGGAAACTCGACCAGTCCGCATTTCTTGAAGGAGGTCGATTTCTCCTTCAGCACGGTCTCGAAGATCTGTTTGACGCTGCGATAAATTGTGCGCACCAGCGGCATGCGGTGCAGGATCGATTCACCGAAATTGACGATCGTCCGGCCGATCAGGTTTTTGCCGAGAAAGCCGATGATGGTGATCAGCACGACAGCGATCAGAAGGCCCGTGCCGGGAATGGTGATGTTGAAATAGTATTGCGGGTCGTAGCGCTGCGGAATGTAGGGTGTGACCCAGCTATCGGCCCAGTCGATGAAGGTGAAGGTCAGCCAGATCGTGATGGCGACTGGAGCGCAGATGATCAGCCCGGTAAGGAAGTTATTCCTGAGACGGCCGGCCAGCGATAACCGCTCTGTATTATCGCTCATTCCGCTTCCCTAACTGCCAAATCATTGCCGCATGCGTTGGATGCGACAATGCAGGATGCCATGCTGCGATGCAAGGAAAAGCGCCGGATATCACTCCACAGTGACGGATTTCGCCAGGTTGCGCGGCTGGTCCACATCGGTGCCCATGAAGACCGCCGTGTGATAGGCGAGCAGCTGGATCGGCAGGGAGAAGATCATCGGAGCGATGATCTCGTCCACCGTCGGCAGGATGATCGTCGCCATGGTCGGGAGCTTCGAGGCGGCAGCGCCCTTTTCATCGGTGATGAAGATGATCTTGCCGCCGCGGGCCGCGACTTCCTGCATGTTGGACACGGTCTTTTCGAAGAACCGGTCATGCGGGGCGATGACGATGACCGGCATATGCTCGTCGATGAGGGCGATCGGGCCGTGTTTCAGCTCGCCGGCGGCATAACCTTCGGCATGGATATAGGAGATTTCCTTGAGTTTCAGCGCGGCCTTCCATGGCGAGCGGGAAACTGGTGCCGCGACCGAGGTAAAGCACGTCCTTGAAGCGCGAGAGGTCGCGCGACAGCGTCTCGATCTGCGGCTGGATATCGTTCAGCACCTTGCTCATGATGCGCGGCATTTCCGCAAGATGCTTGACCAGCATCTTCTCGTCGCCCGCCGTCACCGTGCCACGGGCGCGGCCGGCGCCGATCGAGAGGGCGGCGAGAACCGCAAGCTGGCAGGTAAAGGCCTTGGTCGAGGCGACACCGATTTCCGGTCCGGCGAGGATCGGAAAGATCGCATCCGATTCGCGGGCGATGGTCGATTCCTTGACGTTGACCACGGCACCGATCTTCAGGCCGTTGTCCTTGCAATAGCGCAGAGATGCCAGCGTATCGGCCGTTTCGCCGGATTGGGAGATGAACATTGCGGCCTGGGTCGGCGAAAGCGGCAGTTCGCGATAACGGAATTCCGACGCCACATCGATCTCGACCGGCAGGCGCGCATAGCGCTCGAACCAGTATTTGCCGATCAGGCCGGAGAGATAGGCGGTGCCGCAGGCGGCGATTGCCAGGCCGGAAACCTTGCCGAAATCGA
>CBDDGK010000071.1:0-32766 GCA_965227625.1 Neorhizobium sp. | reverse complement strand
CTTCACGCGATGGGCGGGGATCGCAAAAACCGGTTGTGAGTGGCCGGAGCCGTAAGGGCCTGCCAGTTCCAACTGGTCGTAGAGCTCGAGTGTCGCGCCGGACGCGGAGAGTGCCCCGTCGACCTTCAGCACATGGTTGGCGACCAGCGTCGAGACGCTATCCTGAGCGGTTTCTTCGAAAAAGGCACGCAGGCGGCCGAGATTGGTGCGCTCGACCGTCAGGCCAGCCGCCATGGCGTGGCCGCCGCCCTTGACCAGCAGGCCCTGCTCCACCGCCGCCCGCACCATGCGCCCCATGTCGAAGCCATTGATGGAGCGGCCGGAGCCTGTGCCCTTGCCGGAGGGATCGAAGGCGATCGCAAAGGCCGGGCGTTTGAACTTTTCCTTGATCCGTGCGGCGATGAGGCCAACGATGCCGGGGTGCCAGCTTTCGCGCGCCGTAACGATGACCGAAGCGCCCTCGCCGTTTCCGTATTCCGCCAGAACCTCGGCCTCGGCTTCCGCCAGCATGGCGGCTTCCATGGCCTGGCGTTCCTTGTTCAAATCGTCCAGCCGGCCAGCAATCTCTTCGGCCTCGATCGTGTCCTCGATCGTCAGCAGCCGGCTGCCGAGCGCCGCATCGCCGATGCGTCCGCCGGCATTGATGCGCGGGCCGATCAGGAAGCCGAAATGGTAGGGTGTGACGGGCCCGCCAAGCCCTGCCTTGCGGAAGAGCGCGGCAAGGCCGGCATTGCCCATATGGCGAGCGGCCAGCAGGCCCTTGACCACATAGGCGCGATTGAGGCCCTTCAACGGCACCACGTCGCAGACAGTCGCCAGCGCCACGATATCGAGCCATGCGAGCAGGTCGAGCGATTTGGCGCGGGGATCGCCGATCTGGCGCATGTGGCGCGCGGCGGCGACCAGAACCATGAAGACGACGCCCGCAGCGCAGAGATGCCCCTGCCCCGAAAGATCGTCCTCGCGATTGGGATTGACCAGCGCATGGCACGGCGGCAGCTCGTGGCTGAGCTGGTGGTGATCGATGACGACCACATCGCAGCCCTCTTCCTTCGCCGCCGCGAGTGCATCAAAGCTCGTCGAGCCGCAGTCGACGGTGACGATCAGGCCGGCGCCGTTGGCGATCAGCTGGCGGATCGCCGCGGGATTAGGGCCGTAGCCTTCGAAAATCCGGTCGGGGATATAAATCTGAGCCTCGACGCCGAAATGACGCAGGAAGCGATAAAGCAATGCGGAAGAGGCGGCGCCGTCGACGTCGTAGTCGCCGAAGATCGCCACTTTCTGACGCCTGGCAATCGCGTCGGCGATCCGGTTCACCGCCTTTTCGCAATCCGTCAGCGAATAGGGCTCGGGCATCAACGATCGGATGGTCGGATCGAGGAAAGCCGGCGCATCATCCAGCGTCACGCCACGGCCGGCCAGCACGCGGGCAACGAGTTCGGGAATGCCGTGGATCTGGGTAATCGCCAGCGCGCGGTTCTGCGCCGCCTGATCGAGGCGGGATATCCAGCGCTGGTCGCCAGCTGATCGTTCGACGCCGAGAAAAGCACGCGGCACCGGATCGACCGGCTGAGTTGTGGTGGAGAGCGCGGAGTTGAACGTGTTCATAAGCCGCTTTTAGCTCATCCGCGGGCAAAGCGGTATCAGCTCATACGAGACTCGGGGCAATTCTGCACGGAAACCCCCGATGATGCGAAACGAGCTCTACAAAAGTGACCAGACGGCCGAACTGCTGACACCGGCAAATGCCGCGAAGAGAACGAGCATGAAGGTCCAGTTGCGGCCTCCCTCGAAATCGTCGCCTGCGTCGCCGTCATTGGCCTGCACGAGATTGACTGTCGTCCTCTCGCCGCCGCCACGTCCCACGTCAAGCCTGTACGGCTTCCTTCCAGAATTCATGATCATCACGCAAGCGCCTCCTCGCCGGTGTGATTGGATGAATCAATCTACGCAGATTTCCTGTCATGGAACAGTCGCGGAGGCAGGGATCGTGAAATTTTTTTGACGGTTCGAAAAAATGTCCAGAAAAAAAGCCGGCGGGAGCCGACTTTTTTTGGTGGTCGCGTCGATCGATCAGAACGCTTTGGGGCGTTCGATGCGGATGACCTGGGGTTCGCCGACCAGATAGCTTTCCGCCTTGACCGCATCGACTGCCTTGCGGACCGAGGCCTCGGTGGTCGCATGCGTGACGAGAATGATCGTCTTCGACGTATCCTCTGCGTCCGGCTTCGGGCGCTGCACGATCGATTCCAGCGAGATGTTGTTCTCGGCCATACGTGTCGCGATCGAGGCGAAAACGCCGGTGCGATCGGCAACGGTCAGGCGGATGAAATAGCCGCCCTCATGGCTCTGCATCTGCGCGCGCGTATAGGGCGCCAGTGCTGCCGCCGGCGTGCCGAGAACCGGAACGCGCTGCGCGCCGGGCTGGCTCTTGGCGATGTCGGCGATATCGCCAAGTACCGAGGACGCCGTCGCATTGCCACCGGCGCCTGGGCCGACCATCAGCAATTCGCCGAGAATGTCGGACTCGATCGCCACCGCGTTGGTGACGCCATCCACCTGAGCGATAACGGTGTTGTAGGGCACCATGGTCGGGTGGACGCGCTGTTCGATTCCGCTTTCGGTCTTCTGAGCGACGCCGAGCAGCTTGATGCGATAGCCCAGATCGGCCGCCGCATGGATATCCTCGATCGAAATATTGGTAATGCCTTCGAGATAGATCTCGTCGGCGGCGATCTGCGTGCCGAAGGCAAGCGTGGTCAGGATGGCGAGCTTGTGCGCCGTATCATTGCCTTCGATGTCGAAAGCCGGGTCGGCTTCGGCATAACCCAGCCGCTGCGCTTCCTTCAGGCAATCGGCAAACGACAGGCCTTCCTTCTCCATCCGGGTCAGGATGTAGTTGCAGGTGCCGTTCATGATACCATAGACGCGCGAAACGGTATTGCCCGTGAGCGACTCGCGAAGCGCCTTGATGACCGGAATGCCGCCGGCGACCGCAGCTTCGAAATTGAGAAGCGCGCCCTTTTCTTCGGCGACCTTGGCGAGCTCGACGCCGGAAGCGGCAAGCAGAGCCTTGTTGGCAGTCACCACATGGAGACCGCGTGCGAGTGCCGCGCGAACCGAGTTTGCGGCAGCACCCTCGGCACCGCCGATCAACTCGACGAACACATCGATATCGGCTTCGGCGGCAAGCTTTTCCGCCGTGTCGAACCAGGTGATGCCGGAAAGATTGATACCCCGGTCGCGGTTCTTGTCGCGGGCCGTGACGGCCGTGATCTCGATCGCACGGCCGCATGTGGTGGCCAGTTCGTTCGCACGGTTCTGGATGATCCGGACGAGCGAGGCACCCACGGTGCCGAGACCCGCAATGCCGACCTTAAGGGCATCTGCCATGGTGATTTTTCCTGCTTGCTTGGGAGGTGGTGGCCCGGACGGGCCACCGGAAAGTCTTACTTCGCGATCAGCGGCGCGTGTTGAGCGAGATCACGTTGTGCATAGTCTCGTCTGCCGTCGACAGGAACTTCTTGATGTTCCGGGCGGCCTGACGGATGCGGTGTTCGTTCTCGACCAGTGCGAGACGGACATAATCGTCGCCCATTTCGCCGAAGCCGATACCCGGGGCCACGGCCACGTCAGCCTTCTCGACGAGCAGCTTGGAGAATTCCAGCGAACCGAGATGGCGGAATTTTTCCGGGATCTTTGCCCAGGCGAACATGGTCGCGGCCGGCGGCGGCACGTCGAAACCCGCCTTGCCGAACGAGTCCACCATCACGTCGCGGCGGCGCTTGTAGACATTGCGGACTTCCGCGATGTCGGAGCCGTCGCCATTCAGCGCGTGGGTGGCAGCTACCTGGATCGGCGTGAAGGCGCCGTAATCAAGGTAGGACTTGACGCGGGTCAGGGCCGAAATCAGGCGCTCGTTGCCGACCGCAAAGCCCATGCGCCAGCCGGGCATGGAGAAGGTCTTCGACATGGAGGTGAATTCGACGGTGACGTCGATCGCGCCCGGAACCTGCAGAACGGACGGTGGCGGCTCGCCATCGAAATAGATTTCCGAATAGGCCAGGTCGGAAAGCACGATGATGTCGTGCTTCTTCGCGAACGCGATGACGTCCTTGTAGAAGTCGAGCGTTGCGACAAAGGCCGTCGGGTTCGACGGGTAGTTGAGGATCAGCGCCAGCGGCTTCGGGATCGAGTGCTTCACGGCGCGCTCCAGCGGGCCGAAGAAGCTTTCGTCCGGCTCGACGGACAGGGAGCGGATCACGCCGCCCGCCATCAAGAAGCCGAAGGCATGGATCGGATAGGTCGGGTTCGGGCAGAGAATGACGTCGCCCGGCGCGGTGATCGCCTGCGCCATATTGGCGAAGCCTTCCTTCGAACCCAGAGTCGCGACGACCTGGGTATCGGGATTGAGCTTCACGCCGAACCGGCGGGCGTAATAGGCGGCCTGGGCGCGGCGAAGGCCCGGAATGCCCTTGGAGGACGAATAACGGTGCGTGCGCGGGTCCTGGACCACTTCGCAAAGCTTGTCGACGATCGCTTTCGGCGTCGGGAGATCGGGATTGCCCATGCCGAGATCGATAATGTCGGCGCCACCCGCTCGCGCGCTCGCTTTCAAACGGTTGACCTGTTCGAAAACGTAGGGCGGCAGACGCCGGACTTTATGAAACTCTTCCATAGCTCCCTCGGGCTCTCCTTGATGACAGATGCGAAGCGTCATCACGACGCTTGATGGCGCATCTTAGGCGATTTGTGATTTGCGGCCAAACGGCGCGAAACGCAAGCTCTATTTGGGCGCCCTTTGGCCTGTCCGGCCTGCCCGCCAGCGCCGGGATTACTTGGCGATATTGGCCAGAGCGTCCTTGCCGTGGTCGGCGGCGAGCTTGCGGTATTCGGCAACGCGACGATTATATTCCGCTTCCGAGATCGCTCCCGTGCGGCGGGCCTTGGCAAGCGCGGCCAGCCGCGGCTCGGCCTTGTGATAATCGTCGTCCTCGATCTGCTCGGCAGCGGCCGTTAGCGTCGGATCGAAAGTCGGATAGGCGCCGGTGTTCCTGACGGCCAGCGGACCGGGCGCCGATGCGTTCTTGTTCTGCACGATGACGGCCGGCGGCGGGGTGTTCGGAATGCCGTCGTCCAGCGCAAAGCTCTGGCTGTTGCAGCCCGACAGCAGAGGCAAGATAACCAGACCGGCCAAAAGCGGTGCGCCGAGAGTTCCGTGCCTCAGTTTTTCCATTTCCATAACCCAGTTTCAGTAGCGGCCGGCTTCATCCGAAAGCGTCAGCCGCTGGACTTGTATTCGCTTTCGGGGACAATGTACAAACGAAAACAACCGACAACCAGTGGGGAGGCCGCGCGTGGCGGAAAAGACCGAGGATAAAGGGGGTGCAGGCCACGAATTTCCGGGCTTCGATCCCAAATCGGTCGAGGCCTATATGGTCAAGGACCCACAGGCGCTCGCCATGAATCTGGCCCGTGCCGCGGAAAACCTCGGCAAGGTGGCATCGGAATGGCTCGGACCGCGCGAACGCGGCGAGATTGCCGAATCAGACCTCAATCCCCTGACGGACCTGGTGAAGACGCTCTCCAAGGTGACGGAATATTGGATTTCCGACCCGAAGCGGACGCTCGAGGCGCAGACGCTGCTGTTCTCCAGCTATATGGGCATCTGGACACGCAGTCTCAGTCAGTTTGGGGGCCAGTTCGGGAGCCAATTTTCCGGTCAACCGCCGGCACCGGAACTCGACCTGCCGAAGGACAAGCGATTCGCCGACGAGGACTGGGTGAAGAACCCATTCTTCGCCTTCCTGCGTCAGGTCTATCTCGTCACCGCCTCCTGGGCCGACAAGCTGGTCACCGAGGCCGACGGGCTCGATGAGCATACGCGCCAGAAGGCGGCCTTTTATGTGAAGCAGGTCACGGCCGCGCTTTCACCGGTCAATTTTGCGATCACCAATCCGGAAGTCTATCGCGAAATGGTGGCAACCAACGGCGCCAACTTCGTGGCCGGCATGAAGATGCTGGCCGAGGATATCGCAGCCGGCGGCGGCGACCTGCGCCTGCGGCACACCGACGCGACCAAGTTCGCGATCGGCCGCAACATGGCGCTGACGCCGGGCAAGGTGATTGCCCAAAGCGAGGTCTGCGAGATCATCCAGTACGAGCCGACCACCAAGACGGTTCTGAAGCGACCGTTGCTGATCTGCCCGCCATGGATCAACAAGTTCTACATTCTCGACCTCAACCCGCAGAAAAGCTTCATAAAATGGTGCGTCGATCAGGGCCACACGGTCTTCGTCATCTCCTGGGTGAACCCGGATGAGCGGCACGCCAAGAAGGATTGGGAATCCTATATGCGCGAAGGCATAGACTTCGCGCTGGAGACGGTTGAGAAAGCGACCGGTGAAAAACAGGTGAACGCGATCGGTTATTGCGTCGGCGGAACGCTGCTCGCCGCAACGCTTGCCTATCATGCCAAGGCGAAGAATGACCGGATCGCCTCCGTTACCTTCCTGACGACGCAGGTGGATTTCACCCATGCGGGCGATCTCAAGGTCTTTGTCGACGAGGAACAGCTCGACGCGATCGAGAAGCAGATGAATTCCGTCGGTTATCTCGACGGTTCGAAAATGGCGACGGCATTCAACATGCTGCGCGCCTCGGAGCTGATCTGGCCCTATGTGGTCAATAACTACCTCAAGGGACAGGAACCCCTGCCCTTCGATCTGCTTTACTGGAATTCCGACTCGACCCGCATGGCGGCGGCGAACCACGCCTTCTATCTGCGCAACTGCTACCTCAACAACACGCTCAGCAAGGGCGAGATGAAGCTTGGCGACAAGACCGTATCGCTGAAGGATATCAAGATCCCGGTCTACAATCTCGCCACCCGTGAAGACCATATCGCGCCGCCGAAATCCGTCTTCCTCGGATCCTCGATGTTCGGCGGGCCGGTGGATTTCGTTGTCACTGGGTCGGGACACATTGCCGGCGTCGTCAACCCGCCCGACAAGATGAAGTACCAGTTCTGGACCGGCGGCAAGGCCAAGGGCGAATACGAAAGCTGGATGGACAAGGCCGAGGAGACCAAGGGCTCCTGGTGGCCGCACTGGCATGAATGGATCAAGGCCAAGGACGACGACGAGGTACTGGCCCGCAAGCCGGGCGGCTCCGCGCTGAACGCGATCGCCGATGCGCCGGGCACCTACGTTCTGGAACGCGTCTGACCCGATAATGCGCTTTCATCCGCCGCTCGTTTCCGCCACCTTGGTGCAGCGCTACAAGCGCTTCCTGTTCGATGCCGTGCTCGACGACGGGACGCCGTTTACGGGCTCTTGTCCGAACACCGGCTCCATGCGTGGACTGACGACCCCCGGCTCGAAGATCTGGGTGTCGGAGCATGACAGCCCGACCCGCAAATATCGCCATATGTTCGAGATGATCGAGGTTGGTGACGAAACGGTCGGCATCAATACCGGCCTGCCGAACCGGCTGGCGGAGGAGGCAATCCGTGCCGGGCTGATCCCGAGCCTCGCGAATTATCCCCTGATCCAACGCGAGCAGAAATACGGCAAAAACTCCCGCATCGATTTCCTGCTATCCGGCGACGGCCTGCCGAATGCCTATGTGGAAGTGAAGAACGTCCACTTCAGCCGCGAACCGACGCTGGCGGAATTTCCCGATACGGTGACGAAGCGCGGCGCCAAGCATCTGGAAGAACTCGGCGACATGGCGGAAGCCGGTTACCGGGCGGTGATGATCTATCTGATCCAGCGGCACGATTGCGAGCGTTTCCGCATCTGCGCCGATCTCGATCCGCTTTATGCCCTGGGTTTCGAACGCGCGCGGGCGCGGGGCGTCGAGGCCTATGCGATACGCTGCCGGGTTTCGCCACAGGAAATCGCGCCCGCCGGCCTCGTCCCGATCGACGGCATTTGAACGAAATCTGCAGGCACTCCTTAACTATCCGCCGACATCGGAACGCGCCGCACGTTCCTGTGAGTGGTCAGCGCTCTATGTGGCGCGTATCGTGACACATTGGTCGTGGTGATTAGTAAGGAGTTCACCATAGATGGCGCAGATCGCCGCCGACGAAAGACTGGCATCGACGATCGACGGTCGCGTGGAGACACGCGACGCCTCGGTGGATTCGCTGCGCTTCGTCTGCTTTCTTGCGGTTGCGACGCTTCACGTGGTCACGTCACCGCAAAGAGACGTGACGCAATTTGCAATCATCGATCACCTGACGCGCTTTGCGGTGCCGATCTTCTTCATGATGAGCGGCCATTTCTTCGAAAAGCCCGGCGCCCACGATATCGCCCGCATCATCCCGCGCGCCAAGCGCCTGCTGCTGATGTTCGGTTTCTGGGAGGTCGTCTACAATGTGGTCAATCTGTTCGTGCTGCACACGGCGGATTATCCCAGCACGTCGATCAAGCTCGTCTACTATCTTCTCTACTATTCCAGCGGACCGGCCTATCATCTGTGGTTCCTGCCGCATCTGGTGGTGACCGTCTTCCTGTTCGCGATCCTGCGCCGCTTCGGTTTCCGTGTGCTGCTGCCCCTTGCCGGCCTGTTCTATCTCGCCGGTCTGCTGCTTGGCCCCTGGGTGGTACTTGCGGGACCGGACGCCGCGCCGCTTTCGGTCGGAGTTCGCAACGAGCTGTTCTTCGGCCTTCCGTTTTTCGTGCTCGGGGCATGGCTGCGTGACGCGAAGATCGATGCCTCCATGCCGGTCCTGCTTGGGGGCATGGCCTTCGGCGTCGTGCTGCAGATGTTCGAAGGCTACGCCATCTCGCGGCTCGGCGTGGACTCGGTCTTCGCACCGCACGACTTTCTGCTCGGCACCGCCCTTTTCTCCCTTTCTGTCTTCCTGATCTTCCGGAAGCTCGATCTCTATGGCCCGACGCTGGCAAAGCTCGGGCGGATTTCAGCGGGCATTTTCTGCGTTCACATCCTGTTCCTGAATCTCTTCACAGCGCCCGCCTCGCCGTTCTTCATCGACGACCGTTATGTCGCGAACGAGAACTATGCCACGGCCTTCGTCGTCTTCGCGCTGACGGTCGGCTGCTCGATTGTCGTCACGCTTCTGATGGCGCGTGTGCGTGCGCTGCAACCGGTCGTCCGGTAACGCGAACGTTCGGGAATAGCTGGCACAATCCCCATTCTTCGGCGCAAAGGCATGGACGAACCGGGCCTTGCTGCTTTATGAACGGAGAAATTGCGAGAGAAGAACCATGGTCAATTACATCGAGGCGGTCTCCGCCCCCATGAAGAACACGGGCGCGATCCGGCTCTACAACACGAGCGAAGACTTTGCCGGCATGCGCAAGGCCTGCCTTTTGACGGCGCGCTGCCTGGATGAGCTGGCTTCGATCGTTCAGCCCGGCGTCACCACCAGCGCGATCGACCGCTTCGTCTTCGAATTCGGCATGGATCACGGCGCGCTTCCCGCGACGTTGAACTATCGCGGCTACAAATATTCCGTCTGCACCTCGATCAACCACGTCGTGTGCCATGGCATGCCGGACGAAAAGCCGCTGCGTGATGGTGATATCGTCAATATCGACGTGACCTTCATCCTCGACGGCTGGCATGGGGATTCGAGCCGCATGTATCCGGTCGGCCAGGTGAAGCGCGCTGCCGAGCGGTTGATGGAAGTCACCTACGAATGCCTGCTGCGCGGAATCGCCGCCGTGAAGCCCGGTGCCCGCACCGGCGCCATCGGCGAAGCGATCCAGACCTATGCCGAGGCCGAGCGCTGCTCCGTGGTGCGCGATTTCTGCGGCCATGGCGTCGGCCGCCTGTTCCACGATTCGCCAAACATCCTGCATTACGGCCGCGCCGACGAAGGCCCGGAAATCAAGGAGGGCATGATCTTCACCATCGAGCCGATGATCAATCTCGGCAAGCCGCATGTGAAGGTTCTTTCCGACGGCTGGACCGCCGTGACCCGCGACCGCTCGCTTTCGGCGCAATACGAACATGCCGTCGGCGTCACCGCCACGGGCTGCGAAATCTTCACGCTCTCGCCCGCCGGCCTCGACCGCCCCGGCCTGCCCCCGCTTTCGAGGTAACATGGCCAAGCGTCCAGCCCCGCCACTGGACGAACAGCCGTCCCTGATCGATGACGAGCGCGGCTTTTTCGCCGAGACGTTTTCGAAGCCGAAAGCGACAAAGAAGGCCGCGGATTCCTCAAAGGATGAGGCCGCCGCCCATTACCATGGCCATCGCGACCGGATACGTCTGAAATATCGGGAGCACGGCGACACGGCATTTGCCGATTACGAAATCCTCGAGATGCTGCTCTTCCGCTCGATCCCGCAGCGGGACACCAAACCGCTCGCCAAGGCTCTGCTTGAGCGTTTCGGCACATTGGCCGGTGTATTCGGCGCATCGATCAAGCTTCTGCAGGAAGTGAAGGGCGTCGGCGAGACGGTGGCGCTCGACCTGAAACTGATCGGCACCGCCAGCCAGCGGATGCTGAAGAGCGAGATCCGCAACAAGCAGGTACTGTCATCCTGGTCCTCGGTCATCGACTACTGTAATGCCGTCATGGCCTACGAGACCCGCGAGCAGTTCCGCATCCTCTTCCTCGACAAGCGCAACACGCTGATCGCCGACGAGGTTCAGGGGCAAGGCACGGTGGACCACACACCGGTCTATCCGCGCGAAGTTGTGCGTCGGGCACTGGAGCTCTCGGCAACTGCGCTCATCTTGGTCCACAATCATCCGAGCGGCGACCCGACACCGTCGCGCGCCGATATCGACATGACCAAGACGATCGTCGATACGGCAAAGCCGCTCGGGATCACGGTGCATGATCACATCATCATCGGCAAGGACGGGCATGTCAGCCTGAAGGGGCTGCGGCTGATTTGAAGGATGGCAAGTCGAGATCATTCCAGGAAATGATTGAACCTTGCGCTTCCGAATAATTGATCGCCTGCAGAAAATCTCCGGCGATGAGCCACAAAACTACGCTCGCGCCCCCAACGGTAAGCCCATCATTACACGGGGTTTCTGCATTAATACTAACGGACATTGCTGCTTGAATCGGCTTATTTTTTAGATATTACTTAATCGTCACAATTCTGTGACTCAAGGAACCTTCAACATGAAATCCGTTATTCGCGTTGCGCTCGCCGCTGCGGCGCTTTCGTTCGCATATGTATCATTCGCCTCTGCCACCGGCGCCATCGCAGTGAATGACGATCAGGGTACCGCAGCCGAAGATGCCGGTTACGGTGTGGGCTATGGAAGCTCCAAAAAGGAAGCCTCCTCGAATGCGTTGAAGGAATGCAAATCCGCCGGAAACGACCAGTGCAAGGTCATGCTGACTTTCGAGCAGTGTGGCGCATATGTCGGCAACAAGGCCTTCTACGGGACTGGTATCGGCGCCACCGAAGCAGCAGCACAGAAGGCTGCCAAAGCAGAGTGCCCGGACTGCAAGCTTATCGTCTCGGATTGCCATTAATGTCAGATGCCCGCCGGCTTTAGACCGGCGGGCACAATTTTAAAGCTCTGAGGATAGCCAGATTTTGGTCAGACAACGATGTCGGACGACATCGCCAGCAGACCTCACGCCACCTGCACGAAATGCCCTTCCGATATCTCACGGTATTCCCGCTTCGGCGGCACAAAGCCCATCGGGCGAACCGGGCTCTTCAACTCATCGTTCGAAATCCCGCGACGAATGCCGCGCCGTGCCGGATCCGGCACCGGGACAGCGGACATCAGCTTCCTGGTATAGGCATGCTGGGGATTGTCGAAGACTGCTGCACGCGGGCCGATTTCGACGATTTCGCCAAGATACATGACCGCGACGCGGTGGCTGACACGTTCCACCACCGCCATGTCATGGCTGATGAAGAGGAAGGCGAGGTTCATGCTTTCCTGCAGATCGAGCAGCAGGTTGCAGACCTGCGCCTTGATCGAGACGTCGAGCGCCGAGACGCTTTCGTCGGCGACGATAACCTTCGGGTTCAGCGATAGCGCGCGGGCAATGGCGATACGCTGACGCTGGCCGCCGGAGAATTCGTGCGGGTAACGCCGCGCCATGTCCGGCGTCAGCCCGACCTTGCGCAAGAGATCCGCCGTCTTTTCCTTGGCGTCCTTCGCCGAGCCGAGCTTGTGCTTGATGAAGGGTTCGGAGATCGCGGCCCCCACCGTCATGCGCGGGTTGAGCGAAGAGAACGGATCCTGAAAGATCATCTGCACCGACTTGCGCATGTTGCGCAGGCCGACAGAGTCGAGTTTCAGGACATCGTAACCGTCGAGCGCCACTTCGCCGCCGGTCGGCTCGATCAGCCGCATGATCGAACGGCCGGTCGTCGACTTGCCGCAGCCGGATTCACCGACGAGTGACAAGGTCTCACCCTGATGGAGATCGAAGGAGATGTTCTCCACCGCATGCACCGAGCCAGTCTGGCGCGAGAAGAGGCCGGAGCGTACCGCAAAGCGCGTCACGAGGTTCTTGACCGAGAGAACCGGCGTCTTGCCGCTGGCGACGGTGCCCGCCACCTCTTCCGGTTCGGCCGCTTCGCCGGTCTTCATGTCGACCACAGCAAAACGTGTCGGCCATTTGCGATCCTGCATCGAACCGAGCTTCGGCACGGCGGACAGTAGCGCTCGCGTATAGGGGTGCTTGCCGTGGTGGAAGATCTCTTCCGTCGGGCCGCTTTCCACCGCTTCGCCGCGATACATGACGATCGTTCGGTCGGCGATTTCGGCGACCACGCCCATGTCATGGGTGATGAAGAGAACGGACATGCCCTCCTCTTCCTGCAGAACCTTGATCAGGTCGAGGATCTGTCCCTGGATGGTGACGTCGAGCGCGGTCGTCGGTTCGTCGGCGATCAGCAGCTTCGGCTTGGAGGCCAAGGCCATGGCGATCATGACGCGCTGGCGCATGCCGCCGGAGAACTGGTGCGGATAATCGTCGAAGCGCGCGCCGGCGTTCGGGATGCGAACCTTTTCGAGGAGGCGTACGGTTTCAGCGCGGGCTTCCTGCTTCGACAGACCCTTGTGGCGGGTCAGCACCTCGGAGATCTGTCGACCGATCGTGAAGATCGGGTTCAGCGAGGTCATCGGCTCCTGGAAGATCATCGACTCTTCGTTGCCGCGAACGGCGCGCATTTCCTTTTCGGAAAGCGAGAGCAGCTCTCTGCCGTTCAGCACGATCTTGCCTTCGATGCGGCTGGAGCCCGGCGCCAGAAGGCGCATGACGGAAAGCGACGTGACCGACTTGCCGGAACCGGATTCGCCGACGATCGCGACGGTCTCACCCGGAAAGACGTCGAAGGAGACGTCGCGTACGACGCTTTTCCACTCGCCATCGACGAGGAAGGAGGTGGTGAGATTCTTGACCGAAAGGACAGGTGTTTGGCTCATTTCGGCGTTCCTCACATGGGTTTCCAGGGCGTGGCGAAAGAGGCGGAAGGGCGGCCTTCCGCTTCACGGGCAGCTTCGAGCCCCGCGATCGTCTGATCGATGACCCGGCGATCGATCATGCCGTGCGGGTTTTCGCGTGTCGGCATGGTCTCGGCGACATGCAGGAAACGCTCGCCGGCCACGGCATAAAGCCGGCGCAGTTCGGCAAGCGGATCGGTGTGGTCGTCGGCATTGATGCGCAGCCAGGGGTAGTCCTGGTCGCGGTAGAGAACCATGGCCGCAGACTGCTTGCCGCGCTTGTCCCCGCCGGCCGCCTCGCCAGCGTCCATGGCGTCGAGCAGGCGTTCGGCGAGCGGGGCGCCGGCGGCGGCGCGTTCCTTGTAGACACGCAGCGTCTCGGCGATCACCTGCGGGCCGGCCAACATATTGCCGGCGACGGAAACGTTGTCATCAACCAGATGCCCGGCCCAATCGACGCAGATTTCGCCGGTATAGGCGGCGTTGCGGCCTTGCGCGTCGATGAGATGGAACTGGCGCTGGCGCCGCCCGTCGTCGCGGGCGGTCAGCGTTTCGATGATCTCTTCCGGCGATTTGCCTTCTTCCAGCAGCTTCAGGCCATCAGTCCCATAAAGCGGGCTGACGAAGGCCTGGGTGGCGACCGCGCCCACCCTGCCTTTGATATGCGGCACGGCGGCGCCGACCGCGAAGAAGCGGCTGGCGACGGCAATGCCAAAATGTCCGGTTTGCGGATCGCGTGCGACGATAGACCAGGTCATGCTTATCTCCCTACCGCGTAAGCTTGCATCAGGCGTGGCGTTGCCGCCGCGCGCATCAATCCGTCCGCATCGCGACGGGCGGCGGTCAGGCGGCCGACGCTCCACGGATCGGCAACCGTCACCTTGTGGCCGCGGTTGCGCAGCTCATCGAGCGCCGGGGTGCCGATGTTGCTTTCCACCATGATTTCGCCCGGCGAGCTGGTGCGCGGGTAGAAGGAGCCCGGAAAATGCGAGGTGTGGAACAGCGGCATATCGATCGCCGCCTGCAGGTTCGGCTTGTGGTGAACGTAGCGCAGGAAGAACGGCAACTGCCACTGGTCCTGCTGGTCGCCGCCGGGCGTACCGAACACCAGTGTCGGGCGGCCCTGATGCAGGGCAAGCGACGGGGTGAGCGTGGTGCGCGGGCGTTTTCCCGGTGCGAGCGAGGTCGGCAGGCCGGGCTTCAGCCAGAACATCTGGGCGCGCGAATTCAGCGCGAAGCCGAGGCCCGGGATGATCGGCGAAGACTGCAGCCAGCCGCCGGACGGCGTGGTCGAGACCATGTTGCCCCAACGGTCGATCACGTCGATATGCACGGTGTCGCCACGCTTTTCGGAGAGATGCGACATGGTCGGTTCGTAGACCGTTCCCCTGCCGCTCATCTCGGCCAGCATCGCCATGGTCGCATCGAACTGGTGATCGTAGCCTGGCACGCGGCCGGGGCGCAGTTCGAGCGAGGCTTCCTTGCCGATCAGCTTGCGGCGCTCGGAATTATAGCCTTCCGAGAGGAGATATTCGGTCGGGATCTGCGCGAAATCCGGATCGCCGTAATAGACTTCGCGGTCGGCGAAGGCGAGCTTCATGGCCTCGACGACGGTGTGGACGAAGTCCGGGCCGGACGGGTCCATGGCGGCGAGGTCGATACCCTTCAAGAGAGCCAGAGACTGCAGCATGACAGGCCCCTGCCCCCAGGCCGGCGTCTTGGCGACGGTCCAGTCATGGTAGTCGTAGGTCTGCGGCGCTTCGACGGTGGCTTTCCAGTTGGCCATGTCATCGGCGGTCAGCACGCCCTTGTGCTTGGTGCCGCTCGCATCCATGACGGCGGTGGTGCTGACGTACTTGTCGATCGCCTCGGCGATGAAGCCGCGATAGAAAGCATCGCGCGCCGCTTCGATCTGGTTTTCGCGGCCGCTCTTGGCCTCCGATTCCGCGATAACCCGCTTCCAGGTTTCGGCGAGGCCCGGGTTCTTGAAATTGCTCTGCGGCTCAGGAGCGGAACCGCCCGGCAGCCAGGTGGCATGCGAGGTGGGCCATTCCTTTTCGAAGAAGCCTGCCAACCCCTTGATGGTGGCGGAAACGCGAGCCAGAACCGGATGGCCGTGCTCGGCGTAATAGATGGCCGGCTCGAGAACGTCGCGGACGCTCATCGTGCCGTAGTCGCGCAGCATCAGCATCCAGCCGTCGAAGGCGCCGGGAATGACCGTTGACAGCAGGCCGTCACCAGGGATCAGCTTCAAGCCTTCGGATGTGTAGTGCTCGATCGTG
This sequence comes from Neorhizobium sp., assembly GCA_965227625.1. Lineage (GTDB taxonomy): Bacteria > Pseudomonadota > Alphaproteobacteria > Rhizobiales > Rhizobiaceae > Neorhizobium. Next base: position 17,074 of record CBDDGK010000071.1, on the reverse strand, counting down.
GCCCCCGCCGGAGCCGGGCCCTGGGCACAGATGACTTCGACCTTACCCGTTTTTGCCGAGTAGAAAACGGCCGGCATGTCGCCGCCGGGACCGCAGAGATGCGGCTCGACGATCTGCAGGACGAAACCAGTGGCGACGGCGGCATCGAAGGCATTGCCGCCTTTTTCGAGGATCGCCATGCCGACGGAGGATGCGATCCAGTGGGTCGAGGTCACGACCCCGAACGTGCCGAGGATCTCGGGCCTTGTGGTGAATTCAGTCATTCTCGAAATTCCTTGTACAAATTACGCTTCGCGGGGATCAAGCGCGTCGCGCAGACCGTCGCCCAGCATGTTGAAGCCGATGACGACGAGGAAAATGGCGATACCCGGCCACATCGCCATCCACGGCGCCTGGCTCAGGAAGTTCTTGGCAACGTTCAGCATAGAGCCCCAGGACGGAGCCGGCGGCTGCTGGCCGAGTCCAAGGAAGGAAAGGCTTGCTTCGGCAATGATGGCCGTCGCGACCGTCAGCGTCGCCTGGACGATGATCGGCGAGAACACGTTCGGCAGGATGTAGCGGGTCATGATCTCGAAGTGATTGAGGCCGACGGAGCGAGCGCCCTCGACATAATCTTCGGTCTTGACCGCCAGAACCTGGCCGCGGGTCAGGCGAACGAAGATCGGCATGGCGGAAAGGCCGATGGCGATCATTGCGTTGGTGAGGCTCGGCCCGAGGAAGGCGGCAAGCGCGATCGCCATCATCAGGAAGGGCATGGCGAGCAGCGCTTCGGTGATACGGGAGATCACCATGTCCACCCAGCCGCCGAAGTAACCGGAAACGAGGCCGAACGGCACGCCGATGCCGACAGCGATGGCGACGGAGAAGACGCCGGCCATCAGCGAGGCCCGAGCACCCCAGATCATGCGCGAGAGGATATCGCGGCCGAGATCGTCGGTGCCGAGCCAATGGGCCGCCGACGGCGCCTTGCGGATTGCCGTCCAGCTGGTGGCGATCGGATCGGGGATCGGCAAAAGCGGTGCACTGATGGCAAGCAGCGCGAAGAAAAGGACGATAACGCCGCCGACCAGAGCCGACTTGTTGCGCTTCATCTTGCGCCAGGCGCGGCTCTTTTCCTTCTTCGGCGCGACGACGGCGGAAGCTTGATCGATCGTGGTCATAGCTTTGCCCTTAGATGGTCGCGCGCAGGCGCGGATTGAGGATGACGTAAAGAACGTCGGCGATCAGGTTCATCAGGATGAAGCCGACGGCGGTACACAAAACGACGCCCTGCACGACTGCGTAGTCGCGGTTGAAGACAGCATCGACGATGAGCTTGCCGAAGCCCGGAATGGTGAAGATCTGTTCCGTCAGGACCGCACCGGCGAGCAACTCACCGAACAGCAGAGCCGAGAGCGTCACGACAGGCAGCAGAGCGTTGCGGAAGCTGTGGCTGAGGATAACTTCCTTCGGGGACAGCCCCTTGGCGCGTGCGGTGCGGATGTAATCGGCGCTCATGACGCCGACCATGGCCGAGCGCGTGTGGCGCATCAGAGTGGCCGCAAGCGCATTGCCGAGCACGAAGGCCGGCATGATCATGGTCTGCAGCGAGCGCACGGGATCGACGAAGATCGATTCATAACCGGAGGCCGGCAGCCAGCCCAATTGCACCGATATCAGCAGGATGAGCATGATGCCGAGCCAGAAATTCGGAATGGAAAGGCCGGACAGCGCCAGGATGTTGGCAAGGTAGTCGACGAACGTGTTCTTCTTGACTGCGGCGATGATGCCGATCGGAATGCCGATGATCATTGCGAAGAACATCGCCATGGTGGCGAGCTGGATCGTGACCGGGAGCTTTTCGAGAATGAGTTCGAGAACCGGCTGGTTGGTGCGCAGCGAAATACCGAAATCGCCCGTCAGCACGCCGCCGAGCCAATAGAAATATTGCATCACGACGGGATCGTTGAGGCGATATTTTTCGCGCAGGAATTCGATCACCGCCGGATCGCGCTCTTCGCCGGCCATGGCCAGGATCGGGTCGCCCGGGAGCAGTTTCTGCAATGAAAAAACGAAAATGGATATGATCAGCAGGGTCGGGATCGCGACCAGCAGACGTTTTCCGATATAAACAGGCATTTGCCGCCCCTCATGTCTCACGGAGCACCGCGCAGTTGGGAGTATGCGCAAGGGCTCTCATTGATGGGTTCTACGCGATCGTCGCTTTCGGCGTCGCTTCCGGAGACTGCGTCCGACCGTCCGACGATGCAATAGGCGCGTGGGAAAAGTGCCGCATGGCTCCACTTCCATGCGGCACGGAGGTATTAACCCTTCTTGACGCCCTGGAGGCGGATCATGCCGTCAGGATTCGGCACAAAGCCCGTGACGTTCTTCTTGTATGCCCAGATCCACGACTGGTGGCCGAGATAGATGATCGGCAGGTCCTCGTTGAGAATGACGGCAGCCGCATCGTATTTCTGCTTGCGCACGGCATCGTCGGTCGAGGCGCGTGCTTCGTTGAGCAGCTTGTCGACTTCAGCGTTGCAGTACTTGGTGTCGTTGATGCCGCCCTTGCAGGTGATGAACTGGTGGATGTTGCCATCGGGGTCGACACGGCCAGACCAGTCGGAACGGCTGAACTGGTAGTTACCGCGGGTCTGCTCGTCGAGCAGCGTCGCGAATTCGGTTGCCTTCAGCTTGACGTTGATGCCGGCTTCAGCGGCCATCGACTGGATGATCTGCATCATCTGGATCACGACCGGGCTGTTGGCGTGCTGGATTTCAAGATCGAAGGTCGGATGGCCGGCTTCCTTCATCAGGGCCTTGGCCTTGGCGATGTCGCGTGCCGGAACCGGGATCGACTTGTTGAACCACGGGCTGTTCGGCGGGAACGACTGATTGCCGCCGACGGCCGTGCCTTCGAAGACGACCTGGTTCAGCGCGTCACGATCGAGCGACAGCGAGAAGGCCTGGCGCAGGCGCTTGTCCTTGCCGAACGGATTGTCGGCGCGCGGGCCGTTACCGATATTGGCGTAGAGCGCCATGTAGCCGATGTTGACGGTGGCGTCGTATTTCAGGTTGGAATCGCCCTTGACGGCGCTGACGTCGGTCGGGGCAACGCGCTCGATGAAGTCGAGGTCGCCGGAGCGAAGGTTGGCAAGACGGACGGTGGTATCCGGGATCGGCAGGTAGGTGACCTTGTCGACAAGGATCTTGTTCTTATCCCAGTAGTCGGCGAACTTTTCCAGCACGATACGGTCCTGCTGGACGCGCTCTACGAACTTGAACGGACCGGCGCAGACCGGCTTGGAGCCGAAATTCGCACCGAGCGCCTTGGCGGCGGTCGGGGAGACGATCATGCCGGCGCGGTCGGAAAGCTGCGCCAGAAGCGAGGCGTCGGCGGCCTTCAGCGTGAACTTGACTTCCAGCGGACCGGTTGCCTCGACCTTGGCAACGGAGGCAAGCTCGCTCTTGCGGCGCGATTCCGGCAGCGTCATGTTGCGTTCGATGGTGGCGACGACGGCCGCCGCATCCATCGTGGTGCCGTCATGGAACTTGACCCCGTCACGGATCTTCATGACGAGTTCCTTGCCATCGGCGGACCATTTCCACTCGGTCGCGAGCTGGGGAACTAGCTTCAAGTCCGGCGAGACGTCGACCAGCTTGTCGCACAGCGCCGTATAGACGATGCGGCCGACGAATGTGCGGGACTGCGCGGGATCGAGAACGTCGGCATCTTCCTGAAGGCCGATGCGCAGATCGGCGGAAAGCGCCGGGAAGGCGAATAGGGCACCGGCAAGCAGCGCGGTGCTGAACTTGGTAAGTCGTTTCATTGTGATCATTCCTCTCTCTGGTTTTTGGTACCTGTATGGTCCTGGCCGGTTTTCCGGCTTCTGGTGGTGGCGGCAAAGCCGCAATGGCTCCTCAGCTTGCTTCGCTGAGTGAGCCCAGGTCAGGCGCCTCCATCGAGGTCGCCCTTATCAATCGCTCCTGAAGCATCAGGAGATGTTCGCGCATCGCCTCCCCGGCCCTGGCCGGATCATGCGCAGCAATGGCTTCGATGATGGATGTGTGCTGCGTGAACGATATTCTCACCGCGTCGCCGTTCGAGCGGGCCCTTTCGCGGATCGCCCGCCAGGCTTCGTCCTGACGCACGCGGTTGATGACATCGAAGATCGACAGGAAAAGCTGGTTGCCGGCGCTTTGGGCGATCAGCCGGTGCAGCGCGCCATCCCAGAGTTCGCGCGCATCGGCATCGCTGCTCTCGATGATCTTCAGTGCAATCTCGTGCATGCGGGCGACATCCGCCGGCTTGGCGCGCATGGCGGCAAGCTGCGCGAGCTGCGGCTCGATGCGCAGGCGCACTTCCATGATCTCCATGAAATCGGTTTCGGCAACGATCGAGTCCAGCTGGCCGTGCAGGTCGCTCGGTCGCTCGCCTATGAACGTGCCTGAACCCTGGCGGCGCCAGATCAGCCCTTCTGCTTCAAGAACCTCAAGTGCGCGGCGCACCGCGCGACGGCTGATGCCGAGCATTTCGCTCAGTGCGCGCTCGGTCGGCAAACGCCCTTCGGTTCCGAACTCCCCTGCCCGCATGAGCTCTCTCAGGCGGTTCAAGGCATAGTTCGAATTGTCGTGGCTTTCCGCCTCGTTCCCCTGTACCATTTAGCGTACCAATTTTTAATTGGTCCAAATGGATTGCATTTCCGAGCCTGCGTCAAGTTATTTTTTCAGCACTTTTTGCACTGCACAAAATTGATGCAAACAGGTCAGAATCGAGGCTTGGACGCGTCGCAATCAAACCTTTAGAATACGCGGCTAAAAAGGATTCGTTGAATGCTGCCGCATCGCGGCGGCCGCCAGTCTTTCCGAGCGGAGCACCCCATGAATCAATATGACCTCATCGTCGTCGGCAGCGGTCCGGCAGGGCGCCGCGCCGCCATCCAGGCCGCAAAACTCGGAAAAAAAGTGCTGGTCGTCGAACAGGGTAAACGGGTCGGCGGCGTATCCGTCCACACCGGCACGATCCCTTCCAAGACGCTGCGCGAAACCGCTCTGAACCTTTCCGGCTGGCGCGAACGCGGCTTTTACGGACGCGCATACCGCGTCAAGCAGGAGATCAGCGCCGAGGACCTGCGCCGCCGCCTGCTGATCACGCTCGACCACGAAGTCGAGGTGCTGGAACACCAGTTCGCGCGTAACCGCGTGCAGCACATCCGCGGCAAGGCAAGCTTCGTCACTGCCGACACGATGGCGATCCAGAAGGATGACGGCGAGATCATGCACGTTCAGGGCTCGTCGATCCTGCTCGCGGTCGGCACCAAGCCGTTCCGGCCGGACTACATGCCCTTCGACGGCAAGACGGTTCTCGACAGCGACGAACTGCTCGACATCGAGGAGCTGCCGCGCTCCATGGTCGTCATCGGCGCCGGCGTCATCGGTATCGAGTACGCAACGATCTTCTCGGCGCTCGACACGGCCGTCACCGTCATCGACCCGAAGGCGACCATGCTCGATTTCATCGACAAGGAAATCGTCGAGGACTTCACTTACCAGCTGCGCGACCGCAATATGAAGCTGCTGCTCGGCCAGAAGGCCGACAAGGTCGAGCGCCTGCCCGACGGCAAGGTCTCGGTCACGGTTGATTCCGGCCGCAAGATCATCACCGACATGGTTCTGTTCGCTGCCGGCCGCATGGGCGCGACGGATTCTCTCAATCTCGCCGCCGCCGGCCTCGAAGCCGACAGCCGCGGTCGCCTGAAGGTCAATCCCGAAACCTTCGAGACTTCGGTTCCGAACATCTTCGCCGCCGGCGACGTGGTCGGCTTTCCCAGCCTCGCCTCGACATCGATGGAACAGGGCCGCATTGCCGCGCGCGTCGCGGTCGGTGCGATTGCCGGCGAACCGCAGAAATACTTCCCCTACGGGATCTATGCCGTTCCGGAGATCTCCACTTGCGGCCTGACCGAAGAGGAAATGAAGGAGCGCGGCATTCCCTACGAATGCGGCATCGCCCGTTTCCGCGAAACCTCGCGCGGCCACATCATGGGTCTCGATACCGGCCTGCTGAAGCTCATCTTCTCGCTGAAGACCCGCCGCCTGCTCGGCGTCCATATCGTCGGCGAAGGCGCGACGGAACTGGTCCACATCGGCCAGGCCGTGCTCAACCTCAAGGGCACGGTCGAATATTTCGTCGAGAACACCTTCAACTATCCGACACTCGCCGAAGCCTACAAGATCGCCGGCCTCGATGCCTGGAACCGCATGGGCGAAGCGCCGAAGACTACAAGCGAGCCGCATGCACTCGACGTGGATGCGACCGAGGCCGCAGCCGTGACCCCGGCAGCAGTGGCCGCCAGCGAAAAGAAAAAAGCCGCCTCCAAGTGAGGCGGCCATGACGGAAGGTCCTGAATTACAAGAAAAGCGACGTAGTCTTGCGATCCCTTACTTGATCGCACTTGTTGTCATCGTCTTCCTCACATTCGCTCCACTCATCTTCGCGGCCGGCGCAGGCTGGATTGCTCGCCGTGCCGGCTGCGCCATCAACGAAGCCGGCGTGAAAGCTTGCTTCGTGATGGGCCACAATATCGGAGAAATCCTGCACGTTTTCTTGGTTCTGGGCTGGGCCATCTTCATGACAATTCCAGCCGGGGCAGCAGCAGTGTGCATATGGGGTTTGGTTGCGATTGTTCATCTGGCGGTACGAGATCGCAAATCTCGCAGCGAAAAGACTTGAAAACAATTGACACAAAAAACTGCCTCCAAATTAGGCGGTTTTTCTGCGGGAGTTTCGGACGGCACACCGAATGGAAAAGTGCTGCCATATGGCAATACCGCAGATGGCAGCTCTCAGCTTGGTATAGTCACTCGCCAATCGGATACCGGGCATAGTGATCATGGATAAATAGAAGAGCTGCTTGCTGCGAGGCCATTAGCTTCATGCTCTCTTCGTTGCGATGTCCCAGCCGGTATTGGCGGTCCATTTCCAGAAACGTATTGTGAACCTCTGGCGGCAGCGGCTCCACAGACGTAATCGTTCCCGTGAACACTGTGCCACTAGCAACGGATCGGCCGGTTGTCCGGTCAAATTTGCATTGGTGTTGGGTGGTTATTCTGCGCGAGCTCACTACGGTCTCGTTCACACCAAGAACACGGCATATTGCGGCAGCGCCATTTTCACCGATAGCGTGAAAAATATCGCCAGACTCAAGGCGGCCAAGCAACGCTTCCCGCGATAAATTTTCGAATTTGAAATCGTGCGCGCAATGCTCCACGAACATCACCCCTACATTGACACCTGCTTGCACGGTTACCGGTAAGCATAGTCGAAACATCAATGAGAGCAACGTCAGCATGTGGCACGACGCAGCCACAAATTCTCCTAGGATTCAGACATCTGCTCTGAAACCCAACAAAAAAGCCGCGTCCGAAGACGCGACTTTTTCCGTATTTCCATGAACGCCCCGAAGGGCCATTCATTAACGCGAATAGAATTCGACGACCAGCTGCGGTTCCATGACGACGGCGTAAGGAACGTCGGTCAGGCCCGGAACGCGGGCGAAGGTTGCAACCATCTTGTTGTGGTCGACTTCGATATAGTCCGGAACGTCGCGCTCAGCGAGAGCAACCGATTCCAGAACCGTTACCAGCTGCTTGGACTTCTGGCGAACTTCGATAACGTCGCCAGCCTTGCAGCGGTACGAACCGATGTTGACGCGAACGCCGTTGACCGTGACGTGGCCGTGGTTGACGAACTGACGGGCAGCGAAGACCGTCGGTACGAACTTGGCGCGGTATACGATCGCGTCGAGACGCGACTCGAGCAGACCGATCAGGTTCTCCGAGGTGTCACCCTTGCGACGGTTTGCTTCGTCGTAGGTGGCGCGGAACTGCTTTTCGCGCAGATCGCCGTAGTAACCCTTCAGCTTCTGCTTGGCGCGGAGCTGAACACCGAAGTCGGAAAGCTTGCCCTTGCGGCGCTGACCGTGCTGGCCAGGACCGTATTCGCGGCGGTTAACCGGCGACTTCGGACGGCCCCAGATGTTTTCGCCCATACGGCGATCAATTTTGTACTTGGATGATGCGCGCTTGCTCATCGTATTTCCCTTCAACAGGTTACACCGATCTGTTGCCAGACCGGATCAAGGAAACACGCCCTCCTCTGAACCCCGATTTAGGAGTTCTGACAGGTTTCTCACGAAGCGATCGGAGAACACCACGGGACATGTCAAATGAAACACCGGGCGTTGCCACCCGGTGCTGGCGCGGTGTTTAGGGGCATGTCATGGAAATGTCAACAGCGGTTGCCTCTTAACCTTTGGGCAAGCCTGTTTGCAGTTCGCTTTGACCCCGCCCCGCAAAACACCATCTCCATGACAGGAGGTAACGTGTTATGCGAACCACAGCCTGGAAGACCCCGATCCGGATCGAAAACCCGGAAACCGGACTGATCCGCACGGTCAAGACCATCCGCGAAGCGAAGACGGTTCTGGATCGCCTTCTGGCCCGCCTATCACGGCAGCCAGCATCACCGGGCGGAAGAGGCCTGCAACGCGGCACTGAACGGCGGCGCCGAAGCCAGTGATGCGCGACGGGCTTTTATAGCAGCAGCCGTCGAGGCGCATTTCCACATACAATAAAGAGAAGTCTTTGGCGACTTATTCCGCCGCGGCCTGCTGTTCGCCTTCATCGGGCGCGTCTGCACTACCTGGCGTAGTCTCCGCCTGGAGATCGGGAAAGGCGACGATGCGCTTACCGGAGAAATCGGCATGCACGACGATCAGGCCCTGCTCCTCGAAATAACCGAGCAGACGGCGGGCGCGGCGGGCAGAATGCGTGCCATAGGCGCGGGCGATGCGCGCATCCGACGGGCACGGCTCGCCGGCAATCGCCGCCTTCGCCATCATCAGGAACACGCCCTGCAGATCGTCGGAGACGTTGACCGATAGCGACAATGCTGTTGCCCAGACTTCGCTGGCCGCGGTTTGCGCATCAACGCCGGAACGGGAGATCGCCGTGCGGCGGCGGAATTCCGAAAGCGACATGGGCGGTCCCGCCAGACGGCGCATGCGGGCGCGCACCAGGAAGTCCTGATAGAGAACCGAATCCGTCCGATAGCCGGATTGCGGGTCGTCGAGGATTTCCGCCAACACCGCGGCAAGCCTCTCCTCACGCTCTTCGGCGCTAAGCTCCGGCTGGGCGGTACGCGGCTCCTGGCCGGCAGGCGCGGCCGCCGGCATGGAGCGCGTAAGTTCGGCGAGAATATCAGTCGTCGGGCGCGGCGCGGGCGTTGCACGACGAACAGCGACCGGGCGGGTAAACTCTTCCGGATCGGGCGTAAAGATCAGGTCTTCGACATCCTGCGGCGCATCTGGCAGCGGCATCAGCTTGGGGCTGGACGAACGAGCCGACGTTTCCACCGATCCGATCACGATCGGCAGCGGACGCCGCGACAGAGCTGGGCCGAGGGCGACGAAATTGCCGCGCTTCAGATCGCGGAACATTTCCGCCTGGCGGCGATCCATGCCGAGCAGATCGGCGGCACGTGCCATGTCGATATCGAGGAAGGTACGACCCATCAGGAAGTTCGAGGCTTCCGCCGCGACGTTCTTGGCGAGCTTTGCCAGACGCTGCGTGGCGATGACGCCGGCCAGACCACGCTTTCTGCCGCGGCACATGAGATTGGTCATCGCGCCGAGCGACATTTTGCGCGCATCTTCGGACACGTCGCCACCGACGGATGGCGCGAACATCTGCGCTTCGTCGACGACGACGAGAACCGGATACCAGAATTCGCGGTCAGCATCGAACATTCCGTTCAGGAAGGCGGCGGCGGCGCGCATCTGCTCTTCGAGATCGAGACCTTCGAGCGTCAGGACGCAGGAAACGCGGTTCTTGCGGATGCGGTTGGCGATACCGGCGAGCTCCGCTTCGGTACGCTCGCCATCTACCACCACATGGCCAAACCGTTCTGCCAGCGTGACGAAATCACCTTCGGGATCGATAACGACCTGCTGAACCCAGGGCGCGGACTGCTCCAGCAACCGCCTCAAAAGGTGGGATTTACCGGAGCCGGAATTGCCCTGAACCAGAAGACGGGTGGCCAGAAGCTCCTCGATATCGAGCTTGGCCGGATCCCCGCCGGACACAATTCCCATATCGATGCCGACCTGCAATGCACTTCCCTCGTCTGCTGTCTCTTGAAGGTGACGTTCACCCTGCCTCGATGCATCGCAACATGCCGCGAACCGTCACAAGCGTTCACGCATAACACAGAAAGGGATTCGTTTCGCCGGGCAGATGATAAAATGCACAGGCTATTCCGTTGCCCCAAGAAGCGCGTAGGCCGCACGCGCATCGCTCCCCGATGCAGACGTAACTATCCGCATCTACCAGAGATTCCGGCCATCGATGACCGTATGCGGGTGCGCCTCGGCATCAAAATCGTCGAACAGGCGTGCGTTGATGGCGATGCGGCGCGTCTCGCCGTCCCAGGTCCCATCCATCTGGAAAGCGGGGCTATCGCTATAAGTGGTGCAGCCGCAGGTGCAGCAGAAATGGTGCGCCACCATCTTCGTCTGCCAGCGATAGGTCCTGTCGCTCGCCGGTTCGGCCGTCACCCGCACCTGAGCCGGTTCGTAATATGCAAACAGATGGCCGCGACGGGAGCAGAACGAGCAGGTGCAGCGGGTCAAAGCCTGCGGCATCTCACCGTCGACTTCGAATGTCGTCTCGCCGCAATGGCAACGTCCGGTCAGCATGATTTCTTCCTCCCAAAAGAACTCAGCCCTGGAAAATCAGGCGGCTGCGCGCTTGAACCCGAGCGACAACAGGCCGGCGCCAATCATCAGAGAACCGCCGGTGCGGTTGACGATACGCTGCACCTTCGGCTGGCGGATGGTGTTGCGCGCCATCGAGGCCAGCAGGCCATACAGCGCAGCGTTCAGCGTCGCGAGCACGAGGAAGGTCACTTCAAACACCACCATCTGGAAAAACAGCGGCTGCGACAGGTCGAGAAACTGCGGCAGGAAGGCGACGAAGAAGACAATGCTTTTCGGGTTCAGCGCCGTCACCGCATAGGTATGCAGGAAAACACGCAAAGGCTTGACGGCAGCCACTTCCGTTTCGTCGACCTCCGCCGCGCGCTCCGAAACCGGTGCGCGCCAGAGCTTGATACCGAGATAGATAAGGTAGGCCGCCCCCACCCATTTCAGCACGGTGAAGAGTGCCGCCGAGGTGGCGAGCAATGCGCCAAGACCAAGCATCGACGCCGTCATCGCCGTAAAATCGCCCAGCGCCACGCCCGCCACCGTCGCCGAGGCAACCTTGCGGCCATGGCTCAGCGCGTAGGAAATGACGAGCAGGATGGTCGGCCCCGGAATGGCCAGAAGGACGGACGACGCGGCGACGAAAGCGAGCCAGTGTTCAAGCGACATGCGAAATTCCTCCAATTGGGAGGCGAGCAAGCCACCGATTTTTCAAGTTGGCAAGCGGTGTTTTAGAAAGTTTCCCGCACCCATCGATAGAGGACATCCGGCTCTTTTTCCTCGTTGCCGGCACCGTCTGTTTCCTTGATCGCCGCGAAGCCTCGGGCTTCGTAAAAACGGCGCGCTTCGGCATTGCGCTGGAAGGTCCAGAGACGGAGTTCGGTGTGGGAGGCCTTGGCGATATCGAGCAGTATGGAGCCGATCCCCTGCCCCTGTGCTTCCGGCAGGATGTAAAGCTGGTCAATCCAGTCCTTCTGAAATGCGATGACGCCCAGCAGCTTTCCATCGCGTTCGGCGCCCCAGATTTCGCAGGTTTCGAAGAGATGGCCGCTCCAATAGCCGCTATCTTCGTCCGGCGTGTGCAGGCCGGCAAGCCAGGGCAATCGTGCGTCGAAGGATTTTCGATGCACGATTGCCGCTGCAGGCATGTCCCCCGGCGTCCAGGCGCCGCAAAGAGGTACCCGCCATCACCGCCAACGCTCCCACTGGGGCATTGGGGGCAAGCCGGGCTGCTTCGGACGACGGCCGAGACCTATATCGTGGAGCATGCGGTCGGGGAGCTCGTCCAGCTTATTGGAGGCATAGGCGCGATTGGCACCGTCGGACCGCCAATGACGCCAGCCTGCGGCAGCAATTGCGCGCACCATCTTCCAGACGCCGAATTGCCGGTAGAGTTTATCGAGCACGGACGGCAGATCGTCCGCAATCATGAATTGCATTTCGCGCATGAATTATCCGCCTCGGCGCCAAAGGCAACCAGGTCCTTTCCATGAGTTTTGGAGATGCCGAACGGATGCGACGATAACGACGCGGACCTTACGACAATCGATTCAGATCAAGCTGTGAAAATAGCCAAAAGGCTTGGATCAAAGGCCTTTCAGCCTCGAGAAGCACACACGATCACGGTGCGCATTCGCATGACGGAGGTCGTCATGGTGGATCCGCGGGTAAGGCGCACAAGTGCAAAAACAGTGTTCATGATACGCCTCCTTCTTTCGAGCTGCGGATGGCGACAAAACTGCCACCATTTTGATTACAGGGCAAGCCCACATCTAAAAATTGCAGTCAAGGCCAAGCCGTATTGCAAAAAAGCAACACAAGAAACGGGTCAGCGGAAGCTCAGCCCGAAACCCTGCATCAGACGCCGCGTTGCGAAATCCGGGTTGCCGGAGGTGAAGACGGCAAAGTCGTAATTGTCGGGATGCTCGGCACCGTCGACCGCGGGCACTTTCCGGCGCGCCTGGCGGGCGATCGCTTCGGCCGGATCCAGCCAGTCGACAGGCCATGGCGCGAGCCGACGAAAGACATTGGCCATGAAGGGATAATGTGTGCAGGCAAGCACGACGATATCGGTCTTCTTGCCGTCCTTGTCGATGAAACAGGGCGCGATTTCCGACATCACGGCTTCGTCGGAAATCGTCTCGCCGCGGATATAGGCCTCCGCCATGCGGGCGAGGTTTTCCGAGCCGACGAGACGCACATGACATTGGGTGGCGAAAGACTGGATGAGGTCGCGGGTATAGGCGCGCTTCACCGTGCCCGGCGTCGCCAGAACCGAAACGAGGCCGGAACGGGTGCGCTCGGCAGCCGGTTTGATGGCCGGCACCGTGCCGACAAAGGTCATCGACGGGAATTTTTCGCGAAGATCGGCACCGGCCAGCGTGAAGGCCGTATTGCAGGCGATGACGCAGATTTCCGGATCATAGTCCTTCAGAAGCTTTTCGAAGAGAGAGAGGATCCGTTCCCGCAGCGCTGGCTCTTCCCAGCCGCCATAGGGGAAGCCCGCATCGTCCGCGATATAGATGAAACCGCGTTCCGGCATCAGCACGCGCGCTTCGCGCAGCACGGTGAGTCCGCCGATGCCCGAATCGAACATCAGCACCGGTTTCAGATCATTCTTCTGCGTCATTCCCCGTTGTCTCCCCCAGATGCCCCTTCGGGCAGATCGGCCTTTTCAGGCTTCGGCCCGGTCTTTTTCGACCATCCGCGGGGAAAGCGGTCGAGCGAATTGATGACGCCCCGGAACACGCTGATCTCCTGTTCCGTAAAGCCCCGCCGCGAGATCACTGCGCGAAGGTTGTCGACCATTCTTGGCTTTTTCGCGGGCGGATGGAAATAATTGCGGGAATCCAGAGCTTCTTCGAGATGCTCGAAAAGGCCGATGACCTGTTCCTTGGTGGATGGCCGCTGCTCGATCGGCAGGAAGACCGTCTCGGCCAGATCATCAATGCCGGATTTCATCCATTCGTAGGACATCAGCAACACGGCCTGGGCGATGTTGAGCGAGGCGAAGGCGGGGTTTACCGGGAAGGTGACGATCTCGTCGGCCAGCGCCACTTCTTCGTTGGTCAGGCCGTACCGCTCGCGGCCGAACAGGATGCCGGTCTTTTCGCCGGCCTTGAATTTGCCGCGCAGGGTTTCGGCGGCGGTTACTGGCGAACGGACCGGCTTGAAACCATAGCGTTCGCGTGCCGTCGTCGCGTAGACGAAGTTCAGGTCGGCAATCGCCTCCTCCAGCGTGTCGTAGACCTTGGTGCCGTCGATCACGTGATCAGCTTTGGAGGCGGCGGATCGCGCCTTTTCACTCGGCCAGCCGTCACGTGGGTTGACGAGGCGCAGTTCGGCCAGGCCGAAATTGGCCATGGCGCGCGCGACCATTCCGATATTTTCGCCGAGCTGGGGCTCCACCAGAATGATTGCCGGGCCTTCTGCAATCAGTTCGCGCTCGCTGTTCGTGCCTGACATGTGTTGGTTCCGTCTTAAAATCCGCGCCCGCAATAGCGGCAGCGGCCTTGATGAGCAAGTCTTAGGCGGCAGCCGGATAAAGGCGGCCAAGCATCGTGCCGATCATTTCGACGCCGACGCGGGTGCCGTGCTTGAAAATCGGAAGATGCCGGCCGGCTGCGCGGGAGAGATTGCGTTTTACCGCAAAACATTCCGATCCGCGCGGCGCCAGTGCCTCGATATTGCGTAAAGCGTCCTCCAGCGCCGCCAGAACCTCGCCCTCCGGCTTGCGCGCGGCCAGAACCGCATTGCTGGCGAATATGCGTGCCCAGTAGGTGGCGCCGAGAAAGATCGCCAGCGTCTGTCGCACCTGCCCCGGCCGCGTCACCACGGACCACGACGTGCCGAGCGGGCGGGCGGCAACCGTGACCTCACGGTAGGCGGCATCCAGTTTGCGCGACAGTTCGATCACCTCGAAGCCGCTGCGGCCTTCCCTCACGGCGGCGAGCAGGTCCCGCAAACCGTCATACCAGCGGCCGAGAGCCTGATCGAGGGTCGAACGGGTGGATGCGGGCAGGACGAGAAACGCCGCGACGGTGCCGGCGATGGCGCCGATCAGGGTCTCCTCGATGCGCAGTTCCAACAGATCCACCGTCAGCGTGCCGATCAGGCCATAGATCAGGCAAAGCACGATCGAGATGAAGAAGGTCATCGAGGCATAGGAGACCTGCAGGAAATAGAAGCCAAGGAAGATGCAGGCCGCGATCAGGGGTACAGAGACCAACGGCTGCGGGCCAATAAAGGTCGCGACGACCAGGCCGATACCGATGCCGAGCAGCGTGCCGATCGACCGCTGCAACGCACGAATCGCTGCATCGCCACGCGACTTGGTGTTGGTGAAGATCAGGAAGGCGGTCATCACCGCCCAGAACCATCGGTCGCGCGACAACATCAGCCCGAAGGCCATCGCAAGCGAGGCGGCAACGGTGATCTGCACCGCCGCGCGCATAACCGGGTTCTTCAAAGAAAAATCCGGCACGGCGGGCGACGGCGCGGCGGCCGCATTGACGATCGAGCGGAACCCCGTCGACCGTCCTTCCTCGACCAGTTCGGCGAGATCCGCCCTCGCCTTCTGCAGCCAGATCAGCGCCCGGGCGGTTTCGGCGCTCTTTTCATCGCCGGTCGCCGCCGGGCTGGCCGCGATCTTTTCCGCAAGGTCCGCATCGTCCTCGATCAAGGCATGTACGAGCATGAACGGCGGCAGAGCCTCCAACGACAGGACAATGGCACTCTCGGCGGCCAGATGGACGTCGAAGATCTTCATCGCCAGTGCAGTGAGCGGCTCATCTTCCGCCTCGATCGCACCATCCTGTGGTCGCGGAAGGAACCCTTCGGCCATCAGGACGACATCCTTCAACCGTTCTTCAAGGTGACGCAGCTCGCGACGATCGGAATCCTCCCAAGCCTTGCTGCTCGACAGAACCGCAAGCTTCATCAGGATATCCGTGACGCGGCCCTGGATCGCCACCAGCGACTGGAGAAGATCGCGCCGCCAGTCGTCCGGCAGGACATAGGTGCGCACCACATGGCCGGTGACGACCGCCACGGCCGGCCCGAGTGCCGCAAGCGGCAGGTCCGAAAGGCTTGGCCGCAGATAGGCGCCCATGAAATAGGAGGTAAACGCGAACATGCCGACCGCGAAACCGCGTGGTCCGTACACCCGGCCGATACTGGCCAGCGCTATGACGACGATGAACATCGGATCCGAGATGTAGCGCCAGTCTTCCAGCGCGGCGGCAAGTCCCACGCAACCGAGGCTGACAACGCTGCCGATGAGCCGTGTTTTCAGCTGCTCCTTCGGCAGCCGGTCACGCACCGCGACGCCGCCCTCGATGGAGAGGATGATCGCCAGACCATAAGCAATCGTCGGCAACGCGACGCCGGCTAAATGAACCAAAGCAAGGCAGGAGACGGTGGCGATCACCGTCAACGTGACGCGTCCCGCCATGCGGAAACGCGACAGTGCCGGGTCATTTGCCAGCAACCAATCCCGGATTTTCGCGGCAGGCCTTCATTATCGACTATCCCCGGCAAACCCTTGGGCTGGTTCATCGGGATTCAATATATTCCCAGCCGTGGCTTTGGCGAGGGTGCTAACACACCCGGACCGCCTGCCCCGCACGGAAGTCATTCGGTCTTCGATCATTCGCCCTTGGCGATCGACTGCATTTCCTCGTAGAGGCTGTCGCTTTCGCCGTCGGTGACCCGGTGAATGTCGTCGATGACAGGTTTGCCCGCTTCCTGGATGACGTCGAAATGCACTTCGCTGACGCTGTTCTTAATCTCGGCGTCGTCGATGCAGGTCCACTGCTTGAAGGTGACCTTGACGTCGGTCGCGCCGTTCTTGCCGGGCGCCGTCGTGGTGGTGATTTCCTTCAGCGGGCAGCCGTCCTGGGAGCTCGTCACGACGTCGTAACCGAAGGGATCGCCCGGCTTGCCGTCGTCGGTATCATAGGCCGGGTTGCTTGGCTGCTTCCGTATAAGCAGACTGGAAACGCTTGCTGAACAGGCGGGCCAGCGGATCCGGATCGAAGATATACTTCCAGTCCTGGTCCACCGTGTTCCAGTTGTCCTCGGTCGTCTTCATCACGTCCTTGACAGGATCGGTGACGTCGGCTGCCATCGCCAGCGTCGAGCCGAGCGAAGAAACCAGGGAAAATGCGAGGGCGAGCGGCAGGGTCCGCATGACAATAGTCCGTTGCTTGAAGCGATTCCGGCGGACATTAACCCTGCATTGCGGTTTGGCAAGGGCATTCTTGGGGCAATCATTGAGTGCTGTAAAAGCCGCACGATTTATCGCCCGAAAAGCCACATAAGGCAGCCTG
>CBDDGK010000070.1:0-64746 GCA_965227625.1 Neorhizobium sp. | reverse complement strand
ATCGGGATTGCGATCATCATGCCGGTCCTGCCGACGTTTCTCCGCGAGTTGACGGGCGACGACATGAGCGGGGCTGCCGTCGATGGCGGCTGGCTGTTGCTCATCTATTCGGCCATGCAGTTTCTGTTCGCGCCGCTGCTCGGCAATCTTTCAGACCGGTTCGGGCGGCGGCCGATCCTGCTTGTGGCGGTCTTCACCTTCGCGCTCGACAACCTGATCTGCGCTGCCGCGACGAGTTTCTGGATGCTGTTCGTCGGTCGCGTGCTGGCCGGCATTTCCGGCGGCAGTTTCGCCACCTGCTCTGCCTATATCGCCGATATCAGCAATGACGAAAACCGCGCTCGCAACTTCGGCCTGATCGGTATCGCCTTTGGCGTCGGGTTCACGGTCGGTCCCGTCATCGGTGGTCTGCTGGGTGAGCTTGGGCCGCGCGTGCCCTTCCTCGGCGCCGGCCTGTTGTCTATGGCCAACTTCATTGCGGCCTACTTCCTATTGCCGGAGACGCTCGACAAGGCGAACCGGCGTGCCTTCGACTGGAAGCGCGCCAATCCGCTCGGCGCTTTGCGCCAGATGCGGCACTATCCGGGCATCGGCGCGGTGCTGATCGTCATGTTCCTGTACTGGCTGGCGCACGCGGTCTATCCGTCCGTCTGGCCGTTCGTTTCGGCCTATCGGTATGGCTGGAGCGAAGGCCAGATCGGCCTGTCGCTCGGCATGTTCGGTATCTGCGCGGCCTTTGTCATGGGCTTCCTGTTGCCGAAGATCGTGCCGGTGCTGGGTGAATGGAAGACGGTGGTCTTGGGCCTGTCATTCTCCTGCCTGGGGCTCACGCGGTTATGCCTTCGCGTGGCAAGGCTGGATGGTCTATGCGGTGATCGTGCTGACGACGATCGAGAACATTGCCGATCCGGCGCTGCGCAGCATTGCGTCCGCAAAGGTGCCGCCTTCGGCGCAGGGAGAGCTGCAGGGGGCGATCACCAGCCTCAGCAGTCTGACGACGATCATCGGCCCGGCAATCTTCACGCAGCTCTTCAGCGCATTCACCGGAAATCACGCGCCGGTAGAGTTCGCCGGCGCGCCGTATCTGATGGCGGCTTTCTTCATGGGTGTCGCGATTTTGGTGTTTGCGGCGCGAATTTCGCGAAAAACGCAGCCGATTTCGTCCGAAGAAGGCTTTTCGCATCAAGTTTCTTGAAGAAACGGCCAAAAATTCTGCTGCATGGCAATCCTGCCTTGCCGCATGGATGATGCTACTTTAAAGCAGCATCATCCGCCGCTTCCCAGTTTCTGGGTGCGGCTTTTTTCGTCCGGAGCGTATTTGTCCGTTTGGACCCGAGGAGCGCGCCGGCCTGTTTGAAACGATGCAGTCTGCGATCCGAAAACCGGTTCCGGTTTCCGGCCGCAATTCTGTCTGGAGGCCTAGCCATGTCGAGCCAAGCGATCGCCTTTGAAGGGACGACGGACAATTCCTGGTCTTCGCATATGCGGGCCACGATTGCGCTCGGCGTTCCGCTCGTCGGTGCGCAGCTGGCACAGATGGCGATCCATACGACGGACGTCATTCTGGTCGGCTGGCTGGGAACCACGGAGCTCGCCTCCGTCGTCATCGCGACGCAGATCTTCTTCATCGTCTTCATTTTCGGCACCGGTTTCACCAGCGCCGTCGTGCCGCTGGTGGCGCAGGCGCTTGGCCGCAATGATTCCGTCGGCGTGCGCCGTTCTGTGCGCATGGGGCTTTGGGTCGTGTTTGCCTATTGCGTGCTGACCGCGCCGCTCCTGTGGTTCTCGGAACCGCTCCTGCTGAAGCTCGGCCAGGCGCCGGATGTGGCTGCAAATGCGCAGAGTTACCTGCGCATCGCCCAATGGGGCGTCTTTCCGGCACTCGGGCTGATGGCGATCCGCAGTTTCGTGACAGGGCTCGAGAAGGGCGGTATCGTGCTTTATGTGACGATCGGCATGTTCATCATGAACGCGATCGTCGCTTACCTGTTGATCTTCGGGCATTTCGGGGCACCGACGCTTGGCCTGCATGGTGCGGCGATCGCGTCCGTCGTGGCGAATGTCACGGGTTTCCTGATCGCGGTCGCCTATGTCGAAAGCCAGCCGAAGATGCGGGCCTATGAGATTTTCGTCCGCTTCTGGCGCCCGGACTGGGGCATGGTGAAGGAGATCGTCTGGCTCGGCCTGCCGATCAGCTTCACGATCCTGGCCGAGACGACCCTTTTCGCGGCCGCATCGCTGCTGATGGGGACGATCGGAAAGCTCGAGCTCGCGGCTCATGGCATCGCCCTGCAGCTCGCGTCGATCGCCTTCATGATCCCGCTCGGACTTTCCCAGGTGGCGACGGTGCGTGTCGGACTTGCCAATGGCCGCCATGACCTTGTCGGCGTCCGTCGCGCCGCGGTCGCCGTGCTGGTGATCAGCGTCGTCTTCACGACGGTCGGCAGCGTGCTTTATGCCGCGGTGCCTCGGGCGCTGGGCGGGCTGTTTCTGGACGTACGCCATGGCGAGGCCGGGGCGGTACTGGCGCTGGCTGCGCCGCTGATCATGATCGCCGGCGCTTTCCAGCTGGTCGATGGTCTGCAGGCCGTGGGCGCGGGCCTGCTGCGCGGCCTCAAGGATACCCGCGTGCCGATGATCCTGGCGCTGATCGCCTATTGGCCGATCGGGTTCGCCTGCGCCTGGATTTTCGCCTTTCCGCTGGGCTTCAAGGGGCCGGGGGTCTGGTTCGGTTTCGTGACCGGACTTGCTGCCGCTGCGGTCTTTCTGTGCGGCCGCTTCTGGCTGTTGACCCGCGAAAAGCCGGCTCGCTGACGAGAGAGCCGGTTTTCTGGAAATGGGCTCAGGCGGCGATCAGCGCATCGGCGCTGGCGTGCCTGTAGAACCCGACGCTGGCCTCCACGCCGAGGCGGCGTGTCAGGGCTTGCCGGTCGATGCCGGCTGCCTGATCGAACCGCGCGACCGCTGATATGACGGATTGCAGCACATGCTCGCCTTCGAACTGCAGCACGGTCAGCAGATTGAAAAGGCCGGTGCCGGATTGCTGTTCGAGGATCATGTCCTCGATGAAGCCCGGCTGCATGCGGATCACTTCATGGGTGCGCTCGATCAGACCCAGAAACTCGTCGCGCGCTTCGGACGGAACTGAAAACCTGTTGACGCGGACGATGCGCGTTTCGCGAATTTCGTTCATAGAAAAACCCCTGCTCGATCTTGAACAGGGGCCTTTATGGGACCTCAACCAAGGTTAAGGTCAATAGGGTGCTGGCGGATTTTTTCGCCCGCTGAAATCAGCGTTCGGCGAGAGCCGCTTCACCCTTCGTCTCGCGCACCAGATTGATGAAGCGACGGAAGAGGTAGTGGCTGTCCTGCGGGCCGGGCGAGGCTTCCGGGTGGTGCTGCACGGAGAAGACCGGCTTGCCGGCGAGCCGCAGGCCGCAATTGGTGCCGTCGAAGAGGGAGATGTGAGTCTCTTCAACGCCTTGCGGCAGCGACTTCGAATCGACCGCGAAGCCGTGGTTCATCGATACGATCTCCACCTTGCCGGTCGTATGGTCCTTGACCGGGTGGTTGGCGCCGTGATGGCCCTGGTGCATCTTCTCGGTCTTGGCGCCGAGCGCCAGGCCGAGCATCTGGTGACCGAGGCAGATGCCGAAGGTCGGGATGTCGGTCTTGATGATATCCTGGATGACCGGAACCGCATATTCGCCTGTCGCGGCCGGGTCTCCCGGGCCGTTGGACAGGAAGATGCCGTCCGGCTTCAGCGCCAGAATGTCTTCCGACGACGTCTGTGCCGATACGACGGTGACCTTGCAGTCGAGGCCGGAGAAGAGGCGCAGGATGTTGCGCTTCACGCCGTAGTCTACACAGACGATGTGGTACTTGGCATCTTCCGGCTTCAGGTCATCGTAGCCTTCGTTCCAGACCCAGGGCTTCTGGTTCCACTGCGAGGACTGGCCGGAGGTCGCCTCCTTGGCGAGGTCGAGGCCTTCGAGACCGCTCCAGGCCTTGGCTTCGGCCTTCAGCGCCTCGATGTCGAAAACGCCGTTCGGGTCGTGGGCGATCACGCCGTTCGGCGCGCCGTTGGTGCGGATCCAGGCGGTCAGCGCGCGAGTGTCGATGCCGGAGAGGCCGATGACGCCGCGGGCTTTCAGCCAGGCGTCAAGATGCTTGGCAGAGCGGTAGTTGGAAGGTTCGGTAATGTCGGCCTTGAAGATCGTGCCGACCGCGCCGC
The DNA here is from genome assembly GCA_965227625.1 of Neorhizobium sp. Taxonomy (GTDB): domain Bacteria; phylum Pseudomonadota; class Alphaproteobacteria; order Rhizobiales; family Rhizobiaceae; genus Neorhizobium. Next base: position 60,512 of record CBDDGK010000070.1, on the reverse strand, counting down.
GGCGCGCCGCAGGCGTCAGGTCTTCGATGTCTTCGTCATTGGTGCCGATATTGCCGATATGCGGGAAGGTGAAGGTGACGATCTGGCTGAGATAGGAAGGGTCGGTGAGGATTTCCTGGTAGCCGGTCAATGCCGTGTTGAAGACGACTTCGGCCTGAACCTTGCCGGTCGCGCCGATGCCGGTTCCTTCGATCACCGTGCCGTCGGCGAGAACGAGCACTGCGGTGGGCTTCTTTGTTGTCCAGGGGGCCGTCTTGGGGGCGATCGCGGTCATGTTCATCCTTCTGCTCCACCGGTCCCGTCCCTTGAAGAGACAGGCTGTGGAGGCCATCTATGGTCGCAGAAAAGGGCCGCGCGGATTGATCCCGGCGCAAGCCCTAACATTTAAATCTCGTGCAGGTGCCGGAAAATAAACAAAGCGGGCGGAGCGGTCAACTCGTCAGCCCCAAGAAATCCATGGGCAAATTAGCTCCATGGGATTCAAGGGCTTCGGCGAATTGGATTGATCGCACCCGACCCGTCGTTTATGACAACGGCATAATTGACAAGGAAAAGCCATAATTCCCGCAGCCTGCGGCGAGCTTTCCGAAGGAGTAAAAGACGATGATGCGCGACAAGCTTTCCGAAGCCCTCAAGGAAGCCATGAAGGCCAAGGACTCGCGTCGGCTTTCGACCGTTCGACTGGTTCAGGCCGCGATCAAGGACCGCGATATCGCCAATCGCGGCGCCGGCAAGGATCCGGTCAGCGACGACGATATCCTGCAGATCTTCCAGAAGATGGTGAAGCAGCGCGAGGAATCGGCGAAGATTTACGAGGATGCCGGCCGCGCCGAGCTTGCGACGCAGGAGCGCGAGGAAATCGAGATCATCAAGGGCTTCATGCCCGAGCAGCTTTCCGACGAAAAGGTGCAGGAACTGATCAAGGCCGCGATTGCGGAAGCCGGTGCCCAGGGCCTGCGCGACATGGGCAAGGTCATGGCCGTGCTGAAGGAAAAGTATCCGGGCCAGATGGATTTCGCCAAGGCCTCGGCGACCGTGAAGGAACTGCTGAAGTAGCAGGCTCGATCAGCCGCAGAGCGACAAAGCTATTGCGGCTGGACGGATTTCAGGATGGCGCTGACATCCTGATCCGGCTTTCCCAGAAAACGCGACTTGCCGTTTTCCCGGAGCAGGCCGAAGGCGCGGGCCTTATCCGCGGTGATGAGGATTTCCAGCCGGTTATCGAAACAATCGTGCGGCATGCATGCGCTATAAACGGTTGCGCCGGTGATCGGCGCTTCCACCGCGCGCGGCGCGCCGGCGACATAGTTGCCGCCCGAGAGGATCTGCCCCGCCCAGGGCGCCAGTTTCTCGCCTTTGAAAAGCGCCGCAAGCGCCTGACGCACGGCGGCGTCCTTTTTCGTGACGTCGAAAAGGTAGGGTTTCGAGGCGTCTTCCTTGCCGAGCTTGATTTCTGCGAGGGCGGGCAGGGCCGCGAGGCAAAATACGGCGATCCAGATCGGTCTTCTCATGGCTTTTCCTAGCGCTTGTCGTCATTCTTCAGGTCCGCTGCAGGCTCCTTGGATAGGGCTACCGTGACCAAGGGTTTGCGACAAGGCGTCCGAAATAGGTATCGGTTCGTGATCGGAAAAACAAAAGGCGGGAAGCCGGCCATGGCCTCCCGCCTTTTTGCTCCTCGATGCGTCCCTCCGGCCGACCGCGGACAAGCCACCGGCGAGACAGAAAACGAAGCGCCGCGATACACTGCAAAACGCTCCGTTCCGAAGAGCCCAGGGAACTGAATATGGCCTATCGCCCGAATTGCGGTGTCCTGAAGAAGCGGCACCTGCTGCCGGCACTTCTCAGGAAGCTGCGCGGCCTTTCGAGTTTGGTTCGAGGCTACGAGCGTTAGCGTCTGTTTTCAAATTACAAAAAGATAATCTTCCGGGGCTCGCCATTGCCGCAAATTTGCCGGATGCGCCGGCCAATCGATATGGAGATTCTATCCGCGTCTGTGCTTGTGGATAGCGGGCAGCATTTTTCTTCGCGGTGGCGTTCCGGGCGGGCCATGCTTATATGGACGTCAGCCCAGAGGTAATGATGCGCTTTTCCAACAATTTCCTTGACGAGATCCGTGACCGCGTGCCGATTTCGGCCGTTGTCGGTCGCCGGGTCACCTGGGATCGCAAGAAGAGCAATATCTCGCGCGGCGACTACTGGGCGTGCTGCCCGTTCCACGGCGAGAAGAGCCCGAGCTTCCACTGCGAAGACCGCAAGGGCCGCTATCACTGCTTCGGTTGCGGGGTTTCCGGGGATCATTTCCGGTTCCTGACAGATCTCGAAGGCCTGAATTTTCCCGAAGCCGTGCAGCAGATCGCCGATATGGCGGGCGTTCCCATGCCGCAACCGGATCCGCAGGCGGAAAAGCGGGAGAAGGAACGCACCTCGCTGATCGACGTCATGGAAATGGCGACGGCATTTTTCCAGGAACAGCTGCAAAGCGCGGTCGGCGCCAAGGCGCGTGCCTATCTGCGTGATCGAGGCCTGACCGGTCGGACGATCGAGACCTTCCGTCTTGGTTTTGCGCCGGATAGCCGCAATGCGCTCAAGGAATTTCTCGCCTGCAAGGGCGTTCCGAAAGAGCAGATCGAGGCCTGCGGTCTCGTCCGGCACGGCGAAGGGATTGCCGTATCCTACGACTATTTCCGCGACCGCATCATGTTCCCGATCCTTTCGTCGCGGGAAAAGGTGATCGCTTTCGGTGGTCGCGCGATGGCGCCGGATGCGCCGGCCAAATACATGAACTCGCCTGAAACCGAGCTTTTCCACAAAGGGCAGGTCCTCTACAATTTTACCCGCGCACGCCGCGCGGGGCAGGCGGGGCCAGGCAAGACCGAGAGCACGATCATCGCCGTCGAAGGGTATATGGACGTGATCGCGCTCAGCCAGGCGGGCGTTGAAAATGCCGTGGCGCCGCTCGGGACGGCGCTGACCGAAAACCAGCTCGACCTTCTCTGGAAGATTTCGCCGCTGCCGGTGCTTTGCTTCGACGGAGACGGTGCGGGTCTGCGTGCCGCCAGCCGCGCCGCCGATCTGGCATTGCCGTTCCTGAAGCCCGGCCGCTCGGTGAAGTTCGCGCTGTTGCCCGACGGTAAGGACCCGGACGATCTGGTCAAGCAGGACGGGCGGGCGCCGTTCGACAGGGTCATGGCGGATGCCAAGCCCCTGGCCGAGATGATCTGGCAACGCGAGGCCGCTTCCGCGACTTTTGACACGCCGGAAAAGCGTGCCGAACTCGAAGCGCGATTGAAGCAGATCGTTTCCGTGATTGCCGACGAGAACGTTCGCCGGCATTACCAGCAGGATATTCGCGACCGGCTGAACAGCTTCTTCTCTCCGGCACCGCGCGCCGGCGGAAATGATCGTCGCCAGGGCTTCCAACGCGGCAACGGTGGCGGCGGGCGTCCGGGGCAGGGTGCTGCGCCGCAAGGTCCTCGCGCGGCCGCTCGCGGCATGGGCATTTCCGATCGCCTGACGCAGTCCGGACTGGTGCGCGGTTATCGCGACCTGCCGGCGTTGCGGGAAAGCGTGTTGGCGCTGACCATCGTCAATCACCCGCAATTGCTGCTGGAAGAATATGACGAGATCGCCGCGATCGATTTCGAGAACCGCGAGCTGCAGCGCTTCTGGGGGGCCATGTTGCCGGCGGCGGCAACGGCCGGGGTCAATCTTTCGCCGGCCTATCTGGTGCAGAGGCTTTCCGGTGAAGGTTTCGATGGTCTTTTGAAGGTTTTGGACCAGCAAGTCCGCAACGCCCGACTTTGGACGGCGACGGAGGCGGCTGCGATGGAAGATGCCCGCGAGGGTTATCGGCAGGCACTTTCCCTGCACAAGCGAACCAAGGCTTTGCGTGTCCAGCGGATCGAGCTTGAGCGCGCGATCGCGGAGGCGACCGAGGCGGATGATGCAGGGGAGATCGAAGCCCTTTTGCGCGCGCTTTCGGAGGTGCAGCTGGAAATCCTGCGAATGGAGAACCAGGAAGCGATCATCGACGGGTTCGGCGTGCTGTCGGGCCGGGTGAAGGGTGCCGCCGTCAGCCACGGTTGATTTGTTCTACGAAATCCTGCCCTTGCCGAAGTACGGCAACGCACTAATGTACCCGAGGTCGAATCGAATGAAGGGGAAGCCGATGCGTGTTTCGGGAAGCTGTCACTGCGGCAACATCGCTTTCGAAGCCGAAGGCGATTTCTCGACGGCAATGGAGTGCAACTGTTCCATCTGTCGCCGCAAAGGCATGCTGCTCGCCTTCGTTCCGCGTACTGAAATGCAATTGAAGACGCCGCGTGAAAACCTTTCGGCCTACAAGTTCAACAAGCATGTGATCACCCATTATTTCTGCGCCAATTGCGGCGTCGCGCCCTTCAGCGAGGCGACGGCTCCGAACGGTCTGGAAATGTCTGCGATCAATCTTCGCTGCGTGCCGGAAATCGACCTTTCGGCGTTGAAGGTAACGCAGTATGACGGTGCTGCCGCATAAGCGCGGCGCGACGTAGCGGCAGGTTGCCGTTATTGCGGCACAAACTCTTGTCTTTCAGGGTCTGGTGCCTACATATCGGTTAAATTTGGTGACAGTATCCCTATTAGGCCCGTTGATAACGGGTTTCTCCAATTTTCCTGGGCATGACCTGCGGAAAAGCTTGACGGAACGTTAATTTGTGGGAATCACCATTTCAAGGCAGAATGGGCGGAGTGGGTCAATAGCACCGAACAGGACCGGTGATCTTCTGACTGACGCTTTTGCGTCAAAAACGACCGCTGTATGGTAATCGGGAATTAAAGGTCATTCCGTTACGTGTTGGACAGTGATTCGCGGTGAAGGCGGGTAGCACCCTCTCAAGCCGGTGGCCACGAAGCGCGGCGAAAGTGGCGTTCAGGGAAAGTGACGAAATACATGGCAACAAAAGTCAAAGAAAACGAAGAAGCTGAGAACGAACGCGAAGGCTCGCACGACGGTCCGCTTCTCGACCTTTCTGACGACGCCGTCAAGAAGATGATCAAGGCCGCCAAGAAGCGCGGCTATGTCACGATGGACGAGTTGAATTCGGTTCTGCCGTCGGAGGAAGTCACCTCCGAGCAGATCGAGGACACGATGGCGATGCTGTCTGACATGGGCATCAACGTCATCGAGGACGAAGAGGCCGAAGAAGCTGCCAGCAGCGACGACGACACCGAGTCCGACAGCGACGGCGAAGAAAGCGAAGGCGGCGAAATCGCCACCACTTCGAGCACGGCGCTGGCAACGGCCAAGAAGAAGGAACCGACGGATCGTACGGACGATCCGGTGCGCATGTATCTGCGCGAAATGGGTTCCGTCGAGCTTCTGTCGCGCGAGGGCGAAATCGCCATCGCAAAGCGCATCGAGGCTGGCCGCGAGACGATGATCGCCGGTCTCTGTGAGAGCCCGCTGACCTTCCAGGCTATCATCATCTGGCGCGACGAACTGAACGAAGGCACGACGCTTCTGCGCGAGATCATCGATCTCGAAACGACCTATTCGGGTCCGGAAGCCAAGGCCGCGCCGCAGTTCCAGAGCCCGGAAAAGATCGAGGCGGACCGCAAGGCCGCCGAAGAGAAGGAAAAGACCCGCAAGGCGCGCTTCTCCGCTGCCAATGACGACGACATCACCTCGGTCGGCGGCGAAGGCCTGCCGCTCGAGGAAGAGGAAGAGGACGACGACGAGTCCAGCCTCTCGCTCGCCGCGATGGAAGCCGAGCTGCGTCCGCAGGTCATGGAGACGCTCGACACGATCGCCGACACCTACAAGAAGCTGCGCAAGCTGCAGGACCAGCAGGTCGAGCAGCGCCTTGCAGCGACCGGTACGCTGTCGTCCGCTCAGGAGCGTCGCTACAAGGAGTTGAAGGACGAGCTGATCACGGCGGTCAAGTCGCTGTCGCTCAACCAGAATCGTGTCGATTCTCTGGTCGAGCAGCTCTACGACATTTCCAAGCGTCTGATGCAGAACGAAGGACGCCTGCTGCGCCTCGCCGAATCCTACGGCGTCAAGCGTGACTCGTTCCTCGAGCAGTATCAGGGCGCGGAACTCGATCCGAACTGGATGAAGTCGATCGCCAATCTGGCCGCCCGCGGCTGGAAGGAATTCGCGCGCGCCGAAAACACGACGATCCGCGATATCCGTCAGGAGATCCAGAACCTTGCAACGGAAACCGGCATTTCGATCGCCGAATTCCGCCGCATCGTGTCCATGGTGCAGAAGGGCGAGCGCGAAGCGCGCATCGCCAAGAAGGAAATGGTCGAAGCGAACCTTCGCCTCGTCATCTCCATCGCCAAGAAGTACACGAACCGCGGTCTGCAGTTCCTCGACCTCATTCAGGAAGGCAATATCGGCCTGATGAAGGCGGTCGATAAGTTCGAATATCGCCGCGGTTACAAGTTCTCGACCTATGCGACATGGTGGATTCGTCAGGCGATCACCCGTTCGATCGCCGACCAGGCCCGCACGATCCGTATTCCGGTGCATATGATCGAAACGATCAACAAGATCGTTCGTACCTCGCGCCAGATGCTGCACGAGATCGGCCGCGAGCCGACCCCGGAAGAACTGGCCGAAAAGCTCGCCATGCCGCTCGAAAAGGTCCGCAAGGTCCTGAAAATCGCCAAGGAGCCGATCTCGCTCGAAACCCCGGTGGGTGACGAAGAGGATTCGCATCTCGGCGACTTCATCGAAGACAAGAACGCGCTTCTGCCGATCGACGCCGCCATTCAGGCGAACCTGCGCGAGACCACGACCCGTGTTCTTGCGTCGCTCACGCCGCGTGAAGAACGCGTCCTGCGCATGCGCTTCGGCATCGGCATGAACACGGACCATACGCTCGAAGAAGTCGGCCAGCAGTTCTCGGTTACCCGCGAACGTATCCGCCAGATCGAAGCGAAGGCGCTGCGCAAGCTGAAGCACCCGAGCCGCAGCCGCAAGCTGCGGAGCTTCCTGGATAGCTGAGCGGCCGCTACAGGACGAAAATCAGGAACCCGGTTTGCGAAGGCGAACCGGGTTTTTTGTTGGCCTCGGATGGTAAAAATACGCCTTCCGGCAGCGCCGGTATTTGATTGCTAACCTGCACTGGCTGTTACATTTTTCACTATAGCGTCCGGGTCGTTGCTCAACCGTGATCAGGTTTCCAATGACGTTGTCACTTCCCTTGATTTTCCTTGCGGTCACTTTGCCCGCCATGCCACCGGCGCCGATCGGTGAAACTTTCCCTGGTGAACCCAAGGGGCCGGAGCCAATCATCTTCGAGTTTCAGGATTACAGCGGCGAACAGTCTAATGCCAAAGCCAGAGTGACGCCCGCTTCGGCTTTGGAATGGTGTGGAAACTGGCGGCCCGGGACGAAAGAGAAACTGCAGTCCTGTGCCCGCGAGGTCATGGAGAGCGAGGGTGGCCGGGTCTACGAGGCGAAAGCCAATTGCCAGACAGGAGATCTCTGGGAGGGTGGAAAGCACTATATATTCGACGGCCCCGACGAGAAAAGCGAGTTCTTCTCGGGGTATGTCTCAGTGAAGGATGCTGAAACCGGCAAGCCTGTCGGGGTGGCGAGCCTTGAAGGTCGCAGGTTGGGAACGGTGTGGCTTGATCTCTGTCCGCTGGGCATGCCGTACAACACACTTCCTCCGGGACAAACCTACAAGCCTGGTCCCGATGACATCGTTATGGGTGAGGGCATGGGCCATAACGGTTCCGTAGTATTCCATCACGAGAACGTGCATGTCATCGTTTATTCGATGCCGAAGCCCGAGATTGCGGGAACGATCAAGCCGGACACGGTGCTCTTTCGCGGGTGGCATGTGCCTGGCGAGTGGTTTTCCGGCGTCGCCTACACCTTCAAGAAGGGCTGCGATCCGGCGCCTTATCTGGTTAGCGGTCACTATCAGCGCAGCCTGAAGCTTACGCTTTCTGGTAAGGCCCCGGTGAGGGACGGCTGCAAGGTGGTCGGGTACTCAGCCAGTTCGCCGAATGCGAAACTGGTCTTCGATCTGGCCGCGCATTGAGGCGTTGCCCGGCCATGCGACGCCGAAATATCGGGGCGTTCGGACGGCCGGGATACCCGGTCAGTGGCTGACGCTGCTCGAAAACACATTCACCACCACGACGCCCGAAATGATCAGGCCGAGGCCGATCATGGCGGCTGTGTCGAGGGTCTGGCGGAAGAGCACGAAGCCGACGGCCGAGATCAGCACGATGCCGAGGCCGCTCCAGATGGCGTAGGCGATACCGACCGGCATGGTGCGGAGCGCGATCGACAGGAGATAGAAGGCGATGCCGTAGCACAGCACCATCAGCGCCGTGGGCAGGGCGCGGGTGAATTGCTGGCTCTGCTGCAGAAAGGTCGTGCCGATCACTTCGAGCACGATCGCAGCGGCCAGTGAGCCGTAGGTGAGCAGGGCGGGGTTCATTTTAGTCCCTCTTCTTGTAGCAGTCTTGTTTACGTTACTGTTGTTCTGTCATCCGGCTCAGCTGGTCGCGAAGCCCGGCAAGCTCCTCTGCGGGAATGCCGTCGAGCTCCGTCAGGTTAGCCAGCCAGATACCGTCCGCCGCATAACGCGCCAGTTTGAAAGCCGGATGACTGTCGCTTTCCGCGTGGCGCTCCAGCCGCTCCTTCATCCAGTTCGACCACAGAGCCCGTAGCCGGGCATCGGTCATGCTGGATATGGCGAGTGCCGCCCAGGGGCTGTTTGGCCCGTCGCGCGTGACCTGGAAAAAGGCGTCGATATAGGCCCGGGTGAAGCGGCCTTGTTCTGCACCGTCTTCCGCCATCAGCCGCTCGATCTCTTCGTCCAGCTTGCCGAGCATGTCTTCGAACACGGCTTCGATCAGCGCCTGCTTGCTGGGGAAGTGATGCAGCAGGCCGCCCTTGGTGACAGATGCCGCCTCTGCGACAGTTTGCAGGGTGAGGCTTGCGAGCCCTTCCTGCACGGCGCAGCGCGCCGCGTGCTCCAGAAGGGAGCGGCGAACGAGTTCCGGTTGTTTTTCGCGTTTGTGAGCTTGTGACATGAAATAAACATACCGTATGGTCGGTTTCTTTGCAATGCGATCCACGCATGGCTGAGTTGACGCGTCGGAGCGGCTGGCGGGGAGGGCGGGGTATGGCCGGCGGGTCACGGCCTGCCTCGAAGCCGCGGTAAATTGTTCTGTTTTGATGGGCCGGGGACTCGATCCTGTCGGCTTTCCACCTTACATCGGCAGGCATGACCGATGAGCATGAAGAACACCGCAGCGCGGGTTGGACCCGCGAAATGGGATGGGGCATTCCTGCCTCGATCCTACTGCATGCCGTGTTCGCGTTCATCCTGTTCTTTCACCTGCCGCTTGATGTCTCCGAACCGCAGAAGGAGGAGAGCGTAAGCGTGGAGATCGTTCCGCCGCCGGAAGAGGAGAAGCCGGAGCAGAAGGCCGAGGAGCAGAAACCGCCGGAGCAACCGAAGCAGGAGGAGGCGAAGAAAGAAGAGCCTCCGCCGCCGCCACCTGAGCCGGAGAAGAAGCCCGAGCCGGAGAAAAAGGAGGAAGCGAAGCAGGAGCCGCCTCCACCACCTCCGCCACCGCCTCCGCCCAAGGAGGAAGCCAAGAAGCCCGAGCCTCCCCCGCCACCTCCGCCAAAACAGGAGGAGGCGAAGCAGGAGCCGAAGCCAGGCGAAGAGCAGGGGCAGGGCCAGCCTATTCCGGTGTTGCGCCCGGTTTTCCAGTTCGGCGAGAAGGATACGGGCCCACGTCTATCCGAGAAGGGCAACGCGGCGCAGGAGGCTGCCAAGCCGCCGGAGCAGACCGAACCGGATGCGGCCGAGACCGAGCAGCCGAAGCCCGTCGAGGAGAAGCCGGATGATGTTGCCGAGGCGCCGCCCGGAAATCCGTTGCCGGATGATGTCACCGCGCCGGAAGTCGACATGGCATCTGCCAATCCACAGCAGAGCGGGCCATCCAATGGAGCGGCGCCCGATGCGGCGCGGTTGCAGATCGTGACGTCGCCACCGGCTGCTTCCGCGGCGAAACCCGACCCTACCAAGACCCCCACAGCCACCACTGCGCCGGAGCTGAAGGAGGCAAAGACGCTTTTCTCGCGTCAGGCCAACAGTGATCCGGTTGCGACGACCGCAATGGGCAACCTGCCGCGCGGCACACGTGCCGGGGAGCTGTGTTCGACGGAGCTTCGCGAGCAGTTACGCAACGCGTCCTACTGGCCGGATTTCCTGCCGTCGCCGCGCCTTCCAACAGGCACGGTTCTCGATGCAAAAAGTGTTGGTTTCCGCGCGCGGGGCCAGTGGTACGATCTGAGCTTCCGTTGCGAAATCGACGAGAACGCCACGAAGGTTCTGTCCTTCGCCTTCAGGGTCGGCGATGCCGTACCGCGCAGCGAATGGCGCAAGCGCGGTTTTCCTGATTTCTGATCGGCCGTTCTTTCCGATGGGGTCGTGGCACTCGCCGTAGCCGCCTCGATTGTGCAATAGTGCCGCCTTCCCACGAAAGCGATTCCATGCCGCAGACTAAAGACAGCATCGACCACCTGTTCGACAACGAAGGGGCGCGAAATCCGCTCGACGTGCTGAAGCGCGTCTACGGCTATCCCGCTTTTCGCGGCAAACAGGCTGCCGTCGTCGAGCGGGTCGTGGCCGGCGGCGATGCGGTCGTTCTGTTCCCGACCGGGGCCGGCAAGTCGCTGTGCTTCCAGATTCCCGCATTGTGTCGGGCGGGTGTCGGTATCGTCATCTCGCCGCTGATCGCCTTGATGCGCGACCAGGTGGAGGCGCTGAAACAGCTTGGCGTGCGGGCGGCGGCGCTGAATTCCTCGCTGAGCCGCGAAGAGTTTCTCGATGTGCGCCGGGCGATCGCCAACGGCGAACTCGACCTTCTCTATGTCACGCCGGAGCGGATCGTCACGCCGGGCTTCCGAGACCTGATCGGCAATGCGCATATCTCGCTGTTTGCCATCGATGAGGCGCATTGTGTCTCCCAATGGGGACATGATTTCCGGCCGGAATATCGTGAGCTTGGCCGGCTGGCGGAGGATTATCCGGGCGTGCCCCGCATCGCGCTGACTGCGACGGCGGATCCGCATACGCGCGAAGACATTATCGACAAGCTTGGGCTTCATTCCGCCGAAGTTTTCACGACCTCGTTCGACCGACCGAACATCGCTTATGAGATTGTCGAGCGCGACCAGCCGCGCCAGCAATTGCTGCGCTTCCTGTCGCGCCACAAGGGGTCGAGCGGCATCGTCTATTGCCTGTCTCGGGCCAAGGTGGAGGATACGGCAGATTGGCTGAACGGGCAGGGCATTTATGCGCTTCCCTATCACGCCGGCATGGAGCGACATATCCGCGATGCCAACCAGGATGCGTTCCTGAAAGAGGAAGAGCTCTGCCTCGTCGCGACCGTTGCATTCGGCATGGGTATCGACAAGCCGAACGTGCGCTACGTTGCGCATCTGGACCTTCCGGGGTCGGTCGAGGCCTATTACCAGGAAACAGGCCGCGCGGGCCGCGACGGCCTGCCGTCGGATGTCTGGATGGCCTACGGCATGGCCGATGTCATCCAGCGCGGGCGGATGATCGATGAGGGAAATTCCGGCAATGACGTGAAGCGCGTCGAGCGCGCCAAGCTGAATGCTCTTCTCGGCATTTGCGAAACACCGGGCTGCCGCCGGCAGGCGATCCTGGCGCATTTCGGCGAGGCGCATGCGGGCGGTTGCGGCAATTGCGATACCTGCTTGAAGCCGGTCGAAACCTGGGATGGCACCGAGGCGGCAATCAAGGCGCTGGCGGCTGTCTATCGGACCGGCGAGCGTTTCGGCACCGGACATCTGATCGATGTGCTGCTCGGCAATGTCAACGAAAAGACGACGCGGTTCGGACATGCCGACATGCCGGTTTTCGGCGCGGGCAAGGATATTCCGTCGAAGACCTGGCAGTCGGTTTATCGCCAGCTGCTCGCAGCCGGACTGGTGAGCGTCGACCACAATGCATTCGGCGCGCTGAAGTTGGAGCCGGAGGCGCGTGCGGTGTTCAAGCGGGAGCGCGAGGTACGGTTCCGCAAGGATCGCCCGACGACCGGTAAGGCCGCGCGCGGCGCTTCGCCCAGTTCCGCCAATGCGAAGGCCGCGTTGCAGGGCGAGGATATGGCGCTCTTCGAGGCGCTTCGCGCGGCGCGCACGGCGATCGCCAAGGAACTCGCCGTGCCACCCTATGTGGTGTTTCCCGATACGACGCTGGTCGCCTTTGCCACCGAACGCCCGACGAGCCGCGATGGGTTGCTCGGCATTTCGGGCGTGGGGCAGTCCAAGCTGGAGCGGTATGGCGATGCCTTTCTCGAGGTCATCCGTTCGCACGAGTGATGGGACGACCTCTTGAGCGGCCGACACTGAGCGGCTCCGGCTTCGGGGACGTCCGCATGATTTTGGGTCATGCAAACATCACCCTTTGTTAATTGACCGGCTGGGTCTTTTGACTATGCTTCGGCCACTTTATCCAGGGGTTCGCCATGAAAGCCATGTTCTACGATGCCTTTGAAAAGGCGCCGGAAATCCGCAACCTTCCCGATCCTGATCCGACTTTCGACGGGGTGGTTATCAAGGTCGGCGCGACCGGGCTTTGCCGCAGCGACTGGCATGGCTGGATGGGTCATGATGCGGATATCAAGCTGCCGCACGTGCCGGGTCATGAGCTGGCCGGCAAGGTCGTGGCGACCGGCAAGGGCGTGATGCGCTTCAAGGTCGGCGACCGGGTGACGGTGCCTTTCGTTTCCGGCTGCGGACATTGCTCCGAATGCCATTCCGGCAACCAGCAGGTCTGCCCTAGCCAGTTCCAGCCGGGCTTCACCCACTGGGGTTCGTTCGCTGAACTGGTGGCGATCGACTATGCCGATACCAATCTCGTGCATCTGCCCGAGGAAATCGACGATGCGACAGCGGCAAGCCTCGGCTGCCGTTTTGCGACGTCCTTCCGTGCCGTGGCCGATCAGGCCCGCACCGGCCCCGGCGACTGGGTGGCCGTTCACGGCTGCGGCGGCGTTGGCCTGTCGGCGATCATGATCGCAACGGCGCTCGGCGCCAACGTGATCGGCATCGATCTTGCCGAAGACAAGCTGGCGCTTGCCCGCCAGTGCGGCGCGGTCGCGACGATCAACGCAAATTCCGTTCCCGACGTCGTCGAAGCGGTGCGCGAAATCACCAAGGGTGGCGCACATGTGTCGATCGACGCGCTCGGCCATCCGGTGACCTGCTTCAACTCGATCAAGAACCTGCGCCGCCGTGGCCGGCATGTGCAGGTCGGCCTGATGCTCGGCGAACATTCGACGCCTGCCATCCCGATGGCGCAGGTGATCGGCCACGAGCTGGAAATCTACGGCAGCCACGGCATGCAGGCCTGGCGCTACGACGCGATGCTCGCCATGCTGCAGACCGGCAAGATGAAACCGCAGCAGCTGATTTCCAAGCGGATCAGCCTTGCGGATGCCATTCCGGCGCTGATGACCATGGACAAGGCCGAGACCCCCGGCATCAGCGTGATCACCACTTTTTGAGCGATTGTTCACGAATGGCGGCCGGTGTATTCCGCTCCGGCCGCTTGGGAGACACACCCCGGCCCCCTACATGCTTTGCTCAATAAGCAAAGCCGAAGGGACCAGCCATGGACACGCGCGCGCAAAAAATACCGGGACCAGACCATCCGATCGCCATCGAACACGATCCGGTCCGCGTCGTTGTGAGGCTCAGCGACAAGGTGATCGCCTATAGTGCCGATCCGCTCATCCTGCAGGAGGCGAACTATCCGCCCGTCTATTACATTCCCCGCAAGGATGTGGACATGACCCTGCTGGAGCGTACCGAACACAAGACCTATTGCCCCTACAAGGGCGAGGCATCCTATTTCAGCATTCCCTGCGGTGGCGAACGCTCGGTCAATGCGGTCTGGTCTTACGAGACGCCTTACCAGGCGGTTGCGGAGATCCGCGAGCACTTTGCTTTTTATCCGGACAGGGTCGATTCAATCGAAGTCATCACCGCTGCCGACACGGCATGAGGCGGCAAATTCGCGTGAGCGATCCGATCCGCGTGCCATATGCATTGACAATCCGCCATTTCGGGCGGAACAGGGGCCTATAAGTTTCCTATAGGCAGGCTCCGCGAGCCGCCAAGCGACGGTTCGAATGGATATTGCGCAACCGATGCCGCAGAGCGTGCTGCGCCATGCGGGTTATCTCAACTTTGCCTCCTCCCGGGTTCTCACCGGCCTTGCATCCCAATCGATGACGATTGCCGTCGGCTGGATGATCTATGATCTCACCCACAGCGCCTTTGCGCTGGGTTTCGTCGGTTTCTGCCAGTTCCTGCCACGCTTTGTGCTGACATTGGTCGTCGGGCATGTCGCCGACTATTTCGATCGGCGGATGGTCGTGCTGGTCTGCCAGGTCGTGCAGGCGGCGATCGCGGTCGTCATGGCTCTGGCGATCTACGAAGGTTGGATCACGGCTGAGATCATATTTGGTGCGGTGACCCTGCTTGGCGCGGCGCAGGCATTCCAGCAGCCGACCAGCACGGCGCTGCTGCCGAACATCGTCCAGCCTTCGATGTTGCAGCAGGCCGTCGCCACGTCGACGTCGCTGCAGCAGGTGGCTTTTATCATCGGCCCTGCCTCCGGCGGCCTGCTTTACGGCATTCACGCGACGGCGCCGTTCATCACATCGGCGATCTTCTTCGCCATCGCCTGCATCAACATCCTGCTTATCAAGGTCGAAAAACGCGTTGTGGTGCGCGAGCCGGTAACGCTGACGTCCGCCTTCGCCGGCGTCGCCTTCATCCGCAGCCGGCCGGTGATCTTCGGTGCGATCTCGCTCGATCTGTTTGCCGTTCTGCTCGGCGGAGCGACGGCGCTGATGCCGATGTTCGCCAAGGATATTCTTCATGCCGGGCCATGGGGCCTCGGTTTTCTCCGCGCGGCACCGGCAATCGGTGCACTTGTCATGGCCATCCTGCTCGCGCGGTATCCGTTGAAGAAAAATGTAGGCCGGCGGATGATGATCGCCTGCGCCGTCTTCGGCCTCGCGACGATCTTCTTTTCAGTCTCGACCAATATCACGCTTTCCATCGTGTGCCTCGCCATCCTGGGGGCGGCCGATACGGTGAGCGTCGTTGTGCGCAGCTCGCTAGTTCAGCTTCTGACGCCGGACGAGATGCGCGGCCGTGTGAGCGCCGTCAATTCGCTCTTCATCGGCACATCCAACCAGCTCGGCGAATTCGAATCCGGCTTGCTGGCCGGTTTCCTTGGGCCGGTGGCCACTGGGGTGATCGGCGGCATCGGAACGCTTGTGGTCGTGCTGCTCTGGGTCAAGCTCTTCCCGGAACTCGTCAAGGTCAAGACCCTGGAAGGTTAGGAGCCGAAGAAGACCTCTCGCACCTCTGCCAAAAAACATTCTCCCGCTTGTCGGATCAGTTCAGGGCACCACGTCCTTGGATTGTCGAAACAAGAAGGAGGATAGTCATGCCCTATGTCGATGGTTTTCTGCTGGCGGTGCCGAAGGCGAATATAGAGCGTTACAAGGGTATGGCGCGGCTTGCCGGCGATGTCTGGAAGGAATACGGCGCGCTCAGCTATGTGGAATGCATTGCCGACGACGTGCCCTATGGCCAGCTGACATCGTTTCCGCGCGCCGTCATGGCGACCGATGATGAGACGGTGATCTTTGCGTGGATCACCTATGAAAGCCGGGCGCAGCGCGACGCGATCAACGGCAAGGTGATGAAGGATCCGCGCTTTGCCAGCGACGAATGGAAGGACGTCTTCGACGGCAAGCGAATGATCTTCGGCGGCTTCCAGAGCTTCCTGACATTGTAAGACGGCAGGTGATAGAAGGGCAGCAGTGTCCATTGCCCCCGATAAGGACTGCCGCCATGCCTCAGACCGTGATCTCCATTTCCACACGCGGGCAGGGGCTCTACGAATTCACCGATGCGGCGCAGGAATTCCTGCGCTGCCAGACTGCGGGCGAGGGGCTGCTGACGGTCTTCGTGCGGCACACATCCTGCTCTCTCATCATCCAGGAAAATGCCGATCCGGATGTGCAGCGCGATCTGAAGACATTCTTTTCCAGACTGGTGCCGCCGACCGACGACCCTTCGATGCGCTGGGCGATCCACACGGCCGAGGGGCCGGACGACATGCCGGCGCATATCAAGGCGGCGCTGACGGCGACATCAATCGGCATTCCCGTCAATGCGGGCCGCATGATGCTTGGCACATGGCAGGGCATCTATCTGTTCGAACATCGCGACCGGCCGCATGTGCGCCAGGTTGTCCTCCACCTTTCCACATGAATTTCCTCCGGGTGAACGGTTGCTGAATGGCGGATTAGGGGATCGTTCAGGGGAGAGATTATAGGGTCGCGCCAATCGCTGGGGAGCGAGAAGACGCAACCAGGGACCAAGTTGGTCCCGATTTCGGAGACACACTTATGACCAGCCTGATCGTCAAAGCCGGTATCGCCGCCCTTGTCGCGTTGACCGGCCTTTCCGCTGCCGCTCCGACCGCTTCCGCGGCCGGCCCCGATATGAGCATCCAGGTTCAGTATCGCCATGATGACCGCAATTGGGGTCCTGGCCGCCCATGGCGCCCCGATCGTCCGGTCCGTCGCCCCCCGCCGGGTTGCGCACCCTGGATGGCGGAGGCTAAGGCCGATCGCATGGGCCTGCGCCGCACCCGCGTGGTCGATGTTTCGCCGCGGACCGTGACCGTCGTCGGCTTCGGTCGCCGTGGCCCGGATCGGGTGGTGTTCGCCAACGTTCGTGGTTGCCCAGTCATCCGTCGCTAGAGCAATTCCAACAAAATTGCTCAGCGGTTTTGTGTCCGGAATTGCGTGAAAACAAAAAGATAGAGCCGTTTCGCGATTCGAAGAAAAGCAAAGCGGCTCTAAAGGTTCTGTTTCCGTCTCCAGCGCCCGTTGACGGAGAAAAAGCGCCCCGCCGATCGTTCCTGATCGGCGGGGCGTTTGTTTTATCGCTTATTGGTCGAGCGCGAAGGTAACGTTGACGGTCACGCTATAGGTATTCTCGCCGCTTGCGACCGGGACGGCTTCCGCTGCCATGTCCTTTGCCATCGACATGCGCATCATCGGCTGCGGCGGCATCGGGCGCATCGCGTTCTCGCTGATTTCCAGGATGCGACCGAGCTTGACGCCGGCGGCTTCGGTCAGCGTCTTCGCGCGGGCAAGCGCATCGGCGACTGCCGCCTTGCGGGCTTCCGCCATCGTCTTGTTGGGATCGTCATTGGTGAAGGCAATCTGGCCGCCCTGGTTGACGCCGAGCTTGACCGACTGGTCGATGATGCCGCCGAGCTTCTTCAGGTCGCGGACCTTGAGCGTCAGCGTGTTGGACACCTCGTAACCGACGATCTGCGGCGGCTCCATGACGCCGTTCTTCGGTTCGTTATGGCGATATTGCGGATAGATCGAGAAATTGCTGGTCTGGATGTCGCGCTCGGCGATGCCGCCGGACTTGAGCGCCGACAGAACCTCATTCATCGCCGTGCTGTTGGCGGAAAGTGCCTCGGCGGCGGTTTTTCCATTGCGCACGACTGCAAGCGTCAGGATCGCCATATCCGGCGCGACAGACGCATCGCCTTCGCCTGCAACATTGATGACCGGTTCCCGCGGGCGGGTGTCCTGGGCTGCCGCGAACCCTGCGGAGGCGGCGAGAGCGCCGGAAACGAGGGCGGCGAGGACAAGACGTGACGACGAAGGCGCAAAGCGCATGGACGGTCTCCCGATCGTTATGGGGCTCCGCGCAACTCGACGAGGCGCGGCTGAACCCTGTTTTTCCTGTGGCTGCGGACTGGGCCGATAGGAATCGGAACCCCGCTTTCCCGCATCCAGGAGTTTAGGTGCCGTTTGATTGTGAAGCTATTGCGGCAATGGCTTGTCGCATTCCAGGAATTACGTTAGAGCGACATGCAACGGGCGAACCATTGCGCCCGCCAATGCCTTCACGGCACGGGCCTGTAGCTCAATGGTTAGAGCCGGCGGCTCATAACCGCTTGGTTGGGGGTTCGAGTCCCTCCGGGCCCACCATTATCTCTCATCCACAATCCAAAGCATTGACATCGCACCCGAAACGCGACAGTTTCGCGGCATTCCGAGGGGGGCATCGTGCGATGCTGAGATGGCGGTGAGCCGGACCCTTGAACCTGATCCGGGTCATGCCGGCGTAGGAACGGAAAACGGCGTCACATTCGCGCGACGACACTTTCTCTTCTCCGCTTCACCTGGATCTCCGTGATGGTTTTATCTGGAGATCGATCGATGACATTCGAGCACGCTGTTTTTGCCACCGGAGAACCGGTGTTTCCGTTCGGCCTCGCCGGATAAACTCGGCCATGCGCATGTCTCATGCGGTCATCGGGCTCGTCGTGCTGTTGCTCCTGTGGCAGACCGGGGTCTCGGTGTTCGAGCCGCCGCGTTATATCTTGCCGTCGCCGGGCGCGGTCGTATCCGCGTTTTTGCGGCAGCCGGGGTTTCTGGCTTGGCATAGTCTCATCACGCTGACGGAGATTGCCGTTGGCCTCGCCGTAGGCTCGGTGCTGGGCATGGCGACGGCGTTCGGGGCGGTGGCCTGGCCGAGGATCGGGCGGCTGGTGTGGCCGATGGTGCTCATCCTGCAGGCGCTGCCGGTGTTCGTGCTTGCGCCCATCCTGGTCATCTGGCTGGGTTTCGGGCTCGCCTCGAAAGTGGCGATGACAACGATCATCATCTTCTTTCCAGTGGCTTCGTCCTTTGCGGATGGGCTGCGCCGCACGGAGCGGGATGTGCTGGATGCGGCTGAGCTCGATGGGGCGAGCCATTGGCAGGCGCTTGTCGGTATTCGCGTGCCGCTCGCTATCCCCGCGCTTGTGTCGGGACTGCGGGTTGCGGCGCCTCTCGCGCCGCTTGGCGCTGTCGTTGGTGAATGGGTTGGTGCGGCCGGCGGGCTTGGCTTCATCATGGTGCAGGCCAATGCGCGCATGCAGACCGATACCGTGTTTGCGGCCATGTTCGTGCTGGCCGTTCTTACTCTCGTCTTGAGGCTTCTCGTCGATCGGCTGACGGCCGGGCTCGCTCCCTGGGCGAGCGAAATGCGAGACGACGAAGCCGTTTCCAAATCTTCATTGCAATCAAGGAGCTCTATTCGATCATGATCCGTGTCCTGACCGCTTCCCTCATTGCGTTCGGCAGTCTGTTGGCGCCGGCGCATTCTCATGCCGCCGACAAGCTTTCTGTGCTGCTCGAATGGTTCGTCAATCCGGACCACGCGCCGATGGTGATCGCCAAGGAGCAGGGGCTGTTTGCCGCGGCCAATCTGGATGTCGAACTGATCCCGCCGTCGGATCCGTCCGTCGTGCCGCGGCTGGTTTCGGCGGGGCAGGCGGATATCGGCATTCATTATCAGCCGAATCTCTTCCTCGATCACGATGCCGGCCTGCCGCTGGTGCGGTTCGGAACGCTGGTCGAAACGCCGCTCAATACGGTGACGGTTTTGGCCGACGGGCCGATCAAGAGTCTCAAGGATCTGAAGGGCAAGAAGGTCGGTTTTTCGGTCACCGGTTTTGAAGATGTGATGCTGAAGACTATGCTGGCCTCCGAAGGTCTTGCCGATAGCGATTTCGAGCTGATCAACGTCAATTTCTCGCTGTCGCCTTCGCTGATCTCTGGTCAGGTGGATGCGACGGTCGGCGGTTTCCGCAACTTCGAACTGACGCAGATGAAGCTCGAAGGTCATCCGGGACGGTCGTTTTTCCCGGAAGAGCACGGCGTTCCGGCCTATGACGAGCTGATTTATGTGACCCGCAAGGATCTGGCCGCCGATAGCCGGCTGCCGCGTTTCCTCTCGGCGGTCGAACAGGCGTCGATCTTCATCACCAATCATCCGCAGGAAGCCTGGGCGCTGTTCACCAAGGCCTATCCGAACCTCGATGACGAGCTGAACAAGACTGCGTTCTTCGACACGCTGCCGCGTTTTGCCAAGCGGCCGGCGGCGCTCGACCGGGCGCGTTATGCCCGGTTCGGCGCCTTCATGACGAAGATGGGGCTGATCAAGTCGGCACCGGCTCCGGAAGATGTGGCGGTGGAAATCCGCTGAGGTTTCAGCGGAGGCCGTATTCGTGGTGGGACAGCGCGCGCTCGATGCCGCGCAGTTCCGCCAGTCCTTTCAGGCGGCCGATGGCCGGATAACCCGGTTGGGCGCCGCGTTTCAGGTCGTCGAGGATTTCCTGTCCGTGGTCCGGGCGCATGGGGATCTGGTGATCGGCCCGGCCTTCCGTCTTGCGGCGGCGTTCTTCGGATAGAAGTTCGGCGATGACGGCGACCATGTCCGTATCGCCTTCCAGATGTTCGTCCTCGAAGAAGGAGCAGGGCGTGCCTTGCTCTTCGCGATGGACGTTGCGGAGGTGGATGAAATGGATGCGGGGTGCCAGCCGCTTCACCATGGCGGGCAGGTCGTTTGCGGCGCGGGCGCCGAGCGAGCCGGTGCAGAAGGTGACGCCGTTGGCACGGCTGTCGACCTGGTTCAGCATATGCAGGTAATCGGCTTCGGTCGACAGGATGCGGGGCAGGCCGAGCAGCGCCCATGGCGGATCGTCCGGATGGGCGCAGATGTTGATGCCGACCTGTTTGGCGACCGGCGTTACCTCGGAGAGGAAGTCGATCAGGTTCTGTTGCAGCCGTTCGCGGCTGATGCCGGAATAGGTTTTCAGGAGTTCGAGAAGCTGCGGCAGGGTATAGCCATCGGCTGAGCCTGGCAGGCCAGCACCAACGTTTTTTGAAAGCGCCATGCGGCGCTCGTCCGACATTTCGGCAAAGCGTTTGGCGGCCTTTTCGCGGATCGTTTCGTCGTAATCCTCGGCTGCGTTAGGCCGTTTCAGAAGATTGAGGTCGAAGGCGACGAAGTCGATCAGGTCGAAACGCATCGCCTTGGCGCCGTGTCTAGCGGTCCAGCGCAGGTCGGTACGGGTCCAGTCCAGCACCGGCATGAAATTGTAGCAGACGGTGCGGATGCCGGAGGCGGAGAGGCGGCGCAGCGTTTCCTGCCAGTTGGCGATGTGGGTGCGCCAGTCGCCGGTCTGGGTCTTGATGCTTTCGGAGACGGGCACACTCTCGACGACATCCCAGAACAGGCCGCCGGCCTTGATCTCCTCATGGCGCTTGGCGATTTCTGCTTCGGGCCAGACATCGCCGGTCGGGATATGGTGCAGCGCGCTGACGATGCCGTGAGCGCCTGCCTGTGCGGCGTCCTGAACGCTCACCTTGTCGATCGGGCCGAACCAGCGCCATGTATGTCTCATCGGGATGTCCTTGCGGTCTTCAGTTCATGAAAGTCAGTTGCACCTTGCAGGCAAGCGTCCGGTCACCGGCAGTCTCGAAGGCCTCGACAGCCTGGCTGATCGGGAAAGTGTGCGAGATGATCGGGCGCACGTCGATTTTACGGGACGAGATCAATTTGACGGCTTCGGCAAATTCCGTGTCGAAGCGCTGCGAGCCGATCCAGTGCAGTTCCTTGCCGACCAGAGCGTTGAGCGGAACGGGCGTATCGCCGCTGACGCCGACCTGGACGATCGTGCCGCGCGGCTTGACGGCGGCGATGGCGTTGCGAATGGCGGGCGAGGCAGCTGAGCATTCGAAGGCGATATCGAACTGGCCTTTGTCTGCTTCGAACTCGGTGAGCGAAGCAGCGTCCTTAGCGACGTTGATCGCGCGGGTGGCGCCCATGGCTTTTGCCCGTTCAAGGGCTGCGTCGGTCAGGTCGGTGACGATGATTTCCGCCGCGCCGGCTTGGCGGGCGGCTGCGACGACGAGCACGCCGATCGGGCCGGAGCCGGTGACCAATGCCTTCTTGCCCCTCAAGTCACCGGCGCGGGATACGGCGTGCAGGCAGACGGCGAGCGGCTCGGAACAGGCGGCCTCGCCGGCGCTGATGTCATTTCCGGCGGGCAGGCACTGGATGGCGGGAACGACAAGGTAATCGCGGAACATGCCTTGTGCGTGGGGTAGGCGCATGGCGCTGCCCATGAACTGCATGTCGAGGCAGTGGATGGGCAGGCCGCCCTGACAGAAACGGCATTTGCCGCAGGGCTGGCTGGGGTTGACGGCGACCAACTGGCCGAAGCACAGACCGGAAACGCCCGGACCGATGCCTTCCACATACCCGGCGGCCTCGTGGCCGGGTATGATCGGTTCGCGGACGCGGATGGGGCCGAAGCCGCCATCCTGATAATAATGCAGGTCGGAACCGCAGATGCCGCCGGCCGCCATTTTCAGCAGGACTTCGCCTCCGCGAGGCGCCGTGACCGGCCCCTCTTCGACTTTTAGATCCTTCTGGCCGTAGAGCCTCGCGAAGCGCGTCTGCATCGCATCACCCTTACTTCGGCCGGATCAGGCCAAGCTCCATCGGCAGCCACAGCGTGATGGCCGGGATGAAGGTGATGAGGATCAGCGCCACGAACAGTGGCACCAGCCAGGGCAGGATCGCCATCGTCGTGCGCTCGACGGACAGTTTTGCGACGCGCGAGAGCACGAAGAGCACCATGCCGAGCGGCGGATGCAGCAGGCCGATCATCAGGTTCAGCGTCATGATCAGGCCGAAATGCACCGGATCGATGCCGAACTTGACGACGATGGGCAGCAGGATCGGCACGAGAATGGTGATTGCCGCGATCGTATCCAGGAAGCAGCCGACGAAGAGCATCAGCAGGTTCACGAGGATCAGGAACACCCATTTGTTGTCGGTGATCGAGAGGATCGCATCCGACAGAAGCTGGGCGGCCTGGCTGACCGTCAGCAGCCACGCGAAGATCGAGGCGGCGGTGACGATGAAGAGGACTGAGGCGGTGGTCTCGATCGTATCGAACGTGGCGCGGGCAAGCGTCGACATGGTCATGGTGCGGTAGCGCACGAGGCCGAGGAACAGCGACCAGAGCACGGCGGCGACTGCGGCTTCCGTCGGGGTGAACCAGCCCATGGTCATGCCGCCGATCAGGATGACCGGTGTCATCAGCGCCATGACGGCGGAGAAGTCGAAATACCAGTCGACGGCAAGCAGGATGACCAGAGCAATGCCGGCGGCCATGTTCATCGACAGGCCGGCCTCCATCAGCAGCCAGATTAGCAGCGGCACGGAGAAGACCACGACGACTTCCAGCGAAGCCGACAGAAGCTGCTTCATCTTGAACGGCGTATCAGAACCCCAGCCCTTGATGAAGGCGAAGACTGCGACGGTGATCATCATCAGCAGCGTCATGACGACGCCCGGCAGGATGCCGGCCATGAACAGCGCGCCGATCGAGACGTTGGCCATCATGCCGTAGATGACGAATGGCAGAGAAGGCGGGAAGATCGGGCCGAGCGTGGCGGATGCGGCGGTGACGCCGACGGCGGCTTCGACCGGATAACCGTGGTCCTTCATCGCCTTGATTTCGATCGTGCCGATGCCGGCGGCATCCGCGAGCGCGGTGCCGGACATGCCGGAGAAGATGACCGAGCCGATGATGTTGACCTGCGCCAGGCCGCCCTTCATCCAGCCCACGAGGGCGACGGCGAAGGAATAGATGCGACCAGTGACGCCGGCGGAGTTCATCAGGTTACCGGCCAGGATGAAGAAGGGCACGGCGAGCAGCGGGAAGCTTTCGACACCGGCGATCATGCGCTGGGCGGCAATGATGTCCGGCGCGACGCCGTAGAGGATCAGGTAAAGGATGGAGGCAGTCGCCATGGAGATGGCGACGGGCACGCCGACCACCATCAGGACAAGAAACGAACCGACAAGCAGCAGCATTGTGTATCAGTCCTCGGCTTTGTGGAACATTTCAGGCCGCTCGAGAACGGAATAACCGCGGCGCATATTGCCGACGAAGACCTGGATGGAACGGATGAGCATGAGGGCGAAAGCGGCCATCACGCTGTAGAAAACGATGTTGCGCGGCAGGTCGACGGTGACCATGCGCTCATGCGCAACGATCTCGACGTAACGCCACATCAGCCAGCAGGCATAAGCGAAGAAGGCGATGCGGACGACGTCCACGAAGTACGACAGCGCGCGCGCAACGCCGTGCGGCAAGTAGTGATAAAGCACGTCCACCTGAATATGGCGGGAGACGCGAACGCACATGACCGAGCCCAGGAACACCACGCCGATCAGGCAGTTGATGGCGATCTCTTCGGTCCAGGCGTAGGAATCGTTCAGCACATAACGGGTGAAGAACTGCAGGAAGACGCAGCCGGTCATCAGCCAGAAGATGATGAGGGTCAGCCAGTCCTCGATGGCATAGTCGGATACGTCGGCGGTCGGCGCCGTGTCTTCGAAGGAATGGGCGATTTCCTCAGGAGTGATCTGCGTGTGGATTTCTTTGGACATGGGTGGCCTTCCGGCAATGGCGGGAAAGGATTGCGGCGGTACAGGATAGGCGAGGGTGGCCGGCCTCGCATACGAGGCCGGCTCTATCGTCATGCAATTACTGGATGGCGCGGATGGCTTCCCAATCGGCCTTCTTGTAGCCGAAGTCTTCCATCTTCACCTTTTCGACGACGTTCTTCTCGAAATCGGCCTTGTCGATTTCGGTGACCGAAAGGCCCTGGCTCTTGAACTGGGCGACCAGTTCGTTCTCGCGCTTTTCGATCATCTTGGTGCCGCGCTCGGCAGCTTCGGCCATCACGTCGCCGAAGATCTTCTTGTCTTCAGCGGACAGCTTGGCCCACAGGCTCTTGGAGATGACCGTGTTCAGGTGGTCGACGATGTGGCCCGAAAGGACGATGTTCTTCTGAACTTCGTAGAACTTCTTGGCTTCGATCGTGGTGAGCGGGTTTTCCTGGGCTTCGACGGTGCCGTTCTGGAGAGCCAGATAGACTTCGGCGAAGGCGATCGGAGTGGTGTTGGCGCCGCAGGCGCGCGGCATGGCGAGATAGGCCGGAACGTCCGGAACGCGCATTTTCACGCCCTTCAGGTCGGCGCACTTGGCGATCGGCTTGTTGGAAGTGGTGTGACGCGTGCCGTAATAGGTAACGGCGGCGATGTGGTTGCCGGAGGCATCCTCATATCCCTTGGCGAGGCGCTTGAAGACGTCGCTCTTGGTGTAGGCGATGAGGTGGCTCGGGCCGCGGAAGATATAGGGATAATAGGTGACGCCGATAGGCGGATATTCACGAGCCGCGAAGCTGGAGCCAGAGATGATGATATCGACCGTGCCGAGTTTGAGGCCCTGGTTGATATCGGCTTCCTTGCCGAGCTGCGAAGCCGGGAAAACATCGACCTTGTAGCGGCCATTGGTGCGCTTGCCGATTTCCTGCGCCGCCCAGACCGACTCGGTGTGGAAAGGCTCGGATGTTTCGTAGACGTGTGCCCATTTCAGGGCCGTCTGCGCCTGTGCGGCGAAGGCCGATGCCAGGATCGCAGCGGTTGCGCCGAGAATTGTCGTAAGTTTCAGTTTCATGTCTTCATCCTCCCAGTTGAAGTGAAATGCGTTTCGAAAGTCAAGTTGCTCTCGCCGGCCTGCGGGCGGGCGAGGGTGCCTTGTCCAGTTGCTCCTCTCCGAAGCTTCTGGAAAATCTCTGCTGTGACAGTTCGAGATGGCTGCGCATCGCCTCGCGGGCGCGGGCCGGGTCTCCGGCGGCGATGCCGTCGCGGATCAGGCGATGTTCGTCGAGCGCGCTGCCCCACGTGTAGCGGTTCTCGAAATGGTCGGCGAGCTTCTCGAAATAAGGCGTCAGGCGCTGGTCATGCAGGTCGCCGACAAAGCGTTCGAGGGTTGCATTGGCGACGATGCCGGCGACGGCTGTGTGAAACCCGCGGTCGAGCATGAGGGCCTCGGTGCGGTCGTCCAACACGTTGCGCATCGCGGCAAGGTTCTGGTCGAGAATGGTAATGTGGTCAGGCCGGGCGAGCTTGGCGGCTTCCTCGACGATGGCGCATTCGACGAGGGCGCGGGCCCGCAGCAGCTCGAACGGCCCCTCGATATTTTCCGGAGCAGCCGATGAGGCCGAGACGGACTTGCGGGGGCAGACATAGACGCCCGAACCCATGCGGATCGTCACCAGACCCTCGACTTCGAGCACGATCAGGGCTTCACGCACGGTCGGACGAGAAACACCCAGCATTTCGGCAAGGTCACGCTCCGCCGGAAGGCGATCGCCGACTGCGAATTCGCCCCGTTCGATAAGCGCGCGCATCTGTTCCGCGGCCTGCCGGTAAAGGCGGCGCGGTTCGACGACCGAAAACATGATGCTCCTCCCGAGCGCCCATCTCCCTTGAGCGCCATTGGTCAACTGGTCTTACCAGTTAAGTCGTATTTATAAATTCCTTAGGAAAATGTCAACGGTATGCATTGGTCAATGATCGCATTGCGCGAACGCCGGTGAGGGACCCGTGTGCGCGGACCGATTGTGTAGGGGAAACAGAGAGATGAATTTATCAGGTGCCCTTCGATCGATCACCTAGGCGCAAGCAAACACCCCGGCATGTGTCACGCCGGGGTGTTGTCTTGTGTCCGTTCGTCTGCTGAGTCTAAACCCGATTACCGGCCCTTGGCCTGACGCCATTTGGCGAAATCGGCCTTGGTTTCGTCCTTGGTCGGCGGATAGAGGCCGATGATCGAGCGGCCGTTCAGCACTTCCTCGCTGACGAAATCCTCGAAGGCGGTCATTTCGACTGCCTCGTCGGCGATTTCGTCGGCAATGTTTGCCGGAACGATGACGACGCCTTCATTGTCGCCGATCACAACGTCGCCCGGCCAGACCGCCACGTCGCCGCAGCCGATCGGCACGTTGATGTCGAGTGCCTGGTGAAGCGTCAGGTTGGTCGGGGCGGAGGGGCGGTTGTGGTAGGAGCGCATCGCGAGTTCGGCGATCTCCGGGCTGTCGCGGAAGCCGCCATCGGTGACGACGCCAGCAACACCACGGACCATCAGGCGCGAAACGAGGATCGAACCGGCGGAGGCGGCGCGTGCGTCCTTGCGGCTGTCCATGACCATGACATGGCCTGGCGGGCACTGTTCGATCGCGGCCCGCTGCGGATGCTGCGGGTTCTGGAAGACGGTGATCTGGTTCAGGTCTTCGCGGGCCGGGATGTAACGCAGCGTGAAGGCTTGGCCCACCATGTTTTTCGGCTTGTGGGACAGCGGCCGGACATCCTGGATGAACTGGTTGCGCAGGCCGCGCTTGAACAGCGCGGTGCAGAGCGTCGCGCAGCTGACGCCTTCGTATTTCTTGCGGGTGGCGTCGGAAAGAACGTAGTCGGTCATGGGGTCTCCCCTGAGAGAATTCTTTTCACTGATGGTGGTTTAGAAAATGTCGGGTTCGCCGGCGGTCTTGCCGAATTCGCTTTCGAGGAAGTCGAAGTCGCAACCCTCGTTGGCCTGTTTGATATGTTTGGAGAACATCCATCCGTAACCGCGCTCGTATTTGTCGGCAGGTGCCTTCCATTCGGCGCGACGCTTTGCGAGCGTTGCCTCGTCCACCAGCATATCGATCGAGCGGTTCGGCAGGTCGACGCGGATGATATCGCCGGTACGGACCAGCGAAAGCGGACCACCGACATGGGATTCCGGTGCGACGTGCAGGATGCAGGCGCCATAGCTGGTGCCGGACATGCGGGCATCGGAAATGCGCAGCATGTCGCGATAGCCCTGTTTGAGGATCTTCTTG
Organism: Neorhizobium sp.; assembly: GCA_965227625.1. Lineage (GTDB taxonomy): Bacteria > Pseudomonadota > Alphaproteobacteria > Rhizobiales > Rhizobiaceae > Neorhizobium. The sequence continues at coordinate 32,819 of CBDDGK010000070.1, read as the reverse complement.
GGGATGGGCAGCATGCCCCATTCCGGCATGCCGGGACCACCCTTCGGGCCCGCGCCGCGCAGGATCAGCACGTGATCGGCGGTGACGTCGAGGTCCTCGCGATCGATCATCGCCTTCATTTCGGGGTAGCTGTCGAACACGAGGGCAGGGCCTTCGTGGACCCTAAGGCGCGGTTCGCAGGCCGACGGTTTCATCACGCAGCCATCCGGGGCGAGATTGCCCTTGAGGACGGCAAGGGAGCCTTCCGGATAAATCGGGTCCGACAGCGGCCGGATGACGTCGCTGTTGTAGACTTCCGCGCCCTTCAATGTTTCGCCGAGCGGGAAGCCGCTCACCGTCATGGCGTCGAGCTTCAGGAGGTCCTTGATCTCGTTCATCAGGGCGCGAAGGCCGCCGGCGTAATAGAAATCCTCCATCAGGTATTTGTCGCCGGTCGGGCGGATATTGGCGACGACGGGCGTGGTGCGGCCGGCCTTGTCGAGATCGTCGAGCGTCAGCGGCACGCCGGCGCGGCGAGCCATGGCGATAAGGTGCACGACGGCATTGGTGGAACAGCCGGTCGCCATTGCCACGGTCGTGGCATTGTGGACAGCGTCGAGGGTGATGATCTTGTTCGGGGTCAAGTCATCCCAGACCATTTCGACGATGCGACGGCCGCAGCGGGTGCTCATGCGCATGTGGTTGACGTCGGCAGCGGGAATGGAGCTCGCACCCGGCAGCGTCAGTCCGAGCGACTCGGCGATTGCCGTCATGGTGCTGGCGGTGCCGAAGGTCATGCAATGGCCGTAGGAGCGGGCAATGCCTTCCTCGACGCCGGTCCATTGATCTTCGGAAATGTTGCCGGCGCGGCGCTCGTCCCAGTATTTCCAGGCGTCGGAGCCGGAGCCCAGCCATTCGCCCTTGTAATTGCCGCGCAGCATCGGGCCGGCGGGCAGGAAGATCATCGGGAAGCCGGCGCTGATCGCGCCCATCACGAGGGCAGGGGTGGTCTTGTCGCAGCCGCCCATCAGCACGGCACCATCGACCGGATGCGCACGCAGCAGTTCCTCAGCCTCCATGGCGAGGAAGTTGCGGTAGAGCATCGAGGTCGGCTTCAGTGCGCTTTCGGAGAGCGACTGGACCGGCAGTTCGACCGGGAAGCCGCCCGCCTGAAGCACGCCGCGTTTCACATGCTCGACGCGTTCCTTGAAATGGGCGTGACAGGCATTGAGGTCCGACCAGGTATTGAGGATCGCGATGATCGGCTTTTTGCCCCAATCCTTCTCGTCGTAACCCATCTGCATCATGCGGGAGCGATGTCCCGACGAACGGAGATCATCCGGCGCGAACCAGCGCGCGCTGCGGAGACTTGCTGCTGCTTTTGTCATTCTGTTGTTTCCAGATTTTCCTGCCCTAGCATCGAGCGATCATACACGTGTCGATGACGATCGCCGAGTTGGACCTCCTTCCAACTGAGCGCAAACTTAAACACGCTCGCGGCAAATTGATATATCAAATTTCAGATTTCTCGCTTGATATATCAAATTTCAGGTGTTAGATCGCTGCTCATCGAGAGGGATTTGGAGGAGTTGAATGGGAGGCGAGGATACGCTTCTGCCCGTCGAGCCGGTGTTTCTGAAAAGCCTGCGCGACCACGTCTACAGCCTGGTTCGGGATGCGATCATCTCGGGCAAGCTGAAGGGTGGCGACAAGCTCAACGAACGTCAGCTCGCCAGTCAGCTCGGCATCAGTACGACGCCTCTCAAGGAGGCGCTGCGGTTGCTTGAGGCGGAAGGGCTTGTGCGTTCCGAGGCTCGTCGGGGCATATACGTCACCTTTGATGCCGCCCAGGCGGAAGAGATGATGCTGGCGCGTGCCGCGATCGAAAGCATGATCGCCCGGCAGGCCGCCAAGCGGATCACCAAGGAGCAGGTCGCGCGGTTGCGCACGCTGATCGTCGAGATGCGTGCCGGTCTCGAGACGGTGGATGTCCTCGAGCTGATCGCTCTCAATGAACGTTTTCATAATGTCATCCACGAGGCGTCGGGCTGTGGTTATCTGCGCCGTCTCCAGGGTGGGCAGAAAATCTATACCCATACGGCCCGCCTCATCGTGCTGTCGGAAGAGCGTGAGCGCTTCCAGGCTGTCGAGGAGCACGAGGCCATCGCCAATGCCGTCGCCAACCACGAGGTGGAAACTGCCGAGCGGCTGATGCGCGATCACGTCATTCGTTCGGGTGAGAAGCATCTCATCCGCATGCAAGCCGAAAACTAGGAAATCGGACATGAATATCCGCGACTACAAACGTGTCCTCACGGGCATTTCTGGTGTCCATGTGACAGCTTATGACCAGGCTGGCGCCATCGAACCGCAGCTGACGGGCAGGATCATCCGCCGCATCGCCGATGCCGGCATTCACAACATCGTCTGCGGCGGCAATACCGGCGAGTTTTACAGCCTGCAGCATGAGGAAGTGCTGCGTCTCCAGACGATCTGCGTTGCGGCCGTCGAAGGCAAGACGGTGGTCACTGCCGCTGCTGGCCGCTCGATCGGCGAGGCGATCGCGACTGCCAAGTCCGCCAAGCGCGAAGGCTGCGACGGCGTGATGGTGCATCACCCGCTCGATCCGTTTGCCGCTCCGAAGGCGCAGGCCGACTATTTCATTGCGATTGCCGAAGCTTCCGAGCTTCCGCTCGTTGCTTATGTTCGCTCGAACGCGATCGGCGTCGCCGACATCGCCCGCATTGCGACACACCCGAACATTGCCGGCGTCAAGTTCGCCTCGACCGATATGATGCTCTTCTCCGAATGCGTTCGCGCCACGGAAGGCACCGATGCCGTCTGGATCTGCGGTCTGGCGGAAGGCTGGGCGGCACCTTTCTATGCGCTCGGCGCCAGGGGCTTCACGTCCGGTCTCGTCAATGTCGATCCGGGCCGTTCGCTGGCCGTCTGGAGCGCGCTGGAAGCGGGCGACTATGCCAAGGCCCGCGCTCTGGTCAGCAAGATTGCCGGCTTCGAAGTTCTGCGCACCAAGTTCAACAACGGCGCCAATGTCACCGTCGTCAAGGAAGCGCTGATGATGCGCGGCGAGGATGTCGGTCCGGTACGTCTGCCGGGTGTGCCGGCGCTGGATGAGGCGGATCGCAAGCAGCTTCAGCAGCTTCTCGCAAGCTGGGAACCCGTGGCCGCGTAAGCGGCTACAGCATCGGCCCGAAGATCGGGATCGGTTTTCGGAAAGCACGATGCATAGATTCAAGGACTTAGAGCGTCCTTTGTGCGTCCGATAGGACGCGCGGCGCTCTAGGGGAGGTTTATCGATGCCGGCATGCCTGCGCCGGAAAAGTTCAAGTCAGGTTTGTTGTGGAGGATTTTAGAATGAACCCGAAATTTTCGCGCCGCGGCTTCCTGGGTGTTGCCGCTGCCGGTACCGCCGCGATGACGCTGTCTTCCGTGCGCGCCATGGCCGCGGGCCTGCCGCTGCCGAAGTCGCCGGTGACGCTCAACATCGTCGATGCCGCTGGCAACCTCGCGCTGACGCAGCCGGCTTTCGACGCCTATGCCGCCGCCAAGCCGAACCTCGTTTCGCGCATGACCTTCAACAAGGCGACCTCGCCGGAACTGCCGGGCAAGATCAAGGCCCAGCAGGCTGCCAAGCGCCTCGACATCGACCTCGTCATCATCGGTCCGGATGCTCTGTCCGCCGGTCTGGCGCAGGACATGTGGGTCGATATCGCCTCCATGAAGGACAGCGGCCTGCCGGACCTCAAGTCGATCTACCTTGAGCCGGCCTACCGCATGCAGGAACTTTCCAAGGGCCGCGGCGTCACCATCAGCTACTACCCGTCCGGTCCGCTGCTCGGCTACATGCCGGGCAAGGTCAAGACCGTTCCGAAGACTGCCGAACAGCTTCTCGACTGGACCAAGCAGAACCCGAACAAGTTCATCTACGCACGTCCGGCAAATTCCGGCCCGGGCCGTACCTTCCTGATGGGCCTGCCTTACCTCCTGAAGGACAAGGACCCGAAGGATCCGGTCAAGGGCTGGGACAAAACCTGGGCCTACCTCAAGGAACTGCACAAGAACATCGAGTACTACCCGGCCGGTACCGGCGCCCTGATGAAGGAATTCGGCGAGGGCACCCGCGACATGACCGTCACCACGACTGGCTGGGACATCAACCCGCGCGTTCTCGGCGTCGTGCCGAAGGAAGCGGCCGTCGGCACGCTCGAAGGTTTCCACTGGGTTTGCGATGCGCACTATCTCAGCGTTCCGAAGGGCATTTCGGATGAGAAGCTGGCCGTCATCCTCGACATGATCACCTTCATGCTGCAGCCGGCACAGCAGGCCTTTACCTACGACCAGGGCTACTTCTATCCGGGTCCGGCAGTGAAGGACGTACCGCTCTCGATGGCTCCGAAGGCCAGCCAGGATGCGATCGCAGAATTCGGCCGCAAGGAATACGAAGGCTGGATCGCCAACAACCCGGTCGAACTGCCGCTCGAGCCGGAAGCGCTCGTCGCTGCCTTCCGTCGCTGGGACGAAGAAGTCGCGGCCGTCGCGAAGTAATAAACGAAAACTGCCCAAGACATGGTCTCCGCGCGTCCAACCGACGCGCGGAGTTCCAGCGGGCCATGCTACTTCCCCATGATGAGGTCGATCGATGCAGCTCGCATCCATGCCATTCAATGAAATCCGTCTCGAAAAAATGAGCCGTGCATTCGGCGCACTGAATGCTCTGCGCGAGATCAGCCTTTCCATCAAGAAGGGCGAATTCATCGCTCTGCTCGGCCCGTCCGGCTGCGGGAAGTCCACGGCGCTGAACTGCATCGCCGGACTTTTGTCGACCACCGGCGGCGGCATCTTTATCGACGACAAGAGGATCGATCAGTTCAAGCCCGAGGATCGCGGCTTCGGCATGGTCTTCCAGAATTACGCTCTCTTCCCGCATATGAGCGTGCGCAAGAATATCGGCTTCGGCCTGAAGATGCGCGGTCGGCCGCAGTCTGAGATCGACACCAAGGTCGAGGAAGCGGTGAAGCTGGTGCGCCTGCAGGGCCATGCGGACAAGCTTCCGGGCCAGCTTTCGGGTGGTCAGCAGCAGCGCGTGGCGATTGCCCGCGCCATCGTCATCGAACCGCCGCTGGTTCTGATGGACGAGCCGCTCTCCAACCTCGACGCCAAGCTGCGTCTCGAGATGCGCGCCGAAATCCGCCGCATCCACAACCAGATGAAGGCGACCACCATTTACGTCACCCACGACCAGGACGAGGCGCTGTCGCTCGCCGACCGGATCGTGGTGCTGCGCGACGGCCAGATCCGCCAGGTCGGCACGCCGCACGAACTTTATGAAAAGCCGGCTCATCTCGATGTCGCCGAATTCATGGGCTTCCGCAATCGGTTTGCCGGCAAGGTGGTTTCCCGCGAGGGTGACCGCGCCACTGTTTCCGCTGGCTCCTTCTCGGTATCCGGCACCGTCGTCGGCGATCTGCAGCCCGGCGCATCCGCCGTGCTCGCCGGCCGTCCCGATGATGTGCGGCTGTCCGACGATACCGCCGGCGTGCCGGTCACCGTCGAAGCCATCGAATATCGCGGCCGCGAATATGTCGGCATTGCCCGTTCGGCCGATGGCGTGGAGATCATCTTCCATGCGGATCGTGCCCCGGCACTTGGCAGCGTGGTAAACCTCTCCATCGATCCGGCGCGCGCGCTGGTCTTCGCAGCCTGAGGTGACGACGATGGCCGTCACCTCAGATCACGAACCCACCTCGATTCGCAAGAAGCTCGCACTGCGCGGCATAGACGGCGTGACGCTGCTCCTGCTGCCGTCGGTCATTTTCGTTCTGGCGATTTTCATCTACCCGTTCTTCTACGGGCTGATGTTGTCCTTCACGCCGATCCGCGAAGGAGGCATGTTTGCCAACTATGCCGCCTTCTTCTCCGATCCGTATCTCTACAACACGATCGGCGCGACGCTGAAGCTGGCTATCCCGGTGACGTTGCTGTGCGTGGCCTTCGCCGTGCCGGTCGCGATGCGCGTCCGATTGATGAAGCACCAGCGGCTGCTCACCACCATTCTCGTTCTGCCGATTACGCTCGGCACGGTTCTGGTGGCACAGGGCATGTTGAACTATCTCGGCCCGCAGGGCTGGTTCAGCCGCACGCTGATGCTGCTGCATCTCGTCGACTCGCCGGTGAAGCTCACCAACAACTACTGGGGCGTCTTCCTGTCGCTGGTTGTCACGGTATTCCCGTTCACCTTCCTGCTGACGCTGTCTTATGTGACCGGCATCGATCCGGGCCTCGAAAAGGCGGCCGCCACCCATGGTGCGTCGAGCTGGCAGCGGTTCCGGCATGTCATGCTGCCGCTTCTGGTGCCGGGCCTGGCAATCGCCTTCTGCCTGACCTTCGTCCAGGCGTTTGCGGTCTTCCCGTCCGCCGTATTGCTCGGTGCTCCGTCAGGGCCGACGCGCGTCATCTCGATTGCCGCAGCTCAAGCCGCCTTCGAGCAATACGATTTCACCATGGCCTCGGCGATCGCCATGATCATGGGCCTCGTGCAGCTCTGCATCGTGCTGATCGTGCTCGTCATCCGCAATCTCTTCTACCGTGGCGCCACCAGTGGCGGGAAAGGCTGAGCCATGATCCGCGATACTTCCATCGGAGCAAAGCTCTGGATCACCGCCGTCTGGGCCGTCACGATCTTCTTCGTGTTCAATGTTCTGGCGATCATCTCGACCGTCATCGTGTCTTCGCTCGGCACCCGCTGGCTCGGCACCTGGCTGCCGAACGCCTTCACCTTCAACTGGTATGCGTCCGCATGGCGTGAGTTCCAGCTCGGCCCGGTCCTGTTCGTGACCTTCCAGATCGCCTTCACCGTCGTGGCCCTGTCCGGCCTGCTCGGTGTGACGGCGGCCTATGCGATGGCTCGCCGGGATTTTCCGGGCAAGAAGATCGTCATGCTGCTCTTCCTGCTGCCGCTTCTCGTGCCGCCGATCACCTTCGGTATTCCGCTTGCGACGGTTCTCTACCAGTTCAACGTTGGTGGCACGTTCTGGGGCGTGGTTCTGGCCAACCTCGTGCCGACGGTTCCCTTCGTCATCCTGGTGATGATCCCTTTCATCGAGCAGATCGATCCGAAGGTGGAGGCTGCGGCGCGCGTCTTCGGTGCCGGCACGTTCAAGCTGTTCATCTACGTGCTGATGCCGATGCTGATCCCGGGCATTCTTGCCTCGCTGCTTCTGGTTCTCGTGCGCACCGTTGCGATGTTCGAACTGACCTTCCTGACGGCTGGCCCGACCAGCCAGACGCTCGTTGTCTCGCTCTACTACGCGGTCTTCGCCTCCGGCGTGCGTGCCGTCCAGTCGATCGACGCGATGGCCGTCATCTACATGGTCTCGACGCTCATCTGGCTGCTCGTTGCACTGCGTTTCGTCAACCCGACGCAGATCGTTGCTCGCGGCAACCAGTCGTCCAACGCTCATTGATCTCCTGAACCGGCGGCTTGTCCGCCGGTTCGCTTTCCAAGTTCATCCGGATAGTCCCATGAAAATTACTGCGCTCGAAACCGTCCAGCTTCCCAGCCTCAACAACATCATCTGGCTGCGTATCCATACCGACGAAGGCATTATCGGCCTCGGCGAAACTTTTCGCGGGGCGGATTCGGTTGCGACCTATCTGCATAAGGAAGTGGCGCCGGCGCTGATCGGCAAGAACCCGCTGGAGATCGATCGCATCTCCAAGATGCTGACCGAGACCTATGTGGGCTTCCGCTCTTCGGGCGTCGAAATCCGTGCGGCGTCTGCGGTCGACATCGCGCTCTGGGACATTTTCGGCAAGGTGACGAACCAGCCGATCCACCAGCTGCTCGGCGGCCTGTCGCGGCCTTCGATCCGCACCTACAATACCTGCGCCGGTTATTCCTATAACAGCCAGGGCTCGCGCCGTTACATCGGCGACAAGGACAAGCCGCAGGGCCCTTACGACGATCAGGTGGCCTTCACCAACAATGCCGGTGAGCTGGCCGAAAGCCTGCTTTCCGAAGGCATCACCGCGATGAAGATCTGGCCGCTTGATCCTTACGCGGTCGCAAGCGGTGGCAATTTCATTCATCGCGACGACCTCGACAAGGGGCTTGAAGCCTTCCGCAAGATCCGTGATGCGGTCGGCAACAAGATGGAGGTCATGGTCGAACTGCATTCCATGTGGGATCTGCCGTCAGCTCTGGCGATCGCCCGCGAGATGCGGGAATTCCGGCCGTTCTGGATGGAAGACCCGATCAAGATGCAGGATACCGAGGCGCTTCTGACCTATGCGCAGCGTTCCGGCCTGCCGGTCTGCGCCAGCGAGACGCTGGCGACCCGCGCGCAGTTCGTCGAACTCTTGCGCAAGAATGCGGTCGACTACGTCATGCTCGACATTTCCTGGTGCGGCGGTTTGAGCGAAGCGAAGAAGATCGCCTCGATGGCGGAAGCCTTCCAGCGGCCGATCGCGCCGCATGACTGCACCGGTCCGGTGGTGTTCGCGGCTTCGATCCACCTTTCGCTCAATGCCCCGAATGCCGTTTTCCAGGAGTCCGTGCGCGCCTACTATTCGACCTGGTACCGTGATCTCGTGACCGTCATGCCGAAGATCGAGAAGGGCCAGATCTATCCGTTCGAAGGCGCAGGCCTCGGCCTCGAACTTAGCGACTACGTGCTCAACAATCCCGACGTCATCCGCCGTACGACTGGAGCGAGCGATCTGTGATGCGTTTCGAGCCGATCGGCGACCTGCGTCTTGGACTGGGCGAAAGTCCGGTCTGGGACGAAAGGCGTGGGCTCGTCTTTCTCTGCGACATCCCGACCGGCCGGCTGCTGGCGATCCGGCTGGGCGAGGGGCTCGTCCAGGAATGGGTGCTGGGCGAAAACGTCTGCTCGCTCGGGCTTTGCGAGAGCGGGCGGCTGGTCGTTTCGCTGAAGCACGAGGTGATCCTTTTCGATCCCGATACGGGTGTCACAGAGACGCTTGCGAAGGTCGAAGGCGAGTTGGACACCAATCGGCTCAACGATGGCAAGGTTGGACCGGACGGGGCATTCTGGGTCGGCACGATGGACCAGCGCGCGGAGCGCAAGCCTGTCGCTGCGCTCTATCGTATCGGCGAAGACGGCAAGCTGGTTCAAAAGAAGAGCAGCCTCGTTATCTCCAATGGCCTGTCATGGTCGCCCGACAACCGCACCATGTTCCATTCCGATTCCGGCGGCCAATGGATCGATCGGCATGATTTCGATCCCACGACCGGTGAAATGGGTGAGGGCACTCGCATCGCGATGCCGAGCGAGACGGACGGGCGGCCCGATGGCAGCGCCGTCGATACGGAAGGTTTTTATTGGAGTGCCGGCGTTTCTGCCGGATGCCTCAATCGTTATGCGCCGGATGGTCGGCTCGTCGGCAAATATGCCATGCCGGTGCCGAGCCCGACCATGCCGTGCTTCTGTGGTCCCGACCTCAAGACGCTGGTGGTGACCTCGCACCGTTATCTCTCCCAGGAGCGGCTTGACGCGAACCCGCTCTGCGGGGCAGTGCTGGCGACAGTATCGCCGTTTGCCGGCACGCCTGTCCATCGCATGAAAGGATTTTAAGCTGTGACTTTTGACAAGACCCGCAAGATCGTTCTGACCGGTGCGTCCGGCAATCTCGGCCGTTTCCTCGCCGGTGAACTGGTCAAGAACTACGACAACGTGGTGTTGACGGATCTTGTCGATTATCCGGGCGCGGTTCCTGCCGGCGCGACATTCGTCCGCGCCGATGTTGCCGATGCTGAAGCCGTGGCCTCGATCTGCGAGGGTGCGGCGGTTATCCTGCATTTCGGCGGTATCAGCACGGAGAAAACATTCGAAGCGATCCTGCCGGCCAATATCGTCGGTGTGGTCAACATTTTCGAAGCGGCGCGCAAGAACGGTTCTCGCGTGGTTTTCGCCAGTTCGAACCACACGATCGGTTTCCACGAGCGCCGCCAAACACTCGATACCGATATGCCAACCCGCCCGGACAGCTTTTACGGCATCTCGAAGATTTTCGGCGAGAACATGGGCAGCCTCTATTTCGACAAGCACGGTGTTGAAAGCGTGCATATCCGCATCGGTTCGGCTCTGCCGGAGCCGCTCGATGAACGGCATCTTTCCACCTGGCTTTCGCTGCCGGACCTGTTCTCGATGATCGTCAGGACGATCGAGGCGGAGCGGACAGATTTCGCCATTGTCTGGGGTGCTTCCGCCAACACGCGCACGTGGTGGAGAAATGACGATTCCGACCGGCTGGGCGTTAGGCGGGCGGATAATTCGGAAATCTTTGCCGGCAAGGTGGCTGGCCCGACGAGCGATCCGATCACCGAGAAATATCAGGGCGGGATCTATTGCGGCATGGATACGGTCATTCGTTGAGGCCGATGCCATGACAGAAGAGCATATTCACCACCTGACTGCGCAGGGTTATGACGTCTCGATCGATGCCGCCCATGGTGCCAGTCTCACGTCGCTGAAATGGCGCAAACCCGACGGCGAATGGTTCGAAATCCTGCATCCGTGCCCGCCGGCAGAGGTGGCGCGCACGGGCGGTTCTTTCATCATGGCGCCCTTTACCAACCGGCTGGATGGCGGGCGTTTTGAAACGCCTGAAGGTCCGGTTCAGGTGCCGCTCAACCGCCCCGAACAGCAGATTGCTGCCCACGGCTTTTCGCGTGATAGCGCTTGGCAAGTGGTCGAGGCGCGGGACGACAGCATCACATTGGTGGATGATTTCGCCGAGGATGCCATCGCGTTCCGCTACCGTCTGACGCAGACGATTTCGATAGGAGCAAACGGCGTCACGCTGGCGCTCAGCCTGACCAACACGGCACAGCGCTCGCTTCCTTACGGCATGGGTTTTCATCCCTGGTTCCGCAAGGAAAGCAATACATGGCTGACGGCCGAAGCCGAGACGGGTTTCGCGCGTGATGAGCGTGGCTTCATGACCGAAGCCCAGCCAGCATCGCAAGGGCCGGCTTTTGCGGAAGGTCTCGATGCTTCGACCATGCCCTGGTTCGACGGCCATTTCGCCGGCTGGGCATCGCGGCAGGCATCGATCGAATGGCGCGAGAGAAATGTCAAACTCGACCTGTCCTCGACTGGTGCGCTGACCAATCTGCACATTTATGTGCCGGATAATCTGCCGATCCTCTGCGTCGAGCCGGTCAGCCACGTTCCGGATGTGCACAACCGTCGCAACCTTGCCGCTTATGGCGACATTGCCCGGCTCGCACCCGGTGAAGCGATCGAGGGCGCCATGATCCTCAAGGTTGCTCTACTATAAGTCTTTGCTAGACAAGCTTTCTCCGGCCTTTGTCGGCTTGCGTAATTTTTGCTCGCGCGTCGCTTCGGGAACTCGCACAATTGGCGAACTGCCCTACATTGAAAGGGCTTTGATCCATTCCCGTCCAACCCGCGCGGGCAGCGGCTCGCGATCCGGAGGAAGTTCTGCCATGTCTTTGAAGATCAAGTTTCTGGGAATTGCGCTCGCACTGGGCGCCTCTGTGACCGTGGCGAATGCGCAGGTCGTCGTTTCCTCCAAGATCGATACGGAAGGCGGTGTTCTCGGCAACATCATCCTTTCTGTCCTGAAGGCCAACAACATCCAGACGACGGACCGCATCCAGCTCGGTGCAACGCCGGTTGTGCGCAAGGCGATTGCGGCCGGCGAAATCGATATCTATCCGGAATATACCGGCAACGGCGCCTTCTTCTTCAGCAAGGCGGACGACCCGGCCTGGAAGGATGCCAAGAAGGCGTTCGAGACCGTCAAGAAGCTGGACTACGATGCCAACAAGGTGGTCTGGCTGACACCGTCGCCCGCCAACAACACCTGGGCAGTGGCGCTGCGAAAGGATATCGCCGACGCCAACAAGCTGAAGACCTTTAGCGAATTCGGCAAATATGTTGCCGGCGGCGGCAAGGTCGTGCTGGCGGCCTCGTCGAATTCGTCAACTCGGCCGCGGCACTCCCGGCCTTCCAGACGACCTACGGCTTCAAGCTGAAGCCCGAGCAGCTGATCACGCTCTCCGGCGGTGACACGGCGGCGACGATCGCCGCTGCCGCCAACCAGACGAACGGCGCCAATGCAGCCATGGTCTACGGCACGGATGGCGGTATTGCTCCTTCGGGCCTCGTCGTTCTCGATGATGACAAGGGCGTTCAGCCGGTCTACCAGCCGGCGCCGATCATCCGTGAGGAAGTGCTGAAAAAGAACCCGCAGATCGAAACCCTGCTGAAGCCGGTCTTCGAAAAGCTCGACCTCGTGACGCTGCAGGACCTGAACGGCCGCGTGCAGGTGGGCGGCGAGCCGGCCAAGGCGGTTGCCGAAGACTTTTTGAAGAAAGAACGGCTTCCTGAAGTAAGTTCTTGGGGCATCCCAGTCTCGACGTCATCCTCGGCTTGTCCCGAGGATCTAACCACGTTGAATGTGGACAGATGCTCGGCACAAGGCCGAGCATGACGACTTTTTGAATGCCGGAGTTCCTTCGGTCTGTGTCGTGGAGGCGGTTTGAAGATCAGGCTCGACAAACTCGGCATCGTGATCGCGATCATAGCGGCCTACGGTCTGTTCTTTTCAGCCTTCGGGGTACTGAAGCCGAACCGCATTCTGCAGGGGCAGGCGAAGACCATTCTCGAAGCCCTGCCGGCATGGGCTGGTTATGGCCTGCTGGCCTTTCTTTCGCGGCAATGGCCGCCGCACTTTTCCGGACCTCACCCTGGGTAAAGCTCATCGCCGCCGCTGCAGCGCTTGCGGCGTTGACGCTGGCGATCGGTCATGCGGCAACGTTTCTGACGCCGGCGGGTAACACCTATGCCCGCGTGTCGCCTGCTTCCGGTTTCTGGATACTGCTCTTCGCCTTCGCTCTGTTGGCCGCCGATGCATTGACCCGACTTCAGCCGCCGCCATGGATGCGGGTCCTTTTCCTCGGCATCACGGCGATTGGCATAGCCGCACTGCTTCTCTCCGGCAGCTGGAACGGGCTGTCGATCATGAAGGAATATTCCGGCCGCGCCGATGTGTTCTGGACGGAGGCGGGCAAGCATGTGACGCTGGCGCTCGGTTCGCTGTTGCTGCGGCGCTCGTTGGGCTGCCGCTCGGCATTCTGTGCCATCGGGTGGCTTCGCTTCGTGCCGGCGTGCTCAATACACTGAACCTCATCCAGACGATCCCGTCGATCGCGCTGTTCGGCATTCTGATCGGGCCGCTGGCCTGGATTGCCTTGCATGTGCCGGGTGCCGCCGCGCTCGGCATTCGCGGCATCGGCATGGCGCCTGCCTTCGTCGCGCTGTTTCTTTATTCGCTGCTGCCGGTCGTCGCCAACACGGTCGTTGGGCTTGCCGGCGTGCCGCGCGAGGCTAACGATGCGGCACGCGGCATCGGCATGACGGATCGCCAGCGGCTGTTCCAGGTGGAGTTTCCGTTGGCCATGCCGGTGATCCTGACGGCCATCCGCATCGTGCTCGTCCAGAATATCGGCATGGCGACGATCGCCGCGCTGATCGGCGGCGGCGGTTTTGGCGTGTTCGTTTTCCAGGGCATCGGCCAGACGGCGATGGACCTCGTACTGCTCGGTGCGGTGCCGACCGTGGCACTGGCTTTCGCGGCCGCTGTCGTCCTCGACGCGCTGATCGAAATGAATTCCCGTGTTCCGAATGGAGTGAGCGCCGCATGATCGAAATCGACGCCATCACCAAACGCTATGACGACAATATCGTGGTCGACAATGTCTCGATTGTCATCGAACCGCGCACCGTCACCGTGATCGTCGGAACGTCCGGTTCCGGCAAGACGACGCTGCTTCGGATGATCAACCGGCTGGTCGAGCCGACCTCCGGGGTGATCAAGCTGGACGGCGAGGATAACCGCGCCATTCCGGGTCACGAACTGCGGCGCCGGATCGGTTACGCCATCCAGGGCCATGACTTTTCCCACACCGGACGGTGGCGCAGAATATCGCGACGGTGCCCGGCCTGCTCGGTTGGGAGAAATCGCGGATCGACGCCAAGGTTGATGAACTGCTGACGCTCTTCCAGCTCGATCCGAAGACCTTCGGGCCTCGGTATCCGCATGAGCTTTCCGGCGGCCAGCAGCAGCGCGTTGGCGTGGCTCGGGCGCTTGCCGCAGAGCCGAATGTGTGCTGATGGACGAGCCATACGGCGCGCTCGACCCGATCATTCGCGCCAAGGCGCAGGACGATCTTCTGGCGATCCAGAAACATTTTGGCACGACCATTGTGCTCGTCACCCACGACATGAACGAAGCCTTCCATCTGGCTGACAAGATTGCAGTGATGGACAAGGGCAGGGTGCTTCAATATGGCCCGCCGGAAGAGCTTGTCCGGTCACCGGCAACGCCATTCGTGGAAACGCTGATCGGCGATACGGAGCGGCCATTCCGGTTGCTGGCTATTGCCAAGGCTGGGGCTGCGGCCGAACCCGGTGAAGGCGGACGGCGAGCCGATCCGCGAGGACAAGACCCAGCAGGAAGCACTTGCCGATTTGCTCTGGACCGGTCGCTCGGCGCTCCCCGTGATTTTCCGCAGGTGGTGTGCCGATGGGGCGCGTTACGCTTGAGGCTCTGTTGAAGCGTGCGGACAAGGCCCAACGGGAGCGCGCGATGAAGGCCTGGCTGCCGACCATTCTGCGCGGGCTGCTGTTTGTCGTTCTCGTCGCATTCTTGCTGTCGCCGACGACATTCGAGCCGGTGTTGAAGCCGCTGGTCGATCCCAACTCACCGGCGATCTACAATCAGGGCAGCCTGCTCGATCTGACGCTGCAGCATCTGGGCACGGTGTTTGTCGCGACGCTGGTGGCGATCATCGTTGCGGTTTTGCTTGCCATTCTGGTGACGCGGCCTTTTGGAGCCGAGTTCCTGCCGCTGTCGCGAAGCCTGGTGAATATCGGCCAGACCTTTCCGCCGGTCGCGGTGCTGGCGCTTGCCGTGCCGGCGGTCGGGTTTGGCGAAAAGCCGACGCTGATCGCGCTATTTCTCTACGGCCTGCTGCCGATCTTCGAGAATACGCTGACGGCGCTTACCAACCTGCCGCGATCTGTGATGGAGGCAGCGCGCGGCTCCGGCATGACGGATTTCCAACGACTGACGAAGGTTGAATTGCCGCTATCGCTGCCGATCATCGTTGCCGGCATCCGGCTTTCGGTCACGATCGGTCTCGCGACGGCGACGATCGGTTCGACGGTGGCGGCGCGAACGCTTGGCGAGGTGATCATTGCCGGGCTGCAGTCGAACAATCTGGCCTTCATCCTGCAAGGCGGCCTGATCGTCGGCGCGCTGGCCGTGCTGATCTATGACGGGCTTTCGGCGCTGGAAGCGATGCTGAGCCGCCGGCTGGGGATTGCCTGATCAGCCGTGGCTGGAATCGGTCGGCACAATCGGTTCGACATCCTGTTTGATGTTGCCGCGATGGAATATGAACAGGCCGGCAAGAACGATGATGCAGGCGCCGATCAGCATCTGCGCGTCCGGCAGGTCGCCGAAAAACGCCCAGCCGAGCACGACTGCCCAGACCAGAAGCGTATATTGCAGTGGTGCGAGCAAAGAAGCCGGGGCGAGCTTCAGCGAGCGGGTGATCAGCAAGTGCGCGGCGCAGGCGACAACGCCCAGCAGGAGCAATGCGAATAGCTCGCCGGTGTTGAACGGGCTCCAGTTGCCGATCGTCAGGAAGCCGCCTGCGACGAGCGCGGCAACCGTTTGCCAGGTGACGAGCGTGGTGTCCGTGGCTGAACGGAGCTTTCGGTTCAGCACCAGCGTCAGTGCGAAAGAAAGAGAACCGACGAGGCCGAAGATGGACGGCAGGGAGAGCATTTCCGAAGACGGGCGAAGCGCGATGACGACGCCGACGAAACCGATCAGGACGGCCAGCCAGCGGCGCCAGCCGATCCGTTCGCCGAGCAGGAAATGGGAGAGCGCCGCCACGTAGATCGGGCCGGCCATGTAGAAGGTCATGACGTCGGCGAGGGGAAGATAGGTGACGGCCGCGTAAAAGAGCGCCGTGTCTCCGGTGCAGAGCACCATGCGCAGCACATGCAGCGGCCGCTGTTCGACCTTGTAGAGCGCCGTGAGCGGCTGGCGGGCCAACATCGGGCCGAGCACGAAAAACGCGCCGACCGAACGGATCAAGAGCACCTGGCCGACCGAGAAACTCGCCACCAGCCATTTGCCCATGGCGTCGTTCAAGGCGAACATGAAATCGCCGAGCAGCATCAGCAGGACGCCGAGGAGAACCGCGTTGCCGCCAACCGCGTAAGCCGCTCTTTTATTCATGATATTCGAGCGCTCCGACTCTGAGGCGATATTGAAAGTTGCGGCTTACCCCGCCAGGCGACCGCCTTGCAAGGGTTTTGGCGCACCAGTGGTTGTCGGGAAGCTGATCGGCATGCCCCGCAGCACCCGCACGGCGAGGAAGGCGAAGCATTCCGCTTCCACCGCATCGCCGCGCCAGCCGAACTGATCGGCGGAAACGGCAGCGGCACCGGCCCGGCTTTCCAGCATCGACATGATCGTCGGATTGTGCCTTCCGCCGCCGGAAACGATCAGCCGCTTCGGGCGGCGCGGCAACATGTCGAGCGCCTTGCCGACGGCAGATGCCGTGAAGGCGGAGAGGGTTGCGGCGCCCGTCGCATCATCAAGGCCATCGGCCATGGTGGCGGTGAAATCGAAACGGTCGAGGGATTTCGGGTAGGCGGCTGAGAGATAGGGATGTTCGAGCAGCTTGGCGAGGCGCTCCTCATTGACCTTGCCCGAGGCACCGAGCACGCCGCCGCGATCCATGTCGCCGAGGCCGCGTGCCTTCATGAAGTCGTTGAGCGGGGCGTTGGCCGGGCCGGTGTCGAAGCCGATGACGGTGTCTTTTCCGTCCCACCAGCTGACATTGGCGACGCCGCCGAGATTGAGCACAGCGCTGTCACCTGATGTATCGAGGCTGCGCAGCAGAGCGGCATGATAGGTCGGCGCAAGCGGGGCACCCTGGCCGCCGGCTGCGACATCTGCCGAGCGGAAATCGTAAGCGACCTTGCAGCCGAGGATTGAGGCCATCAGTTCGCCATTGCCGAGTTGGCGCGTGGCGCCGATGCGCTCCTTGGTCGGGGCGCGGTGCAGCACGCTCTGGCCGTGGAAACCGACGATGCCGATATCGGCCATGGTGAGACCGGCACTTTCCACCAAGTCCTTGACGGCTTGCGACTGGGCGCGGGTCAGGGCGTCTTCGGCCTCGGCGAAAATCGCCGGATCGGGGCCTTCGAAATTCCATTTCCGGGCCTGGGCCAGTGTCTCTTCCAGCAGCGAGCGGATTTCCGGCGGGTAGGGTGCGAGCGTATAGGCGCCGAAAGCTTCGATCGTTTCGCCGTCAGTCTTCAGCAGCGCGACGTCGATATTGCCGTCGAGAACGGTTCCGGTCATCAGGCCGACGGCCCAGATTGGCTGCATGGTCGAGGTCCTCAGTCTTGATTGAACAGGTCGCAGACGGCCTGCCGCAAGGGCAGGATGCCGCTGTCGAAATGGCGGGTCGGGTGAACGCGGTTGGTCAGCAGGGTCACGGCACGTCCGCGATCGAAATCGATCAACAGACTGACGCCGGTGAAGCCGGTATGGCCAATCGTATTCTGGCTGCAAAGGCTGCCGCCCCACCAGTCGGCAAAGGGGTATTCCCAGCCGTGGGTGCGGCGGTTGGAGAGTGGCGTCTGCATCAGCTTCAGGGCATTCGCGGAGGCGCCGGTGCCGTCGAGCAGACCGGTTGCGAAGTCGAGAACCGAATTTACCGTGCCGAACAGGCCGGCATGGCCGGAGCCCTGCAGCGCGTAGCAGTTCTCGTCATGCACCTCGCCGGAGATGACGCGGTGGCGGAATGCGCAGTCTTCCGTCGCGGCCGCGTGCTGCGGATTCGCAGACCAGGCGAAACCCTTACCGGGATCGAGCTCGCGGATCGTCTTCACCTTGGCGAGCCGTTCCAGCACGAAGCCGAGCAGGATGAAGTTGATGTCGGAATAGGCCGGCGGGCCGGCACGCCATTCGCGCTGCAGGATGAAGGCGCGCAGCAGGTCCGGGTCTCGATCGTAGGTATAGATCGGCTCGACGCCGGGGAAGGGCGTCTGGTGGCCGAGGCATTGGCGGAAGGTGATCTTCCGTTCCCAGGCATCGGCATTGTATTGGCGGAAATCCGGCAGGTGCGTGATGATCGGCGCGTCGAGATCGACGACGCCCTCGTCCACCAGCTTCAGGATGCGTGTCGTGGTGAATATCACCTTGGTCAGCGAGGCGAGGTCGAACCACGTGTCGAGCGTCATTGGCCGCTGGGTCGGAACGATCTGAGCGGAGCCCATGGCGCGGGTCATGCGACCGTGCTTGAGGTCCACGATGCCGAGGATGCCGCCAGGGATGCGCTTGGCGGTGATCGCCTCTTCAAGCGGCTTGAAGGTGCGGTCGAAGATGGCGGTCAGTTCTGCGTCTGCGGTCTGGTTTTCCATCGTCATGCCTCAGCTCTGGCCTTGTGATCCGGCCCGAATTCCCGCCACTGTGCTTCCGGCGGCTCATAGCCCGGCGGGCGAACGAGGGAGGGGACTTGCCGCGTGTCGATCTCGAAACGCTGGTTGCGGCGCTCGATGCTCGGAACGGCTGATATCAGCCGTTTGGTATAGGAATGCTGCGGGTTGGCGAGAACCGAAGCGGCATCGCCGATCTCGACGATCTGGCCGGCATAAAGTACGGCGATGCGGTGGGCGATGCGCTCCACGACCGCCATGTCATGCGACACGAAGAGATAGGCGAGGCCATATTCCTTCTGCAGGTCTACCAGCAGTTCCAGCACCTTGGCCTGTACCGAGACGTCGAGCGCGGAAACGGCTTCATCCAGCACCACGACGGACGGATTGAGCATCAGCGCTCGGGCGATGCAGAGGCGCTGGCGCTGGCCGCCGGAGAACTGGTGCGGATAACGCTCCAGACTGTCTTCCGGCAGGCCAACGCGCTTCAGCAAGGCTTTCATCTTGTCGCGCGTTTCGTTCGTCACCCGGCCGCCTGCGGCGATGACCGGTTCGGCGAGGATGCTGTCGATCCTGAGGCGCGGGTTGAGCGAGGCATAGGGGTTCTGGAACACCATCTGCGTCGCCGGATCGGTCGCGTCGGTGATGCTGCCCATATGGGTGGCAAAGCGGCCGCGGGTCGGTTTGACGAGGCCGAGAATGGCGCGGGCGGTGGTTGATTTGCCGGAGCCGCTTTCGCCGACGATCGCCAGCGTTTCGCCGGGCATCAGGTCGAATCCGACATTTTCCACCGCGTGTACCGAGCCCTGCGCGCGGCTGAAGAAGCTTCCCTTGACCTTGAAGCGCACGACGAGACCTTCAACGTCCAGGGCCGGCGTTTCCTTTTCCTTGCGGGAGAAATCGGTGCGGGCGGCGCGGCCGGATTCGAAATGCGGGACGGCACTGAGCAGATGCTGCGTGTAGGGGTGCTGCGGCCGATCGAGAACTTCGCTCAGCGCGCCTTGTTCGACGGCCTGACCGGTCTGCATGACCATGATCTGGTCGGCAATGCCGGCGACGAGACCGATATCATGGGTGATGAAGATCATCGCCATGTCGGTTTCGCGCTTCAGTTCGCCGAGCAGCGCCATGATCTGCGCCTGCACCGTAACGTCGAGCGCGGTCGTCGGTTCGTCGGCGATCAACAGGCGGGGATTGCAGGCTAGTGCGGTGGCGATCATGACCCGCTGCAGCATGCCGCCGGAAAGCTGGTTCGGGGCATAGTTCAGGCGACGTGCCGCATCCGGAATACGCACGCGGTCGAGCGCGTCCTTGGCGGCGGCGGTTGCCTGTTTGCCGGTGAGGCCGCGATGCAGGCGAAAGCTTTCTTCTATCTGCGTTCCGATCGACAGGACCGGGTTCAGCGAGGTCATCGGTTCCTGGAAAATCATGCCGATTTCCGAGCCACGGATTTTTTCCAGCACCGGCTCCTTGGCTTGCGTGATGTCCAGAATGCTGCCATCGGCGCGGGTGAGCTTGATCGAGCCGCCAATGATCTTGCCGCCACCGAAATCGACGAGGCGATTTATCGAGAGCGCGGTGACGGATTTGCCGGAACCGCTTTCGCCGACGATCGCCATGGTCTCGCCAGCGGCGAGGTCGAAGGTGACGCCCTTGACGATCTCGTTCTTGGCGGGATCGCGGCCGAAGCCGACGCGGAGGTTTGAAACGGAAAGGAGGGAGGTCATGCGGTACGGCTCCTCGTCTTGGGGTCGAGGATATCGCGCAAGGCATCGCCGAGCAGGTTGAAGCCGAGGATGCTGATCATGATCGCGACGGCCGGGAAGATCAGCAGCCAGGGCGCCGTTTCCATCAGGTTACGGCTGTCGGCCAGCATCAGGCCGAGGGAGGAGGCGGGCGGCTGGGTGCCGAGGCCGAGGAAGGAGAGGCCGGCTTCGGTGAGCAGCGACCAGGCGAGCGCCAGCGTCACCTGTACGGTCAGCGGTGCGACGAGGTTCAGGAGCAGGTGGCGGGTGAGGATATAGCTCTTACTCGAACCGAATGTGCGGGCCGCATCGACGAATTCGCGCGATTTGATCGAGAGCGCAGGGCCGCGCACCACGCGGGTGAAGATCGGCGTGTAGACGATGGCAATCGCAGCTATGCTGGTCCAGGTGCCGGGGCCGGCGATGGCGATGATGAGCAGTGCGAGCAGGATGGCCGGGAAGGCGAGCAGCACGTCCATCACGCGCATCACGAGGCCATCCCAGAGCTTTCCGAACCAGGCGGCGGTGAGGCCGAGAATGGTGCCGGCGATCGTGGCCAGCGCCACGGCCGAGACGCCGACGAGGAAGGATTGGCCAACGCCCTTCATCAGGCGGCTTGCGATATCGCGGCCGAAGAGGTCGGTGCCCATCCAGTAAACCATGCTCGGGGCATGCAGGCGGTCGATGCGGTATTGCTGCAGCGGGTTATGCGGGGTGATGTCGAACAGGCCGAGCAGCGCGACGACGACATAGATCAGCACGATCGTGCCGCCGATCCGGCCGCTCGGATGGGAGAAAATGGCGCGTAGCATACCCATCAGCCGCCTTCTCCAAGACGGATGCGCGGATCGAGCGTCACATAGAGCAAATCGACGAGCAGATTGACCACCAGAAAGTTGAAGGCGATGAAGAGGACGCAGCCCTGCACCAGCGCGTAATCGCGCTGCAGGATTGCTTCCAGAACGAGACGGCCGAGGCCGGGCAGGGCGTAGATCTGTTCCACCAGAACGGCGCCGCCGAGCAGGTAGCCGAACTCGACGCCGGACAGTGTCACGACCGGGATCAGCGCGTTCGGCAGCGCGTGGCGCCAGATAACGCTGCGCTTCGGCACGCCCTTGGAGCGGGCGGTGCGGACGTAATCGTCAGAGAGAACGTCCAGCATGGCGGAGCGCGAGATGCGGGTAACGGAGGCGGCGAAAGCGAAGCCGAGCGTGATCGCCGGCAGGATCATCTGGCCGAGATTGCGCAGCGGGTCGGTGAGGAAGGGTGTGAATTCGCCCATGGTCGGCAGGACGCCGAAGCCAGCGGAAAGAGCGTAGATGATCAGCAGGCCGACCACGAAATTCGGGGTCGACTGGCCGATCATTGCAAGCACGCGGACGATGAGGTCTGACGGCTTTTCATTGCGGGTCGCGGCAAACACGCCAGCCGGAAGGCCGACGGCGAGCGCCACGCACATGGACATCAGCGCGAGCTGCAGCGTCAGCGGGAAACGCTCGAGAATGATCGAGAGCACCGGCTTGCCGTGGATGACGGAAATGCCGAGATTGCCCTGAAAAACGCCGATCAGCCATTTCCAGTATTGGATGATGATTGGCTGGTCGATGCCGAAATAGGCCGCAAGCGATTCACGCTGGGCGGGCGTCAAAAGGCCTGCTTCGGTGCCAAGCATGGCGGTGATCGCATCGCCCGGGATCATGCGAATGGCAAAGAACACGAGGATGGAGACCCCGAGCATGACGAGCGGAAACGTCAGGAGGCGTCGCGCCAGGTAGCTCATGGGTTCTCCGAAGTTCGTGTTGGTAAGGCCGCGTAGCGCTTTTGGAAGCTGGCACTCAACGGTGAGGTTTTCCCTTCTCCCCAGCGGGGAGAAGGTGGCCCGAAGGGTCGGATGGGGGGGCAAGTGCTCTGCGCCTGACAATAGGCATCTCGCCGTGTGGCCCCCTCATCGCCTCGTTTCACTCGGCACTTCTCCCCGCTGGGGAGAAGGGGAGTCCAGCCTTGCGGGCATGGCTTCCCAAAGCGGCTATCTCAGCCTTTTAGTTCAGCTTCACCTTCGTCAAACCGAACAGCGAACCTTCCGGGGTCGGTTCGAAGCCGGAGACGGTCTTCTGCTGGGCGGTGTAGCTGTAGGACGTGTAGAGCCAGATCCACGGCGAGACTTCGACCAGGTGCTTTTCGAGATCCGAGAAGATCGCCTTGCGCTTGGTCGGATCGGTTTCGACACGGCCCTTCTGCATCAGGCTGTCGAGCGTATCGTCGATATAGCCCGCGACCTTCTGCAGGTTGCCGGTCTTCGTCCAGTAGCGGTTATACATCGGATAGGGGTCTGCACGGCCGCCGTTCAGCGCCACTGCCATGTCGAAATCGCCCTTCAGCCACGTGTCGACATAGACGTTGAGCTCCATCATCTTGATGTTGAGCTTGACGCCGATTTCGGCGAGCTGCGACTGGAGAACCTGGGCTTCCGCAGCGGCGGTTGCCGGCTCGCCATTGGCGGCGATGACGGTGGCGCTAAAGCCGTTCGCAAAGCCGGCATCGGCCATCAGCTTCTTCGCCTTGGCGAGGTCCTTCTTGTAGCAGAACAGCGTTGAGGCGTCGCTGGTGTAACCCGGCATGGTCAGCGGGCCGGTCACCTTGCCTTCGCCCACAGATGCGGTGTCGAGCACGTCCTGACGGTCGACGGCGCAGGAGATGGCCTGGCGAACTGCAAGGTTGTCCATCGGCTTGCGCGAGGCGTTGAGCTGCAGGACGTGGTAGGCGAGAACCGGCGCGCGGTTCAGGATCAGGCTGGTTTCCTTCGGCACGAGAGTGGCGACCAGCGGGTCGTTGATCAGGGCGAAATCGATCTGCTTGGTGCGCAGTGCCGCCAGGATCGCGGTTTCGTCCGGCAGGACGCTGATGTCGATGCCGTCAATGCCGACCTTGCCGCCGGCCCAGTCCTTGTTGGCGGAGAGCGTTTCCTTGGAGTTCGGCTCCCACTTGTCGAGCTTGAACGGGCCGGAGCCGAGCGCCTTGGTGCCGATCGTGCCCGCAGTGATTTCAGCGGCGGGGACGATCGCGGCGTTGATGCTCGCCATCGCGGCAAGCAGCGGCACGTCCGGCTGGGAAAGTTTGAAGACGACGGTCTTGTCGTCCGGCGTTTCGATCGAGCCGATCGACAGGAAGTTGGCGCGGGCGACGGCGGCGGTCTTTTCGTCGAGCACGCGCTCGAAGGACGCCTTCACGTCGGCAGCGATGACCGGCTTGCCGTCCTGGAATTTTGCCGCCGGGTTCAGCTTGAACGTTAGCTGCTTTGCATCAGGCGCGAATTCCCAGGATGCGGCCACGGCCGGAACGATCGTCAGGTTCTTGTCGAAGCGGACGAGCGGCTCATAGATGAGTTCCAGCAGGCGGATAGACGAGAATGCCGGCTGCTTGTGCGGGTCGAGACCCGTGGCGTCCTGCTTCCAGGCCATCTTCAGGTTGGCGGCGGAAGCCGGCGAAGCGATTGCGGCTGCCGTCAGCGCCGTCGCAAGCGCTAGACCCGACAGGAATTTCGTCGAAAAATGCCTTCCCATTTCAATTCTCCCTCTGTGATATCCGTTTCGGAAATCCGTTTTGCCTTCGGTCGCCCGCTTTGGGTCCGGCCCGTCATTCTGCAGCTTTACGCTGTCTTCCCATTTATCGCTGTCCGAAGGAAGCCTCCGGCATTTTGAAGCGCTGCACGAGCGGCGTCGACATCCAATCCGGTGAGCGCGATCAGGATCGCGAGCTTCACGTCGTTATTGGTAAGATCAAGGACCCGACGGGCCTCTTCGGCGGTACAATCCGTCGCCTGCATGACGATGCGTGCGGCGCGCGCCAGAAGCTTTTGGTTGCTGGCGTGCATATCGACCATCAGGTTCTGATAGGTCTTGCCGATGCGGATCATGCTGGCGGTCGTCAGCATGTTGAGGACCAGCTTCTGGGCGGTGCCGGATTTCAGGCGCGTCGAGCCGGTCAGGATTTCCGGACCGACGACCGGCGCAATCGCGATATCGGCAATGTCGCCGATCGCCGAACCGGGATTACAGGAGAGGGCTACGGTCTTGGCGCCGATCGATTTGGCATAGTTCAGCGCGCCGATGACGTAAGGCGTGCGGCCGCTCGAAGCGATGCCGACCAATAGATCATTCTCGGTCAGGCCGATCTCTATAAGATCCTTGCGGCCCTGTTCGACATCGTCTTCCGCGCCTTCGATCGGGTGCCGAAGCGCATGGTCACCGCCGGCAATGAGGCCGACCACCATTTCTTCCGGCACGCTGAAGGTCGGCGGGCACTCGGAGGCGTCCAGCACGCCCAGCCGGCCGCTTGTGCCGGCGCCGGAATAAACCAGCCGGCCGCCTTTGCGGAAAGCCTTGACGATCTCGTCGACGGCCTCGGCGATCTGGGGAATTACCTCGCCGACGGCGGCGGGCACATTGCCGTCTTCCTCATTGATGCGCCGGAGCACGTCTTCAGTGGGCAATAGGTCGATATCCATGGAACGGGGATTGCGGTCCTCGGAAACCAGTCTTTCCAGCTCGGACATCAATTGCGCGTCGCTCATGACCCTGCTCTATCCTCCGGATGGGCGTTCAAGTGACCGCTCTTAAAATCGGTCGGAACGCTCCTCTACTTTTTCAAAAGGAGTAGGATCAACCATTCCATGAGTCAACCGATATTCGGAATATATTATTCCAATTGCGCATCTTTATGATGCGCAAACAATCATGTCAGCAGGGTGCCGGCGGACTTGCGGGCGAGGATGATACCGCCGGAAACCGCGTCGCCATCGGCTGCCTTCAGGCGGCGGCGAACATCGGGTGCGAGCCAGGCTTCGAGCGGGGTGGACAGGCCGCCGAGCAGGGTGACGCGGGGTGCGCCCTGGTCGAACAGCGTGCGGACAAGCGTGTCGATCTGTTCTGCCGCGCTCTGGACGATGCGCCGACCGGCAGCGTCGCCCTGATCCGCATGTCGCATGACCATCGGCGCCAGTGCCGCATAGTCGGTTGCCGAGGAGCGATCCATCCAGGCGACGGCTTCCATCGGATCGCCCTGGAAACGCTGCATGACCTCGGTCAGCAGCGCGGTCTTTTCGATGCGGCCGTCATTGGCGCGCAGTGCGAGCTGAACGACCTTGAGGCCCAGATCGGCACCGCTGCCTTCGTCGGAAATCGGGAAGCCGTATCCGCCGACGCGCAGGTTCTTCCCCTCCGCAAAACCGAGACCGATCGAGCCCGTGCCGGCGATGACGATCGCTCCGTCGCGGCCCGAATGCGCGCCAAGGCAGGCGCCCATGCCGTCGCTGACAAAGTCGACACTGGCGAAGGGATGGGGGATTGCCCTCAGTGCCTCAATCGCGCCGATCCGGCCGATGCCGGCCAGGCCGATGCCCACGTGAGTGCGGGCAATATGCTCTGGCCCAAGGCCCGATTCATCGATTGCGGCGTTGAAAGCGCGGGAAATGGAGGCCCAGGCCTCTTCGATGCCGAGGCGCGTCGTTGCCGGACCTGAAAGGCCCTGACCAAGCACAGCGCCCGTACCATCCTCGATGCGGGCGCGGCAGCCGGTGCCGCCGCCATCGACGCCCAGGAAATAGTGTTCGCTGCCTTTTGCAGAAACTTGCGGGGTCATGCGCTGATCCGCTCGATATCGGCGCCGCAGAGTTTCAACTTGCGGTCCAGCTGCTCGTAGCCACGGTCGAGATGGTAAACGCGGTTGACGATGGTTTCTCCGCTGGACACCAGCCCGGCCAGCACGAGGGAAACCGAGGCGCGCAAGTCCGTCGCCATAACCTGCGCTCCGCGCAGCGCCGGGCCGCCACGCACAACGGCGGTGGTTCCCTGAAGCGAGATATTGGCCCCGAGCCGCATCAGTTCCGGCACGTGCATGAAACGGCTCTCGAACACCGTTTCGCGGATCAGCGATGCACCGTCCGCCTGGGTGGCGAGCGCCATGAACTGCGCCTGCATGTCGGTCGGGAAGCCCGGATAGGGTTCGGTGGTCAGGTCCGCCGGTCGCAACGGTCCCTCGCGGGACACGACAAGACCGCGATCGCTCGGCCAGACGCTGACGCCCATGTATTCCAGCATCTGCACCGTGGCGGCCATGTTTTCCAGCCGGGCATTGGTGAGTTCCAGCATGCCGCCTGTGATTGCCGCAGCAACCGCGTAGGTGCCGGCTTCGACGCGGTCCGGGATGCCGTGATGTTTGGCCGGCTGCCAGTTGGTCGAGCCCTCGATCAGGATGCGGTGCGTGCCGGCGCCTTCGATCTTGGCGCCCATGGCGATCAGGCATGCGGCGAGATCGGCGACCTCCGGTTCGCGGGCGGGGTTGAGGATCTCCGTTTCGCCCTTGGCCGCGGTCGCGGCCATCATCGCGGTTTCGCTGGCGCCGACCGAGGGTGAAGCGAGGACGATGCGCCCGCCTTTCAGGCCGCCTTGGGTCGACGCGACGATCAGGCCGTTCTCGATATCGATGTCCGCGCCGAGCGCCGCCAGCGCCTTGATATGCATATCAACAGGGCGCGCACCGATAGCGCAGCCGCCGGGAAGCGAAACGCGCGCCTGGCCGAAGCGGGCGAGGAGCGGACCAAGTACCAGCACGGTGGCGCGCATCCTACGCACCGTGTCGTAGGAGGTTTCCGTCGAGACAATATTCTTTGCTTCGATGATCGTCGAATGGGCGCCGCGGATGACTTCGGCACCATGCAGCGCCACCACGCCCAGCATGTTTTCGACGTCGCTGACCTGCGGCAGGTTGGTGAGTTCGACGGGATGCGGGCTTAAAAGCGTTGCCGCGATCTGTGGCAGCGCGGCGTTCTTGGCGCCGGAAATGGTAACGCCACCCTGAAGCTTGTGGCCGCCGACGATCCGCAATCTGTCCATATCGAAACCTGCCCGAGAAGAGCCCAGCCTCGATTCCGTCCGGGCGATTTGAGAAACTAACCCTGTCCACGTCCAAGTCAATCATATGGAATTTTTTATTCCACGTGATGGTGCCGCTGGTGATCGTCCATGATATGCTGCCGGAGGTGCTTGCGGGCGAAACCTGCGGTGCTATGTTCCGCACTTCCGTGAGCCAAGCGCGTCCGAAGGACGTCGAAGGATCGCCAAAGGACCGAATGTCTATCTTAAAGAAGATCACCGCGCAGCTTGAGGACATGGCGCCGGCCGACCGGCAGATCGGCCAGTTCATCCTCGACAATCCCGACCAGATGCTGAAGCTCTCCTCCGCGGCACTCGCGGCCGAGACGGGGCGCAGCCAGTCGAGCGTGGTGAAGTTCAGCCAGAAGCTCGGTTTCGCGGGATATCAGGAGCTGAAGCTCGCCGTCAGCGAGGCCAAGGCGCAGGAGTGGCACGCACCGCCCGGCATGATCCACGGCTCGATCGAACTCGGCGACAGCTACCTGACGATCCTACAGAAGCTGATCGGCAGCAAGATGCTCTCGATGCAGCAGACACTATCCGTCAACAGCGAGCCCGAGATCGAGAAAGCGCTGACGGCGCTCGATACCGCGCGGCGTATTCACATGGCGGGTGTCGGTGCCTCTTCGCTGGTTGCGCGCGATTTTTCCTACAAGCTGATGAAGCTTGGCCGCAATGTGCTGCATGACAGCGACAGCCATGTGCAGATGGCGAACGTCTCGACGCTCAGCCCGCATGACGTGCTGTTTGCACTCTCCTATTCGGGCAACAGCATCGAGACGCTGAGGATTGCTGAAGTGGCGCGCGAACGCGGCGCGACGGTGATCGCGGTCACCGGCCTCAATGGCGGGCCGCTGGGGCAGGTGGCGAATATTCGGCTTTATACCGTGGCGGATGAGGAGCGGGTCCGCTCGTCGGCGATCACGGCGCGCGATGCGCAGCTGATGCTGACCGACCTGTTGTTCATTCTGCTGGTGCAGCGTCAGCCGGATGCGAATGAATACGTCCACAACAGTGAGCTGGCGGTTTCCGTGCTGAAGATGAGGTGACCTCGAATTAGCCGTCGAGGCGGTGCTTCAGGCGCATCACCTTGAAGAAACCGTTCGGGAAGACCCGCCGGATTTCCTTGACCTCGAAATCGCCGCGGCGTTCGGCCCATTCGGCAATTCTGGAGATGCGGAAGGCCGAGCTCCAGCCGACCCGGTGGACCAGCGGCGCGACCACTTCTTCGATCGCGCCCTGAATGCCGCGGCCGTCTCCCAGTTTGCTGGCGATAACGATCTCGCCGCCGGGGCGGGTAACGCGGGCACATTCGTCGAGCGCACGTTCCGGGTTCGGGATCAGCGTGATGACGAAGGGCAGCGAGACCGCGTCGAAGGAGCGGTCGGCGAACTCCAGTGCGTGCGCATCCATGACCTTCAGCGCTTCCACATGGGAGAGGTTGTCGCGCTGAACCTTTTCCCACGCCTTGGCGATCATGTGTTGCGAAAGGTCGATGCCGGTGACGCGGCAATGGGCGGGATAATAGGGAAGCACAAGCCCCGTGCCGACGCCGACTTCGAGAATGTCGCGGCCTGCTTCAGCGGCAAGCCGCGCCACGGTCCGGTGTCCGTCCCGCAACAGGCCGCGATAGACCCGGTCATAAACCGGCGCCCAACGCTCATAGACTTGTCTCTGGTGATCGGACGTGTTCCGGATGTCGGCCAAGCGTGCCCCCTCAAGATTGTCCCGAAAACGGGACGGAAACTCAGGGAGGCAAAGATAGTTCCGCTTTGCGAAGCTTTTGCGACAGTATGCGTCCGCGTTTTATCGCGAGGCGTGCATCGCGGCGATGAACTGACGAGCCTTTTCGGCAATCGAAGCGACATCCATGCCCGGCTTGTAGATCGAGGAGCCGATGCCGAAACCTGCGGCACCCGCCTGGAGGAATTCGGTCATGTTATCCGGGGTTACGCCGCCGACGGCGAGGACCGGGATATGCTTCGGCAGAACAGCCTTCCATGCCTTGATGACGTAAGGCGGAATGGCTTCGGCCGGGAAGGCCTTGATGCCGGTTGCGCCTGCTTCGATGGCTGCGAAGGCTTCCGTCGGCGTCGCAACGCCTGGCAGGCTCACCATATCGCGGGCGCGGCTTGCCTTGATGACTTCGACATTGGCATTCGGCGAGATGATCACCTTGGCGCCGGTCGCGGCGACATCGGCGACCTGTGCAGGGGTCAGCACCGTGCCGGCACCGATCAGGGCCTGATCGCCGAAACGCTTCTGGAGCAGTTCGATGCTCTTCAGCGGCTCGGGGGAGTTGAGCGGCACTTCAATAATCCGCCAGCCGGCTTCGATCAGCGCTTCGCCCACGGCTTCCGCCTCTTCCGGCTTGATGCCGCGCAGGATGGCGACGAGATTGCAGGCCTTGAGCGCGTCTTCGAAGGTCATCGGGAAACTCCTTGCAATTACTTGGCGGCTTCTGCCGCAATCAGAATGATGCCGCGCTTGGCGGCGTTATCGGGGGCGGGTTCGATTGTGAGATCGAAAAGGGGGGCGATGCGGCCATAACGGCTGTTCAGCACGTTGTTGCCGACGATGCCGATTTCCTGGCCTGACTTGAACCAGCCGGCGGCGCGGGCCTGGCGAAATTCGGAGCCGATCACGAGGCCGGAGACGTAGTCGAGAATGTTCTCGGGCTTCAGCTTGCCGTCGAGAATGCCGGTGCGGGCGCTGAAGATCGCGGAAAGGAAAGCGTCGGCGGAGACGTCGTTGCTGGCGGCAAATTCAGCACCGCGGTC
Source organism: Neorhizobium sp. (assembly GCA_965227625.1). Lineage (GTDB taxonomy): Bacteria > Pseudomonadota > Alphaproteobacteria > Rhizobiales > Rhizobiaceae > Neorhizobium. The sequence continues at coordinate 2,847 of CBDDGK010000070.1, read as the reverse complement.
AAAACTCTGCCAATCCGGCTCTGCACCTGGAAGCGGGTCCTGAGCCTTAGCGATGAAGGAATGCTTGGTCAGTAGCGAGAAGACTTCGCCGGTCGCATAGGTCTGGAAGCCGTCGATGCGTCCGGCCTTGATGCGCGCCCATTTGCTGTGGGTGCCGGGCAGCACCAGCGTGCGGTCTTTATCCAGGCCGAAGCCGACGATCTGGGTTTCCTCACCGCGCATGACATCAGGAAAGGGTTTCGAAGCCGGGTTGCGCATGCCGGGCAGGAAGGTGATGACCGCACCATTGGCAAGCGTCAGCGTCTTCGTGCCGGCGGCAAGCTCCGGCACGCCGCCGGGCGTATCGACATAGGCGACTTCCACCCAGCCGTTACGGCTGGTGATCATGCCGGTGGCCAGAACCGGCAACGGGCCGTGCGCGGAAAACCAGTCGCCGACCACTGACATCAAAGCCGCCTCGAACGCGCCGTCCTTGACGAACTGGATGCCGCCGCTGGAGGTTTCCTTCGTCTCGAGCGTTTCGCCGGTTTCGGAAACCAACATGGCCCGGAGCGAACTCGTGCCCCAATCGAGGATGATCGAGGTCGGTGTCGGCATGTCAGAATCCTCCGGAAGCGATGTTCGGACCTTCGATAGCCCGCGCGGCATCACTATGTCGAGAGGAGACATGCGGAAATGGCCGCGCGCTTCTGTCGCTACGGCATGACTCTGGCGTGAGACGTGAGGCTGACTCAACGGAAGCGCTGGGCCCACTGGCTGGAAAGCCGCAAGTAGGCTTCCTTGGACGGCTGGATATGGGCCGCGACGACTTCGACGAGTTTCTCGCGATCGCCCTTTTCCAGATACTCGATCATCCGGCCGTGCTCTTCGCGGGCGCGGTTGACGAGTTTCTCGTCCGATATCGCGTGGAAGCGGATGGCGTGGGCGCGCGAGGCGAGCTGATTGATCTGCTCGGCAAGATAAGGATTGCCGCAGGCGCCGAACAAAACTCGATGGAATTCGAGATTGGCGCGGAAGACGGTGCGCGGCTCGTGGGCATCGACCGCCTGGCTGTGGCGCTCATGGATCGCCTTCAACCGCCCGAGCAGTTCCGGCGAGCCGGGCAGGGGAATGATCTCCGCGGCATGTCCTTCGAGAAGCGCGCGGACATCATAGATCTGCTCGACTTCCTGCGGGCTGAAGTCACGCACCGCGGCGCCCTTGTTCGGCTGGCGGACGACGATGCCGAGCGCTTGCAGTTCGGCAAGGGCTGCCCGGATGACATGGCGCTTGGCGTCGAAATGCTTGGCGAGTTCCTCTTCGAGAAGCCGCTCGCGCGGCCGAAGGCGGCCGAGGACGATTTCCTCTTCGAGCGAACGGACGATCCGATCGATCGGCCCACGCGACGTCTCATCTTGCTGTTCTACCAAGTCCTGTACGTTCATTCCGGTGCCCATGATCTCAATATGCGGTGCGCCTACAGGTGCGAGTCGCGCAACGCAACAATATTGTTGATAATGTGGATGCCGGAAGCAAGGTTTCAACGTCAGTTTTAGTAGAGATGCCTTAGATACGTGTGATTTAGATGCGCTGGCCGCTCTGCTGATCGAAGAAACTGACCCGCCCCGGCGGGAAGTGGAAATCTACGCTATCCCCTGCCGATACAGTCGGATTGCCGGACATGCGGATAGCCCGCATGCCACCGGCGAAATCGACCCAGATGACCGTATCGGCACCCATAGGTTCGACGACGCTGACCTTGCCCTTGGCCTTGTAAGTCTCTGGATCGGTGCTTTCGCCCATCACCATGTGTTCCGGACGGGATGCCAAGAATGACATCGCGTCCACCACTGCCGGCAAGTTCCGGGTGACGCGAGACGTCGAAGGATATTCCGTCGGTGCCGGCGAAGGTTGTCGAACTGCCGGTTTCCTTGAGCTTGCCCTCGAATGAAATTCATGGTCGGTGAGCCGATAAAGCCGGCGATGAATGTGTTTGCGGGGCGATGGTAGATCTCGTGCGGCGTCGAGAATTGTTCGATGACGCCCTTGCGCATGACGGCGATGCGGTCGGCGAGTGTCAGCGCCTCGATCTGGTCGTGGGTGACGTAGATCATCGTATTGCCGAGCTCCTGGTGGAGCCGCTTGATCTCAACGCGCAGCTCGTTGCGCAGCTTGGCATCAAGGTTGGACAGCGGTTCGTCGAACAGGAAGACATCAACATTGCGCACCAGCGCGCGGCCGATCGCGACGCGCTGGCGTTGACCGCCGGAGAGTTCCGAAGGTTTGCGGTCAAGCAGCGCTTCGAGCTGCAGCATGGCGGCCGCTTTGTTGACGCGCTTCTCGGTCTCGTCGCGCGGCAGGCCGGCCACTTTCAGGCCGAAGGAGAGGTTCTGGCGCACGCTCATCTGCGGATAAAGCGCATAGGACTGGAAAACCATGCCGATGCCGCGGTCCTTGGGTTCCGACCAGGTGACGTTCTTGTCGGAAATCCAAACTTCGCCATCGACAATGTCGATCAGACCGGCGATTGCGTTGAGCAGCGTGGACTTGCCGCAGCCGGAGGGGCCTAGCAGCACGACAAATTCGCCGCGGCCGACATCGAGATCGAGCTTTTCGATCACTTTGACCGCGCCGAACTCGATCGCCAGATCCTTGATCGCAACTGAAGTCTGCATGAATTACCCCTTGATGGCGCCGGCAGCGATGCCGCGCACGAACCAGCGACCGGACAGGAAATAGCAGAGCAGCGGTACCGCGGCGGTGAGGATGGTCGCCGCCATATTGAGGTTGTACACGCGCTCGCCGGTCACTGAATTGACGATGTTGTTGAGCTGGACGGTCATTGGCTGGTTTTCGCGACCGGCGAAG
>CBDDGK010000069.1:0-116534 GCA_965227625.1 Neorhizobium sp. | reverse complement strand
CGACGCGCTGATGGATGCCTGCATGGACCGCGATGCGGCTGCGGGTCACTATCGCCCCTGGATTGTCGATCTGCGGCAGGACAAACCCTTCCAGCTTGACGACAAGCTGGAACAGCTCTTCCTCGAAAAGTCGATGACCTCGGCCTGCCGGCCTTCAATCCGCCTGTTCGACGAGACAATGGCCGAACTCCGCTTCGATATCGTCGGCGAAAAACTGCCGATGGAAGTGACCCTCAACATGCTTGCAGGAGCCGGAACCGCAAATCCGCGCCCAAGGCAGCGGCGGCGCTCTCCAAAACCTTCGGCGAAAACCTCCGCGTCCTTCACGCTGATCACCAACACGCTCGCCAAGGACAAGGAAATCTCCGACCGCTGGGCGCGGTGTTCGAAGATATCGCCGACAGCCGCCATCTGGCGAACCGCGTCGAGCGCGAGGTGGTTGATGCGCTGGCCGAAGCCGTACGGTCAGGCTTATATCCGCGCCTTCTCCCATCGCTATTACGCGATGAAGGCCAAGTGGCTGGGAATGGGAACAGCTGAATTTCTGGGACCGCAACGCGCCACTGCGCGGAAACCCCGAATGCGCTGATCCCGTGGACCGACGCCAAGGCGACCGTTCTCGATGCCTATCGTGGCTTCGCGCCTGAGATGGCTGATATCGCCGGCCGCTTTTTCGACGAGGAATTGGATCGACGCGCCGGTGCGTCCCGGCAAGGCGCCGGGCGCCTTCGCGCATCCGACTGTGCCTTCGGCCCACCCCTATGTGCTCGTCAACTATATGGGCAAACCGCGCGATGTAATGACGCTCGCCCACGAACTCGGCCACGGCGTCCACCAGGTTCTGGCCGGCGGCCAGGGCGCGCTGATGTGCCAGACACCGCTGACGCTGGCTGAAACCGCCTCCGTCTTCGGCGAAATGCTGACCTTCCTGCGCCCTTCTGGAAAAGACCACCGACAAGCGCGAGCGTAAGGCCATGCTCGCCCAGAAGGTCGAGGACATGATCAACACGGGTCGTGCGCCAGATCGCCTTCTACCAGTTCGAAACGAAAGCTCCATACGGCCCGCAAGGAAGGCGAGCTGACCGCCGAGCAGATCGGCGAACTCTGGCTCTCCGGCCAGGGCGAAAGCCTCGGCCCGGGCCGATCAAGATATCCGAAGGGTATGAAACGTGGTGGACCTACATCCCCCACTTCATCCACTCACCCTTCTACGTCTACGCCTATGCCTTCGGTGATTGCCTGGTGAACTCGCCTCTACGCCGTCTACCAGAACGCTGCGCCGGGCTTCCAGCAGAGAGTATTTCGAGCTGCTGAAGGCCGGCGGGACGAAGCATCACTCGGAGGTTGCCTGAAGCCGTTCGGTCTAGATGCGACCGATCCGTCGTTCTGGTCGGAAGGGGCTTTCGATGATTGAGGGGCTGATCGATGAGCTGGGAGGCGTTGGATCGGGCAAATTGAGGCAGAAGTGCGCGGTATGCGATCTCTCCCCCTTGCGGGGGGTCCGGAGGACGGGACGGGGCAAAGCGACCCGTCCCCGGTTGATGCCCGGCAGGGCAGAGTGGGGTAGTTCAGCACATTCCACCGTCGGGTCTGTGGCACCACGCCCCATCTGTCAGCTCCGCTGACATCTTCCCCACAAGGGGGAAGAAGGGAGATCGCGGGTACCACTGAACATCCATCCAAAGCCGAACTAAAATGACAAACCCACCCTTCGCCCTCTTCCGAGACGACCCCGCCAGTCGGAGCATGGTCTTCGACCAACCGCGGGAAATCGTCACGGCCCGAACCGCAGCCGAAGTGCAGCCCGCACTCGCCCGCCTGGAAAAAAGCGCGGAAATCCGGCAAGTGGCTTGCCGGCTACATCTCCTACGAGGCCGGATACGTCTTCGAAGACAAACTCCGCCCTCTCATCACCGAGAACCGGGAAACGCCCCTGCTCGCCATGGGCATCTTCGACGCCCCCGCCGGCCACGAGCACCCGCTGGCCGCCCCCTATCCCGCCAAACGATAGCAACTTCCTCACCGAACCCCACGCCGGCTGGGGATTTCGAGACCTATCGCGAACGCTTCGACCGCCTCCACCAACACCTGCGCAACGGCGATTGCTACCAGGCGAACCTGACCATGCCGATCACCGCCCGCTGGCAGGGCGATCCGCTGAGAGCCTTCTGGTCGCTTGTCGCCCGCCAGCCGGTGCGTTACGGCGCTTTCGTCGATTTCACCGAAGCGGCAGGCGGCCCGCTGATCCTTTCCCGCTCGCCGGAACTCTTCTTCTCAATCGACGCCGATCGCTTCATCGAAACCCACCCGATGAAGGGCACCGCACCACGCGGCGCCACCCGCCAAGCAGACGAGGCAATCATCGCCGGCATGCTGGCCGACGAAAAGACGCTCGCGGAAAACCGCATGATCGTCGATCTGCTCCGCAACGACATCTCCGTCATCAGCGAGGTCGGCACGCTGTCGGTCCCGAAGCTTTTCGAAATCGAGACCTATCCGACCGTCCACCAGATGGTCAGCCACGTGCGGGCGAAGCTGAAGCCCGAGATCGGCTTTCCCGAAATCCTCGCAGCCCTTTTTCCCTGTGGCTCGATCACCGGCGCCCCGAAAATGTGGGCCATGCAGATCCTCGACCGCCTGGAGGACGAGCCACGCGACGCCTATTGTGGCGCGATCGGCTGGTGCGATCCCGCAGGGCCGATGCGTTTTTCGGTGGCCATCCGCACGATCTCACTTTTCAATGACGGCAAAGCGGTCTTCAATGCCGGCGGCGGCATCGTGTTCGACTCAGAAGCGCAGGCCGAGTATGATGAATGCCTGTTGAAGGCACGCTTTGCGGTAGGCGACCAATGGATTTCTCGCTGATCGAAACAATGCGATGGGAACCCGGCACGGGTTTCCTGCGACTGGACCAGCACCTGCGACGGCTAAGCCGGTCCGCAGACGCGCTTGGTTTCCGCCAGCCGCCGGCCGATCTGCAAAAGCAGCTCGCCGCCGCCGTGGCCGAAGGGCAAACGCCCCTGCGCGTTCGCCTCGTCATGACCTATCGCGGCAAGGTGGAGATCACCACGACACCCTTTGCGCCGCTCGCCGCCGACACCGTCTGGAAAATACGCATCGCCAAGACCGCGATGCCCTCCGACGATCCGAACTGCCGCCACAAGACCTCCCGTCGCGAACTCTACGAGGCCGCCCGCGCCGAGTTCACGTCTGATGAGGCCGACGAGGTCCTGTTGCTGAATGAGCGCGGCGAAATCTGCGAAGGCACGATCACCAATGTCTTCGTCGAACAACCCGATGGCTCGCTGGCAACACCCGCGATCTCCAGCGGCCTGCTGCCCGGCATCCTGCGCGCCGACCTGATCCGCGAAGGCCGTGCGAAAAGCCATGTCCTCAAGCCCGACGATCTCAAAGGCCGAAAATTCTTCGTCGGCAATTCGCTGCGCGGCCTGATCTCCGCTGAACTCCTTGGGGAAATCGCTCGCTCGGAGGCACCTGCCGAAGCCCCGCGCCCGGCTGCCCGCCCCGCCAAGACGGCAAGGGCCGGCCGGTGACGCCTGCGACAAAAGACCTGACGAACCATCTGCTCGCGCTGGAAAAAGCCCTGCAGACCCGCGAGGTTCGCAGTTCGGCCGAAAAAATCGGAGACCTTCTCGTTCCGGAATTCCGCGAATTCGGCCGTTCCGGCCTTGCCTATACCTACAACGACATTGTCACCCGCCTCGTTGCGGAAACCGGCCCGAACAATACCGATATCGCAGATTTCACCGTCTCTATGATCGCTGAAACCGTGGCACTCGCCACCTATCGCGGCATCCGCATCAAAGACGACGGCAGCCGCCAGCTCGCCAACCGCAGCTCCATCTGGCGCCTAGATCCCGGTGGAAAGTGGCGGATGGTATTTCATCAGGGCACCGCGGCGGCGTGATGGCGAAACTCGCCTACACACCCTATGACGGCTCCTCAAAACCGTTCACGATCGGGCTCATGCAGCTTGATCCGGATCGGTGGATCGAGCCGGATGAGGATCTTGGCTCTCATCTGGCGGAAAAACGCCGGCTGTTTGCCGAGCATGGGGAACAGGTGTTTCGCGCCGAGCCGGAAACGCATGAGGCGCAGCAGGAAATTCTCGATGCGCTCGTAGAATACCTTCCATCGCATCACCCTGCGATCTACCACCGTGACGCGGAGATTATGCGCGTTGCGGGCGACGAACTCGATCTCATCGACACCTCCATGCCGCCCCTCTTCCGCGCTGGCCTGATTGTTCAGGACGACCTCGTCCTCATGCGCAAGGGTGAAAACGGCTGGCGCATCGCCGCGGCCTTTCTGGCCTTCCCCTCTTCCTGGTCGCTTGCAGAGAAATTCGGCAAGATCATGGATGACGTTCACGCGCCGGTGCCGGATTTCCAGGGCGGCAGCCGCAATGCCGGGCTGATCAACCGCATGTTCGATAACCTGTCGCCGGATCGTTTCGTGGTGCGCTGGAACTGGTCGGTGAACTGGGGTTACAAACTTTATCGTCCCGCACCTCAGCCACGGGCAGAGACAGCGCCGATCCCGCCGGAAGGTGCCTATCTCCGGGTGGAGCGCCAGACACTGCGCAAGATGCCGGTCTCCGGAGACATCCTCTTCACGATTCGCATCTATCTCGATCCCGTCACCGCGATCGCAGGACAGCCGGATGCCTCCAATCTGGCCGCCTCGCTTGCCGACCAGCTGGAGGCGATGAACGACGCCCAGATCGACTATAAGGGCCTGACCGCCAAACGCGCCGGCCTCATCGGGCTGCTGCGCGAAATCGCCTTGAAACCGGCCGAAGTCGAATAATCGCACGACCTTTTTATTGCTGTCATAAGCAGGCTCTTTATTGTGACGCGGATTTGTGATCTAGAGCCCGCGAAATTTGCGGTTCTCGCATCATCAATCCGTTCACTGCCGAAGATGCGGGGGCAGCGGCCAGAAAAGGCCGCCGATCCAAAGGAGAAATACATGTCAGAGACAAACTATCCGGTTTATGGCGAAATCACCGGCCCGATCGTCATGATCGGCTTCGGTTCGATCGGTCGCGGCACGCTGCCGCTGATCGAGCGCCATTTCAAGTTCGACAAGAGCCGGATGGTGGTCATCGACCCGCGCGAGGTTCCTTCCGACATGGAGATCCTCAAGAAGCACGGCATCCGTCACATCAAGGAATATGTGACCAAGGAGAACTACAAGGATCTCCTCAAGCCGCTTCTGACCGAAGGCAAGGGCCAGGGCTTCTGCGTCAACCTCTCGGTTGACACCGGTTCGCTCGACCTGATGAAGCTTTGCCGCAAGCTCGACGTCCTCTACATCGACACAGTCGTCGAGCCATGGCTCGGCTTCTACTTCGACAAGGGCATGAAGAACGCCGACCGCACCAACTATGCGCTGCGCGAAACCGTTCGCCATGAAAAGAAGAAGAGCCCGGGCGGCACCACCGCCGTTTCCACCTGCGGCGCAAACCCGGGCATGGTTTCCTGGTTCGTCAAGCAGGCGCTGGTCAACCTCGCCAACGACACCGGCCTGAAGTTCGACGAGCCGGATCAGCACGACCGCGAAGGCTGGGCGAAGCTGATGAAGAAGCTCGGCGTCAAGGGCGTCCACATTGCAGAGCGCGACACCCAGCTCACCAAGAACCCGAAGCCGCTCAACGTCTTCTGGAACACCTGGTCTGTCGAAGGCTTCATCTCCGAAGGCATGCAGCCGGCCGAACTCGGCTGGGGCACCCATGAAGAATGGATGCCGAAGAACGCCAAGAAGCACAAAAAGGGCTCCAAGGCCGCCATCTATCTGGAACAACCGGGCGCCAACACCCGCGTCCGCACCTGGTGCCCGACGCCGGGTCCGCAGTACGGCTTCCTGGTCACCCACAACGAGTCCATCTCAATCGCCGACTACTTCACGGTGCGCGACAAGGACGGCGAAGTGACCTTCCGCCCGACCTGCCACTATGCCTACCATCCGGCCAACGACGCCGTTCTGTCGCTGCACGAAATGTTTGGCAATGGCGGCACGCCGCAGCCGGTTCACCACGTTCTCGACGAGGACGAGCTGGTCGAAGGCCTCGACGAACTGGGCGTGCTGCTCTACGGCCACGAAAAGAACGCCTACTGGTTCGGTTCGCGCCTGTCGCTGGAAGAAACCCGCCGCATCGCGCCTTACCAGAACGCCACCGGTCTGCAGGTGACCTCGGCAGTTCTCGCCGGCATGGTTTACGCGCTTGAAAACCCGAAGGCCGGCATCGTCGAAGCCGACGAAATCGATTACAAGCGCTGCCTCGAAGTGCAGCTGCCCTATCTCGGCCCGGTCGAAGGTCACTACACCGACTGGACCCCGCTCGATGGCCGCCCGGGCCTGTTCCCGGAAGACATTGACACGAAGGATCCGTGGCAGTTCAAGAACATCCTCGTCCGCTGATCGGCCGAGGGTTACAATCAAGCCGCCTGCATCGCAGGCGGCTTTTTTTGTGCGTTGGAAAACCATTGCCTTTTCAAGGCCACATCTTGCGTTACATAGACGTCAGGCGGCATGGTCTGCCTCAAGATCAGGACCGAATCGCGGGAGACGTATGATGAAACTGAAAGCGAGCCTGGTGCTCATCGCTGCAGCCAGCCTGACCGCCTGCGTATCATCTCCGCCGCCGGACCGGCTTCCGCCGCCGACGCAGCCGCAGGGTGTCGAAGGAAACTGGGTCGATCCGAATGGCATCGTTTCGCAGTTCCAGGGCGGCCAGTTCACCACCCGCTCCAGCGACAGCAACACTCTGCTCGCTTCCGGTACCTATGTCAGCCTGTCGCCGACGCTGGTCGAGATCAACATGACCTCGCTTGTCCGCAAGACCCAGTCGCGCGTCAACTGCGCGCTCGTCAGCCGTTCCCAGCTCAATTGCACGCAGGACAGCGGCGCCCAGTTCTCGCTCGCCCGCCGCGGCTGAGCCAGAATTGACATTCCGCAAGACCGGAACCCCGCGCAAGCGGGGTTTTCGCGTTTGACGCGCAGATGTGGAGAAACGCACTATTGTCATATTTCCCTTGAAACCCGTCTGCCTTGATGAAAACATGCACCGCACAACGATTGTCACGGTGGGACGGTAGAACAATCGAAACATGGGAACGGCGAAGCCGAACCGCAAAACAGGAGAGAGACCAGATGATGAAGAGATTGAGGACAGGCCTGGTGACCGCTTCGGTCTTGGCCCTTTCAAGCGGCGCGGCATTTGCCGATTTCGAACTCAATATCCTACACATCAACGACTTCCATTCGCGCATCGAATCCATCAACGCGACAGATTCCACCTGCTCGGCAGAAGACGAAGCCAAGAACATCTGCTTCGGTGGCGCTGCCCGCCTGCTGACCGCAATCAACCAGACCCGCGATGGCCTGAAGGCGCAGAACAAGAACGTCATCCTCCTGAACGGCGGCGACAACTTCCAGGGCTCCCTTTTCTACACGACCTACAAGGGCGCGACGGAAGCCGAAGTGCTGAACGCCATGAAGTTCGACGCCATGACCGTCGGCAACCATGAATTCGACGACAGCGACGACGTTCTCGCGACCTTCCTCGACAAGGTCCAGTTCCCGGTCGTGACCGCAAACGTCGTGCCGAGCGCTGCCGCCAAGATCGGCAACCGCATCAAGCCGTCGCTCGTGCTCGACGTCGGCGGCCAGAAGATCGGCATCGTCGGCGCAGTCACCAACGAAACGCCGGAAATCGCCAATCCCGGCCCGAACATCACCATCGCGGATGACGTCGCCAAGATCACCGAAGCCGTGAAGGCCGTGAAGGCACAGGGCGTCAACAAGATCATCGCGCTGACCCATGTGGGTTATCCGCGCGACCTCGCCTTCATTGCCAAAATCCCGGATGTCGATGTCGTCGTCGGCGGCCACACCCACACCCTGCTCTCCAATACAGTCAAGGGCGCCGAAGGCCCCTACCCGACCTGGGTCGACAATCCGGGCGGCTACAAGGTGCCGGTCGTGCAGGCCTTCCAGTATTCGCGTTATCTCGGCGACCTGAAGGTCGTGTTCGACGATAGCGGCGTGGTCAAGGAAGCCACGGGCGAACCGATCCTCGTGGATTCCAAGTTCCAGCCCAACCCGGCCATGCTTGCACGTATCAACGAGCTGAAGGCGCCGATCGAAGAGCTGAAGAAGAAGGTGGTCGGCAAGTCCGACGCGCTGATCGACGGCGATCGCCGCAATTGCCGTGCCAAGGAATGCTCGATGGGCAACCTGCTCGCCGATGCGCAACTCGACCGCGTCAAGGATCAGGGCATCACCATTTCCATCCAGAACGGCGGCGGTCTGCGTGCGCCGATCGACGCTGGCGAAATCACGATGGGCGAGGTCCTGACGGTCCTGCCGTTCCAGAACACCATCGCGACTTTCCAGCTCAAGGGTGCCGATCTCGTGACGGCACTGGAAAACGGCGTCAGCCAGATCGACGATGGCGCGGGTCGCTTCCCGCAGGTCGCCGGCATGAAGTTCTCCTTCGACAAGTCGAAGCCGGTCGGCAGCCGCGTCAGCGACGTGCAGGTCAAGGATGGCGACAAGTTCGTACCGATCGATCCGGCCAAGACCTATGGCGTCGTGACCAACAACTACGTTCGTGGTGGCGGTGACGGCTTCAAGATCTTCGCAACCAATGCCGCCAATGCCTACGACTTCGGCCCGAACCTCGAAAACGCGGTCGCCGACTACCTGACCGCCCACAACCCCTACAAGCCCTACACGGACGGCCGTATCACCGACCTGACCCCGGCAAGCTACACGCCGCCGGCAAAGCCTGCACCGGCCGCCCCGCCGGCTCCTGCGGCAGCAGCGCCTGCCGCTCCGGCTGCAAACACGATGGCTGCCCCGGCTCCCTCCATGGCGGCTCCGGCTGCTCCGGCCCAGAACACCATGGCGCCGGCAGCACCTGCTGCACCGGCCGCGAACTCCATGGCGGCCGCTCCGGCAAAGCCTGCTGCACCGGCACCAGCCGCTCCGCAGCCGGCCGGCCCCGACCAAATACACGGTCGTCAAGGGTGACTCGCTCTGGGAAATCGCCGCCAGCAAGCTCGGTTCCGGCGAACGCTGGACGGAAATTGCCAAGGCAAACAAGCTGCGCCGCCCGAACCATATCGAAATCGGCGAAGAACTGGAACTGCCGGCCAAGTGAGCCGGCGGAGTGAGGCCGCTTGACCCGGATCAAGGCCCGGGTCGGCATCTCCATCCATGACTTGGGACGATTTGTCCCGACCATCATCTCGGCCCGGGCTTTCCCGGGCCGATTTTTGTTTCTAAGTAATCCGCCAGACAAAGAAGCGCGTAACGCCTGCAGAACAGTTCCAGCAAAAGCACGACCGGGTTTTGCTGCGTGAATTGTGTTGAAGCAGACAGCCAGACGAAAGCATCCGAATGACCGTTCATTCCGCCTCCATGCCCGCCAACCATCCCCAGACGAGCTTCGGCAAGGTCGGCGTGCTGCTTGTCAATCTCGGCACGCCTGACGGCACGGATTACTGGTCGATGCGGCGTTACCTGGCGGAATTCCTCTCCGACAAGCGGGTAATCGAATGGTCACGGCTCTACTGGTTCCCGATCCTCTACGGCATCGTCTTGAACAAGCGGCCGCAGAAGGTCGGCAAGGCCTATGAGGCGATCTGGAACAAGGATCTCAACGAAAGCTACCTGCGCACCTATACCCGCAGCCAGGGCGAGCTGATGGCCGAACGGCTGAAGGACCTGCCGAATGTTATGGTCGACTGGGCGATGCGCTACGGCAAGCCATCGATCGCCGAACGCATTGATGCGCTGAAGGAAAAGGGCTGCGAGAAGATCGTCCTCTTCCCACTTTACCCGCAATATGCCGCATCGACGACCGCCACGGTCAATGACAAGGCGTTCGAGCATCTGATGAAGCTGCGCTGGCAGCCGGCGGTGCGCACCGTGCCGCCTTACCACGACGATCCGGCCTATATCGAGGCGCTCGCCAATTCTGTCCGCCAAAAGCTGGCAACACTGGACTGGCAACCGGAAATGCTGATCGCCTCCTTCCACGGCATCCCGCAATCCTATTTCAAGGCGGGCGACCCCTATTATTGCCACTGCCAGAAGACCGGCCGCCTGCTGAAAGAAGCACTCGGCCTCACCGATCAGAACTTCAAAGTGACCTTCCAGTCCCGCTTCGGGCCGGAAGAATGGCTGCAGCCCTATACCGACAAGACGGTCGAGAAGCTGGCTGAAGAGGGCGTCAAGCGCATCGCCGTGATGAACCCCGGCTTCGTCTCCGACTGTCTCGAAACCCTGGAAGAGATTGCCGGGGAGGCCGCCGAAAGCTTCCTGCACCATGGCGGCGAAAAATTCGTCCACATCCCCTGCCTCAACGACAGTGATGACGGCATGACGGTTCTCGAAAAGGTCGTTCGCCGCGAATTGCAGGGCTGGGCCTGATGGTTCATCCGGTCGGCATCCCGCAGGATATCCGCGAGCGGATCGGCAGACGCCGTGGCCGTTTCGAGATTTTCGACCGGCTGGATGCCACCAAAACCGCACTCATCGTCATCGACATGCAAAAGGCCTTCGTTGATGAGGGCGCGCCCATCGAGGTGCCGCTTGCCCGCAGCATCATCCCCAATATCAACCGCCTCGCCGACACTCTGCGCACGGGCGGCGGCACGGTGGCGTGGATTACCACCGCCCTCACCGATGCGGATGGCGCGCATCCGTGGACGGTGTTCTACGACCATTTCACCACGCCGGAATTCGCCCGCGCCCATCTTGCCGCCATGACGGAAGGCTCGGAACTGCACGGTCTCGCCGCCGATCTCGATGTCCGCCCGGAAGACCTGAAGGTCTCCAAAGACCGCTTCTCCTGCTTCATTCAAGGCGCCTCTCCGCTCGATGGCATCCTGCGCGAAAAAGGGATCGATACCATTGTCATTGCCGGCACGCTCACCAACCGCTGCTGCGAGTCGAGCGCTCGCGACGCGATGATGATCGGTTATAAGGTCGTGTTCGTGGAAGATGCCAATGCAGCCGTGACCGATGACGAACATGTCTGGGCGCTGATCAACATCGCCTCCGGTTTCGGAGACGTGCGCCGCACGGACGAAGTCGCCGCCATGTTTTCGGCCTAAACGCCCGGAACCGCTGTCATTTTACCCTTGCCAAGCGCGCGTTGACTCCCCACGTTGAAGAGGCGCGCTTTGCGCCGCACGCGGTGGAGGAAAAGAGTTATGGATATCAATCTGGGTGGCTTCGATATCTTCGTGATCGTGGTGGTGATCCTCGCGATCCTGCTGCTGTTCGCATTGGTAAAGACCGTGCCGCAGGGCTATTCCTATACGGTCGAACGTTTCGGTCGTTACACCCGCACGCTCCAGCCCGGCCTCAATATCCTGACCCCGTTCATCGAGCGTATCGGCGCCAAGATGAATGTCATGGAACAGGTGCTGAGCATCCCGACCCAGGAAGTCATCACCAAGGACAATGCCAGCGTCTCGGCGGATGCCGTCGCCTTTTATCAGGTGCTGAACCCTGCCCAGGCAGCCTACCAGATTTCCAACCTCGAAAATGCCATTCAGAACCTGACCATGACCAATATCCGCTCGGTCATGGGCTCGATGGATCTCGACGAATTGCTCTCCAACCGCGAAGTCATCAACGAACGGCTGCTGCGCGTCGTCGACCAGGCCGTGCATCCCTGGGGTATCAAGGTTACCCGCGTGGAAATCAAGGACATCCAGCCGCCGGCCGATCTCGTCGAATCCATGGGCCGGCAGATGAAGGCGGAGCGTGAAAAGCGTGCCCAGGTTCTTGAGGCCGAAGGCTTCCGCAACGCCCAGATCCTGCGGGCCGAAGGCGCCAAGCAGGCCGCCGTGCTGAAGGCCGAAGGCGAGCGCGAGGCAGCATTCCGCGAGGCCGAAGCCCGCGAACGTCTGGCGGAAGCGGAAGCCAAGGCAACCCAGTTCGTTTCACAGGCGATCGCCGCCGGTGACGTGCAGGCCATCAACTATTTCGTAGCCCAGAAATACACCGAGGCATTGGTCGAGATCGGCAAGGCGCCGAACTCCAAGATCGTCCTCATGCCGCTTGAAGCCTCTTCGATCATCGGTTCGCTAGGCGGTATCGGAGCGATTGCCAAGGAAGTTTTCGGCGATGGTTCCGGCCCGGTCGTCCAGCCGCGACCGGCAGTCCCATCCCGCCCGCCGATGAACTCGCGCACGACGCCCGCCGTCAACCCGTTCAACCCTCCGGCATCCGACGAGACCTGACATGCTGCATGATGCCGTCGTGAACCTTGGTCCCTGGAGCTGGTGGATTCTCGGCCTTGTCCTGCTGGTCGCAGAACTCCTGGTGCCCGGCGTTTTCCTCATCTGGATCGGCGCCGCAGCGATCGTCGTCGGGGCGCTGTCGCTGGCACTCTGGGACGCGGCACTCTGGGGCTGGCATATCCAGCTCCTGCTATTCGCCATCCTGTCGGTTGTCTTTGCCCTGGTCGGCCGCCGCATCTATGCCGGGCGCGGCCAGGGAAGTGACGAGCCACTGCTCAACCGCCGCGGCGAAAGCCTGATCGGCCGCACGGCGACGCTGCACGAGCCGATCGCGGAAGGCCGCGGCCGCATTCGTCTCGATGATACGTGGTGGTCGGTCATGGGGCCGGACCTACCGTCCGGCACACGCGTCAAGGTCATTGCCGCCAGCGGCCGCGACCTGACGGTCGAAGCCGCCTGATAAGCGTCAGGCGACGCCGACGCGCAGCAGGTCGTGGAAATGCACGATACCGACCGGCTTGCGCGTTTCGTCGACCACAAGCAGGGCACCGATGCTGTGCTTGTTGAGAATGGCCATAGCCGCTGTTGCCAGCGTTTCCTTGCCGACCGTCTTCGGGTTGTGGGTCATCACATCGTCCACCAGCGTCTGACGCAGGTCGAGTCCGAGATGGCGGGAAATATCGCCATCGGTTATGACACCGCAGAGACAGCCGTCATCATCGAGAACGCCGACGCAGCCAAAACGCTTGCGCGACAGCTCTTCGATCGCCTCCGGCATGAGGACGCCCTTCTTGACGAGCGGCATGCGGTCGCCGCTATGCATCAGGTCGCTGACATGGCTTAGCATCGCGCCAAGCTTGCCGCCCGGGTGATAGACGCGGAAATCGGTCGCCGAAAAGCCACGCGCTTCGAGCAATGCGACCGCGAGAGCATCGCCAACGGCGAGCTGCATCAGCGTTGAAGTGGTCGGCGCCAGGCCGTGCGGACAGGCTTCCTGCTCCTTCGGCAGCAGCAGCACCAGCTCGGCTGCCCGCGCCAGCGTCGACGCCTCGCCCGAGGTCAGCGCGATGAGCGGAATCGAAAAACGCCGCGTGAAGGAAACGATGCCCTGCAGCTCCGCGGTTTCGCCGCTCCAGGAGAGCGCGAGCACCACGTCGCCGCTGGTGATCATGCCGAGATCACCGTGATTGGCCTCGACGGGGTGCACGAAAAATGCCGGAGTGCCGGTGGAGGCAAGGCTGGCGGCGATCTTGCGACCGATGTGACCGCTCTTGCCGATACCGGTGACAACCACCCGGCCATCGATGCCGCCGATCAGCTCGGCAGCCTGGCGAAACGCATCGCCCAGGCCATCCTGCATCGCTATCTCAAGAGCATTAAGCCCTTGTTTCCCGAAGGCAATTGTCCGCAGAGCGGAATCGACGACGTCATGTTCGACGAGTTGCAAGGCTCTCTTGATCATGGCGCATGAATTAATCCTTTTTCCAAGCCAAGTCTATTGGCTTTGTCGCAGTGCACGGAACTTGCATTGAGACGCATGTGCCGAAACCAAACGTTAACCACATGGCTTTACGTTTGGGTAAGTATTTCCGATGGCGCGGACCGCATTGATGGCAATGACAACAGGAACAGGCAGAACGCGTACGCGGCTGAAGGCTGCGTTTGCCTTGCTGTTCGCTTGCTCCGCTCTCACCTCTCCCGCCTCTGCACAAACCCGCACGGCCCAGGGCAATAGCGTTTTTCCGGCACAGGGCAGCGCCCTCCCCTCGGCCGCAGACGCCACCAGCGGCACGCTTCGTGGCACCACCTCGTCAACCCAGACCGGGACCGGCCAGCAGGCCGCGACGACCGCAAACGGCGATCAGCAGGCTCAGCCAGATGGAACAGTCGCGACCGGCAGTGTTCCCGGCAATGCGAACCCGAACCCAGACATAGACCCGCCCTACGAAGACGACCTGAACCAGCCGTCGGAACAGCCGCTTGATCCGGGCGCCGAACCCATGCAATCGCAGGAACTGCCGCGTCAGCCCGGTGATCCAACCGGCATCCGCGTCGGAACCTTCCTGCTGCGCCCGTCGATCAGCCAGGGCATCGACACGGAGATCACTCGCTCGAACGGCGCCAAGACCCGCCGCGATTATCTCTCCACCGGCATTCGTGGCACGCTGAATTCCGACTGGTCGCGCCACTCGCTGACCGTTACGGGCGCTGGCACGTTCGAGCGCAATATCAATGGCGGCCAGGAAGGTCTGCGGCCCGAGGCGAACATCAACGCCGACCTGCGGCTCGATCTTTCCAACGACACCGTGGCGCATATCACCGGCGGCTACAGCTTTACGCGCGAAGACGATTACGATCCGAACGCGGTCGGCGGCGCGGCGACCCAGTCCGGTGTGCATCAATATACCGCCGGCTCGTCGATCGAACGGGATTTCGGCAAGATCCGTGGTCTCGCGGCGCTCGATGTCTCGCGCTCCACCTACACGGATGCGAAGCTTTCTGACGGCACCATGCTGAGCATGAAGGACCGCAACCGCACCGGCATCGACGGGCGCCTGCGCCTTGGCTACGAAATATCCCCGGCAATTATCCCTTTCGTCGAAGTATCCTCGGGCCATACGTTCTATGACCGGCGACGCGACTTTTCAGGTTATGCCCGCTCCTCCCAGGGCTATGCCGCACGCACCGGCGTGCAGTTCGACCTGGGCGAAAAGCTGCGCGGCGAAATCGGTACGGGTTATGAGATCGTCGACTATGAGGACAGCCGCCTGAAATCGGTTGGCGCTGTCACCTTCAACGGCAATGCGACCTGGTCGCCGCAGCGCGGCACCGATGTCGATCTCGGCCTGCGCACGACCGTTCAGGACTCCACCACGCCCGGCCAGTCCGGCTGGGTGGAATACCAGCTCACCTCCGCAGTCGCCCATGAACTGCGCGACAATGTCGTCGCCCGCCTGACCAGCACTGCCACGCTACGCGACTTCCCGAGCGGCCAGAGCGACGAAACCGTGTGGGTGGGTGGCGCAGGCCTGACCTGGGCGATCAACCGCTATCTCGACCTCACCGGTAGTGTCGAATACGAACGCTCCAGCGGCGGCGGCTCCAATGACCGCATCGTGCGCGCCGGCGTCGGCCTGACGGTCAAGCGGTAACAATCCCACCCTCTGCAACGTCGCGAAAAGCAGGCCTGGTGCAAGGCCTGCGTGCAACAACCATGGAATAGTCTCGGAGGATTATTACATGACAATAGTTGCAAATACCCCATATTATAATTCAACGAACCGATATGCCGGCGCCAGCGCCTCGAACACCACGACCCCGAACGCCATCGATACCGGCCCTGACGACAAACAATCGTCGGCGCGAAACGCCGGTAGAAGCGCCAGCGCAGATGAGACGCACGCTCCGGCCGACAATGGCTCTCGGTCTGCGACCTTCAGTTTCATGGGCAAGATCGTCAATGCGGTCGTGCTCGACCGCTCCAACTTGGTGGCGATCAAGACCGAGGAGCTGCCGCAAGATCAATACGAGAGATTCATGGAGGCGAATCGGACCCGAATCGAGATGAACAAACGCTATCTGCAGGATCAATATACCGAAACCACGTTCCCGGACTATTCGAACGAACCGCGTATGAAGAACTATGCGTCGATCACCATCGGCGGCAAGGTTATCGCGACCATCGACAATCAGGGCGGCGTTCGCACGGAAAACGACGCGATAGGAGCGATCATTACCAAGCTCCTCCAGGCTGGCCTACCGGGTGAAAACATGATTCCGGGCGGCCCGGAATCCGCGCAGTTCAGGGCCGAGCATATCGCCGAAATGCTGGGCGGCAGGGTTGTGAAGGCGCAGACCGCCATGACCCAGCGTGAGTACAATGCGATGCCGCCGTTCGAAGGGCCGACAAAGACGGTCGATTACGAGGGAATGAAAAACGACCCGCTTTACGCAGAGATCGAACGCTGGAGTGAAAACTACGCAGCGATGGAACAGAAGCGGGCTGATTATCTGGCGCAGCAACAGAGCCAATAAGTAGGTCACGCCGCGATCTGTCCGGGCAACCCGGATTTTCGAGGATAAATCGACTGTCGCAGGATCGGTGGGAGATTTCAACAATCCTACCGATGGCTTGCGACAGCCGAGATTTCAGCGTCCCGCCAATGCGGGACGACCTTACTTCAGCGAAGCAAGGAGTTCCTTCATCGGTCCTTCAACAAGCGGACGGATATCGTCGCGCTTCAGGGCGAAGGCCAGGTTGGCGAGGATGAAGCCATCCTTGGCGCCGGTGTCGAAGGTCGTGCCACGGAACGGATAAGCCGTGAAATTCTGGTCTTTCACAAGCTTCAGCATGCTGTCCGTCAACTGGATCTCGTTGCCCGCACCACGCTCCTGCGTTTCAAGGAGCTTGAAGATTTCCGGCTGCAAGATGTAGCGACCGTTGATGAAGAAATTCGACGGCTGCGTGCCCTTGGCAGGCTTCTCTACCATGTCCGTGATACGGAAACCGTCACCGACAGCCTCGCCCGGAGCTACGATGCCGTAGCGATGGGCCAGTTCCGGCGCGCATTCTTCGACGGCGAGAACATTACCGCCGCTCTGTGCGTAGAGATCGACCATGCCCTTGAGGCAAGCCTTGCTGTCGCCGGTCATGATCATATCCGGCAGGAGAACGGCGAACGGCTCGTTGCCGACGATATCGCGGGCACACCAGACCGCGTGGCCGAGACCAAGCGGAACCTGCTGGCGGGTAAAGCTCGCCGTGCCGGCCTTCGGCAGGATATGCGAGAGCAGCGTCAGCTCCGCATTCTTGTTGCGCTCGCGCAACATCTGCTCCAGCTCGAACTGGATGTCGAAATAGTCTTCGATCACGCCTTTGCCGCGACCGGTGACGAAAACGAAATGTTCGATACCTGCCTCAGCCGCTTCATCCACCACATACTGGATGACCGGCTTGTCGACGACCGTCAGCATTTCTTTCGGAACCGCCTTGGTCGCGGGCAGGAAGCGTGTGCCCAGACCTGCTACCGGAAAGACTGCCTTACGGATCTTCTGTTGTTGTGCCACTCATGCCTCCTGAAAAGCACATCATTGTGCAAACTATACGATTCATCGCGTCTAAATACGAAATGCTACGATTTCGCAAAGACTGCCTTCAATCGCGTTTCCATGGTAAAGAATTTGTTGACCCTATTTTGTTATTACATCGTTAAGCCGCATGCCACTCTCGCCGCAAGGCTTGGTTAAAAGAATGGACACGACTGCCGATGAACACGTTTCGAACCAACCTCCTGCGCGGAGCCCTGCTTTCTCTGGTTGCCGGGCTGACCGCGGCAATGCCGATAGATGCTCGGGCAGATGTCGGTTTCAAGGCATGGATCGTAAAATTCTACGACACGGCAGCGAAGAGCGGCATTACGCGCACCACCTACGAGCGTGCTTTTGCAGGCATTTCCGAGCCGGATCAGGACGTGCTCGACAAGGCGAACTACCAGCCGGAATTCAAGTCGCGCATCTGGGACTATCTCGATTCGCGCGTGAACCCGTACACCGTGAAGATCGGCCGCGAGATGGCCGCCAAGCACGGTTCGACGCTGACCGCAATCGAGCGGCATTTCGGCGTCGACAGAAATATCCTGCTTGCCATCTGGTCGATGGAATCGAACTACGGCGCGGCGCTGGAAAAGCAGGATCGTCTGCACCACGTGCCGCAGGCTCTCGCAACGCTTGCCTGGGGTGACCCGAAGCGCGCCAAGTTTGCCCGCACCCAGTTGATCGCAGCGCTCAAAATCCTGCAATCCGGCGATATCACGCCGAAGCAGCTGACCGGCTCCTGGGCCGGCGCCATGGGCCACACGCAATTTATCCCCACCAGCTACCTGCTTTACGCCATCGACGCCGACGGCAACGGCAAGCGCGACATCTGGCATTCCGTGCCGGATGCGCTCGCGACTTCCGCAAACCTGCTTGCCAAGAACGGCTGGACCACCGGCAAGACCTGGGGTTACGAAGCCGTACTTCCCGCCGGCACCGCGAAATTCGAAGGCCAGACCAAGACGCTCGCCGAATGGGGCAAGCTCGGTTTTGTCCGTCCCAACGGCAAGGGTTTCCCGCGCGGCGCCGATCGCGCAACGCTGAAGCTGATGGCAGGAGCGGAAGGTCCGGCCTTCCTGATGCTCGCCAACTTCTTCACCATCAAGAAGTACAATGCAGCGGACAGCTACGCGATTGCCGTCGGCCTTCTGGCGGACGAGATTGCCGGCGTCGGCGGTGTGCAACAACGCTGGCCGCGCCCGGACGGCACACTCGACATCAAGGAAAAGTTCGAGCTGCAGCACCGGATGAAACAGCTCGGCTATTACGAAGGCGAAGTCGACGGCAATTTCGGCTCCGGCTCGAAGGCCGCGATTTCTGCCATCCAGAAGCGCCTCGGCATGCAGCAGAGCGGCGAGCCCTCACAGCAGCTTCTCAAAGCTTTGCGTTGACAAGCAGGCCCGATGCCTCGCATCGTGCCTTCAAATTGCCATGGGCAAGATGAAATCCGTATGGAGCCCGCAGGAAAGGCATGACGTCTTTGGCTAGATCCTGGCAAAAGAGCATGTGGATGCGCGCATGCTGCCTTATGCTCGGGCTGGCGGTCGCAATACCGCTTCAGCCGGCACCGGCCAGCGCCCAGGAGCGGGCGCCTCGCCGCAATCTCCTCGATATGTTATTCGGCGGCCCGCGTTACGACCGGCGAGACGACCGCTACGAAAGGTATGATCCCAACCAGCGTTATGAGCGCCGCTATTATCGCGACGGATCAATCGTCGATGTGCCCACGCGCCCGCCGCGCGCCCGCACGCCTGCAACGGGACGCGCCGCCGTGCCGCGCCCGCAAGCGCCTGTTACACCCGAGGTCATCGAACCGGTCGCCAAGCTGGAAAATGCAAAAGACGTCCTGGTCGTCGGCGATTTCATGGCCGGCGGGCTTGGCAGCGAGCTCGATATGACATTTGCCGCCTCGCCGGGCGTCGCGGTGACCGAACGAAGCGATGGCTCCTCCGGCCTTGTGCGCGAGGACCACTTCGACTGGCAGACGCAGCTCCCGACCATATTGGACGAGGTAAAGCCCTCGGTGGTCGTGATCATGCTCGGCGCCAATGACCGCCAGCAGATGGACATCGGCAATACGAGCGAGAAATTCCGTACCGACGCCTGGTTCAAGGAATACGAAGCGCGAGTCGCTAAACTCGCCGGCACCGTCGCCGCCCGCAAACTGCCGCTTCTCTGGGTCGGCCTCCCCTCGTTCCAGTCGCCTTCGATGATGGCCGACGCGGTGACGCTGAACACGATCTATCGGGCCCAGGCGGAAAAGGTTGGCGGCGAGTTCGTCGATATCTGGGAAGGTTTCGTCGACGAGGACGGCAAGTTCGTTACCACGGGCTCGGACGTCAACGGCCAGCAGGTCCGTCTGCGCGGCTCCGACGGCATCACCTTCACCAAGGCCGGCAAACAGAAGCTCGCCTTCTACGTGGAAAAATTCGTCCGCCGGCATGTCGGCGAGATGGCGAGCCCCGATCTCGTCAAGCTCAATGGCCCCAACCTGCCGCCGCTCACGACGCTCCCGAATGCGGCTGGCCAGACGGTCCCGGCAGTACCAATCAGCCTCTCCGATCCGGAACTGGATGGTGGCAAGGACCTTTTAGGCGCCGCTCCGTTGCCGGCTGTGGCGGTGGAAACGCCGAGGGAAAAGCTGGTGAAGCGCGGGGAGCTTGCACCACCGCCGGCTGGGCGGATTGATGATTATAAGGTGAAGGTGGCGCAGTAGCCGGGTCGGATCGCTGAGGCAGTGATAAGGGTTTATCCACGTCTATCTTCAGCGCCGGAGCAATTTACCCCCCTCTGCCCTGCCGGGCATCTCCCCCACAAGGAGGGAGATTGGCTGGGAGCACCGGTTTCCCTGAGCAATGAACGTTGCTACGGAGTTTACGCTAAATTGAGAGCGGAGAGCGGGCCTCGTGTAATCTCCCTCCTTGTGGGGGAGATGCCCGGTAGGGCAGAGGGGGGGTGTACGGCCTCCAACGCCAGCAATTCCCCCCAGATCACCTACCGCGGCAGAACCGAGCTTCCCATCAGGGCCTCGTCGATCGCCCGTGCGGCCTGGCGGCCTTCGCGGATCGCCCAGACCACCAGCGACTGGCCGCGGCGCACGTCGCCTGCCGTCCAGAGCTTGTCGACCGAAGTCTTGTAGTCCTTCTCGTTGGCGATGACGTTGGTCGAACCGCGGCGGTCGACGTTGAGGCTAAGCTTGCCGTCGAGTTCCTTGACGACACCATCCATCAGCGGGCCGGAGAAGCCGATCGCGATGAAGGCGAGGTCGGCCTTGATGATGAATTCCGTGCCGGCGATCGGCTTGCGGCGCTCGTCGACTTCGCAGCAGCGCACGCCGGTGAGCTGGCCGTCTTCGCCGATGAACTCGAGCGTTGCGACCTGGAACTCGCGAACCGCACCTTCCGCCTGGGACGACGAGGTGCGCATCTTGGTGGCCCAGAACGGCCAGACGGCAAGCTTGTCTTCCTTTTCCGGCGGCTGCGGGCGGATGTCGAGCTGGGTCACCTTGACGGCACCCTGGCGGAAAGCGGTACCGACACAGTCCGACGCCGTATCGCCACCGCCGACGACGACCACATGCTTGGCGCCGGCCAGGATCGGCTCGGCCGCCCAGGCAACGCTGTCGATGTTTTCGCGGCCGATGCGGCGGTTCTGCTGCACGAGGTAGGGCATGGCGTCATAGACGCCATTCAGGTCTGCACCCGGAATGCCGGCCGGACGCGGCGTCTCGGAGCCTCCGCAATAGACGACAGCATCGTGCTCGGCGATCAACTTCTCAGCGGGAATATCGACACCGATATTGGCACCGTAATGGAAGGTCACGCCTTCACCGGTCAGCTGCTCGACGCGACGGTCGATGAAGTTCTTCTCCATCTTGAAGTCCGGAATGCCATAGCGCAGCAGGCCACCAGCCTTGGACTCGCGCTCATAGACATGCACTTCGTGGCCGGCGCGGGCGAGCTGCTGCGCCGCTGCCATACCTGCCGGACCGGAACCGATAACGGCAACCTTCTTGCCGGTCTTCACCGTCGCCGGCTGCGGCACGATGTAACCAAGCTCATAGGCCTTGTCGGCAATCGCCTGCTCGACCGTCTTGATCGCGACCGGCGTATCTTCGAGGTTCAGCGTGCAGGCCTCCTCGCAAGGTGCGGGGCAAACGCGGCCGGTGAATTCCGGGAAGTTGTTGGTGGAATGGAGGTTGCGGATCGCCTCCTCCCACTTGTTGTTATAGACGAGGTCGTTCCAGTCCGGGATCTGGTTGTGAACCGGACAGCCGGTCGGACCATGGCAGTAGGGAATGCCACAGTCCATGCAGCGCGCCGCCTGCTTGGTGACCTCGGCATCCGACATCGGAATGGTGAATTCGCGGAAATGGCGGATACGGTCCGATGCCGGCTGATACTTCGCCACGCTCCGGTCGATTTCCAGGAAACCCGTTACCTTGCCCATGTTTACACCTTCAATTCGTCCCGCCGCTTCCGCAGCTGGTTAAAACCTAACAACCTGCGCGAAATTTACTCCGCAGCAATGCCCATCCGCATGCGTTCCATTTCGACAAGCGCGCGACGATATTCGACCGGCATGACCTTGCGGAACTTCGGGCGGAACTCGGTCCAGCGGTCAAGGATGTCCTTGGCGCGGGTCGAGCCCGTGTAGTGCATGTGGTTGGAGATGAGCTGGTAGAGGCGCTCTTCGTCGTGGCGCGTCATGTCTTCGGAAACGTCGACACGTCCCTTGTGCATGATGTCGCCGCCGCGGTGATGCAGCTTTTCCAGCATGTCGTCCTCTTCCGGAACCGGCTCGAGTTCGACCATCGCCATGTTGCAGCGCTTGGCGAAATCGCCCTGCTCGTCGAGCACATAGGCAACGCCCCCCGACATGCCGGCCGCGAAGTTGCGACCCGTTTCGCCGAGCACGACGACGATGCCGCCAGTCATGTATTCGCAGCCGTGGTCGCCCACGCCCTCGACGACGGCGATGGCGCCCGAGTTGCGCACCGAGAAGCGCTCGCCGGCCACGCCGCGGAAATAGCATTCGCCGGTCGTCGCGCCGTAAAGCACGGTATTGCCGACGATGATCGAGTTTTCCGCGACCAGCTTGGAGTTTTCCGGCGGGCGCACGATGATGCGGCCGCCCGAGAGACCCTTGCCGACATAGTCGTTGCCGTCGCCCACCAGATCGAAGGTGATGCCGCGGGCAAGGAAGGCGCCAAACGACTGGCCGGCCGTACCCGTGAGGGTAACGTGGATCGTGTCGTCCTTCAGGCCCTTCTGATTCCAGCGCTTGACGACCGCGCCCGAGAGCATCGCGCCGGCGGAGCGGTCGACGTTCTTGATCGGCACTTCGATGACGACCGGCTCCTTGTTTTCAATGGCGGCCTGCGCCTTCTCGATCAGCTTGCGGTCGAGAATGTCGCCGATCGGGTGCTTCTGGCGCTCGGTCCAGTAGGTCGCGCTCTTGGCGGCTTCGACCTTGTGGAAAATCTTCGAGAAATCGAGACCCTTGGCCTTCCAGTGCGCCAGCATGTCGTCCTTCTCCAGCATGTCGGAGAGGCCGATGATCTCGTCGAACCTGGTGAAGCCAAGCGAGGCGAGAATTTCGCGCACTTCTTCAGCGACGAAGAAGAAGTAGTTGATGACGTGTTCCGGCGTACCCTTGAAGCGCTTGCGCAGAACCGGGTCCTGGGTGGCGACGCCAACCGGACAGGTGTTGAGGTGGCACTTCCGCATCATGATACAGCCGGCAGCGATGACCGGAGCCGTCGCGAAGCCGAATTCGTCGGCACCGAGCAGCGCGCCGATAATGACGTCACGACCGGTCTTCAGACCACCATCGACCTGCAGGGCGATGCGCGAACGCAGGCCGTTCAGCACCAGTGTCTGCTGGGTTTCGGCAAGGCCGATTTCCCAAGGCGAACCGGCATGCTTCAGCGAGGTGAGCGGCGACGCACCCGTGCCGCCATCGAAGCCCGCGACCGTGATATGGTCGGCGCGTGCCTTGGCGACACCGGCCGCAACCGTGCCGACACCCACTTCCGAAACGAGCTTGACGGAAATATCCGAGGTCGGATTGACGTTCTTCAAATCGTAGATCAGCTGCGCCAGATCTTCGATCGAATAGATGTCATGGTGCGGCGGCGGCGAGATGAGACCAACACCCGGCGTGGAGTGGCGGGTTTTGGCAACCGTCGCATCCACCTTGTGGCCGGGCAGCTGGCCGCCTTCGCCGGGCTTTGCACCCTGCGCCACCTTGATCTGCAGCATATCCGCGTTGACCAGATATTCGGTCGTAACGCCGAAGCGGCCGGAAGCGATCTGCTTGATGGCCGAACGCTCGGGGTTCTGCGAACCGTCCGGCAGCGGCATGTAACGGTCGCTCTCCTCGCCGCCCTCGCCTGTGTTCGACTTGCCGCCGATCTTGTTCATGGCAATGGCGAGCGTCGTATGCGCCTCGCGGCTGATCGAGCCGAAGGACATGGCGCCCGTCGAGAAACGCTTGACGATATCGACCGCGGGTTCGACCTCGTCGATCGACACCGGCTTGCGGCCGATCTGCTCGGCAGTCTTGATCTTGAACAGGCCGCGGATGGTGTTCATCCGGACCGCCGTCTCGTTCACCATCTCGGCGAATTCGCGGTAACGGTCCTGGCTGTTGCCACGCACGGCATGCTGCAGCGTCGCGACAACGTCCGGCGTCCAGGCATGGCTTTCGCCACGCATGCGGTACATGTATTCGCCGCCGATATCGAGCGTCGAAGCCAGAACCGGATCCTTGCCGAAGGCCGCCTTGTGGCGGGTAAACGTCTCCTCGGCGATTTCATTCAGGCCGATACCTTCGATCGAGGTTGCGGTGCCGAAGAAATACTGGGCGACCAGTTCCGACGACAGGCCGACAGCGTCGAAGATTTGCGCGCCGCAATAGGACTGGTAGGTCGAAATGCCCATCTTGGACATGACCTTCAGAATGCCCTTACCGACCGCCTTGATGTAGCGGTAGACGATTTCGGTCGAGTCCACTTCCTTCGGGAACTCGCCGCGCATGTGCATGTCGGTCAGCGTGTCGAAGGCGAGATAGGGGTTGATCGCTTCTGCGCCGAAGCCGGCGAGACAGCAGAAGTGATGGATTTCGCGCGGCTCGCCCGATTCCACGACGAGACCGACCGAGGTGCGCAGGCCCTTGCGGATCAGGTGATGGTGCACGGCAGCCGTCGCCAGCAGCGCCGGAATGGCGATGCGGTCCGGGCCGAGCTGACGGTCGGAAAGCACGATGATGTTATAGCCGCCCTTGACCGCCGCTTCCGCGCGCTCGCAGAGACGATCAAGCATTTCCGGCATGCCTTCGGCGCCGCGTTCGATATCGTAGGTGAAGTCGAGCGTCTTGGTGTCGAAATGGTCCTCGACATGGCCGATGGAGCGGATCTTTTCCAGATCGCCATTGGTCAGGATCGGCTGGCGCACTTCCATGCGCTTTGCCCGCGCCATGCCTTCATGGTCGAGAATGTTCGGACGCGGACCGATGAACGACACCAGGCTCATAACGAGCTCTTCGCGGATCGGGTCGATCGGCGGGTTGGTGACCTGCGCGAAATTCTGCTTGAAATAGGTGTAGAGCAGCTTCGACTTCTGCGACATGGCCGAAATAGGCGTATCCGTACCCATCGAGCCGACGGCTTCCTGACCCGTTGTCGCCATCGGCGACATCAGGATCTTGGTGTCCTCGCTCGTGTAGCCGAAGGCCTGCTGGCGATCGAGCAGCGAAACGTCGCGACGCAGCGCCCGCGGCTCCACCGGCTTCAGGTCTTCGAGAATGATCTGGGTGCGGCCGAGCCACTGTTCGTAGGGATGCTTGGTCGCAAGCTGGGTCTTCAGCTCGTCGTCGGAGACGATCTGGCCCTTTTCCATGTCGATCAGCAGCATCTTGCCCGGCTGCAGACGCCATTTCTTGACGATCTTTTCTTCCGGCACCGGCAGCGTGCCGGCTTCCGAAGCCAGGATGACGCGGTCGTCATCGGTGACGAGATAGCGGGCCGGACGCAGGCCGTTACGGTCGAGCGTCGCGCCGATCTGCTTGCCGTCGGTGAAACAGACGGCGGCCGGACCATCCCACGGCTCCATCAGAGCGGCATGGTATTCGTAGAACGCCTTGCGCTCCTTCGACATGGACTGGTTGCCGGCCCATGCTTCCGGGATCAGCATCATCACGGCATGCGCCAGCGAGTAACCACCGCGCTGGAGGAACTCGAGCGCGTTATCGAAACAGGCCGTATCCGACTGGCCTTCGTAGGAGATCGGCCAGAGCTTGGAAATGTCGTCGCCGAACAGCGGCGAGGAAACCGACGCCTGACGCGCCGCCATCCAGTTGACGTTGCCGCGCAGCGTGTTGATTTCGCCGTTATGGGCAACCATGCGGTACGGATGCGCCAGCTTCCACGACGGGAAAGTGTTGGTGGAAAAACGCTGGTGGACGAGCGCCACCGCCGTCTCAAACCGCGGGTCAGCTAGGTCCTTATAATAGGCACCGACCTGATAAGCCAGGAACATGCCCTTGTAGACGATCGTCGAGGACGACAGCGACACCGGGTAGAAGCCGGTCTCCTGGCCGCCGAACTGGTCATAAATGCGGTTGGAGATCACCTTGCGGACGAGGAAGAGCTTGCGCTCGAAATCATGGTTCGTCGCAGCATCCTTGCCGGCACCGATGAAGACCTGCAGGTGGTAGGGCTCGGTCGCAGCAATTTCTGGAGCCTTGGAGAGCGAGGAGTTATCGACCGGCACATCGCGGAAACCGAGGAACTGCTGCCCCTCCTCCGCGATCGTCTCGACGATGACCTTCTTGAAATGCTCGATCTGCTCGGCGTCGCGCGGCAGGAAGAAATGGCCGACGGCATATTCGCCGGCCTTCGGCAGGGTGACGCCCTGCTTCGCCATTTCCTCGCGGAAGAAGCGGTCCGGGATCTGCACCAGAATGCCGGCGCCATCACCCATCAGCGGATCGGCGCCGACAGCACCGCGATGCGTCAGGTTTTCGAGGATGAACAGGCCGTCCTTGACGATTTGGTGCGACTTCTTGCCCTTCATGTGGGCGATGAAGCCGACACCGCAGGCATCGTGTTCGTTGCGCGGATCATACAGGCCCTGCGCAGCCGGAATGCCGGAGGGTTTGAACGGGACGTGAGTTTTGGCCTCGACGGAGACCTGGGCGTCAGCGCCTTGCATCTCGGAGATCATCTTCGTCATCGTCATTCCTCCTGTTGGCCGCATCCCGTGCGGGCAAAGTGGCTCTTCAATATCTCTTTCGGATGACAGCAAGGCTGCCATCCCTCATTCATGCGATGGCGCCGCTCCAGCGTCAGCTGCAGCTTTGCGGCGCAGCATAACCCGGATCGGCGCTTAGGTCATCGGGGAAGAGCATCAAACTTGACTCTCAAAACCCAAAATTAGGACAGCACTTCTGTCCTAATTCCCATTTTCTATCGCACAGTTTAGAAAGCTTAACAAGAGCGGATTTTGAAAATCCAGAGGCGTCCAAGACAGGAGATTGCGGGAAAGTTCGTAAGCGCGCAATTTAATTACCAGATGCAGCTCACGATATTCAAATGATTGCCGCAAAGATAGGTCCGCACTGCTGCGGCGGCTTTCGCCCGTTGATTACTTGATCAAAAGCCTTAATGTCCGGCACGCGTTTTCACACTGCAATCCTTCCAAGGTGTCCTTTCATGTTTTTTGCTTCCGACAATTGGGCCGGCGCCCATCCCGCCATCAATGACCGTCTTTCCAAGGAATCGAACCGCTTCGCGGCAGCCTATGGAAACAGCGATCTCGACAAGGCGGTCGAAGCACGGTTTGCCGAAGTTTTTGAACACGACGTCTCCGTCTTCTTCGTTTCGACCGGCACGGCTGCCAACTCGCTAGCGCTGGCCAGCGTCGCCCGCATCGGCGGCGTCGCACTTTCCCATTCGGAAGCGCATGTGATTGAGGATGAACTGGGCGCGCCGGATTTCTTCTCCGGCATGCGCATGATCCCGGTCGAAGGCGAAGACGGCAAGATGGACCCAGCCAAGCTGGCCGCCAAGATTGCCGGCTTCCCGCAGGATGCCCTGCATCACGGCCGCGCCGCGGCCGTCACCATGACCCAGGCGACCGAACTCGGCACCGTCTACAGCCTCGCGGAAACCGCCGCGATCACCAAGATCGCCAAGGATAACGGCCTGCCTGTGCATATGGACGGCGCCCGTTTCGCCAACGCGGTGATCGCCGCCGGTGCAACGCCCGCCGAGATGACCTGGAAGAGCGGCGTCGACATCCTCTCCTTCGGCGGCACCAAGAACGGCTGCTGGTGCGCGGAAGCGATCGTCTTCTTCAACAAGGACCTGGCCAAGGATTTCGCCTTCATCCGCAAGCGTGCGGCCCAGCTCTTCTCCAAGACCCGCTTCATCTCCGCCCAGTTCGATGCCTACCTCTCCGACGACCTGTGGCTCGGCATGGCAGGCCACGCCAACACCATGGCCGACCGTCTTCGCGCCGGTATCCGCTCGCAGAACAGTGCGCGCCTTGCCTGGAACACGACCTCCAACGAAGTCTTCGCCGTGCTGAACAAGGCCTCGGCCGAAGCCGCGGAAGCCAAGGGCGCCAAGTTCTACGGCTGGCCAACCCCACTCAACATGGCTGAGCCGGTCAAAGAAGACGAAACACTGATCCGCTTGGTAACGTCGTTTGCGACGACGGAAGAGGACGTCGACCAGTTCCTGGCGATTTGTAAGGCTGGTTGAGAACTGGCCGGCAAGGCTCCTGTCCAGAAGCGCTCCATCACTCTGGTTTTCATATGGCCGCTGACATTGTCAGCGGCCATATCATTTTCCTAGGCAGCAGCTTCAATCTTAAGCTCAGGTATCGCCGCGAGCTGATCTTTCAACGCTTCAGCCTCGATCTTGAGGTCATAACTTGCCTGCATGTTCATCCAAAACTGTGGGGACGTCTGAAAGAACTTCGCCAAGCGAAGGGCTGTGTCAGGCGTAATGCCGTTCTTTTCCGCAACGATACGTTCGATCCGCGTACGAGGAACGCCCAGCTTTTTCGCAAGAACGTAGGATGTCATGTTGAGAGGCGAGAGATATTCCTCACGCAATATCTCGCCGGGGTGGATGGCGGGAAGCAGAGAACCGAGTGCCATTTGAAGCCTCCTTGTTTCTAACAGGCGCAAGATCAGTCGTGGTAGTCGACGATTTCCACGTTTTCGGGACCGGCGGGTGTCCAGACGAAGCAGACGCGCCACTGGTCATTGATCCGAATGGAATGCTCCCCCTTCCTGTCTCCCTTTAAGGCCTCCAGTCGATTGCCGGGAGGAAGACGTAGGTCGGATAGCTGGGTAGCGTCATTCAATAGCGAAAGCTTGCGTTGAGCTGCGCGAACCAGATCTGCCGCAAAACCCTTTGGCGCAATACCAAGAGCGATTTTCTCGGTCAGACCTGACTTGTGCGAAATGATCATCGACCGACCTCGGATTTTAGTATCATAGACAGATACCAAAAGAAATCAAGAAAGGTATCATAAAACGATACCAAATAATCGCGGATCAAAGGAGAAGAAATTCAAACTGCCCGCTGCGGCGCGATCTTCGCCACGATCAAATTCGACAACGCTTCGACCAGCGCCGCATCTGCGCCGCGCCTCGGAACCAGCACGAATTCCACATCCTCCAGCACCGGCAACCGCTCCGCTGGAACCTCCTTCAGGCCCGTCGGGGCCATGCTGCGCGGCTGAACCAGCACTCCCATCCCTGCCCTCGCCGCTGCCGTCAGGCCGCTGAGGCTGCCGCAGGTGCAGACGATCCGCCAGGCCATCTTTTCCCGGTCGAGCGCTTCCTGCGCCACGCGCCGCGTGATCGAGGGCGGCGGAAAGGCGATCAGCGGCAGGGCTTCCCCGCGTGCCAGCACATGGTCGGGATCACGCGCCAGCCAAACCAGCGGCTCGCGATAAAGCAGCCGCCCGTGTGTTTCGCCGAGATGCCGCTTGGCGAGCACCAGATCGAGGTCGCCGACATCCTGCATCTGATAGAGCACGGCAGAAAGCGCGACCGTCAACTCCAGATCGACCAAGGGGTAAAGCCGGATGAAATCTTCCAGAATGGAGGTGAGCCGGTTCGCCACCACATCCTCGGAAACACCCAGTCGCAACCGCCCGCGCAACCGGCTTTCTCCGAAGAGCGACGCGACCTTGCCGTTGAGATCCAGCATGCCCCGCGCATAACCCAGCAATGCCTCGCCTTCGGCCGTCAACCGCACCTGGTGCGTATCGCGAAAGACCAGTTGCTTGCCGAGCGACTTCTCCAGCCGCTGGATATGTTGCGTCACGGTCGATTGTCCGATACCCAGCCGCGAGGCGGTTTCGGTGAAACTTCCTGTTTGTTGCAGCATGACGAAACTGCTGAGATGCGATAGATTCAACATGCCTATCGACTTTCATAATAACTGTTAGTGTTTGCATCCTGCTTCATGATAAGCGAGATGGAAAGCCTCAAATTCGAGGAATCCCGTCCATGAGTCGCTTCCTGCCCGACCGCTTCACGGTCTTTCTGGTCTGCACCGTCATTCTAGCCTCCGTATTGCCGATCCACGGCGTTTATGCGGAGTGGTTCGATGTAGCGACCGACATTGCCATCGGTCTGCTGTTCTTCCTGCACGGCGCCCGCCTGTCGCGCGATACCGTCGTCGCCGGCATCCTGCATTGGCGCCTGCACCTGACGATCCTGCTGACGACCTTTGCGATCTTCCCGATTCTCGGCCTGATGATCGGCTTCATTCCGGAGACCATCCTGGCCGCGCCGCTCTATATGGGCATTCTCTTCCTCTGCGTGCTGCCATCCACCGTACAGTCGTCGATCGCCTTCACGTCCATGGCGGGCGGTAACGTGCCGGCCGCGATCGTCGCAGCTTCGGGCTCCAACATCTTCGGCATGTTCCTCACGCCGCTGCTGACCGGCCTGCTCCTTTCGACGACAGGCGCAGGCGGCTTCTCCTGGGACGCGCTGGAAAGCATTCTTCTGCAACTGCTCCTGCCATTCGTCGTCGGCCAGATCCTGCAGCCGTGGATCGGCGACTGGATTCGCTCCAAGAAGAAGATCCTTGCCCCGGTCGACCGCGGCTCGATCCTCATGGTCGTCTATCTCGCGTTCTCGGAAGCCGTGATGGAAGGCCTGTGGCACACGTTCTCGGTCACCGATATCGCCGTCGTGATCGTCGTCGACATGGCCCTCCTCGCCGTCGTCCTCTGCATCACCATGTTCGGCGCACGCCTGCTCGGCTTCAGCAAGGAAGACGAGATCACCATCACCTTCTGCGGTTCGAAGAAATCGCTGGCGAGCGGCGTGCCGATGGCAAACGCCATCTTCGCCAACCAGTCTTCGTCCGTCGGTGCGATCGTCCTGCCGCTGATGCTTTTCCATCAGATCCAGCTGATGGCCTGCGCCGTCATCGCTCAGAAATATGCCAACCGCCTGAAGGTCAAGGACACGGCCGCCGTGCAGGCGGCCTAAAAGTCAGCCTGTTTCAGAATACAAAAAAGCGGCTCTTCCTTCGTCAGGAAGAGCCGCTTTTATTTTAAGGTCTTAACCGGCCGATCAGCCAATGGCGTACCGACCGGCGGGGAGGATCAGTTGACCTGCTGCGGGGCGATCTGGGCTTCGATCGTCTTCGGTGCCACGGCATCGGCAGCAATCTGGATGCGGCGGGGCTTCATGGCTTCCGGAATGTTCCGGACGAGATCGATATGGAGGAGGCCGTTCTTCAACGAAGCGGTCTGGACTTCCACATGATCGGCGAGCTGGAAGCGGCGCTCGAAGGCGCGCTTGGCGATGCCGCGATACAGGAATTCGTTCTGATCGGCGGCTTCTTCTTCGCTCTTTTCGCCCTTCACCGTCAGCACATTGGCATGGGCTTCAAGGCTCAGTTCCTTTTCGTCGAAACCGGCGACAGCCATGGTGATGCGATAGGTGGTCTCGCCGGTCCGCTCGATATTGTAGGGCGGATAGCTGGGAGCCTGATCGGCCGGACCACGGTTATCGAGCAGGTTGAAAAGGCGGTCGAAACCAACGGTGGAACGATAGAGCGGGGAAAAATCGACGTGACGCATGGTGTCCTCTCTTGAAGCGACGTTGCGGTTTGATGTGGGCCTCCGCATCCCGTTATGGCGATGCCGGAGCCGTTCAGCGGACCCTTATCGGCGCCCGCAGAACCAAGATGGGAATTGCGTTTTGTGCGTTCAAGCCCCCTGCCCTCGAAACCGATTTTGCGGCTGAATGCGATATGAACGGTGGGTTTTGGCTGGGTTCAGACGGGGTTTGTTAGAAACCGATCATTGGAAGGCAGACTGCCTCCGACGGCTGAAGCTCCCTTCGTCCCTTCGCTTCAGCCATCGCTCGCCGGAACTGCGCGGATCCCCCGATGCCGCCGGTTCCGGCTTTTTTCGCTATTTCGAGGATGGTTTGGCTTTTCCAGTTTCCGGCGCCTCACGCAAGGGCGCGCGGCTGAGATCGTTGCCCGCAGCGATCGCCTTGCGCATGAGGCGCATCAGATCGTCGGTCTCGTCCGCCGTCAGTCCACGCACCATCAACTGCTGCGCCGCCTCCACCGCTGGCGTGATGCCTTCCAGCGTCTTCATCCCTTCCGGCGTGATCGTCAGTTCACGGGCGCGGCGGTCGCGGCTGCTGGCCTGTCGTTCGATCAGCCCCTTCTGCGCCAGCCGGTCCATCACGCCGGTAATCGTCGTGCGATCGTAGGCAATGAGGCCCGCAAGCGTCACCTGGTCGATACCGGGATTGGTACTGATCGCGGCCAGCGCCGCATATTGCACCGGCGTCAGATCATAGCCCGCGGCTTCAGCCTCCGCATGAAACACCGCGACTGCAATCTGCTGGAACCGTCGGGCCAGATGCCCGGGCATATCGTTATTGTCTCTCACCCGAATCTCCAAGCGCGCCGCAACGCTTGACAGTATACTGATAGTCAGCATACTGATCAATTATCGCGACGGGCCAAATACCATCTCGTCGCCCACCTTAGCCGCTGGCGAGTACCGACGTCGATATGTGCCGGGCCGACAGGCGACACGTCTTGGAGGAGACAGACCATGCAGTTTCATCTCAACGGTTTCCGCACCGGCGATCCGGGCCTTTTCGAGCCCACCGAACAAGCGTCGCAGCATTCCGATACGTTGCCGGCGGAAGTCGATGTTTTGATTGTCGGATGCGGCCCGGCCGGCCTAACGCTCGCCGCCCAACTCGCCGCCTTTCCAAGCATCAAGACGGCAATCGTCGAGCAGAAGGCCGGCCCGCTGCAGCTCGGTCAAGCGGATGGCATTGCCTGCCGCACGCTCGAAATGTTCGAAGCCTTTGGTTTTGCGGAAAAGGTGCTGAAGGAATCCTACTGGGTCAACGAGACCGCGTTCTGGAAACCGGACGACACGAAGCGCGAAAACATCATCCGCCACGGCCGCATTCAGGACGTCGAGGACGGTCTTTCTGAAATGCCGCACGTCATCCTCAATCAGGCCCGCGTGCACGATTTCTATCTCGAAATCATGCGCCGCTCGCCAAGCCGGCTGGAGCCGCATTACTCCCGCCGTCTCGCCGATCTCAAGGTCGACACATCGGTGACGGCGGGCAGCCATCCGGTTACCGTCAAGCTTGAGCGCACCGATGCCGGACACGAAGGCGAGCTGGAGACCGTGAAGGCCCGCTACGTCGTCGGCTGCGACGGCGCCCGCAGTGCTGTGCGCAGATCGCTCGGCCGCGAACTGAAGGGCGATTCGGCCAATCAGGCCTGGGGCGTCATGGACGTCCTCGCCGTCACCGATTTCCCGGATATCCGTCTGAAATGCGTCATCCAGTCCGCCGGTGAAGGCAGTATCGTGCTGATCCCGCGTGAGGGCGGTTATCTCGTCCGCATCTATGTCGAACTCGACAAGCTTGCAGAAAACGAGCGCGTAGCGGCCAAGAACATCACTGTTGAACGCCTGATCGCAGCTGCCCAGCGGGTCTTGCATCCACACAAATTCGACGTCCGCGAAGTTGCCTGGTGGTCGGTCTACGAGATCGGTCAGCGCCTGTGCGACAAGTTTGACGACGTGCCGGAAGAAGAAGTGGCAACGCGCCTGCCGCATGTCTTCATCGCCGGTGACGCCTGCCATACACACAGCCCGAAAGCCGGCCAGGGCATGAACGTTTCCATGCAGGACGCCTTCAATCTCGGCTGGAAACTCGCCGCGGTCCTGGAAGGACGCTCGCCGCCGGACCTGCTGCACAGCTATTCCGCTGAACGCCAGGCAATCGCCAAGGAACTGATCGACTTCGACCGCGAATGGTCAAAAATGCTGAGCGCACCCTTGAAATCCGCTAGCAATCCGGCCGGTATCGAGCCGGCGGAAGTGCAGAAATATTTCGTCCGCTCCGGGCGCTACACCGCCGGCACAGCCACCCGCTACAGCCCATCCCGCCTCACGGGCGACGCAAGCCATCAGCATCTTGCAGGAGGTTTTGCGATCGGCAGCCGTTTCCACTCCGCACCGGTCATCCGGCTCGGAGATGCCAGGCCGATGGAACTCGGCCACGCTGCCAAGGCCGACGGACGCTGGCGCCTCTATGCTTTTGCCGGAGAAGGCGACCGCGCGCAGCCGGGCTCGCCGCTGGCCGCGCTATGCAACTTCCTCACGACATCTCCGTCTTCACCGGTCAAGACATACACGGCCGCCGGTGGCGATCTCGACTCGATCATCGACGTCCGCGCCGTCTTCCAGCAGCCGCATCGCGAGCTGCAGGTCGAGGCAATGCCCGCCCTGCTCCTGCCCGCCAAAGGCAAGCTCGGACTGCGCGATTACGAAAAGATGTTCTGCCCTGATCTCAGAGCCGGCAACGACATCTTCGACCTGCGCTGCGTGAACCGTGCCCAAGGCTGTATGGTTATCGTGCGCCCCGACCAATATGTGGCGCATGTCCTGCCCATTGATGCCCATGCGGAATTGGCTGCCTTTTTCGACGGCTTCATGCTTCGGGACAAGATGATGTGATTGGCGGCCTCGGCGATCTCCCATCTCCCCCCTTGCGGGGGAGACGTCGCCGGAGGCGACAGAGGGGGGGGGCTCAACACGCTCTACCGTCGGGTATGTGGCACCACCCCCATCTGTCAGCTCCGCTGACATCTTCCCCGCAAGGGGGAGGACAGGAGCCTGTGGCAGTGCCGAAAGTTCACAATACAATTTCCCTGCCCATTGGCGGGAAAAGTTGCAGCCACACAATTTCCCTTGACGCCACCGTCGCTCTGCTGTCGCTTGTTGTCATGAGCGAAACAGCAAATCCCTCCGACGACATCCTGCACCCGACGCCCGGAAATCCGGCGCCGGACAACTATACGGCCGGTTATTTCACCGGTCACCGCGGCACGAAGATTCGCTATGGCCTTTTCCGTTCCGAGCGTTCGCCCGCGATCGGCACGATCGTGCTGATGCAGGGCCGCAACGAATGTATCGAGAAATATTTCGAGACGATCCGCGATCTGAACGCCATGGGTCTCTGGGTCGCAGCTTATGACCTGCGCGGCCAGGGCGGCTCCGGCCGGCTGACCAAGAACCCGCGCAAGGGCCATGTGCGCCGCTTTTCGGACTACGAGAAGGATCTCGAAATCTTCCTCGAGCATATCGTGCTGCCGGATGCACGCCTGCCCTTTTTTCTCGTCGGCCACTCGACCGGCGCTCTGATCGCCTTGTCCGCCGCGCCGCGCCTGTCGAACCGTATCAGCCGCATGGCGCTCAACGCGCCATATGTAGCCCTATCCGGCCAGGGCGTTCCGGAAGGCCTCATCCGCTCGATCACCGGCACGCTGGCATTGACCGGGCTTGCCCGCCTCCAGCTCGGAAAGGACATGAACCGCCGCGCCTTCGAGGGCAACCCGCTTACGTCTGATGCCCGGCGCTTCAACCGCAACATGAAGCTTGCCGCGACTCACCCGGAGCTAACGATCGGCGCGCCGACCGCCGGCTGGCTGCATCAAACGTTCCGCGCGATGCGACGCGTTTCGCAGCAGGCACATCTAACGAAGATCACCATTCCGACGCTGATTCTCGCCCCGGTTCTGGACGGTCTCGTGCCTTATCGGGCACAGGAGGAATTGTCGCGGAACTTCAGAGCCGGCCAGCTGATCACCGTAAACGGCGCCCGCCACGAGCTTTTCCAGGACCGCGACATCTACCGCGCCCAGCTGTTTGCCGCGATCGAAGCTTTCATGCCGGGCGAAGACGGCGGATACGGGCTATCGGAAACGGCGGCTTAGCACCGCCGCCTAACTTATCGACCGGAAAGCAGCTTCATCGCCTCGGCATGCACGGCCTTGCTGCCGGCGGCGAGGATGTTGCCGCCGTTTTCCGGGCGCCCGCCATCCCAGGTCGTGACGATGCCGCCCGCCTGTTCGATGATCGGGATCAGTGCGCCGATATCGTAGGGCTTCAGGTTGTTTTCGACGACGATGTCGATATGGCCCGCCGCAAGAAGCACATAGGCGTAACAATCGCAGCCGTAGCGGAACAGCCGGACCTTCTCTTCGACCGAGCGATATTTGACGAGATCATCGCCGGTGAAGATGTGTGGCGATGTGGTGAACAGCGTCGCATTGGCAAGACTGCCGCAATCGCGCACGGCAATCTGCCGCTCACCATCCGGCCCGCTATACCAGGCGCTTTTTCCGTCGGCGAAATAGCGTTCGCCGATAAACGGTTGGTCCATGATGCCCATCGTGGAGCGCCCGTTCGACTGGAAGCCGATCAGCGTGCCCCAAAGCGGCAGGCCCGAAATGAAGGCACGCGTGCCGTCGATCGGATCGATCACCCAGATATTCTCGCGATCGAGGCCGATACTCTCGTGCTCCTCCCCGAGGATGCCGTGATCGGGAAACCGCTCGATGATCAGCGCACGGATTGCGGCTTCCGCCGCCTGGTCCCCTTCCGTTACCGGATCAAAGCCACCTTCGAGCTTATTGACCACCGAAATGCCGGTGCGGAAGCGGGGAAGTGTTTCGGCCTTGGCCGCTTCGGCCAGAGCGTGGAAGAAATCGCGGTCGGGAAGCATCGGGAAACCTCTCGTGACATGGAGATTTCTTCTAAATCAGCCGCTTCGGCCTGGGAACAGCTTTCGGTTATCCACAGGCGGAAAAACAATTTTCAGGCAACCCCTGCTGCAAATATCGCCAAGCAGTCAAATAATGCCCAATATTTAATCAATTAAAATATATGCTTGACATTTGTGCAGCGCAGCACTAACGTCAGGCTACAGTCTTTGACTGTAAATACCCTCCTTGGGTGTTTCCTCCCTAGACTTAGCCGCGCCACAAGCGCGGTTTTTTTTGCCCGCTATTCACGAGCACCTAGGAAACTGTGGAAAAGTCGGGAAGCTTATTCGGCCGCGAGCGCGTTGCTGGAGCCGGAGAAATCGATGACGAAATCCGCCATTTGCCGCATGAAAGTCGAGAGTGCGGCGGCAATCAGCGGGAATTCATCCCGCTTTTCAAGCGTCACTTCATCGACGTAAAGCGCCCGGTTGATCTCGATCTGCAATGCATGCAGACCTCGCACCGGGCGGCCATAGTGTTCCGTAATGAAACCACCGGCATAGGGCTTGTTGCGCACGGCCGTGAAACCCATGCCGTCGAGAAAATGCATCGCCGCCCGCGACAACTCGACGGACGCGCTGGTGCCGTAACGATCGCCGATGATGAAGTCCGGGCGAATATCCGAGCCGGAAAGCCGAATGTTTCCAGGCATGGAATGGCAATCGATCAGGATGCCCGTGCCGAAGCGCGCATGCGTGCGGGCGATCAGCTTTCTCAGGCAGGCATGATAGGGCTTGTAGATCGTCTCGATCCGGGACATCGCTTCGGTGACTGGCAGCCGGCGACGGTAGATTTCCATGTTCTCCGCAACGATTCGCGGGATGGTCCCCAAACCGCCAGCGACCCGCATGGAACCGATATTCACATAGGCCGGCAAAGGCCCGTCAAACATGCGCGGATCGAGCTCATAAGGCTCACGGTTAACGTCGAGGTAGGCGCGCGGGAAATGGGCGACGAGAAGCGGGGCGCCAAGCTCCGGCGCATCGCCGAACAACTCATCGACGAAATGGTCGGCAGAGCGGCGGATCGCCAGTGCATCGAGATTGGAAGAAGCCAGGAAATCAGGCGGATAGACACGGCCGCTATGGGGCGAATTGAAGACGAAGGGGATGGTCTGAGTTATGGGCTCCCTCACTTCGAACTGTTCAAAATCGCCCGCTATGCAATCCATCCTGCCTTTACCATGTCACGAACTTGTTCGGGAGGCCATGTTGCCAGTTGCCCGACGCGAAGTCCATACTATCTATACCCTACCAAACCTTCTCGCATGCCTATTAAACGGATGTTTACCGTGTGTTGGCAGTGTGAGAAGACTCTAAAACTCAAAAAATTGCATTGGACGACGGTCATCGAGATGATTCAGAAAATCCTTCTCGCCGAAGACGACAACGACATGCGTCGTTTCCTCGTAAAGGCGCTGGAAAAGGCGGGCTACAAAGTCGCCTCCTTCGACAACGGCGCGAGCGCCTACGACCGGCTGCGCGAAGAGCCCTTCTCGCTGCTCCTGACCGATATCGTGATGCCGGAAATGGACGGGATCGAACTCGCCCGCCGCGCAACCGAACTCGATCCGGATCTCAAGGTGATGTTCATCACCGGTTTCGCGGCAGTGGCGCTGAATTCGGACTCCAAGGCTCCGAAAGATGCCAAGGTGCTGTCGAAGCCCTTCCACCTGCGCGATCTCGTCGACGAAGTGAATAAACTTCTCGCGGCCTGAGCCGATTTCCCCGCTCGAATCGACCGGAAACGGCCAGCGATTCTGACGGGATACAGCAACAAAACAGTATGTTAGAGCGCGCCGGACGATTTTCGCCGGCGCGATTTTCGTTTCCCGGCCCGGGAAATCAGGGGCTTTCAAAAAAGCTTCGCATTTCTTCACAAAACCAGTTGACGGCCCGATCACGGTATGGTCTATGCGCCGACATCGGATGGGCGTGTAGCTCAGCGGGAGAGCACTACGTTGACATCGTAGGGGTCACAGGTTCAATCCCTGTCACGCCCACCATCCGAACTTTCGCAAGGCCTTGTTTCGACAGGGCCTTTTGCATTTCTACCGTTTGGCTTGGCACACCGTGCGAAGCGCTTTGCGGGTTGGCCGAACCTCTTCGACATCTTCCGTATTACGAGAAATGCGTACACGCCGCAGGCCGCGACTTCAGCTCATCGACCTGCGGTGATAAACGGCTTGGAAATAGCTCCGTCAGGAAGAGGACAATCATTTGCGGCGTCCAGGTTCATCGCGGGCAGCGCAGGTTCTGGCGCTAACGATCGTAATTTTTTCCTTCGCGCCGTCCGGGCACGCACAGGAGCGCAGCACCGGCGTGCCGTGGTCGAAAGATCCGACCACCCGTTGCGAATTCGTTTCTCCAACCTCTCTCTCGGCTGGTCCAACCTACTGGGTTGGCGCCTGCCCGGGCAACAAGGCCTCGGGGCTGGGCATGCTTCGCCGCCGCGATGGAGACCGTGCCGGCGCGGCATTTTACGGCGAGATGAAAAACGGCGTGCCGATCATCGGCGTGATCGATAACGAAGGTTTTCGCGTCGGTCGGTTTCATGACAACGATATCGGCGGCGAAGCCGAACTGGAGCCACAGGTGAGGCTCGACGCATTTGAGACGGCCGCCAAGGCTGCGCGACAGATCAGCGCTCTCTACGCCAAACAGGGCAACAAAGCCTCGGCACAGCACTACGAAAGCTATGCACAACAACTGGACATGCAGATCGAGTAAAGTGCTGGACGCGGCTGGAAAAGCCGTAGGCGCTCCGGTCTGAGGCCGGCCTCCGCAATTCCGTCGATTTCCTTTTTGATAGATATCGGAAAATTAGGCTATATGAAGGGCACCCGTTTCTTTGCGTGATAGGCATGCGACACATTAAAGATCATATCAGGATCGTTGCGGCCTTCCTGCTCCGAGAGATGTCGACCCGCTACGGCAAAAATCCGGGCGGCTATATATGGTCGTTTCTGGAGCCTGCCGCCTATATCGCGATCATGAGCGTGCTGTTTCGCGCCGTCGCCCACACGCCTCCGATCGGCAACAGCTACATCCTGTTTTTCGCAACCGGCTATCTGGGCTTCCACCTCTACAGGGAGACCGAGGGCTATGTCGTAAAAGCGGTCGATGCCAACAGGAGCCTTCTGTCCTATCCGATCGTCTCACCCATCGATCCGGTGATCGCGCGCTTCATACTCCAGGCCGTCACCTGGGTCGTCGTATCGTCGATCATCATCTCGGTCTGCCACATCGATGTCCGGCAGGTGACCCGCATCAACTTCGTTCCGATCCTGTCGGCAATGCTCTTCGCCTGGACATTGGCACTCGGCGTAGGGATGCTGAACAGCGTGCTGTTCTTCAAATTCCCTCTGTACGAGAAGCTTTTTACCGTCGTCACGCGACCGCTGCTTCTCATCTCGGGCGTGTTTTACCTCCCGGATTCGCTTCCGTCGCCCTACAAGGAATATCTGCTTTATAATCCGGTCAGCCACATCGTCATGCTCTTCAGAAAGGGCTTCTATCCGCAATACCGCGCGGATGGGCTGGATATCGGATATCTCATGGAATGGTCGATCGCCCTGATCGCCATCGGGACGCTGGTGTTCACCACCTCGCTTCCCTCCCTGAGGAAGCGCTGAGCAGCGCCACACCCACCTTCATGCACCGATTTTTCGGCGCCCTGTTCAATTTATTATCCAG
The DNA here is from genome assembly GCA_965227625.1 of Neorhizobium sp. GTDB lineage: Bacteria > Pseudomonadota > Alphaproteobacteria > Rhizobiales > Rhizobiaceae > Neorhizobium. The sequence continues at coordinate 76,311 of CBDDGK010000069.1, read as the reverse complement.
AGCGTACCGAATCAGCGTGAACCGACCTCGCGAAGCGACATGAAATATGACAGATGCGACTTGCCCACGCTTAGTGGCGTGGATTTTCCCCAATTTTGCCCTGCCTTGAGACCTCGGCAGGGCTTTTTTGTTTCTGGCTGCCTTGAAAGCGTCAGAAGCCCATCGGCCCTTACATGATCGCCTGTCCAGCCATCAGCGCCAGAACCAGGAAGATCAGGAAGATTACCAGGAACAGGAAGAAGAGAATCTTGGCGATACCGGCTGTCGCCGCGGACACGCCTGAGAAGCCCAGGAAGCCGGAAATCACCGAGATGACCAGGAAGATAAGAGCCCATTTCAGCATGGAATTTATTCCTTCACGTTGATGGCCGGATAACGTGAAGCAGGGTTCCAAAGTTCCATCGGGAACAAGCGGAATCTGGGCCGGGAGGCGCGATTTCGGCAACGCCTACCGGAAGACATGAGCCGTGCCGGACACACCGATTTTCACCGCATCTCCGGGCAACAGGGTCTCGCGGCTGGGGATATCCAGGCGGAAGGCGAAATCCTCGCCGACAACAATACGGGCATCGGACGTCGGACCGCAGAAATTGATCTCGGAGATGACCCCGCTGGCCCCCTCGCCGGTCGCCGAGACGGAGATTTGCTCCGGCCGCAGCAGAATATCCGCCCTCCCGCGATACGCGCCGTCATCGACCGAAAGAACACCCAGCGGGCAATCCGCCCGCCCATCGACGATATCCGCCGGCAGCACGATCGCTTCGCCAAGGAAGGCGGCAGTCGCCGCATCGACCGGGCGTGAATAGACGTCACGCGGGCTGCCCACCTGCGCAAACCTGCCGGCCCGCATCACCGCAACCTGATCGGCGAAGGCAAGCGCTTCGCCCTGGTCGTGGGTTACGAGAAGCGTCGTGATACCCGCTGCCGTCAGTACGTCCGTCACCGCCTTGCGGGTCGCGGCCCTGAGACCCGTATCCAGCGCCGAGAACGGCTCGTCCAGCAGCATCAGCCGCGGCTTCCGGGCAAGAGCCCTCGCGAGCGCCACACGCTGCTGCTGGCCGCCGGAGAGCTGGTCCGGCTTGCGGGCGAGCATGGAGCGATCGAGACCGACCATATCCATCAGTTCGGCAGCCCTGGCCTCCTTAACCGCGCGGTCTTCGGTCATGCCGAAACCGATATTCTGCATCACGGTGAGATGCGGAAAAAGGCAACCGTCCTGCGCCACGATGCCGATCCCGCGCTTGTGGGCCGGCACATGCGAAGAACCGTCGGCGAGCACCCGACCGTCGAACGTGATCGCACCATCGTCCGGCTGATCGAAACCGGCGACGAGGCGCAGCAGCGTGGTCTTGCCGCAGCCGGAAGGACCGACGATCGCAGTGCGGCTACCGGCAGGCACCGAGAGTGTGACGCCATCGAGTGCGGCAACGGATCCGTAGTTTTTGCACAGGGAGGTCAGTTGAAGAAGCGTCATCGCCCGGCGATCTTTTTCGATTGATGATGGAGAAGCCATGTGAGCGGCATGGAGAACACGACCATCAGCACGGCATAGGGTGCCGCACCGGCATAATCGATCTCGCTGGTCAGCGCCCAGAAGGCCATGGCGAGCGTGCGCGTGCCGTTCGGCGCCAGCATCTGCGTGGCGGTCAGTTCGTTCATGATGCCGAGCGAGGAGAGCGCCACGCCGGCCGCAGCGCCCGGCGCGGCAAGCCGCACGGTCGTCGACCACAGCGCATTGCCCGGCGAACGGCCGAGCGAGGCTGCGGTGTGTTCAAGCTCCACCGGCACCTGCGCAATGCTTGCGCGCAGGCTGACCAGCGCGCGCGGCAGGAACATCACCACATAGGCAAGCACGATGGTCGCAACCGTCTGGTAGAGCGGCAGGATGGCGCGCACGGTAACGGTGACAAGCGCCAGCGCCACGACCACACCCGGCATGGAGCTCGCGAGATAATAGCAACCTTCGAGGAAGCGGCTTGCCCGCGTCGGCCGGCGGATCGAAAGCCAGGCGATCGGCACGGCGGCGGCAGTCGTCGCAAGACCGCCGATCAGGCAGATGACGAGCGTCTGCCACAGAGCCAGCCCGACCTCGCCCACATTCCAGATGCCCCAGCCTCCGGCCACGAGCCAGCGGCCGATGGTCAGCGCAGGAATGCCGAGGGAGAAGGCCGCCGTGATGATCGGCAGAAGCAGGAGCGGATATTTCCAGCCGCCGAGCCTTGCGATCTTCACATGCCGCGCAACACCCGGCCCGAGCCGCGCATACCGCCGGCGGCCGCGAAGCCCGGCTTCGACGCCAAGCAGTACGAAGCAGCAGAGAACCAGCACCAGCGCCAGCATATAGGCCGCAACGCCGTTATAGGTGGACTGGAACTGATCGATGATCGCCGTCGTGAACGTATCGAAGCGGATCATTGCAAAGAGACCGTATTCGGCCAGCAGGTGCAGCCCGATCAGCAGTGCCCCGCCACACAAGGCCAATCGCAATTGCGGCAGTACAACGCGGCGGAAAACGGCGAAGGGCGCAAGCCCCAGCGAAGCAGCCTGATCCTCCAGCGCCGGATCGAGCAGCCGGAAGGCCGCCGAGATCGGCAGGTAGAGAAATGGGAAATAGGCAACCACCGAGATCGCCACGCCGGCCCCGAGGCCGTTGATCGAGGGCCACATGCCGACCCAGGCATAGGAATGCACGAAGGCCGGCACGGCAAGCGGCGCGACCGCCATCCAGGACCAAAAGCGCGCGCCCGGAAGGTCGGTACGCTCCGTCAGCCAGGCAAGCGCCAGCGCGAGCGCCGTACAGATCGGCACGGTAAACAGGATGAGCAGAACGGTATTGGTCAGCAGCTCGCCGACGCGGCCGCGAAAGATCAGCTGGATCGCCGTGTCCCAACCGGTCGCCACGGTGGCCCAGAGCACGAAACCGAGCGGCAGCAGCGCAAGCAATGCCACCACGACGGCAATCGTCAGCGTCCAGGACGAGGCCGCGGGAGAGCGGCGGCGCGGCGCAATCGCATACATGGACTCGGTGGTAGACGTCATTGCGGACCTGAGAAGAATAAGACATCGCAGGTACGCCCTGCGATGTCTCCATGCAACATTTATGTTGAGTGCTTGAGCAAGCTATTACAGCAGGCTTTTCAGAGAAGCCCGGCTGCGGTCATCATGTCGGTGACCTTGGCATTGTTGAGCGTCGACGGCTCGACCTTCGGGGCCTGCAGATCAGCAAGCGGAACGAGCGCCTTGTTGGAGGCTTCGCCCTTACCAATCGCGTATTCGAACGAAGTGCCGTCACGCAGAACCTTCTGACCGCCCTTGCCGGTGACCCACTTCAGGAAAGCCTGAGCCTGCTCCTTGTGCTTCGAAGAAGCCAGAACACCACCGCCGGAGATCGAGACGAACGCGCCCGGATCCTGGTTCTTGAAGTAGTGCAAGAGAACGTTGTTGCTGTTCTCGCCGGTCTTGGCCTGATCGCCAGCCCAGTAATAATGATAGATCAGCGCGCCTTCGAACTGACCGGCATTGACGGCCTTCATTGCAGTCGAGTTGCCGCGGATAGACGTCGAATTTTCCTTCATGGCCTTCAGCCACTCAGCAGTCGCTTCTTCGCCCTTCAGCTGCAGCAGCGCGCCGACGATGGCCTGGAAGTCGGCACCCGACGGAGACGCCGTCCAGCGGCCCTTCCATTCCGGCTTGGCAAGGTCCAGCATCGACTTCGGCAGCGTGCTTTCGTTCAGCTTGCGCTTGTCATAGGCAAACACGGTCGAACGGGCGGCGACGCCGACCCAATGGACCGTTGCCGGCCTTGAAACCATCCGGAACCTGATCGAGCGTTGCCTGATCGACCGGGGCGAAGAGGCCCTTGCCGTCGACCAGCGCCATGGCCGGCGAGTTTTCGGTCAGGAATACGTCGGCCGGGGAGTTCGCGCCTTCCTGAACGATCTGGTTGCCGATTTCGAGGTCGGAACCGTTACGGATGGTGACGGCAATGCCGGTCTCTTCCGTGAAGGCCTGCGCCCATTCCTTGGTCAGGCCCTCGTGCTGTGCGTTATAGATGGTGATGCTGTCCTTGACCTGTGCCGAAGCCGGCGAGGAAACAGCGATAAAGGAAACGGCAAGCGCAACGCCGGCCAGCAGGGAAGAAGTTTTCAAGATCGCCTCCGCGAATAAATTTGACGCTGCTCTCTTAGCCAAAGCCGAGATTTACGGTCAAGTTTATTTGGCGAAAAAGAATAACAAATCCGTGAATTAGTTATTTATTACAATAGGATACAAGGCCGGCGGCAATTTTACCGCAGCACCGGCCGATCAATATTCCAATTGTACTGAACGCCACCTTCAAAACGGCATTCCGGAGAGACGGCAACCGCTTTCACGATGCCAGATATCGGGGTGAACACCTCACCGGGAAAAATATTCGGATTTTTTTGCTCACCTTTTTCAGAATCTATGGACGCCGCCCTTCGATCAGCGCTAAGCGACGGAAAGGCCGCAGGTTTTGCGGCAGTCTGCGGAGGCTCTCATCGCGAGCGAACAGGACATCAGGGCGGGACTGAGCCAGTATCTGGCGCGGTTGTGGCGTTATGGAGTGATGCTGTCGCATCATCGCGATACGGCCGATGACCTCGTGCAGGCAACCTGCGTCCGCGCGCTGGAACGCTCCGGCCAGTTCGCCGCCGGCTCGCGGCTCGATCATTGGCTCTTCGCGATCCTGCATTCCATCTGGCTGAACGAAGTGCGTTCACGCCGGGTTCGCGAAGGCCAGGGCTTCGTCGAAGCCGATGAAACCCTGACCTTCGACGGCGCCGCCGAAACCGAAACCCATATCCTCGCCGTCCAGGTCATGAACCATGTCCACGCGCTGCCCGAGGCACAACGCTCCGCCGTCTTCCTCTGCTATGTCGAAGGCCTGTCCTATCGCGAAGTGGCCGATGTGCTGCAGATCCCGGTCGGCACCGTCATGAGCCGCCTCGCCGCCGCCCGCGCCCGCATTGCCGAAGCGACCAGCGAGCCGAAAACCTCGAACCTCAATCGGGGGAAAGCGCGATGACGAAGTTTCCGACCGATGAAATGCTGGTTGCCTATCTGGATGGCGAGCTGGACGTGAGCGACCGCGCCGACGTCGAAACCGCCCTTTCCACCGAGGCTGCGGTGTCCTCGCGGCTGGAGACGCTCAGGCGGAGCAACCTGCCCTATTCCGAAAGCTTCGAACCGCTGCTGAGCCATGCGCCGCGGGAAAAGCTGGAGGCCATGCTGGCCGCTATCCCCTCACCTCAGGCCGCGCCCAGCAGCCGCCCCGTGAGCAGGCGCGGCCTCATCGCCGCCGCACTCGGCTGTCTCGTCGCCGGCATGGCGCTCGACCGCGCGCTTATCGCAGCCCACAATCTCGCCTTATCCCACAGTGCGGACGAAGAAGCGGACTGGCGCGGGGAAGTGGCGGAATATCTGGCGCTCTACACGCCGGAAACGCTGCGCAACATGACGATCGAGGAAAGCAAGCGGGTCGCCCAGCTGCAGCACGCCAGCCAGCGCCTCGGCCTGCAGCTCGATCCCTTCGCAATGAGCCTCGGCGGCCTGGAAATGCGCCGCACGCAAGTGCTGGAATATGACGGCAAGCCGCTCGGCCAGATCATGTATCTCGATCCCGAACACGGACCGGTGGCGCTCTGTATCATCGCCTCCGGTGTCGGCGCCCGAAAAATGCGTACTGAACAGCGCAGCGGCCTCAACCTCGTCTACTGGTCGAGTGAGACCCACGCTTTTGTCATGGCAGCGCGAAACCCGATCGAGGATCTTCACGCACGCGCGGAAGAGATCAGGTATGAGCTGGCGGACCGTAATCAGGTTTGAGAGACGCGCGGCTTTGGTTCATCACGTGGTTCGCGGATGCCCATGCGCACAATTCTTAAGCGTACAGGAGTAAGTTAGGCCGTCAACTTGACCAAAAGATTAACTTCCGGTTGACCGCCGAATAATGGTACGCACCCTTGGAACAACACTTGTCGATTGGATAAGTGACGTGAGCTAGCCTTGGAGGAGAAGGATGGCAGACAACAGTTCCGGACGTAAGGATGCGATCCTGATACGGTTGGGTCGCTTGGAAAACGACATCGAGAGGCTTTCTACTCTCGAGCAGACACCGGAAATCACCTCAACCATAGCGGCCTTGATGTCGGAAATGGTCGAGCTTGAGGCCTCGGTCGAACAGCTCGAAACTGCTGCCCTGGCGGTGCGTATCAAACAGGTGCGTGACCTGAGATACAAAGGCCTTACTCTCGACGAAATAGCGACGACGCTCGGATACAAAAGAAGCTTCGTCGTGCGCCACTGTCAGGATATCCCGGTCGACCGGCGAAGGTACGTCAAGCCCAGCATGACCAAGCCCGAATGGCTGGACGTAGCCATGGTGCTTCGGGCGGCAGGAAGAACGTCGCATTCCATTGCCAAGGAACTCAAGCTGCCGCTGTCGAAGGTCTATCGAACCTTTGAGCGTTTCGCAGCCGACTGAGACCTGCTTCGGAACGAACAGAAAGCGGCAACGCCGTCGGGAAATAGAACGGCTGTCCCTGTTCCCGTCCGAATCAGCTATGCCTCATCCGAACACATCGGGAACGTACCCATCAGGACGGGCATGGCAGCAGCCGCTTATCTGGAAAAATTGAACGACGCGCAGCGCCGCGCGGTGGAACACGGCTCGGACGTGGCGAACGGCGGGCCTGCCGGGCCACTTCTTGTCATAGCCGGCGCCGGCTCCGGCAAGACCAACACGCTCGCCCATCGTGTCGCCCACCTGATCGTTTCCGGTGCTGACCCGCGCCGCATCCTGCTGATGACATTCTCACGCCGTGCCGCCTCCGAAATGGCCCGTCGTGTCGAGCGCATCTGCGCGCAGGTACTCGGCGCCAAAGCCGGCACCATGACCGATGCGCTGGCCTGGGCCGGCACGTTCCACGGCATCGGCGCGCGCATCCTGCGCCTGCATGCGGAACAGATCGGCCTCGACCCGAATTTCACCATCCACGACCGGGAAGATTCCGCCGACCTGCTGAACCTGGTCCGCCACGAGCTTGGTTTCTCCAAGACGGAAAACCGCTTCCCGACCAAGGGCACCTGCGTCGCCATCTATTCCCGCGCGGTAAACTCCGAGACGGCGCTGGATGAGGTTTTGAAACTGCACTTTCCCTGGTGCGCAAGCTGGGAACCGCAACTGCGCGAACTCTTCGCCACCTATGTGGAAGCCAAGCAGACCCAGAACGTTCTCGATTACGACGATCTTCTGCTCTACTGGGCGCAGATGATGAGCGATCCGGTGATTGCGGAGGACGTCGGCGGCCGTTTCGACCACGTCCTCGTCGACGAATACCAGGATACCAACCGGCTGCAGTCCTCCGTCCTGATGGCGATGAGAAACCGGGCGGAAAAGGCCTGACTGTCGTCGGCGACGATGCGCAGTCGATCTATTCCTTCCGCGCCGCGACGATCCGCAACATTCTCGATTTTCCGAATACGTTCGACCCACCGGCCAATATCGTCACGCTCGATCGCAACTACCGTTCGACCACGACGATCCTCGCAGCCGCCAATGGCGTCATCGACCTTGCCCGCGAGCGCTTTACCAAGAACCTCTGGACCGATCGGGAATCCGAAGAGCGCCCGCGCCTCGTCGCCGTCAAGGACGAGACGGAACAGGCGAATTACATCGTCGAGAAAATCCTTGAAAACCGTGAGACCGGCATGACGTTGAAACAGCAGGCCGTGCTGTTTCGCTCGTCACATCATTCCGGCCCGCTGGAAGTGGAACTCACCCGCCGCAACATTCCCTTCGTGAAGTTCGGCGGCCTGAAATTCCTGGATAGCTCCCACGTGAAGGACATGCTGGCCGCGCTACGCTTCGCCCAGAACCCGCGCGATCGCGTCGCCGGCTTCCGGCTTATGCAGCTCATTCCCGGCGTCGGCCCGCAGACGGCCGGCAAGATTCTCGATGCGATCGCCGCCGATCCCGAACCGCTTGCCGCCCTTCAGGAAATCCCGGCCCCGCCGCGCACCGGCGCCGACTGGCCGGCTTTTGTGGAAATGCTGACCGCTATCCGCCGCGGCGAAGGCTGGCCGTCCGAAATCGGCCTCGCCCGCCAGTGGTACGAGCCACACCTCGCCCGCATTCACGAGGATGCCGAGACCCGCAAGGCGGACCTGCTGCAGCTCGAACAGATCGCCTCCGGCTACGTCTCGCGCGAACGTTTCCTGACCGAGCTGACGCTCGACCCGCCGGACGCGACCAGTGCCGAATCCGGCACACCCCTTCTGGACGAGGATTATCTCATCCTCTCGACCATCCATTCCGCCAAGGGCCAGGAATGGCGCTCTGTCTTTCTGCTGAATTGCGTGGACGGCTGCATTCCGTCCGATCTCGGCGTAGGCTCGACCGCCGAGATCGAGGAAGAACGCCGCCTTCTCTATGTCGCGATGACCCGAGCGAAGGACTACCTCCACCTCATCACACCACAGCGCTTTTTCGTGCACGGACAGGCCTCCCAGGGCGACCGCCACGTCTACGCCGCCCGCACCCGCTTCATCCCGGCAACGCTTTTGCAATTCTTCGAAACCGCCGCCTGGCCGGTCGTCACGCCCATGTCGCCGGCGGAGCGTCAGGCCCGCCATCAGGTGCGCATGGATATCACTGCGAAGATGCGGGGCATGTGGCGATAGCCGCCTTGTCCCCTCGCCTGTCGCATTGACCGCAAGCCTCCCGGATGGGAAACAACCGGCATCGTTGGGATGGGAGGGATCGGATGGCTAGTCGCAAGATCGTATTGGTGCAGGGGGCCCCTGGGGTTCGAGCGCAAGCTGGACGCCGGTGGCCGACGTGCTGCGCGGCATGGGGCATCAGGTTTTCGTGCCGAGCCTTACCGGCCTCGGCGAGCGCACGCATCTCTTCTCCGGCGCGATCAACCTCGACACCCATATCGCCGACGTCTGCGGTCTGATCGAAGCCGAAGGCCTCCAGGAGTTCGACCTCGTCGGCCATTCCTACGGCGGCATGGTGATCACCGGCGTCGCCGATCGTTATGCCGACCGCATCCGCACGCTGACCTATCTCGACGCCTTCCTGCCGGAAAACGGCCAATCGGCGCTCGATCTGCTCGGCCCGGAAGTAACGCTCGCCAATATCACCATGGCCGGCGAACTGGACGGCGTAGCCGTGCCGCCGCCGGCCCGACATGCCACCCGCGTGCCGGAGCATCTGCGTCACTACATGACCAGACGCTCGCCGCATCCGCTGGCCTCGATGATCCAGAAAATCAGGCTCACCGGCGCCTACCAGAAAATCACGAAACGGCTCTACGTCTCCGCCCCGATCGACCAGTCCGCACTCTTTTCCGACATCTACAAAAAGGTGAGCGCCGATCCTTCATGGCAATCGATGACGGTGGAAAGCGGCCACATGTTGCAGTTGGAACTGCCGGAAGAGGTGGCGCGGATCATTCATGAGTTTGTCGGGTGAGCAAGCTTAGCCCCGCCCGCCCGGATGCCGCTCCAGCAGGTCGATCTGGATCTGCTGCAATTCCGTTAGCCGCTCCCATTGCTTGGCCATCTGGTGGTCGATCTTTTCGTGCAGCTGGCGGATTTCCAGTTCTGCGCGCAGGTTGATCATGTAGTCGTTTTCGGAGCGCAGCCGGTCTTTCTCTTCCTGCCGCCGCTGGCTCATCATGATCACCGGCGCCTGCAATGCCGCAAGGCAGGATAGAACGAGGTTGAGCAGGATGAACGGATAGGGGTCGAAGGGCTGAGCGAAAATGCCCACGACATTGACCCCCATCCACACGATCAGGATGCCGAGGAATGTCAGGATGAAGGTCCAGGAGCCGCCGAAGGACGCGACCTTGTCCGCCACCCGCTCTCCCACGGTCGGGTTGCTTTCCAGCACCGTCGCGGCGCTGTTCTGCACCGTCGAGGCACCCTTCTCGAAATTGTCGAGAACCTGCTTGTCGAGGTCGGAAAGCTCGCCGCGCTCTTCCTCCAGAAGCTTTTCCACATAGAGACGGCGATAGCGGGCGAGGTCGTCATCGCAGATCAGGCTCTCATCAGTGCAGTCCTTCACCTCCGCGCAAAGCATTTCGTGAAGCTTAGGCCGCAACAGCCCGACCTTGTGGAGCTTCGACATTGGAAACGTGCGTCCGCAGACGATGCATTGCCCGGTCTTCGCCAGATGCCTGCCCATGCTCAAGCCTCGTCCTTCGCTGTTTCGCCGGCTTCCGGCTGAGCGGATTTCTGATCTTCTGCCCGCGAACCCTGCCCGTGATGGTCTTCATGCGGATGAAGAGGCGCGAGATGGAAGACCTTTGGTGAGAATTTCTTCGCATACTCTTCGGATCGACCGATATAGATGATCGTCGTGCCTTCGAGGCTGGCAAGCACGCCGGCCAAGCGCTGCTGCGTTTCGGGTTCGAGCCCTTCCAGCACGTCGTCCATGATCAGCCATTCCGGCTTGCGCATCACGGCATTGGCGATCTGCAGAGCCGCCTGTTCGTCCTTGTCGAGCAGCCGGTCCCAGCGCTCCACCTCGTCCAGACGGTCGGTAAGCCGTTCCAGCCCGGCCTTGTCCAGGGCATCGATCAGCGCCTCGTCGGTGACGTCGGGAATGCCGGCCGGATAGGTCATGACCTCGCGCAGCGTCGCGGTCGGCAGATATCCGTCCTGCGGTATCAGGATCATGCTGGCGCTGGCCGGCAGGGCGATCTCGCCGCTTCCCCATGGCCAGATGCGCGCCATCGCCTGAAAGAAGAGATGCCGGTCCGCACCCGGATCGCCGTTGATCATCACCCGCTCGCCGGGTTTGATTGTGCATTGGCCCTCCCGCGTATGGATACCGTGGCCCGCCTCGCCCTTTTCCGGCTCGCCGAACACCTTCACGTCGCAAAGGCTGATCCCCTCCTCCGGCTTGGCATCGCGATAGGCAATGACCTCGCCCTCCTTGGCCGGCGTATCCATGGCCAAAAGCGCGTTGCGGAAGGAAGAAACGCGCGTCAGCGTCGCCCGCCAGTCGGCGATCACGCTGAAATTGACGACATACCAGCGCAGCGCCTGATTGACCTGGTTAAAGGCACCGACCGCCATCATCAGGCCGCCGAAGGTCAGCCCGCCGGAAAAATACATCGGCGAAGCGATGATGATCGGCGCCACCAGCGCCAGCCAGCCGAAACCAGCAGAAACCCAGGTGAGATTAGCGAGCGCCCATGCCAGCTTTCGCAGCATTTCCAGCACGCCGTCGATCGCGAAGTGAACGCGGTTCAGCTCGCTCGTCTCGCCGCGCGCCAGCGTGATCGGCTTCAGGTTTTCGTTGGCACGCACCAGCGAGGCGCGCAGATCCGCCTCGCGGGCATAACGGTCCGCGTTCAGCCTCGGCAGAAGGCTGCCGACGACATTGCTCAGCACCGAACCAAGCAATGCATAAAGAATGGTCGCCCACACCATGTAGCCGGGAATGTTGATCGTGTGCCCGTCGATATTGAAGGTGAAATCCGAGGAAATCGCCCAGAGCACGCCGATGAAGCTTGCCAGCAGAATGGTCGAGTTGACCAGCCCGATCGCCAGCGCTGTGGTGTTTTCCGCCAGGATGCGGGTGTCTTCATGCAGCCGCTGATCCGGGTTGTTGGCAATCGCGCCGGCACCGACCAGCTTCAGCGCCCGCCCCGGCACAAGCCAGACATCTGCGAGGTCACGCGCCAGCCCTTCGCGCATGCGCATCGCCGCGATCTGGTTCAGCCATTGCTGGATGACGTTGAGCAGCGTCAGCGAAAGCGCGATGACACCGAAGACGACGAGCTGCCTGAGGAACTCCGGCATGTCGCGCCGTTCCAGCGCGTCGTAAAACGGGCCGTTCCATTCGTTCAGCTTATAGGCAGCATAGGTGGTCGCGAAGATGACCACCAACAGTGCGCCCGTCAGCACCAGCACCCGGTTGCGCACTTCGGTATTCCAGAAGGCGCTGGTCATCATCTTCAACTGACCGCCCAGCGAGAGCTCGTAATTCTGCAATCCCGCGTCCGGTATCTGCGTCATCTGTCACGGGCTCCTTTGTGGACCAAGGCTCGGGCATGCCGCACCCATAAAACGTTTGCCGGCCGGATTGAAGCATCCACCCAGCCAACGCTCTATCACGAGCAACCGTCTTGTACAGATGTGGAGAACCGCAAGGTGCCAGGCAACCGGTCGCGACATCGTTGCGCAGCCGGGCGTGGGCGAGCGATCAAACCTCCTTGAAGAGCACACTTTGGTCGGTGAGATATTTCGCAAAGATCGGCAGGCTGGCGCCGCCGATCGCCCGCGCATGCGAGCCCACCCGACCTTCGATGATATCGGGAATGATGACGCCCTGCAGGTCGAGCCGGCGAACGGCCTCGATCGTCGCGACGACCAGCCGCTTGCGCACCCAGGCCGGAAACCCGCCATCGATGATCGCCGCGCCGAAATCGATGATCGAAGCGGCGGCAACGATCGCCTGCGCCAGCGCATTGGCGGTTTCGGAAATCCACAGCGTCATGGGTTCGCCGAAATCGATCCAGTCATCGGCGGAATACCAGAGCGGCTGCGGATCGATGCCGCGCTCCTTAAGCAGATTTTCAAGGACGAAGATCGAGGCGATATCAAGCAATTGCCGCGTCTCGCCATCCTTGCCGCGCACGGGCAGAGGTCCCACCGCACCCGCAGTCCCGGTTCGTCCGGAAAAGATAGCCGAATTTAGCACGATACCGCCGCCCACGAAGGAGCCGATGAAGAAATAGACGAAATCCGGATAGGAAGGACCGACACCGAAGACGAGTTCCGCCCCGCAGGCGCTGGTCGCATCGTTCTGCAGATAGACGGCATGGCTCACCCGATTGGCAATCTCCGCCTGCAGATCGACCCCGCGCCAGGCATCCATCTCATCCTGCGGCGCACCCACTTCATCCGCCCAGTTCCAAAGCTCGAAAGGAGCCGCGATGCCAATGCCGGCGATGCGGCCGCGTTCGACCTCGCTCAAACCCGCCTCCAGCCGGTCGATCCCCGACGTGATGATCTCGATGATCTTTTCCGGCACCGGATAGGCATAGGTCTCGTGATATTGCAGGCGGATACGCCCGACGAAATCCATCAGCACCAGATCGGCGCTGCGCCGGCCGATCTTCACGCCGAAGGAATAGACCGCGTCGGGATTGAGCCGCATCGGCACTGAAGGCTGGCCCACCTTGCCGCGCACCGGCTCGCCGCGCAGAAGCAGGCCGTCCTTTTCCAGCGAACGCATGATGACGGAGACGGTCTGGGCAGAAAGCCCGCTGCGACGGGTGATATCGGCTTTCGACATCGAGCCGTGCAGGCGCACCAGCGAAAGCACGAGCCTTTCGTTATAGGCCCTGACCCGCACCTGGTTCGAGCCGCCGGTAAAATTACCCAGCGGCATATGCCCCTGCTCTACGCCGTCCGATACGGACATCGGCCTTTCCTCCCGGAACTCCCTCTCTATATCCGCGAGGAATGCCTTCAAATCGATCCGGGCCAGCTTTGGTTATCCGGGTCAGAACTGCAAGGCGCAACATGTCGCGGCGAGGCGGAATTCGGTTCCTCCAACGGCCGAACTATGACATGGCAAATAAATAATTCAATCGGAATTAATTATTGACAGCGTATTTGAACTTCGTCTTAATAAGCCTTGCAAAGGGTACGAGGCGGCTTGGAGGAGACGCCTGTCGATTTCGATGGCACTCGTGCCCGCCCATCGGATCGCCAACGGCCAAAGGGCCTGGATGGCGGATAGACTAGAAGCTCTCGGGAGGAGACCCATGAAGAAAACCGTACTTTCCGCTGCCTTTGGTGCGTTGGCACTCGGCGTCGCCTTTTCCGCTCCGGCACAGGCCGCAGGTGTATCGGCGTGCCTGATCACCAAGACCGACACCAACCCCTTCTTCGTCAAGATGAAGGAAGGCGCCACCGCCAAGGCTAAAGAACTCGGCGTCACCCTGAAATCCTATGCCGGCAAGATCGACGGCGACAGCGAAAGCCAGGTCGCGGCGATCGAAAGCTGCATCGCCGACGGCGCCAAGGGCATTCTGATCACCGCATCCGACACCAAGGGCATCGTGCCAACGGTCAAGAAAGCCCGTGATGCCGGCGTTCTCGTGATCGCGCTCGACACACCGCTCGACCCGATCGCTTCGGCCGACGCGACTTTCGCCACCGACAACCTTCTCGCCGGCAAACTGATCGGCCAGTGGGCCAAGGAAACCATGGGCGATAAGGCCAAGGACGCCAAGGTCGGCTTCCTCGACCTGACGCCGGACCAGCCGACGGTCGACGTTCTCCGCGACCAGGGCTTCATGATCGGCTTCGGCATCGATCCCAAGAACCCGGACAAGATCGGCGACGAAACCGACAAGCGGATTGTCGGCCATGACGTGACCAACGGCAACGAGGAAGGCGGCCGCAAGGCCATGGAAAACCTTCTGCAGAAGGATCCTGGCATCAACGTCATCCACACGATCAACGAACCGGCCGCCGTTGGTGCCTATCAGGCGCTGAAGGCCGTCGGCATGGAAAAGAACGTGCTGATCGTATCGGTCGACGGCGGTTGCCCCGGCGTCCGGTCGGTCAAGGACGGCCAGATCGGCGCCACCTCGCAGCAGTACCCGCTGCTGATGGCCTCGCTCGGCATCGAAGCGATCAAGAAGTTCGCCGACACCAAGGAAAAGCCGAAGCCGACCGAAGGCAAGTCCTTCTTCGACACCGGCGTCTCGTTGGTCACTGACAAACCTGTCCCCGGCGTCAAGTCGATCAGCGTCAAAGAAGGCCTGGACAAGTGCTGGGGGTGAAGCGCGGTCAGGCGAAGCCTGAGCAATCGATCCAGTGAATCGATTGCAGCGCTGAACGCCCCGAAGCATAAGCGACCGGCCGGGAAACGGTGCGGCATCCACCCTCTCTATTCTTCCCCCTTGCGGGGAAGATGTCAGCGGAGCTGACAGATGGGGGTGGTGCCACAAACCCGACGGTAGAATGTGCTGAACCACCCCCACTCTGCCCTGCCGGTCATCTCTCCCCGCAAGGGGGAGAGAAGGGAACTGGCCGCACCACCCAAAAAACCACGGAGGAGGAAACATGAGCGGCATACAGGAGTTCGAGCGTGTTCTCGACAGCAGCGACAAGAATGTCGCCTCCTTCGAGCACCAGAACATCTCTTTTCTCAAGCGTGCCCAGCACTTCCTGCACTCGACACCGGCCGCCGTGCCGCTGATAGTGCTGGTGCTGTCGATCGTCATCTTCGGAGCGACGATCGGCGGACGCTTCTTCTCGTCCTATACCCTGACCCTGATCCTGCAGCAGATTGCCGTCGTCGGCATTCTCGGCTCGGCGCAAACGCTGGTCATCCTGACCGCCGGCATCGATCTTTCGATCGGCGTGGTGATGGTCATCTCGGCGGTCATCATGGGCAATTTCGCCGTCACCTACGGACTGCCGGCACCGATCGCCATCCTGGCCGGGCTCTTGACCGGCGGCATCTGCGGCTTCTTCAACGGTTTCCTCGTGGCAATCGTCCGGTTGCCGCCCTTCATCGTCACGCTGGGGTCGTGGAATATCGTCATGGCGACGAATTTCATCTATTCCGCCAACCAGACGATCCGCGACGCGGATGTGGATGCCACCGCGCCGCTGCTGCACCTCTTCGCCATCAATTTCCGGTTCGGCAGCGCCATCCTCACCCTCGGCGTCATCTCCATGGTCGTGCTGGTCGGCATCCTCTGGTATGTACTGAACCACACCGCCTGGGGCCGCCACGTCTATGCGGTCGGCGACGATCCGGAAGCGGCAAAACTCTCCGGCATCCAGACCCGCAAGGTGCTCCTGAGCGTCTATACGATCGCTGGTGTGATCGCCGCCTTCGCCGCCTGGGTCTCGATCGGTCGTAACGGCTCAGTCTCCCCTTCTGCCGCCGTGACCGACTACAATCTCCAGGCCATTACCGCGACTGTCATCGGCGGCATCTCGCTCTTCGGTGGACGCGGCTCGATCCTCGGCACGCTGTTCGGCGCCATGCTCGTCGGCGTCGTCTCGATGGGCCTCAATATGCTCGGCGCCGACCCGCAATGGAAAGTCATGCTCACCGGCTGGCTGATCATCGCCGCCGTCGCAATCGACCAGTGGATCAGAAAGGCAGGCGTGTGATGGAAACGACCCAGCAACAGACAATGCAACCCAATGTCGAACCCATCCTGTCCGGTCGCGGCCTCTTCAAGCGCTACGGCCGGGTGACCGCCCTCGACAACGCTGATTTCGATCTCTATCCGGGCGAAATCCTTGCCGTCATCGGCGATAACGGCGCCGGCAAGTCATCGCTCATCAAGGCAGTGTCCGGTGCCATTCGTCCCGATGCCGGCGAGATCAAGCTGGAAGGCCAGGTGGTGAACTTCAGGTCGCCACTCGAAGCCCGCGATGCCGGCATCGAGACGGTCTACCAGAACCTCGCGCTTTCGCCGGCGCTTTCCATTACCGACAACATGTTCCTCGGCCGCGAGATCCGCAAACCGGGCTTCCTGGGCACGGTGTTGCGCAAGCTGGACCACAAGGCGATGGACAAGTTCGCTCGGGAAAAGCTTTCCGAGCTTGGCCTGATGACGATCCAGAACATCAACCAGTCGGTGGAAACCCTCTCCGGCGGCCAGCGTCAGGGTGTGGCGGTCGCTCGTGCCGCGGCCTTTGGCTCCAAGGTGATCATCCTCGACGAACCGACGGCCGCTCTCGGTGTCAAGGAAAGCCGCAAGGTTCTGGAACTCATCCTCGACGTCCGCTCGCGCGGCATCCCGATCGTGCTCATCTCGCATAACATGCCGCATGTTTTCGAAGTGGCCGACCGCATCCATATCCACCGTCTCGGCCGGCGGCTGACCGTCATCAACCCGAAGGACTATACGATGTCCGACGCCGTCGCCTTCATGACGGGCGCCAAATCCCCTCAGCCGATCGCCGCATAAGCATTCCGGGAGGCAGGCCCCCCGGCCTTCCGCCCGAAACTGCGAAGATAAAGAGCTTGATCGGCCTGATGCGGGTCCCGCGATCCTCCGCCGCGGGACCCGCAATTCGTTTAACTCAGCCCACCGGCCGAAACGCCCTGCTGGAAACCGAAATGGAATTCAGGCACGGGTCTTTTGCATTGGCATAGACATAGCCGTCCGCCTTGTGGATCGGCCCGAAATCGAGCCCATTCTCGCCGGCCCGCCGGCAAAAGCCCTCGACATCTTCCACATCGAAAACCAGCTTGACCAGCACCTGGCCCATCTTCTGCGCCTTGCCGGCCGGATGCAGCATGATGCTCGCACCACCATCCTGCGCGACGAGTTCGACGATCCGGTCGCCGGGTATCCGAAGCGCGCGCAAAGCGAAGTGGGTCTCGTAGAACCGCACCATCTCCTCCACGTCCATCGCGTAGATCACCAGTCTGTTGAGCGGCATGGCATTCCCCCGGATTTCCCGATCATTCCTCCGTCATCACTTCCACAAAACCCACGATGCAGCCAAGCAAATCGCTCAAGGCGCCGGCAGATCGTACTTGCAAATCTTCTTATTCAATATTAATGACCGACCAGTCAGTCATAAATGAGCTTGCAAAATGTCAGACCCCAAACCGAAGAAGCGGGAAAAGCGCGATCCGCAGCAGCGGCGTGCGGAAATCCTTTCCGCCGCCTTCGCCTGCTTTTCCGAACGTGGCTTTGCCGCGACCCGCATGGAAGACGTCGCCACCCGCGCCGGCATCGCCAAAGGCACTGTCTATCTGCACTTTCCTGACAAGGAGCGGCTGTTCATCGAACTCGTCTCCGGCATTGCCTCGCCGCTGCTTGGCGAGATCGGCAACCTGGCGCAGAACGAACAGGTCTCCGCCCGCTTCGCCGTCTCGATGTTCTACGCGCTCTTCAAGCGGGAGGTGCTGGAAACGGAACGCCGCCACCTGCTGCGTCTTATCCTCGCGGAAGGTCCTCTCTTCCCGAGCGTCACCGAATTCTATCACCGCGAAATCATTTCCAAGGGGCTCGGCATCCTGCGCATGCTGCTGAAACGCGCCGCGGAACATGGCGAGTTACGCAATCCGAACCTTGCCGACATGCCGCAGATCGTCATGGCCCCGGCGCTGATGTCGGTCATCTGGACGACGCTGTTCGAGAAACACGAACATCTCGATACGCAAAAGCTTTTCGAAACCTTCCTCGACACCCTGTTCGTACCGGTCGAATCCGTGCCGCCCAAAGGAGGCGCGTTATGAAACGCATCCTCATCGTCGTCATCATTGCCGGCGCGGCATTGGCTGCCCTGCCCTTCCTGCTCGCCGACGAGCGCCCGCGCCCCTATCAGGGTTGGGTGGAGGCCGACACACTGTTCATCGGCGCCGAAGGCACCGGCCGGCTGGAAAAGCTGGACGTGGCGGAAGGCCAGGCGATTACCCCCGGCAACGCGCTCTTCAAACTGGACTCCGCCAGCGAGCAGGCCGCCGTCGCAGCCGCCCAAGCCTCGCTCGCACAATCCCAAGCCGCCCTGGATCTCGCCCAGGCCGCCCAGAAGCGGCCGGAGGAAGTCGACGTGCTGCGCGCCTCCGAACGCGAAGCGTCGGCAAAGCTCGACCTCGCAGAACAGGACCTCGACCGCACCCGCTTGCTCGTCGAACGCGGCACCGCCACCAAGGCAAACCTCGACACCGCGACCGCCACCGAAGCCGCAAACCGTGCGGCGCTCGACAACGTCCGCAACCAGATCATCCTAGCCAACCTGCCCGTCCGCGACCAGCAGATCCGCCAGTCGCAGCAGGCGGTGGCAGCCGCCCAGGCCAACCTCGCTTCCGCCGAGGCCGCATTCGCCCGCCGCACAATCTCGGCACCGGCCGCCGGCAGCATCGAGACGATCTACTATCGTGCTGGCGAAGTTGTCCCTGCCGGCCGGCCGATCGTCGCGCTTCTGCCGCCAGGAAACATCCGCATCCGCTTCTTCGTGCCGGAAACGGAGATTGCCCGCCTCTCTCTCGGCCAGACGATCCGCACCGCCTGCGACGCTTGCACGCCGATGGACGCTAAGATCAGTTTCATCTCCAAGACTGCCGAATTCACCCCGCCGGAAATCTACAGCCTCGAAGAGCGTGCAAAGCTCGTCTATCGCATCGAAGCGATGCCAGCTGATCCGAAGGCGCTACGCCCCGGCCAGCCGGTGGACGTCACCGCCGGAGCACGGCCATGACCGATACCGCACTTGCTACCGACACCTATAAGATCGACGCCCCCGAAACGGTGATCGACGTCCATCACCTGACGAAAAGCTTCGGCGGCCGCAAGGTGGTCGATGACGTTTCCATGTCGGTGAAGAAAGGTCGCATCCACGGATTTCTTGGCCCGAACGGTTCCGGCAAAACTACGACCATCCGCATGCTTTGCGGCCTGCTGACGCCCGATAGCGGCGACGGCACCTGCCTCGGCTTCGACATCCTCACCCAGAGCGACCGCATCCGTCGCCGGGTCGGTTACATGACCCAGAAGTTCTCGCTCTATCAGGACCTTTCGATCCGCGAGAACCTGGAATTCGTCGCCCGCGTCTACGGCCTGCCGGATGCCAGGGGCAAGGCAAGTGCTGCCATCGAACGGCTTGGCTTGAAAGGTCGCGAGAAACAGCTCGCCGGGGAACTCTCGGGCGGCTGGAAGCAACGCCTCGCTCTCGGCGCCTGCATCCTGCCCGAACCCGCCCTTCTCCTCCTCGACGAACCGACCGCCGGCGTCGATCCGAAGGCCCGTCGCGACTTTTGGAACGAGATTCATGCGCTTGCCGCCGACGGGCTCTCGGTCCTGGTCTCCACCCACTACATGGACGAGGCGGAACGCTGCCACGAGATCGCCTATATCGCTTACGGAAAGCTGCTGGCTCAAGGCACCGTCGACGAGGTGATCGCCGGTACTGGCCTCGTGACCTGGACCGTTTCCGGCGCGGGCGCGGACCGCCTTCAGGCGGAACTCGAAAAAGCGCCCGGCGTCGACATGATCGCTCCCTTCGGCACCAGCCTGCACGTCGCCGGGCGCGATGCAGCAGCACTTGAACAGGCGATCGCGCCCTACCGGGAAAAACCCGGCCTCAGATGGGAGAAAGGCGAACCGACACTGGAGGACGCCTTCATCGACCTGATGCGCCGTTCCGAGGACAATTTCCAATGACCGACATGACGGCAAATGCGAATGGCGGCTCCTTCGGCCGCTTCTGGGCGATGACCATCAAGGAATTCATCCAGATGACGCGGGATCGCATCACGCTCGCGACCATGGTCGGCCTGCCGATCATGCAGCTTTTCCTGTTCGGTTTCGCGATCAACACCACGCCGCACAACCTGCCGACCGCCGTGCTGATGCGCGAAAACACCGATGTCGGCCGCTCCATACTGGCGGCACTCAAAAACACCGATTTCTTCGAAATCAAATCCGTCATTACCCGCGCGGAAGACATGGATTCGCTGCTGAAATCCGGCAAGGCGCTGTTCGTCGTGGAAATCCCGGAAGGCTTCGAACGATCGCTGCGCCGCGGCGAAAGTCCGTCCCTTCTGGTCGCCGCCGACGCCACCGACCCCGTCGCCTCGTCCTCCGCACTCGGCGCGCTCTCCGGCATCGTCACCACGGCACTCGCCAACGACCGGCAGATCGAATTCACAGAGCCGACAAAGCCCGCCTTCCAGATCGTCCAGCACCGCCGTTACAACCCGGCCGGCTCGTCGACGCTCAACATCGTCCCCGGCCTGCTCGGGACGATCCTGACGATGACGCTGCTGATCTTCACCGCTCTCTCCGTCACCCGCGAAGTCGAGCGCGGCACGATGGAGAGCCTGCTCTCCATGCCGATCAAACCGCTGGAAATCATGCTCGGCAAGATCGCGCCTTACGTGCTGATCGGCCTCATCCAGGCCCTGCTGATCATCGGCGCCGGCTTCTTCGTCTTCCGCGTGCCGATCCTCGGTGATCCGCTCTCGCTGACGGCCGCAACGGCACTGTTCGTGATGACCAACCTGTCGATCGGCTATACATTCTCCACCATCGCCGCCAACCAGCTGCAGGCGATGCAGATGGCGATGATGTTCTTCCTGCCGAACATCCTGCTTTCCGGCTTCATGTTCCCCTTCGCCGGCATGCCGCGGTGGGCGCAATGGATCGGCGAGTGCCTGCCGCTCACCCACTACATCCGCGTCGTTCGCGCGGTCATGCTGAAAGGGGCCGATATCGGCACGCTCGGTTATGATACGGCAGCACTTGCCGGCCTGATGGCCGTCGCCATGCTGATCGCGGTCCGCCGCTTCCGCCGCACGCTGGACTAGTCATAGGGACGATCGGCAGGACGCACATCCTTGTAGGTTGACCTGATTTTCGAAAGAACGCGTTCATCCGCCGAGGTCACTTCGTAGAACGTGCTGTCGATCGCCTGGATCGTCACCCAAGCCTCGTCTGACGCATCGGGAAACATGCCGGTAAACTTTCCCCAGATGACTTGCCGCGTATTTTTCGCGAGCTGCACCATGTCGCGACCTGTAAGTACCGAATCGTCCTGAGCCAGGCTCTCCAGCGCCTCGCGAGTTTCACCCGTCGCCTCGAACCGTTCCCAACCAGTGCCAAGACATTTGACCGTGGAGATGACCCAGCTTGCCTGAAGCGAACGCGGCGACAGCAAATCGAGCAGATGCCGCAGGTCGAGCGCCAAAAAACCTCTGTCGAGATCGTATATCCGCAGCGTGATCATTGGTCGCCTCTCCTACGTATTTCGCCGGTGTTACTGAGCTCGGATTCCGCCTTGCATTATTCTCGTGCAGCGCACAAAATCCGTGCAATGATGACGGATCGGCCAAATCCAAAGGCCGGCGCAAGGGGTGCCAGAGGGGCATCCAAAGGGGCAGCATGTCGATCAAGGCGAGTATCTACCACCTCACCCATTACAAATACGACAAGCCAGTCCGCCTCGGACCGCAGATCATCCGCCTGAAGCCAGCCGCTCATTCGCGCACCAAGGTGCTCAGTCATTCGCTGAAGGTCACGCCCGAAAATCATTTCGTGAACCTGCAGCAGGACCCTTACGGCAACTACCTCGCCCGCTTTGTATTCCCCGACCCGGTCACGGAATTCAAGATCGAGGTGGATTTGATCGCCGACATGACGGTCTACAATCCCTTCGACTTCTTCGTCGAGGAACATGCAACCAGATGGCCGTTCGAATATCCTGAAACGCTGGTCGAAGACCTCTCCATCTACCGCAAAACAGAGCCTGTAACGCCGCATCTACAGGCATTTCTGGATACGCTCGATTGGTCGCCGGATCAGCCGACAGTCGATATGATCGTCGGCATCAATGCCCGCCTGCAGCGCGAGATCGGCTATGTCATCCGCATGGAACCGGGTGTCCAGGAACCGGAACAGACGCTGGTCTCGGCCAAGGGCTCCTGCCGCGACACGAGTTGGCTTCTGGTGCAGGTTCTGCGCCATCTCGGTTTTGCGGCGCGCTTCGCCTCCGGTTACCTGATCCAGCTGACGCCGGACCTGAAGGCGCTCGACGGCCCCTCCGGCACCGAGGTCGACTTCACCGACCTGCACGCCTGGTGTGAAGTCTACCTGCCCGGCGCCGGCTGGATCGGCCTTGATCCAACCTCCGGGCTTCTGACGGGCGAAAGCCACATTCCGCTTTCCGCCACGCCGCATTATCGCAATGCGGCACCGATCTCGGGCGGATATTTCGGTCAGGCGGAAACCTCTTTCGCCTTCGACATGAAGGTCAACCGCGTCGCCGAACATCCGCGCATCACCAAGCCGTTTTCCGACGAAAGCTGGAATGCGCTGAACGATCTTGGCGAACAGGTCGACCGCATGCTCCAGGCACAGGACGTGCGCCTGACCATGGGCGGCGAACCGACCTTCGTATCCATCGACGACTTCGAATCCGGCGAATGGAACACCGATGCCGTCGGCCCGACCAAGCGCGACAAGGCCGACGTCCTGATCCGCAAACTGCGCGAGAAATTCGCGCCGGGCGGCTTCCTTCATTATGGCCAAGGCAAATGGTATCCCGGCGAAAGCCTGCCGCGCTGGACCTTCTCGCTCTATTGGCGAAAGGACGGAAAACCGATCTGGAACAATCCGGACCTGATCGCGGCCGAAGGCAAGGATACCAACGTCACGGCGAAGGAAGCCGAAGCACTGATCACCGGCATCGCGTCCGAGCTGGAGATCGAAGGCGACATGGTCATTCCGGCCTATGAAGATCCGGCCGAGTGGATCATCAAGGAAGGCAGCCTTCCCGAAAATGTCGATCCGTCCAACTCCAAGCTGGAAAGCCCGGAAGAACGCGCCCGCATCGCCAAGGTTTTCGAACGCGGCCTGACGGCACCGACCGGTTATATCCTGCCGGTCCAGGCATGGAACGCCAAGGCCGGCGGGCGGCGCTGGGTGAGCGAACGCTGGCGCACCCGGCGCGGCAAGATTTTCCTCATTCCGGGAGACAGTCCGATCGGCTTCAGAATGCCGCTCGGTACGCTGCCTTACGTCCCGCCGTCGCAATATCCCTATATCCACCAGGCAGACCCTTCGATCCCGCGAGAGCCGTTGCCGGACTATACCGCACCGGGGCGCGCGATGACCGAGGCATCGCGCAAGACAAGCGAGCCACAACAGGACCGCAACGAGCAGAACATCACGGGCTCCGCAGGCGATATCAGGGGAGCCGTCCGCACCGCCATGAGCGTCGAGCCTCGCGGCGGAAGGCTTTGCGTCTTCATGCCTCCGGTAGAGCGGATCGAAGATTATCTCGATCTTATCGCTGCGGCCGAAAGAGCCGCACATAACCTCGGCCTGCCGATCCATATCGAGGGCTATACCCCGCCACAGGACGAGCGGATCAACGTGATGCGCGTCGCGCCCGATCCCGGCGTGATCGAGGTCAACATTCACCCGGCGTCCAACTGGAACGAGTGCGTCGCGATCACCACCGAGGTTTACGAAGAAGCCCGCCAGACGCGGCTTGGCGCCGACAAGTTCATGATCGACGGCCGCCACACCGGCACCGGCGGCGGCAACCACGTCGTGGTCGGCGGCAGCAATCCCAATGACAGCCCGTTCCTGCGCCGTCCCGATCTGCTGAAGAGCCTCATATTGCATTGGCAGCGCCATCCGTCGCTGTCCTACCTCTTCTCCGGCATGTTCATCGGCCCGACCAGTCAGGCGCCGCGTATCGACGAGGCCCGCCACGACACGCTCTACGAGCTTGAAATCGCCATGGCGCAAGTGCCGGCACCGGGACAAGGCCAGCCACCGCTGCCATGGCTGGTCGACCGTCTTTTCCGCAATCTTTTGACCGATGTTTCCGGCAATACGCACCGTTCGGAAATCTGCATCGACAAACTCTTCTCTCCGGATGGCCCGACAGGTCGTCTCGGTCTTGTCGAATTCCGCGGTTTCGAAATGCCGCCGAATGCCCGCATGTCGCTTGCCCAGCAACTGCTGGTCCGCGCCCTGATCGCACGGTTCTGGAAGAACCCGGCTCAAGGCAAGTTCGTGCGCTGGGGCACCGCGCTGGCTGATCGGTTCATGCTGTCCCACTATGTGTGGGCCGATTTCCTCGATGTGCTGCAGGACCTGCGTGAGAACGGTTTCGACTTCCGGCCGGAATGGTTCGAGGCGCAGCTTGAATTCCGCTTCCCCTTCAGCGGTGAGGTCGAATACGAGGGCGCCAAGCTCGAACTGCGCCAGGCTTTGGAACCGTGGCATGTGATGGGCGAAGAAGGCGCGATCGGCGGCACTGTCCGTTATGTCGATTCCTCTGTCGAACGCATGCAGGTTCGGCTCGATACGGCGAATCCCGAGCGTTACAAGGTCGCCTGCAACGGCCGCGCCGTGCCGCTCAAGGAAACCGGCACCACCGGTGTCGCGGTTGCGGGCGTCCGTTTCAAGGCTTGGCAGCCCGCGTCGGGCCTGCACCCGGTTTTGCCGGTTAATACGCCACTCACATTCGACGTTTATGATACATGGTCCGGCCGATCGATCGGCGGCTGCAGATACCATGTTGCTCATCCGGGCGGTCGCAACTATGAGACCTTCCCGGTCAACGGTAACGAGGCGGAAGCACGCCGACTTGCCCGATTCGAGCCATGGGGACACACGGCGGGCGGCTATGCGCTTCTCGCCGAGACGCCATCGCCGGAATTTCCGCTGACGCTCGACCTGCGTCGGCCGGCGGGTGTGTAGAATTAGGAGTGTGAAACGTCGATGTCCAAGGGGCCGGCAACAGAACGGATGACGGAAGGGGAGATCGGTATCGATCCCATCCTCGGTTATGCCGCTTTGCCCGGTATTGCCGACGAGATGCTGGACGCGAACGGTGAGGTCAGGCCCGTCTGGCGCAACCTCATCAGCCACCTCAGCCGGCTGACCGAGAACCAGCTGCACGAACGCTTCGCCCGTGCAGACCGGTATCTCCGCGATGCCGGCGTCTTCTATCGCACCTATGGCGCGCAGGCGCCCGGAACGGCCAGCGGCGAACGCAACTGGCCGATCAGCCATGTGCCGGTCCTGATCGACGGCAAGGAATGGGAGACCGTCTGCAAGGGCCTCACCCAGCGCGCCGATCTTCTGGAAACCCTGATCGCCGATATCTACGGTGAGAACCGCCTGGTGCAGGAAGGCATCCTGCCTCCGGCGCTGATCGCCGGCAATTCCGAATTCCTGCGCCCGCTCGTCGGCGTCAAACCGGTCGGCGGCCACTACCTGCATTTCTGTTCCTTCGAAGTCGGGCGCGGGCCTGACGGCAACTGGTGGGTTCTGGCCGATCGCACGCAGGCTCCCTCGGGCGCCGGCTTTGCGCTTGAAAACCGCGTCGCCACCACACGCGCCTTCTCGGATATCTATGCCGAAAGCCACGTGCACCGCCTCGCCTCCTTCTTCGGCGCGTTTCGTGATGCGCTACAGGCCCACAAGCAATATCCCGAGGACCGTATCGCGGTTCTCTCCCCCGGCCCGGCCAACGAAACCTATTTCGAACACGCCTATATCGCCCGCTATCTCGGCTTCATGCTGCTCGAAGGCGAGGACCTGACGGTCGTCAACAACCGGGTAATGGTCCGCACCGTCGCCGGCCTGAAGCCGATCGGCGTTCTCTGGCGCCGTCTCGATGCCGCCTATGCCGATCCGCTGGAGCTGAACCAGAACTCGCATATCGGCACGCCGGGCATGGTCGAGGCGCTGCGCGCCGGCGCTGTTACTTTCGTCAACGCGCTCGGTTCCGGCATTCTGGAAACCCGCGCGCTGCTCGCCTTCATGCCCAGTGTCTGCCGCCATCTCACCGGCGAAGACCTGATCATGCCGTCGATCGCCACATGGTGGTGCGGCCAGAAGGGCGAGCGCGAGCACGTCGCAAAGAACATCGAGCGGATGGTGATCGGCCCGGCCTATTCCCGCCTGCCCTTCTTCGACGACAACGGCCAGTCCGTCCTCGGCTCATCGCTGCGCAAGACCGCCAAGGATACGGTCGGCGAATGGCTCGCCACCGAAGGCGCCAAACTGGTCGGCCAGGAGGTCGTGACGCTGTCCACGACCCCGGCCTATGTCAACGGCAAGCTCATTCCGCGGCCGATGTCGCTGCGCGTCTTCGCCGCCCGCACCGAAAGTGGCTGGCAGATCATGCCAGGCGGCTTCGCACGAATCGGCTCCGGCGACGACGTCGCGGCCATCGCCATGCAGGCCGGCGGCACCGCCGCCGACGTCTGGATCGTTTCCGACAAGCCTGTGCCCCGCGCGACGCTGCTGCCGCCGGAAGAAAGCTTCACCCGCAACATGCCGGGCTCGCTCCCGAGCCGCGCGGCCGATAACCTGTTCTGGCTCGGCCGCTATATCGAGCGTGCCGAAGGCGCGCTGCGCATCCTGCGTGCATGGCACCTGCGCTACGCGGAATCCGCCGATCCGAATGCGCCGCTGCTCGCCGACATCACCCGCTACCTCAAGGGCATCGACATCGAGATGACCAAGGCGGTGCCAGCACCGCTTCTGCGCAATATCGACAGCGCGATCTATTCCGCCAGCAACCTGCGCGACCGCTTTTCGCCGGACGGTTGGCTGGCGTTGACCGACCTTTCCAAGACGGCCCGCCGTTTCCACGACAGGGTGCAGCCCGGCGACGATGCGGCCCACGCGATGACCGTGTTGCTGCGCAAGCTCGCGGGCTTTGCCGGCCTCGTGCACGAAAACATGTATCGCTTTACCGGCTGGCGTTTTCTGTCGATCGGCCGCCACCTGGAACGCGGCCTGCACATGACCCGCCTCCTCGGCCACATGTCCGGCCCTGACGCGCCCGATGGTTCGCTCGACATGCTGATCGAGATCGGCGACAGCGTCATGACCCACCGTCGCCGGTACAACGTCAATACCGCGCGCCTGACGGTCGCCGACCTTCTGGCCCTCGATCCGCTCAACCCGCGCTCGATCCTGTTCCAGCTCAACGAGATCCGCACCGAGGTGGAGCAGCTGCCGAACGCTTACGTCAACGGCCAAATGTCGCCCTTCTATCGCGAAGCGATGCGCCTACATTCCGGCCTTGCCGTGATGACGCCGGAAGCGATGAACGAGGATACCTACCAGAAGCTCGAACAGGAGATGGAGAAGCTGTCCGACATTCTCGGCCAGACCTACTTCAGCTGATCGACATGGGGAGGAACCTGTAATGCTCTACGATCTCTCCCTGCATATGGGCTATGTCTACGACGTACCCGCATCGGGTGCCCGGCATGTGATCCGCGTCTTGCCTCTCTCGCTGCCCGACCGGCAGCGGCTGATCGTCGGTTCCGTCACCGTCACGCCGAATGCGGAAGAAAAGACCACGTTCATCGACTTTTTCGGCCAGCAGGCAACGTCGGTGCTGGTGCGCGCACCGCATGAGCGCCTCGATATCCGCATGCAGGCGCGGGTCCAGGTGGAAGCCCATTCGATCACGGCCGATTTTTCGCCGGTTCTCGACAAGCTCGGCCAGGAGCTTGCCGAAGTCTGGTCCGTCGATCCGTCTTCGCCGCATCATCTCGCCGGCGCGTCACCACGCCTTCCCGAAGATCCGCAGATCGCCGCCTATGCGAAGGAAATCCTGAAGCCCGGCCAGACCGTGCGAGAGATCGCGCTCTCGCTCTGCGCCCGTATCCACAAGGATTTCACCTACGATCCGAAGGCCACGACGGTCGATACGACGCCGAAAGAGGCCTTCCGGCTGAAGCGCGGCGTCTGCCAGGATTTTTCGCACATCATGATCGTGGCGCTGCGCAGCCTTGGCATTCCTGCGGGCTACGTCTCGGGCTTCCTGCGCACCATCCCGCCACCGGGCAAGGAAAGGCTTGAAGGTGCCGACGCCATGCATGCCTGGGTGCGCGTCTGGTGCGGCGAGACCATGGGTTACATCGAGCTCGATCCGACCAACAACATCCCCGCTGGCAGCGATCACATCGTGGTCGCCTATGGCCGCGATTATTCCGACATCGCGCCCGTCATCGGCGTGCTGAAAGGATACGGCAACCAGAAAGCCATCCAGGCAGTCGACGTCATTCCTTTGAAATCCTGAATATTACATCGCAAGGCGTATATTCTTGAGAATGGCTAAAATTGCAGCAATTCACTTAGGCCTTCCTACACCCGCATCCCATAAAACACCCTCAATCTGGTTCAAATGAATTGAACGGTTTCTGGGGGCTATCATGACGCATTCTACGTTCACGCGGCTGATGAAAGACCGCGCCGGCAATTTCGGCATCATGACTGCCGTCATGCTCCCAGTGCTGCTGGGCGTGGCCGGCGTCGCGATCGACCTGACCCGCGTCATGGAAGAAAAGAACCAGCTTCAGGCACTCGCCGATTCCGCCACGCTCGGCGCCGCATCCGCCATGGCGGACAAGGGTACGATGACCGAGGCCGAGGCGGAAGAGATGGGCACCAGCATCCTCGTCGGCCAGAAGATGCAGGAATACGAAAAAGCAGGTATGGACCCCAATACGCTGGCGGCCACCCGGGCAGAGCTGAAGCAGAACACCCAGGCCGACGCAAAGGCCACCATCGCATCCAACACGGCGGCCAACTACACCGTCACGATGACGACCGGCTACGACGTTCCGCTCAATGGCCTCACCGCCATGCTCGGCTTCACCAAGATGCACATCAGCGTCACCAGCACCTCGCAGGCTGGCCGCGAGGGCAATGCGCTGTCCATGTATCTGGCTCTCGACGAATCCGGCTCGATGGCTTGGGACACCACGACCGTCGATCCGGTCAACCCGACGAAACAGGTACAAAAAAGCCGCCAGGTCACCAAAACCAAGCAGGAAACCTATAACTGCGGCACCTGGAAAAACCCGAAATACTGCACGCGTACCGTCGAATACCAGGAAACCGAGTATTATTACGACACCGTGGCCAACTACGTCACCAAGATGGCGTCCCTGAAGGCCGCCGCCGCCGCGATGTTCACCGAGCTCAAGAAAGCGGATCCGAACTCCGAACTGATCCGCGTCGGCGCTGACAGCTACGACGACAAGACCAAGGCCGAACAGCCGATCGCCTGGGGCGAATCTGCCGTATCGACCTATGTCACCAACCTGCCGGGTGTTCCGGACGGCGGCACCGACGCAACAGGCGCGCTGCTTAATGCCTTCAACGCTCTCAAGGCGGCGAACGCGACGGAAAAGAATGCGCATGATGCCAAGAAGAATACCTCCTTCGAGCGCTTCATCGTCTTCATGACCGACGGTGAAATGACCGGCAACAGCTCGTCCTGGAACAAAACGCTGGACGACAAGGTCCGCACCCAGTGCAAGCAGGCCAAGGACGACGGCATCAAGATCTACACGATCGCCTTCATGGCCCCGGACAACGGCAAGAGCCTTCTCAGCTATTGCTCCAGCGGCGACGACTATTACTACGAACCGAACAACATGACCCAGCTGGTCCAGAGCTTCGGTGAAATCGCCCGCAAGGCCGCTAAGACCGGCACCCGACTGACGAACTAAGTCTTCATCAGCAAAAAACCTCTCAAAGCCCTGCCGGTTCGGCGGGGCTTTTCGCATTTCGGGTCGTAGAAGGTTTTGTGAGGTTCTGCATACCGCTTGTGCAAAGATAAATGGATCATTGCATGAGTGTCATAACGGTGCATAAACTGTCTCGCTACATCATGCCAGATGGACTGAATCGGACGCTCTCACCTCGCTCCCCAGAAAGTTGGCGACTCATGAATAAAACCCCTTCTCCGGTCGAAATTCCCCAGCCGGCTCCCCGCAGCTCCCGCCCCGAAATCATGGCGGAAGAAATCATCGAGCGCCTGACCTACCGCATCGGCAAGGATGCCAAGGTCGCAAAGCCGCACGACTGGCTGACCGCCACTATTCTCGTGGTGCGCGACCGCATCATCGACACCTGGATGGAGTCGACCCGCAAGGCCTACCGGACGAACCAGAAGCGCGTCTATTACCTATCGCTGGAATTCCTGATCGGCCGCCTGATGCGCGATGCCGTCAACAATATGGGCCTGATGACGGAAATCCGCGACGCGCTTTCCTCTCTCGGCGTCGATATCGACGTGATCGCCGGTCTTGAGCCGGATGCCGCACTCGGTAACGGCGGCCTCGGCCGCCTCGCCGCCTGTTTCATGGAATCGATGGCAACCGTCGACATCCCGGCCTATGGCTACGGCATCCGTTACGTCCACGGCCTGTTCCGTCAGCAAATGGCGGATGGCTGGCAGGTCGAGCTGCCGGAAAACTGGCTTGCCCACGGCAACCCCTGGGAATTCGAGCGCCGCGAAAGCTCCTACGAAATCGGCTACGGCGGCACTGTGGAAACCGTCGGCGGCTACGACGAAACCCCGCGTTACGTCTGGAAGCCGGCCGAACGCGTCATCGCCATGGCCTATGACACGCCGGCCGTTGGCTGGCGCGGCAAGCGCGTCAACACGCTGCGCCTCTGGTCTGCCCAGCCGATCGACCCGATCCTGCTCGACGCCTTCAACGCCGGCGACCATATCGGCGCGCTGCGCGAGAGCAACAAGGCCGAAGCGCTGACCCGCGTTCTCTATCCGGCGGACGCCAACCCGGCCGGCCAGGAACTGCGCTTGCGGCAGGAATTCTTCTTCTCGTCCGCGTCGCTTCAGGACATTCTGCGCCGTCACCTGCAGCAATATCCGGACTTCACCAACCTGCATGAAAAGGTGTCGATCCAGCTCAACGACACGCATCCGGCCGTGTCGATCGCCGAACTGATGCGTCTCCTGACCGACATCCACGGCATGGATTTCGAGCTTGCCTGGGAAATTACCCGCAAGACCTTCTCCTACACCAACCACACGCTTCTGCCGGAAGCCCTGGAAACCTGGCCGGTGCCGCTCTTCGAGCGCCTCCTGCCCCGCCACATGCAGATCGTTTACGCGATCAATGCGCAGATCCTGCTCGAGGCTCGTAAGCAGAAGAGCTTCTCCGATACGCAGATCCGCTCGATCTCGCTGATCGACGAAAGCGGCGACCGTCGCGTGCGCATGGGCAATCTCGCCTTTGTCGGCTCGCATTCGGTCAACGGCGTCTCGGCCCTGCATACGGACCTGATGAAGGTCACCGTCTTCTCCGACCTTCACACGCTCTACCCGACCCGCATCAACAACAAGACCAACGGCATCACGCCGCGTCGCTGGATGATGCAGTGCAACCCCGGCCTCACCTCGCTGGTGCAGGAAGCGATCGGCGACAAGTTCCTGGACGATACGGACGCGCTGCGTGAACTCGACAAGTTTGCGAACGACAAGTCCTTCCAGGAAAAGTTCGCCGCCGTGAAGCGCGAGAACAAGGTGCAGCTTGCCAACCTAGTCGGCAGCCGCATGGGCATCCGGCTCGATCCGTCGGCCATGTTCGACATCCAGATCAAGCGCATCCACGAATACAAGCGCCAGCTTCTCAACATCATTGAGACGGTATCGCTCTACGACCAGATTCGTTCGCATCCCGAGCGGGACTGGGTGCCGCGCGTGAAGCTCTTCGCCGGCAAGGCGGCGCCGAGCTATCACAACGCCAAGCTGATCATCAAACTGGCGAACGACGTGGCTCGTGCGATCAACAACGACCCGGCCGTCCGCGGCCTGCTGAAGGTCGTCTTCGTACCGAACTACAACGTCTCACTGGCGGAAGTCATGGTTCCGGCCGCCGACCTTTCCGAGCAGATCTCGACTGCCGGCATGGAAGCATCCGGCACCGGCAACATGAAGTTCGCCCTGAACGGCGCACTGACGATCGGCACGCTCGATGGCGCCAACGTCGAAATGCGCGACCATGTCGGCGAAGACAATATCGTCATCTTCGGCATGACCGCCGACGAGGTGCAGAAGGTTCGTGACGAAGGCCACCAGCCGCGCGCCATCATCGAGAAGTCGCGCGAACTGGCTCAGGCACTCAACGCGATCGCTTCCGGTGTCTTCTCGCCGGATGATCGTTCGCGCTTCACCGGCCTGATCGACGGCATCTATAACCACGACTGGTTCATGGTTGCCGCCGACTTCGACGCTTACGCCGAAGCCCAGCGCAGCGTTGACCAAATCTGGTCCGACCCTAAATCATGGTATTCGAAGACCATCAAGAATACCGCTCGGATGGGATGGTTCTCCTCGGACAGAACCATTCGTCAGTATGCGTCGGAAATCTGGAGAGCCTGATGAAAAAATCGCCGCGCGTCGTCGATGACGGAAGAGCCCCGGGCGAAATTCCGTTATCCGAGATCGAGGCGATTTTGGAAGGCAGGCATACCAACCCCTTCGCCGTTCTCGGGCTGCACAAGCTCGGGAGCGGCTTTCGGGCCCGCTGCTTCGTTCCGGGCGCGGAGGCCGTTACGGTCCTCGCGCTCAACGGAAACGAACTCGGCGAACTGACCCGCCGCCACGATGCGGGTTATTTCGAAGGCCTCGTCAACGCCTCCCAGCTTCAGCCCGTCCGTTACCGCGCCCGTCGCGGCGATGACGAATGGGCCGTCACGGATCCCTACAGCTTCGGACCGGTGCTTGGACCGATGGACGATTATTTCGTCCGCGAGGGATCGCACCTGCGCCTCTTCGACAAGATGGGCGCGCATCCGATGAAGCA
This sequence comes from Neorhizobium sp., assembly GCA_965227625.1. Lineage (GTDB taxonomy): Bacteria > Pseudomonadota > Alphaproteobacteria > Rhizobiales > Rhizobiaceae > Neorhizobium. The sequence goes on along the minus strand of CBDDGK010000069.1, from coordinate 43,166 downwards.
TGAGGGCGTCGAAGGTTTCCACTTCGCCGTCTGGGCACCGAATGCCAAGCGCGTTTCCGTCGTCGGCGAGTTCAACAACTGGGACGGTCGCCGGCACGTCATGCGCCTGCGCACCGATACCGGCATCTGGGAAATCTTCGCTCCTGACATCCGAGCAGGCACCGCCTACAAGTTCGAAGTCGTCGGCAAGGACGGCAAGGTCCTGCCGCTGAAAGCGGACCCCTATGCCCGTCGCGCCGAAATGCGCCCAGATACCGCTTCGATGACCACGCCGGAGCTTTCCCAGAAATGGGATGACGCGGCGCATCTGGAGTTCTGGAAAAAGGCCGACCATCGCCGCCAGCCGATCTCGATCTACGAGGTTCATGCCGGCTCCTGGCGCAGGAAGCAGGACGGCACTTTCCTGACCTGGGACGAGCTCGCCGCCGAACTCATCCCCTACTGCACCGATATGGGTTTTACCCATATCGAGTTCCTGCCGATCACCGAACATCCGTATGATCCGTCCTGGGGCTACCAGACGACCGGCCTGTTCGCTCCGACCGCCCGTTTCGGCGAGCCGGAAGGTTTTGCCCGCTTCGTCAACGGCTGTCACAAGGTCGGTATCGGCGTCATCCTCGACTGGGTGCCGGCCCACTTCCCAACGGATGCGCATGGCCTCCGCCAGTTCGATGGCACGGCACTCTACGAACACGCCGATCCGCGCCAGGGTTTTCACCCGGACTGGAACACGGCGATCTACAATTTCGGGCGCAACGAGGTGCTTTCCTACCTCGTCAACAACGCGCTCTACTGGGCCGAGAAATTCCATCTCGACGGCCTGCGCGTCGATGCCGTCGCCTCCATGCTCTACCTCGACTATTCGAGGAAGGAGGGCGAATGGGTACCGAACGAATATGGCGGCCGCGAGAACCTTGAGTCCGTGCGCTTCCTGCAGAAGATGAATTCGCTCTCCTATTCGGCCCACCCCGGCATGATGACGATCGCCGAAGAATCCACCTCCTGGCCGAAGGTCTCGCATCCTGTCCATGAAGGCGGCCTCGGTTTCGGCTTCAAGTGGAACATGGGCTTCATGCATGACACGCTGAGCTACTTTAAGCGCGAGCCCGTTCACCGCAAACACCACCACAACGAACTGACCTTCGGCCTGCTCTATGCCTATACGGAAAATTTCGTGCTGCCGCTCAGCCACGACGAAGTGGTGCATGGCAAGGGCTCGCTGATCGCCAAGATGGCCGGCGACGACTGGCAGAAATTCGCCAACCTGCGCGCCTATTACGGTTTCATGTGGGGTTACCCCGGCAAGAAACTGCTCTTCATGGGCCAGGAATTCGCCCAATGGAGCGAATGGAGCGAGGCCCGTTCGCTCGACTGGAACCTTCTCGCCTACCATCCGCATGAGGGCATGCGCCGCCTCGTGCGTGATCTGAACTTCTGTTACCGCTCCAAGCCCGCTCTGCATGCGCGCGACTGCGAAGGCGAGGGTTTCTCCTGGCTGCTGGCCGATGATGCGGAAAACCTCCGTCTACGCCTGGCTGCGCATGGCGCCCGGAGAAAAGCCGGTGGCGGTGATCAGCAATTTTACGCCCGTTTACCGGGAAAATTTCCGCATCCCCTTGCCAAACGAGGGCAGATGGCGGGAAATCCTCAATACGGACGCCGAGATTTACGGTGGCAGTGGCAAGGGCAATGGTGGTCGCGTTCAGGCAGTGAACGCGGGAGGAACCATCTACGCCGAAGTCACGCTCCCACCGCTCGCGACCCTCATGCTCGAACTCGAAGTACAGGCCTGATAATTCTGGGAGGAACGAATGAACGAGAAAAGAATTCAGCCCCTTTCGCGTGATGCCATGGCCTATGTTCTTGCAGGGCGGCCGGGGAAGCCGTCTCAAGGAACTGACCGACCGCCGCGCCAAGCCGGCCGTCTATTTCGGCGGCAAGGCGCGTATCATCGATTTCGCCCTGTCGAACGCGCTGAACTCAGGCATCCGCCGCATCGGCGTCGCGACGCAATACAAGGCGCATTCGCTGATCCGCCACATGCAGCGCGGCTGGAACTTCTTCCGTCCCGAGCGTAACGAGAGCTTCGACATCCTGCCCGCCTCCCAGCGCGTTTCCGAAACGCAGTGGTATGAGGGCACGGCAGACGCCGTCTACCAGAACATCGACATCATAGAGGCCTATGCGCCCGAATACATGGTCATTCTCGCCGGCGACCACGTCTACAAGATGGACTACGAATACATGCTGCAGCAGCACGTGGATTCGGGCGCGCAGGTCACCGTCGGCTGCCTTGAAGTGCCTCGCATGGAAGCGACCGGCTTCGGCGTCATGCATGTCAACGAGAAGGACGAGATCATCGCCTTCGTCGAAAAGCCCGCCGATCCGCCAGGCATTCCCGGCAATCCGGGCTTTGCGCTGGCCTCGATGGGCATCTACGTCTTCCACACCAAGTTCCTGATGGACATCCTGAAGCGGGATGCAGAGACGCCCGGCTCCAGCCGCGACTTCGGCAAGGACATCATCCCCTATATCGTCGAAAACGGTAAGGCCGTCGCCCACCGTTTCGCCGACAGCTGCGTCCGCTCCGACTTCGAGCGCGAACCCTATTGGCGCGATGCCGGCACGATCGATGCCTACTGGCAGGCCAATATCGACCTGACGGAAGTCGTTCCGGGCCTCGATATCTACGACAAATCCTGGCCGATCTGGACCTATGCGGAGATCACTCCACCGGCCAAGTTCGTGCATGACGACGAAGACCGCCGCGGCTCCGCGACCTCCTCGGTCGTCTCCGGCGATTGCATCATCTCTGGCTCGTCACTCAACCGCAGCCTTCTCTTCACCGGCGTCCGCGCCAATTCCTATTCCCGCCTTGATGGCGCCGTCGTTCTGCCGAATGTTCGCATCGGTCGCCGCGCGCAGCTTCGCGATGTTGTCATCGATCACGGTGTAACCATCCCCGAGGGGCTGATCGTCGGTGAAGACCCGGAAGTCGATGCCAAGCGCTTCCGCCGCACCGAGAACGGCATCTGCCTGATCACTCAGGCAATGATCGATAAACTGGATTTGTGAGTAGCTTTTTCATGCAGGTTCTTTCGGTCGCGTCCGAAGTCTATCCGCTGGTCAAGACCGGCGGGCTGGCCGATGTAGCCGGCGCGCTTCCGCTTGCGTTGAAGGGCCACGGCGTGCGGGTCAGGACCCTGATGCCCGGTTATCCGGCAGTCATGCGGGCGATCGCGGATCCGAAGGTCATCTACAGTTTCGAAAGCCTGCTCGGCGCCAAGGCCGATCTGCTCTCGGTGCAACATCAGGGCCTGGATCTCCTCATCCTCGATTCGCCGACCTTCTTCGACAGGCCGGGTGGGCCTTACGCCGATGCGACCGGCAAGGATCATTTCGACAACTGGCGGCGTTTTGCGGCACTTTCCAAAGCCGGCGCGATGATCGCTCAGGGCGTGCTCGCCCGGAATGCGTCCGGAGAGCAGGATGACGGCTGGCGGCCACACGTCGTGCACGTGCATGACTGGCAGGCTGCTATGGTGCCGGCCTATATGCGCTACTCCAACGCGCCCGAAATCCCGACTCTCATCACCATCCACAACATCGCTTTCCAGGGTCAGTATGGGGCCGACATCTTCCCCTATCTCGAACTGCCGACACACGCTTACGGCATCGAAGGGGTCGAATATTTCGGCGGTGTCGGTTACCTGAAGGCAGGCCTGCAGACGAGCTGGGCGATCTCCACCGTCAGCCCCTCCTATGCCGAGGAAATCCTGACGCCGGAATTCGGCATGGGGCTGGAAGGCCTCCTGAACCTGCGCCAAAGCGACCTGCACGGCATCGTCAACGGCATCGACGCGGATGTGTGGGACCCGGCCACCGATCATTCCGTAAAGACGCATTACACAGCCGCAACGCTGAAATCCCGCACATTGAACAAGAAGGCCGTGGCCGAACGCTTCGGGCTGGATCAGGACGACGGACCGCTCTTCTGCGTCATCTCCCGTCTCACCTGGCAGAAGGGCATGGACCTGCTCGCCGCCTGCACCGATGAGCTGATTGCCCAGGGCGCCCGGCTCGCCGTGCTCGGTTCCGGCGACAAGGCGCTGGAAAATGCCTTTCATGCGGCAGCGGCCCATCATCCAGGCCGCGTCAAGGTTCTCTCGATCTATGACGAGCCTCTGTCCCACCTCATGCAGGCGGGTTGCGACGCGATCATCATCCCTTCCCGCTTCGAGCCCTGCGGCCTCACCCAGCTTTATGGCCTGCGTTATGGCTGCGTGCCGGTCGTCGCCCGCACCGGCGGACTGAACGATACCGTCATCGACGCGAGCCCCGCGGCCCTTGCAGCCAAGGCCGCCACCGGCATCGCCTTCGGCCCCGTCACTACCGAAAACCTGCGCCGGGCGCTGCGCCGCGCGGTAAAGCTCTATCACGAGCCGAAAATCTGGACGGCCCTGCAGAAGCAGGGCATGAAGTCCGACGTTTCCTGGGAAAAGAGCGCCGGCATCTATGCCGATCTCTACAAGACATTGCTTGCCAAAAAAGGATCCTGACCATGATCAAGACCGTTTCCACCACACCCTATCAGGATCAGAAACCCGGAACCTCCGGTCTTCGCAAGAAGGTGCCGGTCTTCGCACAGCCGAACTATGCGGAAAACTTCATCCAGGCGATCTTCGATTCGCTGGAAGGTTTTTCCGGCAAGACGCTGGTGATCGGCGGCGACGGTCGTTACTACAACCGCGAAGTCATCCAGAAGGCGATCAAGATGGCAGCCGCTGCCGGCTTCGGCAAAGTCATGGTCGGCCAGGGCGGCATTCTCTCGACGCCCGCTGCCTCCAACATCATCCGTAAGTACCACGCCTTCGGCGGCATCGTTCTCTCGGCCAGCCACAATCCCGGCGGCCCGACCGAAGACTTCGGCATCAAATACAATATCGGCAATGGCGGCCCCGCGCCGGAAAAGATCACGGACGCGATCTTTGCCCATACCAAGACGATCAGCATCTACAAGATCGCCGACGTGGCTGACGTGAACCTCGATGAGATCGGCACGTTCAAGGTCGCTGGTATGGAAGTCCAGGTCATCGACCCTGTCGCCGACTATGCCGAGCTGATGGAACAGCTTTTCGATTTCGGTGCGATCCGCGCATTGATCGCCAGCGGCGTCAATATCGCGATCGACTCGATGGGTGCGGTCACCGGCCCTTACGCCGTCGAGATTTTCGAAAACCGCCTCGGTGCACCGGAAGGTTCGGTGCGCAATTCCACGCCGCTGCCGGACTTCGGCGGTCACCATCCGGACCCGAACCTCGTCCATGCCAAGGACCTCTATGACGACGTCATGAGCAAGGACGGCCCGCATTTCGGCGCCGCCTCCGATGGCGACGGCGACCGCAACATGATCGTCGGCAAGGGCATGTTCGTGACCCCGTCCGACAGCCTCGCGATGATCGCCGCCAACGCGACGCTCGCCCCCGGTTACGCCAAGGGCATTGCCGGCATCGCCCGCTCCATGCCGACAAGTGCGGCCGCCGACCGCGTGGCGGAAAAGCTCAAGATCGGCATGTACGAGACCCCGACCGGCTGGAAGTTCTTCGGCAACCTGCTGGACGCCGGCAAGGCGACCATCTGCGGTGAGGAAAGCTTCGGCACCGGCTCGGACCACGTGCGCGAAAAAGACGGCCTCTGGGCTGTGCTCTTCTGGCTGAACATCATGGCTGCCCGCAACGAAAGCGTCGAAGAGATCGTCAGGAAGCACTGGGCCGAATATGGCCGCAACTACTACTCCCGCCATGATTATGAGGAAGTCGACACCGAAGCCGCCAACGGCCTGATCACGGCTCTGCGCGACAAGCTCGCCTCCCTGCCGGGCCAGACGTTCGGCGCGCTCAAGGTCGCGGCCGCCGATGACTTTGCCTATCATGACCCGGTCGACGGATCGGTCTCGAAAAACCAGGGCATCCGCGTCCTCTTCGAAGGCGGCTCCCGCGTCGTCTTCCGCCTCTCCGGCACCGGCACTTCCGGCGCCACGATCCGCGTTTATGTCGAGCGTTACGAACCGGATCCGGCCAAGCACGGCATCGATACGCAGGAGGCGCTGGCTGATCTGATTGCAGTTGCGGATGAGATTTCGGAGCTGAAGAAGCGCAGCGGGCGTGATGCACCGACGGTTATTACGTGATCGCTTGATGTACGACGTTTGGAGGCGATCGATGCGGCTACCCCCCTCTGCCCTGCCGGGCATCTCCCCCACAAGGGGGGAGATCGGATGTGGCATCCCCTCGTTCTCTCTTGACCCGTTAGTTTCGATAATCGCTGTCGTTGATGTAGAACTGCTGACCGCGCATCTTGCCAATCTCCCCCCTTGTGGGGGAGATGCCCGGCAGGGCAGAGGGGGGTAAACCGCATGGTAAAACCTTCCGACCCCAAACTCGGCGTAACCCTCACCCAGGACGGCGCGGAATTCGCTGTCTGGTCGCACCATGCCGAGCGGATCGAACTCTGGCTCTTCGACGCCGAAGGAAAACATGAAACCGCGCGCCACCGCCTCATCCGCGGCCGAGACGATATCCATCGCGCCACGGTGCCCGCTGTCACGGCCGGCCAGCGTTACGGCTACCGCGCCTGGGGCACCTACGATCCGGACAACGGCTCCTGGTTCGACCCGTCGAAGCTTCTCGTAGACCCCTACGCCCGCGAGCTCGACCGCCCATTCCATCACGATGCGAGGCTCTCCCTCTTCGGCGTCGATACCGCGAACCTCGTTCCAAAGACGATCATCACCCGCGACCCGCTCGCCAAGATCGGCAAACCGCTTCTGCCGCCGGGCGGTTTCATCTATGAAGTCGCGGTCCGACCCTTCACCATCCTGCATCCGGCCATTCCAGAGCCACAGCGCGGCACGGTGGCGGCGCTGGCGCATCCATCGATCATCGCGCATCTGAAGAAACTCGGCGTCGACGCGATCGAACTGATGCCGATCACCGCCTGGATCGACGAACGCCACCTGCCGCCGCTCCACCTCACCAATGGCTGGGGTTACAACCCGGTCGGCTTCATGGCGCTCGATCCGAGACTGTGTCCCGGCGGCGTGAAGGAGTTGCGCGAGACCGTCGCAACGCTGCACCAGGCCGGCATCGGCGTCATTCTTGACCTCGTCTTCAACCATACCGGAGAAAGCGACCGTCACGGCGCGACGCTCTCCATGCGTGGCATCGACAACCGCACCTATTATCGCTCAGTGCCGGACGAACCGGGACACCTGGTCAACGATACCGGCACCGGCAACACGGTTGCCTGCGATCACCCGACGGTGCGCCGGCTGATCGTCGATACGCTCCGCCATTTCGTCGTGCATGCCGGAATCGACGGTTTCCGCTTCGACCTCGCGCCAGTCATCGGCCGCACGGCGGAGGGATTCGATGCCAAGGGCGAGACGCTGAAAGCCATGCTCGCCGATGAGGCGCTGAAGGACCGCATCATGATCGCCGAGCCTTGGGACATAGGCCCCGGCGGCTACCAGCTCGGCAATTTCCCCGCCGCCTTCCTCGAGTGGAACGACCGCGCCCGCGACGACATGCGCCGCTACTGGCGCGGCGACCAATGGACGACGGGCGCGCTCGCCACCCGCCTTGCCGGTTCCTCCGATGTCTTCGAGAAATCCGGCAGGAGCCGCACCGTCAACTTCCTTGCCGCCCATGACGGTTTCACGCTGATGGACCTCGTCTCCAACGAGCACAAGCATAACGAGGCGAACGGCGAGGAAAACCGCGACGGCCACGGCGAAAACTACTCGTGGAACAACGGTGTCGAAGGCGCGACCAACGATCCGGCGATCCTCGAAAACCGCCGCCGGGATGTCGCTGCGATGCTTTCCACCCTGTTCGCCAGCCGCGGCGCGGTCATGCTCACCATGGGCGATGAGGCCGGTCGCTCGCAATTCGGCAATAACAACGCCTATTGCCAGGACAATATTATCACCTGGTTCGATTGGACCAAGATCGACAAGGTTCTGCTGGACCACACGGCGGCGCTCGCCGCGATCCGCAAGCGGTTCGCCGTCTTTTCCGAGACTTCCTTCTTCACCGGCGAAGGCGATATCGAGTGGCTGAATACAGCCGGCCGGCCGATGGAAGTCGGCGATTGGGAAAACCCGGCCAATCCCGTGCTCGGCATGGTTTTGAAGACCCTGGATCGCCAGACCGACAAGTTGACCCGTATCGCGGTGCTCTTCAACCGCAGCCACGAGCCCGTCAGCTTCGCCCTCCCCGGGTGGGGGTGGAAGCAATTCCCCTCTCGCGAGCTGTGGAATCAGGTTTTGCCGGCCCGCTCCGTGCGCTTTTGCATCGAAGAATGATGCAGTGCGAAAAACCACTCGCCAACCCATTCAAAACGAGTACAGTCCGGCCGGAATTTGAAATGTGGTGAGATCGGCGTGGTGGTGTTGAATGCGTGAAATTTCGCTCTCCGAGATGCCGGGCCTGACGGGCACGGAAGTCGGCGTTTCGGATTGGATCGTGGTCGATCAGTCGATGATCAACCTGTTTGCCGATGCCACCCACGACCATCAGTTCATCCATGTGGACGAGGAACGCGCCAAGGCGGAAAGCCCGTTCGGCGGCACCATTGCGCATGGCTTCCTGACGCTTTCGCTGCTTTCCGCCATGAACTTCGATTGCGTGCCGAAGGTGCGCGAGCAGACCATGGGCATAAACTACGGTTTCGAGCGCATCCGCTTCATGTCGCCGGTCAAGGCCGGCGCCCGCGTTCGCGGCCGCTTCACGCTCACCGATACCCGCTTCCGCGGCGCCGGCATGCTGATGACCACCTATGACGTCTCGGTCGAGATCGAAAACGAAAAGAAACCGGCGATGACGGCCACCTGGATCACGATTGTCCAGTTCGACCCGAAGGATCGCCCCGAAGGAGTGTGATCCCGTGGTTGCTAAACCGATGGCTACCGAAGAACAGATCTGGCAGGCGTTTCGTGAACAGGTGATTGCCGGCGAGCTCCTGGGTTCGCCCTTCACCAGCCGCCTCGGCAAACTCATGCTAGCGCATCTCGATCGTTCGACCGCAGTCGGACAGCGCATCCTGAGCTGGGAAAACGACCCCACCACCCGCGGCGACATCGTGCCGACCCGCCTCGCCGGCGCGCTGCACGCGCTGATCATCGACGGCAAGGATGATGATCTGAAGGCGGCCTACCCCCCGAACGAAGTCAGCGACGATGTGCTCTGGACGGCGATCCGCAAGGCCTTCGAGATTCACGAGACATTCATACTCGAACGCCTGAATTTCGCGCCCCAGACCAATGAAGTGCGCCGTTCCAGCGCCCTGCTCTCCGGTTTCCTTACTGTCGCAGACCTTCTGGGCAAGCCGCTGATCCTGTCGGAATTCGGCGCCAGCATGGGCCTCAACCTCAACTGGGACCGCTACCGTTACGATCTCGGCGGTTTCCTCTGGGGCGATCCCGCCTCGCCCGTCCAGCTCAAGCCGGATTGGGAAGGCTCGCACCCGCCCCGCGCCGACATCTCGGTGCTGGACCGCGCCGGCTGCGACCTGAATCCGCTCGACCCGCACTCACCGGAAGACAGCCTTCGACTGCTCTCCTATCTCTGGGCCGATCAGACCGACCGCGTCATCCGCACCCGCGCAGCGCTCGATATCGCTCGTCAGCACACGGCTCTCGTCGAAAAGGGCGACGCGCTGGCCTGGCTGCGCGACAAGCGGCTGAAGACACTGCAGCCCGGCACGGTTCATGTGGTTTTCCACTCGATCGCCTGGCAATATCTGCCGCCGCAGCTCCGTGAATTGGGTGAATCGATCATCGCCGAAGCCGGTAGCCGCGCGACGGCGGAAGCTCCGCTTGCCCGCCTGCAGATGGAAATGATGGGCGAACCGAACAGCGCCTCGCTCAGCCTGCAGATCTGGCCGACCGGCGAAACCCGCGAGCTCGCCCGCGTCGATTCGCACGGCCGCTGGGTGAAGTGGAAGGGCTGGAGCTAAAGCGCAGCCTCGAGCAGCAGGAAAGCGACGAGCGGCGGCAGTGCCGCTCCGATCGCGATATTCGCCGTACGGGCCGCCGTCAGCCCCACTGTCGAACCGACGATACCCGATGCGATAAGCCCTGCCATCGGCATGGAAAGACTGAGGTCGACGCCCGGCACAAGGGATGCGAGCAGTGCTGCCACGGCTGCGCAGCCGCCGACCAGTGCGCCTTTCCAAATCTCGATCTTCGAAAGCTTTGCCGCAATCGCGCCGCCCGCGACCGCAGCGACGATCGCCACCGCGATCAATGGAAATCCGACCATGAAATCCTCCCGTCTTTTGCAGACGAGAGTGCGGTTCCCGGGGGCCAAGTCAAGTTAGGCGAATGTCTTAGAAGCGATTCCCGCAAATGTGCGCGGCGCTTTTCCGTCCGGAATTACGTTAACCGGATAGTCCCGCATCCCGAGCACCCTCGGCCAGAAGGCCAAAGGCGTATTCGGAAAATGAGCGCCAGACTTCGACACGGAAAGCGTCTTCGGCGGTCCTGAGCAATACGATCTCGATCTTGCCGAAAATCGTCCGCGAGCAGGCACCGACCGGAAAGGCGTTCAGCGACAAATCCTGCGGGCATCCGGCATTGATCGCCGCCGCCGCACCCGATCCAGAAACCAGGATCGCGATGTTGCGATGGGAGACATCGGTTGCCGAGTGCAGCACACCGGAATTTGCCGCCGTCTGCATCAACCCGCCACCGACATCACCGATCACCAGCCATTCGTCCGGCCCGAGCCAGAGCGCGGTGCGGCCATTGGCCGTTGCCGAAGTCTTCGGCTTCGTCGGAAGATCGACGCCCAGAGCGCCGGATAGCGCGGAGACATCTCCGGCCCGAACACGCAGGGAGATACGCTCGGCAGACGGTGCGGTCTCCAGACGCACGGAAGACGAGCCGCCATGCGCGCCGGAAAGCGGCAGGGTGCGAATTGCCATCTCAACCATGGATACGGCCTCCTTCCTTGTCGAAGAACACCATATCGGTCACTTCGACTGCAATCGTCTTGTCCTTCAGCGGCACGTAGAGCGTCTCGCCGATGCGCGAACGGCCACCCGCGACGAGTGCCAGCGCAATCGACCGGCCGCAATTCTCCGACCAGTAGGCGGAGGTCACATGGCCGAGCATCTTCATCGGCTTCGGCTGGTTCGGATCGGCAACGATCTGGCCGCCCTCCTCCAGCACGACATTCGGGCTCTTGGTGATGAGGCCGACGAGCTGCTTGCGACCGTCACGCACAAGATCCGGCCGCTTGAGGCCGCGAATGCCGACGAAGTCCGTCTTCTTTTTCGAAACGGCCCAATCGAGGCCCGCATCGTCCGGCGTCACGGTTCCATCCGTATCCTGGCCGACGATGATATAGCCCTTTTCGGCGCGCAGCACGTGCATACTCTCGGTGCCGTAGAGGCAGGCGCCCATGGATTGCGCCCGTTCCCAGATCGCCTTCCAGACCGCCGGACCGTAATCCGCCGGCACGTTGACTTCGTATCCGAGCTCGCCGGTAAAGGAGACACGGAACAGCCGCGACGGCACGCCCATGACGGAGCACTCCGCCACGCTCATATGCGTGAAGGCCTCGTTGGAAATATCGACCCCTTCGACGAAGGGCTGGATGATCTCCCGCGCCTTCGGCCCCTGCACGGCGATCACCGCCCACTGTTCGGTGGTCGAGGTGAGCCAGACGCGCAGATCCGGGAACTCCGTCTGCAGATAATCTTCCATGTGATGCAACACGCGCGGCGCACCGCCGGTCGTGGTGGTCACATGGAAACGGTCTTCCGCCAGCCGCCCGACGACGCCGTCGTCATACACGAACCCGTCTTCGCGGGTCATGATGCCGTAACGTGCCTTGCCGGGCTTCAGTGTATCCCAGGCATTGGTATAGAGCAGGTTCAGGAATTTTGCGGCATCCGGCCCGACGACCTCGATCTTGCCGAGCGTCGAACCGTTGAACACGCCCGCCACCTCACGAACGGTCTTGCATTCGCGGTTGACGGCCGCGTGCATGTCTTCGCCGCGCTGCGGGTAATACCAGGCACGCTTCCAGTTGCCGACATCCTCGAATTCGGCACCTTCGGCCGTTTCGAGATCGTGCATCGGCGTCTTGCGGGCCGGGTCGAACAGGTCGCCGCGCGAATGCGCGACCAGCGTGCCGTAAGTTACCGGCGTATAAGGCGCGCGGAAAGTCGTGAGCCCCACCTGCGGGATCGGGCGACCGAGCATTTCCGCAGCGATCGCCAGGCCGTGCATGTTGGAAAGCTTGCCCTGATCGGACGCCATGCCGTTGGTGGTGAAGCGCTTGATATGCTCGATCGAATGCATGCCTTCGCGCACCGCGAGGCGGATATCCTTGGCGGTCACGTCGTGCTGGAAATCGACGAAGGCCTTTACCGCATGTTCCGGCCCAGCCCCTTCGGCCGCGCCAATCATGCCGCCAGTCCATTCGAACCGGTTCTCGCCCGAAACGGCAACCGAACCACCGCCGGCGGTGATTGCTTCGTCGATCAGCTCGGCCAGATCGTCCGTGCCGTTGCAGGCGCCGACCGAAACGCAATTCTGCGCACAGATATCCGGAAGGAAACGCTGGTTCTGCTCGTCAAACCGCAGCTTGCCGCGCGACTGGGAGAACAGATGCACGGAAGGCGTCCAGCCGGCAGATACGATCAGCGCATCGACCGGCATCTTGCGGATATCGAAATTGCCGTTGCGCGCCACGGTCATGGAATTGATACGCCGCCGGCCGCCCGTATTGATGACCGCATGGCCTGTCAGCACGGTGATGCCGAGCGAGCGGGCTTCCGCCATCACGGCCTCGCCCGGCTGTTCGCGGCTATCGACGATCGCCACGATGGTGACACCGGCGCGCTTCAGGTCGAACGCTGCCTCATAAGCCGAGTCATGCGCCGTATAGACGCCAACCCGCTTGCCGACGGCAACGCCATGGTGATTGAGGAAGGTCCGCGCTGCCGACGCCAGCATGATACCCGGCCGGTCGTTGTTGGCGAACACCATGTGCCGCTCGATCGAGCCGGTCGCCAGAACGACGCGCTTCGCCCGAACCTGCCAAAGCCGCTCGCGCGGCAGATCCTGGCCTGGACGCGCGATGTGATCGGTCACTCGCTCGGCGAGGCCCAGGAAACCGTGATTGTAGTAACCGAACACGGTCGTGCGGGTCAGCACGGTGACATTCGGCATCGCGCGCAGCTTGGCAGCCACAGCCTGCGCCCAATCGTAACCGTTCTGCCCGTCTATCGTGGTCGCGGCATCGGCATGAAGGGCGCCGCCGACTTCCGGCTGTTCATCGACGAGGATGACCGAGGCACCGGTGGAAGCTGCTGAAAGGGCAGCCGTCAGCCCTGCGACACCCGCGCCGGCAATCAGCACGTCACAATGGGCGTAGCGGCCGGCATAGTGATCCGTATCCTCTTCCTTCGGCGCCTCGCCGAGACCGGCAGCGCGACGGATGAAGGGCTCATAGAGCTTATGCCATGCAGCACGCGGCCACATGAAGGTCTTGTAGTAGAAGCCGGCCGCAAAGAACGGCGACAGAAGGTCGTTGAACGAACCGATATCGAAGGCAAGCGACGGCCAGCGGTTCTGCGAGGCGATCTTCGCGCCGTCGAACACTTCCTGCACCGTGGCACGCACGTTCGGCTGCCGGCGGGAAGCGTCGCGGGAGACGTCGAGCAGTGCATTCGGCTCTTCCGGCCCGGCCGAAAGCACCCCGCGCGGGCGATGATATTTGAACGAACGGCCGAGCAGATGCACGCCATGCGCCAAAAGCGCGGAGGCGACGCTGTCGCCTTCCATCGCCGTGTAGCTCTTGCCGTCGAAGGTGAAGCGCGCCGTGCGCGCCGGCGTCAGGCGGCCGGCGCCCTTGATGCGGAAAGCGCCGAGGTTCTTGGAAGGACCGCTCATCGTGCGTCTCCTTCCGTAGCTTCCCAGGTTTCGACGGTCTTCTCTTCAGCCGTCGCCAACGCTCTTTCAGCCGGAGGTACCGGCTGCTTCGGCAGGCCTGCCTTGTAGGTCATCAGGAACTTGTCGCTCACCGTATCGCGCGCCGCATTGAAGAAGCGACCGCAGCCATGGATATGCCGCCAGCGCTCATAGGTGAGGCCTTTTTCGTTGTTGCGCAGGAAGAAGAATTCCGCGAACTCCTCGTCGGAAATCGCCGCAATGTTTTCCGGACGAGCGATATGCGCCTCGCCGGCCCAGCGGAATTCCAGTTCCGAGCGATCTTCCTCGCAATAGGGGCAGTGGATCAAAAGCATCGTGGTGTCCCTATATCAATGTGCAACGGCGGCGGCGGCGGCTTCGTCGATCAGCCTGCCGGTGCGGAACCGGTCGAGCGTCAGGCCAGCGGCCAGCCGGTGCGGCTCGCCCTTGGCGATCAGATGCGCGAAGAGATTGGCCGATCCCGGGGTCGCCTTGAAGCCACCCGTGCCCCAGCCGCAATTGACGAACAGGCCGGGCACCGGCGTGACGCCCTGGATCGGCGAACGATCCGGTGTGTTGTCGGTAATACCCCCCCATTGGCGCATCATCTTGACGCGGCGGAAGATCGGGAAGAGTTCGCAGATGGCATCCAGCGTATGAGTGATGATCTGCAACCCGCCGGTCTGGGAATAGGAATTGTACTGGTCGGTGCCCGCACCGATGACCAGCTCGCCCTTGTCCGACTGCGAGATATAGGCGTGAACCGTGTTCGACATGACGACGCAAGGGAAGATCGGCTTCAGCGGCTCCGACACCAGCGCCTGTAGCGGGTTGGAATGCAGCGGCACGCGCACGCCCGCCATTTCCATCACGACAGACGAATGGCCGGCAGCGGAAACGCCGACCTTCTTCGCGCCGATGAAACCCTTGGACGTCTCGACGCCCTGCACTTCGCCGTTCGGTCCACGACGAATGCCGGTGACCTCGCAGTTCTGGATGATGTGGACGCCGCGATCGGACGCCGCACGGGCATAACCCCAGGCAACCGCATCGTGACGGGCCGTGCCGCCGCGCCGCTGCAAGGCCGCGCCATTGATCGGGTAACGCGCCGTCTTGGAAATATCCAGCACCGGCACGAAGGCCTTGGCCTGCTCCGGCGTCAGCCACTCGTTGTCGATGCCATAAAGCGTGTTGGCATTGATATGCCGCTTGAAGGACTGCTGATCGTGCGTGTTGTGCGACAGCATCATCACGCCGCGCGGAGAATACATGGTGTTGTAATTGAGATCCTGGCTCAAGCCTTCCCACAGTTTCAGGGAATGCTCGTAGATATCCATGCTCTCTTCATAGAGATAGTTGGAGCGGATGATCGTGGTGTTGCGGCCGGTATTGCCTCCGCCGAGCCAGCCCTTTTCGATCACCGCGATATTGGTGATGCCATGTTCCTTGGCCAGATAATAAGCGGCGCCCAGACCATGCCCGCCTGCGCCGACGATGATCACGTCATAGCTTGAACGCGGCTCCGGCGAAATCCACTGTGCCTCCCAGCCCTTGTGGGCACGCATCGCCTCACGGGCTATGGCGAAAACCGAATATCTGCGCATCTCGCCTTTATTCTCCTAACACGACCGGATCGACCTTTTGGGTAGTGCCATACCCATCGCAAATCAATATCCGTCGCAATGGCCCTTTTGCGACGCATGACGAGATTGTTTCGACAAAGGGCCGCGACCAACGACACAGCGTTAATTTCACGACTGTTTGCGCCGGAACGTATGGACTTCCACGGACTCATCTGCTATTTGCACCCACCAATCGCACGGCTCTCGCCGGGCGGACGTTATTCTTTCGTCTCGAATCGTACCGATCCAGACGAGCAACCAAATCTAAGGAACGGGATTCACGTGCAGGTACTTGTCCGCGACAACAACGTCGATCAGGCGCTCCGCGCTCTCAAGAAGAAGATGCAGCGCGAAGGCATTTTCCGCGAAATGAAGATGCGCGATTACTACGAGAAGCCTTCTGAGAAGCGTGCTCGCGAGAAGGCTGAAGCTGTTCGTCGCGTTCGCAAGCTGGCTCGCAAGCGCATGCAGCGCGAAGGCCTTCTGCCGGCGACTCCGCGTCCTGCACGCCCGGCTCGTTGATCGGCCGTTTTTTCGACGCTTTCGTGTGCTTTTGGGGCGGTGGCGACATGGGCGCCACCGCTCTTTTGATTTGATGTGATATGCCGACCGCGTGCCTCCCGGAAAACGGGATCCGATATTCAGGAAACAGCGCGCGAACGGATGGAAACCGACCTTTTACCGCTATGAGGAAAAGCCCCTGATGGCCGCCAAGACCGCCGTTCTCAATCGTGGAACCCTGATTTCCGGCCTTTCGACCAGCGCTCTTCCTATTCGCGGCAAAACCGCTCTCATTCCGGTCCTGTTTGCAGCACTGGCGCTTTCCGCCTGCTCCACGACCAGTTCGACGGACGTGATCACCGTCGATCGCGCCCAGGGCAGCCAGGAAAACATTTCTTCGCTCTCGGCAGTCATCAACGCCAACCCGAACGATCCCGAAGGCTATAACGTGCGTGGCACGGCTTATGGCCGCGGCGGCGAGTTCTCCCGCGCGCTGGACGATTTCAACCGCGCCATCCAGCTCAATCCGCAGTTCTATCAGGCCTATGCCAACCGCGCCCTCGTCTATCGCAACATGGGCAAGCCGGCAGATGCAGCCAACGACTACAATCGTGCCCTGCAGATCAACGCCAATTACGACGTCGCCTATATCGGCCGCGGCAATATCTACCGCCAGGCAGGCCGCACCAACGAGGCGTTCAACGATTTCAATCGCGCCATCCAGCTCAACACGACGGACGGTCGCGCCTATCACGGCCGCGGCCTGATCTTCCAGCTGCGCGGCCAGCACGACCAGGCGATCGACGACTTCTCCAAGGCGATTTCGCTCTCGCCCGGCTCGCCGGAGCCCTATAACGGCCGCGGCATTTCCTACGTCGCGCTGAACAACGACGACAACGCCTTCGCGGATTTCAACCGCGCAATCGAGATGAACGACAAGATCGCCGAGTCCTGGGCAAACCAGGCTCTGGTCTACGAGCGCCGCGGCGACAAGAGCCGCGCCTACCGCTCCTACTCGCACGCCGTTCGCCTCGACCCGAACTACAAGCCGGCAATCGATGGCGCCGCACGCACGCGTTCCGGCGGCAACAGCTAAGTTGACGGGCGGATGAGGACAGCTCGTCCGCCACGCCATCCCGCTCGAAATTGCGTTTCGCTAATTTTCCTAAGTATTTACCTCAAAACGCAAAACACCAAAAACTAATAAAGACGTTACTATTCGGCAGTAACATTCTTCCCGAAAAAGGGAGAATGGCGTTGCTGAAGAAACTCGCCCGTGATCGCTCCGGCAATTTTGGCGTCATGAGCGCGCTTCTCATGATACCGTTGATTGGTGCAGCCGGCCTCGCGCTCGATGTCACAAACGCGCTTGGCGTGAAGAACGATCTGCAGGGCGCCGCGGATGCCGCCGCGATCGGCGCCGTCGCCGAGTCATCGGCAGCGACTGCCGCGGCGATGAAGATGCTTCAGGACGGCGATATCGCAGCCGGAAGCATGGATGCGGACAAGATCTTCAAGGCTCAGATCTCGACGATGAAGGGCTTTACGCTGGCGAGTAGCTCGGCGACCGTTGCGCGCGAAGGCAACGTGCTGAAGGCGACCTACAATTATTCCGTCTCCGTACCCACCACATTGCTGCGGGTTATCGGCAAGGATGAAATCATCGTCAGCGGCCAGGCAACCGCCGTTTTCCAGACGGAAACCTTCCGCGACTTCTACCTGCTGCTGGACAACACGCCATCCATGGGCGTTGCTGCCACGACGGCCGACATCAACAAGATGGTCGCCAACACGTCGGATAAATGCGCGTTTGCCTGCCATATCAACAACGCCGGCACCGAGGACACGAGCGATTATTATCACCTCGCCAAGTCGCTCGGCGTGACGATCCGCATCAACGTCGTCGCCCAGGCAACCGCCGCGCTGATGGATACGGCAACCTCGGTGCGCAAGAGCAGCAACCAGTTTCGCATGGCTGTTTATACCTTCGGCCAGAAGGCGGAAGACACCAAACTTCTCGAAGTCAGCCCGCTGACGGAGAATCTTGCAGACGCCAAGAGCAAGGCGTCGCTGATCGATCTGATGACCATCCCCTATCAGGGCTATAACAACGACCAGCAGACAAGTTTCGATACGGCCATGAGCAATATCGGCGCGAAGATGGGCACGCCGGGCACGGGCCTGAATGCGGGCAGTCCGGAAAAGATCGTCTTCTTCGTGTCCGATGGCGTCGGCGACAGCAAGAAACCGACCGGCTGCACCAAGATGCTGACCGGCACCCGCTGCCAGGAGCCGATCGATATCAAGGCCTGCACCGCCCTGAAGGACAAGGGCTACAAGATCGCCGTGCTCTACACGACCTATCTGCCCCTGCCGACCAACAGCTGGTACAACACCTGGATCAAGCCGTTCCAGAGCGAAATCTCGACCAACATGCAGAACTGCGCCTCGCCGGGTTACTTCTTCGAAGTCGGCCCCTCACAAGGCATCAGCGCGGCGATGAACACGCTGTTCCTCAAGATCGTCTCGACCCCGCGCCTCGCAAGCTGAGCCGGCCGAAGATCAGATATAAAGTGCCGCCATCTTGCGCCATGCCCCTGCACGGTGGGCCCGGCCATCCCAGACATGCATCTGGTGGCCAATGCCCTTCTCGTTCATCACACGGCTGAGCCGGCGGTTGTTATCGAGAAAGGGATCCGCATCGCCGATCGTCATGACGATCTCGACGCCGCGAAGGCTGCCGAGCCTCTTGTCGCATGAGAGCTCCGGCAGGAAATGCGATGGCGTGTGGTGATAGATATTCTCGTCGTAATAGCCATCGAACAGATCGCCGAAGGCCTCGACCTTCAGTGTGAGATCGTATCGTCCTGAAAAAGCGACGAGCTTTCGGAACAGATGCGGATGCCGGAAGACGAGGCTTGCGGCCTGGAACGCACCGAGGCTGCAGCCCTGCACGATGGTGCAATCATGCGGGTTCTTCTGCGCCATCAGCGGCAGCACTTCGTTGAGGATATATTCTTCGAAAGCGACATGCCGCCGGATGCGCTCGGATGGATGCCAGCGCGAACCGTAAAAGGTTTCCGTCGCCAGACCTTCAATACAGTAGAGCTGTAGCTGGCCCGCCCGCACCTTGTCTGCGAGGCTCTCGACGATGCCGAGCTGCTCGTATTCGAAGAAGCGACCGTCCCGCGTCGGAAACATCAACACCTTCGCGCCGGCATGGCCGAAGACCAGAAGCTCCATCTCCCGATGCAGACGATGACTATACCAGCGCAGGTATTCGCGATTCATGGCACCCTGAAGAACTGTCGGAGCTTTTCGTTGAGGGCAGTATTTTGTGCAGCGCTCTCAGGATAATCGAAATGCCCGGCGTCCAGGATGAAGTTTTCATTAAATTTTGAGTTCGGCCCGCCCTTTGGCAAGGCATTGGCCACCGCGAACTGACAGGGCGGCGCGACGGCGGGATCGAACAGCGCAACGCTCATCAGCATCGGCACCGTGATGCGGCTGGCCGCCACCGCGGAATCATGCATCTTCAACGTCGGCCAGGCATTGCCATATTGCGACTGGTAACGCTGCACGGAGGCGGCACTTCCAACACTCGGCAAGGTCAGCCGCAACTCCTGATGCCCGAATGTCGGCAGCGACAGGTGGCCGCGGTCGATGCGGTTGTCATAGGGGATCGCCAGCCCGCCAATGCCGCCGCCGAAGCTCACGCCGCTGTAGCCCACATGCCCGTAAAGCCACGGATAAAGCGCCAGCAGCATCGATACCGCGACCCAGAGGTCTTCGACGCAGCCACCGATGATATATCGGTCCGGCTTGTCGATATCATGCAGCACATGCCAGTTGGAATCGGTCGAAATCGGCGGACGAGCGCTACGGGACATGCCGCGAAAACAGAGGAACAGGACGGCGGTTTCCTCCACCGGCAGATCGAAATTCGGCGCATCGCGACCGCCATAACCATGGCCGACCACGAGGCCGCGCTGGATCTCCCCCTGTTTCGGCAAAAGCAGCCAGCCGCCGATCGGAAACTTGCCGGTCGACATGTAGACGATGTCGAAGACATGCCACTTCGGGTGATCGATCCCACTCTTGCGCAAACCCGGCTCGGGATCGACGGCAAGCGCCCGCTTGTAGCGCTCCTTCCAGAACGCATCGAACCCCGCCGGCGCCTCGGGCGGAACCACGGCTTGCAACGCCTTCAGGTCCATGCCGCAGGTCGGATCGAAACTGTAGGGGTGCTGAGTGGGAACGGTCATAGGGATCTTTTAAATGGATTGACGATGGTCAGACCGTTGATCTGCATTCCATCCTGCAAATCTTCGGAGAACAGAATATCGCAATCGCTGGAAAGCGCCGCAGCCACGATCATCGCGTCTTAGTGTCGGTCCGAACACTATTGGAATCGGCAGAGTCGGTTAGCGGAATCGGGGTTTGCGGGCTGGGGGCGATTGTGATTCCTTTAGTTGCTTTCGAGTCGCGAAAGGAAGCTCTGATGTGGACGATGGAAAACCGCGGACGATATGATCGCAGCAAGTTGCGCTACCCGAGTGATCTGACAGATGAGGAATGGGCTTTTGTCGAACCGTTAATCCCGGCTGGTAAGCGGGGCGGCGGCAAGCGCACGGTGGTTTTGCGCGAGGTGGTGAACGGTCTCATGTATGTTCTTTCGACGGGTTGCCAATGGCGAGCCGTGCCGAAGGACTTGCCGCCACGAAGCACCTTGTTTGGCTATTTCGACCTTTGGAATTGGGACGGTACGCTTGGCCGCATCCATGCGGAACTCTATGTGAAATGCAGGGAGGCAATGGGCCGCGAGGCCAGTCCGACGGCCGCAATCATCGATAGCCAGAGCGTCAAGGGCGCGGAAAAAGGGGGCCTTGCATCGACCCGTGCGGGTATGATGCGGGGAAAAAGATCAAAGGCAAGAAACGCCATATCCTTGTCGACACAGTAGGTCTGTTGCTGCACGCACTTGTCCACCCGGCAGACATCCAAGACCGTGACGGCGGGGTTCTCGTTCTCAGGACGCTGTTTGGGCGCTACCCCTTTTTAATGAAACTGTTCGCCGACGGCGGCTATCAGGGGCCGATCTTCGCCAAGGCGCAGAAGAAGGCAATGCCATGCCTGGCGACCGAAATCGTCAAGCGATCCGATGCCGCCAAGGGCTTCGAGGTTTTGCCCAGGCGCTGGGTGGTTGAGCGAACTTTCTCATGGCTGGGGCGATGCCGCAGACTGGCAAAGGACCTCGAGAACCTATCGAGAAATGCGCTCGCGTTCCTTAAACTGGCGTCAATCCGCCTTATGCTGCGAAGGCTATGTTCAATATGAACAAGTTTCCGGACGGACTCTTAGCGAGCGCGGTCGAATTGCGCCCGCCGTAGTCACTCCATTCAAAAATGCTCGCATCCGGCATTGTCTTCGAAAGCGATAGTTTCGCATTGCGTGGCGCAGCAGGAATAATGTCCGAGAGGACACCTGCTGATGTTTCTGAGTTCGGCGCGCCAAATGCGTCGTTGTTTGCATTCGAATGCGAAGAGGTGAGGAAAAATGCGATAGTCGCAGCGGCGATGTATATTTTCATGAGAACCTTCGCAAACGCTGGGTGACGGGCCACGGTTACAGCTCAGGTGCCGCGATTTTTATCTTGTCGTACTTCGACTGCTCCGCACTTAGGAGCTTGACGTCGGCTTCTACCGTCGCGGCTACACGTTTGACATCGGTGAATGAAACGGTCATGCGCGCCACACGCGGACTACCGTCGTAGGAATAGACGTCTGCCACGATGATCAAGTCGCTGCCACCTTTTGCCGCGCCCGTGTAGAGATTAGCCTTGCGTGGCGTATAGACGGCGTTGTTGATGTCGGGTCCGGTTTCCACCGATGCCTTGCGGCAGATCTCACTCGCGACATCGTTCATGCCGGTGTTGAGGTGCTTCAGATCACACTGGCCGGCTCCGCCAAGATACCACATCAGCGTTGCCGACTTGTATCCTTGGTTGCGCAACATGCTTTCGCGGGGCTCATGGAAGTCGGTATCAGATGGCTTGCCGTATTTTTGAATGAGTGCTTCCACCGTTTTATCAAAATCCGGTCGCTCGTCTTGGGGGTAAGACGTACGGCGCGAAACCCGGAACACCTGACTGCCCGAACTTGGCGAGGTGAAGAGAACATTCATTTCTTCCTTTTCGCGCTTCCACATGTAAAGTGCCGTTGGGAAGCGAACCGAGGAGACGTCCTTGGCACGCATCCACGACTCCATCTTCTCGATATCGCCCGCAGGGTACCGCGCCTTCATCAGAGCTTCAGCCTCCTCGACAGACATGCCGGGGCGAAATCCGATGATATCAACCGCACGGTCAGTAAAGCTATATCCTGGAACCGTAACGGTTCTCGGAATGTCGAAACTCTCCGCCGCATGACCGAAAATGGCAGAGGAAAGGAGCATCGCAAGGGAAAAGATTGGAATTTTCATGAGGAATCGCTTTCTCGGATGAAGGTGATGGGCGTTAGCCGTGCAGCAGCAAGTCAGCAGACCCGTCCGCAGAGTTTAGAATTGAGGCGAGGCGTGGCGTAGCAGTCCGGTTCAACGTTGTCGATGAAATCCAGGCCCGCACGGATCACTGCCATGGCGGTTGCGGCTACGGCGAGAGGCTTTAAAT
Source organism: Neorhizobium sp. (assembly GCA_965227625.1). Classification (GTDB taxonomy): domain Bacteria; phylum Pseudomonadota; class Alphaproteobacteria; order Rhizobiales; family Rhizobiaceae; genus Neorhizobium. Next base: position 20,392 of record CBDDGK010000069.1, on the reverse strand, counting down.
CTAGGGGTGATGGAGGAGAGTGCGGCGACTGAGCAGCACCGTGCTTCACGCCACCGCGTTCAGGTTGCTTCTCTTGAAACGCTAACTAGATGGTCCAGGTCTTCGGGTTGATGATCGATCTGCCCCGATTGAGGTAGACAAGGCTCTTGATGCAACGGGCGATATACCAAATGGATACGAAGAACATCCCTACCAGCCCGATCAGGACCAGCGACAGGACTGCGGAGATCACATAAAAGAGCAGGGCCTTCCAGAACGTCCCGATCAGATAGTTGTAATGCGATGCAAGTAACAGCGAAGCCTTCGATCGGTCGATATAGGCAAGTATGACACCTGCAGGTACACAAATGAACATCAAGGCAATGGTAACATAACCGAGTGTGTGCGGTTCGGTGTTATCGGTCTCTTGAACTGATACATTCGCCATGTGAATTCCCCTTATACAGGCTTGATTGTGTGCAGATACGTGGTGCGCCTGTCATTGGCGGGTCATATGTCATGGCGGATGCCGACCCCCACTTTTGCTCTCGAGAGCTTTTAGATCGTCCATGAAATGATCGCTCCCTCGGCAATGGGAAATTGCAACCACCGCTTTAATAAAATGGATCAACGGTCAGGGTAAAATTCCCCTATCGCGATGCTTTCGAAGAAGTTCGGAATATGAGAGTTAGGCGATGCTTAACAGCGCCCTTTCAATTTTCAACATTGACATTGTCAGATCCGGGCCGTGGTGCGCCTGGGGGTATCTCCGGATGGTTGACGTCTTCGAAAACCCTGTCATCGGAAGCGAAGTGAACAGAGCGATTAAATCCTGAAACGATCAACATCGTTATCAAATGCGGTAAGTTGCGTGCACCAACTTGCTTTCGGAGCCGTTCAAGACGATGTTCAACCGTCCTCGCAGACAAGCCGATCTGCGGTGCGATCTCTTTGCTTGATTCTCCTGCCATCACGTGCATGAGAATCGTCTCGTCTGTACTGTCCAGCTGAAAATTTTGCGGCGCCGATCCCGCCATGAACCGGCCATAAGTGCATGTCACCAGCCACTTCGTTGCCGCACTGACCCTGTCCGGTAAGATAATTCGGTCGTAAGTAACGCTGATCCCGAGAAGCTTGGTCTCTACCATGTCGATAGCTGGTTGACGCATATCGATTACCTTCCGGTACTGCGGAAAAACGGACCGCGCCATGTAATCCTGGTCCTTAATATCGCCGAGCCTGCCGCCTTTGAATAAGGTATTGAGGTTGAGAATTCGGCTCGATATGCGGCTGTGGCGCACAGGACGCAGGATCCAATCCTGCTGATCTAAGCTATTGATGTCTATCACCGCAAGCCGCATTCTGGAAGTTAAATGATCAAGGACGCCCGGAAAGAGTTGGTCAGGTTCGGAAGCTGGAGAACGGAGCCAGTTGTCGAGCAAAGTTTGGGAAACTGAACCGAAACTCATAGACGCGTACCTGCTGCTGTGAATTAGATGACCTGAGACATTGGCGCTCAAGCGACGCATATTGCTGGGAGTAGATCTCAGCTCTTGCAATCTATTAAGTTCGCGCCCTTTGGGAGGGCGGGGCTGTGTTTTTGGGTTACTGCTCAGCTTGACTGAGCTGGCGCAAACTATGCGAGGTTATTTGAAATTCCCCATACAATGCGGGCCATTGTTATTTCTCAAGTACCAGTTTCCGCAGAAAAAGCCTTAATGGTTACCGAATGGTTAAGGAAGTTATAGCATTTTAGGATTCGCTTCGATGGTGATCGATATTTCTTAAACCGGCGAAACTAACGACCCCTCAAGCTCGAACAGCTCGTCGCATCTTCCCATAGGGCGGATATACCTACCGCTCAAAGCGACGACGCCAGCGTAACTCCCCCGCCATGCGAGATGGGTGGTGGCAAGATCAGGGTATCCGCCCGCGAAATGATGGAGGTTCTCGCGGGTCTGCGACGACGGTGTAGCCCTGAAATGCTTTCACCGAAACAGAGAGATAGCCGGGTCTGACCTATCGAACTCGAATTCGATCCAGTTCGTCGTTTTCGTCGTCGCGGGTCTTCGTGACAAATATGCGCGCCGAGACCCGACCCAACCTGAGTTCGCTTCTTAATACGAAAGATATCTTTCTTCGCGCTGGGTTCTGTTTCCGCGTCTCACGGACGTTTGTCGCGGATATGTATAATCGGTCGGCCTAACCACATTAAACGTCTTACGCGGTCAATTTCCTCCGATAGCTCGCCTATCTCATTGAACCGCGCCGGCTTAGCCGGAGACCCCAACTCGTGAGAAGTAGGGTCTATGGCAAGCAAGACGACGAATAAATTTTCTCCTGAAGTCCGTGCCCGCGCGGTTCGGATGGTGACGGAGCATGAAGCCGAACATCCCTCCCGTTGGGCGGCGGTATCATCCATCGCTGCCAAGATTGGCTGCTCGGCGCATACGCTCAATGAATGGGTTAAGAAGGTCGAGATGGACAGCGGCAAGCGTGCGGGTTTGCCGAGTGACGTGGCGGAGAAGATGAAGGCTCTGGAGCGAGAGAACCGGGAGCTTCGTCAGGCGAATGAGATTCTACGCAAGGCGTCGGCTTATTTTGCGATGGCGGAGCTCGACCGCCCACTGAAGCGATGATTTCCTTCATCGACGAACATCGATCGCGGCTCGGGGTCGAGCCGATCTGCAGACTGCTGCCGATTGCCCCATCCACCTATTATGAGGTCATCGCCAAGCGCACGGACGTGGACCGGCTGTCGACCCGCGCCCGGAATGATGTCGCCATGAAGGTCGAGATACGTCGGGTGTTTAATGAGAACTTCCAGGTCTATGGTGTGCGGAAAGTCTGGCGGCAGTTGCAGCGAGAGGGTTACGACATCGCCCGCTGCACGGTTGCTCGGCTTATGAGGGCAATGGGGCTTCGATGCCTTCGCCCGCCGTATCGTCGGCTGGCGGGCAAGCCGAACGGCCCATGCGGGCTTCGTCCTCGACGCCCTCGATCAGGCACTTCATGACCGGCGGCCCGTCCATCGCGGCGGGCTGGTTCACCATTCCGACCGCGGCTCCCAATACGTGTCCATTCGCTATTCCGAGCGGTTGGCAGAGGCGGCATCGAACCTTCCGTCGGAAGCGTTGGCGACAGTTACGACAATGCTCTCGCCGAAACGATCAACGGTCTTTACAAGGCCGAGGTCATCCATCGACGTGGGCCGTGGCGCAACTTCGAGGCCGTAGAGTTCGCCACTCTGGAATGGGTCGATTGGTTCAACAACAGGCGTCTTCTGGAGCCCATCGGAAACATTCCACCTGCCGAGGCCGAAGAACAATACTATGCCATGCTGGACGCACCAGCTCTGGCCGCATAACTTAAACCAACAGGTCTCCGGCAAACCCGGTGCGGTTCACCAAAGGAACAATCGATCTCTCTCGGCATTTATCCACGTTGTAAATCAAGCGGTAATCATGGACGAGCGAGATAACTGGCATCTAACTGACCTGCTTCACGCCGAAAAGGGTCGGGGTGACCCCTTTGCCGCGGCTGTGCGGTCCACACGCATGCCAATGGCTATTACCGATCCAGCCCAGCCAGACAATCCGATTGTCTTCGTCAACGAAGCGTTTCAGTGCCTGACCGGCTACAGCCGCGATGAGTGCATCGGGAAAAACTGCCGCTCTCTTCAGGGCCCAAATACTGACGCCGAGGCTGTCGCCAAGGTCCGCGCAGCCGTTGAAACCGGTGGTGACATAGCAATAGACCTTCTGAACTACAAGAAGGACGGCAGCACCTTCTGGAACGCGCTTTATCTCAGCCCGGTGCGCGGCGAAGATGGCACGGTACAGTTCTTTTTCGCCTCCCAACTCGATGTGACCGACCGCGTCGAATCGCAACGGAAGATTGCTAATCAGAAGGAGCAGGTCGATCACGAGGTGAGAGTACGCACGGCAGACCTTGAGGCGTCGCTGGAGGCTCAGTCCTTGCTGCTTCATGAAGTTGATCATCGGGTGAAGCACAACCTGTCGGCAATCGGGTCTTTGTTGCGCATGCAGATCCGCGAGACCGAAGAGCCGACCGTTCGGCGGGCGTTACGCTCGACCATGGAGCGGGTCGATGCCATGGCCGCCATCCATCGGCGTCTCTACCAGGCCGATGACGTTCGATATTTCGAGCTCTCTTCCTTCGTCCTCAATCTGATCCAGGATGCAATCAGTGGTAGCGCCTACGACACGGTAACTTTGGACTCCAGTGTCCGACGGACTCTCCTGCCATCGGGACAAGCAACGTCAGTCGGACTTCTGATGAATGAGGTGCTTCTGCATCTGTTTGAAAGTTACTTGCCGCTCGCATCTGTGACGCTTACCTGTCACTCAGACGGCCAAATGATTACTGTCACCCTCGGAAACCGGCTTTCAAGTAAAACACCGCAACACGATTTGCCCTCGATCAGCACCAAACTAATCGCACGGCTGGCGTCGCAGTTGAATGCGGAAGTGAGATGGCATCGTTCGCTTGACGGTTCGACAGCGACAATCAGCATTCCAGTGAGCAATAATGATGCAGAGACCTAAGCCACCCCTGAACATCCTGATCGTCGAGGATGAGCCGCTAATCGCGATGGATCTGGAAATGATGGTGGAAGACGCCGGGCACTTGGTCATCGCCGAAGCGAAATCGCTCTACGATGCGCAGACTTTAGCTGATGATCTGCAGCCGCACCTTGCATTTGTTGATATTCAACTTGCTGAGAAGACGAGTGGCCTCGATGTCTCGCAACTGATCCAGAAACGGTGGCCAGACACGATCATCGTTTTTGTCACCGCTAACCCGAAGATCATCCCGCCTGACTTCGCCGGCGCTCATGGTGTCATGCCGAAACCACTGTCGCGTAGCGGCTTTCTTTCGGCCATGAAGTACCTGCAAGAAGGTGTCTGCGATCCGCCGCCAACGATCCAGCAGCCGAACAGCTTCACTGCATCACCGGCGTTTGCGGCCACATGGGAAGAATGACAACTAACTGGTCTCGTTGCCGCTGTTTCCAAGCCAAAGATTTAGCGGCCTCAGACATTGCGAAACACCGCCCTAGATCGCTTATGCTTGCTTTCGCTGGCCCTAATATGTAACCCAAGACGACTGATCGTGGGCAAGGTACCGCCATAGCGGCTGGTAAAGATCCTGAACAATGTCCAAGGACGCTATTTGACCCACTCTACTGAGATCGCATCACCGACCACCGAAGCCTTAAAGTCCTCCGATCACTCTGGTGAGCGACTAAGTGCTCTCTACCAGACCGATCTGATGGACAGCGGTCCGGAGGAACGGTTCGATCGTTTGACGCGTTTGGTCGCAGCAACTCTGTCTGTGCCGGTCGCTCTCGTCTCTCTTGTTGACACCAAGCGACAGTTTTTCAAAAGCACATTCGGTCTTCCTGAGCCGTGGAAAACCGAGCGCGAAACACCGCTGACGCACTCGTTCTGCCAGCACGTAGTTACTCGGGCCGCTCCACTGGTTATCGAGGATGCGACTCTCGATCCTCTGGTTTGCAACAACCTCGCCATCCCAGAGTTAAACGTCAGGGCTTACCTCGGCATCCCTTTGTTGACTGGCGAGGGCCATGTCCTGGGATCTCTTTGCGCGATCGACAGTCAGCCGCGCCAGTGGTCGGCTCGCGAGCAGGAGATCCTGGCGGATTTCGGCAAGCTCGTTGAAGAGCAGATTGCGTTGCGGAAACGGGTCGAACAGCTGGCCCGGTTCGACGAGCAGCGATCGCTGATCCAGGGCGAGCTCGCCCATCGGATCAAGAACATCTTCTCGGTGATCTCGAGTCTGCTCATTGTATCGGCGAGGACCGAAACGGATCTCGATGGCTTTGTACGAAGCATGACGGGCCGAATACAGGCGCTCAGCAAGGCGAACGATTTTATCGTCAAGGTCGGGTCGGAAAGCGACGGCGCAACAAGTGGCATGGCAGCGTTGATAGACGCGCTGCTCGCGCCGTTCAAACGGGACGACCGGCAGGTCATTTTCTCCTGTCCGTCTGTGTCTGTCGGCGAGAAAACAGCGGCCGCTCTTGCCTTGGTAATCCATGAGCTCGCTACAAATTCTGCGAAATACGGTGCACTCTCGACCGTGGATGGACATATCGAGCTTGAATGCCGCTGCGAAGGCGACGTGTTCAAGATCGTATGGCGAGAGATCGGTGGGCCACCCGTGCCCGAGGAACCAAACAGGAAAGGCTTCGGGACCAGAATGGTTGCGCGAACAGTCGAAGCGCAACTCATGGGAAAGATCGAGCGATGGTTCAGGCGTGATGGGCTGGTGGTTACTCTCGATATCCCGACGGCGGTGATCGAGCGATAGCTGGATTTCATCCCCCGCAGAAACCTAAACGCGAGAATTATCAAACAGGTCAGGCCGCCAAATGGCTTTCCTTCATCCTGAGTGTCACCACGACGCCGCCCTCGACCCAGTTGTAGTCGATTGAACCCCCGAGCTGGCCCGAGATCGTCCGCTGAAGCAGCTTGCTACCATATCCCTCTGTCGACTTAGCCTCTTCGACTAGCTCACCGCCGTGTTCGCTCCAGACGATTTCGATGTCGTGTTCCTCTAAACTTCCGGAGATATCCAGCAAGCCGGCATCATTCGATAGCGCGCCATATTTCAGCGAATTGGTTGCGAGCTCATGGATAACAAGAGCAAGGCTTGTGGCAGCCTTCTCCCCCAGCCCCATGCGCGGAACGGCAACGCGAATCCGGCCGGCGAAGGCGCCGACATCGTCGTAAGGCGCCAACAGCACGGTAAACAAGTCCCCTAGTAAAGCTGCTCTCCCCTGCCCATCCGGAAGTGGCCGAACGAGCTCGTGGGCGCGCCCGAGCGCGGTCAGGCGCTGCGTCAGCTGCTTTGCCATCTCCTCCTTCGTCTCGGTAGACCGCGACGTGATGTTCGTCAGACCGGCGGCCAAGGCCAGCAGGTTCTTGACCCGGTGGCTCATTTCACCGGCGAGCAGCTCGTGACCTTCCTCCGCCTGCTTGCGCCCTGTCACATCGAGGAAAATGCCGGTCATCTTTTTCGTTGCAGCATCGCCTTCGTTGCCTTGCCCGCGCGCGGAAATCCATCGCACATCGGAGGCCGTGGTCAGAATGCGGAAGTCAATTTCGAAAGGACCGTCGATCGCGCGGGTCGCGACGAATGCGGCCCTCACCCGGTCCCGATCGGCGGGATGAACCTTGGCGGAGAGATGTTCGAACGTGAGGTCCGTTTCCACGGAAACATCCCAGAGCTCGTAGGCTTTGGCATCCATCACGAACGTGTCTTCGTCGACGATCCAGGTCCAAAGCGCGACACCTGCCGACTTAATAGCCTGTCTGAGTTCGTGGGCGCTCCATTCAGGCTGCGCCTCTGCTTGGCTCATATTTTAATCTCTCCGCCAAATCCAAAAAACTGGCCCGATTCAGAACTAGCGGGCTGGACAAGCGTTATCAATGGCCTAAGTCGGCCGTGCAATTATCCGCCGGGAAATGCGATGACAGTACAAGCTTCCGATCAATACCAGGACGTCTTCGTCGGTGACGGTGAAATGGCGCAAATGATGCGCCAGCATGATTGGCCAAACAGCTCGCTCGGCACGCCCGATCGATGGCCTGAAGCGCTGAAGGTCGCGTTACGTCTTTTGCTGACGTCGAAGTTCGAAATGTGGCTCGGCTGGGGACCTGAGATCGCGTTTTTCTATAACGATGCGTACCGCCCGACACTGGGGAACAAGCACCCCAATGCACTGGCTGTGCCGACGAAAATCCTTTGGGCGGAAATCTGGGACGATATCAGGGAACGTCTGGAAACCGTCTACGCCACTGGTCAAGCCACCTGGGACCGAGCGCTTTTGCTTCTGCTCGAGCGCAACGGATACCCTGAAGAAACCTACCACACTTTCTCCTACAGCCCATTGATTGGCGACACCGGTAAGGTCGAAGGTGTGTTTTGCGCCGTGGCCGAGGAGACCGAGCGGGTCATCGGCGAGAGGCGTATCTCGACGATGCGGGCGCTAGCCTCGGAACTTGCGGCTGCCGATACGCGCCTTGACGTCATAAGCGCGTCTTATGGCGCTTTAAAGGACAACCTTCAGGACCTGCCGTTCAGCGCCCTTTATCTTTTCGACGACCATGGCATCGCGAAACGGGAGTGGGTATGTGGCGCGCCGGATAACCATCCACTGATGCCACTGGAAATCGTCAGCGACGCTGGTTTCTGGAAACTGGAACGCGCGTGGACGGAGCAAGCCGTCGAGTTGATCGACTTGACGGGCATTGATGACATCCCATCGGGACCGTGGCCGAAGGCACCGAAACAGGCGGCAGTCGTTCCCCTGATCGGACAGGGCGGAGGTAGGCCAAAAGGAATATTGATCACGGGGCTGAACTTCCACCGTGCTGTTGGCGATGAGTATCTCGATTTCCTCAAGTTAATCGCAGGGCAGATCGCCTCGCGGCTGGCAAGCGCTGAGGCCTTTGAGACGGAACGTCAACGGGCGGCGACCTTGGCGGAAGCCGCTGAAATGCGTGAGCAAGCTGCCGTTGCGCTTGAGCAACTCAATCGTCAGCTCTCCTCGGAGGTTGAACTTCGAACCGCCGAGCGGGACCGGATGCGGGACCTGTTCCAGCAGGCGCCAAGCTTCATGTGTATCCTGAGCGGACCGGATCACATCTTCGAGCTCGTCAACGACGCCTACCTGCAACTGGTCGGAAGCCGTCAACTTCTCGGTTTGAGCGTGAGGAAAGCTTTGCCTGAAGTGGAAGGCCAAGGGTTCTTCGACTTGCTGGATGGGGTGTTTCGGTCGGGCAAGCCCTACATTGGCCGGAATCTCCAGGTGTTACTGCAGCGCGAGGGCGGCGCGGAGCCCGACGAACGATTTATCAACCTAATCTACCAGCCGATATTCGAAATAGGCGGCAACGTGACTGGCATCTTTGTCGACGGGTTCGACGTCACGCATCAGAAGCGGGCTGAGGATCAGCTTCAGAGCCTCAATCATACCCTTGAGCAACGCGTCGAGCAGCGCACCCACGAACTGCGCTCCGCGCTCCTGCAGCTGGAAAAGGAAACCGTCGAGCGCGAAGCTGCCCAGATAGCTCTACGGCAGGCTCAGAAAATGGAGGCGCTCGGCAATCTTACCGGGGGCGTCGCACACGACTTCAACAACCTTCTGCAGGTCGTAAGCGGCAATCTGCAACTTTTGTCCAAGGACATCGACGGCAACGCAAGGGCGGAGCAGCGCCTGGAGAACGCTTTGGCCGGCGTTGCCCGAGGTGCGAAACTGGCGTCGCAACTTTTGGCCTTCGGGCGTCGCCAGCCGCTGGAGCCCAAGGTCGTCAATTGCCGCAAGTTGATCCAGAATATGGATGACATGCTTCGCCGCGCCTTGGGAGAAGAAATTGAGCTCGAAACCGTTGTGTCCGGCGGGTTGTGGAACACGCTGATCGATCCCAGTCAGCTGGAAAATGCGATCCTCAACCTTGCAATCAATGCACGGGACGCGATGGAGGGCCGCGGACGCCTGACGATCGAAACGGCGAACGCCGTACTCGATGACGATTACGCCCGCACGCATGAAGACGTTCGTCCTGGTCAATATGTGCTGGTCGCCGTCACCGATACGGGATCAGGGATACCAGCCGACATCCTCGAACATGTGCTTGAGCCTTTCTTCAGCACAAAATCCGAAGGCAAAGGCAGTGGTCTCGGACTGTCGATGGTCTACGGCTTCCTGAAGCAATCCGGCGGCCACCTCAAGATTTACACCGAGGTCGGCCATGGCACGACGATGAAACTCTATATGCCGAGGACGATGCAGATTGAGGACGGGCTTGCGAACCTGAATGCCGTTCCGGTGACAGGCGGCACGGAGACCGTGCTCGTCGTCGAAGACGACGACGGTGTGCGGGAAACGTCGGTCGCTCTTCTGACCGATCTCGGATATCGCGTTCTCAAGGCCCATGATGCCCAGTCCGCATTCGCCGTCGTTAACAGCGGTATTCCGATCGATCTTCTGTTCACGGACGTCGTGATGCCCGGTCCCATGCGCAGCACGGAACTCGCACGGAAGTCCAAGGCGCTATATCCCGGCCTGGCGGTGCTCTACACCTCCGGTTATACGGAAAACTCCATCGTTCACGGCGGTAGGCTGGACGCTGGTGTCGAACTGCTGTCCAAACCCTACACACGGGAAGCGCTTGCCCGCAAAATCCGGCACGTGCTGAGCAACGCGCGTCAGCACCAGATCGCTGTCGAGCGGCTCGCAAGACAGGAGTATGCGGCGGCTGATCCTGCACAACAAGTAACTCGCATCCAAACGGCAAGGGTTCTCGTCGTCGAAGACGAGCCTCTGATCCTGATGTCGACGGTCGATATGGTCAGCGAGCTCGGCCACGACGTTCATGAAGCAGGGTCGGCCGAAGATGCCTTGGCGGTGTTGGAAGAACACAGCATCGATATCCTGTTCACAGATGTCGGATTGCCTGGCATGTCGGGGATTGATCTTGCCCGACTGGTTCGGGAACGATGGCCTTCTGTGCGTATCGTGTTTGCGAGCGGCGACAATAGCGCTAAGTCGGCTTCCGGCATTGAGGATGCACTTCAGCTGCCAAAGCCGTTTACCATCGATAGTCTGGCCGAAATCCTGTCGAGATCAGCGATAGGGGTTTGATTGTCACCTGCTAACCTGATCGTCGACCGATAATGGAGTTTGGCAGGTCGCCGGTACCTGACATCGAAAAAAGCCCGCAAGCGCGGGCTTTTCCAAAGTAAAAAGGGTTAGGGTCAAGCCTTGCCACAACCTTTTTGACGGCGTTTTTAGCATCGCCCTTTCCGTTGACTATAAAATTCCCGGACACATGCCCGCCACAGGATCCTTCAACTCCGACGACAATAAAATATCACCGAGAAAGGAAGCAACAACGAGGCCGCCGGGCGTCAATCGACGCCGGGATCGGAAGCCGCCGAACCATCCCCGGAATAGTATGCCGCCGATTCCATACGGAAGGGACACGAACCGCCTGTCAAAGCGAAACTGACTAACCCAACCCGATCTGGATGCGTGCTAGCGGCGCCTTCAGCTTCCAGACGATCAACCCGTCGGAAAAGCTCCATTTCGCCTGGCCGGACAAAGCGGACGGCACCAGTTTCGAAAGGACCAGAGCTCCGAAGCCCCCTTCTTGCGCCAGTAAATCGGCATAAGCCACTGTCGGCTCAGACCAGACGAGCTTCAGCATGTCCACGCCGTCGTCGCTCGACAGCCCCCACGTCACGGATATGCCGCCAGCTTCCGTGAGCCCGTAGCGCATCGCATTCGTGATCAGTTCGTGGAAGGCCATGCCGAGATTAAGGACGGCATTGGCGTCAAGGGTGATTTCCGGGCCGATAACCCGGACCGGGTGGAGAGCCCTAAACGACTCGACTTGGTGAGCGACGAGATCGGCAAGCCTCACTCCCGCCCAATCGACCTGCGACAGCAGATCATGTGAATGAGACAGCGCCATGATTCGTTCGCGGATCCGCTTCTCAAATTCCTCGATCGAGCGGGAACGCGTCGCCGTCTGCCGGATAACGGCAAGGACGACGGCATACTGATTTTTAACGCGATGATTGATCTCTCGCATCAAGAGGCGAAGCCGGCGATCGCTTTCGCGTGTCTCCGAGATGTCCCGGGCAATGCTCGATGCCCCGACGAGCTTGCCGGCCCGGCTCTTGATTGGGGAAATCGTGATAGAAATCGGGACCATTCGCCCGTCTCGATGGCGCCGGGTCGTCTGGAACGGCTCGATCCGCTCCCCCAGCTTCAGCCGACGTAGGATATTGGTTTCTTCATCTCGTTTGTCGTCGGGTATGATCATGTAGATGGGCTGTCCGACCGCTTCGTTTTCCGCATATCCGAACATGCGTTCTGCGGCCTTATTCCAGCTTACGATCGTGCCGCAAAGATCCTTACTGATGATCGCGTCGAAAGAAGACTCGACGATGGCTGCGAGGCGTTCTGCGCTGTGTTCATCCATGCCCGACTGCTCGGCTTTCACTGTGACGTTGGAGTGATTTAGGCAGGTGTCTGACAGATCAACCTCGCAGACCTTAAGAAAGTTCGAGCAGAGCGCGCCTGAGCCGCAGACTGACGCTCCGACCAGCGTTTACCGCTGTCAGGCATCGTCATAGGTAAAGGACGTCAAGAGCGTCGTCACGAAATTGCTAGCCCTTTCCTTGACCAGCACCTCCGTCCACTCGTCAGTGCCGCGAAGCCTCAAATCCGTGTAGATACTGTCGACTGCAGCTTCTTCGATCCGCTTGATATGCGTGTTAAATGACGCCTCACCGCCGGCATGATACATATCTCTGATGACCATGCGCAGGATTTCCTGAATCGCAATTTGCCATGAGGTGTTGATTGCCTGTAGTTCGTTCGGGTCCGTTGCCATGGTTGGCTCCTCGAGACTGAATAAATTCGGCCATGACGGCGTCACGCCCTGATCTATTCCACAGACCCATCCAATAGAAGGCGGGTCCCTGGATACTAAGCCTGCCGGGCCTTGCGGGCGGAATAACGTCTGTCGCGTTCGGCTTTGCGCGTGGCCTCGTCTTGAACAACCCGTGATATCCGGGCATTTTCGGCCGACTGGCGCGCCTCGATCTCGGCTGCGGCTGCAGCCTCAATGGCCGCCTGTTCCTGAACCGCAAGGGTCTCGATCTGGGTGCGTTCCTCATGCTTCAGTCGTTCCCGTTCCGCACGGCGCGCTTCACGAGCTTCGACAAGGGAGATGCGCTCGGCCTGTCTGGCGGCTTGTGACGGCTCGGCCGCCGTCTTCGCAGTTCGATAGGCATTGAGAAGAGCTGCCTTGGCGTCCGCAGCAGCTGAGCGTCGGTCGGTTAGTTCGTTATTCCTAGCGTGTTTCAAATTTTTATCCTGATATTATTCGTTGAGGGATGATCCGCTGGGCTTCAATCGCTTGGCAAGCAGCGCAGATGTTGCTGACATCCGGTCGGCTTGCTCCTTGGCGAGGCGCGCTTCCCGCAGCCTGAACGTCTTGGCATCGCGCGCCTGGGCGACGGATTCAAGCTCTTCCGCCGCATTGTTCTTGGCGAAGAACTCCGTCTGGAGATTGCCGAAGGCGGTCTCAGCCTGTTGGCGCGATTTGCTATATGTCTCAGTCATTGGATTTCCTGGATGTTGGACATGACGCCAAAACGAAAAAGGCCAGGCGAACTGCCTGGCCTCAAACTGATAATTGCTTCCGGCGATGCCAGTACATCCGTGGTCAAAGGGAAGCAGATATCGATTAAGCGGACTGCAGATTGCAGGCCGACATCTTGCCCGACTTCATGTCGCGCTCGAGTTCGAAGCCGATCTTCTGGCCTTCGACGAGCTCGCGCATTCCGGCGCGCTCGACAGCGGAAATATGAACGAAGGCGTCAGCGCCGCCGTTGTCAGGCTGGATGAAGCCGAAGCCTTTGGTGGAATTGAACCATTTTACTGTGCCAGTGGTCATGATGAACCCTTTCAAAGCATAGAATGAGGAACCGCGAAGCAGATGCTGCGCAGACGAAAACCGACTATTTTTGAAAGAGAAGTTCGCTTATAGCGCGGTGCCAATCGCGCGGTAGACAAAGCTCGGCAAGCAAAAGATCGATGACGCGTTTATAGGGTAACGGAGCAACGTCGTCAACGCTTAGTTTTCTCGTACCCTTGTTTCTATTGCTGGTTGTCATGGCGGTCTGAGTTGCGCAAGCAGCCGCCGCTGGCGGCGGCGCCATTCGAATGTCCCCGACAAACAAGAGCTTACGGCCGATGCAGGCAAATCAGCGGTCGGAATGGGAGTGTTTCCTCTGAACCTGTACCTGTAGGCATCTAGAAAGAGCGTTGCGCCACCCGCACTTACCGCCTCACTATCAGGAAAGCAGGACCGAGCTGATTCAAAACCGAGGGCGGAGATTGGCTGGCACTAGCGCATCTCCTTTTGGGAGGGCATTGGCATAAGCAGCAGCTTCTCCAGAGTACGGAAAATCGTCACCCAGCTGTAAAGTGCCATTGTAGACCTTGAAGGTCGGTCCATCGACTTCAACAATTTTATAGCCGTTCACGACCTCGAATTTTGGTGTCTTCCAGCCCATGCGGAGCTTCTCCTAATTAAGCTCAGCCGCGGGATCGGATGGGCAGCATTTCCGTGTAGCAGTTTTTGCCGTAGGATGCCGATGATTTGAAGCAGTCAAAGGCTATTAGAGATCGAGAGGGTGCCTCCACAGAAAAAGGCCCGCTGGATAGCGGGCCTTTCGTATTTAAGCAGCATCGACGTCAGGCTTTTCCGACGAGATTCTTGACAGCGTCCTTGGCATGCCCCTTGGCCTGCTGCGCATCACCCTTTACTTCCTGGGCAGCGCCTTGTGCCTCCATGCTGCGATTGCCGGTGGCGTCACCGACGGCTTGCTTCGCCTTGCCAGTCAACTCATTGGCTTTGCCGGAAATCTTGTCTGAGGTCGAACCCATGTCCGCATTCGCCTACTTGACCGAATCGCACAGCCTTCAAATCGCTTTCCGGTCATACGCCGGTTAAGTCCATCTCTGGCCGTTAACGAACCGCTTGTGTAAGTAACGCCATCGGACGATCATCGTTCCGGATCGATTTGCCGAGTACCAGTCCTATGAGGCCATGTTCCCACCGAAACATTTTTTGGTTGGCCCGAAGTTAAGCCGACCGCATCGCTCAGACTGTTCAGCGACGTCGTTGCCGATCCCTGGCCAGAGCTGGCATGCCAACGCTGATTACCACGCTGCCATCTCCCGGATCGCGCCAATGACGTGTGACTGGTTGTAAAGTTTGCTGAAAAACCTGCCTTGAACCTGCAGTTCGTCATCTCTTAACTTCTGCTGTCCAGACGTTACGATAATCTACACAGGCGGCCATCGATCCCTCACCGCGGCCGCAAGCCTTAACGCGTCCATGCTGCCCGGCATATCGATGTCCGTGAACATGACACGGATATCGGAATGAAGATGGAGGATCGCAATTGCCTCGTCGGCATTTGCGGCTTCGTAAACCACAAACCCCCCATCGTCCAGGAATGCAGCCATGTCCATCCGGATGAGGGCTTCGTCTTCGACAATGAGTACCGCGATCCCGTTTTTGGCCATTGTTCATCATTCCCCTGCCCGCCAGGTTCAGATGTGTCTTTTTTTAATAAGGCGGACGAGCTTGGATAACGCACCTAGAGAGAATATGATCCGTGGGAAGGGGAAGTCAGGGATTTTTCTGAATTGTTGATCAGTGCGGCCGTGACGGCTTTTCACACCGGATCAGCGGCGTATGCGCTCAAGCCGCCGGGTTGATTGGGATCCGTCCAACTGGAACTGCCAGTGATTCAAAACTCGGCTTTGCCAAGACGTATCCCTGTATCAGCGACACACCGAGGTCCTTCAGTGCCGCCAACTCGTCCGCAGTTTCTACTCCTTCGCACAGCGGCAGGATCGCCAAGTCCTCGAGCATATGGAGCGTGTGCTTTACGATCGTTCGTCTGACGGGATCGGTATCGATCCCGCGGATCAGGTCCATATCCAACTTTACGATGTCAGGCTGAAAGTGGGTAAGAAGGCCAAGGCCTGAATGACCAGCACCGAAATCGTCGATAGCCGTCTTGAATCCGATATCCCTGTAGGTGCGAAGGATATGAAGAATGTGCTTAGTGTCGAGCTGCTCGTTCTCGGTGAATTCGAAGATAATGCGGTCAAGTGGAAAACCGGTCTTCATAGCGGTTGCGAGCGTAAGGCGAATACAGGCGCGCGGCTCATAGACCGCGTTCGGCATGAAATTGATCGACAGCTTCACATCATCGACGGGATCAAAGAGTGAGGATGCCAACTCGATCGCCTTGACCCGACATTGCTGGTCGAAAGCATACCGATTGTCCTCCTGGACCTGGCCGAGAACCGATCCGGCCCCCTCGCCCTTCGGACCGCGCACCAAAGCCTCGTGGGCAAAGACAGCGCCCGTCGTGATATTGACGATCGGCTGAAACGCCATCGAAAATGGAAGGTCGAAAGCGGCGCCATCGCGGCAACCATCACATTTCGTCGACATCAGCAGGGCTCCGTTATGTGCCGCAAGGTTATCGGGCCAGCATTAATCTTCTGTTGCGCCCGAGCGCGAGAAATCACGCCGTCGGCAAGTCGGAAGGTAGACAACCCCAAAACAGCTACGCAGATTTTCCTTTCCCATGACCTGCAAGGATGCGACGTATTCGCTATATTGGACGTAGCTGAGAGACGAGATGAGCGATAATCCCGAGCCTCCCAAGATCAACAAGGGCAGCCTACAAGAACTCATCGGGGGCCTCAGCGACGGCATCATCCTTGTCGAATCTGGCGGACGGATCGCCTGGGCCAATGCCGCTGCAATCGCGATGCATCGGGTCAGCGGCATCGAGGAACTCGGCGGCGACGCAACTGGATACCGCCGGGCCTTCACGCTGCGGTACCGCAACAACCACCCTTTGGAGGAAGGCCAATACCCGATCGAGCGCCTGCTTGGCGGCGAGACGATCGATGACGTCACGATCGAGGTGTCGCCGGCCGCCGATCTCGATCTTGTGTGGGTGCACACTGTTCGCACGATGATCATAACCGACGCAGGCGACAAGCCTGATGTCCTTGCACTGATCATGAGAGATGAAACGCCACGGTATGAAGCGGAGGAACGCTTCGAGCGTTCATTCAATGCCAATCCCGCGCCGGGGCTCATCTGTCGGCTGGACGACCGCCGGTTCATCCGCGTCAATCAAGGCTTTCTGGAGATGACAGGCTTCACCAAGGAAGACGTCATCGGCAAGACCGTGGACGCGATCGGCCTGTTTTCAAACTGCGAGACGGGGGAGGATGCTCTTTCAAAGCTCGACGAAGGCCGGGTGATCCGACACCGCGAGGCACTTGTCCCTCTCCCCGACGGTGGCGACCGGCTTGTCATCGTTGCAGGCGAGCCGATTTCCGTCGTCGAGGAGCCCTGTATGCTGTTTACCTTTGCCGACCTCGATGCTCGACGAAAAGCCCAGAACGCTCTTCGCCAGAGCGAGGAGCGGTTCTCCAAGTCGTTCCGGCTCTCACCTGCTCCGGCTGCGATTTCCCGGCTCGACGACTTCGTGTTCACGGAAGCAAACGACGCATTCCTGCAGATCTCGGGTTACGCGCTGACGGAGGTTATCGGCCGAACGGCAGGCGAACTCCGTCTATGGGAGGACATTGCCTCCAGACGCGCCGTTGAGCAGAAGCTGCGCGACAACATCTTCGTTCGCAATGACCCGGTGCGGATGAAGCAGAAGGATGGCGGTGTTGCCGACTGTCTTGTTTCCGCTGAACGCGTGGAAATCAATGACGAGCAATGCGTCATTTGGGCCCTTCAGGACGTGACGGAACGCCGGCGAAGCGAAGCGCAACTGGTCGAGGCAATCGAGAGTGTCATGGCCGATACGTCATGGTTCAGCCGCTCCATTGTCGAGCGTCTCGCGACGCTGAAGCAAGGCTCGACGACAACGTCGACAGCGGGATTGCTGGAGCTTAGCGAGCGGGAGCGGGACATCCTGGGCCTGATCTGCAAAGGCCAAAGCGATGCTGAGATGGGAGAGACGCTGCATCTTTCAAAGAATACCATTCGCAACCACATCGCATCGCTATACGGAAAGATCGGCGTTAACCGGCGCGCTGCTGCCGTCATCTGGGCACGGGAACGCGGCTTTACAGGTGGTCCCGACGGGAAATCACGAGCGCGTGGGGGTCAAACAGCGCGCGGAAAGTGACGTTGAGCCCGCAAAAAGGTCATTTGATACTAATTGCGATAGTACTTTCCACTCTGAACTTTCATCGGGAAGGGTTCTATTTCCAACATCATGACGCCGGCGAGTTCGGTGTCACATGATCGAAACGCTGTCTAAGGAAAGGCTGCATTATGGATAAGAACCGTATCGAAGGTGCCGCAAAGGAACTGAAGGGCACGATCAAGGAAGTTGCCGGCAAGCTCACCGGTAATGACAAGCTCGAAGCCGAAGGCAAGGTCGACAAGGCCGCCGGCCAGGTGCAGAGCACGGTCGGCAAAGGCAAGGACGCCATCAAGGATGCGTTGAAGTAAGTCCCTTGCGATCAAACGGCTCGCCAACACTGGCGAGCCGCGATCACCCATCAAAGGTCAATCCCGATGCTATTTCCGCTGTTCACGAGCGCGGCACCTGCCGCGGATTCCGTCGCGGCCGGTGCCGCGATCAAATGCCTCCTGGCTTATACCCATGGTCTCGAAGACTGCCTGATCGACGTCGAAATAGCAGACGGTGTCGTCATGCTCACCGGAACAGTGTCATCGCAGCAAGCCGCACACGATGCGACCTCGATTGCCGCCGACTTCACGTCGAAGCCGGTGATCTGCAACCTGCAGGTCGCTTCTGTTTCGCGCTTCGCCTGAGCAGCTGCGCGCAGATTCAAACGCTGCATTTAAAACAAGGAATGTACCATGAAAAAGATGCTCATCCTCGCCCTTTCGGGCACAGTCGCTCTCGCATCGCTCGCTTCGGCGGCCGGCACGCATCACAGCAAGAAACAGCATAATCAGCAAGTTGCGTCGCAACCTAGAGAGCGCCTTGGAACGCTGTCGTGCGAAGTTGCTGGCGGAATAGGCTTGCTCATCGCCTCCAGCCGCACTGTCGATTGCCAGTTCAAACAGCGGACTGGCAAGGTCGAACGCTACACCGGAACGATTGGCAAGCTCGGTATCGATATCGGCGTAACCGGAAAATCCTATCTGAGCTGGATCGTCGTCAACACGACGCCGACAACAGTCGGTGAAGGCAGCCTTGCCGGGACCTATGTCGGTGCATCCGCTGGCGCATCTCTCGGCGTTGGTCTCGGAGCGAATGCACTCATCGGCGGCAACGCCAAGAATTTTGGCCTGCAGCCGCTGAGCGCGGAAGCGGGGACCGGTCTGAATGTTGCGGCCGGAGTCTCGCGCCTGCAACTGCGAAAAGCCAGCTAAATCGGCGAGCACCCTTCGAGCAGACAGTCCGAAAAGGACCTTGGCTCGAAGGAGTCCAGATCTTTGGACGTATCGGAGCACCGGGGCACCTTAAAGCCCCGTGCTCTCGCGCCGAACTTGGAGGCGCCATTCTTCGAAAGGACACGCTCATGACTGATCCGATCAGCGCAACCCGTCGATCAGATGACAGAGAAGGTCATCTGCCGGATACAGCAATTTTGAACAATGTTTCCTGGGGCGCCGTCTCTGCCGGTGTTGCACTTGCACTCTCCGTTCAAGCCCTCCTGAACCTTCTTGGCCTTGGCATCGGTTTGGCGGTTGTCGATCCATCTTCCTATGGCAACCCCGCAGCTGGAACTGTCTCGACAGCCAGCGCTGCATGGTTCGTTGCCTCAGGCGTCGTCGCGTCCTTCGTCGGCGGCTACATCGCCAGCCGCCTGTCTGCCCGGGCCAGGAGAACGACGGGTGGTTATCACGGCCTGACGGCATGGGCTGTCACCACCTTGCTGGTTCTCTATCTGCTGACGACATCTCTTGGTGCAGTTGTCGGTGGCGCATTCAGCGGCGTTTCAAGCATGCTTGGCGGTGTCGGCCAGACGGCGACAACGGCGGCAAGTGTTGCAGTGCCCGCCTTGGCAAATAACGGAAATCCGTTTTCGGGCATCGAACAGCAGATCAGGTCTGCAACCGGCGGCAACGATCCCCAGGCGCTACGCGACACTGCCGTTGCTGCCCTGCGAGCAGTGATCACCGGGGATCAGGCGACACTGGACGACGCACGCAACAAGGCTGCAGCTGCGCTCGCTCGCGCGCAGAATATACCGGTCGATCAAGCCAAGACACAGGTTGCGGACTACGAGGCCCAATACAAGCAGTCGATTCAGATGGCGAAGCAAAAAGCCATCGAGGCGGCTCAGTCGGCCAGCAAGGTGCTGTCCACGGGCGCGATCTTAGCATTCGTTGCGCTTTTGATCGGGGCTGTAGCAGCCTGGTTCGGCGGCGTCGCAGGCACGGTGCGAGCCGGAATGCGACGACAATAAAGAGATGACGATGACGACCTGCGCATAGCCAACTGATGCCGCCAGCCTGAAAGGTTGGCGGCGCACGGCGCAAAGCAGTCTTTCATCGCAATTATGGCAGCAACCGGCGGATTTATTGCTAGCCCTGCCTGCAATCGAGTTCCCGAAGCGCGAGCTGAACCTCGTCGATTGAGACCGGCTCATCCGTCCCGGGCAATTGCCGAAGAGCCGGCTTCGAGTCGACGGCATAGAAGTCAGATGCCCACACGGCAAGGATGGCCCGCTTGTCATCGACCGACAGAGATCGGGATCTCACGACGTCGATCGGCCGCCGGAGCTGCATGCCCCGCATCAATA
>CBDDGK010000068.1:0-102166 GCA_965227625.1 Neorhizobium sp. | reverse complement strand
TGGCTCAGGTGCGATTGCGTGCCCAGCGACTTGGCGCCGCGGACTCAGATGTGCTCCTCGCCGCGGAAACCAATGTCGAAGATATCCTCGCCACCATTTCGGAAGGCAAACGGCCCGACCTCGTCATCATCGATTCCATTCAGACCCTGTGGAGCGATACCGCCGATTCGGCGCCCGGCACGGTGACGCAGGTGCGCACGGGCGTGCAGGCGATGATCCGGTTTGCCAAGCAGACGGGTGCGGCCATGGTTCTGGTCGGGCACGTCACCAAGGAAGGCCAGATCGCCGGGCCGCGCGTCGTCGAGCACATGGTCGATGCCGTCCTCTATTTCGAAGGCGACCGCGGCCACCACTATCGTATCCTGCGCACCGTCAAGAACCGATTCGGGCCGACCGACGAGATCGGCGTGTTCGAAATGTCGGACCGGGGCCTGCGCGAGGTTTCCAACCCATCCGAACTCTTCCTCGGTGAGCGCAATGCCAAATCGCCGGGTGCAGCGGTGTTTGCGGGCATGGAAGGCACGCGGCCGGTTCTGGTCGAGGTACAGGCGCTGGTGGCGCCGACATCTCTCGGCACGCCGCGGCGCGCCGTCGTCGGCTGGGACTCGTCTCGGCTCTCAATGATCCTTGCCGTCCTGGAAGCCCATTGCGGCGTGCGGCTCGGGCAGCATGACGTCTATCTCAATGTAGCGGGCGGCTATCGCATTTCCGAACCCGCAGCCGATCTGGCCGTTGCCTCGGCGCTCGTTTCATCGCTTGCCGGCGTGGCATTGCCTGCAGACTGCGTCTATTTCGGCGAGATCAGCCTATCCGGTGCGGTTCGTCCGGTCTCGCAGACGGCGCAACGGGTGAAGGAAGCGGAGAAGCTCGGCTTTGCCCAGGCGACACTTCCGGCGAGTTCCGCGGAAGTGTCGAAAGGCACCAACAGCCGTCTGGCCGAGATCGAGGATCTGCCTGATCTCGTGTCGCGGATTGCCGGATCGCGGAAGAATTTGGGACAACCTCCTGCGGAAGATGATTGATCTTCCGTTAACTGGCCCTGTGATGTATGACGGCTGCCGTGAGACCGCGTTCAACACCGCCGGTCCGCGAACGGGAAGTCTGGAGTAGTTCATATATGCCCATCACGATTTTCGACGGTATCGTCATCGGTGTGACGCTGTTTTCCGCCGTGCTCGCCATGGTTCGCGGTTTTTCGCGAGAGGTACTGTCGATCGCAAGCTGGGTGGGCTCTGTCGCAGCCGCCTATTATCTCTATCCGCTGCTCCTGCCCTACGCCAAGAACTACACGGCCGATGAACGCATCGCCATGGCCGGTTCGGCCGGTGTCATCTTCCTGGTGGCGCTGATCGTCATCTCGTTCATCACCACCCGCATAGCCGATTTCATCATCGACAGCCGCATCGGCGCTCTGGACCGCACGCTGGGCTTCCTGTTCGGCGCGGCCCGCGGCGTCCTGCTTCTCGTTGTCGCAGTCGGCTTCTTCAACTGGCTGGTTTCGCCGGATCGTCAGCCGGTCTGGGTCACGCAGGCCAAGTCCAAGCCGTTCCTCGACACGCTTGTCGCCCGCCTGGAAGCCATATTGCCGGCCGATATCGAGCCGCAGATCCGCGCTCGCATTCTCGGCAAGGAAGCCGCGCCGGGCGCAGGTCAGGACCAGCCGCCGGCTGAAGACGCACCGGCAACAAATAATTGACGTTATCTTACGCTTGATGCAGCGCAAAACATCACCATTTGTGCTATCATTCGTAATCAGGTGAGAAACAGGCTGGCTTCCGGGGACACGATCCCCGGCCGGCCTTTCAATTTTTTCCGTAACGGACACGCTGTCCAGAAGGATTAGGGCCAAGATGAGTGAGCCGGTTTCCGAAACGTTCGACCTCAAACAAGTCAACGAATGGGATTTCGATACACTTCGTGAAGAATGTGGCGTTTTCGGCATTCTGGGACACCCGGATGCATCGACGCTGACAGCGCTCGGTTTGCACGCGCTCCAGCATCGCGGCCAGGAAGCTGCCGGTATCGTCTCGTTCGACGGTTTGCGCTTCCATTCTGAACGCCGCATGGGTCTCGTCGGCGACCATTACACCGACCCGGCAACGCTGGCGAAACTGCCGGGCACCATGGCCATCGGCCACAACCGTTATTCGACGACCGGCGAAGTGGCGTTGCGCAACGTCCAGCCGCTGTTTGCAGAACTGGAAGTCGGCGGCATCGCGATCGCCCATAACGGCAACTTCACCAACGGCCTGACGCTACGTCGGCAGTTGATCGCCGGTGGCGCCATCTGTCAGTCGACGTCGGATACCGAAGTCGTTCTGCATCTCATCGCTCGCTCCCGCTACACGTCCACGGCCGACCGTTTCATCGACGCGATCCGTCAGATGGAAGGCGGCTATTCGATGCTGGCGATGACCCGCACCAAGCTTATCGCCGCCCGCGACCCCACCGGTATTCGTCCGCTGGTCATGGGCGAGCTCGACGGCAAGCCGATCTTCGCGTCCGAAACCTGCGCGCTCGACATCATCGGCGCGAAGTTCATTCGTGACGTGGAAAATGGCGAAGTCATCATTTGCGAAATCCAGCCGGACGGCTCGGTTTCGATCGACGCCCGCAAGGCTGGCAACGGCCAGTCGGAACGGCTTTGCCTGTTCGAATACGTCTATTTCGCTCGTCCCGATTCCGTCGTCGGCGGCCGCAGCGTTTATGTTGCCCGCAAGAACATGGGCATCAACCTCGCCAAGGAATCCCCGATCGAGGCTGACGTCGTCGTTCCGGTTCCGGATGGCGGCACGCCGGCCGCGCTCGGTTTCGCGCAGGAAAGCGGCATTCCGTTCGAATACGGCATCATCCGCAACCATTATGTCGGCCGCACCTTCATCGAGCCGACGCAGCAGATTCGTGCCTTCGGTGTCAAGCTGAAGCATTCCGCCAACCGGGCGATGATCGAAGGCAAGCGCGTGGTGCTGGTGGATGATTCCATCGTGCGCGGCACGACCTCGCTGAAGATCGTCCAGATGATCCGCGATGCCGGCGCCAAGGAAGTGCATTTCCGTGTCGCCAGCCCGATGATCTACTATCCGGACTTCTATGGCATCGACACGCCGGACCGCGACAAGTTGCTGGCCAACCAGTACGATTCGCTGGAAGCGATGTGCAAGTATATTGGCGCGGACTCGCTCGAGTTCCTGTCGATCAACGGCCTCTACCGCGCCGTTGGCGGCGAAGACCGCAATCCGGCCCGCCCGCAGTTTACCGACCACTATTTCACCGGCGACTATCCGACCCGTCTGCTTGACAAGGACGGCGAGACGATGGGACGGAAGGTTTCGGTTCTCGCCAGCAACGGTTAAGGCGACCACCCTCCCCTTGAGGGGGAGGGTCGGACCAAAGGTCCGGGGTGGGGTGACTGCCGCAATCCTTATCCGATCACCCCCTCCCGCAGCTTCGCTGCGACCTCCCCCCTCAAGGGGGAGGTGAGGTGCGCGCCGCACCGGCCAACATTCATATCAACGGTGTAGCAAAACACCGCTTCTCCGGGGGAATTCACAATATGACAATCGATCTTAAAGGCAGGATCGCGCTGGTAACCGGCGCGTCGCGCGGTATCGGCTATTTTACGGCACTGGAACTCGCCAAGGCCGGCGCGCATGTCATCGCCACTGCCCGCACCGTCGGCGGACTGGAAGAGCTGGACGACGCGATCAAGGCCGTTGGCGGCACCGCAACCCTCGTCCCCTTCGACCTGACGGATATGCAGGCCATTGATCGCCTCGGCGCCTCGATCTTCGAGCGTTGGGGCAAGCTCGATATCCTCGTCGCCAATGCCGGCATTCTCGGCGTCATCTCGCCGCTCGGCCATATCGAGGCGAAGGTGTTCGACAAGGTCATGCTGACCAACGTTACCGCCACCTGGCGGCTGATCCGTTCGGTCGAGCCGCTGTTGACCAAATCCGATGCCGGCCGCGCGCTGATCCTGTCCTCAGGCGTCGCTTCGAAGGCACCGGCATTCTGGGGCGCCTATTCGATCTCCAAGGCGGCGGTCGAGAACATGGCCCGAATCTGGGCGGCAGAAACCAACCATACGTCTCTCAAGGTCAACATCATCAACCCCGGCGCTACCCGCACCGCGATGCGCGCCCAGGCCATGCCCGGCGAAGACCCGGAAACCCTGCCGCATCCGTCTGAAGTCGCTCAGAAGATCCTGTTCCTCGCCTCGCCGGAGCTTCCGGACAGCGGCCGGCTGTTCGTGGTGCGCGACAACAAGTTCGTGGATTTCCGCGCGCCGGAGTGAGATACGGTCGGGCATAGCCTGAGCCCAAAGCGAGGGGCAATAGCAATACGGTTGGGCGACGGGAGACCTACTCGCCCTCCTCCCCTTCTTCCGTAGCCCCATCCGCCTTGTCGCTCAGCCGGTCGGCGTGCTGCCTCAGACTGTCGCTCAGCTTCCTCAGTTGCTTCTCGTCCAGCTTCTCTATGCCGATGAATTCGTTGGCGGCGTGGCTTGAGAGGATGAGTTCATCCAGTTTGGTCTGAACCGCTTCGCTGTCGCGGTTCTGGGAGTTTTGCAACACGAAGACCATCAGGAAAGTGATGATCGTCGTGCCGGTGTTGATGACCAGCTGCCAGGTTTCGGAAAATCCGAAAAACGGGCCACTGACGGCCCAGACGACGACCAGGATGACGGCCGCCACGAAAGTGACCGGCTTGCCGGCTCAGGACGAGACCGTGCTGGAGAAGATGTCGAAGATGCCGTGATGCTTGTCTTGGCTCGCCATGTCGGATGCGCCCGTTGCGGTTGGCGCCGAACAACGTGCAGGACAGGCGAACGATCCCTCGGGCCGACGCATTTCCACATCGGTAGGGAGGCGCGATACGGCGGCCTATCGCTCGGCCAGATCCTTATGCGTGCCGATGACCATGGCCAGCAGAACCTCCTCGTCCCGGACACCGAGCTGGTAGAAGCGAATGACCATCGCGGCCAGCCTCTGGGCGGCCGGATCATGGCGCGACTTGCCGGTCACCCAACGTGCGACACCATAGATCTTGTCCAGGCGGTCGAGTTCTTCCGGAGCCAGCGGCTCGCCCACAAAGGCTGGTCTCGCATGCATCACGACCTCCCCTTATTATTTATCAGTGATTTATAATATATTCGATGCCGTAATTGAAAAGGCTCGCCACTTTGCATGGCTAACGGCGAGTAAAGGCGGTCTGCCGGTGGCTCCACCAGTCGCCAACCACCCCTTATGAAAGCCCGGGATTTCCGCTATGCTGGAAGTCCTGCGAAAGGCAGCAGGATTTTCATTCCTAGGGGGAGTTTCGGATGAGAAACATTGCGTTCTACTTCTTCGCCGCCGCTGTGCTCTGTGTCACCTGCGGCATGTTCTGGGGCATTCACATGGCGATCTCCGGCGACCACACGATGGCGCCGGCGCATGCCCACCTTAACCTCGTCGGCTGGACGACGATGGGCCTGTTCGGCCTCTATTACACAGTGACGCCGGCGGCCGCGGAAACGACGCTTGCCAAGGTGCATCTTGGCTTCGCCGTGCTCGGTGTCCTCTGTATTGTGCCGGGCATCGCGCTGGCCGTCTGGGGCAGCGGCGAGGCTTTGGCTGCGATCGGCTCGATACTGACCGTCATCTCCATGCTGATCTTCCTTGTCACCGTCTTCAGGAACGGCATCGGCCGCAGGGTGGCCTAATCGTATTCGGCGCGGGCCTTGGCCTCTTGACCAAAGCCCCTGCCCGCGCCATAAACCTGCGCATGAAAACGGCGATTTCCATTTGTGGGATCATTATTCGCTAGCGTTCGCGCTGGCCCGGCCGTTCTCGTCTCTCGAAAAGCCTTGAAGACAAACGACCCGGTCCTGCCGGACAGTTTTCGTGCGGAATTTTGGCGTCGTGTAAGCCTTTGGCGCCATGCAAGTTTTTGGGAGACGATGGATGAGCTTTTCGCTCAAGCTCTACAACACGCTGAACCGGGAAAAACAGGCGTTTTCGCCGATCGATGCCGATAACGTGCGCATGTATGTCTGCGGCCCGACGGTCTATGACTATGCCCATATCGGCAATGCGCGCCCGGCGATCGTTTTCGATACGCTCTACCGGCTGCTGCGGCATGTTTATGGCGAAAGCCACGTGACCTATGCCCGCAACATCACCGACGTGGACGACAAGATCAACGCGCGTGCGCTGCGCGACCATCCCGGCCTGCCGCTCAACGACGCGATCCGGCTTGTCACCGAAAAGACCGAGACACAATACCACGAGGATACGGCCGCCCTCGGCTGCCTGACGCCGACTGTGGAGCCGCGCGCCACCGACAACATTCCGCAGATGGTCGACATCATCGAAAAGTTGATTGCTCGCGGCCATGCCTATGTCGCGGCCGGCGAAGTGTTGTTCGACACCAAGTCGATGCAGGATTACGGCCAGCTTTCCAAGCGCCCGCTGGACGAGCAGCAGGCCGGCGCCCGCATCGCAGTCGATGCGCACAAGAAGAACCCCGGCGATTTCGTGTTGTGGAAGCTTTCCTCCCATAACGAACCCGGCTGGGAGAGCCCCTGGGGCCGCGGTCGGCCGGGATGGCATATCGAGTGCTCGGCAATGAGCCAGCGTTATCTCGGCGAGGTGTTCGACATTCATGGCGGCGGGCTGGACCTGATCTTCCCGCACCATGAAAACGAGATCGCCCAGTCGCGTTGCGCGCATGGCACGCAAGTGATGGCGAATATCTGGATGCACAACGGCTTCGTGCAGGTCGAAGGCCGCAAGATGTCGAAGTCCGAAGGCAACTTCACGACCATCTACGACCTGCTGCACACCGAGAACTTCGGCGGCCGCAAATGGCCGGGCGAAGTGCTTCGGCTTGCGATGCTGATGACGCATTATCGCGAGCCGATCGATTTTTCGCTGAAGCGGCTGGAGGAGGCAGAACGCCTCATCGCCAAGTGGCCGGCGGGTGAGCCGGATGGGGCTGCGCCATCCCAAGCGGTGCTCGACGCACTTGGGGACGACCTCAACACGGTTGCCGCCGTGCAGGCGCTGCATGCGCTTGCGCAGGAAGCCAATGCCGACAGGGACAAGCTGCCGGTGTTTGCGGCCAGTGCAGCACTTCTCGGCGTGCTGCCGAAGAAGGCGGAGATCGACGAGGCCGTTGCCTCCGCCATCGATACGCTGGTGGAAATGCGGCTTGAAATGCTGAAGGCGAAGAACTTCCCGGAAGCAGATCGCATCCGCAACGAGCTTGCCGAAAAGGGCATTCAGCTGAAGGATGGCAAGGACCCGGCCACCGGAGAACGCGTGACGACCTGGGAGCTGAAGCGCTAGGCTTCAGCTCTCGAAATCCTGAGGAGGAGGATGGAATGATCGACCACATGGGCATCAAGGTCGCGGATTTCGACCGCGCCAAAGCGTTCTACGACGCGGCCTTCGCGCCGCTCGGCGCCTCGTTTCTCTACATGGTGCCGGCCGAATATACCGGCGGCGTGAAAGTCGGCGGCTATGGGCGCGAGCGGCCGGTCTACTGGCTGCACGAAGCGGCGCCGGCTGCCGGGCATTCGCAGCATGTGGCGTTTACGGCGCGCAATCGGGCCGAGGTCGATGCGTTTTATGCCGCTGCGATGGCGGCCGGCGGGCGGGATAACGGGGCACCGGGGCTCAGGGCGCATTACCATCCGAATTATTACGGTGCGTTTGTCTTCGATCCGGATGGGAACAATATCGAGGCGGTTTGCCATTTGGCGGAATAAGGTTTTGTGAGATGGGCTTGGTGACCGTGGCTACCCCCCTCTGCCCTGCCGGGCATCTCCCCCACAAGGGGGGAGATCGACTCGTGGCCACGTCTCGCCCTACTCTACGGTCGTTGCGCTTGGGAAGCTGGCGCATCCTGCCAATCTCCCCCCTTGTGGGGGAGATGCCCGGCAGGGCAGAGGGGGGTATTGCCCCAACTATAAAAGTTGGAGTTCCGGGCATGTCACATACCCTCATCCCTCCTCGACACCGTGCCAATGCCAAGCGCATGCGCAGCGCGATGACAGACGCTGAACTGAAGCTCTGGAACGAACTACGCGCACACCGCCTCATGGGACTGAGCTTCCGCCGCCAAGTGCCCATCGCCGGATATATCGTCGATTTCGCCTGTCCCACCCATCGCCTCGTCGTCGAAGTCGATGGCTCCCAACATGGCCAAGACATGGATCTTCGCTACGACGAAAATCGCACCAAACGCCTTAAGCAGGATGGCTGGACCATCCTCCGCTTCTGGAACGACGACATCCTGCGCGACATCGACAACGTCTGCCTGCACATCGTCAGAACCGTCGAGGAGCCCCACCCATGACCCTCATCCACACCGGCGGCTGCCAGTGCGGCTCCATTCGTTATCGCGCCGAAGGCGAGCTGGGCTTCCCGCATATCTGCCACTGCCGCATGTGTCAGAAGGCGGCGGGGAATTATTTCATGCCGTTTGGCGGTGTGAAGCGGGAGAACTTTGCCTTCACCCGTGGCGAGCCCGCCTGGTTCCATTCTTCGGAGACCGTGAAGCGCGGCTTTTGCGCCAAATGCGGCACGCCGCTGTTTTACGATGGTGGCGCCGGGCATATCAGCATCACGCTCGGATCGCTGGACAATCCTGAAAGCGTGAAGCCAAGTGTGCAGACCAATCTTGCCTACAAGATGTCCTGGTTCGGCGAGCTGAATGGCCTGCATCACGATACCGAACTGGACATGACGCCGGATGAGGAGAAGGTTATCCGCGCCAGCACCCGGCAGCACCCGGACCACGACACCGATGTCTGGCCGCCGCAGCGGGTTTCGGAGGAAAAGCCATGAGCGAGATCGTCAGGACCGGCGGCTGCCAGTGCGGCGCGATCCGTTTCCGGCTGACGGGTGAACCGCTCGATTCGTCGATCTGCCATTGCCGCATGTGCCAGAAGGCGTTCGGGGCCTATTATGCGCCGCTGGTCGCCACCGGCGACGCAGACCTTGCCTGGACACGTGGCGCACTCAAATATTTCCAATCTTCCAATCATGTTCGACGCGGGTTCTGTGCGGATTGCGGTACGCCGATGACTTACGAGGCGGATGACGGGATTGCGATTTCCGCCGGCAGTTTCGATGATCCCGCCTCGCTGCCACCCGTCGTACAGTTCGGCGTCGAGGGCAAGCTTCCGTTCATCGACAGGCTGCACGAACTGCCGCAGCGGCACACGATGGACGACGTCGAATCCGCGCCGTTTCTGACGGATATCGTTTCCTACCAGCATCCCGACCACGACACCGAAACCTGGACCCCGAAAGGGACATCGGAGAACCTTTTATGACCGACAAGCTCAGAACAGGCGGCTGCCAGTGCGGCGCCGTCCGCTTCCGCATCCATGGCGAGCTCGGCCGCGCCTCGATCTGCCATTGCCGCATGTGCCAGAAGGCGTTCGGCGGCTTTTTCGGTCCGCTGGTTTCGACACCCAAGGACGGCGTGGAGTGGAGCCGCGGCGAACCGAAATATTTCCAGTCGTCGATCAATATCGATCGCGGCTTCTGTGCGGATTGCGGCACGCCGCTGACCTATCGTTATCCCGGCGGGCTGGAGCTGGCGATCGGTGCCTTCGATGACCGCGACGATCTGGCGCCGAAGATCCAGGTCAACTACTCCACCCATATTGCGTGGGTAGCGACGATCTTCGATCAGCCCGTGCGCGACGCGGCGGAGGATGCCGCCAAGCAGGAGCAGATCATCTCCTTCCAGCATCCTGATCACGACACCGAAAACTGGCCGGCAAAGGGGTTGCACCTGTGACAGAACTTCTCCGTACCCTCTATCCGGAAATCGAACCCTATGAGAGCGGCCGCCTCGATGTCGGTGACGGCCATGTGATCTATTGGGAACGGGTGGGCACAAAGGGCGCCAAGCCGGCGGTCTTCCTGCATGGTGGCCCAGGCGGCGGCTGTAACCCGAACCAGCGCCGGCTGTTCAATCCCGATCTCTACGACGTGCTGCTGTTCGACCAGCGCGGCTGCGGGCGCTCGACGCCGCATGCCTCGCTTGAGGCCAATACGACCTGGCACCTGGTCGCCGATATCGAGCGCCTTCGCGAGATGATCGGCGTCGAGAAGTGGCAGGTGTTCGGCGGCTCTTGGGGTTCGACGCTGGCGCTCGCCTATGCGGAGACCTACCCGCAACGCGTCACTGAGCTTCTGGTGCGCGGCATCTATACCGTCACCCGGCCGGAACTCGACTGGTACTACCAGTTCGGCGTCTCTGAGATGTTTCCCGACAAGTGGGAGGCCTTCGTTGCCCCCATTCCGGAAAACGAGCGTCACGAGATGATGGCCGCCTATCACCGCCGCCTCACCGGGCCGGACAAGGCGGAGCAGATCCGCTGCGCCAAGGCCTGGAGCGTGTGGGAGGGCTCGACCATCACCCTGCTGCCGGATCCGCAGCTTGCGGCCAACCATGACGAGGACATGTATGCGCTGGCCTTCTCGCGCATCGAGAACCATTACTTCATGAATGCCGGCTGGCTGGAGAATGGACAGTTGCTGCGCGACGCAACGAAGCTCAAGGGCATTCCGGGTGTCATCGTGCACGGCCGCTACGACATGCCCTGCCCGCTGAAATATGCCTGGCAGCTTTCCAAGGTCTGGACCGATGCGGATTTCCACATCATCGAGGGTGCGGGACATGCGGTTT
Organism: Neorhizobium sp.; assembly: GCA_965227625.1. Classification (GTDB taxonomy): domain Bacteria; phylum Pseudomonadota; class Alphaproteobacteria; order Rhizobiales; family Rhizobiaceae; genus Neorhizobium. The sequence continues at coordinate 91,474 of CBDDGK010000068.1, read as the reverse complement.
CGGAGCCGGGGATTACCGACAAGCTGATCCGGGCGACGGATCGGTTTGCGGGGAAGGTTTGATTTAGCGATGCGTCTTGTGGTTACCCCCCTCTGCCCTGCCGGGCATCTCCCCCACAGGTGGGGAGATTGGCTGGGCGCACCGGCTTCCCGGGAAGTTCGGCGTTGGCGATGGGCGATACGTGGCCGCGATTCAATCTCCCCCCTTGTGGGGGAGATGCCCGGCAGGGCAGAGGGGGGTGATGCCTCCAATCCCAGCATAAACTCGCTCCAGGAGGAGCACCCATGACACGCGAACGCATCTACCTCTTCGACACGACCCTCCGCGACGGACAACAAACACCCGGTGTCGATTTTTCGGTCGAGGACAAGATCGCCATTTCCAACCTGCTGGATGACTTCGGCTTCGATTATGTCGAGGGCGGATATCCGGGCGCGAACCCGACCGATACTGCCTTCTTCTCCGAAAAGCGCACCGAAAAGGCGGCCTTCGTCGCCTTCGGCATGACCAAGCGGGCCGGCATTTCCGCGTCCAACGATCCGGGGCTGGCAACGCTGCTGCAGGCCAAGAGCGATGCGATCTGTTTCGTGGCGAAGAGCTGGGATTATCACGTCCGCGTCGCGCTCGGCTGCACCAACGAGGAGAACCTGGAATCCATCCGTGACAGCGTCGAGGCAGCCCGCGGTGCGGCCAAGGAAGCGATGGTCGATTGCGAGCATTTCTTCGATGGATACAAGGCCAATCCCGAATACGCATTGTCCTGCGCGAAAACGGCCTATGATTCCGGCGCCCGCTGGGTGGTGCTCTGTGACACCAATGGCGGCACGCAGCCGAACGAGATCCGAGAGATCGTCGCCGCCGTCATCGCCGCCGGCATCCCGGGCAGCGCACTCGGCATCCACCCGCACGACGACACTGGTCAGGCAGTCGCCAATTCGCTCGCCGCAATCGAGGCGGGCTGTCGGCAGATCCAGGGCACGCTGAACGGTATCGGCGAGCGCTGCGGCAATGCCAACCTCGTGACACTGATCGCAACGCTGTCGCTGAAGCCGGTCTATTCCTCCCGCTTCGAGACCGCGATCGATCCCGAGCGGCTGGCGGGCCTGACCAACCTCAGCCATGCCTTCGACGAGCTCTTGAATCGCTCGCCGAACCATCAGGCACCTTACGTCGGGGCCTCCGCCTTCGCCACCAAGGCCGGCATCCATGCCTCGGCACTGCTGAAAGACCCGCGCACCTATGAGCATGTGACGCCGGAAAGCGTGGGCAATTTCCGCAAGGTCATGGTCTCCGACCAGGGCGGCAAGTCCAACTTCATCAACGCCCTGAAGCGACGCGGCATCGAGGTTTCCAAGGACGATCCGAAGCTCGACAAGCTGATCTCAATCGTCAAGGAGCGCGAGGCCTCGGGTTATGCCTATGAAGGTGCCGATGCGAGCTTCGAACTGCTCGCCCGCCGCACGCTCGGCACCATCCCGGAATTCTTCAAGACCGAAGGTTTCCGGGTCATGGTCGAGCGCCGTTTCGACAGCCTCGGCCGCATCAAGATCGTCTCGGAAGCCGTGGTGAAAATCTCGATCGACGGCCAGACGCTGATGTCGGTCGCGGAAGCGGAAGGCCCGGTCAACGCGCTCGACCTGGCGCTCCGCAAGGATTTCGGCAAATACCAGCACGAGATCGACGACCTCGTGCTCGCCGACTTCAAGGTGCGTATCCTCAACGGCGGCACTGAGGCGATCACACGCGTCCTGATCGAATCCACCGATGGCACCGGCGTGCGCTGGTGGACGGTCGGCGTGTCGGAAAACATCATCGACGCCTCGTTCCAGGCGCTGATGGATTCGGTGATCTACAAGCTGATGAAAAACCGGGAGCTGGCGGGGAAGATCGCGGCGGAGTGATTCCGGCGCTTTAAGCCCTCGCCCTCGCCGCGTTGACAAACCCCGGCATGCAAGACATTGGAACGACAACAAGGAACCTCTTCCATGTTTGTTTCCGAAGCGCTTGCGCTGGGGTCTGCTGCCTGTATCGCGCTCAGCTCGATGTTCATCAACGAGCTCAACGGTCGCGTTCCACTGCTGACGCTGGCGCGCTGGCAGATCACCGCGGCTTTTGTGATCACGGCGCTCGCCGCGACCCTGTTCGGCGGCTGGGCGACGCTGGGCTCGTGGCAGGTGCTGGCGCTTGCCGGTTCCGGCCTGTTCGGCATCGCGCTCGCCAGCACGACCTATTTCGCAGCGATCTACTCCGCCGGTCCGCGGGTAACGGCCCTGTTGTTTTCGCTCACCTCGCCTTTCGCCCTGCTTATGGGCTACATCGCTTTCGGCGAGACGATCAACCTCATGCAGGGACTTGGCGTCGTCCTCATCCTGGCAGGCATCCTGATCGCGATCGGCGTTCGCCGGCGTAGGCCGGCTGCGATGATCCCGCTTTCGGATGGCGAACCCATCGAGGCGCCGGCACCGGAAAACACGCTTTCGTTGACCGGGATAGCGCTCGGCGTGATCACCGCCTTCGGTCAAGCGCTCGGCAGCCTGCTCGCGCGTCCTGCCATGGCATCCGGCGTCGAGCCCTTTGCCGCGATGGCCGTTCGCTCGGGGCTTGCGGTCATTTTCTTCTGGGCTCTTCTTGCGCTACCGATCGGCAGGCAGGCGACGCGCTTTCGCAGCAGCGATTTCGCGCTTGCCGTCATCTCCTCGTTTTTCGGCACGGCACTTGGCATGGCGTTGCTGATGGGCGCCTTGAAAAACGGCAATGTCGGCATCGTCTCGACACTCTCTTCGATGACGCCGATCATGATCCTGCCGATGGTCTGGTTGCGCAGTAGGAAAATGCCTCAGCCCGCCGCCTGGGGTGGAGCAGCACTGGCGATCGCCGGCATTGCTCTGATGAGCCTCGCCTGACCGTTACCGGCTCAGGCCTCCTCGAAGCTCAGCCCCCAATCCTCCTCGCCATACCACTCGCTGCTCCTCGCCGGCTCCCGCCAGCGAAAGCTGCGGACCTGATAGCCTCGGCGACTGCGAAACGCCTTCTCCAGTCCTTCATGCCGTCCCGGCGGGGTCGGTTTCTGGCCCTCCGCCCAGACAAAGGAGACCGGCTGCAGGAAGCGGGCGCCGAAACGGTTTCCGACGCGGCGGTCGATCATCAGGAAGGCCGCGGCACGGGTAAAACCGGTTCGTCGGCCACCTTCACTGCCCGGAAAGCCGAGCGGAAAGAGCACCCGTCCTGAGACGGCAAGATTGTCGATCCAGGCCACCGGCGGGTGATCGAGTGCGAAATTGGCGTAGATCACATCCGCATCTTGCTGCGGCCACGCCGTCGCATCGCCCGTAATGACGTCGACATTGGCGTAGCCGGCAAGGTTTTCCCGCGCCTTGGCAGCCAGCGCCGTATCGTATTCCACCGCAACCACCTTGCCGGCAGGGCCGACGAGCTCGGCCAGAATGGCCGTGTAGTAGCCGGAACCGGTGCCGAGATGAGCGACCACCTCACCTTCCCGCACGCCGAGCGTATGGATCGCGCCGGCATGCAAGGAGGGCATGCCATTGTTGACGCCGCGCTCCGTATCCAGACCCACGAGCATATCCTGATAGAGCACCACCGGGTCTTCGGAGGCGATCTGCCGATAGGTCTGGAAGTCGCTGAAGACCCAGGGCGGGGGACCAAGGAAGTTCTCGCGCGGGACCTTCGCAAAAGCGGTCAGCAACCGGTCGTTTTTGGCGACACCTGCCTTCGCCAATATCTGCCGCGCATAAAGCTGCCGATGCACCGGTGCCTCCGCAAAACCCATTTTTTCCTCCAATCCTGAGCCTCAATCACTATCGCACCATATCCGACGAGATCGCCACACTTCATGTAAGCTTCAAAGAAATGAATTGGTTCGGCCCGACCCATTCCGCTAGACCGGGGCTCAACAAGAACAGAAAGTCCGGAAACACCATGGCCTCCGATACCATCCCGCCCGTCGTCACCAACGAGGACACGCCGCGTGGCTTTGCCTTCGGATTGACCGCCTATTTCCTCTGGGGCTTTCTGCCGCTCTACCTCAAGGCAGTCGCGCATATTCCCTCGCTGGAAGTGCTGGCGAACCGCGCGATCTGGTCCGTACCCGTCGCCGGCATCGTGCTTCTGCTGCTACGCCGCACGGAAGATCTGAAAACGGCTCTCAAGAACCCGCGCATGCTCGGCATGGCATGCGTCACGGCCGCGATCATCAGCGTCAATTGGGGCATCTATGTCTGGGCCGTCGCCTCGGGCCGGGCGCTGGATGCGGCGCTCGGTTATTTCATCAATCCGCTGTTCAGCATCTTCCTCGCCGCAGTGATCCTCAAAGAAAAGCTGGCGCGGACACAGGTGGTTGCGATCTGCCTTGCCGCCGTCGCGGTCGTGATCCTCACCGTCGATGCCGGCGGCCTGCCCTGGGTCTCGATCGGCCTCAGCGTCACCTGGGGTTTCTATGCGCTCTTCCGCAAGACACTGCCGATCGGACCGAACCAGGGCTTCTTCCTGGAGGTGCTGCTGATCAGCATTCCCTGCATTCCCTATGTGATCTGGCTGGAAGCGAGCGGCCAGGGGCACCTGCTCAACGCGACAGGCTGGGACACGTTCATCCTGATGGCGGCGGGCGTCGTCACTGCCGGGCCGTTGATGATCTATGCCAATGGGGCAAAGCTGCTTCGTCTCTCGACGATCGGCATCATGCAGTACATCGCTCCCACGATGATCTTCCTGTTTGCCGTCTTCGCGTTTCACGAGGCTCTGAGCCCCGTCAAGCTCGGTGCCTTCGTGCTCATCTGGGCGGGCCTCGTCATCTACACATGGCCGATGCTGAAACAAGCCCGGAGCCGATGAGGCAGACGCGTAACAGCGGAAGCGAAAATAATCGCAGTTTCAAGGAAATGCGTTGGCAGCCAGGTGTTCGCCCGTTACCAATGTTGCCTCGCATCACTGACCGGACCTTCCCATGACAACCGAGACCCAAACGCCCGCCGCCATCCCGGACGATGGCCGCAAAGGCTTCATCATGGTTCTCATCGTCTACGTCATCTGGGGTTTCATGCCGCTCTACATGCGAGCGCTCGGCCATATCGCGCCGTTGGAATTCCTTGCCAATCGCGTCGTCTGGGGCGTGCCGGTGGCCGGCCTCATGCTGGCAATGCGCGGACGGCTTGGCGATGTGGTGACGGCGCTACGCTCGCCGCGCATGTTGGCAATGGCGCTGCTGACCGCCACGCTGATCTCGGTCAATACCGGCACCTATCTCTGGGCCGTCAATGCCGGCCGGGCGCTGGAAGGCGCGATGGGCTATTTCATCAACCCCTTGCTCAGCGTGGTGCTCGGCGCCTTTTTCCTCAAGGAAAAGCTTTCCGCCGTGCAGATCGCGGCCGTCGGCCTTGCGGCAATCGCGGTGGTTATCCTCACCATCGACGCCGGACACCTGCCCTGGGTGGCGCTCACCATGGCGCTCAGCTGGGGTTTCTACGGCTTCTTCCGCAAGACGCTGCCGATCGGCCCGAACCAGGGTTTCTTCCTGGAAGTGCTGCTGCTGGCGATCGCCGGACTTCCTTACATGGTCTGGCTGGAAACGACCGGACAGGGCCACCTTTTCAACGGCCAGCCGGGCGACGTGCCGCTTCTCCTCAGCATCGGGCTGATCACCGCGATCCCGCTGATGATCTTTGCCACCGGCGCCAAGATGCTGCGTCTTTCGACGCTCGGCATCATGCAATACGTGACGCCGACGATCGTTTTCCTGATCGCCGTATTCGGTTTTCACGAACCGTTAAGCATGGTCAAGCTCGGCCCATTCGTGCTGATCTGGACGGCGCTCGCCATCTATACTTGGTCGATGCTGAAGCAAAAGCGCGGCCGCTAGATACCAACGGAGCCTTCCCATGAAGATTAGCGACATCCCGTTCGGCACGACCGACTGGAGCGATGTGCCGAAGACCAACCATACCGGCGAGACGGGTTCGGCCACGTGGCAGACGCGCAATTTCGGCGGTATCCGGGTGCGGATCGTCGAATATACGCCAGATTATCTTGCGGACCACTGGTGTGTGAAAGGCCATATTCTGCTTTGCCTTGAAGGCGAGCTTCGGACCGAGCTTGCCGACGGCCGCGTGTTCACCCTGAAGCCCGGCATGAGCTACCAGGTGGCCGACGATGCCGAGCCGCACCGCTCTTCGACTGCTGTCGGTGCAAAGCTCTTCATCGTCGATTAGGCCTGGAGCCGTTCCGCTTTTCTTCGAATCGCGAAACCGCTGCGCACTTTTGCTGGAATTGCTTTAAAGCTTGGAAATCACGGCGTCTTCGCCGCTCGATGGCGGGCGGTCCTCGCCGCGTTCGAGGATTGCCGGGACGATGTCGTCGACCTCGGCAATCACCAGCGGCTGCACCAGTTGCGCGCGGTGGATGAAGCCCTGTTCGCGCATATGGGTGACGAGGTCCAGCATCGGATCCCAGAAACCGCCGATATTGGCGAAAACCATCGGCTTTTCATGGCGGCCGAGCTGCGCCCAAGTCATGATCTCGACGATCTCTTCTAGCGTGCCGATGCCGCCCGGCAGGGTCACGAAAGCGTCAGAGCGTTCAAACATCTTGTGCTTGCGCTCGTGCATGTCCTTTGTCACGATCAGTTCATCGAGCTGGCCCAGAGAATGGCGCGTTGCTTCCATGTCGACCAGGAATTCGGGAATGATGCCGGTCACCTGACCGCCATTCGCCAGAACCCCGGCGGCGACCGCCCCCATGATGCCTTTCGTGCCGCCGCCATAGATGAGCCTAAGCCCGTGGGCAGCAATGGATTTTCCGAGCGCACGGCCGGCGGCGATGTAGGCGGGATCGCGTCCAGGCTGGGAGCCGCAATAGACGCAGATGGATCGAATCGGCACAGTTTTCTCCGTAAGGCATTTCAGTATCGGCGCAGGAACACCCGCGAACCTCAAAATTGACGGGAAATGCCCGGAAGAGCAAGGGTTTATGGTGTGAAAAGCTTGTGAAGGCGGGAGGAAAAGGTTAATCCGAATAAGTAATGATGGCGCAGAATCTTTGGGAATCTCTGGCCATCGGGAGAGGCATTGATGATGAAAAACCGCGCCGGCTGGCTGGCCCTGATCGTACTCGCCATAGCATCGCTGCTGATGGTCTTCTTCGTTTTGCCGAGGATCAACCAGGATACCAAGCCGATCGGTGATGCAATTAATGCAGCCGGCAACGTCGTCAAGGATGCCGTGACGGAAAATCAGCAGGCCGCGAAAACGCCGGACGCTCCGAAGCCGGCAACACCGGCCGCCACGCCTCCCGCCGCTCCCGCTTCGCAGGCCACTCAGTCACCGGCATCTCCGGCCGCACCACAGCAGCCGGCCCAGGCTGCAGCCGTCACGCCGTCCTTCGACGTGTTGCGCGTCGAGCCGGATGGCTCGGCAGTCATCGCCGGCCGCGCCGCTCCGAATTCCGCGCTGGAGGTCACCAATGGCGCGTCGACCGTTGCCAAGACCAATGTCGGCCCAAGCGGTGATTTCGTCGCCATTCTCGACAACCCGCTGCCGCCCGGCGATCACCAGCTCGTGCTGAAGGCGACCGGCAAGGACGGCAAGGCCGTCATTTCCGAGGAAACCGCGACCGTTTCCGTTCCGGCCGACAAGAACGGCAAGCTGCTGGCCATGGTCACCACGCCCGGCAAGGCAAGCCGCCTCATCGCGACTCCGGAAGCAGCAAAGCCTGCGTCACAGCCCGTCGCACAGGCCCCGGCGGCGCCCTCGACCGCTGCGGCTGCGCAGACGCCTGCCGCCCTGGCAGCTCCCGCCTCCCCCGACACCACGGTTGCCGGCCTGCCGGCACTTCCCTCCGGCTCTGCAAATCTCGCAGGATCCGCGCCAAACATGATGGCTTCGGCTCCGGCCACGCCCGCCGCAACGGCGCCGGCTGCATCTGTGCCGGTCGCTGCTGAGCTTCGCGTTACGGCAGTCGAGATCGAAGGCAGCAAGATTTTCGTTGCCGGCGTTTACCGCCCGGGTGCGCAGCTGCGCGGCCAGGCGGACGGCAAGCAGATCGGCACGGCACAGGCCGGCACTGATGGCAGCTTCGTCATCGAGGGCCAGACCGACCTTACCGTCGGCGACCACCGGATTTCCGTCGAGGCGCTCGGCGCAGGCAACCAGGTTCTGGTGCGCGTCGAAGTGCCCTTCAACCGCCCGGCCGGCGAGCAGGTCGCAGCCGTCGCGGCAGGTCCGAGTGCCGACGCCCTGGCCAAGATCGATGCCGGCGCGTTCGACAAGCTGCGAAACGAGACGGTGCGTGCCTTCAACCTGCTGCGCGGTCTTTATGACGGCGGCAAGGTTCCTTCTCAGGAACAGATGGTCGCCGCCCGCTCGGGCACTTCGATCGCGCTGAAGTCGCTTTCCGAGTACCGCCTGCCGGTCGATGCCGCCTCCTCCATTCGCCTGATCGCCGAAACGACGGCCAAGGATGCGGCCGTAGCGCTCGCCGCGCTCGATGCACTGCCTAAGGATGTCGCATCCGTTGGCGCCGGACTGAAGCAGATCGGCGAGATGATTGCCAAGGCTGTCGGACCCGTGATCGCCCAGCAGCTGAAGGGGGTCGAAATGGCGCCTGCAGCAGCGGCCGCGCCGACTGTCGCCTCCAATGCTGCCGGCGGCGCCGTGACCATCCAGCAGGCACCGCTGACCCAGAGCGAACGCGCGTCGGTGATCATTCGCCGCGGCGACACGCTGTGGCAGATCTCCCGCCGCGTCTACGGTCAGGGCGTCCGCTACACGACAATCTATCTCGCCAACGAAGACCAGATCCGCAATCCGGACGTCATCCAGCCCGGCCAGATCTTCGGCGTGCCGGACGAGGCCCTGCCGAACGCGGAAGAGCTTCATCGCGAACGGTTGATGCATCGCCGGTCTTGATATGACGCCACGCTTTCCCTCGTCCCCCTTGCGGGGAAGATGTCAGCGGAGCTGACAGATGGGGGTGGCGCCGGGAACCCGACGTTAGAGAATGTTGAACCACCCCCACTCTGCCCTGCCGGGCATCTCTCCCCGCAAGGGGGAGAGAGCTCGCTGCACCCCGGCCGGGGAAAAACTCTACCCTCAGAAAAAGACATCCCTTTTCTTTCAGCCGCTTAATCGCCCCGCCACCCCAATTCATCCCCGCCCGTCCACCTCACGCGATACTCGTTCCCGTCATCGGATGGGAAGCCGGGTCGCGAACCGGTTGCCTCCTCGGGTCGAAGCTCGGCTTCCGGTGACGGTTGTGACGATGATCGAAAGAGGGGCTGACAATCTCTCGCCAGATCGCCGGAAACAGCCGGGCAGGCAGAACTTCCAACTCCTCCCCATACTCGACCCCTGCCTGCCCTTTCCCGCCCCTACCCGCGCCGGAGTGACGTCCGGCGCGGCCATCGGCGCATGGCGACTCGAGAGCGGCATCGCGACTCAGGCGACTCGCTCGGACCTACGGCAGCGGGAATTTCCGCTCTGAAGGGTCCAGCAACCCCACGCGGTGACATCAACCGCCGGGAACCGGCCGGTTTTCCACATTATCAAACAGGTTTCTTCGATGGGACGCCGGAAAAAGCCGGCTGCGGTCAGCTTCACGCATGCTGCGGGGCGAATAACCGGCGTCGCAGTACGTGACTGCGTATTATCTCCGGCTCCCCCTCAGCCGCCTGATGACGCGCCTTAGGAGAAAAATATGGTTTCCAGCATCAATTCGATCCGGCTCTGGTCCAGCCAGGCAGCCCTCAATGCATTTAAGGACGCAAGCGAAAGCCGGCCGTCCGGCCCTTCCTCCAGCCAGACTTCCGGCTCTTCGCTGGCCGACATCCTCTACCCCAGCAACGATGACGACGACGGTGATTTCGAGGATACGCAACTCGCCGCCATGATCGCATCGCTTCAGCAGGCGATGAACGGTGGCAAGACGGACGACACCAGCGCCGACGGCGACGTCGGCGACATGTCCAGCAAGGCTTTCATGAAAGCACTGCGCGACAAGCTGGAAGGCCTGCAGGACAATCCCGATACGAAGGCGATGGCCGACAAGATGCTGGCGGCGCTCGACGCCGGCACGTTGACCGTGACGGACGCCGTCAACGGCGAGCAGGTCAAGGCCTGGGACGTGACCGACAGCAAGCAGCTTTCAGGTTCCAAGACGGAAGTCGACAAGAACGACTGGAGCAACTACCTGAAGGATATCCTGACCCGCGATGGCAACGGCAAATTCATTCGTGCCAATGATGGCAGCTATATCGAGAAGGGAACCGGTGCCAGCGGCTTTTTCGGCATGGTCGGGGAAGCCTATTACTACATTTCCTGGACGACCCCACCGGCAACGACAACCGGTACGACCGGTAGTGCAGCGGCCTCCAGCGGCAACGCGTCGACCAAGTGATCTTGAGCAAGTCGGCGGGCCACATGTCCTGCCGGCTCGCCTCGACGGGCTGATTTCAGCCGAAGACCGAGGCGATCGTTGCCTTGATGTGAAGGCTCGGCATGAGGCCGGCATCCTGCGCCAGATGATAGCCGGCCGCCGCCGCATGGTAGGATGCGGCCCACAGACCAAGGCTTATGGCAGTGGCGATAATGTAGCTCTTGGCGCGCATGATTCCCCCTCGCTTATGCTCTCGAAATGACCGAATTGCCTGGGCCTCCGCAATTCGTATCTATACCTAAGGGGCTCCGCTCAGGCCCTGCGTAACCCGGGTTCCCGATCGTGTTGCTGCGGCGCCATCGGCATAGCCCGCAATGGCGCGTCGGGTGCAACTTTCACCAAACCGTCATTGCAACATCTGTCGCCTGACCTTATGTGCGGGAGGCATTTTGACGCGCCCGGCATTCCCCGGTACGCAGGGTCCGGCGGAGACAATCATGGCAGCGAAGAAGAAGACCATTTCGGCGGATGCCAGCAATCCGTTCGGAACCCTCGTCAACCTGTGGCCCTATATGTGGCCGCATGGGCGCGCGGACCTCAAGGCGCGCGTGCTCTGGGCGACCTTCTATCTCTTCCTCGCAAAGTTCATCCTGCTGGCGGTACCCTATTTCTTCAAATGGTCGACCGATGCGCTGAACGGCAAGATGGACATGGTCGGCATCCTGCCGGCCTTCCTGCTCGGCGCGGTCGTGCTGATCATCGCCTATAATTTCACGCGCCTGCTGCAGCTCGGCCTGAACCAGCTGCGCGATGCGCTGTTCGCCTCCGTCGGGCAATATGCGGTGCGCCAGCTCGCCTACCGCACCTTTGTGCACATGCACCAGCTTTCGTTGCGTTTTCATCTGGAGCGCAAGACGGGCGGCCTCTCGCGCATCATCGAGCGTGGCACCAAGGGTATCGAGACGATCGTCCGTTTCACGATCCTCAACACCGTGCCGACGCTGCTGGAATTCGTCCTGACGGCGGTGATCTTCTGGGCCGCCTACGGTTTCTGGTACGTCGCGGTGACGGCCGTCACCGTGGCGCTCTACATCTGGTTCACCATCAAGGCCAGCGACTGGCGCATCTCGATCCGCCGCTCGATGAACGACAGCGATACGGACGCCAATACCAAGGCGATCGACTCGCTCCTCAACTTCGAAACGGTCAAATATTTCGGCAATGAGGAGATGGAGGCCAAGCGCTTCGACGTCTCCATGGCGAAGTACGAGAAGGCCGCGACCGACGTCTGGACCTCGCTCGGCTGGCTGAATTTCGGCCAGGGCGTCATTTTCGGTCTCGGCACGCTTGTCATGATGGTGATGTCCGGCCTTGCGGTGCAGCGCGGCGAGCAGACCATCGGCGACTTCGTGTTCGTCAACGCGCTCTTGATGCAGCTTTCGGTGCCGCTCAACTTCATCGGCTTCGTCTACCGCGAAATCCGCCAGGGCCTGACCGATATCGAGCAGATGTTCGAACTTCTGGAAGTCGATCCCGAAGTGGTCGACAAGCCGGGTGCGAAGGAACTGGCGATCGGCGAAGGGGCCAGCAAAGGCGCTATCGCCTTCAAGGACGTGCATTTCGCCTATGACGCGGCCCGGCCTATCCTGAAGGGTGTTTCGTTCGAAGTGCCGGCCGGCAAGACGGTAGCGATCGTCGGGCCCTCGGGCGCCGGTAAATCCACCATTTCCCGCCTGCTCTATCGTTTCTACGATATCCAGGACGGCTCGATCACCATCGACGGACAGGATGTGCGCGACGTCACCCAGCATTCGCTGCGCAAGGTGATCGGCATGGTGCCGCAGGACACGGTACTGTTCAACGATACCGTCGCCTACAACATCCGTTACGGCCGGCCGAGCGCGACCGAAGAGGAGGTGCAGACCGCCTCTGAAATCGCGCAGATCGGCCATTTCATCCGCGCCCTGCCGGAAGGTTTCGAAACCAAGGTCGGCGAGCGCGGGTTGAAGCTCTCAGGTGGTGAAAAGCAGCGCGTGGCAATCGCCCGCACCATCCTCAAAGCTCCGCCGATCCTGATCCTCGATGAGGCGACCTCCGCGCTGGATACGACAACCGAACACGAGATCCAGTCGGCGCTCGACACGGTTTCCAAGAACCGCACGACGCTGGTCATCGCGCACCGGCTTTCCACCGTCATCAACGCGGACGAGATCATCGTGCTGCGTGACGGCAAGATTGCCGAACGGGGCACGCATTCGGCTCTATTGGCCGAAAACGGCCTCTACGCCTCGATGTGGAACCGCCAGCGCGAAGCGACCCAGGCGGAAGAGCATCTGCGCCAGGTGCGCGAGAGCGACGACCTCGGCGTCGTGCTGCGCGGGCAGCCGGCTGCTGAATAAATACGATAGACAGGACTGAAAGACAGAGAATGAGAAAAAACCGCCAGACACGAATGTTCGTCCTGCTAGGGGTGGCCGCCGCTTATGCGCTAGTGCTGATGCTGTGGGGTTCTCCGCTGCTCGCCTTCACCACGTGGATGGGCTGGGTCGATCCGCAGGCGGCGCGGTAATCCGCATCAGGCGGCCTCCGCCATCACCTTCGACGCATATTCGCTCGGCGGGCATCCGACCTTCTGGCTGAACGCCGTGCTGAAGGCGCTGGCCGAGCGATAGCCGATCTTCAGCGCGATCTCCTCCAGTGTACCGCGGCCGTGCAGCAAAGCTTCCTTGGCAAGCGCCATGCGCCAGGAAAGCAGATATTCGACGGGCGCGGCGCCAACCGCCTGGGAGAAGCGGCGGGCAAAGACGGCACGGGACATGCCGACGTCCCGCGCCAGTTCCTCCACCGTCCAGCCGCGGCCGACATCCGCATGGATATTGGCAAGCGCCTTGGCGAGCTGCGGATCGGCAAGGCCGCCCAGCACGCCGGCATTCGGCACCAGCGCCGCCTCGCGCCGCAGCGTTTCCACCAGCATCACCTCGATCAGCCGGACGAGCACGGCATCGCGGCCAGGCCGAGCCTCCCCCGCCTCTTCCCGCACCATGGCCAGCAAAGCCCGCAACCGCGCGCTGGCTCCTTCACCTGCACTCACCTGCGTGACGGGCGGGAGCAGGTTGATCAGAAGCTCGGTATTGGCCGGGTCGCAGAGGATAAGGCCGCCGATGATGCGCGTCTTCATCTCCTCGCCCGGCTGGCCGACGCGGACTTCGCCATCGACCGTATGGCGCGCCTTGAAGGCATCGTCGGAAAGCACGACCGCTTCGCCCGGCGCGCTGGTGAACGTATCGGCCGTGGGACGTGCCGAGAGGACATAATCGCCCTCGACGAGTTCGACCGCTTCCCGCCCATCCGCCTTGAACCAACAGCGACCCTCGGTGACCAGATAGAAAATCGGCCCCGTGTGCGGCGGCACGCGAACGCCCCAGCGGCCGGATGCGAGCATGGCGCCGAGTAGTACCGTTCGCGGTCTGAGAAGCTGGATGATATCGGTCAGGACATCCACGATGAGACGATCCATAACGAAATGAAGATTTCTCATTATGTACCGGATTGAGGTGCAGGGCTAGTACAGGCTCATCAACAGATTGGAGCCAAACACATGACCAAGACAGTCCTCATCACCGGTTGCTCTTCCGGCCTCGGCAAATCCGCCGCTCGCCACTTCGCCCAGCACGGCTGGAACGTCGTTGCAACGATGCGCAAGCCGGAACCGAATCTCGCGCAGGAGTTTCCCGATAACGTTCTGATCCATGCCCTAGATGTTGCCGATCCGGCCAGTATCGAAGCGGCATTCGAGGCGGGCGTGACCCGCTTCGGTGGGATCGGCGCCGTCGTCAACAATGCCGGTATCACCATTCTTTCGGTCTTCGAGGCAACCCCGGACCAGGCCATACGGCGCATTTTCGAGACGAACGTGTTCGGCACGATGAATGTCACCAAGGCGGCGCTGCCCTATCTCCGGCAGCAGGGTGGCGGGACGATCGTCAACGTGACGTCGGGCGTCGGTTTCGTCGCGGTGCCGCTGCTGTCGCTCTATGTCTCGTCCAAACACGCCGTCGAAGGGCTGACGGAATCGCTGTCCTACGAACTGGAATCGCAGAACATCCGGGTGAAGCTGGTCGAGCCCGGCGCGATGCGCACCACGAACTTCACCGCGACCGGCATGGCCGCCTCGCAGGAGGCGCAGGTACCGGAGGGATACAAGGCCTATTTCGACCATGCGCTTGGAGCAATGATGAACTATCCGTTCGAGTCCACCGAGGAGCTTGCGGTGGCGGAGGCGGTGTATCAGGCCGCAAATGATGACACCCATCGGCTGCGATATCCGGTTGGGCCGGATATCGAGGAGTATGCAAGGCTGCGGTGGTCGACTTCGGAGGCGGAGTATCTCGCGGGAATGCATAGGCTGACGGGGCAGACGGCTTGGCGGGAGATGGAATGAGGCGGTGAGGTGATCTCCTATCTTCCCCCTTGCGGGGGAGATGTCGCCAGAGGCGACAGAGGGGGGTCGTGCCACGAACCCGACGTTAGAATTTGCTGAACCACCCCCATCTGTCAGCTCCGCTGACATCTTCCCCGCAAGGGGGAAGAAAGGAGAGTGCCGCACAGTCGACACATCCAATCAAAGTCGCTCGTCAACCAGTTGGTAATTTGAGACCACCATAACAACCCCACGAGAGTAAACACTGCGTCCCCGCGCCACACCCTGTATCTCCCGCCGAAATCATGCGATGACCCACCCAACGCAAACTTAACGATCGGGTGTATCACCATGAAGAAGATCGGCTTTCTTTCCTTCGGACACTGGAACCCCTCGCCGCAATCCGGCGCGCGGTCGGCTTCCGATGTCCTTTTGCAATCCATTGACCTTGCCGTTGCCGCTGAAGAGCTTGGCGCGGATGGCGCCTATTTCCGTGTCCACCATTTTGCCCGGCAGCTCGCCTCGCCCTTCCCGCTTCTCGCCGCCGTTGGCGCACGGACGAAGAAGATCGAGATCGGCACCGCCGTCATCGATATGCGCTACGAGAACCCGCTCTACATGGCGGAAGATGCCGGCGCGGCCGACGTCATTTCCGGCGGGCGCCTGCAGCTCGGCATCAGCCGCGGTTCACCGGAACAGGTGATCGATGGCTTCCGCTATTTCGGCTACGCGCCGGCAGAAGGCGAGACGGATGCGGATATGGGCCGCCGCCACGCGGAAGTGTTCTACGACGTGATCCGTGGCCAAGGCTTTGCCAAGCCGAACCCGCGGCCGATGTTTCCGAACCCGCCGGGCATGCTGCGCCTCGAGCCGCATTCGGAAGGTCTGCGCGACCGCATCTGGTGGGGTTCCAGCTCCAACGCGACGTCCATCTGGGCCGCCAAGCTCGGCATGAACCTGCAGAGCTCGACGCTGAAGACGGACGAGAGCGGCAAGCCGTTCCATGAACAGCAGGCCGAACAGATCCGCATCTACCGCGAGGCCTGGAAGGAAGCCGGTCACAAGCGCGAGCCGCGCGTCTCCGTCAGCCGAAGCATTTTCGCGCTGATGAACGACATGGATCGCGCCTATTTCGGCGGCAGCGGCGAAAGCCAGGATTCGATCGGCTATATCGATCCGCAAACGCAGGCGATCTTCGGTCGCTCCTATGCGGCCGAGCCGGACAAGCTGATCGAGCAGCTGAAAAAGGACGAGGCGATCGCCGAGGCCGATACGCTGCTGCTCACGGTGCCGAACCAGCTTGGCGTCGAATACAACGCGCATGTGATCGACAGCATTCTGAAACACGTCGCGCCGGCGCTCGGCTGGCGGTAAGCCAGACGACCGACAGGTGTCTATAAGCTTCCGGACTTCGGTCCGGAAGCGATCGAAGGAATAGGCGCTTCGCGGCTGCCTCCATGCGGAGGTTGCTCTTAAGGATCAAGGCATCGTCCATCATGCTGCGCGAACCGACGACCGGGATGCGGCGCTCCGGCGAAAAGCCAAGTCTTAAGAGAAAGATGCGGGAATAACCGGTCCCGCCGCCGGTGTTATTTGTCGGCCGGTGCCAGCGCCCGCTTGACGATGGTCGAGACCAGAACGTCGAGCGCGTCGATGACGGGCATATCCTTGCCCATACGATCGACCAGCAGCGAAAGCTCCGTGCAGGCGATCGCCAGGACATCGACGCCATCGGCGACCAGTTCGCGGGCAAGCGCGTCGAAATCGGCCGCCAGCGTATCCGTCGCACCCTCGGCTTTGACGCCGCGGATCACCCGCATGACGTCGTCCTGGCGCTTGGGATAGACGGTTTCGATGCCGAAGGCGTCGAAGGCGCGCTCGAACATGCCGAGTTGCAGCACGGCGGTGGAAGCCAGCATGCCGACCTTGCGAACCGGCTCCGGCCGAGCGGCAATGGCTTCCGCGGTCAGCGTCACCATGTTGAGAAGCGGAATACCGACCGATGCGGCGATATCGTCAGCGTAGCCATGCGCCGTGTTGCAGGCAATCGCCAGCATGGTGGCGCCGGAAGCTTCCAGCCCCTTGGCCATGCGCACCAGTTCGTCACGCGGGCTGGGGCCGGTGCGGTTGATCAGGGCGTCGATGCGCGACGGCACCTTGGGATTTTGATCGACGATCAGGTGGATATGGTCGACGTCGTCAGAGGCAGGCGTCGCTTCCATGACCCGGCGCATCAGATCGATGGTTGCTGCCGGCCCCATGCCGCCGAGCACGCCGACGATCGGGTGCTTCGGCGGAAAGTAAGGGGTCTCCGCGCCGCCGGTGGACGGCGCGGTGATCGTGTCGGCAGACATCAGCTGTTGCTCTGGAAGTCGTTGGCGTAACCGAACAGGCCGACCGAGCCGCCGGTATGCAGGAAGACGATGTTTTCGCCCTTCTTGAAGAAGCCCTTTTTGCAGAGGTCGATCAGGCCGGCCATGCCCTTGCCGGAATAGACCGGATCGAGAAGGATGCCGTCGGTGCGGGCAAGCGTGCGGATCGCCTCGATCGTGTCCGGAGCCGGGAAGCCATAACCTTCGCCGACATAATCGCAATTGGCGACGATGTCCTCGCGCTTCACGGCGCCGGAGATTTCCAGCTTGTCGCAGGTGCGTGCGGCGAGAGCGAAGACGTTCTCTTCCTGCTTTTCCTTCGGGGCGCGGACGCCGATGCCGAGGACCGGAATGCCGCTGCGAATGCCGGTGAGGCCAACGACAAGACCGGCCTGGGTGCCGGCGCTACCGGTGGCATGGACGACGTGGTCGACGCGCAGGTTGAGCGCATTGGCCTGATAGACCAGCTCGATGCCGGCATTGACGTAACCCAGCGCGCCGGTCGGGTTCGAGCCGCCGCCGGGGATCGTGTAGACCTTGCGGCCTTCGCTGCGCATGCGGGCGGCCACTTTTTCCATCTCGCCGTTCATGTCGGGATTGGCGGCACAGCGCTCGATCGTCGCGCCATGCAGGCGGTCGAGGAGAACGTTGCCGTTTTCGGTATATTCGAAGCTGGTCTTCTTGGTGCGGTCTTCCAGCAGAATATGGCAGGCCATGCCGAGCTTGGCGGCGGCTGCCGAAGTCTGGCGCGCGTGGTTGGACTGCGTGGCGCCCTGGGTGATGACGGTGTCGGCGCCTTCGGCGATCGCTTCGGCCATCAGGAATTCGAGCTTACGGGTCTTGTTGCCGCCGCTGGACAGACCGGTGCAGTCGTCGCGCTTGATCCAGATTTCCGGACCGTTCAAGAGCTTCGTCAGGCCATCGAGCCGTTCAAGCGGCGTGGGAAGGTGAGCAAGCGCTACGCGCGGATAGCGACCAAGGTTCATCATGTCAGCGATCTCTGTTCATCATGGAAATATGGGTGCCGCGGAAAGCGCCACTCCTCCGATAAAGTTGGCAGGTCTTTTTGAAAAATCTCCCGCGCTATCTATGCACCCGATGCGACGGGAGGCAACCCCGCCAAAACTGCAGTTCGCGTATGTGAACGCCTACCTTCAATCCGCCGCAGCCGCAGCTTTCACAGGGGATAACTGCGTAATCCCAAATTGTTTGGACTATCCCTTTGGGATGTAAACGGAACCGCATTGCCGCAAAAAGGGTTTTTCTGTAGTCAGTTGCCATCGAGCGCGGCATCCTGCCGGAAACCCGATAGGTTTTCGGCGGCGCGACGCAGGCTCAATGGATTTGGAGCAGCTTTACGCGTCCCTTTGGAGGCGCGGAGCTCTCAAGAGGAGAACCCGGTTGATCAACCTTTTCGACACTATCCGCAACACGCTCGTGCCGATTCACAAGGAAGGCTATGTTTTCGTTGCCGCCTTCTTTATCGCCTCGTTGATCCTCGGATATATCGCCGAACCGCTTTTCTGGGTCGGCATCGTGCTGACTTTGTGGTGCGCATACTTCTTCCGTGACCCGGAACGGGCCGTGCCGCAGGACGACGACCTGATCCTGAGCCCTGCCGATGGCCGCATCAGCCATGTCGCCATGGTGGTGCCGCCGGTCGAGCTGCAGCTCGGCTCCGAGCCGATGTTGCGCATCTCGGTATTCATGAACGTGTTCGATTGCCATATCAACCGTGCGCCGGTGCGTGGCCAAGTGTCGCGCATCGAATACCGTCCCGGTCAGTTCGTGAATGCCGAACTGGACAAGGCCTCTGAAGATAACGAGCGCAATGGCCTCGTGATCGACAGCCGCCACGGCAAGGTCGGCGTCGTACAGATCGCCGGTCTCGTCGCACGCCGCATCGTCTGCTGGGTGAAGCCGACCGAGCCCTTGAACGCGGGCGAGCGCTTCGGCCTCATTCGTTTCGGCTCGCGCCTCGATGTGTTCGTGCCGGCCGGTGGCCAGCCGCGGGTGACTGTCGGCCAGCTGGCGATCGGCGGCGAGACGGTGCTTGCCGAATTCGGCTCGGCCAAAGGCCCGGTCATCAGCCGTCGCACGTAAGAACAGGCCCGTAGAAGGAAGGACGAACGCCCATGGAGACGCCCGCCCACCCGCCACAGGATCCGGCCCCGCACAACACACCGTCGGCCAAGTCGAACAACAACGACGAGGCCCGCGGACCGCGTTTTCGCGAAATCCCTGTCCGGCTGATGATCCCCAACCTGATCACCGTCCTGGCGATCTGCGCGGGACTGACGGGCATCCGGCTGGCCTTCGAAGGGCGTTACGAACTTGCGGTCGCCATGGTGCTGCTCGCCGCCTTCCTCGACGGCATCGACGGGCGCGTGGCGCGGCTTCTGAAAGCAACGTCAAGCTTCGGCGTGCAGATGGATTCGCTTGCCGACATCATCAACTTCGGCGTCGCTCCTGCCCTCGTTTCCTACGCCTTCCTGCTGGATGGCGCCCATTCGATGGGCTGGATCGCCTGCCTGCTCTATGCGATCGCCGCCGGACTTCGCCTCGCCCGCTTCAACGTCATGGCGGAGCGTGACGTGAAGGCGCCGTGGCAATCGGAATTCTTTGTCGGCGTGCCCGCCCCGATGGGCGCCATGCTGGTGCTGCTGCCGGTTTATCTCGGCTTTCTCGGCGTCGAGCCCTCGCCGGTATTCGTTTATGGCAGCGTCGCCTATACCCTGCTGATCGGCTATCTGCTGGTGTCTCGCCTGCCGGTGTGGTCCGGCAAGGCGGGCAAGATCCGCCGCGACCTCATGTTGCCGCTGCTTCTCGTCGCGGTGCTCTATGTGGCTCTGCTGATGAGCTATACGTGGGAAGTGCTCTCCGTCACCGTCGTCGCCTATCTCTGCATCCTGCCCTTCAGCGCCCGCGCCTGGCAGCGCCGCTACGGCACGATTACAATCGAGGATGAGAGTACGCATGTCTGAGCCCTCCCAAACTCGGTAAGTTGCAACTTTCACGCAACAGTTTCCCGCAAGATGAAAGTTTTATGAAGGACGGGCGATGGTGCCGGCTTGCCCGTCACGATTCTGCCCGCTTTTATGCGGAGAGGCGCGATCGCAAAAATTGCAAACAACAGAATCGCGCGTCGAGAGGAGACAGCCAATGAGCAACGAGAAAAAGACTGCCCACAAACCGGAAATCACCACCCCCTACCGTCCGCTCGGCCTGAAGGCCGTCGTCGCTGCAGCGCTGATGCTGAAGCGCAAGCCGAAGCTCACCCCGACCGGCTGAGCCAGAGGGTAACATCCGGACCGCAACCGGCCCGGCCACGTTCAGAACTCGACGCTCGGGATGACCATGTTGCGGGCCTGACAGCGGCGGTTAGAACAACGACATTTGCGAAGGGTCGGGTTTCTTGCCCTTCGAAACTTCTTTCGAAGACGTCTCTTGCGGTTCTGCGACGGCGACCGGCTTTTGTAGTTCCGGCCCCATGTTCGAGACCTTGTTGACGAGGTCCGATACCGGCAACGCTTCGAAGAAATCCTCCTGCACCGGCTGCATCAGATCTTCCACGTGACGCGGCTCCTGCGTGCGGCAGTCCAACCAGCGCTCGAAATCCTCCGGCTGGATGACGACCGGCATTCGGTCGTGGATATGCCGGATCGCCGCATTGGCCTTGGTCGTCATGATCGCGGCGGTATCGACCTCTGAACCGTTTGCCGACGACCAGGTTTCCATCAATCCTGCAAAGGCGATCACGCCACCCTTTTTCGGCCGCACCCAATAGGCCTGCGGTTTTACGCCTGTCTCCTTGGGAGGACGGCGCCATTCATAGAAGCAGGTGGCGGGAATCAGAATGCGGCGATGACGCATGGCGGCGCGGAACGAAGCCTTGCCGATCGCGGTTTCGGATCGCGCGTTGATCAGCAGCGGAAAGTCCTTCGGTTCCTTGACCCAGCCCGGCAGAAAACCCCAGCGGGCGAGAACGGCGCGGCGCTCAGGCAGATTGCTGCCCGGCTCACGACGTTCCGACGAGATGACGACGAGGATCGGCTGGGTTGGCGCAATATTATAGCGCTCCGGGAAACCTTCCTCTCCCAGCGCACCTAAAGCTTCGAGAACATCCTTGGAATGCGCCGT
This sequence comes from Neorhizobium sp., assembly GCA_965227625.1. Lineage (GTDB taxonomy): Bacteria > Pseudomonadota > Alphaproteobacteria > Rhizobiales > Rhizobiaceae > Neorhizobium. Next base: position 70,159 of record CBDDGK010000068.1, on the reverse strand, counting down.
CAGGGCGTAGCGTCCGCACATGCGGATTAGATGGCACTGGCATTCGGAAGGGTCAAGCCGTATGGCTCAGACGCGACAGGTCACGCGCTTCTGGGGCCGAACAGAATGACCGCGCCACCGACGAGGCAGATCGCCGTGCCGAGAATATCCCACCGATCCGGCACACGCGCCTCCATCGCCCAGAGCCAGACGATCGACGCAAGGATGTAGATCGCGCCATAAGCCGCATAGGTCCGCCCCGCCGCTTCACTCGGCACCAGTGCCAGCGCCCAGGCGAACGCGACCAAGGACGCGATGCCCGGCGCCAGCCACCAGATCGGCTTTTCCAGCCGAAACCATGCCCAGAAAGCAAAGCAGCCGGCAATCTCGGCAACGGCGGCGAAGGCATAAAGGGCGTAGGTTTTCATGGGCGGCCTAACTTGAAGATCTGTAGCTCATAAGCTACATTTCATTATGATCGAAATCCTGGAAACCAAACTCTACTCGACTTGGTTTTCCAGGTTGCGGGATGAGCGGGCCAAGGCTCGCATCAACACACGCATCTATCGTTTGTCGCTTGGCAATCCGGGCGATGTAAAGCCTGTTGGCTCGGGCGTCAGCGAAATGCGGATCGACTATGGTCCGGGCTACAGGGTTTATTTCGTTCGACGCGGTAACACAGTGATCGTCCTGCTTTGCGGCGGCGACAAAACGAGCCAGTCGGAAGATATAGCATCGGCAAAGGCGCTGGCCGCCGATCTGGAGGACTGATCATGGCTGTCGAAACCAAAAAATGGGATATCGTCGATCATCTCGATAGCGACGAAAAGATTGCGCTCTTCCTAGAAGCCGTTTTCGAAGATGGAGACCCCGCGGTCATAGCGGCGGCGATCGGCGATGTTGCCCGAGCGCGCGGCATGAGCCAGATCGCAAAGGATGCCGGTCTCTCCCGCGAAAATCTCTACCGGGCGCTCAGCGAAGGTGGCAACCCGGAATTTGCGACTGTTTTGAAAGTTATCCGCGCGATTGGATACGACCTCACCGTCGTACCCCATAGCGCTGCCGCACGCTGAACAGAAAGTTCCTTATGCCCTCCTCCCCACAAGCCGCCTCCTCCGCGATTCTCGAACGGGACGGACGTTTCCTGCTGATCCGCCGGCTCAATCCTCCGATGGCAGATCTTTATGCCTTTCCCGGCGGGCGCGCAGAGGCAGGCGAGACGCCGGCGGAGACGGCGGTGCGGGAGTTCCACGAGGAAACCGGCATCGAGGTCCGCAACCCGGTTCTGTTCGCCACCTACGACCTGAAAAGCGAGCGCCAGGGCGGGCCGCATTTCATCCTGTCCGTCTTCAAGGTCGAGTCGGATTCGGACGTGGAAGCGATTGCCGCGGATGATGCCGCCGATCCCGGCTGGTATACGCCGGAGGAAATTCGCCGCCTACCGGCACCGCCGAGCGTCCGTGAATGTGCGGAAAGGCTGGCGACCGAGATCGCCGCCCGTTAATAGAAGAGCACAGCTCCTCGCCGGAACCCTTTGATGAAGCTTACTCCGCGACTTCTGACCATCTTCCTGCTCTGCATCGTCGAGGCCTCGCCGCTTATGGCTCAGTCCGGGCGGCAACAGCAGGCCGCGCCACCGCCTCCACCGGTCGAGGAAAAGCCGGCGCCCTATGACGTGCAGATGACCCGGCTGGCGGAAGTGCTCGGATCCATTCAGTATCTGCGGACCCTTTGCGGGGTCTCGACCACCGAATGGCGCGCTGCTATGCAACAGCTTCTTGATTCCGATACGGGCAACGAACCGAAGCGGCGCGAGAAGCTGACAGCCGCCTTTAACCGTGGATACCGCTCTTTCGCCGCGGTCCATACCTCCTGCACGGATGCCGCAAGGACTGCCGAGGAGCGCTACCGTAACGAAGGCGCAACACTTGCCGCAGAAATCGCCGCGCGCTTTGGAAATTAGAGGATTATTTACCTCTTTTCGCAGGAAGCCGTGTCGTTTTGATAAAAGGCTGATAAAGTTTTTAACGGGCTAGTAAGAAACGGGTACCCGAGGACTAGAGTATGCAGACAGGCCGCAACGACATCGACGACATGATTGCACATGAGAAGATGCAGGCTGCCTTGGAATATCAGAGCGAGGCATGGGCTGATGGCCGTGCCGACGGCATCGAAACCGAGATCATTGCCGACGCAGCTCTGGTACTGGCCATGCGCGAAACGATTCGCCTGCATGGCGAAAATGGCGCGGAAGCCATGCTCGAATCACTAAGAAGCCGCATGCTTGCCGGCGAATTTTCGCCCGAGCGCACAGTTCAATAAAACAGGCAGAGGTTTCCATGCGACGCGCAGCGGGAACGACGACATTCCAGACCTTCACGCGTTTTGCGGGAGCAGCGGCGCTCGCGGCAACGACTGTGCTTTCATCCGGCGGCCATGCGCTGGCACTGTCCGAGCTGCGGCCGGCCGTCGAGGCGCCGAAGACGGCGCAGCAGATTCAGGACAAACCGATTCTCGAAGCCTTCGAAGGCACGACGCTGCCGAAACCCGGCCCGGCCATCGATCGCTCCGCCCAGGCGGATCCGGTAAAGCCAGCCGACCCGAAGGCTGCTCCGGCACCAGCGCCTGCAGCACCCGCCGCAAATGCCGGAAAGGCTGCCCCGGAAACCGGTGCGCCGCTTGAAATCATTCGCGACCTGAGCAAGCTGCCGGCGCCCGTCAAGCAGATGCGCGAGCAGATCGTCGAGGCTGCTGCGTCCGGCGATATCCAGCGGCTGCGCCCGCTGTTCGGCACGGGCGCTTCCGCCGCCAACGTGATGAACAACGAGTTCGAGGACCCGATCGACGCCCTCAAGAATTTTTCGGGCGACACGGAAGGCCAGGAAATCCTGGCGATCATGCTCGATATCCTCTCCACTGGTGCGGCGCATTTCGATGTGGGCACGCCGGATGAAGCCTATGTCTGGCCCTATTTCAGCGGCAAGGCGCTGAACACGCTGACCCCGCCGGAACGCGTCGATCTGCTGCGCATCGTGACCGCCGGCGATCTTGCCGGCATGGAAGAGAACGGCAATTACAACTTCTTCCGCCTCGGCATCAGCCCGGACGGCAAGTGGAAGTTCTTCTCGGGCGGCGACTGAGCCTGCTCCCATCCCGCTTTCTCCGACCGGTTGGAAGAGCGGCGTTTTTAACGCCGTTCCGGCTTGGCTGACATCTTGCCCCTGCCCGCTTCAGCGCTTACTTCTCGGGCTCAGACCAACCGGATTCGTGCGCCATGCCCGCCGCCTATCTTCCCACCAAAAGCCTGATCCGCCTTGCCGGCAAGGATGCGCAGGATTTCCTGCAGGGGCTGATCACCACCGATATTGATTCGCTGCCGCAGAATGAGGCGCGGCCCGGTGCGCTGCTGACGCCGCAGGGCAAGATCCTGTTCGATTTCCTCATCTGGCGCGATGGCGATGGCTTCCTGATCGAAACCGAGACCGCCCAGCGTGACGCGCTGATTCGTCGGTTGACGATGTACAAGCTGCGCGCTGCCGTCGACATTTCCGCAGAGCCCCAAGACGGCGTCACTGTGTATTGGGGTGAAGAGGCCGCCAAGGCCGATGTGAAGGATGCAGCATTCGACAAGGCGGGCATCACGCTGACCCGCGCGCCCGGCAAGCAGGCGGATGGCGCCGAAGAGGCTTATCACGCGCTGCGCGTCGCAGCCGGCGTGTCGGCCTCCGGCCATGACTACGCGCTGCAGGATGCCTTCCCGCACGATGTGCTGCTGGACAAGATCGGCGGGCTTTCGTTCCGCAAGGGTTGTTATGTCGGCCAGGAAGTCGTTTCCCGCATGCAGCATCGCGGCACGGCGCGGCGGCGCGTGGCGCTGGTGTCCGGCGCGGCGGCCCTGCCGGCGTCCGGCACCGAGATCGTTGCGGGCGGCAAGCCGGTCGGCTCTCTCGGCTCCGTCGCAGGCAACAAGGGACTTGCGATCGTGCGGACCGATCGGGTGGGTGATGCGCTCACACGCGGTCTGGCCCTGACTGCGGGCGATGTCATCGTGACATTGACGCTGCCGGAATGGACGGGACTTAGCTTCCCGACCGAGACGCAAGAGGCAGAGACGTGACGTCCGATCCGGTTTCGCAGAAGACCTCCGCCCAGGCGGCACGTGCCTGGCAACGCATGCTTTCCGGCCGCAGACTCGATCTCCTCGATCCGTCGCCGCTCGACGTGGAAATTTCCGACATCGCCCACGGGCTTGCCCGCGTTGCCAGATGGAATGGCCAGACGCGCGGTGACCATGCCTTTTCCGTCGCCCAGCATTGCCTTGTGGTGGAGGAAATTTTCCGCCTCAGCAATGCGGCCTGCAAGCCGCAGGCGCTGCAGATGACGCTGCTGCACGACGCACCGGAATATGTCATCGGCGACATGATCTCGCCGTTCAAATCCGTCGTCGGCGGTGGTTACAAGAGCGTGGAGCAGCGGCTTGAAGCGGCAATCCATCTGCGCTTCGGCCTGCCGCCGCATCCGACCCGCGAACTCAAGGTTCGGATCAAGAAGGCCGATACGGTCGCCGCATTTTTCGAGGCAACGGAACTTGCCGGTTTTTCCGTTACCGAAGCGCGCAAGTTCTTCGGCCAGCCACGCGGCATTACCGCCGATATGCTGCCGCTCAAACCCATGCCGGCGCTGGAGGCGCAGGAGCGCTTCCTCGACCGCTTCCATGCGATCGAGGCCGAGCGTGGCCCGCATGCTGAAGCTGGCGGGAAAAAAGCGAAGAAGGCACCATGACGGGCATCATCGTCTGTCCTCTGCCGAGCATTGCCGAAATGGCTGTGCGGCACGGCGCCCGCGAGATGGTCAGTCTGATCGCCGAGAAACAGGACTTTCACCGGCCGGGCTTCATTGCCGCGGACCGGCACCTGAAGCTTGCAATGAACGATATCGGTTTTGCCGGCACCGGCGACCTGATTGCGCCGAACGAGCAACATGTGGACCGCCTGATCGGGTTCGTGCGTGAATGGGATCAATCGGCGCCGATCATTATCCATTGCTGGATGGGTGTATCGCGCTCTCCTGCTGCCGCGGCCATCGCCGTCCTTTCCCTCCACCCGGAAGAAGACGATTTCGAACTGGCCGCGCGGCTTCGCAAAGTCGCGCCGCATGCGACGCCGAACACGCGCCTGATCGAGATCGGCGATACGATGCTCGGCCGTGGGGGTCGTCTTGTCAAAGCCATCAAGGGGATCGGCCGCGGTGCCGAAACCGACGGTCGCGCATCCTTCACCTTGCCGTTAAAAATCTCGCCTTGAACCTGAAAGTTGAATTTTCCTAATTATTTAGGCTACGCCCCAAAGGCGTGCTTTTCTTCTTGACCTCATCGTCATCTGCGCCAATTACCAGCGCACCGGGAGCCAAGGAGAGACGCCGGATGGACCAGGCATCAGAATTCGTTGTCGCCACAAGGGCGGCGCTTGCGCAGCTCAGTGCGCTTGCAGTGCAGTACTCCTTCTCAGTCGTTGGAGCACTCATTTTGCTGGTCCTTGGTTGGCTGGCCGCTGGCCTGCTCAGCCGCTGGGCGCATCGCGGGCTATCGCATATCCACGGCATCGACGCGACGCTCTCGCAGTTCTTCTCGAACATCATCCGTTATGTGGTGCTGATCCTCGTCATCGTCATGGTGCTCGGGCAGTTCGGTGTGCAGACCGCCTCGATCCTCGCTGCTCTCGGCGCCATCGGCCTCGCGGTCGGCCTGGCCCTGCAAGGCACGCTGCAGAACATCGCTGCCGGCATCATGCTGCTGGTGCTTCGGCCTTTCCGCGTCGGCGAAAGCATCGAGACGGGTTCCGTCACCGGTACGGTGGTCGATGTCGGCCTTTTTGCAACGGAGCTGAAGACCGCCGACGGCGTCTATCGGCTGGCGCCGAACTCGACGCTGTGGAACGTGCCGATCACCAATTACAGCCGGCGGCAGACGCGCCGTAACGAGATTTCCGTCAGCATTCCGGCGACCGAAAACATCAGTGTCACGCAGAACAAGCTGCTCTCGATCGCTGCGCAGGACAAACGCGTCCTCAAGGATCCGTCCGCCGTCGCCTATGTTGCGGATTTTGATTCCGGTAGCGCAAAAGTGACGCTTCGCTATTGGACGCGCAGCCCCGATTGGTGGAATGCAAGCCGCGACCTGATGAAGGCCGTCAAGGAAGCCTTCGACATCGAACCCGAACAGGAGATTCCAGACCCTCAGGAAATCGACCGCAATACTGCCGGCGAGAGCGGACCTCCGGGCCCTCACGGTGCGGAAACGCCGGCTTTGCCGCGGACCTGAAGGAAAGGATGCACCGGGTCTGGCCTTACGAGGAGGCCGGACCCGGTGCCCAAAGTTTTTCCGTCACAAGACTTGTGTTAGGGCGGACCATCGTTATCGGCTCGATGGGGAAATACGCATGACCGCCTGGCTGCCTTCCAAGACTATCCGCGTGATCACCATCGGGCTTGCCTGGAACGATGGCCGGCTGCTGGTCAGCGAGGTGACGACCCATGCCGGCACGGTGATCGGCGTGCGGCCGATCGGCGGCTCGATCGAGTTTGGCGAAACCCGCGAACAGGCGCTGGTCCGGGAATTCAGGGAGGAGCTCGACACCGAGGTCACCGTTACCGGCCCGTGGCATGCGATCGAGAACATCTTTGAATACGAAGGCTCGCAGGGTCACGAGATCGTCTTCGCGGCCGACATTACATTCGCCGACCGCAGCTTCTACGCTCGGGAGGAAATCCTCTACCAGATCGAAAACGGCTCGACGATCCGCGCGGTCTGGGTCTATCCATCCGAGCTTGAGCGACGCGGTATTGCACTCTACCCGTCCGGCCTTAGCCGCGCCCTCGGCTGGGAGTAACGGCTAGAGCGCGTTGACGCTATAGTCGGCCGACCCTTCCCAGACGATATTCCAGGAAGCGCCGGGGCGGACATTGCGGATGGCTGCCGGCTCGAAGGCGACGAGGCATCGGCCGCCCGGTTTACGCACCGAGGGGTATATCAGTCCATCGTGGCCTTCTCGACGCAATGCTTCCGCCAAGGCTTGCCCTGCCGGATAACCCTTCTCCGGGTCCGGATCGAGCGACGGATGGTCCTTGTCGCCGGTTATGTCCGGATAGTCTCCGATAAAGTCGGCGACCAGCTCCACATACCGGGCTGTCTCGTCGAACACGCCGATGAAACGCAGTTCGCGCGTCTTGTGGTAGGCGACCTCGGCGACCGAGGTCATCGTGTCCCAGCTGCAATACCAGGCGCCGCGGCTTTCGTCGTTGAAGCGGTTGCCGCCTGCCCGCGTATAGGTGAAGGCGGCGTTGATGTGGCTGTTGCCGTAAACCTGCAGGTCGTGCTTGCGGCGTTTCCAGGCCAGCTCGCGGCGGTCGAGATGCAGGCTGAGGCCGCGCTCGGCGGTCAGGCGCGCGTTGGTCATGCCTTCGATCTCGGCGAGGATGTCCATCTCCGCGTCGCTATCGACCAGGCCACGAAGGCTCGGCGGCTTGTGATAGGTGGCCGGAATGAGCCTCACCAGCCCACGATCACTGATCGCGGAGACGATCACGCCCCGCCCCTCAACGCGTCGAGGTAATTGCGGACCCTCAAAAACTGCGGCAATCCTTCCTCGATCAACGTATCGATCGGCCGCGCACCGTTGAACAAAGGCCCCTGGTTCGGCAGCACCATCCAGCGGGACGCAATTGGCTCGCTGAAATAGAGCTTTAGCGCCTTGTAGATGCCGATCACCGCACTCAGCCGCAGCATCTGGTCCTTACCGAGTGAGGCCGCATAACCGGGTTTCTTCGCGCGCTTCCAGGTGCTTTCCGACATGTCCGCAAGCGCCGCCGCCTTGTCGAGCGGAATGCTCCATTCGCCCATCACGTTGCCGAAGGCCTTCAGCGCGACGGCAGATATTTCGGAGGCATCGTGTTTGCGGGTTGCGGTTTCCACAGCGGATATCCTGTTTCAGCTCGATACAAAGATAGTTCAAATGAACCTAATGTAAAGGCCATGTGATCCACCCTTAATCGACAACCGATCGCACGATGATGACCCAACAAAACAAAAGGCCTCCCGCATCGCTGCGGAAGGCCTTTCCGGTTTAAAAGTCGCGAGGATCAGAACTCCTGCCAATCCTGCGCAGCGACCGCGGCATTGCCTTGGAAACGCGGCGTCGGAGCGGCGGCACGCGGTGCGCGGACCTGCGACATGGCAGGCGCGGCCATGGCAGCAGCGGTGTGGCGCAGCGCGCTCGTGTGGTTGGTCGCCATGCCATCGAGACGGAAGCGGGCGACGAGTTCGCGCAGCTTCTGCGCTTCGAGCGCCAGCGTTGCGGAAGCGGCAGTCGACTGCTCAACCATGGCGGCGTTCTGCTGGGTCGTCTGGTCCATGGAGTTCACCGCCGAATTGACCTCAGCAAGTCCGGTGGACTGCTCGCGGGAAGAGACGCTGATCGCTTCCATGTGCTGGTTGATCTCGGTGATGAAAGTCCCGATCGTACCAAGCGCGGTACCGGCATCGCGAACCAGTGCCACGCCGCTTTCCACCTCGCCGGCGGAGTTGCGGATCAGTTCCTTGATCTCCTTGGCGGCATGGGCGGACCGTTGGGCAAGCTCGCGGACTTCCTGAGCGACAACCGCAAAGCCCTTGCCTGCCTCGCCTGCACGCGCGGCTTCGACGCCGGCATTCAGCGCCAGAAGATTGGTCTGGAAGGCAATCTCGTCGATGACGCCAATGATGTTGGAAATCTGCTGCGACGAGGCCTCGATACGGCGCATCGCCTCTTCCGCGTGGGTGACGACGGTTGCGGAGCTGACCGCGCTCTCGTTTGCCTTGGTGGCAACGCTGCGGGCCTCCTCGGTGCGCTTGGCGGAATTGGTCACGTTGGCGGTGATCTCATCTAGCGCGGCGGCGGTTTCCTCAAGGGCGGCCGCCTGCTGCTCGGTACGCTTCGACAGGTCGTTTGCACCGGCGGAAATCTCGCGGGTGCCGTTGTCCATGTTGCCGATGCTTTCGGAAATCGTCGAAAGCGTTTCGCCAAGCTGGCTGACCGACTGGTTGAAGTCGTGGCGCAGACGCTCGAAGTCCGGCGCGAATTCCTCGTTGAGCTGGAATGCCAGATCACCCTCGGCCAGACGCTGCAGGCCTGCGGCAAGGCCGGAGGTCGCGATGCGCAGACGCTCGGCGGCATCGGCTTCCGCCTTCTGCTGGGCCAGGATACGGTCCTGTTCGGCCTGACGGCGGGCGGTTTCCGCTTCCTCTTCCAGGCGCTTGTTTGCAATAGCGGCTTCGCGGAAGACTTCGACGGCTCCGGCCATCGTGCCGATTTCGTCGGTGCGGCCGACGAACGGAACCTGCGAGACCGTGTCACCCTCTGCAAGCCTGCGCATGGCGGCCGTGATGCCGACGATAGGATTGGCGATGCCGCGGACCGCAAAGAGGATAGAGAGCAGGCCGATCAAAGCCGTGATGCCGCTCAGGGCATAGAAGATGCCGAGTGCGCTCTGCTTGACCTGCTCGCTCTGCTGAGCGAAGTGCGCCGCGCCTTCGATATTCAGCGCGACAAGCGTGCTCGCCGCATCGGCGATCTTGTTGCCGACCGGCTCCAGCTGCGTGTTGAAGGCAGCCTTCGCCTGCTTCTCGCTGCCATTGCGCGACAACGTGACGATCTCGTCGCCGGTCTTGACCAGATTGCCGTAGTTTTCGCTGATCACCTTCAGCGCTTCGGCCTGCTTGGTATCGCCGGCGCCGATGAGCTTGCCATATTCGGCCAGCGCCTTCTCGATGCGGCCGCGATGCATCTTGATATCGTTCTCGGCCTTCAGTGCCGCGGCATTGTCCTGCGAGATGATGTGCTGGACATAGGCCAAGCGGAGACCTGCGCGCGCGCCGCTGATTTCCTTGGTGTTGGAAAGGCTTGGCATCCAGTCTTCGACGATCGCGTCGGTCTTGGAATCAAGCTCGAACATTTCGGAGATGCCAGTATAGGAGAGTGTCGCGCATGAGGCCGAAAGGGCCGCGAATGCGCCGATCAAAGACAGTCTCACGGAGGGACGTTTCACGCGATACTCCAGCGTAACGGGGGGAATTTTGCTGGACGGCAGAGTTGCTGCAAAACCCTTAATGAAGTCCTCTCAATTTTACCTAGCGCACACGCCAAGCGGGATTTTAAACGATAAAATTTCGTGTGAGCAGCAGTCAGTATTTCAATAGAAAATAATGCTCTAACAATATTTCGCCGGTTGCATAATGCTGGCGCACCGCATCAGCATTTTCGAATATACAACCTCCGGAAGCGGCCGCTAACATCGGCCGCCGCCGAGACCTCGTCAGGCTTTCAGTGCGACATGGTGGAACGGTGCGCCCATCCGGTCATGCGTCTTTCGATCCATGCCATCAGCGCATACATGGCGATACCCTCGATCGCCAGCATCAGCAGGCCGGCAAAGACGAGCGGAACGTTGAACTGGCTCTGGGCAGAGCTCATCATATTGCCGAGGCCGTAGTTCGACGCCACCGTTTCCGAGACGACCGAGCCGACGAAGGCGAGCGTGATCGCTACCTTCAGCGAGCCGAAGAAGTAGGGCATGGAACGCGGAATGCCGACCTTCAACATGATGTCGAGCTTCTTGGCGCCGAGTGCGCGAAGCACATCCTCGGTTTCCGGTTCGATGGTGGCCAGGCCGGTCGCGACATTGACCACGATCGGGAAGAAGGAAATCAGGAAGGCCGTCAGGATGGCCGGCACCGCGCCAATGCCGAACCAGATGACCAGGATCGGCACGAGCGCCACTTTGGGGATCGCATTGAAGCCGATCATCAGCGGATAAAGGCCCGCATAGATCGTCTTCGACCAGCCGATGAACAGGCCGAGGCCGAGGCCCGCGACGACGGCGATCGCGAAACCGACAGTCGTTGTATAGAGCGTCTGCAGCGAGTTCTTCCAGATCGGCGACCAGTATTGCAGGATCGCCTGGAAGACGCGGCTCGGCGCCGGCAGAATGGTGGGCGGCATGTCCAGCGCGATGACCAGCAGCTCCCAAAGCGCGAAAAGGCCGATCGTGTAGAGCCAGGGGGCCAGTTTCACGAAGTTGATGCCGGCCGAAAGCGTTTGCCTGGGCGATGTGGCGGTCTTGGTTTCTTCGATAACAGAGGTCATGCCACCACCCTCGCCTGAGCGATTTCGCCGTGCAGTTCGTGGACCATGTCGTTGAAGGCCTTTTCGTACATGATCTCCAGATCGCGGGGACGGGCGAAGGGCACGACATGTTCCTTCAGTACCCGGCCGGGCCGTGCGCTCATCATGAAGATACGGTCGGCGAGGAAGGTCGCCTCACGCAGGTCATGGGTAACGAGGACGATGGTGACGCCCTGCGCCGCATGCAGGTCGCGGATCACGCACCAGAGCTCCTCGCGGGTGAAGGCATCGAGCGCGCCGAAGGGCTCGTCGAGCATCAGGAGTTCCGGCTCGTGGATCAGTGCACGGCACAGATTGGCGCGCTGCTGCATGCCACCGGAAAGCTGCCAGGGAAATTTCGAGCCGAAGCCCTTGAGGCCGACCGTTTCCAGCAGATGCTCTGCCTTTTCGACATATTCCTTCTTATGCGCTCGAAGCCGGTGACGATGCCTTTCGACGATTTCGAGCGGCAGAAGAATGTTTTCCAGCGTCGTACGCCAGGGCAGCATGGTCGGGTTCTGGAAAGCCATGCCGACGATCGAAACGGGTTCGGTCACATGCTCGTTGGCCACGACCACCGCGCCGGATTGCGGAATGTGCAGGCCGGTGACGAGCTTCATCAGGGTGGACTTGCCGCAGCCGGACGGACCGACGACCGCCGCGAACTCACCCTTACCGACCTTCATGTTCAGGCCGGCGACGGCGAGCGTTCCCGATGCACCGCCATAGCGCATGTCGACGTTTTCGATGGATACGAGATGGGACATGCAGTTTATCTCTCTTCGGACGATTGCGCGCGGAGCCCCTCCCGCCTACCGGCCACCCTCCCGACAAGGGGGAGGGTTAGGGATGTGGCAACGTCTACGCCTGATATTTTGGCGCGTGAGTGCCGCAGGTTAAGCCCCTCCGCCTTGTGGGGAGGGGTTTGGGGCGGGGCCTTTTGCCTTACGGCAACATCCGCTCCGCCTTGGCCGGCAGGAAGCTGGCGTCGAAGATCTGATCGGGCTTCACATTGCCCTTGAGGCCCATGGAAACCTTCAGCGTGTCGATCGAAGCCGTCAGGCGTGCCGGGTCGATGCCGCCGAAGCCGTTGGCGACGACGTAAGGCGTCTTGATGTTCATCGAGTTCGCCATGTTGAGGCGCTGCAGTTCGATATCCTTGTTGAGCGTCTCGTTGCGCTTCAGGACGGCGGCGACGCCTTCTTCCGGCTTGGCGATGGAGTCTGCAAAGCCCTTGGCGAGCGCCTTCAGGAAGCCCTTGACGGCGGCCGGGTTCTTGGCAGCGAAATCGGCATTTACGGTGACGCCGTTGCCATAGAGGTTGAGGCCGTTTTCAGCCATCAGGATGGTGGCGATGTCCTCGTCCTTGATGCCCTGGGCCTTGAGGTTGAGAATGACGGAGAAGGCGAAGCCGAAGACCGCATCGACCTTGCCCTGGGCCAGCATCGGCTCACGGACCGGGAAGCCGATCGATTCCAGCGTGATCTTCGAATCGTCGATCTTGGCGACCTGCTTGAAAGCCTTCCACTGGGCGAATGCGCCATCCGGCGGCGGCGCGCCGAGCTTCTTGCCTTCGAGCGACTTCGGATCGGTGGTGATGCCGAGCGACTTGCGGCCGACGACAGCGAAGGTCGGGCGCTCGTACACCATCATCACCATCTTGATCTTCTGGTTTGGGTCCTCGTCAAGGAACTTGATCAGCGAGTTGATATCACCGAAGCCGAACTGGTAGGCGCCGGTCGCCACACGCGGGATCGCCTCGACCGAGCCGTTGCCGGTGTCGATCGTAACATCGAGGCCTTCGGCCTTGAAGTAACCCTTGTCCTGGGCAAGCAGGAAGCCGGCGGCCGGACCTTCGAACTTCCAGTCCAGCGTCAGCTTGACGGCCGTCTGGGCGGAGGCCGGCGCCGGAGCGATTGCGAAGCCGGCGGCAAAGGCCAGCGCGGCAGCGGCGGAAAGTTTCGAAAACAGTCTGCGCGAGATCATGAAAGGTAGTCCCCCTGGAGATTTCTTATTCGGATGGGGGATATCCAAGCGCTTCTTCAGGAGTTTCGCAAGCCGAAACTGCACATAAAGTCATCATATTTTAGTAGAGATCAAAAATAAGGCATTCGCCTTTTATAAGCGCAGAGGACTGCCGCTATTTTGATCACCATAGTTGCAAATTACATCTAATACGCGAAATCAATTTCGCAAGGCTTTTTGAAATCAATGCGTTGGAACATTGCCTGCAGAGGCCGCATCAGGAGCGGACGACATCCTCATCCGGCACGCGAAGACGGCAGCGTACGCCGGTGGCTGGATATTCGATTTCGGCGCCACCGGACGCCATATATTGCAGGCTGCGGGTGATGACCGTCTGACCGAAACCGCGTTTGGTGGGCGGACGGACGACGGGACCGCCGCTTTCCAGCCATTCGATGCCGAGCCAGGCCTCGTCGGGGTTCTTCGTGACCTTCACCTGCACCCGGCCGGCTTCCGTAGAGAGCGCGCCGTATTTCACGGCATTGGTGGCAAGCTCATGGAAAACGAGACCAAGGGCGATCGCCGCACGGGGCATGACCAGCGCGTCGAGGCCTTCGACCCTCAATCGAGCCTGGGCACTGCTGACGAAGGGATCAAGCTCCGCCGTCACGACCTCGGCGATCGAAATCGACGACCAGTTGTTGTCGGCGAGCAGATTGTGCGTGGCCGCCAGAGCCTGGATACGGCCGGAAAACGCAGCCTGAAATCCATCGACTGTCTCTTCCGTCGATGCGGTGCGCTTGCAGATGGAAAGCACCAGCGCCAACGTGTTCTTCACACGGTGATCGAGTTCACCCATCAGTAGCAGCTGCTGCTTTTCAGCCGCCTTGCGCTGTGAGAGATCGACCATGGTAATGACGCAGCCGCTTGCCTTGTCACTGCCGACACGCAGTGGTGCGGCCGAAATGAGAACATCCTTCACGCGGGGCGCATCCGGCACGGTCGCCTCGATGCCCTGGACCGAACTGCCGGAGATGGCGAGCGATACGATATCGTCGGCCTGCAGCAGCCCGGTCATCGGCAGGATCAGCCGGATGACATCGGCAAATGCCTGACCGACCGGGTTGCCGGCATAGATCGCAGCGACGGCCGCATTCGCGTGGGTGACAATCCCGTTGACGTCGCAAACGACCACCGCTTCATTTGCCGACGCGATGATCGAATGAGCGGCGCGTTCCGAAGCTTCCGCAGAGGCAGCGCGAACCTTGGCAGTGATATCGGTAAAGGTGATGGCAAGCCCACGGTTCACGCCAAGCTGCAGCGGCGCAGCTGACAGCAAGAGATGAATCTCGTCGCCATCGACCAGAACGGCGATTTCGGTCGTCTTCTTGGCCTCGCGGGCATCGATCATCAGGCTGACCAGCCTCTCCCGGCTGGCCGTGTCCAAGGCGGCGCGCAGATGGTTCGCATCGACATGATCGGACGGAAGGCGGAGGAGTTCGCGAAGAGCCTTGTTGACGTAAAGGAGCCGGTTTTCCTCGTCGAAAGCGGCAGCACCAAGGTCCATCGCTTCCATGAAAGCATAATAGGACGCGTCGCCTTCGAGCGTGAAAACCTCGTCCTCACGGCGCGGGTTACGCACCATCAGCGCGTCGACCTCGCCTTCACGGATCGCCCGCAGCGTATCTTCGGCCTCTTCCAGCCGGCGGCGCAGTTCTTCGGCACTCAGCGTATCGTAACCCGACTCCGCAATCGCCATGTGATCAGCCCCCGACCTTCAGATGAACGAGCACCTTTTCGCGGTCGGAGAGATCGCCGATGATCTTGCGGATCGGCACCGGCAACTGGCGAACCAACGTCGGGATGGCGACGATATTATGCTCGCGGGCGAGCTTCGGGTCCTTCTTGAGGTCGATGACCTCGACCGTGTATTTACCAGGCCCGGTCTCGGCGCAGATCCGCTCCAGATTGGCGATCGCCGCCATGGATTTCGGTGTCTGGCCGGCAATGTAGAGGACAAGCTTCAAGGGTTCTGAGGGGGCAGCGCCCGGTGCGTCGTCGATCATCAGTACCTCCTTCATGCTCGGCGGCTTTTTTCCATATCTTCCCGGTCGGTGAGAGCCTGGGACAGATATGTTTCCTCGTCCGCCTCTATGCGGCGCAATTCGATTTCATCGGCTTCGATCTCAGCCTGCAGCGCTTCGATCTCGGCCTTGGCCTTGCGGCGGCGGGTATCGATCGCTTCCGCCAGGCGCTGAACCTCCACCCGGCGGGCGACTTCCGCTCGACGGGCCTTCGCCTCCTCGGACTTGCGGTCCGAACCGGTAAGAGCGCCCGTCTCTCCAAGATAGGGCGTCAGCAGCCTGATTCCATCGTCGCTCATGATGAATTCGCGCACCTGGTTGGAGTGCGACATGCCCCGCGCCTTCAGGAGATAGAGCTCGCGATTGAACTCACCATTCACCTCGCGGTTCAGCAGCAGGATCCAGGCATCCATCAGCGACGACAGGCCGACATCCGTTTCCGCCGTGCCATCCTGCGAATGCATGAGGTGCGTAAAGACCGCCGTAATGCCGTTCGATTTCAGGAAATCCACCATGCGCAGCATCATGGACTGGACTTCCAACGCATCAGCACTGCCCATGAAAGCGGAAATCGGATCGAGCACGACGAGCGACGGCTCGAACCTCTGAACCTCTCGCAACATCACCGCAAGATGCATTTCGAGACTATAGAAGGTCGGCCGTGCCGCGATGTGGCGCAGCGTACCGGAATCCAGCCATTGCTTTAGCTCCACCCCGATGGAACGCATGTTGCGCACCGTCTGGGCGGCGGACTCCTCGAAGGAGAAATAGAGCGCCCTTTCGCCGGATTTGCAGGCAGCATCCGCGAAGCATGCCGCGAGCGAACTCTTGCCTGAACCGGCGACGCCGCTCAGGAGAACGCTGCTGCCGCGGTGAAACCCACCGCCGGTCAGCATGGCATCCAGATCCGGAACGCCGCTCGAGATACGGTCCTCGTGGACCTTGTGATTGAGGCCGAGCGAGCTGACCGGCAGAACCGAGAAACCATCCTCGTCGATCAGGAACGGGTATTCGTTGGTGCCATGTGCGGTGCCGCGATATTTGACGATACGCAGCCGCCGGGTCGAAATCTGGTTGTGGACGCGGTGGTCCAGCAGCAGCACGCAGTCCGAGACGTATTCCTCCAGCCCCTGGCGGGTCAGCGATCCGTCGCCGCGCTCGGCGGTGATCACGGTCGTCATGCCCCGGTCCTTCAGCCAGTCGAACAGGCGGCGAATTTCGGCACGCAGGATTGCCGGATTGGTGAAGGCGGAAAACAGGCTTTCGATCGTATCGAGGACGATGCGCTTGGCGCCGACCTGATCGATTGCAAGTTCGAGACGAAGGAACAGCGCCTCCAGATCGTATTCGCCGATTTCGGCGAGTTCTGCCGGATCAACGGCGATATGCTCGATCCAGACCTTACCCTCCTCGATCAACCGGTCCATCTCGAAGCCGAGCGAGGCGACGTTGTTGACGATATCGACCGGGCGCTCCTCGAACGTGACGAAGACACCGGGCTCGTCGAACTCGCGGGCGCCGTTCAAAAGAAAAGTCGAGGCGAACAGCGTCTTGCCGCAGCCGGCAGAACCGCAAACCAAGGTCGGTCTACCCGTCGGCAAGCCCCCGAGTGTCAGGTCGTCGAAACCGTCAATGCCTGTGGGTGATTTGCTGATCCCCTTGGTTTCGACCATCTACATATCCCGTCCTGTCACAAACGCCCGGAATAGGAGACGTTCAGAACCCGGGCAATTAAATCTGACATAGGGCACGGTCTAAAAACGACAATCGTTTCCGGCACTTCTTCACCGGACCGAACAAAGCTTGCGGCCCTTTCCTTATTTCACTCGGCAATTGTATAACGGTTGGAACAAACCTCCGCATGCGAGCCCGCCGATGATCGAAATAGTCCTCCTGTTTGTCGTCATCCTCATGGTGGCCCTGCACCGCCGCTCATCAGGCCGCATCAGCGCGCTCGAGCAGGAGTTGGAGGTGGTCAAGGCGGAACTGCTGAACCGGCTCGCGCCTGCCGTCGCGGCGGCAAGCCAGGAGGCGAGCGAAGCTTCGGCCACGGCAGAACAGCCCGAGGCCATCGAGGCTGTTGCCCTCGATACGCCGAAGGAGGTTGCGACCGAAGCCGCAGCATCGGTTGCCCCGGCGGAAGACGCCATAGCGGCTCAGGAGGCTGTTGCTGCTCCCGCGCAACCGCAGAAAGCCGCCCCGCCCAAATCGCGTGAAAGTCTGGAAAGCTATCTCGGCGCCCGCTGGCCGGTCTGGGTCGGCGGCGTGGCGCTGGCCTTCGGCGGCATTTTTCTCGTGCGCTATTCGATCGAAGCCGGCCTGCTGGGGCCGGGTGCGCGACTGACCCTCGCCTGCCTTTTCGGCCTGATCCTGATGGCGGGCGGCGAGCTGCTGCGCCGGCGCGCCATGCCGCGAATGTCCGAGCAATTGGGCAGCAATGCGATGATCCCCGGCGCGCTGACGGCAGCCGGTGCAGTGACCCTTCTCGGCGCGATCTTTGCAGCTTATGCGGTCTATGACTTCATCGGTGCGACGCCGGCTTTCATCCTGCTGGCGCTGGTGTCTTTCGCGACGATCGCTCTTTCGCTCCTGCACGGGCAGGCGCTGGCGGGTCTCGGGCTGCTCGCTTCGCTGGTCACCCCTGTCCTCGTCTCCAGCAGCGAGCCGAACGCCAATGCGCTGTTCGGCTTCCTGGCTCTGACCTGGCTTGCGGTCAACGCCGCCTCCCGCTTCCGGCAATGGACCGTGGTACCGACGCTCGCCAATATCGGCGTCGGGCTCTGGACGATCGCCTACACGATGGGTGCGGACGATTTCGCCATGCCGGCAACGCTGGCGCTGATCGTCATGGTCGCCGGAACCGCCTTCTATTGGCCGGGGCGTTATTACGGGATCATCGGCCCATCGAAGCCGGGCGTCGGCATGCTGCTCGGCCGGCCGCCGCTGCAGATCACGCTTTCGCTGTCGATCATGCTGCTGTTTTCCGGCCTTGCGATGGTGGTCCGCTATACCGAAGGTGAAGGGCTGGCGCTGTTCGGCTTTGCGGCCATCATGGCCGTACTCGCGGCACTCGGTGCGAGCCGCACCTATGCGGTCTGGCCAGTGCTGTTTTCCGCGGCCGGCGCCTTTATCGGGATCGTGGTCGTCGCGCTGAACTGGCTCGACTTTTACCCGCCGATCCCGACCGTCGGACAAAACTCGCCGATCGTGACCTTCACCGACGAGATCACGATCTTCCTCGGCCTCGGCGCGATCTTCACTTTCCTGGGCTTCGCCTTCCTTCGGCGTTTCCGGGCGAAAGAGCCTGAATTTTCGATTCTCTGGGCCTTCCTGATGCCGGCTGTGCCGCTGGCGCTCGCCATCGTCAGCTTCCTGAATTTCGGCAATCTCGGTCGTGACTGGACGCACGGGCTTTATGGCGTGGCGCTCGGCGCCGTGTTGCTTGCCGGCGCCGAATGGCTTTTCCGCCGGAGCGACGAGACCGCTGAAGGCAGGATCGACTGGCCGGCAAATCTGCTGATCGCCGGCTCCTTCGCAGGCTTCACGCTTGCGCTGCACGCGCTGACCAACGGGATCGTCACCACGATTGCCGTTTCCGCGCTCGGTTTCGCCTATGTGCTGGCAATGCGGGTAAAGACGTGGCCCGCGCTGCCCTGGATGATGGCGGCGGCGATCCTGATCGTCTTTGGCCGCATCGCCTGGGAGCCGACGCTTATTGGCCCGAACAGCCTCGGCACCACGCCGTTCTTCAACGCGCTTCTGCCCGGTTATGGCATTCCGGCCCTGCTCGCCATCATCACCGCCTGGATGCTGCGAGGTTCGGCCGATTTCCGCGTCCGCAACATCATGCAGGCGCTCGCCTCGCTTTCGGCGCTGATAACCGTCGCCGTTCTGGTGCGCCACGCGATGAACCACGGCACGCTGGACTCGAACGTGCCGACACTCGGCGAACAGTCGATCTACACGCTGATCACCGTCGGTTTCTCGGGCATTCTGATGACGCTCGACCTGAAGTCTCCAAGCCCCGTCTTCCGCTGGGGTTCGATGATTGCCGGGGTGATCGCGACCGTGAACGTGCTGTCGCTGCACATGTTCGCGCTCAACCCCTATTTCAGCGGCGAAGGCACCGGGCCATGGCCGTTCTTCAACCTGCTTCTGCTCGGCTACCTGCTGCCCGCGCTGGCCTATGGGCTTGTGGCTTACCTGGCACGCGGACGCCGGCCGATGCCCTACGTGATCATGCTGGCACTCGCGGGCGCGGTGCTCGGCTTCCTCTGGGCGACCCTTTCCGTACGGCGCTTCTGGCAGGGCGAAAACATTGCCGACTGGAAGGGCTTCATGCAGGGCGAGACCTATACCTATTCGGTAGTCTGGCTGCTGATCGGTATCGTGCTTCTGGTGCTGGGCTCTAAATTCGATGCCAAGAGCCTGCGGCTCGCCTCGGCCGGCCTCGTGCTTGTTGCGGTCGCCAAAGTATTCCTGATCGACATGTCGAACCTCGAAGGCATCCTGCGGGCGCTGTCCTTCATCGGTCTCGGCGCAGTGCTGATCGGCATCGGGCTTTTCTACCAGCGCATTCTGGTGAAAAAGAACGATGAACCTGCCGCCTCTGATTCCCCAGGGGCCGGCTCCTCAGTGCCCGATTCCGAGGAAAAGCCTGCGTGACCGCCCCCATCTCCGCTGCCTTCGCACCGCATGAAGTGCTGGCAGAAGTTCTGATCCCCCATGCGACGGAAGGCGACGACGGTTCGCACGACATCGCCCACATTCTGCGCGTCTTCAAGAATGCCATGCGCATCCATGCCATCGAAGGCGGCACCGCCCATGTTCTCGCCGCCGCCGTGTTGCTGCACGACTGCGTGTCCGTGGAAAAGAATTCGCCGCTGAGGTCGCAAGCTTCGCGGCTGGCGGCGGAAAAGGCATCGGGCATCCTAGCCGGGCTTGGCTGGGAAGTGGCGGACATCGAGGCGGTCGCCCATGCGATCACCACGCACAGCTTTTCCGCCAACATTCCCCCGGAAACGCTGGAAGCGAAGATATTGCAGGACGCCGACCGGCTGGATGCGATCGGCATGGTGGGCGCCGCGCGCTGTTTCTACATTGCCGGGCGGATGGGTTCGGGCCTTTACGATCCGGCCGATCCGCTTGCCAAGGAACGGGCGCTGGACGACAAGGCCTTTGCGATTGACCATTTCGAGGTCAAGCTGTTCAAGCTGGCGGATGGTTTTCAGACTGCAGCCGGCCGCGCGCTGGCATCCGAGCGCCACGAGCGGCTCAAACATATCCGCGATCTGTTTCTCGACGAAATATGAGAGCCGGATGAAAGATGAGGAAATGACCATGCGCGTCAGCGAATTGAATTTCTATCCCCTGAAGAGCGGCCGCGGTATTACGCTGACGGAAACCGAAATCGCCGCCGAGGGCATTCCGGGCGACCGCCGCATGATGGTGACCGATCCGACCGGCATGTTCATCACCCAGCGCGAATTGCAGACGCTTGCCCAGCTCAACGTCATTCCCGAGGCAGACGGCATTCGCTTTTCGATAGACGGCAAGGGAGAGGTTGTCATTGCCCGGCCGCCGGCCGACAGGCGCATGGATGTCGTCGTCTGGAAATCAGCCGTCAACGCCGCCGTGGCCGACGATGCGGCAAACGCCACCCTTTCCGACTGGCTCGGCCGCGAAGTCCGGCTGGTGTTTTTCGATGACAGGGCCAAGCGTATTGCCAGCCCGGAATGGGCAGGCAACGATTCGCCGGTCACTTTCGCGGACGGCTACCAGGTTCTGGTGACGACGACCGGCTCGCTGGCAGCGCTGAATGCCGACATGGCCAAACATGGCGAAGGATCGGTCGGCATGGAGCGCTTCCGGCCCAACATCGTGCTCGACCATGCCGAAGGCTGGGCCGAGGATACATGGGAAGGTATCGAGATCGGCGGCATCCGCTTCGATTTCGTCAAACCCTGCGCCCGCTGCATCATGACCACTCAGGATCAGGTGACCGGTTCCCGCGAGGCACCGAATCCGATGCCCTCCATGGGCCGCCTGCGCATGTCCGCCGATCGCCGCGTGCCCGGCCCGTTGTTTGGCTGGAATGCTGTACCGCGCTCGACCGGCACGATAAAGCTCGGCGATGAGGCGACCATTATTGCACCGCGCGATGCCTGGGCGATCAAGCGCCGGGCGTAATCGGAGCATGATCGAGACCGAACGGCTGATCCTGCGGCGACCGGCGCTTTCCGACGTCCCCACCCTTTTCTCCTTCCTCGGAGATCCGAAGGCGATGCAGTTCACCCATGTGGACGGTTCGCTCAGGGAATGCCGCCGTCGCGTGGCCGTGCACGAATGGCGCCGCCGCAAGGATGGGTACGCACCCTGGACGATCGTTCAGAAGGAAAACGGCCGGATCATCGGCTGGGACGGGCTCTACGACGATCCGTTTGATCCGGGCTGGGGCGTCGAGATCGGCTACTATTTCCATCCGGATACATGGGGCATGGGGTTTGGCAGCGAACTGACGGCCGCCACGATGCACGAAGCCGACGAGGTGCTGAAACTCCCGAAAGTCGCAGCTTTCGCCCGGCCGGAGAACCTTGCGTCACGGCGATTGCTCGAAAAATCAGGGTTCGTGGAGATTCGCTACGTACCGGAAATGGAGCGGTTTTATTTCGAGCGGCAACGGCCCGATCAAACAATCGTGCCCCCAAGCCGTTGATCGATCAAAAGAATGTAAAACCCTTGAAGCTTCCGAAATGGGACCCACATGGTGGCCGTCAAATGGGAGGTCGAAAGACGACTGACATGCCTGCATTTCTTGAAACGACCTTTGGCCCCACGGAGCTGGAGGTTCTTGAAACCGTATTGGAAGACTGGCGCGTGACGCACAAGCTTCGCAAGGAAGATCCGGACCTGGGGCTTGCCGCGGCGGTGATGATCAATCTGTTCCGGGAAGGCAATGATACGGTGCCGGCGCTGAAACAAGCGGTCAGCGAGCACAAGGCACTGGCGGATTTGACGATGTAGGAGAGCGCTGTCCTTTGACAGCCTCCGATCCGCACTTTCTTCCCAATCGAATGCAATGAAATAGCCGCCCCTGGATTGGAGCGGCTTTTCTTTTGGTCGGCTTTTCTTTTGGTCGGCTTTTCTTCTGGTCGGCTGGGGAGGATCAAAAGAGAGCGGTCAGTGAACCGCCATGCTCACCATCGGATAGGGATGGGATGCCTTGAACTGGGTGATGATTTCCGACGCCTGGTTGAGGACATTGGCGGCAGCTTCCGCCTCGCCGGTTGCCAGTTCATCCAGATTGACGAAGATCGCCTGCGCGATGCCGTTGGAGATCGCGGCGAATTGCTGGTTGCCTTCGAAAAAGGCTTCGCGAGCATTGGTTTCCAGCGTTTCGGCGATGTTTACCAGGACTTCCGCGCGCTCGTCGGTGCTGAGCGTATTCAGGTTGATGCTGTTGGTCATGTTAGCCACCCACTCTTTGGTCGTTGTGACGTTGTCGAGCTTCAATAAGCCTCGATACACCCGAGTTGGGGATCGTCGACGCGACATTCAAGTGTAACGGGCGCATGACAGCCCGCGTGCATATCTCTGCACCCACAAGTAACGTAAAAGTGGCTGTTTCCCGCTATCGGCCGCGCATCTGCCCGCCCAGCGCATGGCAGCTATTCCCAAAAGGCAGGTTGCCGGATACCTTTGCGAGCAGCCACAACGGACGGGATAATCCGCCGTCCCGCCCTTCCAGTGTGCCGGCGTGCCGTTTGGCACGCTGCATGCCTGCGCCCCGAAAGAAGAATGCCCCGATGACACCTCGGTCCACCGGTTTGCTCTGTGCCATCGCGGCGGTCACGATCTTCTCGGTTCAGGACGGCATATCGAAACATCTGGGCACGAATTACCCGCCGGTCTTCATCACCATGATCCGCTATTGGGGTTTTGCCGCCTTCGCGATGGCACTTGCCTCACGGTCTCCGGCCGGCGTGAAAGGCTCCGTGCAGGCGAGCCGGCCCTGGCTGCAGGCGGCGCGCGGCGCGTTGCTGGCGATCCAGATCATCATCTCGATCTTCTCCTTCTCGCGCGTCGGACTTGCTGCGACCCATACGATCTTTGCCGCTACCCCGCTCGTGGTCGCCTGCCTTTCCGTGCTTTTCCTCGGCGAGACGGTCGGCTGGCGCCGCTGGACGGCGATCGGTTTCGGCTTTGCCGGCATTCTGCTGGTGGTCAACCCACTGCATGCGACATTCGACTGGAAGATCGTCATCCCGATCGTCGCGACCCTGATGTTTTCCTGCTACTCGGTGATGACGCGGCTCGCGAGCCGCACCGATACGTCGATGACGGCCTTTTTCTACACTGGCGTCGCCGGCGCCGTCACCATGACCTTCATCGGGCCGTTCTACTGGACGAACCTCGCGCCGACTGACTGGATCTGGATGTTCGTGCTGTGCATGACCGGAATGAGCGGGCACTACCTGCTGATCCGCGCCTTCGACCTTCTCGATGCCTCGGTGGTGCAGCCGATCAGCTATATCCAGACGGTACTCGTCTGTCTGATCGGCGTGTTCATCTTCGGTGAAGTGATGACGGCAAACATGATTGCCGGCTGCGCCATCGTCATCGGCGCCGGCATCTTCACCATCTGGCGTGAAGCGCGCCTTGGGCGCACGGCCCCACCGGCCATCGATCCGCCGGGCACGCCGTGAACTTGCCGCGGATGCGTCCATCAAATGCAATGATGGATTGATTTAGCAAAAGTCGTTTCTCGAATCCTCGGCCCAAGGGTATGAATTGTCTCCTATCAGGAGGAACTTCATGCCCACGACTGCGCCTGCCCGCACATCCATGCCCTGGCTGATCATCGTTGCCGGTGCGCTCGTCGCGATGCTGAATTTCGGCCCGCGTTCGGCCATGGGCTTTTTCCAGCTGCCGATGCTGCACGATACCGGCTGGGACCGCTCCACCTTCGGCATGGCCATGGCGATCCAGAACCTCGCCTGGGGTCTCGGGCAACCGTTCTTCGGCGGGCTGGCGGATAAATACGGCACCGGTCGGGTTCTGACGTTTTCCGGCCTGCTTTACGCCGCCGGCCTTATCCTGATGTCGACGGCGCATTCCGTTCCCATCCTCTTTCTGTCCGGCGGCGTCATGGTCGGGCTTGCCGTCGGCTCCGGCTCGTTCGGCATCATCCTGTCGGTCTATGCGCGTAACGTGACGCCGGAACAGCGCTCGCTCGCCTTCGGTATCGCGACTGCGGCGGGCTCGGCGGGCATGTTCCTGTTTGCGCCGCTCAGCCAGGCGCTGATCAGCAATTATGGCTGGTCAGACAGTCTTGTCGTGATGGGCTTCATCATGCTGATCGTGCCGCTGCTTGCCTATCCGCTGCGCGGCAATGCACGGACCGGCTCCCAATCGCGAACCGAGATCGAGCAAACCGTCGCCCAGGCGCTCAAGGAGGCTTTCGGCCACAAGAGCTATCTGCTGCTTACGTCAGGCTTTTTCGTCTGCGGTTTCCAGCTTGCCTTCATCACCGCCCATTTCCCGGCCTATCTCGGCGATATCGGCATCGACGCGCGCTACGCCGTCATCGCCATGGCGCTGATCGGCTTCTTCAACATCATCGGCTCATTTGCCGCGGGAATGATCAGCCAGCGTTATTCGAAGCCCTATTTCCTCGCCTATATCTATCTCGGCCGCTCGGCGGCGGTGACGGCATTCCTGCTGCTACCACAGACGCCGCTGACCGTGATCCTGTTTGCCATCGTCACCGGCCTGTTGTGGCTTTCCACCGTGCCGCCGACAAACAGCCTCGTCGCCATCATGTTCGGCACACGGCATCTCGGCATGCTGGGCGGCATCGTTTTCCTGTCGCACCAGGTCGGCTCGTTCCTCGGCGTCTGGCTCGGCGGCGTGCTGTACGACCGCCTTGGCTCCTACGATCCGGTCTGGTGGCTGGGCATGTTGCTCGGCATCTTCGCGGCAATCGTCAACTGGCCGATCAAGGAAAAGCCGGTGGACCGCTCCACGATGGCCGTGCAACCCGCAGAATAGCGCAAGCCCGCGCATCGACCCGTCAGCCTGCCTGCCGTTCGGGCTTGTCTGCCAACGCCTTCAACGCCGCCAGCACGAAACCGTCGCGGGCGGCGTTTTCCATGATGCCGCGCGGTTCATAGACATGGCGGTGCAGGAAGTGTCCGGTGAGCCGGAAGGCTGCCGCCATGGTTTCGCGGTCTGCCGAACGAGCTGCCCCGTCACCGAGAAAGTCCGGCAGGGCGAGCATGCGGTCGTGATAGGGGGCACCGGCATCGCGGGAGACGGCACGGCCGCTCTTCGGTGAAACGTAGACCAGGTCCCGCCGCACGCCCGTCGCGGCGCATTCCGTGAGATCCAGGCCGAAACCGAGATCATTGAGAACTGCCAGTTCGAAACGCACAAAAAGCTCGCCCGCATCGGCCGGATCATCCATGGCGTCGAGAATGATATCCAGCGCCTCAAAGAGGTGCGGATGCGGGTCGCGCTCCGGAAGCAGCCTCAGAAGAGCGCCCATCGCCTGCACGCCATACACCGCGGTCGCGGTCTCCATCAGTTTTGCGGCGCGCAACTGTATGGGCTCAAGTTTGAATTCGCCGAGATGCTCGTCCAGCCGCGCCCGCCAGACGGCTTCGACGCGATTACCGGGCTGAAGCACCGGCTGCATGGAGCGCGAGCGGCCGGAGCGCACCATGCCGAGATGGCGGCCGCGCTCACGGGTCATCAATTCGGCGATGACGCTCGTCTCGCCGTGGCGTTTCACGCCTATGATGATCGCTTCGTCCTGCCACTGCATCGGCACATGAACTTTCTGCTGAAGTGATTCAGTTCTACTCCATAAGTGCTTCTGACTGAATCGGTTTCTCGCATTCGGCACCGCCGGCCACGGCTTGCGAGCTTCTGTCGGATCGGTTGGAACAAATTGGGTGAGATTCGGATTTCTCCGCCGCAATCCTGATGCCACTCACCTGGGGGAGTCCCAAATGAAACGTGCTCTTTTCGCCGCGGCCCTTGCAACACTACCTGTTGCCCTTCTCCCGGCTCCGCCTGCGGCCGCCCAGTCGGCGCAACTCGAACAGGCCTGCGTGGCGGTCGCCAAGAATTTCCTTCTGGTGCCGAACATCAAGACCGGCATCGTGCAGTCCTTTCCGGAGCTCGATCCGCCCGGCGCGCGACTGACCTATTCCACGCGTGAGGACGCCAAGCCGACCGATTTTACCAGTGAAATCGAATGCGAATTCGACAAGGCACAGCCGCCGGCCAGCCTGCTGCGGTTCTGCATCTCGAAAACCTGCTACGGCCCGAACGAGCAGGAGCCGGAAAACCGGCGCCGCTACCAGGAGGTCAAGGCGCTGATGGATCGCCAGAAGAAATAGCCGGGAGCTTCAGGACCGCACTTTCTGACCGAGCACGTTGAGTGCCGAGGTCAGATAACGCGCGGCAAGCGCATGCCGGCGCTTGGTGGCAATACCGAGCGCCGCGCGGCAATGGGTTTCCAGCGGATCGCCGGACAACTCGCTTGCCGCCTGAGGCTGAATGGTGCAGGTGCCGCTATAGATGGAAGGAACCCCCTCCGCATCTCGCAGGCAGCGGCCGATGGCGTGGACGTGAACCCTTCGGCCGCCCGGGTGGGTTAGCCAATATTCGCACTGGAAGGGTTCGCCAGTAACGATCGCCTCATGCATGGCCTTGGCAAGCGTCTGCTTGTCGCCGTCATCCACATAGCGGATCACCTTTTCGATCGGCGCACCGGCGGCGAGCTCACTCGCCGGGAGACCAAAAATCTCGGCGATCACCTCGTCGCCATGCACCCGATTTTCGGGAACGCTCCAACTGTAAAAGCCGATAGGCGCGATGTTCTGAACGCCGATATTCCCATCCAAAGCGCGGGCGTCAGTCATGTCAGGACCTCCGATTCACATACCTCAGCAACCTGTATCGCACGACATACCTTAGCAATTACTTATAATTGTAGATCAGAACTAAGCCCATGAAAATATAGGGAAATCAACTTTATATTATGATAGTCACTCACGTTTCAACCGCAGATAACAAGCGGATTGAACGGCGGCTCCATATCGTGGAGCAATAGCGGCAAACCCGCGAGCAAACGCTCTATTGCGGGCCAAATGTTCCAAGATGCCGCAGCGGGCATGCATGCTCTCGTTAGGCCATCGGCTGGCGATTCGCTGAATCCTTGGCTATCGCTTCGCGGCACCGGAAAGCCGGCATTCGACTGCGGTGACCGTATCCCGGCCCTTCGCTTTAGCTCAGGGCGTTCGCCCCTGCAATCGATCCACTGGATCGATTACTGCCGCAAAGCGGCACCGGAAAGCCGGTATTCGACTGCGGTGGCCGTATCCCGGCCCTTCGCTTTAGCTCAGGGCGTTCGCCCCTGTGATCGATCCACTGGATCGATTACTGCCGCAAAGCGGCACCGGGGCTCACCCCCTCGGGAATTCAAGGCCCATTTCACGGAAGCGCTCGGGATCGTCGCCCCAGTTCTCGCGCACCTTGACGAACAGGAAGAGATGTACCGTCTGTTCGAGTATCTCGGACAGTTCCTTGCGGGACGCCGTGGAGATCGCCTTGATCGCGTCGCCGTTCTTGCCGAGCGCGATCTTCTTCTGGCTGTCGCGCTCCACATAGATGACCTGTTCGATGCGAACCGAACCGTCCTTGCGCTCTTCCCACTTTTCCGTCTCGACATGCGAAGAGTAGGGAAGTTCCTGGTGCAGGCGCAGGAAAAGCTTTTCGCGGGTGATCTCGGCCGCGAGCTGGCGCATCGGCAGATCGGAGATCTGGTCTTCCGGGTAATACCACGGGCCTTCCGGCAATTCCTTGGCCAGATAATCCATCAGGTCATCGCAGCCCGAACCGGTCGTCGCCGAGACCATGAAGGTGCGCTCGAACTGCACGGATTCGTTGGCCGTGGCAGCGAGCTTCAGCAGGTCCTCGTGGCGGACGCGGTCGATCTTGTTCAGCACCAGGATTTTCGGCTGGTGGACGTCCTTGAGGCCTTCGAGAATGGCTTCAGCATCGCCACGAATGCCACGCTCGCTGTCGATCAGCAGAAGGATGAGGTCGGCGTCCTTGGCTCCGCCCCAGGCAGACGTCACCATGGCGCGGTCGAGCCGGCGACGCGGCTTAAAGATGCCGGGCGTGTCCATGAAGACGATCTGGGCGTTGTTATGAATGGCGATGCCACGCACGATGGCGCGTGTCGTCTGCACCTTGTGGCTGACGATCGACACCTTGGCACCGACCAAGCGGTTCAGCAGCGTCGACTTGCCCGCATTGGTCGGGCCGATCAACGCCACGAAACCGGAATGCGTCGGGCCAGATACGCCCGGGTTCTCTGCACCGGCTTCGGTTTCCTCGCCTGCGATGTGTTGGTTGTCGGTCATATCATCCATTTCACTGTTCGGCGGGCTTCTGCCACACGCCTTCACGTTCGAGCATCTTGGTGGCGGCCACCTGTTCGGCGGCCCGCTTTGAGCGGTCTATGCCGGTTTCCGGCGACACCCCCTGCACATCCACCGTCACGGTGAAGCGCGGATCATGATCCGGTCCGGAGCGATCGTCCACCCGGTAGGATGGTGTCAGGCCGAATTTGGCATGCGCCCATTCCTGCAGCTCGGTCTTGGCGTCGCGCCTTGCGCCGTCGGCGCGGGTCGCGCGGCTTTCCCAATTCTTCAGAATGAAGGCACGGGCCGCTTCCAATCCCGCATCCAGATAGAGCGCGGCGATCAGACTTTCCACCACGTCAGCGCGCACGTTCATCATCCGCTTGCCGGTGAGCTTCTTGACGTCGGCGCCGGTGCGGATGAAGCGGTGCAGCTCCATCTCGTCGGCAACGGCCGCGCAGCTTTCCGCGCTGACCAGCTGATTGAGGCGCACCGACAGTTCGCCCTCCTCCGCAGTCCGGAACGTCGTGAACAGCAGCTCGGCGACACAGAGGCCCAAGACACGATCGCCCAGAAATTCCAGGCGCTCGTAGTTCGCGTTCTTGGCAGTGCCGGTGCTGGCATGCGTCAGCGCGCGGTCGAGCCACTGCTTGTCGGCGAACTCATGGCCAATGGCTTTCTCAAGCTGACCGCGCTCCTCCGCCGAAAGCGTTTTTGCCTTCATCACCGAACGACCTTGAAAATCCGGTCCCAACGCATGTTGGTCGGCCACTTCCAGATTTCGCGGAAGGACGTGTCGTTGCCGAGCGAGAAGAAGATGACGCTGGCGCGGCCGACGAGATTTTCAGCCGGCACGTAACCGACGTCGAAACGGCTGTCGAGCGAGTTGTCGCGGTTGTCGCCCATGAAGAAATAATGGCCCGGCGGAACGACGAATTCCTGGGTATTGTCGCCACGGGACAGGGAATGGTCGAGCGTGTCATAGGTCGCGCCGTCGTCCAGCGTTTCGCGGAAGACCGGCACATTGGTGCCCGGATCGAGCGAATAGTCGGACGTGAAGGCGCCGTCAGGAATCTTCGGCACGGCTTTGCCGTTGACGTGCAACACGCCGTCGATCATCTGCACACGGTCGCCCGGCAGGCCGATCAGCCGTTTGATATAGTCGATATCCGGATGGCTCGGCAGGCGGAAAACGATGACGTCGCCACGCTCCGGCTCGCTGAACTCCAGCACGCGACCGGAAAAGAGGTCGGGCGAGAACGGCAGCGAATATTTCGAATAGCCATAGGCAAACTTGTTGACGAAGATGTAGTCGCCGACCAGGAGCGTCGGCATCATCGAGCCGGACGGGATGGTGAAGGGCTGGAACAGCACGGTGCGGATTACCATCGCCAGCAGCAACGCCTGGATGATGACCTTGATATTTTCCCAAAGGCCGTTCTGCGACTTCGTATCGGCGTTATCGGACACGTTTGAAGACTTTCTATTTCCTGCGGTTTGCCGCATTCTCTAAACCCTTCCCGGAGCTGCGGCAATGGCTCATCGGGTCACAGACGGCTGATCACAGGCTATTCAGCCGGCGGCCGGCCTCGCCTCGATCACCACGAAGGCCTGGGCATAGGGGTATTCATCGGTAATGGTAATGTGGATGACCGCTTCATGGCCGGCGGGCAGCATTCCGGCAAGATGCTCCCCAGCGCCGCCGGTCAGCACCATGGTCGGTTTGCCGCCCGGCAGGTTGACGACGCCCATATCCTTCCAGAAGACGCCATTGGCGATGCCGGTGCCGAGCGCCTTGGAACAGGCTTCCTTGGCGGCGAACCGCTTGGCATAGGACGCGGCGCGGTTTTGCCTGCGGTCGGACTTTGCCCGTTCGATATCGGTGAAACAACGATGGGTGAACCGCTCGCCGAAACGCTCGATGGATTTTTCGACGCGTCTTATATCGATAAGGTCGCTGCCCATGCCGATGATCATGAATTATCCTTGAAGCCAGATTTTACGCTGACTTGAGCATTCCGGCCCGTGCAGTCAAGCGTTCGAGCCGGCGATTGCGGAAACTGCGCACAGCCCAATAGGTCGCGGCATAGAAGATCGCCCCGCAAACCAGGCCCGGCGGAATGGCCCCGACCAACATCGGCTCCAGAACCGGACGCCAGAGCTGGGTAAAATCGAGATGGTGAAACAGCCGGCCGAGATCGAGGTTGTCGTGGCCTGCAGGATCATGGCCGAGGATCGTCGCGCCGATCTTCCAGGTGAGCGGCCAGATGATGGGACAGGTGATGGGATTGGCGAAGGTCGTACCGATCGCCGCAGCGATCATGCTGCCGCCCAGCAGATAGGCGATCGGGACCGCGAAAAGGACGTGAAAGCCGAGGAACGGCGTCCAGGCGCTGATGACGCCGACGGCCACACCGGCCGCGACCGCGTGCGGCGAACCGCCGATGCGCATCACCTTGAGGCGATAATAATCGACGATGCGGCGGAAGCCCTTGGGAGGCAGGACGGCGCGGCGCAGTCTTTCACGAAATGCAAGCGGTGTACGGCGACGAAATGGCATGGTGGCCTATCTGGGGGCAAATCTATGTTTTATGCGGCCCGGCGTCCGGGATTTTCATCAACCGGCGGCGAGAATCTCATCATCAATTATGCTTCTCTAGCGGAAGCCGAAGATGATGGCAAAAATTGGCCGCTACACCCGCCACGACGCATATGCGTGGCCATCACAGCCTGCCGCCCATCAAATGAGCGACCTTTCAACCGACCGCGCAGATATCTTGCGCGGAGCGGACAATCAAAGACGATCAGAGGCCTGACTTGCGGAACATGCCACGATCGATCTGACGCATGCGGTATTCGAGATCGATGCGGTCGCGGGATTCGTTCAGATAGGCGATCTCGCGATCGTGAATGGTGGGCACGCGGAATGCGCGGGCGATCTTGCGGACTGAGTCAAACATTGTGTTTTCTTTCTCTCTTATATTGCACTGCAACAATATAGGGTGAGATGTCGCGTTCCACCAACGCTGCAACCGCCGATCAGGGTTGCGTCTGGAGCATGGCGGCCGCAAATGGGGCCGCCGGTTGCTCACAAAATGCGCGGACCTCCGCCCTTACGCGTTTTCCTTAGGCCCCTTGCCGGCAGGCGTGCACCCAAGCGCGTGGTAGAGAACGATCGCGCCGATCGTTGCCGTGCCGATCCCGTCCAGCGTGAAGCCCGCAACATCCAGCTTGAAATTGCCGGCACCGAGCACGAGCGCCACACCGACCGTGATCAGGTTGCGCGGTTCGGCGAAATCGACCTTGTTTTCGACCCAGATACGACCAGCCGTTGCTGCGATAAGGCCGAAGACCACAATCGAAAGGCCGCCGAGAACCGGTCCCGGGATCGTCTGGATGAGCGCACCGAACTTCGGCGAGAAGCCGAGCAGGATTGCCACGGCAGCCGCGACGAGGAAGACCAGCGTCGAGAAGATGCGCGTGACCGCCATGACGCCCATGTTTTCCGCATAGGTGGTCATGCCCGTGCCGCCAAAGGCACCGGAGAACATCGTCGAAATGCCGTCGCCGATAAAGGCGCGGCCGAGATAAGGATCGAGGCTGCGTCCGGTCATAGCGCCGATCGCCTTGATATGCCCGAGATTTTCCGCAACCAGGATGACGACGACAGGCGCAATCAGCGTGATGGCCGAGGCGGAAAACACCGGCGTGGTGAAGTGCGGCATACCGAACCATGCGGCGGCGGCGACACCCGAGAAATCAACCGGCGTGCCGAAGCCGAAGACATTTGCCAGCACGAGATAGGCGAAATAGGCAAACGCCCCGCCAATCAGGATCGGTAGGCGGCGTGTCATGCCAGGCGCATAAACCGCGACCAGACCCACAGCGGCCACCGTCAGGATTGCGATCCAGCGCGACAGCTGGCTGCCGTCGGGGCTCGCGGCACCGGTGCCCGAGGCGCTGGCGATCGCAATCGGCGCAAGCACAAGTCCGATCGCGGCCACGATCGCGCCGGTCAGGACCGGTGGCATCAGCCGCTCGATCCAGCGATGACCGGCCAGCATGACGATAACGCCGATCAGCGCATACAGCGCGCCAGCCGCGATGATCCCGCCGAGCGCCAGCGGAATATTGGGATTGGGCGCACCGGCCGCCGCAGCCGTCGCCACCAAAACCGGGCCGATAAAGGCGAAGGACGAACCGAGATAGCTCGGAACGCGGCCGCCGACCGCAATGAAGAAGATCAGCGTCGAAATGCCGGAGAACAGGATCGAGACGTTTGGATCGAAGCCCATGATCATAGGCGCGAGCACGGTGGACCCGAACATCGCCACGACATGCTGAAGCCCCAGCACCATCGTCTGTCCGGCGGGCAACCGCTCGTCCGGCAGAATGCGCCCTTCCGTCTTCAGCCGCCACCGCGGGAAATAACCGCCCGTCTCACTCATTGCATCGTTCCATTCGATCTCGCCGGACGCCCCTGGCGAGTTTTCTCGATATGGGCCGAAGGCATAAATTGGAGTTTCCGGTCAACCGGATACTCGATCGCCAAAAGGTTCGATTCGCTGTGCCGGCTACCGAAATTCCGGATATCGGGATCGGACGATGCTGTCATCGTATCCTGTGGTTATCCACAGCGTTGGATGAATTGGGCTCGATGCCACCGGGCATCACCGGCGAAATCTGTGAGACATGAGACAATTGTCCAGCCAACCAAGGTCAGCCTGGCTGGGCGCGCTTCATCTCAATCATAAACCCGCTTCAGGTTGGCCACGCAGTCCAGTTCCTTCAGCTGGCTAAGCAGCTGGTTCAGCTGGCGCAGGTCCCAGACCTCGACTTCCATGACGATTTCGGAGAAGTCGTCGGCGCGGTTGGAGCCCATGGCGAGGCTGCGGATGTTGATGTCGAGGCGCGCGATGGTCTGGGCGACTGTCGCGAGCGTGCCGGGCTCGTTCAGCGTGTTGACTTCGAGCTTGGCCGGGAAGCGGGACTTGTTGGCTTCGTCGAGATCCCAGCGGACATCGATCCAGCGTTCCGGCTGGTCGTCGAAGCGCTGAAGCGCCGACGCCTGGATCGGGTAGATGGTGATCCCCTTGCCTTTTTCCATGATGCCGACG
Source organism: Neorhizobium sp. (assembly GCA_965227625.1). Taxonomy (GTDB): domain Bacteria; phylum Pseudomonadota; class Alphaproteobacteria; order Rhizobiales; family Rhizobiaceae; genus Neorhizobium. The sequence goes on along the minus strand of CBDDGK010000068.1, from coordinate 36,383 downwards.
ATGCGGTCGCCGGGCACGGCGCCGCTGGGGGCGAAATGCACGTCCATATTGCCGGAAAGGCCGCGGATCGGCAGCGGATCGGGACCTGCTTCCACCTCTTCTGGATCGACGCGCCGCTGGTTCGGCAGCTTGAAGACCATGCCGGTGGCGCTCTGCATGTTGAACCAGCCGTCATCGGCCGATGGCTTCACGGTAACGCGCTCGTCCTTGTAATCGGGGAAGACTGCGCGCAGCACGTCGAGCGAGGACAGCTCGCCGCGGCCAACGGCGGCGATCGCGTCCTCGACATCCTTGTGGGCCAGGCGATGCAAGGCGGGCTTCAGCGCCTCGCGGGAGAAGACCTTGCCGGCGCGCTCGAAGGTGCGCTCCAGGATGCGGTGGCCGAGGCCGGCATATTGCTTGCGGATGGCGATGCGGGTGGCGCGGCGGATCGCCGAGCGGGCCTTGCCGGTAACGACGATCTCTTCCCAAGCGGCCGGCGGCACCTGCACGCCGGAGCGGATGATCTCCACTTCGTCGCCGTTGTTGAGGCGTGTCACCAGCGGCATGATGCGGCCGTTGATCTTGGCGCCGACCGTCGTGTCGCCGATATTGGTGTGGACCGCGTAGGCAAAATCGATCGGGGTCGCGCCGCGCGGCAGCGCGATCAGCTTGCCCTTGGGCGTGAAACAGAAAACCTGGTCCTGGAACAGTTCGAGCTTGGTGTGCTCTAGGAATTCCTCCGGGCTGTCCCCTTCTGCCAGGGACTCGATCGTGTGGCGGAGCCAGGAATAGGCGTTGGATTCTTTCGGCAGCAGTTCACCACCCTTAACCACCCCTCGCCCGTCCTTATAGAGAGCGTGCGCAGCGATACCGTATTCAGCGATCTCCTGCATGAGCTGGGTGCGGATCTGCAGCTCGATACGCTGGCGCGACGGCCCGACGATGGTGGTGTGGATCGAACGGTAGTCGTTCTGCTTCGGGTTGGAAATATAATCCTTGAAGCGGCCCGGCACGACACGCCAACGGGTGTGGACGATGCCGAGCGCCTGATAACATGAGGCAGGGTCGCTGACGATGATGCGGAAACCGTAGACGTCCGACAGCTGCTCGAAGGAGAGCGATTTCGACTGCATCTTGCGGAAGACCGAATAGGGCTTTTTCTGGCGGCCCTTGACGTAGGCGTCCTTGAGGCCGTTGGCGATCAGCAGTTCGCGCAGCTCGTCCTCGATCTTCTTGATCAGGCCTTCGTTGCGCGCCGAGAGATCGGCAAGCCGTTTGGTGACGGTCTCGTGCGCTTCGGGGTTCATGTAGCCGAAGGACAGTTCCTCCAGCTCGTCGCGCATGTCCTGCATGCCCATGCGGCCGGCAAGCGGCGCATAGATATCCATCGTCTCTTCGGAAATGCGGGCCTTCTGCTCCGCCTTCATGTGCTCGAGCGTGCGCATGTTGTGCAGGCGGTCGGCGAGCTTGACGAGCAGGACGCGGACGTCGTCGGAAATGGCAAGCAGCAGCTTTCGCAGGTTTTCGGCCTGCTTGGCCTTCTTGGAAACGAGGTCGAGCCGCTTCAGCTTGGTGAGGCCTTCGACCAGCCGGCCGATATCCTCGCCGAACAGTTCGTCGATCTCGGCACGGGTGGCGGTAGTATCCTCGATCGTGTCGTGCAGCAGAGCGACCGCAATGGTCGACTCGTCGAGATGCATATCCGTCAGGATGGCAGCAACTTCCAGCGGGTGCGAAATATAGGGGTCGCCGCTGGCGCGTTTCTGCTGGCCATGCTTCTGCATGGCATAAACATAGGCCTTGTTGAGAAGAGCTTCATTCGCATCGGGCTTGTATTTCTGCACCCGCTCAACGAGCTCGTACTGCCTCATCATCCTGAAAAATGCCCTTGGGTAACGCGTGGCGAGAAAAGAAAATGGCGCGCCAACCGTCAGATTGGCGCAGCCATCATAAAACATCCAGCCAGATTAGGGCGAGAGAATGAACGAAAACTTGCTTGGAAGCAGAATCGCCCGAATGAGACCGAAAGATTTCGTCCTCATTCATTCATCAAATGAGAGCGGCCATTCATCCAATGAGAGCGGGATTTAAAAACGAAACCCGCTCGCACTTTTTGCTATCCGGCTCAGTAGTCGTCGCTCTTTTCCGGCGGCACGAGGCCTTCGATACCGGCCAGCAGATCTTCTTCCGTCATCTGGTCGAAAGCGATGGTTTCCGGCTGGTCGTCATCCTCGTCGCGATCGGAAGCGACGGAAACACCGCCGGCAGCGATCAGCGAAGCCGGATCGGGCTCGGGCTCATCGACTTCGACATGCTTCTGCAGCGAGTGGATCAGGTCTTCCTTCAGGTCGTCCGGCGAAAGCGTCTCGTCGGCGATTTCGCGCAGAGCGACGACCGGGTTCTTATCATTGTCGCGGTCGATCGTGATCGAGGCGCCCTGCGAGATCTGGCGGGCGCGGTGGCTGGCCAGAAGGACGAGTTCGAAACGGTTGTCGACTTTGTCGATGCAATCTTCTACTGTGACACGGGCCATTGCATGTCCTTTGGGTCATGGATTTCCGGGATTGCATGCCCGATACAGCCATTGCGCAGTAAATTCAAGTTTTTCCTGCTAATTGACGATTGCCAGGTTTTGGGCGGTCTTCTGCGGACGACCCCGAGATTCAACTGCAAGCTGCTTGGATAATCCCGAATCGTGTCATAAATGACAGATATATGAACAGTTCGTAATGTAGTGGATTAGTTTGGAGATTTGAGTCACTCTATAATTGACCAAAGCTCCACCTGCCCGGCAGGTTCATAACAAAAAAGGGGATGGAGACAATATGTTTGATCCAAGAGAGAAAATTGCTCTCTTTATTGACGGCGCGAATCTCTACGCAGCTTCGAAAAGCCTCGGATTCGATATCGATTACCGCAAATTGCTGAAGGCCTTCCAGAAGCGCGGCTATCTTCTCAGAGCCTATTATTACACGGCACTGATCGAGGATCAGGAATATTCTTCGATCCGCCCGCTGATCGATTGGCTCGATTACAACGGCTACAAGGTCGTCACCAAGCCGGCCAAGGAGTTCACCGACTCGATGGGCCGCCGCAAGGTCAAGGGCAATATGGACATCGAACTTGCGATCGATGCCATGGAACAGTCCGAAACCGTCGATCACCTCGTGCTCTTCTCCGGCGACGGTGATTTCACGACGCTCGTCGAGGCGCTGCAGCGCAGAGGCCGCAAGGTTTCGGTCGTGTCGACCATGTCGACCCAGCCGCCGATGATCGCCGACGACCTGCGTCGCCAGGCCGACCACTTCATCGACCTGATGACGCTGAAGGCAGAAGTGGGCCGTGACCCGTCGGAACGTCCGCCGCGGCAGGTGGAGCCGGTCGAAACGGCCGATACCTGATCTTTCTAAAGACCTTTTTGAGAATAGGCGCCCGTTTTTCGGCGGCGCCTATTTTCGTTTCTGCTAGAAAAGCAGCATGCTTTTCGAACGCCCTTCCGACGACACTCTTTACGATGCGCTGATCGCCCGCGATGCGGCCTATGAAGGCTTCGCCTGGGCAGCGGTGAAGACGACCGGTATTTTTTGCCGCCTCACCTGCCCTGCCCGCAAGCCGAAGCGCGAAAACACCAGCTTCTTCGAGACGATCGCGGAATGCCTGGAGGCGGGCTTTCGGCCCTGCAGCCGTTGCCGGCCGATGCTGAAATTCGGGGAGACGGATCCGATGGTTACGAAACTCGTCGATGCGCTCGATGCGGAACCCTTCCGGCGGTGGAGCGAGGACGATGTGGCAGCCCTCGGCATAGACCCGTCCACTGCGCGCCGCGCCTTCAAGCGGCAATTCGGAATGAGCTTCCTGGAGATGGCGCGGCTGAGACGCATGGGCAAGGCGGCCGAAACCTTGAACGAGGGGGCGAGTGTCGTCGATGCGCAGCTCGATGCCGGTTTTGAATCGGGAAGCGGCTTCCGCAGCGCGGTGACGAAGCTTTTCGGCGCAGCGCCAGCACAGCTTCGCGGCAAGGAGTTGCTCCGGGCGGACTGGATCGAGACACCGATCGGGCCGATGATGGCGATTGCCGACGCTCATGCCCTGCATATTCTCGAATTCGCCGAGCGCAAAGCGCTGCCGGCCGAGATCCGCAAACTCCATACTTTCACCGGCAGTGGCATCGTGATGGGCCGCCACCCGCCGATCGATCAGATCGAGTCAGAACTCAGGGTTTATTTCGCCGGCGAAGACCGCGGGTTCACGACAAGGCTGGCGGGCCATGGTTCGCCATTCCAGCGGCAGGTTTGGGATGCGCTACGCAAGATTCCGGTCGGCATTTCGCAAACCTACGGTTCGGTCGCCGCCGGTCTGGGGCTGCCGTCCTCCACCCGCGCGGTGGCGGGTGCGAATGGCGCCAACCAGATCGCGATCGTCATTCCGTGCCATCGGCTGGTTGGAGCGGATGGAAGTTTGACCGGATATGGCGGCGGACTGTGGCGCAAGCGCTGGCTGCTGGAGCATGAGCGGCGTATGGGCGGGGCAGTCAGACAGCCAAGTTAGCCCTCATCCGCCCTGCCGGGCACCTTCTCCCCGTGCGATGGGAGAGGGTTAGGGTGAGTGGCAATTCTTCAAGATAACTTACGCCGAAGCCGCCTCACCCATCTTCAATCCCTCTTCCGAACCGCGCCGCGCCTTGCGTGCCCGAAACACTGCTTCGACAATCAGCGACAGCGGCAGGCCGATGAAGAACGGGATGAAGAAATAGATCACCCTGAACGCGACCAACGAGCCGATGGAGGCCTGGTCGCCCATCACATGCTGCACCGTCGCCTCCAGCACGCCGAGGCCGCCTGGAGCGTGGGTGATGAGGATTGCGACATTGGCCAGCACGAAGGCGGTGGCGGCCTTCAGATAGCTGACATCGGCGCTGGCGGCCATTACCTCGCGCAGGCAGGCGGATACGAGCGCAAAGTTGATCGTGCCGATCACCACCTGCGCGATGGCAATCTTCAATGTCGGCATCTCGAAGGTCCAGGAGCGGATCTTGAGCGGCGTCCGCACGAAAGCGGCAAGCGCCAGATAGCCGACGGCGGTGACAAGGCAGGTAAATCCGATCGCCATCACCGCGCCTTCGCCAAGGCCCAGAACCGTTGCAGCATCCTGTGGATTAATGACCATGACGACGCCCGAGAGCACGGCCATGCCGATACCGACGGTCACGCCGGAAAGCAGCACGATCTTGGCGACATCTTCCGTGCTCATGCCCCAATGGGCGTAATAGCGATAACGTAAAGCACCGCTGCTCAAGCCCGAAAGCCCAACGCTCTGGCCGATCGACAGCGCAACAAAGGAGGCAAGTCCGATCTTCGGATAGGCAAGATCGTTTTTGACATAGCGCACCCCCGCCCAATCGAAACCGGAGAGGCAGAGATAGGAACCGAAGGCGAAGACGAGCGCCAGAACGAGATTGTAAGTCGGGATTGCCTGAACGGATTCGACGATATCGCTGACCGAATATTCCCGGAAGGTATGATAAAGAAGATACCCGGCCGCCCCGAAGCCAACCACCAGCATGGCATAGGTAAAAATCTGTTTTCGCGTCATCGAGCGCTCGCCTGGATCAAGATGAAGGCGAACGGCTTGGCGGGGATTTTGTTCCTATGCGAAGATGCCGGCGGTCAATTCGCCTTCAGCAGGCGCTGCTTCTGGCGGTTCCAGTCGCGTTCCTTCTCGGTCTCGCGCTTGTCGTGCAGCTTCTTGCCCTTGGCGAGCGCGAGTTCCAGCTTGGCGCGGCCCTTTTCGTTGAAATAGATCTTCAACGGCACAAGCGTCATGCCTTCGCGGTTGATACCGGCGCGCAGCTTGTTGATCTCGCGCTTGGAGAGGAGCAGCTTGCGGCGACGGCGCGGCTCGTGGTTGAAGCGGTTCGCCTGCAGGTATTCCGGCAGGTGTGAGTTGATCAGCCAGATCTCTTCGCCTTCGTCGGACGCGTAGGATTCAGCGATATTCGCCTTGCCATCGCGCAGCGACTTGACCTCGGTCCCCGTCAGAACAAGGCCGGCCTCGTATGTATCGATGATTTCGTAGTTGAAGCGGGCCTTGCGGTTTTCCGCGACAATCTTGTTCACCGTGCGCTGGCTGCCTCTGGGGGCCATGAGAATAACGTCCGTTTCACCCGATACATTGATAAGAAAATCCCCGCCCATGATCCGGGCGATGGGTCGTGGGCGGGGTTCGGATAATATCTAGTGTGCGGGAGGGGAAATGTGAAGCTTTTGCTTCAACCTTCTCCGCTCCCAAGTTCGCAAGAGGCCGCTTCAGGCGGCCTCAGTTCAGAAGACCGGCGTGACGCAGCGCTGCGTCGATTGCCGCTTCCGTTGCCGGCTCCAGCGTGGAGACGAGTGGAGAGCGCACGGTGCGGCTCATGCCGCGGGTCTTGTGCAGGCCATACTTGGCGCCACAGAGACCCGGTTCCATGAAGATCGCCTTGTGGAGCGGCATCAGGCGATCCTGGTATTCGAGCGCCTTCTTGTAATCGCCGGCAAGCGTTGCCGCCTGGAATTCCGCACAGAGACGCGGCGCAACGTTTGCCGTCACCGAAATGCAGCCGACGCCGCCATGGGCATTGAAGCCAAGCGCGGTGGCATCTTCACCGGACAGCTGGATGAAATCCGGGCCGCAGGTGATGCGCTGTTCGGAAACGCGCTCGATCTTGCCGGTCGCATCCTTGACGCCAACGATGTTCTTGTGCGCCTTGACCAGCGCACCCATCGTTTCCGGCGACATGTCAATCACCGAACGCGGCGGGATGTTGTAGATGATGATCGGCAGTTTCGTCGCTTCGGCAATCGCCGAGAAATGCGCGATCATGCCCTTCTGGGTCGGCTTGTTGTAATAGGGCGTGACGACGAGGATCGCGTCCGCACCGGCCTTTTCGGCGTGCTGCGCCAGCTCGACTGCCTCGCGGGTATTGTTCGAGCCCGCACCGGCGATGACCGGCACGCGTTTCTTCGCCACCTCGACGCAGACTTCCACGACGCGCTTGTGTTCGTCATGGCTCAGCGTCGGCGATTCACCGGTGGTGCCGACCGGCACCAAGCCGCTGCTGCCTTCACCGACCTGCCACTCCACGTGAGCGGCGAAAGCGTCTTCATCCACTGCGCCGGCGGCGGTGAACGGGGTGACGAGGGCGGGCATCGATCCCTTGAACATTCCAAAACTCCCAGTCGGCCGACGTTCCATTCTTCGGCCGTAATCCGCAACTATTAGAGGCTGCCGGGAAATTTGGATAGAGCCGTATTACGGCTTATCTGCGCTCCGGACGCCTTCTAGGTCGCGCACCATAAAGCGGCGAATAAGCGCCGACAAGCACGACGAGGCGGGATTTCATGCGGAATCTCATATGAGAAAGCGCGCAATTTCATAAGTGTGGTAAGGTTTCGTTAATCGACCGGGCGGTTAATAGGGGTTCACTATCTTTATCGTGAGTCATTGGATGAAACGGTCCGTTCTGCTCCTCGCAGCTCTGGGGCTTCCCTTGGGGCTCCCTCTGGGTTTCGGCGAGGCGAGCGCGCAAAGCCCGGCTGCGACGCTGCCGGGAAACATCATGGCTCCCCTGCCCTTTGCCCGACCGGATAACCCCGTCGCACGCAGCATTCCGGCAGCCATGCCGATGCCGGATCTTAATGCACCCAATGTTACCGGCGCCATTCCGCGCCCTGATCCGGATGCCCGCACAGGCCGGCTGACCGCCGCCCCGGAACTGAAAGCCGGCCTCGACGCGCTTTCGGCCAACGACATTGCCGAAGCGCTTGCCGTGCGCAACGGTCTTCAGCAGGGATCGCTCGACCGGCATATCCTGACCTGGGCGATCGCCACATCCGGCGCACCGGGCGTGCCCTCGAGCGAAATTGTCGAGGCACAACAGGAGCTGAAGGGTTGGCCCGGCCTGCGCAGCCTGCGGGCCAATTCCGAGCGCGCCCTTTATAGGGAAGACCCGCCGGCCTCGACCGTGCTTGCCGCCTTCGGCGCGACAAAGCCGGAGACAACCGAGGGCGCCATCATCCTTGCCCGCGCGCTGACGGCTGCCGGCCGCGCTGCCGACGCCGCTCGCCCGCTGCGACAGATCTGGGCTTCCGAAACACTCGACAAGCCGACCGAAGACAAGATCCTCGCCGAGTTTCCGCAGGCCCTCTCCGTCGCCGATCACAAGGCGCGCATGGATTTCCTGATGTACAAGGGCCGCGCGGCGCAGGCAAAGCGCTTTGGCGATCTCGGCCGTGTGCCCTCGCTCTATAAGGCTTGGGCAGCGGTGATCGGCAATGCCAAGAATGCCGAGGCGTTGCTGGCGGAAGTCGACGGCGCATCCAAGGCGGATTCGGGCCTGCTTTTCGCGCGCATCGAATATCTGCGGCGACAGGATAAATATCGGGAGGCGGCCGAGCTTCTCGACAAGGCGCCGCGTGACGCTACGAAGCTCGTCAATACCGGCGAATGGTGGAACGAGCGCCGCATCATTGCCCGCGGCCTTGCCGATCAGGGCGATTTCAAGCTCGCCTATCGCGCCGTCGCCAACTATGCCGCCACGTCGTCCACCGACGTCGTGGACGCGGAATTCCATGCCGGCTGGTATGCGCTGCGCGCCCTGAACGACCCCGCGACGGCCGAGGCGCATTTCCGCAAGATTCTCGACACTTCGTCGCGCGCTCTTTCCGCCTCTCGCGCCTGGTATTGGCTCGGCCGCTCTGCAGAGGTAGGTGGGCCTGGCAGCGCCAAGGAATTCTATTCGAAGGCCGCGCATTATTCGGAGACGTTCTATGGCCAGCTCGCAGGAGCGCGGCTCGACATCAAGACGCTGAATGTCGCCTACCCAACTCCGACGGCGGCCGATCGGCAGAGTTTCGAGAGCCGCGAGGCCGTTAGGGCAATTGCGCGCCTCGAGCAGGCGGGACACGCGAAACGCGCCGGTGTCCTTTACCGCGCGCTTGCTGACGAGATGACCAGCCCTGGTGAGCTTGCCATCCTGGCCGCGCGCGCGGAAGCCCAAGACAATCACGCGCTCTCGCTACAGATCGGCAAATCGGCCTTCAGTCGCGGCATCGACGTTGCGGCACTGGCCTATCCGCTCGGCGTCATCCCTGCCGGTGCCAATATTGCCGGCTCCGGCAAGGCACTTGCCTATGCGATCGCCAGACAGGAAAGCGCCTTCAATCCGGGCGCGGTTTCCCCCGCCAATGCCCGCGGCCTGCTGCAGATCCTGCCCGGCACCGCGCAGGGCGTCGCCAAGCGACACGGGCTAACCTATGCGGCCGCCAAGCTGACCAGCGACGCAGGTTATAATGCGACGCTCGGCGCGCATTATCTCGGCGAGCAAATCGATACGTTCGGCGGCTCCTATATCATGACCTTCATTGCCTATAATGCCGGTCCGAAGCGCGTTCCCGAATGGATTGCCCGCTACGGCGATCCCCGTGGCAAATCGATCGACGATGTCGTCGACTGGATCGAGCGCATCCCCTTCCCCGAGACCCGCAACTACGTGCAGCGGGTGATGGAGAACTATCAGGTCTACAAGACCCGGCTTGGCCAGACCGCGAATATCGAAGCCGACCTGCGGTTCGGACGCTCCGAGTAACCATTCCCGACAATTGAGAGCATCGGAAGCCCCATCGCACTGACGGGATTTTGTGCTGCCTGGAAATACCAAAATCGTCGAACGTTCCAGCAAACTCCATGACAAATTGGTGATTGCTGAACGGAAACAAAGATTTGCCGTAGCTGGAACCGTTTCCGTCCAAGCGGGTTTGACCTCCGTGACTAATGAGCAAAACTCACGGAGAATCACACAATGAAAAAGATTATTGCTGTCGCCCTCATCTCTCTCGGCTTCGCCGGCTCGGCACTGGCACAGACAGCCCCTGACGGCTCCTGGAACCGCGGCCAGCAGCCCTATGAGAATGGAATGGCCACCGATCCGGCCTATGTGGATACGATGACAACGCAGAGCATCAACGCTCCGAACGATGGGACGGGTGGTAGTTCCGGAGCCGACACCAATGAATTTTGCCCACCAGGCACCCCAGGTGCGGGTAACAATAGTACTCCGCCCGGCACTCAGAAGCTAAATCCGGCCTGTAACAATTAGGCTAGGCGATTTGGCTAGGCTTAAGGCTCATCAAAACCCGCCGAGAAATCGGCGGGTTTTCCGTTCTACTAGGCCAAGTGACTTCACACTGCCGCAAGCCCGCCAAACATCTCCCGATAACCGGTGGACGACAGTCAATGCAAAAAGCCCCCGGCATAACCGAGGGCTCTTAACTTTAGGAGCGGTTTATGAATTAGAACGTGCGCTGAAGGCGAACGAAACCGGTCCAAACGCTGTCGTCGGCAGTGCCGGTAGCAGCGTCGAAGTCGACATCCGTGTAGTTAACCGTGGTCTTGAAATCTAGACCGCTGACGATTTCGTAATCGAGGGTCACGCCAGCACGCCATGCGCTACCACCGTTGAAATCACCGTTGGCATCATAGGAAACACCATCCCAGTACTGGAATGCCGGAGTAACCTTGAACTTGCCGAACTTTGCAGCGTACTGCGCAGCGATGGTCCATTCGGAGATGTCGTAGTAAGCGTTGGCGCCAGAAGTCCAGAGAGCTGCTGCGCTGAAGGTGCCCGGACCAACGTCAGCCGAAACGATACCACGGATGGTGCCGTTTTCTGCCGCGAAGTCGTAAGCGCCGAGCAAATAGGCCGTTACCGGACCAAACGTGCCGCTAACCTGAGCTTCGACACCGAGACGGTCGTTCTGGGTGCGATCATATACTGCAACCGAAGCTGGGTCGAAGGACCCACCGTAGTTCTTAGTCAGTTCGTCGAGGAAGATACCAGCGGTGAATGCGCCGCCATCATAGTTGTAACCGATAGCGTTGATACGGTTCGAGCCGATATCGTCCGTCTCGCCGGACAGATCGTTATCAAAGTAGTTGTACATGTAACCGGCTTTGAAGCCGCCGAGCGTGATGTATGCTTCGTCGATATTGAACGTAGGCTCATCGGTAGCGCCAACGTTATAGTCGCTGTTTGCCCAAGAGCGGATAGCGATGTAAGAACCAAGCGTACCAAGTTCGGTGTCAGTGCGCGCGTCAAAATTAATAAGAGCGCGTGTACGGGAATTCCAGCCAGCGTCACCTACGGTAGCAATAGCATCGTTCCAGTCAGTCTGGACGCGGACATAACCACCGATCTTAAGGCAGGTCTCGGTGCCCGGAATATAAAAATAGCCAGTGCCGAATGCGTCGCAAACGCGAACATATTCCATCGGCTCCGGCTCTGCAGCGACGATTGCATCGGCAGCCTGCGCACCCGAAACAGCGGCCAGGGCAGCAGCAGAACCCAGAAGAAGACTTTTAATGTTCATTTATACAGACCTCCAAAGTCCAGTTTGTCGAACCGCATGACACGTGCCCCTCCCGTAACCGGCGCGCCAAAACGATTCTTGTTTGACAATTAGAACCTTATGCGAGGCTGATGAATGTTCAAACCAAAAGGCGAGGAAGCGACAATCCTTAGAGGCGTTTTGTGACGCCCATGTGGCTAAACTGCACTAGTGATTTAACCGGTTAGAAAGATCTTAAACAAAAAAAGCCCGGCACATGGCCGGGCTTTTCTCTCTCATTGCTGAGATTAGAACGTACGCTGCAGACGGAAGAAGCCGGTCCAAGCCTTGTCATCGAAGTTAGCGCCCGTGGAGCCGGTAACTTCGGTGTACTGAACGCTTGCCTTCGCGGTGAGCCAGAAACGATCGTGTAATCAACCGTCAGACCAGCGCGCCATGCGTCGTTGGAAACCCAGTCATTAACGATGGTCGTAACACCGGCCTGAGTCGTGGAGGTGTAACCAAGGTTACCCCAGTACTGGAAACCAGGCGTGAAAGTCCACTTGCCGAACTTCGCAGCGTACTGAGCAGCAACTGCCCATTCCGACAGGTCGTAGTAGGCGTTCGGGCCAGAAGACCAGATACCTGCGACGCTCAAAGCGCCCGGACCGAGGTTAGCCGTCAAAATGCCCTTGATGGTGCCGTTTTCAGCAGCGAAATCGTAACCACCAACTGCAACTGCGGTGATCGCACCAAACGTGCCGGTGACCATACCTTCAACGCCAAGACGGTCGTTCTGCGTGTAGTCAACACCACCGTTACCGTCAGCAATGCTGAAGATGTTGGAGGAGCTGTACATGCCGGTCAGCTCGTCGATGAAGAGACCAGCGGAGAAGCCGTCGCCCTTGTACTCATAACCGATCATATTGATACGGTTGGAGCCGAGGTCATCGGTTTCGCCAGAGAGGCCGTACTTGTCGAAGTAGTTGTAGCCGTAACCAGCCTTGAAGCCGCCAAGGGTCAGGTAGGCTTCGTCGATTTCGAGCGAACCGCCGGCGTAGTCGCCTTCAGCCCAGGTACGAACAGCGATGAACGAACCAAGCGTGCCGAGTTCGGTGTCGGTGCGAGCGTCGAGGCTGATGTAGCCACGGGTACGAGCGTTCCAGGCGTCGTCGCTGAGCGAACGGCGGGTAGCAACGTCGTTAACGGCAGTACCGAGATTGAAGCCGAGGTTGTCGTTAGCGTCAACCTGAAAACGGACGTAGCCGCCGATCTTGAGGCAGGTTTCGGTGCCCGGGATGTAGAAGAAGCCAGTGCCGAAAGCGTCGCAAACGCGAACGTATTCCATGGGCTCCGGCTCAGCAGCTACGATAGCGTCAGCAGCCTGGGCGCCGGATACTGCTGCGAGGGCAGCAGCGGAGCCGAGAAGAAGGCTCTTGATGTTCATTTTTGACCTCCAGTCAAAATCGTGGCTGAAGATCTTGCGTTGCTCACTCCGGTTTAGGCTTCCTTTCCAGGACTGGTAAGCACACGTCGAGGTCGTGGGATGCCAGGTGAGCATACCGCATGGTCATCTGCAGCGTCTGATGGCCGAGCCACATTTGAACCCGCCTGATGTCGATACCGCCGCGCACGAGCCTGGAGGCGCACGTATGGCGCAGGACGTGAGGAACGACGTCATCGTCACGTCCAAGACCTACCTGCTCCTTGGCGGCGTTCCAGACGGCTCGGAAACGTTGTTGGTCGATATCTGCGAAGGGACCATCCGGACGGCCTGCTTGATCGGCCACTGATTGGGCGGCCCGGGCTGTGAGTGGCACCGTCCTGCTCTTACCAGATTTTGTAATCCAGAAGGTAGCTCGCCTGTCGTGGACGTCGTTCCAGCGCAGGCCGATCCCCTCGCCCAACCTGGCCCCAGTGTCGACGAGGAAGACGCACAGGCCGTGATAGTGCTCATCCTTTGTCTTGATGGCATCGAACAGTCGCTCCTCCTCGTCCTCTTCGAGGAAGCGGATGCGGCCGGCTTTTTCCTTCTGACGGCGGAATTCCGGCAAACTCACCAGGTCTCCCATCTTGAACGCCTTTCGCAGCAATTTGCTGAGCGCTGCCATCTTTCGATTGATGGTCGCATTGCTATTGCCACGTTTGCGGAGTTCGCCGGTGAGCCTATCCACCATTTCGTCTGTAAACGTATCGAAGGATTGGCCGAGCAGAATTTCGTCCAGTTCCCTGATGAAGGCGCTCACATTGGACTTGTGGCTGCCTGCTTCCCAAAGAATGTCGACGTATCGTTCCAGCAGGGTGACAAGGCGCTGTGCCTTGACGACTTTGATCGGCCCGAGGGTCTGGAACTGGTAATGAACGGCATAGGACTGGCCGAAGCTGGAAAGGTCCAATGCCTTGTCCGACTTGTCAGCGTCCTGCCCCATGTCATCCTCGCAATGTGCAGGAGGACTAAGATCGACGGATAGGCCGCGACTTCAATGGGTTTTGCAGCAGAATAGAGCACATCGACCACGTGATTTGCTGCGTCGTGGCCAAGCAGCAACAACCCGCAGCTTTTCGGCTGCGGGTTGCTGTATCAGATCAGATTAGAACGTGCGCTGCAGGCGGACGAAGCCGGTCCAAGCAGAGTCGTCGAAACCAGCACCGGTGTCGCCGGTGACTTCGGTGTACTGAACGCTCGTCTTCATGGTCAGGCCAGAAACGATCGTGTAGTCGACCGTCAGACCAGCGCGCCATGCGTCGTTGCTGAAGTAGTCGTTCGTGCCGTCGAAGCCGAGGTTACCCCAGTACTGGAAGCCAGGCGTGAAGGTCCACTTGCCGAACTTGGCAGCGTACTGAGCAGCAACTGCCCATTCCGACAGGTCGTAGTAGGCGTTCGGGCCGGAAGACCAGATACCAGCAACGCTCAGAGCGCCCGGGCCGAGGTTAGCCGTCAGGATACCCTTGATGGTGCCGTCTTCAGCAGCGAAGTCGTAACCACCAACAGCAACTGCGGTGATTGCGCCGAACGAGCCGGAGACCATAGCTTCAACGCCGAGACGGTCGTTCTGGGTGTAGTCCCGGCCGCCGTTGCCGTCCGAAAGGCTGAAGATGTTCGACGAGCTGTAGAAGCCGGTCAGTTCGTCAAGGAAGATACCAGCCGAGAAGCCGTCGCCCTTGTACTCGTAACCGATCATGTTGATACGGTTGGAGCCGAGGTCATCGGTTTCGCCAGAGAGGCCGTACTTGTCGAAGTAGTTGTAGCCGTAACCAGCCTTGAAGCCGCCGAGCGTCAGGTAAGCTTCGTCGATTTCGAGAGCGCCACCGTTGTAGTCGCCTTCAGCCCAGGTACGAACAGCGATGAACGAACCAAGAGTGCCGAGTTCGGTGTCGGTGCGGGCGTCGAGGCTGATGTAACCGCGGGTACGAGCGTTCCAGTTGTCGTCACCAATCGACTGGCGGGTACGAGTGCCAGCAGCGTTGAACAGATCGACGCCGAGGTTGTCGTTAGCGTCAACCTGGAAACGAACGTAGCCGCCGATCTTGAGGCAGGTTTCGGTGCCCGGGATGTAGAAGAAGCCAGTGCCGAAAGCGTCGCAAACGCGAACGTATTCCATGGGCTCCGGCTCAGCAGCTACGATAGCGTCAGCAGCCTGGGCGCCGGATACTGCTGCGAGGGCAGCAGCGGAGCCGAGAAGAAGGCTCTTGATGTTCATTTTTGACCTCCAGTCAAAGTTTTCGTGTGGGTATGGGTTCTTTTTGCTGAAGGACAGCTTTCCCTGCCCCATTCCCGTCGATTGCCAGAAGAAGGACGATCCACCGCCTCGCTTCTGATCCTGAAAATACAAAATGGATTTGCCCACGCAATCGTGAAGTTCACCCGGACCCCCTTCCGCGACCTGCTTCCCGAAAGCCTGTTGCCGAAAGAACACAAAACCGCCTGTGGACCCCCGGTTATTTTACGCTTTGTTAAGAAAGAGCTTATGACTGAGGGACTTAGCGATAGGCCGCTAGAATTTTAGGGAATCACCGCAAGCCTGTGCAGAACCGCGACAGCAAGGCCGCAGGCGCCAGTATAAAGTCGTCGATTTGGGGGATTTATCTGAAATGAAATGGCGGAGAAGAAGGGATTCGAACCCTCGATACGCTTTTGACGTATACTCCCTTAGCAGGGGAGCGCCTTCGACCACTCGGCCACCTCTCCGGTGCGGTCTAACTATGTGAGAGGCCCCGTGAATGCAAGGGCTTTGTGACGGGCTTACGAAGTTTTACCCCGCCATCTCGCCTGCACGGCCACTCCGGGCCGTGAAAGCGATTCTCAGTGGCCCGCCGATTCGTGCATTTCGGCAGGATTGATTCTCAATAGGACGCGCTGGCAGGGCCGGCTTCACCGCCGCGGCCGTAGCGCCGGGCGAGCGCCTTGAGGGCCGCAGAATATTCGGTCACGTCTGCGCCGACGGCTACGAGGGTTGCACCCAGATCGAGGTAATGACGGTTCAACGATTCGCTGAAGGTGAGAATGCCGGCCGCTTTGCCCGATTTCACGATGGAGAGAATCGCCTTGTCGATCACCTGTTGGACCTCAGGCGCTTCCATGCGGCCAAGATAGCCCATGTCGGCGGAAAGATCGGCCGGACCGATAAAGATGGCATCGACGCCGTCGATGGCTGCAATCGATTCGATGTTTTCGATCGCCGTCATGGTTTCCGCCTGAACGATCAGGCAGATTTCATCGGCCGCATTGTTCGCATAGTCGGGGATAGCGTTGAAACCCGAGACGCGTGCGACGGCGGCGCCGAGGCCCCGCACGCCATGGGGCGGGTAACGAACGGCACGGACGAGTGCCGCCGCCTGCTCGGGAGTGTCGACCATGGGCACGAGGATATTGCGCGCGCCGATATCGAGAAGCTGCTTGATGACCCAGGTCTCACCGATCGGCGGCCGCACCACGACCTCCGATGCGGATGTCGAAAGCGCCTGAAGCTGCGCCAGAATGCTGCGCAGGTCGTTCGGGCCATGCTCGCCATCGATCGTGACCCAATCGAAGCCCGTGCCGCCGGCAAGTTCGGCGGCAAGAGCGTCGCCCATGTTCAGCCAGAGGCCAATCTGCGGCTTGCCGGCCTTGAGGGCGGCTTTCAGGTGATTCTTCGGAGCCGGCATCGGGTCTACCTTTAGGAAAGAAGCTGTTTCAGGTCAGCGGAGGGGTCGGCGAGAATCGCCTTGTCGGGCTCTATGCCCGTTTCCAGCATCTTCTTGCCGCTCACATAGGCCTTGGCATCGTTGATCGCGTCAACCGCAATGAAGCGACCCTCGCGAAAATACCAGACCGAAAGGCTGCCTTCGCGGGCGCCGGGCCGCACCAGGGTTTCGTCGTAGCCCATATTAAAGCCGGCAATCTGCAGCTTCACATCATACTGGTCGGACCAGAACCACGGCTTGGCATCATAAGGTGTCATGCCGCCGGCCATGACGGCAGCGGCTGCTTCCGCCTGGTCGACGGCGTTCTGAACCGATTCGAGCCGGATGCGCTTGCCCTTCCATGGCAACATGGCGCAATCGCCCATGGCGAAGATCGCCGGATCGGACGTGCGGGCAAATTCGTCGACGATAATGCCGTTGCCGACGTCGATGCCGCAATCCTGGGCCAGTTGGTCGTTGGCATTGACGCCGATGCCGACGATGACGAAATCCACCTCGATCGTCGTGCCGTCGGAAAGCTCGGCGGCCCGCACCTTGCCGTTCTCGCCGACAAGCCGGTGCAGGCCGGTCTTTTCACGAATCATGGCACCACGGCTTTCGTGGATGGCGCGCATCACGTCCGCGGTTTCCTTCGCGGCAACGCGCTGCAGGATGCGGTCAGCCATTTCGATGAGCGTCACCTCGAGGCCGAGGTGGCGGGCAACGGCTGCCGCTTCGAGACCGATATAACCGCCGCCTATAATAAGGAGACGGCGACCGGGTTTCATCTCTGCCGCCAGAAGATCGGCATCACGCTTGTCACGCACGGTGAAGACGCCGTCGAGATCGCCGCCGACGCTCGCCGGCAGGGTCCGCGGCGTCGAGCCGGTCGCAAGCGCCAGCGTCTCATATTCCAGGAAAGCGCCGTCCTGCATGCGGACGCGCTTCGCCGTGCGATCGATCTCCTCGACATAGGTCGAGAGGCGGATTTCGACGTCGTTTTCGGCAAACCAGTTTTCAGGCCGGAAGGTCAGTCGGTCGAAGCTCATTTCGCCCAACAGGTATTTCTTGGAAAGCGGCGGTCGCTGGTAGGGAATCACATCTTCCGAACCGATAATGGTGATCGGTCGCGTATCCTTGAGTGCCCGAAGCTTTGCCGCGAGTGCAAAACCCGCCTGCCCCGCGCCGACAATCACCAACCTGCCTGTCACGCCCTGCTCCTCATGCTTATTCCGCTCATCGTCGGAATATCATCAATTCGAGGGTTCAAGGGGTATCGTCGCGACACCGGACCGTCAACAACGCGACATGGGCAATTGCAGCCACATTACAGGCTTTACGTTGTGAACTGCTCGCCCGAAGACAGAAAGAACGCCCGGAATTCGACCAGATGCCGAATTTTTCGGCGACCAAAGCGAAGATGGTTCGAATTTTACCGAACCGTTTCAGAATGCGTCAGGGGAAGAGGAATATAGTCATATTCCAAGGAGCAGAAGGAGGGTTGCATGCCCTTGAACACGACACAGGAAACCAGAAACAGCTGCACTCGAGACCAGGCATTCGAGAAGTTTACGATCGACCGGCCGGGCAAGATCGTGCTGGTTGGCCACCATCTCAGCACCAAGACGAATATGCGCTGCCTCATCCGCACCATTTCGCTTTGCTGCGCGGAACTGGAAGTCAGCCCCCACCTTCCGGTGCCCAACAATTTCTTCCTGGAAATCCTCGGCATCCACGACGACATCGGCTGCACGGTGATCCGGCGCGAGGAAGAGAAGGTGCTGGTCAGCTTCAACATGCTGATCGATGCGGAGTTCATGCATCACGTAATCCGGCTGAGCTTCGAGACGAGCCACTGAGGTTTGCAGATAGTCCGGCCGGTCGCCATCGGCACCGCTATATATAAGGTGGCGGCCACCTCTATCCCGCGGGTAATTCTGAGCTTGGACTGAGACATCAGGATCTGGCGGCTTGAGAGCCCCCCCCCCTTCCACGATGTGGATCACGGAAAGTGGCGGCGTCTCTCAAGGGGAGGCATCCTGCATGTCATCAATGCATGAGACGCGCTTTTCAGGCAGAAAGCGCAAAGTTTCGCCGGCGGGGAGCCGCAAACGCCGCGAGCCGTACTTGCGCAGCGATGATTCGCTTTTATTGTGTGCCGGTTTCAAAATACTGGACCTCACAAGACCATGCCCGCCTTTTCCCGCTTCACGCCCCTGATCAGCTCCCTTCCCTCAACCGTTCCTTTCGTCGGCCCGGAGGCCATCGAACGGACCCGCGGCCTTGCCGTGAAAGCCCGTATCGGCGCCAATGAAAATGGCTTCGGTCCGGCGCCTTCCGTCATCGCGGCGATGGGTGCGGCGGCCGGAGACACCTGGAAATATGCGGATCCGGAAAATTTCGGCCTGAAGCAGGCGCTTGCCGCGCATCTCGGCTGTCGGGCGGAAAACCTGGCGATCGGTGAAGGCATCGACAGTCTGCTCGGACAGATCGTCCGCCTCGTCATCGATCCCGGCCTGCCGGTCGTCACCTCTCTCGGCGCCTACCCGACCTTCAACTTTCACGTCGTCGGCCACGGCGGGCGGCTCGTCACCGTGCCCTATGTCGATGACCGGGAAAATCTCGATGGACTGCTGGAAGCCGTGCGCCGCGAAAACGCGCCACTCGTCTATTTCGCCAATCCGGACAATCCGATGGGCAGCTGGTGGGACGCTGCAAGCATCGTCTCCTTCGCCAAGGCGTTGCCGGAAACCTGCCTGATGATTCTCGACGAGGCCTATTGCGAAACCGGGCCCGACGGCGCCATGCCGGATATCTCGGCGCTGATCGACATGCCGAACATCATCCGCACCCGCACCTTCTCGAAGGCCTATGGCATGGCGGGAGCGCGCGTGGGGTATGCGATTTCGACACCGGGCACCGCGCAGGCCTTCGACAAGATTCGCAACCATTTCGGCATGAACCGCGTGGCCGTGGCCGGCGCGATCGCGGCACTCAAGGATACCGCCTACCTTTCCAAGGTGGTCGGCGAGATCAAGGCGTCGCGTGAGCGGATTGCCGCCATCGCCATTGCAAACGGCCTGAAGCCGCTTGCCTCCGCGACGAATTTCGTGGCGATCGATTGCGGCCGGGACGGAACCTATGCCCGCGCGATCGTCGACAAGCTCATGGAATACGGCGTTTTCATCCGCATGCCGGGTGTTGCCCCGCTCAACCGCTGCATTCGTGTCAGCACCGGGCCGGAGGCGGATATGGCACTGCTTGAGGAAGCGCTGCCTCAGGTACTGAAGAGCTTGTAAAAATAAAAGGACCGCGCCGGCCTTGTTTCTGCCGGTCGCGGTCCAATTTTCGAGCATCGATTCCCGTCCGAACCGCTGCTTCCGTTCCCTCTTGGATTATTCTGTCGATTTTGTTGTGCCGGCCCTCTCCGGAGCCGGTTGATTCTTTTGACTTGCGCGAGCGGCCTTCGCCGATCAGTGCATGGTCATCCATTCGCGGGCGGCGCGGAGCGCTGCGGCGAGCTGCATCTTGGACATCGTCATCGCCAGGTCGGCGCGCAGCTCGGCGGCGCGGTCGGAGCCCTTGATCGCGGCGATGTTCAGCCACTTGTGAGCGGAGATAAGGTCAACATCGCAACCCCGGCCGGTCGCATACATCAGACCCATTTCGCAGAACGTGTCGGCGCGGGTCTCGCCACCCATGGTGGCCATTCCGGAATTGTTCATTTCAAAGCGTGCCATCGGTTTGATCCCTGTTAAAGCCTGTTGTTCGTCTGCCCTGTTTTTCCGTCCGGACCACCGTCTTCTGCGGCTCTTTTTGGTCCTTCCGGTCGGCGGGTTTGCCCCGCTCGTTTGATGAGCCCACTATGCGCCGAACCTTCCAAAAGACGCCTAAAAAGCATGATTAACTTGAGGAAAACAAAGTTCAAATGCTTGGTAAATTTGGGTTTTTGTTAAACATGGGATCGCCTGCATTTTAAGGATTTCGCCGATATTTTTACGAAAAATTTACGCGCGGATTTAAACGGAAAGCTAACCACGAATCCGCTTCCCGTTTTTTTCGCTTGGCGGGAATTGCGATTTTCAGCGGCGCAAAACCCGTGTTTGGCCAGCTGAAAGCAGTTTACCTTTACGTGTGCGTAAGATAAATTCGCCCCGGTTCGCGCGAGAGGGGTGCGAACTGAGGGACAATGGTCGGAGCGAGGAGCAGTTTTCGGCCGAAATGGAGGAGAGTTCATGATGATGCGCAGACTTTTGCTTGCCGTGGCCCTTTCGCTCGGCGCCACGCTCAGCCACGCGGCCGAGCCGATCGAGGGCAACTGGAAGACCGCAAGCGGCGAGACAGCGATGATCGGCAAATGCGGCACGGCCTATTGCGTGACGCTAAAGACCGGCAAATATGCCGGCAAGGAAGGCGAATATGCCGGCGAGATTACCGATCCGGCCGAAGACAAGACCTATAGCGGCTCCGGCTCCGTCACCGGTAACTCGCTGAGGATGAAGGGCTGCGTTTTGGCCATTCTCTGCAAGTCGCAGACATGGACGCGCCTCTGAGCGGAAACTGAACCCGGCGAAGCTCCGGCTTCTCGATTGGGTCTGACATACCTTTGCGCTTGGGCGGCTTTGCAAGATCACAGCAGCAAGCCGCCCGAACCGCCGAAGAAAGAGCGTTAACCACCCTGAACCGTCGATGAACCTGCCCCTCAGCGCGTGTTCAGCCGCCTGCCTCCATTCTGCCACTATCGGGTTCGGCCTTATCGGGTTTGGGGGAAGTCAATGTCTGTCGTTCTGCGCCGTCTGACCATCGTCACATTGATCATGACCATTTTCGCCTTTGGCTTTGCGGCGCTTGTCGCCCAGCCGGGCCGCAATGAACTGCGCGTGCATCTCGGCACCGCCGCCCCCTGCTATCATCCGGCGACACCGGGCTGCGTGATGGCGCTCTGAAAAAAGTACCTAGGGAGAGGTTGGCGGCCTGTCGCCGTCGCTTGCGTGTCAACGAGTTCTACCTATAATAGCTCATGAACACACGAATCTCACTTTCCCCCCATTCTTTCATCAGCCCGAGCCCGGCCGAGCCGCGCGTTTTCGACAATCCGGTCGAAGCCGTCGATGCCCTGACGGAGCTCTACGAGCGCAACACGCGCTTCCTCATCGACGCTTTCAGCGCGCTGGCAAACGGCGCGCCGGTAACCGGCCGCTACCGCGCCTGCTATCCGCAGGTCTCGATCGAGACCACCTCATTCGGCCATGCGGACAGCCGCCTTTCCTACGGTCATGTGTCGTCGCCCGGCGTCTACACCACGACAATCACCCGGCCGAAACTCTTCCGTCATTATCTCAAGGAACAGCTTGGGCTGCTGATGCGCAATCATGGCGTTCCGATCACCGTATCGGAATCGACAACGCCGATCCCGCTGCATTTCGCATTCAGCGAAGGTGCGCATGTGGAAGCGTCGGCGACCAGCGTGCTTGCCGATATTCCGATGCGCGATCTGTTCGATACGCCGGATCTCAACAATACGGACGACCTGATCGCCAACGGCGAATATGAGGAAATCCCTGGGGTCCCCTCGCCGCTCGCGCCGTTCACGGCACAGCGTATCGACTACTCGCTGGCCCGCCTCAGCCACTACACAGCGACGAGCGCGGACCACTTCCAGAACTTCGTGCTCTTCACGAACTACCAGTTCTATATCGACGAGTTCGCCGCCTGGGCGCGCAAGATGATGGCGGAAGGCGGCGATGGCTATACGGCCTTCGTCGAGCCCGGCAACATCATCACGCCGGCCGGCAGCAGCAAGCCGGAGAACGAGGCGACCGTGCGCCTGCCGCAGATGCCGGCCTACCACCTGAAGAAAAAGGGTCATGCGGGCATTACGCTGGTCAATATCGGCGTCGGTCCTTCGAACGCCAAGACGATCACCGACCATATTGCCGTGCTGCGCCCGCATGCATGGCTGATGGTCGGCCACTGCGCAGGCCTTCGTAACAGCCAGCGGCTCGGCGACTATGTACTCGCCCATGCCTATGTGCGCGAAGACCACGTGCTCGACGACGACCTGCCGGTCTGGGTACCGATCCCGGCGCTTGCCGAAGTGCAGCAGGCGCTGGAAAGTGCGGTCGAGGAAGTCACCGGCTACCAGGGTTTCGAGCTCAAGCGGATCATGCGCACAGGAACCGTCGCGACGATCGACAACCGTAACTGGGAATTGCGTGACCAGCGCGGCCCGGTCAAGCGCCTCTCCCAATCGCGCGCCATCGCACTCGACATGGAATCGGCCACGATCGCGGCCAACGGTTTCCGCTTCCGCGTGCCCTACGGCACCCTACTCTGCGTCTCCGATCGGCCGCTGCATGGCGAACTGAAACTGCCGGGTATGGCGACCGCCTTCTACCGCACCCAGGTCAGCCAGCACCTGCAGATCGGCATCCGCGCCGTGCAGAAGCTGGCGGCCATGCCGACCGAGACGCTGCATTCGCGCAAGCTCAGGAGCTTTTACGAGACGGCGTTCCAGTAATCATTGGGCCTTCGGCCTTGCCGCAAACAGCGACAAGGCCGTTCCGACCAGTGATGAGACGATCACCAACAGGTGCGTATTCACCGCCGCCTGGCCGAGCTCTTCCAAGGGCAATCCGGTGGCCTGAGCACCGAAGGCGATTGCGCCGGCTGTGATACCCGCCGGATAGGTACCGACACCCGCAGGAGCATGAACCGGCAGGACGGAGGAGATTTCTCCGCCCAGCGCGCCGCCAAAGCTTGGGCCGGTCGAGAGGCCGCCCAGCAAGCCGAGAACCCAAGCCAGTACCGCGATCTTGGTGAACCAGTTGATCAGCGTCGCGCCCCAAGCACGGACGAAGGCGCCGTTATCTGCGGGGAGCCCCGCCTGAACCTCCTCCAGCAGTTTTTTGCCCTTTGCCGGCATGATGCGGTCGGCAAAGCGGAACGCGATGCCGCGCAGAGCGAAGGCCACGGCGGGCAGGACGAGGAACACGAGCCAGAGGATCCACGCCCAGGCCTTTCCGGTCTGCAGCGCCAGCCCTGTACCCGCAGCGGCCAGCAGCGCATGCAGGTCGAAAAGTCGCATGACGAGGAGCGCCGACGTGCTGCGGACGAGCGGCAGATCGAACTCTCGTTTCATCAGCAAGGGAAAACTCGCCTCACCGCTGCGGAAGGGCAACATGATGTTCAAGAGGTTATGCACCTGCACCAGTCGTAGCAGCGTGCCGAAATGCCCGCCGGTCTCTTTCGGGAAATAATCATAGATGCGCCAGGTGCGCAGCACATAGGTTCCGAGCAGCAAAACGAGCGCAATCAGACCGGATGTCCAGCCCGCGCCGCTCCACAGCGAAACCACGCTCTGCCAGCCCCAGACCCACTGGATGAAGGCGCCGTAAACGACGATGATCGCCAATGTCAGCAGGGTCATCGCGTGACGAATTATCCATCCACGGCGGCTGGCAACCGGATAATTCTTCATATAGTAGGGTGCCCCATGTGAAAATTCGGGTTCGTATCGCGTCAGGCGACCATGAGGGTCAAGCCCGTCAGCCCGAGGTTCTAGGAGAAACACAAGGTGGGTACAACAGCTGAGTCGCTGGCAAGCCGCATCGAAACGGCTGCCCCGATCGAACTGTCCCTCGTCGTGCCGCTCTTCAACGAAGAAGAAAGCGTCGGCCCGCTGATCGAGCGTATTTGCTCGGCGATGGCGCAATATCCGTCGAGCTGGGAACTGATCCTCGTCGACGACGGCAGCACGGATGCGACGATCGCCAATGCGCGCGAAGCTCTCAACCGCCCCGGTCTCGACCTGAAGATCGTCGCGCTGCAGCGCAATTTCGGGCAGACGGCCGCCATGCAGGCCGGCATCAACCAGGCGCAGGGCCGGCTGATCGCAACGCTGGACGGCGACCTGCAGAACGACCCGAAGGACATCCCCACCATGGTGGCGGAGCTGGAGCGGCGCGAACTCGACCTTTTGGTCGGCTGGCGCAAGAACCGCCAGGACGGTTTGCTGATGCGTAAGGTACCGTCCTTCATTGCCAACCGCCTGATCGGCCGCATTACCGGCGTGCGACTGCACGACTATGGCTGTTCGCTGAAGATTTATCGCGGCTCGGTCATCAAGCAGGTCAAGCTGATGGGCGAAATGCACCGCTTCATCCCGGCCTGGGTGGCGGGTGTCGTGCCAAGCTCGCGGATCGGCGAAATGCCGGTAACCCACCACGCACGCCAGCACGGCGTTTCGAAATACGGCATTTCCCGCACGTTCCGGGTCATTCTCGATCTTCTGTCGGTGATGTTCTTCATGCGCTTCAAGGCGCGTCCGGGACATTTCTTCGGCTCGCTCGGCCTCGGCCTCGGCGCGCTGTCGGCGGTGATCCTGTTCTATCTGTTCATCGACAAGTTCGTGATGGGCAACGACATCGGTACGCGACCGCTGTTCCTCATCGGCGTCATGCTGTTCCTGTCGGCCGTACAGATGATCACCACCGGCATTATCGCCGAAATGATCGCCCGCACCTATTATCGCGAAGATACCGCGCTCAGCTATATCGTCAGGGAAGTCTATGAGGGCGATAAGGCGGCTCAGTGACGCGCTTACCCGCCGTCCCGAACTCGTTCTCTGGCTGATTGCCGGCTATTACGCATTAGCCATCGCACTCCGGGTATTTCGCTCGGAGGCGTTGGAAAGCGATGAGGCTGAGCAGCTTTTCCAGTCGCAATTCTGGCTGATGGGATATGGACGGCAGCCGCCGTTCTACAACTGGCTGCAGGCCGGCGTGATCCACCTGATCGGCCCGTCGGTCTTCGCGCTCTCGCTCGTCAAGAACGCGCTGCTTTTCCTGACTTGCGTCATCTATGGCCTGTTGGCGCGATTACTTCTCAAGGACACGCGTCTTGTCGCCGTCGCCATGCTCGGCATCATCGCGATGCCGGCCGTCAGCGTCATGGCGCAGCGGGACCTGACGCATGCAATCGCCACGCTGTTTGCCGTCTCGCTCTTTACCTATGCCTTTGTCAGGACGCTGATCCGGCCGAACCTCGGCTTTTACCTGCTGACCGGGTTTGCGGTCGGCATAGGGCTGATCGCCAAGTACAATTTCGTCATCCTGCCTGTTGCGGCGATCCTTGCCATCCTGCCGGAACCCGATCTGCGCAAGCGCGTCTTCGACTGGCGGTTCGCCGCCGCCCTTCTCGTGGTGGTGGCTATCTGCCTGCCGCACGGGCTCTGGGTTCTGTCGAACCTCACCGAAGCGACCGCCGGCACGATCAAGGCGATGCGGACGGATGCTTCGGGTAACCCTGTCCTCGACCGGATTTCCGGCGTCGGCACGCTGATCGTCGCGGTCCTGACCGGTAGTTTGCCGATCCTGGCCTTTTTCCTGATTGCCTTCCGCAGGCCGCTCCTGACCGTGTGGCGTGCAGAAACCCAATGGACCCGGATTTTAGGCCGCACGATCCTGCTTTGCCTGATTGCGGTCGGCCTAATCGGGCTGGGTTTCGGGGCGACCTCCATCAGCGAAAAATGGCTGTCGCCCTTCTTGCTGCTGTTGCCGCTGTATCTCTGCCTCAAGCTTGAGGCCTCAGAAGCGGATACGAGTCTTGCCGTGCCTCGGCTGTTCTTTCCCGTGGCGGCACTGGCGCTCGGCTTCATACTCTATATTGCGATCGGCAACCGGGTCGGGCCGCTTCTCGGGCAATATGAGAAGGAGAACCTCCCGTCGGGCCCGTTCATCGAACATATTCTTCGGGAGCAAGGCGGAGAGCCACCTGCCTATGTGATCGCCGCCGACCCGTTCCTGGCGGCTAGCGCTCGTGTTGAGCTTCCGCAGGCGCGCGTTCTTCTGCCAAGCTTTGGCCAAACGCCTCCTCTGGACGCCGCGGCGAGAGCAAAGGCGGGACTGGTGATCTGGCAAATCGGACGACGAGGTGGCGATGACGTGCTGCCCGAAACGCTCGCGGCCTACCTGAAGGCGCAAGGAATCTCGCCGGAAGCCCTGTCCCCGATGGCGAAGGCCGAACCCTACCTTTTCTCCAGTGGGCGGGCAGGCATTACCTTCGGTTATGCCTGGGTTGGGTCGCGCTGACCTTCCGCGCCGCAGCACAATAGTCACCTCACGTCGCGACCTCACTCGCGCAAAGGGGCATTTCAGCCCTTGACCGTATCCCGCAAGTGATCGAGTGCATGTCTCAGCTTCTCGATCACTTCATCCACTTCGGAACGGCTGATCGTCAGGGCCGGTGAGGCCAGCATGCGGTCACCGGTGGCGCGCATGATCAAGCCGTTTTCGACGCAGTGATTGCGCACCAGCGTGCCAATATCGTCGGGTTTTTGGTAGCGGCGGCGGGTCGCCTTGTCGGCGGCCAACTGCAGGCCGCCCATCAGGCCGACACTTTCGGCCTGGCCCACCACCTCATGATCTTCCAGGCTCTTCCAGGCGGCGGCGAAATAGGGGCCGATATCGTCGCGCACCCGCTCGACCAAGCCTTCGTCCTCGATTATGCGCAGGTTTTCCAAGGCGGCGGCAGCGGCAACCGGATGGCCGGAATAGGTGAAGCCGTGGAAGAAATCGCCGACTTCGTTGATCATCACATCGGCGACGCGATCGGAAACCAGCACGCCGCCGATCGGCAGGTAACCGGAGGACAATCCTTTGGCGATCGGCGCGAGATCCGGTTCGACACCGTAATGCTGGTGGCCGAACCACTGGCCGAGGCGGCCGAAGCCGCAGATGACTTCATCGACGACGAGCAGGATATTGCGCGCCTTGCAGATGCGGGCGATTTCCGGCCAGTAGGTTTCCGGCGGGATGATGACGCCGCCGGCTCCCTGGATCGGTTCGGCGACGAAGGCCGCAACGCGGTCCTCGCCGAGTTCATCGATCTTTTCTTCCAGCTCCCGGGCGACCTTCAGGCCGAATTCGGCGGGTGAGAGATCGCCGCCCTCGGCATACCAATAGGGCTGGTTGATGTGGTGGACACCTTCGATCGGCAGGTTGCCCTGTTCGTGCATCAGCTTCATGCCGCCGAGCGAGGCGCCGGCGACCGTTGAGCCGTGATAGCCGTTCTTGCGGGCGATGACCTGCGTCTTTTCAGGCTTGCCCAGCGCCTTCCAATAGACGCGAGCCATGCGGAACCAAGTGTCGGTCGCTTCCGAGCCGGAATTGGTGAAGAAGACGCGGCTGAGCTTCGGCCCGGCATGCGAGGCGATCTTCTGGGCGAGCAGGGTTGCCGGCGGCGTCGTGGTGCCGAAAAAGGCGTTGTAATAGGGTAGTTCCTGCATCTGCCTGTAGGCGGCCTCGGCAATCGACTTACGGCCGTAACCGACATTGACACACCAGAGGCCGGCAAAGGCATCAAGATATTTCTTGCCGGTCGAATCATAGATGAACAAGCCCTCCGCGCGTTCGATGATGCGCGTGCCTTTGGCGTTCAGCTGCTTCATGTCCGAGAACGGATGCAGGTGATGGGCAGCGTCGATCGCGGCGAGATTGGACAGGGAGGGCTTCTCGTTCATGTGGTTGCTCCGCCTCAGATTGTGCGCTCAATTCTTATCGGCTACGAACGGGGCTCTGCAACCTCAGAGATGTTCCAACATGGTCGATAGTGTTGAGCCCCATATCGAAATCCTGCTCGTCGGCATGAACGGCGATCTGCGCGGCAAGCGCATTCCGCTCTCCGCGCAGAAAAAGGTCTGGGACGGCACGGTGCGGCTGCCCTCCTCCACCCAGTCGCTGGATATCTGGGGCGATGACAATGACGATATTACCGGCCTGTCGCTGACGATCGGCGATCCGGATGGCATCTGCATTCCCGACAAGCGCAGCATGACGCCGCTGCCGTGGGGGCCAGAAGGTTCGGTTCAAGTTCTCTCCGCCATGCACGAAATGGATGGCACGCCTGCCTTCATGGATCCGCGCGGCATCCTCGCAGCGCTCCTGAAGCGTTTTGAGGAACGCGGCCTGACGCCGGTCGTGGCGACGGAGCTGGAATTCTACGTGGTCGAGGATGACTGGCGCGAAACCGGCAAGCCGCGCCCGCCGGCCAAGCTGATGTATCGCGACGAGCCGAACGGTTTTCAGCTTTACGACATGAGCGCCGTCGACGCGCTGAACGACTATCTGCAGACCGTGCGGCATTGGGCGCAGATCCAGAACCTGCCGGCCGACGCGACGACAGCGGAATTCGGCCCCGGCCAGTTCGAGATCAACCTCCTGCACCGCCCCGATGCGCTGGCTGCTGCAGACGACTGCATCTATCTGAAGCGCGTCGCCGAACAGGCCGCCAAGAAGCATGGGCTCAAATCCACCTGCATGGCAAAACCCTATGCGGATCAGGCCGGCTCCGGCCTGCATGTGCACGCCAGCATCATCGACCGCGACGGCAACAACGTGCTGGATGCCAAGGGCGGCGACCCAGTGCGGTTGAAATCCGTCTGCGCCGGCATGCTGAAGACGATGCGCGACGCACAGCTGATCTTCGCGCCGTTTGCCAATTCCTACCGCCGTTTCCAGCCCGGCTCCTTCGCGCCGGTCGACATAGACTGGGGTTTCGGCCATCGCGGCACGGCGGTGCGCATTCCGGACGCCAATGGCCCGGCAGCCCGCATCGAACACCGCGTCGCGGGTGCAGACGCCAATCCATACCTGCTGCTGACCGCCATCCTCGGCGGCATGCTGCTCGGCCTCAACGAGACGCTAGATCCCGGCCCGGCAACCGAACCCGGCAAGGAGCCTCCCACCGGAACCAAGCGGTTGACGCATGATTTCCTGACGGCAGTCGAGGATTTCTCGGCCTCACCATTCATTCGGGATGTGTTCGGGGAGCGCTATCAGAAGCTCTACGGCGATACGAAACGGAAGGAAGCAATCACCTATCTGAGGACGGTGAGCAGCTTCGACTATCAGACGTATCTGCCGAGGATCTGAGACCGTGCCGGATGATTGGAAGCCAACGCCTGAAGACTGGCAACCGATTTCCGAGGAGCTCCTCTGGGACAAGATCAACGGCGAGTGGTCGTTGATGGATTTTCAGGAGCGCCGGCTTTGGGACGTCGTCAAGATCGTGCCGGAGAAGTGGTCCAACCAGCAAAAATATTACGATCAC
Source organism: Neorhizobium sp. (assembly GCA_965227625.1). Lineage (GTDB taxonomy): Bacteria > Pseudomonadota > Alphaproteobacteria > Rhizobiales > Rhizobiaceae > Neorhizobium. The sequence goes on along the minus strand of CBDDGK010000068.1, from coordinate 6,768 downwards.
GGCTCGTGGGTTTTGGCGATCATCGGCAGCGTAATCGTCTGGTATGACGACATTGAGGAAGAGTTTACGCGATCCCACTGGGTTCAGTACGGCACGATCAGTGACGGCCGGTTTGGCGCCGAAGCAGAGTTGAGGGGGCAGCTTCTAAGCTTTTGGATGCGGTTCAAAGCCGATGATATCGGCATGCCCCCGAACGACAAGCAATAGTTCGTCATGTTTATCCGGCTGCTATCGGCGATCTTGTCTATCGTTGATAAGGGTCTGATGGTCCGCCGGCCGAATATCCTCGTATAGCGGACAAACGCATCTTCTGAACGTTGGCCAGAATCCACCTTGCTGATGTAAGATCACACCATTGAGCGCAGCAATGCCTGCGTTGTCGGCCTTGGGGAATATCTCATGCGTGCGGGACTGTGGTTGCAGATTTGCCGGATCGTCGCGATTGCCTTGGGGCTGGCGTTATGGAGCGCGACGAGTTCTTTTGCCCAGCAGCCTGCCGGACAACCGGTCACCATCGTGATCAAGCCGGGCCAGAGCCAAGACGATATCAAGCAGCTCCTGGATATCGCCGCCAAATCCGGCAAGCCGGTTGTCGTGCAGGTGGAGGACGGCGCCGATAGCAAGCCGGCGACCGCGCCGGCCTCGACCATGGAAACCACGCCGGAAATGGTGATGACGAACATGAGCGCCGCCTCGTGGGAAGCACTTTCGGCGGCGATCTGGCGCGGTGCGACGATCGCATGGTCTGGGCTCTTCGGCATGTCGGTTATGATGGGCATGACCTCGGCCGGGCTTGCGGCCGAAGGCAGCGATTACGGCAAGGCGAGTTTTGTCGTTTTCCTGGCGCTTGCGGCGGCCTGCGGCGGCACATTTCTGGTGCGCTTCGTGCTGCGCCTTCTCGTGCATCGCCACCGAGAACGCGTGCTGAGCGTCGCCGGTACGTTCCGTCAGGCACTGGCGCGGATCGTCGGCGATCTCGCTTCGATCGCGCTGTTTGTCGGGATTTGCCGTCTCGTGCTCGACAGGATGCTCGAGCCGCATACGATCTCGCACCAGATGGCGCGCGGCGTGGTGACGGCGGTGGTCGTCTCGCTGATTTATACGGCGGCCGGACGCTTTCTGTTCAAGCCGGTGCGAAACGGAACAGCGCTCATCACCATCAGCCATCCCCATTGGCACATGCGGATGATCGTCGCCTATGGCGTCATCAGCGCCTTTTTCAGCGAGACCGTTCGGCTCGGCATTGCGCTCAACATGGATGGCGCCACCGTCGACGGCTGGTTCCTGCTCGGCAATACGATTTTGACGCTGCAAAAGCTCGCCTGGTTCATCGGCGGACGTTCCGGCATCCGTGACGCCTTTGTCGGCGAACGGCCCGGCATCGTGCGGCGGGTGATCGGCAATCTCCTGCCGGATTTCTACGTTGTGTCGGCCATCATCATCTGGCTTGCGGGTTTCCTCGTCGCCGGCACGCCGGATAGCGCCCGCTGGAGCATCGCCGCCAACAGCACGCAGGTGATCCTGCTGGCCGTGCCGATCCTGGCGCTGGGGGCGCACGCGCTGATCAACGAACTGGTGCGCTACAGCGAGCAGAACTACGCGCCGGGCCTGTGGACCGCGGTGCTGGCAAGCCTTCGGGTCGTGGTATCGGGTGCGGCCTGGATCGGTGGCCTGCATCTGATCACCGCCATCTGGCAGCCACTGATGGGCGGCAATGTCGGCATCGCCACCGGCTGGTTCATCTGGCTGGAGCGCTTGAGCCTTGCGATCGTCGCGAGCTGGGCGGTCAGCACGCTGATCTGGAAATATTTCGAATCGATTGCCCCCTCGCCGCAAATTTCGCTGCCCGGCCACGACGACGATCAGGAAAAGAAGCCGACGAGCCGGCTTGTCACGGCCCTCCCCGTCGTGCGCAATCTTGCGCTGGGTGCGGTGCTGGCGGTCGGCGGGCTTCTGGTGCTGAGCTCCATCGGCGTCAACGTGGCGCCGCTGCTTGCCGGTTTCGGCTTGCTGGGCCTGGCGCTGTCCTTCGGCTCACAGGCGCTGGTTAAGGACGTGGTGTCCGGTATCTTCTTCATTGCCGACGACGCGTTCCGCATCGGCGAATACATCGATACCGGCAGATTGAAGGGCACGGTTGAGCAGATCACGGTGCGCTCGATCCGGCTTCGGCATCACAACGGGCCGGTCCACACCATTCCGTTCGGGCAGATCAGCTCGGTCACCAATTTCAGCCGCGACTGGGGCACGATCAAGTTCGAATTCCGCTTCGAGCGCGATGCGGATGCGGAAATGATCCGTAAGGTGACGAAAAAAGTCGGGCTGGAGATGATGGAGGACCCGGAATACGGGTCGGAATTCCTGATACCGCTGAAGATGCAGGGCATTCAGGACATCACGGAATCATCGATGATCGTCCGTTTCAAATTCACCAGCCGGCCGGGCAATCCAAGCATCATCAAGCGCGAAGCGATGAAAAAGCTGATCGTCGCCTTCCGGGAGGCAGGGCTGGAATTTGCCTCCAATGCGGTGACGGTGCGGTCGTCGGCCGGTGCATCGGCAGAAGCGGGTGCCGCGGCATCCGCAGCTCTTGCTCAGACGCCACCGCCGGCTGCGGTGGCGAGCTAAGCGCCGGCCGCGGCCTGCTATGGCTTCGACGGTTTCGGAATCCAGGGAGCATAGATCAGATCGGCTATATCGATAAGCGCCGGCCCGCCCTTTTTGGGGTCGTCGCTGAAAGCCTGGCTGATCAGCGACTGGTAACGGCCAAACTCGTTCCTGAGCTGGTTCAGCGCCTCCGTATCGCCGGTCTTTTCCGCATAGGCCTGCTGTTCTTCCAATGCCTTGGTGTAATCGCGATACGTGCTGTTGCCTTCGATATCGGGGATCATCACGACAATGCCGAGCGCGCTCGGGACATGTTCGAAACTTGAAGCCGACCTCAAATTCCTCGGGGTCGAACAGCTCACGGTTCCTCATGATGAATTGCGGAATGGCAAGCGCATACAGGCTTTCCCGCGATAGCCCGCCATGCATCTCGTATTGCTGGTTGACCAGCTGCATGAACTCCCATCCCTTTTCATACAGCAGCTGCTTCAGCTGGTTCCTGCCGAGCGGATCGGTGATCTTGAACTTGTCGGAATCGATGAATTCGACCATGTCGGCGATGAACTGGCCCTTTTCGTCCAGCTCGATGAAGGCGGCGCTGACGGCAAACATCGCCCGATTGGCCGCTTTATCCGCCTCCTGGGGGATGCCGTTCGCCACCTGCACGAGATCAGCGTTTTTCTTCTTTTCCGCCTCCACGGCCGCCTTCGCCTCTTCCGACTGCTGAAGAAGCAGCACGGCAGCGGACTGGGGCGTAGAAATTGCGACCGGGAACAGGGCAGAGATCGAAGTCATGCACACTCCTCCGCGGCCAGCGCAAAAGCGCGCCACCGCAAATCTTGCCCATTCCCGGGCGAACATCTCTATCTTTGGTTGAAATCTACAGTCGCATAGTTAACAAGCTCCAAACGCACCTATGCGAAAGGTTGCATGCCAACCAAAAACGCAATCAGATGCCACTGCCATCCCGCTCGTCACCCGGCTGCATCCGCAGCTCGTGCTCTGACGCCGCCGCCGGCTGCGGCCGTGGCGATCTGAGACAGGAGGACGCCCGGCTCAAGCGCTTCTGCGTCCTCTTCCGCCGCTGGCGGCTCGGGCTTGGGCGGCTTTGGAATCCACGGCGCGTCAGGAAGCGTTTCGATATCCATGATCATCGGGTTCGTATCGGCATCATAATCGAATACCTTGGCGATCAGCGTCTTATATGTCGCAAACTCATCCATGAGTTGGTTCAGGAGTTCGGGATCACCTGTCTTCTCAGCAAGCGCCCGTTGTTCTTCGATCGCCTTGGTGAAGTCGCGATACGTACTGTTTCCTTCAATATCAGGGATCATGACGATAACGCCGGGCGTACCGGTAACGTCCTTGAACTTGAAGCCGACCTCGAATTCCTCGGCGTCGAAAACCTCCCGATACTTCATGATGAATTGCGGGATGGCCAAGGCATAGAGGCTTTCCCGCGAGAGGCCGCCATGTATCTCGTATTGCTGGTTCACCAGCTGCATGAATTCCCAGCCCTGCTGGGACAGCAGCAGCTTGAGCTGATTGCGGCCGAGCGGATCGGTGATCTTGAAACGGTCGGAGTCGATGAACTCGACCACATCTCCGATGAACTGACTTTTCTCGGTCATCTTGATAAAGGCGGCATTGACGACTAAGAGACCCTGCGCGGCGGCCTTGGAAGGTTCTCCAGACATGCCGTTCGCAACCTCCACGAGATCGGCCGGCTTTTCCTTTTCGGCAGCCTCGGCTTGCGCCTCCTCCGCCTGCTGCAGGATCTGTACTGCCGTGGGAAGGATGGAGGAAATGGCGATGGGCTGCACGGCGGAAATCGAAGTCATGCGCATCCTCCTCCGCGGTGACGCCTTCAAGCGCTCACCGCAGGTTAGCGGCCTCACAACGGCCGGGATCCTCTAGCTATGGTTGAAACTGTAGCGAAACGTGGTTAACGGTTTCCAAACGCACCTATGCGAAAGGTTGCACGCCAGCCACAAGCGCAATCAGATTCCGCTTCCATCCCGCTCGTCACTCGGCCGCGGCTGCGGTTCGTTGACCAGCACCGTCAGCTCGCCCGCATGGATCTTCAGCAGCACGTCGCGGTCCATCGGCAGCAGCTCGCCATCCATGACGCAACGAACGTCATGGCGCTTCTTCGGGAAATGCAGCTCCAGTTCGGCTGCGGTCATGGCAGTCACCGCCGCATTCTCTTTCAGGCGCCCGCGCAGGATGTCGAAGACGAGTTTGGCAACGCCCGCCGGCTTCAGCGGATCGGCGGTATAGAAGCCGAGATGGCCGCGGTTGAGGCTGTCGGCATACATCAGCGGATCGCGGCCGAATTCGTTGTTGGACACCGAGATCGCCGACACCTTGCGATAGCTGGACTTTCCGTCGACAGTGAATTCCACCTCGAATTCCGGCGGGTTGAACATCACGCCGATCGCGGCCCGCGTGCTCGCGCGCATCTTGCCAAGCCGTGAGCCGAAGGTCATCGAGTTGCGGTAGCGCACCATGCGGGCATGAAGGCCGGCAGAAAACTGGTGCACGAAGCTGCGGCCATTGGCGCTGGCGATATCGATCTTTTCCGGTTTCGCGACGGCCAGCGCATCGAGCACCTGCAAGATATCGAGCGGCAGCTTCAGCGAGCGGGCAAACAGGTTCATGGTGCCTGCCGGAACGACGCCAAGCGCGATGCCGCTTTTCCAGGCGATGCCGGCGGCGGCCGAAATCGTGCCGTCGCCCCCGCCCGCGATCAGGCCGTCGACGCCGGAAAGCGATGCTGCCTTCTCCATCGTCTCGACCACCTTGTCGCCGGAAACGACGTGGCATTCGATTTCGTGCCCCGCGCCTTCGAACGCACGCAGCGCATGCGCGCAATAGGCGTCCATGTCCGTGGTCCGGAATGTCCCGCCATCGCGGTTGAAGACGGCATAAAGGTTCATGCAGGGCTCTCTTCGAAAGGGGCCGATTTTTGCGGCGGGGACAACGGATCACTTGAGAAATGGTTGCGCGCCGGCATTTAATCAACGGCAGGGCGGCAGGTTGTCCGCTCGCCGCTGGAGGCGCTCCACGAGATCGAGCTACCCGCCAGTTGCAAGGCACACATTCGCGAGACACATGGCAGAGTGGCGGGCGAAAGCTACCGCAATGCACAATGACATGCTAGTCTTTGGATCAGGTCATCTCGATGACCCGCTCACCTCCAGGGCGGGTGAACGCTCAACGCTTCACCCGCATTTTTTATCAGCATATCCAGCGCCCAGCAGATCCAAATCGATATGACCGATTCAGCCGTCTCCTACGATTCCACGTCGCACCGTCCGGAGGCTGGAGCGCTTGCCCTTTCTCCGCTTGCCGTCGCGCTGATCGAAATCGCGCTCGCCGTCGGGGGCTTCGGCATCGGCACGGGTGAGTTCGTCATCATGGGCCTGTTGCCGGATGTCGCCTCCACCTATCAGGTCAGCATTCCGCAAGCCGGTTACGTGATCAGCGCCTATGCGCTGGGTGTCGTTGTCGGCGCACCGATCATCGCCGCACTTTCCGCCCGGCTGCCGCGCAGGACCCTGCTGCTGTGGCTGATGGGCGTTTTCGGTCTCGGCAATCTGCTGAGCGCGGTCGCGCCGGACTTCTGGACATTCACGGTGCTGCGCTTCATCACCGGCCTGCCGCACGGCGCCTATTTCGGCGTTGCTGCTCTTGTCGCAGCCTCGATGGTGCCGCCCAACAAGCGTGCTCGCGCTGTCGGCCGCGTGATGCTGGGCCTGACGATCGCAACGCTGCTCGGCACCCCGCTCGCCACCTTCATGGGCCAGGTGTTGAGCTGGCGCGCAGCCTTCTTCCTCGTCGGCGGCATCGGCGCGCTGACGGTCGTTCTGCTCTGGTATTTCCAGCCGCGCGACAAGGTGCAGGAAGGCGCCAGCATTCGTCGCGAACTCAGCGCTTTCGGCCGCGGCCAGGTTTGGTTGACACTCGGCATCGCCGCAATCGGCTTCGGTGGCATGTTCGCTGTGTTCAGCTATATCGCCTCGACGACGACCGTCACGGCCGGACTGCCGGTCAGCATGGTGGCGGTGGTGCTGGCGCTGTTCGGCATCGGTATGAATGTCGGCAATGTCGTCGGCTCGCGACTGGCAGATCTTTCGCTGAAGGGTACGATCGGCGGGG
>CBDDGK010000067.1:0-89683 GCA_965227625.1 Neorhizobium sp. | reverse complement strand
TGTCGACATTTAAAGAGCGCGGGAGTTGTCGGCCGCCCGGCCGACATTTTGAGGATTTCTCATCGTGCTATTTTATGAACGACACGGATCGGGTCCGTTGCCTCGTGCTGCTGCATCCTGTCGGCCTCGACAACACCTTTTGGGCGGACCTGCCGAAACGGCTCGCTGCAGCCTATACGGTGATCGCCGTCGATACCGCTGGGCATGGAAAATCACCGGATGCGAAACGCCCGGGCAGGATGCAGGACCGTATCGACGACCTTGTTGAACTGCTTTCTGTGCTGGACGAGGGGCCTGCCGTCCTGATCGGCGTTTCCTTCGGGGGCATGATTGCGCAACAGGTGGCTCTTGCCCGGCCCGATCTCGTTTCAGGACTGGTATTGGCCGGCTGCCCGGGCGCCATTCCCGCAGCCGGCAGGGACGCCATGCGCAAGCGCGGCGCGGATGCCGAAGGTGGCGGCATGCCTGCGGTTCTCAACGGAACGTTGGAGCGCTGGTTCACTCCGACATTTCTGTCGACAGACGAAGTCAGAAAGGTCGGCGAGCGGCTTGTCGCGGACAAACCTTCCAACTGGGCGGCAGCCTGGAAGCGGTGGCCGAACACGATGCACTTGACCGCCTGAAGACGATCGACATTCCGACGCTCGTCATTGCCGGCGAAAAGGACGCAGCGACGCCGCTTACCGCAAAGCAGGCGCTGGCGAATGCCATACCCGGCAGCAGGTTACTGGTTCTGCAGGACGCCCCTCACATCATGCAGATCGAATGCCCGGATGGGTTTGCCCAGGCAATCATTGGATTTCTCCTCGAACTGGAAAAGACGTCATGACGGATAAAGGCCTGCTTCTCGTCCTGTTCGATCCTCCACCCACGCTGGAGGAGGAGTTCAACGACTGGTACGACACCGAACACCTGCCGGAACGAGCGGTGATAGAGGGCGTGGAGACGGCGCGGCGCTACACTTCACTCGGTGACGGTCCGCGCTATGCCGCAATCTACGATCTTGCGAGCCTCGACGTGCTGACGGGAGAGGCCTACCTCGCCGTTTCCGGCGCCAAGTTCAGTCCGTGGACAAAACGTATTACCAGCCGCGCCCGCCCCACCCGATTGACGGCAGTGCAGGCGGGAGAAAAACAATCTGTCACCGGCCCCTGCACACGGCTTCTGCTGCTGAAGATAAAGCGCATCTCCGATGGCGATCTGACAGCGGTCGAGGCCGGGCTTGAAGCGAGTTTCGCCGCCTCACCGGGCTTTGTTCAAGCTAGAGTTTTTGCAGGTGCCGAGCCGAAACCGGACTTCATCCTCGCGATTGCCGAATTCTCCGGCAACCATGTGCCACCTTTGAAAACAGACGCCTTCGGCGATTGCGGCCGGCATATCCAACTCGCGGCGACATATCGCAATTATGGCAGTTGATTGTTGGTGGGTTTGATAGTGCGGTGCAGCTGCCGCCGAGAAGGATAACTCTTCTCTCACTTGCAAATTGTCGACAGATTTTCCGATTTCAGAAAATCGTTCGCTTATTTTGCGACTTCTCTACGGTCGACACTTTGGCGTCTGGGATCCGCGCGCCCTCAAAAAACTCAAAAATTACCTGCTATAATTGACATATTTTGCGAAAAATTCACGCGATCGCGCGATCTCAAACAAACACGATCCGCACTTAATTTTTAAAGTGTCGACATGTTTCTAGAATCTAGTGTCGACAGATATTGACGACCACATCATTCCATGGAATCTTCCCGACCGATCACAGCGACCCCGCGAGCACCCAAGGAGCCGCGGGCATTAGGGGAGGAAATGGATGTCAACCAACGCGCTCATGACGGGCAACATGGAGTATCTGCGCAAGCCGCTGGTCCGGAACATCAAGGCTGGCGACAAGGCGCTCGTGCTGTCGGATACCGACCATGATCCGCGCGTCTGGCAGGCGATCATGAGCATCCTGCAGGAGATCGGTGCCGACGTGACGGTCGCCCTCTTCGAACGCCGCCCGGCCGACTATTACGATCCGCCGGCCGCCGTCTGCGAAGCGATGATGAAGTCGGACGTCAACATCCTCTGCGCCTCGACCGGCATGCTGCACTCGCCGGCGAGCTTCCGGGCGATGGAAGCGCGTATCCCGTCAATCTGCCTTGATGGCGGCATGAAGCTGGAATGGCTGCAATCGGGCGGCATTACCGAAGACATGAAGCAGGTCATGGTGCGCAAGCACTATGTCGCAAAGGACATTTTCGGCGTGGGCGCCAAGGAATGCCGCGTCACCTCGCGTTATGGCACGGATTTCACCTATCGCGTCGACGACCGCATCTTCTTGCCACCGCTGCCGGGCCCGAGCTTCGATCCCTTCAAGATCGTCGATTTCGACAAGGACGAGAACCGCAAGGGCGGCAACCTCTACTACTACCTTTACCCGACCGGCGAGTTCAACGTCGCGCCGATCGAGGGCACGGCCAACGGCAAGCTCGTCATCGATCTCACCATGCACCACATCGGCCGTCTGGAAGACCCGATCGAGCTGCATGTGGTGAACGGCAAGGTCGAGAAGATCGAGGGTGGCGTCTCCCGCCCGCGTGCTTCGCGACTATCTCGACCAGTATGGCGATGAAAACGCCTATATGTGCCCGGCCGAAGCCTCGGTCGGCATCAATGCCAAGGCACTGATCCGCGGCATCCAGCGCGAAGACAAGAATGTCATGGGCACGATGCATTTCGGCCTCGGCACCAATATCGATGTCGGCGGCTCGATCCGCTCGAAAATCCACATGGACGGCGTGATCCTCGAGCCGACGCTTTACGTCGACGGCGAGATGCGCATGCAGGGACGGCCGCTTCCTGCGGCCGATCGAAGGTGATGGCAAGTAAGCCGTCACCGGAAGGAATAAATGCAATGAGGATTACAGGCGACGGCGGGCCAATGCGCTCGCCATCGCTGCTGCAATAGCTCTATATCGGACACGACACGGGCAAAGGGAGGTTGATCGTGATCAAGCTTATAAAGAATACGGTGCTCGGACTGGCATCGACGCTGCTTCTGGGGGGAGCCGCCAACGCACAGACGGTCACGCTGAAATGGGGCGAGCATCTGCCGCCCTGCTGCAGCATGTACGTTGCTGCAGCGGACTGGGATGGCGAAGGAAGTGGACAAGCGCTCCAACGGAACGCTGAAGTTCAACATCAACTATGGCGGCGTGCTTGCGACGGTCGGCGAAATTCCGATCGCAATCGAAAGCGGCGTCATCGACATGGGCAATATCGTTACGCCCTATTTCCCGGATCAGTTCGTCGTCAACAACGCGATCCCGTTCTTCTGGCCGCAGCCGAAGAGCCAGGATCAGCTGGGTGACCTGATGCTGAAATGGGACAAGGAAATCCCGGCCTTCGGCGCAGAACTCGAGCAGTTCAACGCCAAGCTTATCACCGTCCGCCCGCTGCCGCCCTACGGCCTGATCTGCACCAAGCCGATCCGGACACTGGAAGACTTCAAAGGTAAGCGCGTGCGTACATTCGGCGTCTCGCTTCCGGCGGTAATGGAAGCGCTTGGCGCGGTTTCCGTCGGCATGTCGGATGTGGAAGCCCTATGAGGCAATGAGCAACAACGTGCTCGATTGCTCGACCGCCGACCTGGCGCTCGTCGATGCCTTCAAGCTAAACGACATTGCGCATTACTTCATCGACGTACCGTTGGGCGCCTCCTGGGGCCACATCATCGCGATGAACATGGACAAGTACAACAAGCTTTCCGCCGAGCATAAGAAGCTCCTGGAAACCTTGAAGTACGACCACCTGAAGGAAATGCTGCGTCTCTTCCGCGCCAAGGAAGCGGAGCTGAAGGCCAAATGGGCTGCCGACAAGAGCGTCGAGATCATCACCTTCCCGCAGGATGTTTTCCTGAAGGCGACGCTCGGCAGCCCCGCCGTGCAGAAGGTTCGCAATTCCTGGAAGGACCGCGCGGTCAAGGCCGGCATCAAGCCGGATGAAGCCGACCGCGTCATCAAAGAGATCATCAACTGATCTAACCCTGCCATGACCGGGATGCAGGCATGACCTGCGTCCCGGCTCTTTTCCCAAAACCGTATCGGGAGGGCTGCCGCGTGCGGGATACGTTTCTGAAAATTTATGACGGCTACGCAAAGATTCAGGTCACGTTCGCGATGCTGGCCGGTATCTGCACCTTTTTCATCATGCTTCTGATCGTCGCGAACGCGTTTTTCCGCAAGACGATCAACGTGCCGGTTCCCGCCGCACTCGAAATCACCCAGGCATTGCTGGTCGCCGTCATCATGCTGCCGTTTGCTTATACGCAGCTTCGCCGCGAACATGTGAACACGATCTTCTTCACGCAGCGCATGCCTCACAACGCGCGTCGCTGGATGCGCATCTTCTGGCTGATCTGCGGCTGCGCCCTGTTTCTCGCGGTCACCTACGGCACGTTCCAATACGGCATGCGCTCCTTCCGCATGAACGAGCAGATCTGGGGCGCCACCATACAGTTCCCGATCTGGCCGTCAAAGATGGCGGTCAGCGCCGGTACTCTGCTTCTTTCCATCCAGTTCCTGCTCGACGCTATCCACGCCATGCTGGTCGATGATGAGCGCGACGGCGATTCCGATCCCATCGAAAGCCAATCCCATGTCTGAACTTACCATCGGTTTTCTCGGCATCGGCCTGCTGATGACGTCGATCATTCTCGGTGCGCCCATCATGCTGGCGCTGACCGGTATCGGCTTCGCGGGCATCACCCTCATCGCCGGCTTCACCCCGGCGCTCTCCTCACTCGGCACGCTTTATTACAACATCGCCAGCGGCTTCCATTTCAGCGTCATCCCGATGTTCCTGCTAATGGGCTATTTCGCCATGCAGGCCGGCATGGGCGAAGATCTGTTTGATGCCTGCACCAAATGGTTCGGACGCCTGCCCGGCGGGTTGGCAATCGCCAGCACCGGTGCCGCCGCAGCCTTCGGTGGCCCGGCCGGATCGAGCGTCGGCACGGCCATGCTGTTTTCCAAGCTCGCCTTGCCGGAACTGATCGAGCGCGGTTACGACCGCGGTTTCGCGGCCGCCTCGATCGCGATTGCCGGGACGCTTGCAGTACTGATCCCGCCCAGCGCATTGATGGTCGTCTACGGCATCCTCACCAATTCCGCGATCGGCAAGCTCCTGATCGCCGGCATCATTCCCGGCATCGTTTTCACCTTCCTTCTGTTCGGCGCGATCCTGATCGTCGCGCTGATCAATCCGGCAAAGGCTCCGGCCGATACCCGTAGCTACACGTGGAAAGAGCGGTTCTATTCGCTGCGCATGATCGGCCCGCTGACGCTAGTGATCGTGGTGATGATGGGTGGCCTCTATCTCGGCTTCTTCACGCCGAACGAGTCAGGCGCCGTCGGCGCGCTGATGACCTTCTTCATGGCCTGGATCCGCAAGGGCAGCGTGCGCAAACTCGGCCTCGGCAGCACTTTGCTCGAAACCGCGGCACTGACGGCGATGATCTTCGCGATCATCATCGGCGGCCTGCTTTTTGCCCGCTTCCTGGCACTCAGCGGCGTCTCCGGCATGGTACAGGACGTGCTGGTCAACGGCGGCTTCAGTGTCTGGACCGTGCTCGGCATGGTCACCTTGCTCAATCTTCTCTTCGGCATGATGATGGATGCGCCGTCGCTGCTCGCCATCTCCCTGCCGATCACCCATCCGGTCATGATGGGCCTTGGCTTCGATCCGCTTTGGTTCGGCATCTATGTGGTCGTGCTCTGCGAAATCGGGGCGATCGCGCCACCGGTCGGCATCAATTGTTATGTCGTGACGGTGGCGTCCAAAAATCTCGTGAAGGTGGAGGAGGTGTTTGCGGCCATCCTGCCGTTCCTGATCGCCTGCGGCGTGATGCTGGGACTAATGGTTCTCTTCCCGGAAATGATCCTCTTCCTGCCGCGGCTCATGTAGCGGCAGGACCACCAATCTCATCGAACTGAATTGCATGAATAGGACATACTGATGGTCAAGGCGATCCGGATCCACGAATACGGCGGCCCCGAAAAGCTTCGTTACGAAGATATCGAGATCGGTGCGCCCGGCCCCGGTCAGGCCTATGTGCGGCACACCGCCATCGGCCTGAATTTTGCCGATACCCACAATCGCGAAGGCCGTTACCCCCTGCCGTCCCTTCCACATGTGCTGGGCGGCGAGGCGGCCGGCGTGGTGGAAGCGATCGGCCCGGGCGTGACCGACGTTCGGGTCGGCGACCGCGTCGCTTATGCGGCGGGCGGTCCCGCCTTCCCGCCGGGTTCTTACGCCGAAGCACGGCTTTTCGACGCCAGCCGCCTCGTCGTGTTGCCGGACGAGATCGACGACATCACCGCCGCCGGCATGATCGTCAAAGGCCTGACGGCACAATATCTCTTGAAGAGCGTCTATCCGGTGCAGCGCGGCGAGACGATCGTGGTGCATGCCGCCGTCGGCGGTGTCGGCCAGATCCTGACTCAATGGGCGAATTATCTCGGCGCACGGGTGATCGGCGTCGTCGGCTCCGAGGAGAAGGCGAAGATCGCCATCGCCAACGGCTGCCAGCATGCGCTGGTCTCGCGTCGCGACGATGTTGCAGCCCGCGTCCGCCAGCTGACCGGCGGCGAAGGTGTGCCGGTCGTTTTCGATGCAGTCGGCAAGGATACGTTCGAAACCTCGCTCGCCTGCCTGCGTCCACGTGGCTTGATGGTGCATTTCGGCACCGCTTCCGGTCCCGTGCCGCCGTTCGATCTTTTCACCTTGAACAGGATGGGTTCGCTCAGCATCACCAGTGCCGCCTTTGCCTGGTTCGTCCGTAGCCGGCCGGAGCTTTTGGCGAGAGCACATGACCTGATCGACGTCGTGCTGCGCGGCGCGGTGAAAATCCAGGTGAACCAGACCTTCCGTCTCGCGGACGCGGCAGACGCCCATCGCGCTCTGGAATCGCGCCAGACGCAGGGCGCCAGCGTGCTGATACCGTGACCGGAAATGATTGGGTGTGGCAAATGGCGGAAAAACAACCGATGCTGTTTGACAACGCTAATAATGTTTATGATCTAGGGCTTTAGCAGAAAGCGCGCAGGAGAATCCGAACGCCATGGCAGCGCAAAGTTTGGTGACGAGCCCGATGACAAGCGAGCAATCGCTCGTTCAGGCGCAAAACATCATCCGTACCGTCGTCGTCAGCCACCACGACCGGCCCTCGCTCGTGGCGCAAATCGCCTGCGAGATCGGCGCTGAAATCGTCGAAGGTGTCATCCCGCCCGGCCATGACCTCAATACGGTCGATCTTGCGCGACGCTATCAGACCAGCCGCACGCCGGTGCGTGAAGCGCTGATCCTTCTGGAAAACGAAGGCCTCGTCGATATTCCGCCACGCAAACGGCCCCGCGCCCACAGCCACAGCATGGTGGAAGTGCGCGAAATCTACCGCACCCGCACCGTGCTCTTCGAGCTGATGGCGACCGACCTTGCCGCCCGCGCGACCGAACAGGATGTCGAGCTATTGAGCGACATCACCCGCCGCATGGAGCAGGCCGTCGCGCTGAACGACGCAATCGCCTTCATGTGGCTGAGCGTCGATTTCCACGACCACGACACCCGGCTTTCCGGCAACGCCACCGCAAAGCGGATCCATGACTCGCTGCTCTTGCGAACCCTGTCGCTACGCCGGCTCAGCCTCTCGCAATCCGGACGGCTGGAGCGTTCGCTCGACAACCATATCCAGCTGGTCAAGGCTTACGAGGCGCATGACGCCCATATGGCCGGCGCTATCCTGCGCGCCAACCATACGGGTGCACTGTCGGCCATAGAGAAATATTACGAGCAGACCGGCTCCTTCGATCTCGCCGATGTCGAACAGGCGCGAACCGGCGCCACTGCTGCGGAATGACCTCGCTGCTCAATTTCTCCGAAGGCGGACCGGCGGACGCGCCGGTCCTGTTGCTTGTCCACCCGATGGGTGCTGACCTTACCTTCTGGGATGCCTGCCGCGCCGATTGGGAAAAGACCTATCGCTGTATCGCCATGGACCTCCCGAATGCTGGGAAGTCTCCGCGTGCGTCGGCACCGGCGTCCATGGAAGAGCAGGCGACCGAACTCGAGGCATTTCGCCGGTCTCTGGGACTCAAGCGGGTTATTCCGGTCGGCTGCGCTGTCGGCTCGATCATCGCCACGGTCTATGCCGGTTTGTTCCACCAGCATTGCGATGCCCTGATCATCAGCAATCCCGGTTATCGCACCCGCCCGGAAGCCAAAACCATGCTCGCCAAACGCGCCGCCGCCGTTCGTGCTGGCGGCATGGCGGCGATACTGCCAGGTGTGATCGACAGCACATTCCTGGGCTGCCAGGACGACGAACGGCGGGAGGCGTTTCTTCGCATATTTGCAGCGCAAGATCCCGACGCATACGCATTGCAGATCGAGGGAATGCTCGATGCCGACACCTCGCCCCATCTCGCCGCGATCGATTTCCCGACATTGATCGTTTCCGGCGGACTTGATCGGCTGCTTCCCCACGATCACGCCGAACACATTCACGCCACTTTACCAGCCTCGGAACTGGTTCGGATCGAAGAGGGTGCACATTTTATTCCCTACCAGCGCCCTCGGGAATTTGCGCCTCTGGTTCGGTCTTTCATCGACAGGCTCTGAAGTTTCAGTGCGTTAATGCCTGGATGCGCCGACGGCACCCCGATCGGGATCGTGCGACCGAAGCGATCTAATTTTGGCAACGCATCATCCTAAATTTTGTTCTTTATTCGAACGCTCTCCTGCGTCATCCTTCTGTTAACCCGGCACACGAGACCGGCTCTTTCAAGCGAAAAATGGAACGGCCAGAAGGCCACAGGGGAACTAAAATGTCTCATTTTCACATGAATCGGCGTCGTTTCTTATCCAATGCCGCAGCCGCGGGCGGTCTTGCCGCGGCGTCGGGCTTCATCGACATCCGCGCCGGCAATGCCAAGGACGTGGCCAAGGTGCGCATGCAGCTCGGCTGGCTCGTTTCCAACGGCGTACTGGGCGAAGTCGCGGCCATCAAGAAGGGCTTCTTCCAGGAACAGGGCATCGAGCTTGAAATCGTTCCCGGCGGCCCGAGCGTCGATGGCGTCGCGGGTGTTGCTTCCGGTCAGTCGGCGACGGGTCAGATTTCGTCCAGCCCGTCCGTCATGCTGGCTCGCTCCGCGGGCATGCCAGTCAAGGCCTTCCTGTCCGGCTATCAGAAGCATCCGTTCACTTATTTCTCGCTGAAGAACAAGGCGATCAAGACGCCGAAGGACATGATCGGTAAGACGATCGCCACCCAGCCGACCGCCTTCATCCTGCTGCGCGCCCTCCTTGCCAAGAACGGCATCGCAGAAGATCAGGTGAAGATGGTCAATATGGGTTCGGACATGAATCAGCTGATCACCGGCCAGGCCGACGCCGTTACCGGCTGGCTGACCAATGTCAACGCGCTCGAAGTGCTGGGCGACAACCGCGTCGATATGATGCTGTGGGACAGCGGCCTGCAGCTTTACGCCAACGTATACTACACGACCGACGACCAGATCGCCAAACACTCGGATGTTCTCGAACGCTTCACCCGCGGTGCTGCCAAGGGCTGGGGGTATGTTCGCAACAACCAGAAAGAAGCGGTCGAGATGCTCTGTGAGAGCTATCCGATCCTCGACAAGCCGAGCGAAATGAAGGCCGTCGGCCCCTGCGTCGACTTCTCATTCGGCGACACGACCAAGTCCGCCGGCTGGGGCACCATGAACAAGGAAAACTGGGCGGCACAGATCAAGGCCTATGCCGACCTCAAGCAGTTCAAGGGCACGGTGCCGACGGTGGATGACGTTGCAAACTTCTCCATCCTCGAAGCAACCACCGACGTCCGCAAACAGGTGGGGTAATCGCCATGTTGGGAGCCGCAAAGCTGATGCCGAGCGTTCCACGCACCGAACCGGCCGCTACGGCGGTCTCCATCCGGAACCTCTCGGTCCGGTTTGGTGACAGGAACAACGAATTCACCGCACTCTCCGATGTTTCCGTGGAAATTCCGGAAGGTGCCTTCGTCACAATGCTCGGGCCTTCAGGCTGCGGGAAATCGACCCTTCTTCGGTGTGTGGCGGATCTTGTCCACATCAGCGACGGATCGATTTCCGTGTTCGGCCGTAGTCCGCAGGAAGCTCGCGAAGGCCGTGATTTCGCCTTCGTCTTCCAGGATGCAACGCTGCTCCCCTGGCGCACCGTGCTCGACAATGTCCGGTTGCCGCTGGAAGTCGGCAAACATGCCCAAAGCGGCGATCATGCGGACCCGCATGAACTGCTGGCCATGGTTGGCCTGAAGGGGCGCGAAAATGCGCTCCCTCACGAGCTGTCCGGCGGCATGCGTCAGCGCGTGGCGATTGCCCGCGCGCTGATCACAAGACCACGTATCCTCCTGATGGACGAGCCGTTCGGTGCCCTCGACGAGATCACCCGCGACCGGCTGAATGAGGAACTTCTCAAGGTCTGGCAGGAAACGGGAACGACGATCCTGTTCGTCACTCACTCCATTCCGGAAGCAGCCTTCCTCGGCCAGAACGTCCTGATGCTTCAGGCGCATCCCGGCCGAGTGAAGGAGTTCTTGAAGGTGGAACTGCCCTTCCCGCGTTCGCTTGCCGTGCGCGACACCGTGGAATTCATCAAGGTGACCGCGCATCTGCGTGGCTTGCTGGAGGAATGTCTATGAGCCAGATCGTCTCCTCAAGGATGGAAAACGAACGCAAGATCGCGTTTCTTGACGCAACCGCCGGCGTGTTTTCCAAGCATCTGCCGGCAATCTCGGCAGCCATCGGCCTCGTCGTTCTCTGGCAACTGGTCGTCTGGTTCTTCAAGATCCCTGCCTTCATGGCGCCGAGTCCGATCGACGTCGCCTATGCGTTCCACCAGAATGCAGGCATCCTGTGGACCAATACCTGGCCCACGCTGATGGAAGCGGCTCTCGGCTTCTTCTTCGGCAATCTTGTCGCGATCCTGCTGGCGGTCTGGTTCGTGCACAGTTCGACGGCGGAACGGGCATTTTATCCGATCGCCGTCTTCATCAAGGCGATCCCGATCATCGCGCTTGCGCCGGTCCTGGTGCTGATCTTCGGCAACGGACTTGCCCCGAAAATCATCATCGCCGGGCTGATCTGCTTCTTCCCGACGCTGGTCAACATGGTGCAAGGCCTGAAATCCGCGAGCCCGGCCATGCTCGACCTGATGCGGGTTCTTTCAGCCAGCAATAGCGAGATCCTCTGGAAGGTGCGGCTGCCGAGTTCCATGCCGTTCCTGTTCGCAGCGCTGAAGATCGCCGCGACCAGCAGCGTGATGGGTGCGATCGTCGCAGAGTGGATCGGTTCGAGCTTCGGGCTCGGGGCGGTCATCATCGAGGCGACCTACAATTTCCGCTCGCCGCTGCTCTACGCAACCGTCGTGATCGCCGCGGCGCTTGCGGTCGTCCTCTTCTTCCTCGTCTCGGTGGTCGAGGCACGGATGATCCGCTGGAAGCCGGCCGGTTCGCATTAAGCAAAACGGCGCTCGCGCCACATACCGCATGAAACGAGAAAAACTGGAGCGGCAGCGCTCCGGCCCGGCAAACCTTTGATCCGGTTCTTTGGGAGTTTGAACCAATGCAACAGACAATTCTTCAGGCGGCGCGTGACGTCGCAGTGGTGGACCGTTCCGATGTGGTGGTCGTCGGTGGAGGACCGGCAGGCATTTCGGCAGCGGTATCAGCCGCCCGAAACGGTGCCAAGGTGACGCTGCTCGAACGTTATCCTTATGTCGGCGGACTTGCCGCCGGCGGTATGGTGCTCGTGCTCGACGACATGATCAACCAGCTCGAAGTCACCGTGCAGGGCATCTGCATGGAAATGATCGAGCGGATGAAGAAATGGGATCTCTGCGTCACGCCAACCGGCCGCGACCGCGAACTGGATATTCGCGAGACGCCGGAAGCCTGGCGGCGCTGGGCGCGCTGGGGTCTGTTCGATTTCCACACCCAGTCCATGCCGCACCCGATCTGCTTCTCGGCAGCCTTCGATCCGGACGGTTTCAAGCGCGCTTCCTATGACGTTCTCTCCGAAGCCGGCGTGAAACTTCGCACCCATAGCTGGTTCTCCTCCGCCATCATGGAGGGCAAGACCATCAAGGGCGTCATCTGCCAGACCAAGTCCGGCATGGAGGCGATCATGGGCGATGTGGTGATCGACACCACCGGCGACCTCGACGTCGCGGCCTCTGCCGGCGCCTCGCATGTGGAATCGAACTTCATCCTGACGACCGTGTCCCGCTGGGGTGGCGTGGATACCGATGCCGCCGAACGCTTCGAATTCGAGGAGCCGGAAGCCTTCAAGAAGATCGACCACGAGGCAAAGCGCCTGATCGGCGGCTGCTGGTCCTTCTGGTGGCTGAAGACCCCACTGCCGGGTGTCGTCTGGCTCAATTGCCCGCATATGCCGAACCTGTCGGGCCTGAAGACGGAAGACCTCACCAAGGCAGAGCTGGAAGGCCGTCGCCGCATTCACAACCTGCTCGATTTCGCCCGCGAAAAGATGCCGGGCTTCGAAAAGGCCTATGTGGTTGATTTCGCGCCGCAGACCGGCGTGCGTCAGACACGGCTGCTCGAAGGCGAATATGTCGTCACCAAGGACGACGTGATGAACCGCATCCACTTCTCCGACACCGTCTGCCGCGGCCGCGATTATTACACACCTTACCGGTCGATGCTGCCGAAGGAAGTCGATCAGCTGATTGTCGCCGGCCGGCATTATTCGGCAACTCCGCAGGCCCAGAAATCCAGCCGCGAAATCCCGCCCTGCATGGCGATGGGCGAAGCGGCGGGCGTTGCCGCAACGGTCGCGCTCAATGCCGGAACCACCGTTCGGAAAGCCGATATTCGCGCTATCCAGAAACAGATGCGGGCGCAGGGTGCCGATCCCGGCGACATCCCGTCCGACAATGCAACATTCCTGGAGGCTGCGGAATGACATCTCTCCCACTCGACGGCATTCGCGTGATCGATTTCACGCAGGTCATGCTTGGCCCCTGCTGCACCCAGACGCTGGCCGACTATGGCGCCGAGGTCATCAAGATCGAAAAGGCGAAGATCGGCGACCTGTCGCGCTGGTCGCTCGGCTCAGATCCGGACGGGCTGAACAACCCGGTCTTCTGCTCGCTGAACCGCAACAAGAAAAGCCTCGCGCTCGACCTGAAGCAGAAGGAAGCGCAGGATGCCGTGCTCTCCCTGATCGAGAGCGCCGACGTTGTCGTCAACAACTTCCGCCCCGGCGTGATGGAGCGGATGGGCTTCGGTTACGAGGACCTGAAAAAGATCAACAAACGGCTGATCTACGCGGTCGGAACCGGCTTCGGTCTCACGGGACCCTACCAGCACAAGGGTGGGCAGGACATTCTCGCCCAGGCGCTATCGGGCGTCATGCGCCGCAAGTCGGACAACACGCATCCGACCTCGATCTATGCCACACCGCTCGCCGACTATTCCGCCGGCATGCATCTCGTGCAGGGTATTCTTCTGGCGCTGCTGCATCGGGAAAAGACTGGCGAAGGCCAGCAGGTGGCCGTCAGCCTCTACAATTCCATGCTCGCCATGCAGATGCAGGAGGGTGCGGCGCACATGATGCGCAACAAGGACCTGAACTGGGGCGCCTTCCCGCTGACCGGCGTGTTCGACACAACGGACGGCGCAATCGTCATGGTCGGTGCCTTCAAGCAGAACCCGCTCCAGGACATCTGCAATGCGCTCGAAATCGAAGATCTGTCGACACAGGAGCGCTACAAGGATTTCGATAGCCAGATGGCGCACCGCCCGGAACTGCAGGCGATCTTCCGCGAGAATTTTGCAAAAAACAGCAATGCCCATTGGCTGAAGCGGTTGGAAGACGTCGATATTCTCTGCGCGCCGGTGCGCAACATCGCCGAGGCGCTGAAGGACCCGCAGACGATCATCAACAAGATGATCCTCGAAGCCGGGGAAACCGCGGCAGGCCCGATCCGCCTGATCGGTTCGCCGATCGACATGTCAGCGGCTCCCGTTTCCGTTCGTATCTCGCCGCCGCGGCTTGGCCAGCACAATGACGAGATCCTGGCATCGCTCGAAACCAGACGCGGAGACGCGGCATGACCGTCGGATTTTCCGTCGAAAACCGGGTGGCTCGGGTCACGCTCGACCGCCCGGACCGCATGAACGCAGTCGATGCGGCGACCGAAAAGGAACTGGAAGCGATTTGGAGCGAGATCGAGGGCCGTGACGACATTTCTTGCGTGGTCCTGACCGGTAGCGGGCAAAAGGCCTTTTGCACCGGCGCCGACCTGAAGGGTGGCGCGACCAAGAGCGGCGTCGAATACTGGGCCGAAAGCCGCACCAACGGCTTTGGCGGCATCGCCTTCCGCAAGTCGCTGGACGTGCCGGTCATCGCTCGCGTCAACGGTTACGCACTCGGCGGCGGTTTCGAAATGGTGCTCGGCTGCGATATCGTGATCGCCGCCGAGACCGCAAAATTCGGCCTGCCGGAAGCCCGCGTCGGCCGCATGCCACTCGATGGCGGCATGGTGATGCTGCAGCGGAAAATCCCGCACAACCAGGCCATGGCGGTCATGCTGACCGGCCGACAGTTTACCGCGGCCGAGATGCTAGCCTACGGCATCGTCAACGAAATGGTGCCGATCGAAGAGCTGGATGCGACCGTCGAGCGATGGGTGAAGGAGATTGTCGCCTGCGCGCCGCTTTCGCTGAAGGCCATCAAGCAGACCGTCAATCGCACCGGCCATCTCAGCCCTTCGGAGGCTCAAGGACTGCGCACCCCCGCGCTGATCCGTTCCCTTCAGAGCGAAGACGCCGCGGAGGGGGTTGCGGCCTTCCGCGAAAAGCGTGCGCCGGTTTGGCAGGGCAGATAGGCATGGTATGAATTTCAGGATCTTGGGGGACGATAATGCACGCCAGTATCTTGAAATATTTCGCTGAAGTCGCGCGCTCGGGATCGATCCGCAAGGCGTCGGAAGAGCTTCATGTCGCGACATCGGCCGTCAGCCGCCAGATCCGCAAGCTGGAAGATGAACTCGGCACGCCGCTGTTCGAGCGGTTTTCCGACGGCCTTCGCCTGACGGCCGCCGGCAAAGTGGTCCTTCGGCATGCCAAGGAGACGATCCAGCAATACGAGATCATGAAATCCGATCTCGGCGACTTGCAGGGAAAACGCACCGGCCGGGTGCATATCGCCTGCCTCGACAGTCTCGCCGTGCAGTTCATGCCGGATTTCGTGGCCGGTTTTCACCGCAGGAATCCGGCCGTCGATTTCCGCATCCGCGCCGACAATTTCAACAATATCTTCCATTTCGTCGCCGAAGGCGATTGCGATATCGGCATCACCTTCGATCTTGCCCGCCCGCATGACATCAAGCTGGTGCACGGTGTGCAGATGCCGCTGATGGCCATTGTTGCCAAACACCATCCTCTCGCCCGACAAAAAAGCGTGACGCTGCAGGAATGTGCACAATTCAATCTTCTACTGCAGCTCGATAACGAGGTGATGAGCTCGATGATCGCCGTCGAACTCGCCTCGCTCGACCGCGTCGGCCGCACCTTTGTCGCGACCAACAACCAGATGATGCTGAAGCCGTTGATCCTGTCGGGCGAAGGAGTCGCGTTCTTTACGCCGCTCGGTCTGTTCAAGGAGCTGACGGCCGGTGACGTCGTGGCGCTGCCGATCGCCGGCTCACGCCTGCAGAATATGGAGGTCGGCATTGTGGCGCCGCGTAATCGACAACTCACGCATGCAACGGAAGCGGTAATAGAGGCGATGAGCGTCGAGCTCGAAAAATTCAGCCAGCAGATTGCGGAGGTTATCAAACGGTGAGCGTCCAGCCGGATATAAGAGTGCTGCTGAAGCCAGGGCACGAAAAGGCGCTTCGCGGTGCGGAGGCAAAAACCGCTCTTCCCGCCTCGGCCTCCTCGATCCCGCTGACCTCCGGCGACCTCATTCTGCCTATGCCAATCAATGCCCATGACCACGGTTATGGCATTCGCACGCTCGATTTCGGCAGCCTGGATGACGCGCTGGAGACCTGGATCCCTACGATGCGGCTCAGGCCCCGCACCGATGCCTATCTGGAAACCCTTGTAGCGTTCGGCCGCCTGGCGCAGATC
The DNA here is from genome assembly GCA_965227625.1 of Neorhizobium sp. Lineage (GTDB taxonomy): Bacteria > Pseudomonadota > Alphaproteobacteria > Rhizobiales > Rhizobiaceae > Neorhizobium. Next base: position 73,512 of record CBDDGK010000067.1, on the reverse strand, counting down.
GGTGTCGGCGCGACGATCCATTGCCACAACTCGCTCAATGCGGCGCGGCTGGTCGAAGAGGCGCTGGAAGTGATCCGCGCGGCAAAGGATGTGGGCATTCGCCTTGGTCTCTCCTGCCCGCTGCTCGATCATGATCCCTGGGCCTATGACGGCGGACCGGAACGGTTGAAGCCGTTCATGAGCGATGCGGACTGGCAGGAGCTGTCGCCGCTTGCGCCGCGTTACACACCATTCCGCGAACAGCTCGCCGCCGTCGAGGCCGTGGCAAAGGCCAACACCAATCCGCTCGTCGATGTGCAATACGGTCCGGTCGGTCCGCAATGGTGCTCGAACGGCTTGCTGGAGGCGATCGCCGAGGCCTCGGCCTCGAACAATCGCCGCATCCATATGCATCTCCTCGAAAGCCCGCGACAGCGGGAATGGCTCGATCGCCGTTTCCCGCAAGGCATCGTGCGATATCTCGATGACATCGGGTTCCTGTCGCCCCGTCTTGCAGTTGCTCATGGCGTCCAGCTTCGGCCGGACGAATACGAATTGCTGGCGGAGCGCGGCGTGCAGCTCGTCTCAAATCCCTCCGCCAACCTGCGACTCCGTTCCGGGATTGCGCCACTTGCCAATGCTGTGAAGCGTGGCCTGCGTTTCGGCATCGGCCTGGACGGCAGCGCCTTCGATGACGATCAGGATCTCTGGCGCGAGATGCGGCTTCTTTATTTCCTGCATGGCGGACGGGAATTGGAGCGCAGTTTTACGGCAGCCGATATTTTCGATGCCGCGCTTCATAGCGGCAGAATGGTGATCAACGCCTCGTCTGACGATTTCACGGTCATCGACTACGCCGCATTGATTGCCGACAGCGTTTTCGACGATCTCGATGAGGCGGAAGTGCTGCTTAACCGCATGTCGGCACGCCACGCCAAGGCTGTTTACGTCGCCGGCAACCCGATCATGCGGGACGGCAAGCTAGTCAATGTGGATTTCGATGCGGCCCGGAAGGAGCTGCTCGCGCAGGCGAAGGCCGATCTGCCTCGTCTCAGCGTGGAGCGCGAACGCTGCACGAAACTCATTGCCGCGACGCGGGCCTATTACGGAAGCTGGCCGGCAGCTTAGTGTGTCGCCTCGCGAACCGGTGTGCCGGCGACAACCGGGTGATCGGCATTTCTGGTGCGGCTTTTGTCCCAGCCGCCGGGAGAACCAAGGCCGGTCACGTCAGGTCCGAAATAATCCCGATTTACCGAGACGAAAGCCAGTTGTGCAGCACTCGCCTCCTCGTCATAGGCAATCGCATCAACGGGACAGATCGAGAGACAGAGGCCGCAATTGATGCATTCGTCCGGATGGATGTAGAACATCCGCCCGCCTTCATAGATGCAGTCGACCGGACAGGCCGCAGTGCAGGCGCCATCCTTCACGTCGATACAGGGTTCGGTGATGATATAAGCCATGACCGCTCTCGGATTGCTTGCGTTCTCGACACTATCTCAAACGCTGGCGTTGCCGAATAGCGCTATATTTCGCCTTGATCGTTCGAATTTTGGCAACGCAAAAGGGGCCAGGCGCAAATGCCCGGCCCCTTTTGCAGACCATCATTCGGCTTAAAGAAGCGCTGTCGAAAAGATCGGGAAGACCGCAATCAGGAACAGGCCGATCAGTAGCGCGCCGATATAGGGCCAGATTGCCTTCATCGCATCATCCGGCGGCACGCCGCCAATCTTGCAGGCGATATAGAAGCCGATGCCGATCGGCGGGGCGATGAGGCCGACATTCATGGCCGTTACCACCACCATCGAATAATGCACATCGTTGATGCCCAATGTCTTGGCGATCGGGAACATGATCGGCGCCATCAGCACGATGGCCGGCAGGCCTTCCAGCACGCAGCCGAGCACCATGAAGATTAACACGGTGACGCCCATGAAGGTGAGCCAGCCGCCGGGAAGATCGGTAACCGCCTGCGCCAGCTTGAAGGCAAAACCAGTCTGGGTCAGCGCCCAGGCCATGGCGGAAGCACAGCCGAGGATCATCAGGATCGCGCCGGAAAGTGCGGCCGTTTCGACCAGCATGCCGTAGAGCTTTTTGAGGCTGATCCCGCCGTAGAGCGTCGCGCCGATAATGAGCGCATAGAGCACGGCAATGGTCGAGACTTCCGTTGCCGTCGCGACACCGCCACCGACGGCGCTGCGGATCAGGAACGGCAAAAGCAGCGCGGGAGCCGCGACGACGACTGCCTTCCAGATGTTCTTGAGCGAGGCGCGCTTTACGCCCGCCATGGATTCATGCCGGGACTTCCATCGAGCGAGAACTGCCAGAACCAGCAGAAGCACCATGGCGATGGCAAAGCCGGAGGTAAACAGGCCGGCAATGGAAACGCCCGCAGTCGAACCCAGCACGATCAGTACGATCGATGGCGGCACGGTTTCGGCCATGGCGGCACCGGTCGCAAGCAGCGCGATCATCTCCGGCGGCTTGTGCCCACGGCGCTTCATTTCCGGGAAAAGCGCCGGCGCTACCGTTGCCATGTCGGAAACCTTGGAGCCGGAAATACCCGAGACGAGGAACATGGATCCAAGCAGGACATAGGACATGCCCGCTTTGACATGTCCCAGCATGGACGCGAGCACCTCGACAATCGCCTTGCCCATGCCGGTTGCATCGAGAATACAACCGAGCAGAACGAAGATCGGCACCGAGAGCAGGATGATGCTCGACATGCCTTCGTCCATGCGGCCGACAATGACGAAGATCGGAACAGAGCTGGTAAACGTGAGGAAGGACAAGGCACCGAGACCGAAGCAGAAAGCGATCGGAACGCCCATGGCGAGCAGAATGCCGACACCGAAGACCAGGAACACGACGATATTCCAGTTGCCGAGTACCGCCAGCGCGGGCTCCAGTGCAAACAACGCGCCGCCGACCGCGCCAACCAGTACCGCCGCCCCGAGCAACATGCGGGCGTTACCGATCTTTACGCCATGCAGGATAACGATCGCGAGCATCAACCCAAGACCAACCGGCAAGGCGGACGCGCGCCAGCTCATCGGGATGAGCAGCGAGGCCGAGGTGACGTAGCTCTCCTCGATCGCATAATCGATCGCCGGATAAAGCAGACTGCCGAGGAAGACGGCGGTCAAAAGCAGGCCGACCGTGGTGACGAATTTCTGCTTCTCTTCGCTGAGTAGATGCAGAAAAACCGTCAGGCGCAGATGCTCGTGCCGATCGATGGCGATCGCGGCGCCCAGCATCGCGAGCCAGAGGAAGGCAAGCGATGCGGTTTCATCACCCCAGATGATGGGTGAGGAAAACACGTAACGCGCGGTGACGCCGACCAGCAGGATGCCGATGATGAAGGTCAACAGCGCCGCCGCGATCATTTCCACCGGCCGCATCCACACCGACCCGGGCACCGACTGCTGAAGCTCCATCAGCGGCAGGTCGTCCATCACATCTGAATTGATTGCCATTTATATCCTCCCCGACGGTAATCGTTACGCCGCCGTCTCCTTGAAAGCTGGAATTGTTTGATGTGAGTTCGGCGAACTCCCTTTCTTCCCCCTTGCGGGGAAGATGTCAGCGGAGCTGACAGATGGGGGTAGTGCCACGAACCCGACGGTAGCATTTGCTGAACCACCCCCCTCTGTCGCCTCCGGCGACATCTCCCCCGCGAGGGGGGAGAAAAGAGTTTGTGGCAGCACCCCACTCACGGCAAGTTTTCCCGAAAGATCACCTCGCTGCGCAGCGGCTCGACATCCTCATCCACCGGGCGTCCTTCGCGCAGGTTCTTGAACACCCGGGCAACACGGCTGATCGTATCGTTCGGGTTCTGGGTGATGACCGCATCCATCGTGCCGTCGATCAGGAAGGCGCGCGTGTCCGGCGTCAGACCGTGGCCGACAAAAACCAGAGATTCTTCCCGCCGCGCGTCCTTGATCGCCTTGCCGACGCCGCTCGCACCGCCGCCGATATTGTAGATGCCGGCAAGATCGGGGTGCTTGCTCAACAGCATGCGCATCTGCCGGTAGTTCATGTTCTCGTCGTCATGCCCCTCGCGGATGCCGACCACTTCGATATGCGGATAACTTTCCTTCAGCACATGCAGAAAGCCCATTTCGCGCTCCTCATGGGCGCGGTAGCTGAGGCTGCCGGCAATCATCGCCACCTTGGCTGGCGCCTTGCCGACAAAACGGGCGATCAGATATCCCGCCAGCCGACCGGTCGAACGATTGTCGAGGCCGAGATAGGTCGACCGCTGGGCATTTCCGATATCGGAAATCAATGTCACGGTCGGCACGCCCTTGGCCGAAAGCCTGTTCACCGCCTCCCGCACTGCCGGATGCTCCAGAGCCATGAAGGCGATCCCGTCCGCCGAGCGGCCATGCCGCTGCAACGCTACGGCCAGAGCTTCCGGATTGAAACTTTTGATGTATTCCACCGACGGCTTGATGCCGTGTTTCTGGAAAAGTGCCGACTGTTCGATGATGGACCGGCCGAGATGCGCGAGGTATCGATTGGTGCCCGCCGGTAGCAGGAAGGAGATGTTGGCGAGCGTCTGCGGCGCGGCCGCATTCAACGCCTCCTCCTCCACATAACCCAATTCAGCGGCGGATTTCATCACACGCTGCACCGTCGGCGCTCGCACGCCCTGGCGGCCATTGAGAACGCGATCGACCGTTGCGGTCGATACGCCGGCATGCCGTGCCACGTCGACAATGGTCGGGCGACGGTTGATTTCGATGGGCTCAAGTGTGTCCAGCATCATCGTATCACATCATTTTACATCAGATTTCACATTTGACTTCATCATTCATATGATCGAATTTCTGGCTTGGGAAGTGACTTTTTTCATCGGGAGGGAACAAGATGACGATGACACTCAACAGGCGCACCCTGCTCAAGGGTCTGGCCGCAGCACCTGCCGCCAGCGCCGTATTTTCGATCCCGCGTTACGCCAAGGCTGCCGAAATCCAGCTGCGTTATGGCAACAACCTGCCGCTCAGCCATCCGTTGAACATTCGCGCCAAGGAAGCGGCCGACCGCATTTCCAAGGAGACCAATGGCAAAGTGGAGATGTTGATCTTCCCGGCCAACCAGCTCGGCGGTGATACCGACATGCTGTCGCAGGTTCGCGGCGGCGCGCTCACCTTCTTCACGCCGTCCTCGCTGGTCATCGCCACGCTGGTTCCGACCGCCGCGCTGAACGCAGTAGGCTTCGCATTCAAGGACTATGACCAGGTCTGGAAAGCCATGGATGGTCCGGTCGGCAAGCTGGTGCGGGCAAAGATTGCCGATTCCCGCCTCTACGCCATGGAGACCATGTGGGATAACGGCTTCCGCCAGACGACGACGAGCGGCGCGCCGATCACCAATGCCGATGGCATGAAGGGCCTGAAAATCCGCGTTCCGGTGAGCCCGCTGTCGATCGACATGTTCTCCGCGCTCGGCGCTTCGCCGACCAGTCTGCAGTTCTCGGAAGTTTATTCGGCGCTTCAGACCAAGGTCGTCGACGCCCAGGAAAACCCGCTGCCGATCATCCAGGTCGCCAAGCTTTTCGAAGTTCAGAAGAACTGCGCACTCTCCAACCACATCTGGGACGGCTACTGGTTCATCGCCAACGGCCGCCAGTGGTCGGACATGAAGGACGACATCAAGACCGTCGTCTCGCGCGCCATCAACGAGGCCGGCTTGAAGCAGCGCGCCGATATTGCCGCTCTCAATGCAGGCGTCCAGGCTGACCTCGAAAAGGCCGGCATGAGCTTCAACAAGGTTGAAACCGACAGTTTCCGCGCCAAGCTGAAGCAGGGCGGCTTCTATTCGAAATGGAGCAAGGAGTTCGGCCCCGAGGCCTGGGGCGCGCTGGAAAGCGTCGTCGGTTCCCTCGCCTGATACCTGCTCATTGGACGGCGGAACGGGGTATTCCGCCGTCCATCAAATTACATCCTAAATAAAAGCAGAAGACATCACATGAGCCGTTTTTTCGGAAAGATCCGCCAGGCAGGATATGTCGTCGATGATATCGAAGCGGCGATGGATTATTGGAGCCGCGTGCTCGGCGTCGGTCCGTTTTTCTATAATCCCAAGGTTCCGATCGTGAATTATCGCTATAACGGCGAAAGCTATGAGCCGCATAATTCGGTGGCGCTGGCCAATTCCGGCGAACTGCAGATCGAATTGATCCAGACGCGCAATGACGTGCCGTCCATGTACAAGGATTTTCGCGACGCCGGCCATCGTGGCCTGCAGCATGTCGCTTACTGGACCGACAGCTACGACGCCGATCTCGAACGCCTGCTGAAGGAAGGTTTCAAGCCCGTCATGAGCGGCGAAGTAGGCGAAAATGGCCGCTTCATCTATTTCGACACCCATTATCATCCGGGCACCGTGATCGAGCTTTCGGAAGTTGCCGGCCCCAAGGGCCGCATGTTCGATGCGATCCGCAAGGCATCCGAAGACTGGGATGGCAAGGATCCGGTTCGTCCCTTCCCCGATCTCTCCAAGATCTGAGGTTTGCGGTGACGGATACGCATTTCACCGCCGATTATCTGATCGAAACACCTCTGCCGCTGGCGAAGGTGGCAGAAATCATGGCCGGCGAACAATCCTCCGGCACCTTCATCCGGGTCGAGGGCGAGACGGATGATCTGCGTGCCCGGGCGCGGGCCGATGTGATCGGCATCGAAGATCTCGGGGAAGTCGAATTCCCCACCCTGCCGAGCGCCTGGCTGAACCGTCGCAGCATCACGGCCCGCCCGCATCGCGCCAAGGTGAAAATCCGTTTCCCGATCGACAATATCGGCGTCAACCTCGCCGCTCTCGCCTCCACGGTTGCCGGCAATCTCTATGATCTTGGCGAAGTGACGGGATTGCGGCTGGAGAACATCACCCTGCCCGCCTCCTGGCGGCGGCAATATGCGATGCCGAAACAGGGTATCGCCGGCACGCGAAAACTGATGGGCGTTACCGATGGGCCGATGATCGGCTCGATCATCAAGCCGAATGTCGGCCTCACCGCCGAGGATACCGGTAAGCTGGTCGAGCGGCTTTGCGCGGCCGGTGTCGATTTCATCAAGGATGACGAGATTTCTGCCAATCCGGTGCATGCACCGCTCGCCGAGCGCATCCCGGCGGTTATGGCGGCGGTGAGACGCGCCGAGGACCATCTTGGCCGCCGCGTGATGATCGCCTTCAACATTACCGACGAAACCGACGCCATGCGTCGCCACGCCGATCTGGTGGCGCGCGAGGGCGGCACCTGCGTCATGGCAAACCTCAACTGGTGCGGTTTTTCGGCGGTCGAGACCCTGCGGCGCTCCACTGATCTCGCGCTGCACGGCCATCGCAACGGGTTCGGCGCTCTGTCGCGCTGCGACGTGCTCGGTATCGGTTTCGGCGCCTACCAAGTTCTGTGGCGGCTGGCCGGCGTCGACCACATGCATGTGCATGGTCTGGATGGTAAGTTCGCGCAGGAAAACAACGAGGTGATAGAAAGCACCGCGATGTGCCTCGCCCCGCTTGACGATCAATCCGACGATCGTGTCCTGCCGGCCTTTTCCTCCGGCCAGTGGGCCGGCACGGTACCGGTTACCTGGCAGGCCGCCGGCGGCGACGATTTCCTGTTCATGGCGGGCGGTGGCATCATGGGCCATCCGGCCGGACCGGCAGCTGGGATTGAAAGCATCCGCGCGGCTTTCCGCGCCATGAGTGACGGCAAGACGCTGGAGGACGCGGCGAAATCGTCGAAACCGTTGCGCGAAGCACTCGCCTTCTTCGGAAAGGCTGCGTGACCATGCAGGCTAAGGCGCCATTATATGGCTGGTATGGCGACGATTTCACCGGCGCGACGGACACTCTGGCGACGCTTTCACTGCGCGGCGTGAAGGCCTTCCTGTTTCTCGGCCCGCCAACGGAGCGGCACCGAAGCGAGGCCGGCGAACTTAATGCGATCGGTATCGCCGGTTCGGCGCGCGCTATGGCGCCGAAGGCGATGGAGACCGAACTCGATCCAGTCGGCCGCTTCTTTGCCGAGAGCGGCGTTCGGCTTCTGCACTACAAATGTTGCTCGACCTTCGACAGTGCGCCGCATGTCGGCAATATCGCGACGGCGATGGCGGTCCTGCGCCGTTTTGTGAGCCGGAAGCAGGCTTTCGTTCTCGGCGGTCAGCCCTCGCTTGGCCGTTATTGCGCTTTCGGGAACCTTTTTGCGGCGGCCGGAGCAAGCGGCATCCACCGTCTCGATCGTCACCCGACCATGAGCCGGCACCCTTCGACGCCGATGACCGAATCCGATCTGCGCAGGCATCTGCAGGCGCTCGGCGCAGGCGAAATCGCGTTGGTGCCGTGGACAGCCCTGGATGCGGGCGATGCCGCACCAGACCCACAATCCGATACGCTTTTCGATGCGCTGACACAGGATCACATCGAGAAGATTGGGATCGAACTCAACCGGTTTGCCCATGAGGATTCGTTTCTGATCGTCGGTGCCAGCAGCGTTGCGGAAGCCGCCTATCACGATCGCACTGTGTCTCCGCCGGAAGTTTCTTCAACCAATGGCGGTCCGGTTCTGGCGGTCGCCGGCTCGTTATCGCCGCTGACCCGCACGCAGGTCGAGGCAGCGACATCTTTCATCCGCATCCATGCGGAGGCCGGTCGATTGATCGGCGAAGAGGCCTATTGCGAAAGGCTGGCAGCCAAGATCTGCCTCGCGCTCTGCGAGGAGCGTAACGTCCTTCTCTCCACCGCACCCGATGACCCCGCATCGATTTCCGGAGCGAATGGCGAACTTGCGGCAGCCACAGGTCGTTTTGTCGACCGCCTCCTCAATGAGGTACCGGTTCGCAGGCTGATTGCCGCCGGTGGCGACACATCCAGTCATCTTGTCCAGAATCTCGGCCTTTGGGGGCTTGCCTATGCGGGCCAGCTATCGCCGGGCGTGGCGATTTCCACCGGTCGCAGCGACAAGCCGGATCGCGACGGAATGACCCTCATGCTCAAGGGCGGCCAGATGGGCAGCGTCGATCTTTTCGATCGCTTCGCCGCCCTCTCCGCCCAGGCCGCAAGCCGGCTCGATCAGCCGGCGATGTCGTAGATAGAAGCCGCGATAAAGCGTTCCTGATCGCTACCGTAGTTGTAATAATAGGTGCTCAGCAGCTTGCCGTCCGGCCGAACGACGGTGCGCGGATAACCGAGATCGGACATGCCGCCATCATCGCGAATGATAATGTCGTCACTCCACGTCTTGCCCTCGTCGGCGCTCACGACAACGCGAAGACCATAAGGTGCGTCGCGATAACCGAAGACCAGCGCCAGCCGGCCATCGTTCAACCGGCTGATCGTCGGTGGGTTGCCGGCATAACCCGTGTTCGGCACCGGCCGCCCAAGCAATTCCCAGGTCTTGCCCTCGTCTGCGGACGTATAGGCGTCGATCCAGGCCTTGCGATCGGGACCACGGCTCGCGGTCGAGCAACGGACAAGCGTCAGCACCTTGCCGTCCTTGAGCTTGATGGAAGCCGGCATGATCGCAAAACCTTCCGGCTCTTCGCCGACAAAGCTTTCGAAGCTGAAACTCTTGCCGCCGTCGCGGGTGCGAATGCAGAAAACCTGGCCTTCCTTGCCGTTTGGCTTGGCAGCACTCAGGAGGAACAGCGCATCATGCTTGCCGAGCGGCACGATATCGGTGCGCGCCGAAATGCCCGGCAGACCGAAGTCGCCCATGCGGTAGGGACCACGCCAGGTTCTTGCACGGTCATTCGAAACGTAGAACCAGCTGATCGCGCCGCCGAGCAGGCCGGTGCGGGCGCACATGACGAGCGTTTCCGGATCGGTGAAATCGATCGGTTCATCAAGCGGGCGAAGGTCGCGTTCGATATCGATCTTCGGCTGAGCCTCAAGCTCCGGCAGAACATGTTCATCGCCGGAAAGTGTCTGGCTGCCGGGCACGAAGGCGTTGAAACGCTCGGTCGTCCAGGTCTTGCCTCCGTCCATGCTGCGGGACTGAACGGGAATGAATGGTCGGGTCTTGTCGCGGGCATGCAGATTTTCCGCTTCACCGCGAAAACCCTGGACGAAGATCGTCACCGCTTCATCGCCCCAGAGCCACAGGCCATAATTGGCCGGCCATGCGGCGAACTCGCCTTCTTTCCGGTAGACTTCGACATTCTCGATCGAATTTGGCTTGGTCACGCGTTTCCTCCTTGCCGCCGAAACGGTCTCATTCAGTCCGATGGGTGTGTCCGGTCAGCCCTTCACGCCGCTCGATACGGCGCCATCGATCACGTGACGCTGCGCCAGCAGGTACACGATGATGACCGGCAGGGTGATAAGGGTCGCCATGGCCATGACGACGTTCCAGCGCGCGTCCGGGCCGCTCTGCAGAAGCTGAAGGCCGATCTGCAACGTCGCCATTTCGCGATGGGAATTGAGGATGAGCGGCCAGACGAAGTCGTTCCAGGCGCTCTGGAAGCTTAGTACACCGAGCACCGCAAGCGACGGTCGGGCGAGCGGCAGCAGGATGCGCCGGAAGATGGTGAAGGGCGAGGCGCCGTCGAGCTTGGCGGATTCCTCGTATTCCATCGGAATGCGGGTGAAGAACTGCCGCATCATGAAAATACCGAAGGGTGTGGCCGCCGTCGGCAGGATCATGCCCCAATAGGTGTTGAGCAGGCCCGTGCCGCCATTACCGAGCCAGTCATTGCCACCGGCGAACGGGATCTTCTGGACGATCAGGAAGACCGGCACGATCTGGCTCTGCGCCGGCACCATCAGCAGGCCGACGACAAGAGCGAAGATAATATTGCGGCCGGAAAACTGCATGCGCGCCAGAGCGTAACCCGCAAGCGAGCAGAAAACGAGGTTCGAAAACGTCGAGCCAAGCGCATAGATCAGGCTGTTGACCAGCTGGCGTCCGGCATCCGGCGAGGACATGGCGTCGATATAGTTCTGCCACTGCAGCCCGTCTGGAACGAAGCTCGGCGGAAAGCGGAAGATTTCCTGATCACCCTTGAAGGAGGTTGAGACCATCCAGAGGAAAGGCATGACCGTTGCGAGCGCTGCAAACAGCAGCAACGCGTAGCCGATCACGTTCATCATGTCGAAGCGCGGGAACTCCCGTTTCCGGCCACGGGCTGCGATCTGCCGTTCCATCGCGGCGGGTTGTGCAAGATCGGTCAAGCGTCTTTCCTCCGCATGATCCTGGTGCCGATGATCGAGAACACCAGGATGGTCAGGAAAAGTACCGTCGACATCGCCGCGCTGTAACCGAATTCGGTATAGCCGAAGGCTGTCTGGTACATCTGGTAAACAACGGTTTCCGTGGAGCCCAGCGGCCCGCCCTGGGTCATCACGTAGATCGCGCCGAACACCTGGAAGGTCTGCACGATGAGGATGATCAGGAGATAGAAGGTGACCGAACTCAGCATCGGCACGGTGATGCGCAGGAAGATATCCTTGCCCTTGGCACCATCGAGACGCGCCGCTTCATAGATATCGTTCGGGATATCCTGCAGGCCGGCGAGATAAATGATCATCGCCGTGCCGAAATCGCGCCAGATCGCCATGATGATCAGGGCATTCATTGCAAGGTTCGGGCTCTGAAGCCACGGCTGCGGCGGCAGGCCAACGCGGGTGAGGACACCATTCAACGGACCGGCATAGGGTTCGTAGACATAGGCCCAGACCACGGCCGCCGCGATCAGCGACGTCAGCACCGGAAGATAGAAGATCGTCCGGAAGGCCATCCGGCCCGGCACTTTGCGGTTCAGCGCGACGGCGGCGAGCAGGCCGAGCACCATGGTCGGGAAAGTCACGCCGATCGTGTAGTGGATCGTGTTCGCCACCGCCTGCTGGAAGCGGGTATCGCTGAACAGCTTGATGTAGTTTTCGAAGCCGACGAAATTCGTCGGCTTCAGGAACGAAACGTCCGTAAAGCTCATCAAAAGTGTCGCCACTGCCGGCAAAAGCAATGACAGAAACAGGATGACAAGCGCGGGTGCGAGGAATGCGTAGGCGCTCCAGTTCTGATTGAAACTGACCGTTTTACCGGGTCGGGATGTCGAGTTCTGAAGCGCCATTGCTATTCCTCACTCAGCCCTTCTTCAGAAGCGTCTGCACTTCGTCGGCAGCAGTTTTCAGCGCCTTCTCAGGCGTGTTCTTCTGGAAGATGACCTCCTGCACGCCGCGGGCGACGAGCGTCATCATGCGCGAGAAGACCGGCGTTGCAGGCGCGGTCGGCGGTGCGTAGCTCGCGGTCTTGATGAACTTGGCGAGATACGGATCGGCCAGCACGTCCTTGTTCTGCTGCGCCGATTTCAGCGCCGGCACGTTCTTGCTGGCGACTGCGAACGCGACCTGCTGTTCCGACGACATTGCGAAATCGACGAATTTCAGCGCCGCTTCCTGGTTCGGCGCACCGGCGCGAACGGCGAAGCAGAAGGGGTCGACGAGCGAGGTGAAGCCGCCGGTTTCTTTCGGGAAAGGCACGACATCGAATTCGACGCCAGCCTTCAGGGCGTTGTTGGTCGAATAGTTGCCGGCAACCAGCATGGCCGCACGGCCCTGGTTGAACGGGTTCGCCATGCCGCCCGGTCCAACACCGAAGCCGGCATCGGATATCTTGTCGACGGCGACGAGATCGCCGAGGAATTTCAGTGCCTTGATGCCTTCCGGACCGGCAAAGCCGGGCGCGGAGAGATCGGCCGTCAGCAGCGAACCACCGGCACCCTGCAGGAGCAGCGTGAAGAGCTCGAATGCTTCAAGATCGTTCTGGTAAAGCTGAATGCCGGCCACCTGCAGCATGCCGCCGCCAGGACGCTTGGTGGCAGCCTTTGCCCATTCGCGAAGTTCCGCCCAGTTCTGCGGTCCCTTGTCCGGATTGAGGCCGGCCTCGCTGATGAGCTTGCGATTGATGCCGAGGCCGCGCGAGGTACCGTAGAGCGGCATGGAATAATTGCCGCCTTCAATGTGACCATAGGCGAGCAGTGAGGCATCGAGGTCGGCAGCCTTGACGTTCGGCAACGCCTTGCCGAGCTCGACGAGCTTCTTGCCGGAGGCGTAGGTGAGATTGTAATCCCAGTGCTGGACGATCAGGTCCGGGCCGGTGTTGCCGTTGATCGCCGTCAGCATCTTTTCATTGAGCTGCGACGGTTCGGCATAAAGGCTGGACTGCAGCGCGACTTCCGGACGAGCTGCCTTGAAGGCGGCTTCCAGGGCCTCGCCGGCAGCTTTCTTGCTGCCCGCGAGCTGCGACCAGAACACAAGCTGCTGATCAGCGGCAAGCGCTCGACCCGACGCAGACATCAGGATCGGCAGGCCGGCAAAACCCGCGGCAGTGCCTGACAGGAATGCGCGGCGTGTAGGCTTCATGGCATGCAGGACATCATTTTTCATCGAAAACTCCTCCCGATTTTATCGACGATCACATTTTTCGGCTGACGGTCATTCCCGCAGTATCGAAGACGTGGATATTAGCGGTATCGCAGTAGACGCCGAGGTCCTTGCCGGGCTCGACGAGCTGGTCGCCAGAAAAGACGCAGGTGAAATTCTGCTCTTGGATGGCGGAATGGATGATGGTCTGCGCACCAAGGCGTTCGACCGAGCGCGGCACGATGCCGATTTTGACCAGCGGCTCGCTTCCGGCCGGATGCGGCGCCAGGAATTCCGGCCGGATACCGAGGGTCACCTCCTCGCCGATCTTCAGCTGAGGGACGAGGCCATCGATCACCACCGTGCCGATGCCGTTGACCTCGAACGAATGGTATTCGCTTTCGATCGCCTTGACGCGGCCGCGCAGCATGTTCATCGGCGGACTGCCGATGAAGCTCGCGACGAAACGATTGACCGGCTTGTGATAAAGATCCATCGGCCGGCCGACCTGCTCGACCTTGCCGCCATTCAAGACCACGATCCGGTCAGCCATGGTCATGGCCTCCAGCTGGTCATGCGTGACGTAAACCATGGTTGCGCCAAGCTGCTTGTGAAGCTGGGTCAGCTCGGTGCGCATCTCGATGCGCAAGGCCGCGTCGAGGTTCGACAATGGCTCGTCCATCAGGAAGATTTCAGGCTTGCGGACGATGGCACGGGCAATCGCAACACGCTGGCGCTGACCGCCGGAAAGCTTCGACGGTTTGTCCTTGAGACGCGTGGAAAGCTGCACCGTGTTGGCGGCTTTTTCCACCTGCTGCTTGATGTCCTCCTTGGAGCGGCGCTCCATCTGCAGCGGAAAGGCAATGTTGTCGTAAACCGACATATGCGGATAAAGCGCATAGGACTGGAAGACCATCGCGACGCTGCGCGTGCCTGCCGGCTTTCGGGTCACATCGTCCTTGCCGATGGTGATCGCGCCGTCGCTGATCGGGTCAAGCCCGGCAATCAGCCGCAGGAGCGTGGACTTGCCGCAGCCGGACGGGCCAACGAAAACCGCGAATTCCCCGTCTTCGATGGCAAGCGATACGTCCCTGATGGCGTCAAACGCCCCGTAGCTTTTCGAAACGTTGGATAGCTCCAGACGCGCCAAGCTCGGTCCTCCCTGAATGTGTCTCCCAGTGTCAGCTGCCTGACAACGCCACAATGCAACAAAAAAACGACGCTGTAAATATGTTGTCTGATAACTTCTCTAGCAACTGATCGTATCAGTTATTGATTTAGTGAAATTTAATAGCTTTGCAGGCACCCTGATATATTCGTGCACGCACACGAACGCCATTCCCGCACGCCGGCCAGCAAGAGAGAGACAGCGATAAACTGCTGCCGTTAGAGCTCGATCGCTCTTTCGCGGGCATTCATGATGTGGCGGTCGATTGCATCACCCGCCGCATGCGGATCACGCGACTTGATGGCTTCAATGATTGCGAGATGGTCTGCGAAAGCCGGCGGCAGAACGCGTTCCGAAAGGCTGATCCTGTCGAGCTTGATCAGCCGCATACGGATCGCATTGACCGCATAGGCCTGAATCAGCAGATCGTTCTGCGTGCCGTTGACGAGCAGGTTGTGAAACCCGTCATCCACCTTCTGACCACGATCGAACACGTCCGGCGAGGGCGAATTGCGGACCTCGTCGAGGATAGACTGATGCAGCAGAACTTGTTCATCGAGCACCGCGTCCGGCATGCGCCGAACTGCCGTCAGGACGGCTTCGCGCTCCAGCGCCATGCGGACCTGAAAAGCCTGACGGATCATCGACAGGTCGATCTGGGTGATCTGAATGCCCCGTTGCGGCATGACGACCAGCAGGCCTTCATACTGCAATCGCGGCAGAAGCTCGCGCAATGCGCCGATCGAAAGGCCGAGCAGAGCCACCAATTCCCTTTGCGAAACGAACTGTCCCGGCCGCAACCGGCCATCAAACAATGCTTCGCGAAAACGCTCGTAGGCGATCTGTTTGACCGAACGCAGTTCGGTCTGTTCGGGGGCGGTACGTGCGCTCATCTGTCTCCTATCGCCGGCAAAATGCCGGGCGCGTCAAGCAGCGGCGCGATAACCGGTCCGCTCGAACAATTCAATGAGCATAACACGATCCTGGCGGCTGAGGGCAAGCAGGGGCGGCACGGCGCGCGCTAGACTTTCGTCTTCCCGATAGTGGGCGAGCGCCGCCTTGAGGGCGACGAGCGAGCCGTGCGTATCGACCGCCTCGATGCGTCGCGACTGCTTTTCGAGCAGGCCTGCGTCATCCGGATTGGCGTAGAGCGAGACAAGATCGCGGGCAAACAGGTTCGGCATCCCGCCGATCATGCCGGCGCCGCCGGCCTTCACCAGAGTGGGGAGAACCCGGTCGTCGCCGGTAAAGATCGCCAGTTCCGGGAAGCTGCGCACGAAGGTCAGGCCGCTTTCCAGGTCGCCGGTCGAATCCTTGATACCGGCAATACGGCTTCCGTGACGACGGATCAGCTCCGCAACCAGCTTCGGGGAGAAGCGGAGGCGGCTCAGCTGCGGAATATTGTAGAGAACGAGATCGATCTTCGTCTGCGTTTCGGTGCGCTTGATCAGCGCGTCGAAGAAAGCCGCGACGCCGTCCTCGCTCGCACCGTAGTAGAACGGCGGCAGAACCAGGGCTGCCCGGCAGCCGAGTTCTTCATAGGCCAGCAGCGACGTTACCGCGTCATCGAGCGTCGGCGTCATGATCGCCGGCAATTGGCGACCCATGTCCAATCCCGACGCCTTCAGCACCCGCAGAGCTTCGATCTTCTCGGCGGTCGAGAAGGACGCCCCCTCGCCTGTCGTTCCGAAGGTCGAAACAAAGCTGCAGCCATTGGCAAAAAGATGATCGAGATGCGTCTTCAGACGAACGGTATCGATGCGGAAATCAGCCGTAACCGGCGTGACGGAGGCGGCGACGATGCCTTTCAGGGCTGCAAGCGACATATTAAGCTCCTCGTTATAGAACTGATATAATCAGTATTGCTATCAGTCGTCAAATGTCTATTTACATCAGCCAGCCGCTGCGGCATGTTGCGGCCTGTTCGATCGGGGGAGGAATGAATGCTCGACTGCGGCCGGCCTTTGCCAAGGCACTGCGACTATTCCGATTTTCTTGGTCAGCCTTTCTTGGGGATGCCCTGTGCCGCGAGAGCGGATATGGATGGCGCGGGCCATTCGGCTTCGATTTCCAGCCAGGGATAGAAAATCATGTCCAATACCTTTTCCGACACCCGCTCGAGCAAGCTTGCCGACGCGATTCGCACCGCCATCCAGCAGAAGGGTTCCGTCGATCCGGAAGCCTATCTCGGCATCCCGCTTGCCGACGGCTACGCGATCCAGGCGGATGTCTTCCGGTCTTTCGGTCAGCCGCTGCCGGGCTCCAAGCTTTCCCTGAAAAGCGATGCCTGCCACAGCGCGCCGCTGATCTCCGTCGTTGAAGGCGATCAGTTTCCGCATCGTGCGGGCCTCGGAATCGAGGTCGAGCTTGCCTTCACCCTCGGCAAGGACATCGCCGCCGGCGCGTCCCGCCAGGACGTCGTCGATGCGATCTCCTCCGTGCGCTTCGGCGTCGAACTTTGCGGCACCCGTTATGAGGGCGGCGCCCGCGGTGATCAGGCGCTGGCCGTTGCCGACCTGATCAGCAATATCGGCTACGTGCTCGGCCCGGAACTCGATCGCGGCCTGCTCGCCGAAGGCGCCGCGTTCGGCCACCTGTCGATCCTCATCGACGGGCAAAATGTTTACGACAAGGCCGCAACCCATGCGGATGTTGATCCGGTGAAGAGCCTCGTCGTGCTTGCCGGCCAGGCGCCGCTCGCTGCCTTCCCGATCCTGAAGGCCGGGCAGGTCATCACCACCGGCACGCTTTGCGGCATGATCCTGGTCGCGGCACCGGGCAAGATTGAAATGAACCTGGGCGGACAGCCATTCACGCTGACCCTCAGCTGAGGCCGACTGCGGGAGGAGGAGACGGATGCAATATTACATCGGCGTTGATGTCGGAACCGGAAGTGCCCGGGCGGGCATATTTGACGGTTCCGGTGCGCTTCTCGGCTCCGCCTCCCGTCCGATTGCCATGCTGCGTCCCGCGGAGGACTTTGTCGAACAGTCGTCGCGGGACATTTGGGAAGCCGTATGTGACTGCGTACGGCGGGCATGCGCCGAGACGGCGATCGACGTCACATCGGTCGCCGGCATCGGTTTCGATGCCACCTGCTCGCTGGTCGTTCTCGACCAGGACGACAACCCGGTCACCGTGAGCCCGAGCGGCGAAGACGACTGGAACATCATCGTCTGGATGGATCACCGCGCGATCGGGGATGCCGACGCGATCAACGGCTTCGGCGGCAAGGTGCTCGATTATGTCGGCGGCGTCATTTCCCCGGAAATGGAAATGCCGAAGCTACGGTGGCTGAAGCGGGAGATGCCGCAAAGCTGGGGCCGTGCCGCCGCCTTTTTCGACCTTCCCGATTGGCTTGTCCATCGCGCCACGGGTTCGGATATCCGCTCGCTCTGCAGCACGGTCTGCAAGTGGACCTATCTCGGCCAGGAAGGCTTGAACGGTGAAGGCTGGGGTCGGGGTTTCCTGGAAACCATTGGCCTCGGCGATCTTGCCCGCGACAATTTCAAATCGATCGGTCGGCAGTTTGCGGCACCCGGCGACAAAGTCGGGACGCTTTCCGCCAAGGCTGCCGCTGAACTCGGCCTGCCGCAAGGTGTCGCGGTGGCGGCGAGCCTGATCGATGCCTACTCCGGCGCGCTCGGCACGCTCGGTGTGGCGATGGAGCGTGGCCCGCTCGAAACCCGGCTGGCGCTGATTGCCGGCACATCCTCCTGCCATATCGCGGTGAGCCCCGAAGCGGCTTTCGTGCCGGGCGTTTGGGGTCCCTATTATTCGGTTCTGCTCTCCGGCCTGTGGGCCAACGAGGCTGGCCAGTCTGCGGCCGGCGCTTTGATCGATCGTGTGATCGAGGGGCATTCCGCGACCGCCGAAGCCAGGAAAGTGGCTTCCGATCAAGGCATCAGCCTGTTCGACCTGCTCGATCAGCGCCTTGAGGCGATGGCCCAGAATGATGACACTGCCATGCTGACAGCGGGCAGGCATGTGCAGCCGGATTTCCACGGCAACCGCTCGCCGCTTGCCGACCCGCATCGCAGAGGTGCCATCGTCGGCCTCACCCTTGACCGGGGTATTGACGACCTTGCGCTCGACTATCTCGCAACGCTTCAGGCGCTGGCCTACGGCACCCGCCACATCATCGAGGAAATGGTGGCAAACGGGGTGAAAGTTGAAACGCTGGTCGTCAGCGGCGGACTTGCCCAGAACAGGCTGTTCCTGCGCGAACATGCCGATGCCTGCGGATGCCTGATCGTGGTGCCTGACCAGAAGGAACCGGTGCTCGTGGGCAGCGCCATGCTCGGCGCCGTCGCGGCCGGAGCCTATTCCGATCTTCCGTCCGCCATGGCTGCCATGAGCGGCGAAGGCACGGTGATCGAGCCCCGGGGCGGCGCCATCGCAGCCTATCACGACAGGAAATACCGGGTCTTCCGCAGCATGCAGGAAGACTTCGCCGCCTATGCCGAACTGATGAACGCTTGAGGATCCCATGACCCAGAAGGAAATCGCCCTTTTTGCCAGCGGCGACCTACGGCTTTCCGCCAACCAGCAATGCTGGGCCACTCAGGAGGCGATGGAGGCCAAGCTCGCCACCGTACTCGCCGGCATGGGCTATACCGTCAAGCGTGCTCACGCTTACAAGCCTGACGAGAAGCACGGTTTCATCTCTTCGCAACGCGAGGGCATGGACGCATTTGCTACAATCGATCCGAACGTCCCAGTGATCATAGCGGAATCCGTCTGGCAATATTCCCACCACGTTCTGGCGGGCCTGACCTCCCACAAGGGGCCGATCCTGACCGCAGCCAACTGGTCCGGCCAGTGGCCTGGCCTGGTTGGCATGCTCAACCTGAACGGATCGCTGACCAAAGCCGGCGTGACCTATTCGACGCTCTGGAGTGAGTCGTTTGACGACGCGTTCTTCCACGACGGGCTGAAGCATTGGCTGGACACCGGCACGATCGGCCACGACAGGTCTCATGTCACGCCGCTCGATGCCGCTTCCCTGCCCGTGGATCTCAAAGTCTTGGCGAAGGAAATCGCCGGCGACTTTCGAAAAAACAAGGTCATCCTCGGCATTTTCGATGAGGGCTGCATGGGCATGTACAATGCCATCATCCCCGACGAGTTGCTGATGCCGCTCGGCATTTTCAAGGAACGCCTGTCCCAGTCCGCGCTCTACTATGCGACCACGCAGGTGCCGGTCGAGGAAGGCCGCGCCGTCTATCAGGATCTTCTCGCCAAGGGGATGACTTTCCATCTTGGCACCGATCCGAAAACAGAACTCACCGAGGCTCAGGTGATCGACCAATGCCGCATGTATATCGCGGCGGTCCGGATCGCTGAGGAATTCGGCTGCGAGGCGATCGGCATCCAATACCAGCAGGGCCTCAAGGATCTGCTGCCGGCATCCGATCTCGTCGAGGGCATTCTCAATGACGACGGTCGTCCCGATGTCGTCGGCAAGCACGGCACCATCATTCGCAAAGGCGAGGCGATCGTTCACTTCAACGAGGTGGACGAATGCGCCGGCCTCGACGGACTGATGACCAACCGCCTGCACCGGGCGCTCGGCCAACCGGTGGAAAATACGCTGCACGACCTGCGCTGGGGCGACCGCGACGCATCCGGCTCGACCGACGAATTTGTCTGGGTGTTCGAAATCTCCGGCGCGGTCCCCCCGTCCCATAACGAAGGAGGATGGGCCGGCTCGGACAGCATGCGCCAGCCAGCCATGTTCTTCCCCGCCGGCGGCGGCACATTGCGCGGCATCGCCCGAGCCGGCGAGATCGTATGGTCGCGCATCTTCGTCGAGGACAACCGGCTCAAGATGGACATCGGCCGCGGGCAGGCGATCTCCCTTCCAAAGGAAGAAACCGACCGCCGCTGGAAATCAACCAACGAACAATGGCCTATGATGCACGGCGTGCTCACTGGGGTTTCACGCGACCAGATGATGGCGCGGCACAAGGCAAACCATATCCAGGTGGTCTACGCCAATTCCGCTGCCGAGGCGGACAAGGCTGCTCTCGCCAAGTCTGCGCTGGCAGCGGAACTCGGCATCGAGGTCAGCTTCTGCGGCGTCAAGCAGAGTGAGTTGGCTTAATACAGGTCACGCAATCAACTGATCTTCATGAGCTTCGGGCGTTACAGAAACGCCCGCAATGCCTCGAGCATCGCACCCGGCGCCTCCTCCTGCGGGCTGTGCCCGCAGTCGATCGCGTGGCCCCGCACATCGAGTGCCTTTTCGCGCCACGTTTCCAAGACGTCGTAGAGCGCGCCGACTGTCCCGCGGCCTCCCCACAATGCCATCAGCGGTGCTTCGATGCGCTTGTGCCTGTCGGCTGCGTCATGTGCGAGGTCGATGGTTGCTGCGGCGCGGTAGTCCTCGCAAATGGCGTGGCGCGTCGCAGGATCCGCATAACAACGGCGGTATTCCGCGAGAACGCGGGGATCGACCGAGCCCTCTATCTTGATCTGGCCGGCGATGTGCGTGTCGAGGAAAAAATCGGGATCGGCCGCAATCAGCCTTTCCGGCAGCGGAAAGGGCTGGATGAGAAAGAACCACCAGAAATATCGCCGCGCGAATTCCATGTCGGTGCGGGCATACATCGTGGCCGTCGGAGCGATATCGATCAGCACCAGCTTTTCGACGGCTGCGGCATGGTCAAGCGCCATGCGATGCGCCACCCGACCACCGCGATCGTGACCGACAACCGCAAAACGGTCGAAACCGAGCCTGGCCATGATCTGAACCTGATCGATGGCCATGGCGCGCTTGGAATAATTGACATGGCCCGGCAAGCCTTCGAGCTTCGTGCTATCGCCGTAACCGCGAAGATCCGGCGCGATCACCGTAAAATCCCGGGCCAGGACGGGCGCGATCTTGTGCCAGGTCAGATGCGTCTGCGGATGGCCGTGCAGCAACAGCAAGGGCCTGCCCGCGCCGCCGACCGCAGTGCGGATCTTGCAATTGCCGACCTCGATATCATACCAGCGAAAGCCCGGCATGATCTCCGCGTGCCCTTGCACCTCTCGCATACGGCCGCCTCCTCTTCAGCCTCGCTCTTCTATTCGATGCGCTCCGCTACCGCCCGGCCGCAGGCTTCCGTCGAAAGCGGACCACCGAGGTCTTGCGTGCGCAGGCTCTGCTCGCCAAGGGTTGCCTCGATGGCGCGCATCACCGCGGCGGCGGCTTCCTCTTCGCCCAGATGCTCGAGCATCATCTTTGCAGCCCAGATCTGACCGATCGGATTGGCGATCATCTTGCCGGCGATATCCGGCGCCGAGCCATGGACCGGCTCGAAAAGCGACGGAAATTTCCGCTCCGGATTGATGTTACCCGACGGCGCGATGCCGATCGTCCCGGTGCAGGCCGGCCCGAGATCGGAGAGGATATCGCCGAACAGATTGGAGGCGACGACCACGTCAAAACGATCGGGATTGAGCACGAAATGCGCGCAGAGGATATCGATATGATACTGGTCCACAGCCACATCCGGATAGCGCTTGGCAGCTTCCGCGACACGCTCGTCCCAATAGGGCATGGTGATCGAAATGCCATTCGACTTCGTCGCCGATGTCAGTTTTCGGCGCGGGCGCTTCTGCGCAAGCTCGAAGGCGAAGTTGAGGATGCGGTCGACACCGATCCTGGTCATCACCGTTTCCTGAACGACCACTTCACGATCGGTACCCGGGAAAATCCGGCCGCCGATCGAGGAATATTCGCCCTCCGTGTTTTCCCGCACCACGTAGAAATCGATATCCTCGGCCTTGCGGCCCGCGAGCGGGGCCGGCACGCCCGGCATCAGCTTGACGGGGCGAAGGTTCACATACTGGTCGAATTCCCGTCTGAACTGGATCAGCGAACCCCAGAGCGACACGTGGTCCGGGACCGCTGCCGGCCAGCCCACGGCGCCGAAGAAGATCGCATCGTGGTTTTCGATCTGCGCCTTCCAGTCCGTCGGCATCATGACGCCGTGTTTTGCGTAATAGTCGCAGGAGGCGAAGTCGAAGTGATCGAACTGAATGTCGAAGCCGTAACGTTTGGCAGCCGCTTCGAGAACCCGAACGCCCTCGGGCACGACTTCCTTGCCGATACCGTCGCCCGCGATGACGGCGAGTTTGTGGGTGCGGTTGGTGAGACGCGTGGTCATTCGATGCTCCTCGTCTAAAGCTTATCCGCGCAGGCGGATGACCGCTTCCGCCATGTAAAGATCCTGCAGCGAAATGCCGGAACTGTCGAAAATGGTGATTTCACCGGCATCGGTGCGGCCGGCAGCACGGCCGTCGAGCACCTCGCCGATGGCAATCAGCCGGGCATCGGCCTTCGCGTGCTGGAATTCACCGATGCGGCGCGACTGATCGGGCAAATCACAGAAGAGACGCGATCTCTCGA
The DNA here is from genome assembly GCA_965227625.1 of Neorhizobium sp. Taxonomy (GTDB): domain Bacteria; phylum Pseudomonadota; class Alphaproteobacteria; order Rhizobiales; family Rhizobiaceae; genus Neorhizobium. The sequence continues at coordinate 50,599 of CBDDGK010000067.1, read as the reverse complement.
ACAGCGCCGGCGGCAGTTCCTGCTTGCCGGCCCGGTCCGAACCCATGCTGGACACGTGGCATCCCGGCTGCACCCAGTCAGCGCTGAACAGCGGAGAGGTGGCCGTCGTGGCAGTCACGATGATATCTGCGAGACGGCAGGCAGCCTCAGCATCGGTGGTTTCAGCCGGCAGGCCTTTCTTTCGCAATCCGGCAACGAAGGCTTCCGTCTTTCCTGCATCCCGGCCGACGACCAGGATCTTCTCCAGTGCCCTGATGCGGGCAACGGCTGCGGCTTCATATTCGGCCTGATGTCCCGTGCCGAACAGGGCCAGAACCTTCGCGTCCTTGCGCGCAAGCGCGTCGGTCGCGACGGCATTGGCTGCGGCGGTGCGGTAGGCATTCAGCTTTCCACCCTCGACGATTGCGCCGATCCGTCCCAGGGATTGGTCGAACAGCAGCGTGATGGAATTGTGCCGCGCAAGCCCCTTTGCATCATTGGTCGGGAAGTAGGACCCGACCTTCAGGCCGGCCATCCGCTCGTCCGACGACGATTTCACCGTGAACCGGTTCTGGGGATCGCTGGCATGCCCCGGGAGAACCGGGAAGGAATGGGCGCCGGGCTTCGAAGCCGCAATCAGCGCAGCACGCACCGCTTCGAAGGCGAGTTCGTGTGTGGCGATCCCAGCGGATTCTTCTTCGCTGATGAAGATCATCTTACCATCCTCCAAAACGCGGCCATTCGGCCATGGCGCCGCCGGCGGCGGGAACGACGTGATAGCGATCATACTGCGCGGCCGTCGCGCAGGCATGGTTCGGCAAAATGCGCAGACGGGTACCGACCGGAAAATCGGGCACATCACGCGACGCACCGGGGCGAACCCTGATGACGCCATGCTCCTGATTTGCCTGGCTGACGATGAGGTCGGGAATGATGACGCCATTCTCGTCGCAGACGAGCCCATATCCCTGATCCACGCCCTGGGCGGCCGTACCGCGATCACGCGACATCGCCATCCATCCTGCGTCGACGAGGGTCCAGCCGCGCGATTTCTGGTGACCGATGACGGTCGTCAGCACAGAAATGGCGATATCTTCCGGCTGGCAGACGCCGATACCGGCCATGACCAGATCGAAAAAGACATAGACCCCGGCGCGAACTTCGGTCACACCGGTCAGGTCGCGGGCGGCATGGGCCGTCGGGGTGGAGCCGACGCTGACGATCGGGCAGGGCAGTCCCGCCGCCTTCAGCCGCTCGGCCGCCGTAACGACCGCGACCCTTTCCCGCTCGGCAAATTCCGCATGGGCATCGCGGCCGACAACGTTATAGCTTTCCCCGGCGTGGGTCAGCACACCCCGTAGAGACCCGCATCCATCGAGAATGCGGGCGATCGGCAGAAGCGCTGGATCATCCGGATGAACACCGCCGCGGTGGCCATCGCTGTCGATCTCGATCAAAGCCGGAATTGGCGCTCCCGCTTTTGACGATGCCGCGGCGACGGCTGCGGCCTGCGCTTCGGAATCGAGAATAATCGACAGATCGCAGCCGCCGTCACGCAATGCCAGAACGCGGTCAAGCTTCTGCGGCGCGATACCGACGGCGTAGAGAATGTCGCGAACACCGGCCGCCGCGAAGACTTCGGCTTCCGCCAGTGTCGAGACGGTCGCCGGTCCGTTGCCGCCGCTGAGCAGGCGCTGAGTGACGTCGATCGACTTGGCAGTTTTCAGATGCGGGCGAAGGGAAACGCCGAGCGTCTGCGCATGCCGGGCAAGCCGGGCAATATTGGCATTCATTTTCGCCTCGTCCAAAACGAGGCTGGGTGTCTGAAGTGTCTTGAGACCGGCACCGTGTTGCATCGGCTCTCCCTCCGCTTGTTTTCTCTCTTGTAACATCGACACGCAAAGTTGCCATTCACGAGATGTGACTTTGGCATTAAGCTAGGCTTCATGATCGATCTTGCCGACCTTCGTTTCATCCAGGCCGTTTCGCGCGCACCGTCGCTTGCGGCAACCGCGCGTGCCCTCGACGTTACGCCGCCGGCGGTCTCCCAGCGGCTCGCCCAGCTTGAGGCACGGCTGAAGCTGAAGCTCGTCGAGCGTGGCACGGGCGCATTGCGCCTCACGGCAGAGGGCGAAATGATGGCGATGCGGTCTGAAGCCATCCTCAAAGGGCTTGTCGACCTCGAAGGCGACCTTGCCGAACGTCGCGGCGCGATGTCGGGGCCTTTGCGCATCGTCGCTCCCTTCGGCTTTGGCCGTTTGCACGTCGCGCCACTGATCGGCAGCTTCTTTCTGGCGCATCCCGAAATCGGCCCGACGCTCACGCTGACGGATGATCCGAGAGGAGCGATGCGATCGGAAAGCTGGGACGTGCTCATCCATGTCGGCCGCCTGCCGGATCTTGATCTCGTGCACCGCAAGCTCGCAACCAACCGACGTTTTCTCTGTGCGTCTCCGGATTATCTGGAGAAGTCGGGCCATCCATCCACTCCCGCGGACCTCAGCCGCCACCGATGTGGCGTCATTCGGGAAAACCAGGCCGATGTCACCCTGTGGATGCTGGCCGGCCCGGCGAAAAAGCACGTTTCCGTGCGGATACAACCCGCCTTTGCCAGCAATGACGGAGAGGTTATCCGCGGATGGGCTCTTGCGGGTCTCGGCATCGTGGAACGTTCCGAATGGAGCATTGCCGATGATCTTCGCTTAGGCAGGCTCTTGCGCGTTCTGCCTGATTGGTCGCTGCCAAATGCCGACATCGTCGCGCTTTTAAACCCGCAGTCCGTACGCGCCAGCCGGGTCGAGGCATTTCTGAACCACATGATCGATACATACGCACATCCGCGCGAATTGCCGGGAAAATAGCCCTGTTTCGCATCCGCCAACGCGCTGACATAAAACTCTAACATACAAAAGGGAAACCTTCCGATTGCGGGCTGCGATGTCCGGCAATCGGAGACGTGTTTTTCTATGACCACGCTGCAACAGGTGGCAACACGCGCGGGCTGCTCGCTGGCAACCGCCAGCCGGGCACTCAATCGCAACGGCAATGTCAGCGACGGCATGGTTCGTAGGGTCCGCCGCGCGGCCGCCGAACTCGGCTACCGTTCTGCGAACTCGGCCGCAGGTCGGCTGGGACGGCGGCCGGTGATCGGCGTGCTGATCCCAAGCATCACCAATCCAGTCTTCGCCTCGTCGCTTTCCAGCATCCAGAACCGCATGCTGGTGGCTGGCCATGGCGTGCTGATCGCCCAGTCGAATTACGATCCGGCGCGGGAGGCGGATGCGGTCGCATCGCTTCTCAACGACCGGCCGACCGGTCTCATTCTCACCGTCTGCGATCCAGCCACGAGCGTTGCGCTCATGCCCTCACTGCCGCCGACCGTTTTACTCAACAACCTGCCGACCCAGCTATTTCCGGCAGCTGTAACGGTCGACAATCGCGGGGCCGGCCGTGAACTGACGCAGATGTTGATCGGTCTTGGTCACCGCCGCATTCTCTTCGTATCCGGCAATTTTGCGGGTTCGGATCGCGCTCGCCGCCGCCATGAAGGTTATCGGGACGCAATGACGGCCAACGGCATCGCGCCTTTGGAAGCCGTCCAGATTTCGTTCGTGAACGGCTACGACCAGATCGATCTAAGCCCGGCACTGGCAACCGCGTCTCCGACCGCGATCATAGCATCGAACGATCTCCTCGCGCTCGGTGTGATCGGCGCATTGCGTCGTGAAGGTCTCTCGGTGCCGGGTGATGTCTCCGTTGCCGGCTTCGACGGCATTGCCATCAGCCGCCTGATGGACCCGCCTCTGACGACGGTGGAAATGCCGGACGCAAGCATGGGGGCTGCAGCTGCATCTCTCCTTCTCGACATCGCGGAAAATGCCGCGCCGGCAAGACATCTGGACATTGCTTACATGATACGGCGCGGCGGCACGGTGCGGGCGATCTGAAGCCAGCCGAAGGCTGCACGTTCGGCGAGTACCCACGCTCCATGCCGTCATGCTCAAGCATGTCCCGAGCATCTACCCACGTTCAATGTGCGGAACCGGCTTGGGTCCTCGCCACAAGGGCGAGGATGATGTCGAGTGCGTGTCTGCGACCAGAACAAGAAACCGTCGCCTCCCTTCGGAAGCGGCGGCGGTGTCTCTAAGCCAGGAGCAGATCAGTTGCGCGGCAGCAGCTTCTTCACTTCGGCGGCGGCGTCCTGGAGGGCTTCGGTCGGCTTTACCTGCTGTTCGACGACGCGCGACAGGTTCTCGACGATGGTCTGGGTGACCTTGACGCCGTTGGTGCCTGGGAAGGCGTACCACGGAACCATGCGGTTCATCTGGCTCAAGCCCGCGACGAAGAGCGGGTTTTCCTTGTAGAAGTCGCCGAGATATTCCGGCGACTTGGCGGCCAGCTCGTTGTTCGGAACGTAACCGGTGCCCGGAACGACGACGGAGGAGCCATACGGGCCGGCGGCGAACTTGGCGAACTTCCACGCAGCCTGCTGCTTGGCGGCATCGCGGGTCAGGACGACGATGGCGTTGCCGCCGGTCGGCAGCTTGCCGTTGACCGGGTCGATCAACGGAATCTGGGCGGTGCGCAGGTCGAACTTGTTGCCGACGCTCTTGATCGTGTTGCGCAGTGCGCCGGTGGTCTTGAACTCAAGACCGACCTTGCCAGCGAAGAAGGCCTGCTCGCCCGCAGCGGCGGTGAAGATCGGCAGGCCGCCCTTCTTGACCATCTGGTCGAGGACGGCGACAGCCTTTTCGCCTTCCGGACCGGCGAATGCAACGGACTTCTCGTCGTCGCTTAGCATCTGACCGCCGGCGCCGAACAGCAGCGCGGAGAACATCCAGTCGTCACCCTGCCAGCGGAAATCGATGCCTTCGACGCCGTTGCCGAGTGCCTTGATCTTGGCGCCGAGGGCGATGACCTCGTCCCAGGTCTTCGGCGGCTGGTCCGGGTTGCCGCCGGCAGCCTTCACCAGGTCGGCATTGTAATACATGATCGGGTTAGACATCGCGAAAGCGAGGCCGACCTGCTTGCCCTTGACCTGGGCGATCTTAAGCAGCGTGTCGGAAAAACCGAGCTTCGATACGTCGCCTTCCTTGGCGAGGAAGGGGCCGAGGTCGACGGGCAGGTCACGCTCCTGCACCATGCGCAAGCGGTTCAGGCCGATGAAGGTCAGGTCCGGCATTTCTGCGGTACCGGCCTGGCGCATGATCAGCTGGATGCCTTCTTCATACGTGGCGGACGGATTGGCGAACTGGATCTTGATATCCGGGTTCTCTTCCATGAACTTCTTCGAGATCGTGTCCATCACGTCCTTGAAGAAGCCCGGCATTGGGTAATGCACGGTCAGCGTCGTATCGGCGAAGGCCGGTAACGACACGGTCATGGCGACTGCCGCTGTGGCGAGGAATTTGGTGAAATGCTTCATCGCATGTTCTCCTGATGGGTGCCCGTTATGGGCGCCCGTGGGTTGATATGCCGGTCAGCCCTTGAGACCGGTCATGGTGATGCCCTCGACGAAGCGCTTCTGGGCAAGCAGAAAGGCTGCGACGAGCGGAAAGGTGATGATCAGGGTGGCGGCCATCAGCGCGCCGTAGTCGTCGCCGGCTTCGGCTGCCCGGAAATAGAGGAGGCCGAGCGGCGGGGTCGCATAGGACTGGTTCGAGATGACGATCAGCGGCCAGTAGAGGTCGTTCCAGTGCGCCACGACCGAGAAGATCGCGAATGCGGTGATCGCCGGCCAGGCGTTCGGCACGATGACGCGGGCGATGATGCCCGTCTCCGACATTCCGTCGAGCCGCGCCGCATGGATCAGGTCGTCAGGCATGGCGCGGAAGAACTGCAGGAAGAGGAAGATGCCGAAGACCGAGATCGTGAAGGGTGCGACCAGCGCGAAATAGCTGTTCAGCAGCGCGGCGCGATCGAAAGCCACATAGATCGGCAGCGCAGTCGCATGGATCGGCACGAGCAGGCCGAGCATGACAAGCACCATCATCACGCGGGCAGCCCGGAACTTCAGCTTCGCCATGGCATAGGCACACGGGATGGCGATCACCACCTGGATGACGAAGATCAGTGCGCAGACCACGACACCGTTCCACAGAAGCGTGGTCATAGAGACGCGCGTCAGCGCCTTGGTGAAGTTGGCGATATAGGTGAAATGCTGCGGGATCAGCGACAGCGACGAGGAGAAGATATCGGCCTGCGCCTTGCCGGCGGTCGAGATCATGAAGACGTAAGGCGCGAGGAAGATCAGAGCGCCGAAGCCGAGGATGAAGAGGCGCACGGCGCGCCCGAAGGTGAAGCCCCGCGCGGTCATGAGTAGTGCACCTGTCTGTCCTGGATCCGGTATTGCAAGAACATCAGGATCACGAGAATGAGCAGGAAGACGACCGTCATGGCGGAGGCATATCCGACGCGCAGATAGACGAAACCTTCCTGGTAGATGGTGAAGAGCAGAACTTCGGATGCCTTGTTCGGCCCGCCTTCGGTAAGCGTCTTGACCGTTTCGAACACCTTCACCGCATTGATGATGCTGATCGTGGTGACAAAAAGCGTCGTCGGGCCGAGCATCGGCCAGGTGACCAGCCGGAAGCGATCCCAGGATGAACGAGCGCCATCGACATGGGCCGCGGCATAAAGTTCACGCGGGATTGCAGTCAGGCCAGCGAGAAAGAGCACAAGATTGAAGCCGACCGACTGCCAGATGCCGATGATCGACAGGCCATACAGCACATAACCGGAAGCGCCGAGCCAGTTCGGACCTTCGATATCAACGAGCCGCAGAAGCGCATTCACCGGGCCGATGGTCGGATGAAACAGATACTGCCAGACCGTTGCCATGGCGACGAGCAACGAGGCGACCGGCAGGAAATAGGCAGTGCGGAAGAAAGACCGGCCGATACCCTCGCTTTCGATCAGCATGGCAAGCCCGAGTGCCATGAAGATCGAAACGGGCGCGACGATCGCCGTATAGACCGTGGTGTTCCACAGCGACCGCTTGAAGGTGCGGCTGGTGAAGAGCTCCGCGTAGTTTTCGAAGCCAACCCATTTGAAGCCGGTGTATGCGAGTTCGTAGTCGGTGAAGCTCATCAGGATGACGGCGGCGACCGGCAGCAGGATGAACGCGAAGAGCAGCACGATCGCAGGCAGGGAAAGCATCCAGCCGGCACGCGCCTCGTGACGTTCCGCCGTCGAGCGCGTTGGCCTGTTGCCAATCAGGACCGGAGTGGCAACTGCCTCAGCCATGGGCCGTCTCCAATGTCATATCGGCGCCCACGGAGACGGATGGCAAGCGGCGGCCGTCTTCTGCGAACACGAAGAGGCGATCGGCGGCAAAGGTGAGACGAACCGGCATGCCGGCGGCAAGACCGGCGCCTTCGACGGGGGAAAGCTTGGCGATCACGGTTTCGCCGATCGCATCCAACCGGCAGTAAAGGATGATTTCCGAGCCCAGGAATTCGACCCGATCGATGCGCGCCGGCAGACCGTGACGGCCGCTGCGATCGACGCTGACGAATTCCGGCCGGATGCCTATCGTCACAGGCGTGTTCGAGGCAGGCGTCTCGATCAGGTTCAGGCGGTTATTGCCGAGCGTGACTGAACCGCCTGCCGCCACCTGCGAAGCAAACAGGTTGATACGCGGCTGGCCGATGAATTTTGCCACTTCGACATGCTGCGGATCGTCGTAAATGACCTGCGGCGAAGCGAGCTGCAACAGGGCGCCGCCGATCATGACTGCGACGCGGTCGGCCATGGAAAGCGCTTCCGCCTGGTCATGGGTGACATAGACCGTTGGAACGCCCGCGCGACGGTGCAGTTCGACGATCTCGCCGCGCGCATGGACGCGCAGGTTGGCATCGAGGTTCGACAGTGGCTCGTCCATCAGGAAGACTGAAGGCCTGCGCACCATGGCGCGGCCGAGTGCCACGCGCTGGCGCTGGCCGCCGGACATCTGGCCGGGCTTGCGATCCATCAGATGATCGATCTTCAGCGATACGGCCATGTCGCGCACGTCGCGCTTGATATCGGCGATCGCCTTGCGTTGGCCGGGCACGAGCGGGCCGATGATGGGCAGCCGCTGCATGCGCGTGAGATTGCGCATGACAAGCGGTACCGCGATATTCTGCGCCGTGGTCAGATGCGGGTAAAGCGCATAGGACTGGAACACCATGGCGATGTTGCGATCCGCAGCCGGCACCGGTGACAGGTCGCGATCACCGACGATGATCTCACCGCCATCGGCGCTCTCGAGGCCTGCCAGAATGCGCAGCAGCGTGCTCTTGCCGCAGCCTGACGGGCCAACCAGGGCGATGAACTCGTTTTCACCGGCATCGAGGCTGACGCCCTTGAGGATCTGGTTGCCGGAAAAGGCCTTGTGGATGCCGCGGAGGGAAAGCGTGCTCATGCCTTCTCCTCGATCTTGGTTGGGCTCGGATAAACCTCGTGAATGACGTCGTCGATGACGTAAGCCGTCATACCCGGTACGGCGACGATCTCGGTCTGCACATCATCGCCGAACGTGTGAACAGCGGCGCCGATCAGGCGCTCGCCGGGCATTTCGCGCTCCAGCTTGTCGATGATGAAAGCGGCCGATGGCCCCCAGGTCAGCGCCATGTTCTCATGACGTCCCTGCCATGCCCAATGGAGGTGGCCGCTGGCGTAAAGCGCCACGTCATGGGCTTTGATCAGGTCGAAAAGCTGGGCGCGCTCCTTGGGGCGTGCCCCCCAATAACCGGTCTCGCCCTCGTTCGGGTCGTCGACGAATAGCGGCTTGTGGGCGAACAGCGCGATGCTGCGGCCCTTGCGGTCCTCCAGCGTCTCGCGCAGCCATTCGAACTGCACCTGCTCCTCTTCGTCTTCATGGCCCAATATCAGCGAGTTGAGGCCAACGAAGCGCCACTCACCCGCATCGTGAAACCAGCGGTCGGGACCGGCCAGATCGCGCCAGCGCTTCAGGCGCTCGGCATTGACCGGCTGGGCGCCACCCGGCATGTGGCCGACATCGTGATTGCCCGGCACGATCAGCATCGGCACCGAGACCTGGCGCATCAGGTCCATGCACAAGGTGATGTCTTCCGCCTTGTCGGCCCCGTCGACGGTCAGGTCACCGGTATGGACGATCAGATCGGCGCCGGTATCTTCGATCCAGTTCAGAAGCGGCGCCCAATTGCCGTTGAAGTGCTGCTTCTCCGGGCTGAAATGAGTGTCGGTAATCTGGATGATCTTCACGGCGGCTCTCCGGTCTCGCAGCAGCCTTTCGCAATTGCGAAGGCATGTTTCGAGTTTCCTTAGAGCGCTCTCGTGTCAGGCCGGTTACAGAGTTTTCCAGCTTTCTTTCATTTTCGTCATATAGCTGTAAAGCACGCCTTTCCCATCCGATCAGACGATCCCGCCGCCGCCGGCCGAGGATGCCGGCCGCTGAGCCGCGACCTGTCTGCGATAACCGCTGGCGCGATAGCTTGCGACCGGATCGATCGCGCCACCTGCCCGCCGACGTGCTTCCGCAAGGATCGGCTCGACGTCCGTGCGATAGGCGCGCTTCAGTGTCTCCGATGCCATCAGCGCATCGTTTTCCTGCTGGAAGCCTTCGAGCGCCTTGCGATCGACCAGCAAAGCCTGCGCAAAGGCGCGACGGATTTCGTTGGCGCTGGAGATCAGGCTCTCGATCGGATCGGTGACGTTGTGCGACTGATCGATCATATGGGCAGGGTGAAAACCCTTCACGCCGCGATATTCGGCATCGACCAGTTCGTTGAACACGAGGAACAGGCGATAGGGCTCGATCGCGCCGGCATCGAGATCGTCGTCGCCATATTTCGAATCGTTGAAATGGAAACCGCCGAGCTTGCCGAACTGAATGAGGCGCGCGACGATCATCTCGATATTGGTATTCGGCGCATGATGGCCGAGATCGACGAGGCAGAAAGCCTTTTCGCCGAGCGTATTCGCGATCAGATAGTTCGTACCCCAGTCCTGCACGACCGTCGAATAAAAGGCGGGCTCGTACATCTTGTGTTCGGAGAACAGCCGCCAGTCGTCGGGCAGCGCCTTGTAGATTTCCGCCATCGCCGCGAGATAACGTTCGAAGCTCTTGGTAAAATGGCTCTGGCCGGGGAAATTGGAGCCGTCGCCGATCCATACCGTCAGTGCCTTAGAGCCGAGCGCCTTGCCGATCTCGATACATTCGAGATTGTGCTCGACCGCCTGGGCGCGGGTCGCCGCGTCGGTATGGCTGAGCGAGCCGTATTTATAGGAGTGCTTCTGCCCCGGCGCATCGGAGAACGTGTTGGAATTCATGGCATCGAAGCCGAGGCCGAGCACATCACCCTTGGCCTTCAGCTCCTTCGGATCCGTCTTGTCCCACGGGATATGCAGAGAAACGGTCGGCGTCGCTTGCGTCAGCTGATGGATGACCGAACAATCGTCCAGCTTATCGAAAATTCCGCGCGGCTCACCCTGACCGGGGAAACGGGCAAAACGGGTCCCACCGGTGCCGACGCCCCATGAGGGGATTGCGACGAAGAATTCGGATACCTTTTTCGTGGCGGCTTCGATGTCGACGCCGCGTCGCGACAGGTTTTCTCCGAGTGCGGCGTAGTCGGATATAAGCGCTGATGCTCGCTTTTCGTTTTCGGCGGAAATGACATCCGCTGCGATCTTTAATTCGGTCATATGTTCCCTCCCGTTGGGCTCCCGCGTCTTCGGCATTTGCCCCTCATCCGCCTGCCGGCACCTTCTCCCCGTTTTGACGGGGAGAAGGGAATATGCCGCAACGCCTCCTCAATCTCCAACGCCCCGCGGTGGAACGTCCCCTCTCCCAGCCTGCGGGGAGAGGGTTAGGGTGAGGGGCAGGTTCCACGCTCAGCGCGTAAAGCTCTGCGCATTCCCAGCGTCAACGTTGATAATATTCCCCGTCGATTTCGCGGACAGGTCCGAAGCCAGGAAATAGATCGCTTCCGCAATATCCTCGGGAAACACGTTGAGCTTCAGCATCGAACGCTTGCGGTAATGCTCTTCCAGCTCGGAAACCTCGATCTTGGAAGACGCCGCCCGCTGTTCGCGCCACTCGCCGTTCCAGATCTTCGAGCCGCGCAGGACCGCGTCCGGATTGACCGTATTCACACGAATGCCGGCATCAGCTCCCTCCAGCGCCAGGCAGCGGGCGAGATGAATTTCGGCAGCCTTTGCGGTGCAATAGGCGGACGCGTTCGGCGACGAGGCAAGCCCGTTCTTGGACGCGACGAACACGACATTGCCGCCGAGTTTCTGGCAGCGGAACAAGCGAAACGCCTCACGCGAGACGAGAAAATACCCCGTCGCGAGGATGTCGATATTCTTGCTCCACATGGCAAGCGTCGTTTCCTCGACGGGCGCCGAGGAGGCGATGCCGGCATTCGAGACGAGGATATCGACGCCGCCGAATTCGACGCAGGCTTCCGAGAAGGCTTCCAGCACACCGACTTCGCTGGTGACGTCGAGCAGCACGCCCCGCACCGCATCCTTGCCAAAGGACTTTTCGAATTCGGCCTTGGTATTTTCAAGCGCTCCGCCGTCGATATCCGCCAGCACCACGCAGGCGCCCTCACCCATCAACCGCAAAGCCGTTGCCCGACCAATGCCACCGGCGCCGCCGGTGACGAAAGCCACCTGACCGGCTAGGCTCTTCGGCTTCGGCATGCGCTGCAGCTTGGCCTCTTCGAGCAGCCAATATTCGATATCGAAGGCTTCCTGCTCCGGCAGGCCCTGATATTCGGAAACGGTGGAAGCGCCGCGCATCACATTGATGGCATTGACATAAAACTCGCCGGCGATGCGGGCGGTCGCCTTGTCACGCGCGAAGGACAGCATGCCGACACCCGGGATGAGGAAGATCACCGGGTTCGGGTCACGCATCTTCGGCGAATTGTCGTGCTTGCAGGTCTCGTAATAACGGCTGTAGTCGGCGCGGTAATCTTCCAGCGCCTTGTCGAGCGCGGCAATCACCGCGTCCACGTCCGGCTTGGCCGGATCGAAATCGACGATCAGCGGGCGGATCTTGGTGCGCAGGAAATGGTCCGGGCAGGACGTGCCAAGTGCGCCGAGCGGCTTTAAGTTCTTCGAATTGACGAATTCCAGCACCGCATCCTGATCGTCGAAATGGCCGAGCTTGCGCTCTGCCTTGCCGATGCGGCCACGGATTTCCGGCATCAGCTTCGCGGCAATCGCACGACGCTCCGGCATCGGCAGACTCTTTGTTACCGCTCCGCCGAAGATTGTCTTGTCCTTGGTCTGCTGCGCAAACCACTCGATCGCCTTGTTGATGATTTCGAGCGTCAACTCGTAGCAGGCTTTCGCGTCGTTATCCCAGGTGAACAGGCCGTGGCTTTCCAGCACGACACCCTTGGCATTCGGGTTTGCTGTCACGAAAGCTTCGAGATCCAGACCGAGCTGAAAACCCGGACGGCGCCATGGCAGCCAGCCGATCGCATCGCCGAAAATCTGCTTCGTCAGTTCCTTCGAATTTTTCGAGGCGGCGATTGCGATGATCGCGTCCGGGTGCATGTGATCGACGTGCGTGAAGGGCACGAAACCATGCAGCGGTGTATCGATGGAAGCCGCACGCGGATTGAGGTTGAAGGTGCAATGCGGCAGGAAGCCGACCATGCGATCCTCGTCCTCGACACCTTTGTAAATGCCCTTCAGCGCTTCGAGCTTGTCCATGTAGAGGGTCGCGAAACCGTCGAGCTTGATCGTGCCGACATCGCCGCCGGAGCCCTTCACCCACATGACCTTGACCTTCTCCCCACTCAGCGGATCGGTCTCCATCACCTTGGCGGATGTATTGCCGCCGCCGTAATTGGTGATGCGCTTGTCGGCACCCAGCAGGTTCGAGCGGTAGAGCAGCTTGCCCGGCTCATCGAGCTTTGCGGCGTAGGAATCATCCCAGCGGTTTTCGAGAAGGCGGGTTTGGCCCGACATGGCTTGTCCTCCCAATATGTTTCGGCTCACGGCAGCACGACGGCGGCCATCTCCCTTCTATGGATATCGCGCATCGGCTCGACATATGTCAATCAAAAACGATCACAAACTTTCATTGTGCAGCGCAATAAAAGCGAATTTGATCGTTTATGATTGACAACGGTAAATTTCAAGTAATAGTTGATGATCAGGAGGAGCCCCATGCACGAACGTGAACGCCATCGCATCATCCTGAGCGCGATCCAGGAAAAGCCTGTGATCACCGTGCAGGATATTGCCGAGCTGACCGAGGCTTCCGAGGCTACGATCCGGCGCGACATCGCGGCACTGCACGTTCAGGGCAAACTCCGGCGCGTGCGCGGTGGAGCCGAGGCGGTGCATCCGCCGCAGATCGGCCAGCTTGCCGCCCGCTCGTTCCGGGTGTCGGAAGGCGTCAATATCGACAAGAAGCGGGCGATCGCCCGCCGCGCGGTCGAGCTTTGCGACGAGGGCGACAGCGTCATCATCAACGGCGGCACGACGACGTTTCAGATGGTGCATTTCATGTCTGCTCGCCGGCTGCAGGTCATGACCAATTCGTTTGCCATCGCCGAACATCTGGTCAAGCATTCCAAAAGCACGGTGACGATACCGGGCGGCGCGATCTATCGCGAACAGAGCCTGATCCTGTCGCCGTTCGAGAATGACGCGATCCGCAATTTCTATGCCCGCCGCATGTTTATCGGCGCTCAGGGCATCGGCCCGCTCGGCGTGATGGAAGGCGATGCGCTGGTGATCCAGAGCGAGCAGAAGCTGATGCATCAGGCCGAAGAACTGATCGTCATGGTGGATTCGTCGAAATTCCACCGTCGCTCGAGCCTCATTTTGTGCCCGCTGGAGCGGGTGACAACAATCATCACGGATGATGGCATTTCTGACGAAGCCGCGCGGATGATCGAGGAAGCCGGCGTGACGCTGATCATCGCGGGGAATGCAGCCACCGACGTGGCGAAGGAGGATTCCTCGTCGGCTGCGTGAGGAGCGGCCTACGAGAGAAAATTTAACTGTTCAACTGGGAGGACTGAACCATGAAACTTGCGAAAAAACTCGCGATTGGCGTTGCACTCGCCTTCGCCGCGATGACCACGGCGGCCAGCGCTGCCGACATGAAGATCGCGCTGGTCGTCAAATCGCTCGGCAACGGCTTCTTCGAGGCCGCCAACAAGGGCGCGCAGGAAGCTGCCAAGGAACTCGGCGGCGTGCAGGTCATCTATACCGGCCCGACAAGCACGACCGCGGAAGGCCAGATCGAGGTGATCAATTCGCTGATCGCCCAGGGCGTCGATGCGATCGCGATTTCCGCCAACGACCCGGACGCCGTCATTCCGGCGCTGAAAAAGGCCGCCCAGCGTGGTATCAAGGTCATTTCCTGGGATAGCGCCGTCGCCAAGGACGGCCGCATCATGCATCTCAACCCGTCTTCCAATGAGTTGATCGGCAAGATGTGCCTGACGCTTGCCAAGGACCATCTTGAAGGCGGCAAGGGCGATTTCGCCATCCTGTCGGCCACCACGACCTCGACGAACCAGAACACCTGGATCGCCGAGATGAAGAAACAGCTCAAGGATTTCCCGGGCCTCAATCTCGCCACGACGGTTTATGGTGACGATCTGGCCGACAAGTCCTATCGCGAAGCCCAGGGCCTCTTGAAGTCCCAGCCGAACGTCAAGGTCATCGTCGCACCGACCACAGTCGGCGTGCTGGCTGCGTCGCAGGCCGTTAAGGATGCCGGCATGATCGGCAAGGTCTATGTCACCGGCCTCGGACTGCCGTCTGAAATGGCAGGTGCCATCAAGTCCGGCGCGACAAAGGAATTCGCCATCTGGAACCCGATCGATCTCGGTTACTCGGCAACCCAGATCGCCTATCACCTCGTCAAGGGCGATGCCACGGGCAAGCCCGGCTCAGACATCAAGGCCGGCCGCATGGGTTCGATCAAGATCGGCGATAATGGTGAGGCAGCTATGGCCGATCCGTTTGTCTACAATGCCAAGAACATCGACGAATTTTCGAAGATTTTCTGAGGTTTGAGTCCACATTGAACGGCAGGTGTTTGTAGCCCCCTCATCCGCCTGCCGGCACCTTCTCCCCGCTGGGGAGAAGGGACTATGCCGCAACGCCGCCGCTTCTCCTCTCCCCTCGGGGAGAGGGTGGCCGAGCGCAAGCGGAGGCCGGGTGAGGGGGCCGCGGGCTCGGCGCTATCGATATCTCCTGAAAAACGGCCACGCATGATAAACGGCGTTACCAAAACCCAAGACAGCAACCCCCACCCGGCATCGCTGGCAGGCCCCGCCCCCATCCTGGAAATGCGCGGCATCAGCCAGATATTTCCCGGCGTGAAGGCGCTCGATGGCGTCAGCATCAAACTTTATCCCGGCCAGGTCACTGCTCTGATCGGCGAAAACGGTGCCGGCAAATCGACGCTGGTGAAGATCCTGACCGGCATCTATCGCCCCAACGAAGGCGAGATGTTCATCGACGGCCAGCCGATCACGTTCCATAGCGCGCAAGCCGCAATCGATGCGGGCGTCACCGCCATCCACCAGGAAACCGTTCTCTTCGACGAACTGACCGTCGGCGAAAACATCTTCCTCGGCCACGCTCCACGCAACCGTTTCGGCACGATCGACTGGCGCGCGATCAACGACCGCTCAAAAGCGCTCATGCATGCGCTTGAGACTGATATCGACCCGACCATCCGGCTTCGCGACCTGTCCATCGCCCAGCGTCACCTCGTGGCAATCGCCCGGGCGCTCTCGGTCGAAGCGCGCATCGTCATCATGGACGAGCCGACCGCCGCTCTTTCCCGCAAGGAGATCGACGACCTGTTCCGCATCGTCGAAGGCTTGAAACGCCAGGGCAAGGCGATCTTGTTCATCAGCCACAAGTTCGACGAGGTCTACGAGATCGCCGAGAATTTCGTCGTTTTCCGCGACGGCCGCGACGTCGGCCACGGCATGCTAAAAGACACGCCACAGGATGAGATCGTTCGCCTGATGGTCGGTCGCGACGTCAAGGACGTATTCCCCAAGGTCGCGGTCCAGATCGGCGCACCGGTTTTAACCGTCGAGCGCTATAGCCACCCAACCGAATTCCGCGACATTTCCTTCGAATTGCGCCGTGGCGAGATCCTCGGCATCTATGGCCTGATCGGCGCCGGACGCTCCGAACTTTGCCAGTCACTGTTCGGCATCACCCGCCCCTCCAACGGCCGGCTGATTCTGGAAGGCCGGCCGATCGACATCCGCTCATCGAGCGACGCAGTCCGCGCCGGCATCGTCTACGTGCCGGAAGAACGCGGCCGCCATGGCCTGGCGCTGCCCATGCCGATCTTCCAGAACATCTCCCTGCCCTCGCTCGAAAAGACCTCCCGCTCCGGCTTCCTGAAGGCCGCCAACGAACTGGCACTTGCCCGCAAATATGCCGAGCGGCTGGATCTCCGCGCCGCCGCTCTTTCCGTGCCGGTCGGCACGTTGTCGGGCGGCAACCAGCAGAAGGTCGTCATCGGCAAATGGCTGGCGACGCAGCCAAAGGTGATTATCCTCGACGAGCCCACCAAGGGCATCGACATCGGCTCGAAGGCCGCCGTGCACGGCTTCATCAGCGAACTCGCGGCGGAAGGCTTGTCGATCATCATGGTCTCCTCCGAACTTCCCGAAATCCTCGGCATGTCCGACCGGGTGATGGTGATGCGCGAAGGGCTGATGGCCGGCCTGTTCGAGCGCGAACAGTTGAGCGCCGAACTGCTCGTCCGTGCTGCGACCGGCAACCATTGAGGAGAAACCGATGACACGAATCCTCAAGAACCGCGAAATCCTGCTGGTCTGCATCATTGCCATCATGATCGCCGGGTTTGCCACCCGCGCACAGGGTTTTGCAACGCCGGCGAACCTCGCCAACATCTTCAACGATACGTCAATCCTGATCATCCTGGCACTCGGCCAGATGACGGTGATCTTGACGAAATCGATCGACCTTTCCGTCGCCGCCAACCTCGCCTTCACCGGCATGGCCGTGGCGATGACCAATGCGGCGTTTCCCGGCGCGCCGCTGGCGCTGCTCATCGTCATGGCGATCGGCATCGGCGCCTTTCTCGGCGCGATCAACGGCTATCTCGTCTGGGCGCTGCAAATGCCGCCGATCGTCGTGACCTTGGGCACGCTCACTATCTATCGCGGCATGGCCTTCGTCCTGTCCGGCGGCGGCTGGGTGAATGCGCACCAGATGACGCCGTCCTTCCTCAACATCCCCCGCCTGCCCGTACTAGGCCTGCCGATCCTCTCCTGGATCGCCGTCGCCATCATCATCGGCGCCTGGTTCGTGCTGACCCGCCTGCCCTTCGGCCGCGCCGCCTATGCTTCCGGCGGCAATCCGACAGCGGCCGTTTATGCCGGCATCGATATCGGCCGGACCAAATTCCTCGCCTTCGTGTTATCCGGCGCACTGGCCGGTCTTGCAGGTTATCTCTGGGTGTCGCGTTATGCGGTAGCCTATGTGGATATCGCCGCAGGTTTCGAACTCGATACGGTCGCGGCCTGCGTCATCGGCGGCATTTCGATCGCCGGCGGCATCGGCTCGGTGGCGGGTGCGGTGCTCGGGGCGCTCTTCCTCGGCGTCATCAAGAACGCGCTGCCCGTCATCGGCATATCGCCCTTCGCGCAGATGGCGATTTCCGGCATCGTCATCGTGCTAGCCGTCGTCTTCAACGCACGCGCCGAAAAGAAGGTCGGTCGCATCATCCTGCGCAAGAGCGAGGTATCGGCATGAGCGATGTAACCACCTCGAAACGGGTGATCCCCGACCGGCTCGGAACAAAAACCTCCCGTCTTCTCGCCAGCTGGGAAGTGCTGCTTTTCGGTGTGGCGGTGCTGATCTTCGTCTTCAACTCCTTCGCCTCGCCTTATTTTCTCAATGCCTGGAACCTCTCTGACGCGACGTTCAACTTCACCGAAAAGGCGATGATCGCCTTTGCCATGGCGCTGCTTGTCATCGCCGGTGAAATCGATCTCTCGGTGGCGGCCATCATCGCGCTTGCCTCGACCGCGATGGGCGCTGCAGCGCAGATGGGCGTCGATACCGCGGGTTTGGTCGCAATCGGCATCGGCGTGGGACTTGCGTGCGGCTCCTTCAACGGCCTGCTTGTCTCCGGCCTCCGCCTGCCCTCGATCGTCGTGACGATCGGTACGATGAGCCTGTTCCGCGGCATTTCCTATATCGTGCTTGGCGACCAGGCCTATGGCAAATATCCCGCCGATTTCGCGTATTTCGGCCAAGGCTATGTCGTCTGGGTCTTCTCGTTCGAATTCGTACTGTTCATCGCGCTCGCGATCGTTTTCGCGATTCTGCTGCATGCGACGAATTTCGGCCGGCAGGTTTATGTGATCGGCAATAACGAGTTCGCCGCACGCTTTTCCGGCATCCCGGTGGAGCGGGTGAAATTCATCCTCTTCCTGCTGACCGGCCTGATGTCGGGCATCGCCGCCGTGTGCCTTACGTCGCGGCTCGGCTCCACCCGGCCGTCGATTGCGCAAGGATGGGAGCTGGAAGTGGTCACCATGGTCGTGCTCGGCGGCATCTCGATCCTCGGCGGTGCAGGCACAATCGCCGGCGTCGTCATCGCCGCCTTCGTCATGGGCCTCGTCACCTTTGGGCTCGGGCTTTTGAACGTGCCCGGCATCGTCATGTCGATCTTCGTCGGCCTGCTCCTGATCGTTACCATCGCCGTGCCGATCATCGCCCGCCGTGTGAAGGAAATGAGCAAATGAAATCTGAAAAATACGCCTTCAAGATGAAGCTCAATCCGGGCATGGAGGCCGAATATCTCAAACGTCACGACGAAATCTGGTCGGAGCTCGTGACCCTGCTGCACGAAGCCGGTGTATGCGATTATTCCATCCACCTTGACCGTGAGACAAACATCCTGTTCGGCGTGTTGACCCGACCGGAAAACCACACGATGGCGAGCCTGCCGGACCACCCGGTGATGAAGAAGTGGTGGGCGCATATGGCCGACATCATGGAGACCAATCCGGACGATTCGCCCGTCGCCACCGACCTTGTCACGGTCTTCCACCTGCCATGAATTTAATGCAGAAGATCGCCGTCCTCGATATCGGCAAGACCAATGCCAAGGTGGTCGTTCTCGATTGCGCGACCGGTGCTGAGATTGCCGAGCGCCGCATACCGAACCGCGTTCTGCAAGGCCCGCCCTATCCGCATTACGATATCGAAGCCCTGTGGTCCTTTGCGATTGAAGCCCTGACGACCTTCGCGGCCACCCCCGGTTTCGACGCCATCTCGATCACCACCCACGGCGCCTCGGCGGTTCTGCTCGATGCGGAGGGAAATCTCGCCATGCCGGTGCTCGACTACGAGCATTCCTATCCCGAGGAAATCCAGGAATCCTACGCCGCGCTTCGACCACCTTTCTCAGAAACCTTCTCGCCCGCGCTTTCCGGCGGCCTGAATGTCGGCGCGCAGATCCACTACCAGAAGACCGCATTCCCGCACGATTTCACCCGCGTCCGCACGGTGATGACCTACCCGCAATACTGGGCCTTTCGACTGACCGGTATTGCTGCCAACGAAGTGACCTCGCTCGGCTGCCATACAGATCTCTGGCGTCCACGCGACGGAGATTATTCATCGCTAATCGACACGCTCGGCATCCGTGATCTCATAGCGCCGATCCGCTCGGCTTTCGATGCGCTCGGTCCTGTCCTGCCGGATATCGCCAAACGGATCGGCTTGGCGAAACCGGTCCCGGTCTATTGCGGCATACATGATTCCAACGCATCGCTTCTGCCGCACCTCATCGGCCGCGAACCGCCCTTCGCCGTCGTCTCCACGGGCACATGGGTGATCAACTTCGCCGTCGGTGGTGATCTCGACCATCTCGATCCGCAGCGCGATGCCCTCGCCAATGTCGATGCCTATGGCCGTGCCGTGCCCTCGTCGCGCTTCATGGGCGGCCGGGAATTCGAGATACTGACCGCCGAACTCGGCGAGCCCGATCCCTATGCCGTTCTGGCCGCCATCCCGGTCGTCATCGAAAGGCAGCTCATGTTGCTGCCCAACCTTGCCACCGGTTCCGGGCCTTTTCCCGGTTGGCAACGACAATGGGTAAACGATGCTGGCGCGCCGCCTTCGGAACGCTGGGCCGCAGGCTGCCTTTATCTTGCCCTCATGACACAGACCTGCCTTGACCTGATCGGCGCCGGCGGGCCGATCCTTGTCGAAGGGCCTTTTTCGCTCAACAGGAACTATCTCGCGGCGCTTGCTGCACTGACGAAGCGAGACGTCTTTGCAGTTGCGGGTTCAACCGGGACAAGTCAGGGCGCGGCGATGTTGGCTGGAGGCGATACTGCAAAAGCAACGCCAACCCACATCGAACCCTTGGAGATGGAGGGGCTCCAAGCCTATCGTACGGCCTGGCGCGACCAGATAGAGGCGTGACATCGGCCATGTTAGTGGCCATGGCGCCGGTCCTCATTTGGCGGGAAAACTGCTAAACTTCTTGCTTCAGCGGAAGCAGATACCGCTCATTCCTTCCTGCCTTTGGCAGCCTCGTTCGAACAAGCAAAAACTTGGCATTCTTCGCATCGCACACCTCAAAACCCATCAAAATGCGCGGTTGCGCCTGACATGTCAGTATGCAAACAATACTTTCATCACTGGGAGGATTGATAATCTAACATGCGTTTCGGGCTCTCTGTCGCGCTTGCGACCCCATTTGAAAAAAACGGCAGGATCGCACTCGATGCGATGGTTGCCCAGGCCCGCCGCAGCCTGGATGCGGGCTGCGCCAGCGTCACGCTTTTCGGGACAACCGGTGAAGGCTGCTCGATCGGCAACCGGGAGCGTGAGACCGTTCTCGACACGATGATTTCAAACGGCGTTGCGCCAAGCCAGATCGTCGCCGGCGTGTTGGTGGATGCTGCGGAAGACGCCGCTGAGCAGGCTGCCCTCGCCCTTTCCAAGGGCGCGCGAAACATCCTGCTTGCACCGCCCTCCTATTTCAAGAATGTCGGCGAAGATGGCCTGTTCGGTTGGTATTCGGCGGTTTTCAACCTGCTTGGAGACAAGGCGCGGGACATCATCGTCTACCACATCCCTTCGGTCACCATGGTGCCGCTCACCCACTCGCTGATCGGCCGGCTGCGCCAAGCCTTTCCAGGCGTTGTCACCGGCGTCAAGGATTCCGGCGGCGAATGGAGCTTTACCGAGACGCTGCTGAAGGAGCATGGCGACCTGATCATCCTGATCGGCGACGAACGGCACCTCGCGCAGGGTGTGCGGCTTGGCGGTCAGGGCGCGATCTCGGGCGTGGCCAATTTTGCGCCGCGCGATGTCCGCCGCATGGCGGTCGATGGGGAAGATGACCAGCGCGTCGTCGATCTTGTCCTCGAGCTCCTGAAATACCCGGTTACGCCTGCGGTCAAAGTGCTGACAGGCTACGTCAACAACGATCCGTCCTGGCTTACGGTGCGCCCACCGCTTCTGCCGATCAATGAAGAAGGCCAGCGCCATCTGAGATCGGCCTTCGACGCCTTGTTCCGTTCCAAGGCGGCCTGACGAAAATGGAAACGGTCGAGGAACCATCGACGCTGCGGGAAAAAGCCTATGAGAGCTTCACGCGCCATTTGCTGGCACGCGATGTTCGTCCCGGCCAGTTCGTCTCGCAGCGCCGTCTGGTGGAATTGACCGGCCTGCCATTGGGCGCCATTCGTGAACTCGTGCCGCGGCTGGAAGCCGAGGGGCTGATCAAGACCGTGCCGCAGCGCGGCCTGCAGATCGCCCATATCGACCTGAACCTGATCCGCGAAGCCTTTCAGCTGCGCGTGTTTCTGGAGAAAGAAGCGGTGGCGCTGTTTGCGCGCACGGCGTCCGACCAGGCAATCGCAGAGATGCTGAAAGAGCATCGGGAAATTGCCGACGCGATCCGCGGCGGTAATGACAGCCATGAGCTTGAAGTGCATGCTCAAGCCGTCGACTGGGGCATGCACGATGCCTTTATCGACGCACTTGGAAATACGATCATTTCGAATGCCTACCGGGTCAATTCGATCAAGATGCGGCTGATCAGCCAGGAGCGCTTCCGCATCGATGGCCGTGTCGGCCCAGTCATGAGCGAGCACCTGAAAGTGCTCGAAGCGATCGAACGGCGATCCGCGGAGGAGGCGGTCGCAGCGCTCGTTGCGCATATCAACCACGCGCGGGACCGCGCGATCCGACTTTAGACTTTTAGAAAAGCCGCCGGAGACAGGAGTTATCCGGCGTTACCAAGAGGAGGGAGTAGCATGTCGTCTTCATTCTGGAATCCCACGCGCCGCGGCTTTCTGGCCGGCTCGGCAGCATTGGGCGCAGCCGGCCTTGCCGGCGTGCGCCCGGCATCGGCTGCCGTCGACTGGAAAAAGTTCGCCGGCACGACGCTCGAGGTAAACCTCGTCAAGAGCCCGCGCGGTGACACCATCATCAAGTATCTGGCCGAGTTCGAGGCTCTGACGGGCATCAAGGTCAATGCCGAAGCGACCCCGGAGCAGCAGCAGCGCCAGAAGACCACGATCGAGCTTTCTTCCGGCAAGCCGAGCTTCGACGTCATCCACCTGAGCTATCACGTCCAGAAGCGGCAGTTCGAAAAGGGCGGCTGGCTGGCCGATATCAGCGGCTTCCTGAAGGATCCGTCACTGACCGATCCATCGCTCGTCGAAAGCGATTTTGCCGAGGCCGGCCTGACCTTCGCCAAGGACAAGGACGGCAAGATCCGCTCCCTGCCCTTCTCGGTCGACTACTGGATCGTCTACTGGAACAAGGAACTCTTCGAGAAGAAGGGCCTCTCCTATCCGAAGACCTTCGAGGAAATGGCGGCCGCTGCCGAAGCCCTGACCGACAAGAGCACCAATACCTACGGCTTCGTTGCCCGTGGCCTGAAGAACGCCAACGTTCCGGTCTGGACCACGCTGATGCTGGGTTACGGCGCAACCCCGCTCGGCACCGACGGCAAGCTGCAGACGACGGGCGAAGGTGCCGTCGAAGCCGCAAAGCTCTACCAGCGGCTGATGACCAAGTCCGCGCCGGCCGGCATTTCCGGCTTCAACTGGGCGGAATCCCAGTCGGCCTTCCTGCAGGGCAAGGTCGGCATGTGGCTGGATGGCGTCGGCTTCGCACCGCCGCTCGAAGACCCGACAAAGTCGCGTGTCGTCGGCAAGGTCGGTTATGGCGTCATGCCGAAGGGTCCGAAGGCGCAGGCTGCTGCGACCACCGGTGATGGTATCGGCGTCGTCGCCGCCAGCACCAAAAAGGAAGCCGCCTACCTGTTCTGCCAGTGGGTCATTTCCAAGGAAATGGGTGCCCGTCTTCTCCAGGCCGGTGCCGGCGTTCCGTTCCGCCAGTCGGTCTTGAACGATGCGGAAGTCCGCAAGGGCGTCACCATGCCGGGCGCCTGGGTGGATGCGGTTGCCGCGTCCGGCAAGGTTTCGCAGCTTGCGCTGCCGGTCATCATCCCGGTTACCGAGTTCCGCGACATCTACGGCGTCGGCCTCACCAACATGATCGGTGGTGCAGACCCGGCCGCCGAACTGAAGACCGCAACGGCGCAGTTCGAACCGGTTCTGGCCAAGAGCGAGGGATAATGGCCTCCGTGAGCATCGAAACAGCAACGGACAAGACGATCGCCAAAAGGGGCAAGCCAGCAAGGCTTGTCCCCAACTACTGGCCTTTCGTCGTTCCGGCCCTGGTCGTCATCGGGGCGGTCATCGTTTTCCCGTGGGTCTTTACTCTCTGGATGAGCGTTCACAGCTGGACGCTCGGCCAGGAGCAGACCTTTGCCGGTCTGGACAATTACATCCGGCTGGCGACCGATTTCCGCTTCTGGGAATCGCTCTGGCACACGCTGATCTTCACGGTTCTGGCCGTGGTCGCGCCGCTCTTTCTCGGCACGCTCGCGGCGCTGATTTTCGATGCTCAATTCCCGCTCAGGGGTTTCCTGCGCGGCGTCTTCGTCATGCCGATGATGGCGACCCCGGTCGCCATCGCACTCGTCTGGACCATGATGTTCCATCCCCAGCTCGGCGTGCTCAACTACCTTCTGTCGCTGGTCGGCATCGGCCCGCAGGAATGGATCTACAATCGTTACAGCGTCATCCCTTCTCTGGTTCTCGTCGAGACCTGGCAATGGACGCCGCTGATCATGCTGATCGTGCTCGGCGGGCTCGCCGCAGTACCGCGCGAACCCTATGAAAGTGCCGAAATCGACGGCGCCAACGCCTGGCAGAAATTCCGCTACCTGACCCTGCCGATGATCGCACCTTTCTTGATGATCGGCGTCATCATCCGCTCGATCGACGCGATCAAGAGTTTCGACATCATCTATGCGATGACGCAGGGCGGGCCGGGTACGGCGTCGGAAACCATCAACATCTACCTCTACAACACCGCCTTCTCCTATTACGACATCGGCTACGGCTCGGCGATGGCGGTCATCTTCTTCATCATCATCATCGCGCTCTCCTTCGTGCTGATGATGGTGCGTGCCCGGACCAACTGGTCGGATGTGGGAGACCGCTGATGAAACGCCGTCTGACAAGAAAGTCTCTCGATCGCCTCGGTCTCCTGTTCGTCGCGCTGGTCATGGTTTCGCCGGTCGTGCTGTTCTTTATCTGGATGATCTCGCTGTCGCTCAAATACGAGATCGACAACGGCGCCTATCCGCCGATCCTCATTCCGGAAAACTTCGCCTGGACGAACTATGTGCAGGTCTTCAAGGAGAACAATTTCTTCCTGTATTTCTGGAATTCGGTGCTGGTAACTGGTGCAGCGACACTGCTGGCACTGATCATCGGTGTGCCGGCGGGATATGGCATCGCCCGGCTTAAGGCGGAACGGGCGGCGATCGTTATCATGATCGCCCGCATGACGCCTGGCCTGTCCTTCCTCATCCCGCTTTTCCTGCTGTTCCAATGGATGAACCTGCTCGGCACGCTCTGGCCGCAGATCATCATCCATCTCGTCGTCACCGTGCCGATCGTCGTGTGGATCATGATCGGTTATTTCGAGACGACGCCGATGGAGCTGGAAGAAGCCGCCAGTATCGATGGTGCAACGCCCTGGCAGGTGTTTCGCCTCGTAGCTCTGCCGATCGCCAAGCCGGGCATCGTCGTCGCCTTCATCCTGGCGCTGATCTTCTCCTGGAACAACTTCGTCTTCGGCATCGTGCTGGCCAGCCGCACCACGCGAACGCTGCCGGTCGCCGTCTATAACATGCTTTCGTTCGAACAGGTCAGTTGGGGACCGCTCGCCGCGGCTGCGCTGATCGTCACCCTCCCCGTGCTGGTGCTCACGCTGTTTGCCCAGAAACAGATCGTCGCAGGCCTCACCGCCGGCGCGGTCAAGGGCGGCTGAGCCGCATGGCGCCCGAAAGTGGAAACCGGTTTCGGGATAACGCCATGCGCCAAACAGCAAATAGGAACACAGATCAGGATCATCACTATGGCACCCGTTACTCTCCACAACATCCAGAAGCGCTTCGGCGCGGTCAGCGTCATCGAGGATTTGAGCGTCGATATCTCGGACGGCGAATTCGTCGTGCTGGTCGGCCCGTCCGGCTGCGGCAAGTCCACGCTTCTGCGCATGGTCGCCGGCCTCGAAGAGCTGAGTGGCGGCCAGATCCGCATCGGCAGCCGCGAGGTTAGTGACCTGCCGGCCCGTGATCGCGACATCGCCATGGTGTTCCAGAACTATGCGCTTTATCCGCACATGACGGTGGAAGAGAACATGGGTTTCGCACTGAAGCTCAAGAAGGCAAACCCGGCCGATACCGCCGAGCGCGTCAAGAAAGCCGCCGAAATCCTCGGGCTGGAAAAGCTGCTCGACCGTTATCCGCGCCAGCTTTCCGGCGGCCAGCGCCAGCGCGTGGCCATGGGCCGCGCCATCGTCCGTAATCCGCAGGTGTTTCTCTTCGACGAACCGCTGTCCAATCTCGACGCCAAACTGCGTGTCGTGATGCGCGGCGAGATCAAGGCCATGCACCAGCGCATCGGCACGACGACGATCTATGTCACGCACGACCAGATCGAAGCGATGACCATGGCCGACAAGATCGTCGTGCTGCATGACGGCAATATCGAACAGGTCGGCGCACCGCTCGATCTTTACGACCGGCCGGCCAATCTCTTCGTCGCCGGCTTCATCGGCTCGCCGTCGATGAATTTCCTCGAAGGCAAGGTCGAAGAAGGCGTTTTCCGCACCGACAAGGGTCTGATCCTGCCGCTGCCGGCCAACACTACGCCGGAAAAGCTCGGCGGCCGTTCTCTCGTTTATGGCATCCGTCCGGAACATATCCGCGTCAGCGAACAGGGCATTCAGGGACGCGCGGCCATCGTCGAAGGCACCGGCTCGGAAATCTTCGCCAAGCTCGATTGCGGCGGCGAACAGATTTCATGCCTGTTCCGCGAACGCATCGACATCCGCTTCGGTGATGCGGTCAACATCTCGATCGATCCGAAGCAGGTTCACCTCTTCGACAAAGCGAGCGGTCGTCGGCTTTAAGCCCTACCTTTGCCGAGGCGCCGGACCTGGCGCCTCGATTGGGTCTTCCAACACACTCAGCCGAGCATATCGGCGACATTCACCACGCCGTTTTCGCGGCCTGCCTTGGTTATTGCCAGAATGGTCGCCAGCGTCATCATCCCATCCCGCGCCGAAACGATCGGCTCCGCCTTGCCGGCGATGATATCGGCGAAATGGTTGAGCTGGTTCTCATAGGCGCGGCTGCCATCGAGCGTGACGTGCTGGCGGAGCAGCGGGTGCTGCCAGTGATGCGCCTCCGTCTCATGCCTCCAGATATCCATCGACGGGATGGACAGCGCAGCTTTCGTGCCGGCGAGAAAATAGGTATTTTCCGGCTGATGCGGGAAATAGAGCGCCTGACCGGCCGCGGTATCCCAGTTATAGGGCGAAACCGCCGTATCGCTCATGATGAGCGAGCCGAGCGCGCCGCTGGCGAACGAGACGCTGACGCTTGCCGTATCCTCGACTTCGAACGAGCGGACGGCATTGGAGGTGAACGCCATCACCTTTTCGATATCGCCGCAGATGAAGCGCAGGCAGTCGATATCGTGGATCAGGTTGATCAGCAGCGGCCCGCCGCCCGGCTGGCGCCGCCATGCGGCATCGAAATAGGGTTCCGGCTTGTCGGTCATCCACATGGCATTGACCGCGACGAGGCGCCCGAGCGCGCCTTCGTTGACCAGTTGCCGCGCCTTGGCGATATCCGGGCTGTGCCGCCGCTGGTGGCCGACCAGAACCGGAACGCCGGTGCGCTCGACGGCCTCGACCAAACGTTTTGCAGCGTCGAGTGTGTCGGCGATCGGCTTTTCCACGAGGCTCGGAATACCGCGCTCGATACAGGCAAGCGAGGCTTCCACATGCAATGAATTCGGGAGGGCGATGATGGCGCCATCCGGCTTCATCACATCCAGCATCTCACGCATGTCGGTGAAATAACGGGCGCCGAATTCTTCCGCCAGCGCCTTTCCGGCTTCGGAAATGTCGGCAATAGCAACGAGCTCGGTGCGGGGATTGGCGCTGAGCAGGATGGCGTGTTCCCGGCCGATCAGCCCTGCTCCCATCAGCACGATTTTCTGGGTCACGGGATTATTCCTTTCAAAACAAATCAGACCTGAGCGATTTCGCGGAGATACTCGGCGGTGGTCGTCGGAAAGCCGAAGAATTCGAGATAGGCGGGGATCTGCTCGAACAGCATGTCGATGCCGACCTGGAATTCGCAGCCCCGCGCCCGCGCCGCTGCCAGGAACGGCGTGATCTCCTGCTTCAGGACCACCTCGCCGACGAAGGCCGAAGGCGAAATCCGCGAAACGTCGAACGGCAGCGGATCATTGTCCTTCATGCCGAGCGGCGTGGCGTTGACGACGATGTCGTAGTCTTCCGGATCGGAGACACCGGTGACGACATTCACCTCCGGATAGTGACGGCGCAGTCGCTCGGCGAGTTCGTTCATCATCGGCGCGTGGGCATCGTAGAGGGCGAGTTCCGCGATGCCGGCCTGCGCGAGCGACGCCGCAATCGCCGAACCGACGCCACCGGCTCCGGCCATGATCCCCCGTTTTCCCTTGATCTGCCGGCCCCGCCGCAGCACGCCACGCACAAAACCTTCGCCGTCAAACATGTCGCCGACCAGCTTGCCGTCAGCGCTCAGGCGCACCGCATTGCAGGCGCCGGCCACCTGAACAGTTTTCGAAACTTCATCGAGAAGGCCCACGGTGGTAATCTTGTGCGGCATCGTGACCAATGCGCCGTGGATGTTCGAAAGCTTGAAGACCAGTCTGAGAAAGCCCGGATAGTCTTCAGACCGGCATCCCATCGGGATCACGGCGGCGTCTATTCCGCTCTTTTCGAAATAGGGATTGTAGATCAACGGCGCCTTGAACGTATGCGTCGGGTAGCCGAGATGAGCGATGAGTTTCGTGTTGCCGTTGATCATCGGCCTTTACCTTTTGAGATCCGGGCGAGTGCCGGCATTCGCCACGGGCACCCGTGGCGTCGTCTGGTTTCGAGAGCTGTTTTCAGTTACCTTAAAGCGTCAGTGCCCGAGGATTTCGCCGAGGAATTTCCGCGTGCGTTCATGCTTGGGGTTGGAGAAAAATTCTGCCGGCGGCGCCTCTTCGACGATCGCGCCGCTTGCCATGAAGATGACGCGGTCGGCGACCTGCCGGGCAAAGCCCATTTCGTGGGTGACGCAGATCATCGTCATGCCCTCGCGGGCAAGGTCGATCATCGTGTCGAGCACTTCCTTGACCATTTCCGGATCGAGCGCCGAGGTCGGCTCGTCGAACAGCATGACCTGCGGCCGCATGCAGAGCGCCCGCGCGATCGCCACACGCTGCTGCTGACCGCCGGAAAGCTGGGCCGGATATTTTTCCGCCTGCTCGGCGATCTTGACCCGTTCCAGCAGCTGCCGCGCCCGGCCTTCGGCTTCCGCCTTGCCGAGACCCAGCGCCCGCATCGGCGCGAGCATGCAGTTCTGCAGCACAGTGAGATGCGGGAAGAGGTTGAACTGCTGGAACACCATGCCGACTTCGCGGCGCACCGCATCGATGCTTTTTGCCTGATGACCGAGCAGGATACCGCCGACGCGGATCTCGCCCTGCTGATAGGCTTCGAGATGGTTGATACAGCGGATCAGCGTCGACTTGCCGCTGCCGGAGGGGCCGCAGAGTACGATCTTTTCGCCCTTGCGCACCGAGATGTTGATGTCGCTCAGCGCCTGGAACGCGCCATACCATTTGGCGACGCCAGTCATGCTGATCATCGTCTCGGCGCTGGCCTTAGTGGTCGAGATGTCGCTCATGGGCGGAACTCCGGGGAAATTGACAGCTTGTGGTTCATGGTCACCTCGCCGATGCCGCGAACTTGCGTTCGAGATGGGCGCCATAGATGGTCAGCGGGCAGCACATGATGAAGTAGAGGATGCCCACGATCCCGAAGACCGTCAGCGGCTGGAAGATCTGGTTGGAAATGATGTTGCCGGCGCGGGTGAGCTCGGTGAAGCCGACGATCGAGGCGAGCGACGTGCCCTTGATAAGCTGCACGAGGAAGCCGATCGTGGCGGGCAACGAGATGCGCAGTGCCTGCGGCAGGACCACGTCTTTCATGCGCGACACATAGCTCAGCGCCAGAGCCTTGGAGGCTTCCGTCTGGCCGCGCGGTACGGCTTCGATCGCACCGCGCCAGATTTCGCCGAGGTAGGCGCTGGCATGCAGTGTCAGCCCCACCGAGACGGCCACCCATGCATCGACCTTGATGCCAATCAGCGCCAGTCCGTAATAGACCACGAAGAGCTGCATCAGAAGCGGCGTGCCTTGGAAGATGGCGATGTAACCGGACACGATGGTCTCGACCGGGCGCGCACCACAGGTGCGTGCCAATGCGATGCCGAGGCCCGCGATACAGCCGCAGACGAAGCCGACGACGGACAGCGCGACCGTCCACTTGAGGCCCATCAGGAGGAAGAGGAATTCATCTTGACCCATGATCGTCTCCTCACTTGACCGGATAGGCGAAATAACGGGCCGAGAAGAATGCGAATAGGCGCATCATCAGCCAGGAGATGACGAGGTAGAAAGCCGTCACGGTGAAATAGACCTCGAAGCTGCGGAAGCTGTCGGATTCGATCCGCTGCGAGACGGACGTCAGTTCGTAGGCGGAGATGGCCGAAGCGATACTGGTCGTCAGCGTCAGCAACACGAACTGGCTGGTGAGCGACGGGAAGATCGCCCGAAGCGCCGGTTTGAGAACGATCAGCCGGAAGACCTGCGCCTTGTGCAGGCCGAGCGCCAGGCCGGCCTCCACCTGGCCCTTGGAAATCGACTGCACGCCGCCGCGGATGATCTCGATCGCATAGGCGCCGCCATTGATGCCGAGCGCGATGATCGCCGTCGGCGTCGGGTCGAGCCTCACGCCGATGAGCGGCAGCGCGAAATAGATGAAGAAGATCTGCACCAGGAAGGGCGTGTTGCGGATGATCTCGACAAAGCCGATCACCAGCCAGCGCAGAGCCTTTATCTTCGACGTGCGCAGCACGACGCCGCCGATGCCGATAACGGTTGCGAGAAGCATACCGCAGATCGCCAGCACGAACGTGCCGAGACAGGCGGTCAAAAGGCTCGGCATGCCCTCGATGACCGGCGTGAAATCCAGTGTGTAGTTCATGGTCGTTCCTACGGGGCTGCTATCGGCCCCCTACCGCCCCTTGGGGGTCTTGCCTGAAAGTCAGGCTGCCTTATTCCCGGCTTCATTGGCCATATCAGCCATGGCTTCGATCGCCAGTTCGTAACCCCGAGCGCCGAAGCCGATCATGATGGCGGTGGCAATGCGGGAAATCAGCGAATTGTGGTAGATGCTCTCGCGGGCATGAACGTTGGAAATGTGCAGCTCGATTTTCGGCCCGTCAAACGTCTTCAGCGCATCGAGCAGCGCAATCGACGTAAAAGTATAGGCAGCGGGATTGATGATGATGCCGCAAGCCTCTTTTCGCGCCTGATGCACGGACTCGACCAGCTCGCCCTCGAAATTCGTCTGGCGGAAATCGACCTTGAAACCAAGGCCGGCCGCCCGCGCTTCGCAGCTCTGGCGGATGTCGGCCAGCGTCGTCGAACCGTAGATATGCGGCTCGCGCTCGCCGAGCAGGTTGAGGTTGGGGCCGTTCAGCACAAAGATCGTCTTGCTCATGTCCATGCTCCGAAGTCATGCTTTCAGGCGCACCGGCGCAGTGTGGCGCCGGTGCCGGCATCGCGTTTCCACGATGCCTATTCAGATGTGATCAGACAGAGAGGCGAAGGATCAGTTCGCGGTGAACGGAATGCCTTCGAGGCTTGTCGGGAATGTCGGAACCGGTACCTTCATCCACTTGTCGTAGATTTTCTGCAGCTCGCCGTTTGCCCGGATCTTGTCGATGAAGCTGTTCAGAGCGACGTTGATCTCTTTTTCGCCAAGACGAGTGCCGGCGCCGTTATAGAGCTTCTGGAATTCCAGCTTGTTCTCGAACTTGCCCGGAACGGCCTTTTCGACGCGGTCCATGTAGAAGATGTTGCCGCCGAGCGCTTCCGTCTGGCCCGAAACCAGTGCCTGGATGCTCGGTGCGTCGCCGTCATAACGGCGGATCGTGGCGGATGCCGGTGCGTTCTTGGTGACCTGCGTATCCTGAGCCGCGCCCTTGGCGACGGAAATTGTCAGGTTCGCCATGTCCTCATTGGTCTTGATCGACTTGTCCTTCGGGCCGATCAGCACGATGGCATTGGCGTTGTAGGGCTTCGAGAACTGGATGGCCTTGGCGCGATCCGGCAGCATCGCCATCGTGGCGAACAGCACATCGACGCGGCCGGAGGTCAGGGCCGGGATACGGTTATTGACTTCGAGCGGCACGAATTCGACTTCGACGCCGAGTTCCTTGGCGAACAGCGCGCCCATATCGGCATCGAAACCATCCTGCTTGCCAGCGCTGGTGACGAAGCCCCATGGCGGGTTGTCGCCCTGAATGCCAACGACCAGCTTGCCCTTGGCCTTGATTTCAGCAGGCGTGATGGCGGCAGCAGGGCCAGCCAAAGATGCCGCAGCCATAACTGCGGCAGCGCCCAATAGCGCAGCACGGCGCTTCAACTTCATCTCGAACATATTGCTCCTCCTCGAGCGGTCAAATGAGACCCTGCCAGCACTCCGATTGCTGACGACGAGATAAAACTGCCACGAGAGCATCTTTAAATCAACAGAGTTTTTCTATAATCTATGATAAAATCATTTTCGGCATGGACATTGCTCCATAAAATATGAAACCGTCCTGCTCCGGCAGGGCGTGAAAAACAAGAGCCTGGTGGGAGGAGATCAGCATGAAGACCTCAATCGCGACGGTGTCGATCAGCGGTGAGTTGCCGGAGAAGCTTGAGGCGATCGCGCGGGCTGGGTTTGACGGCGTAGAGATCTTCGAAAACGATTTTCTCGCATTCGATGGCAGTCCGAAGGATGTCGGGAAGATGGTCCGCGATTTCGGCCTGGAGATCACCCTCTTCCAGCCGTTCCGCGATTTCGAGGGCATGCCCGCCAACCTGCGCCAACGGACATTCGATCGTGCCGAGCGCAAGTTCGACGTCATGCAGGAACTTGGCACCGATCTGGTGCTCGTCTGCTCCAACGTCTCACCCGTCTCGCTCGGCGGCATCGACCGAGCGGCCGACGATTTTCGCGAGCTTGGGGATCGCGCGGCCAAACGCGGCCTGAAAGTGGGTTACGAAGCACTCGCCTGGGGCCGCCATATCAATGACCATCGCGATGCCTGGGAGATCGTGCGTCGCGCCGATCATCACAATATCGGCCTGATCCTCGACAGCTTTCATACCCTTTCGCGCAAGATCGATATTAATTCGATCCGCTCCATCCCCAAGGACAAGATCTTCATCGTCCAGCTCGCCGATGCGCCGCTGATCGATATGGACCTGCTCTATTGGTCGCGCCACTTCCGCAACATGCCGGGCGAAGGCGACCTACCGGTGACGGCGTTCACCGCAGCCATCGCCGAGACCGGTTATGACGGCTATTTCTCGCTGGAGATCTTTAATGACCAGTTCCGTGGCGGCTCGACCCGCTCTATCGCCGCCGATGGCCATCGCTCGCTGATCTATCTCGGCGACCAGGTGCGCCGCAGCCCCAATGTGACGGCGCTGACTGTTGCGCCGATGCCGGATCGTGCCCCGGTCAAGGGCGTCGGTTTCGTGGAGTTCTCCGCCGACGAGAAGGATGCCGCCGATCTGATCGGCATCCTCAATACGCTGGGCTTCCGCAGAGTTGCGAAACACCGGACCAAGAAGGTCTATCTCTATGCCCAGGGCGATATCCGCCTGATCGTCAATACCGACGAGAAGGGTTTTGCCAACGCCTCCTTCGCCGTGCACGGCACATCCGCCTATGCGATGGCGCTGTCCGTCGACGACGCTCAAAGCGCACTCGACCGGGCGGTGGCGCTCGGCGCCGAACCTTTCGAGCAGCCGGTGGCGGAAGGCGAAGTGCGCATCCCCGCCATTCGAGGCGTCGGCGGCGGCCTGATCTATCTGATCGACGGCAAGAGCGAGCTTGGCCGATTTTCCGAGATCGATTTCGTACCGGTCGAAGAAGACCTGGATATCGAACCGGCCCATCTCCTGCGCGTCGACCACATCGCACAGACGGTCGCCTATGACGAGATGCTGACCTGGCTTCTGTTCTACACCTCGA
Organism: Neorhizobium sp.; assembly: GCA_965227625.1. GTDB lineage: Bacteria > Pseudomonadota > Alphaproteobacteria > Rhizobiales > Rhizobiaceae > Neorhizobium. Next base: position 16,846 of record CBDDGK010000067.1, on the reverse strand, counting down.
TCTTCGAAATGCGCAAAACGCCGATGGTCGATATCATCGATCCGGCCGGCGTGGTGCGCAGCCAGGTGGTGGAAAGCACCGACGGGGCGCTGCGGATCACGCTGAACGGCGCGGAAAACCGCCGCACGCTCGCCGGGCATTTCATCGCGGAGAAATTCGGTTCCGGCGTGCAGCATCTTGCCTTCCACACCGACGACATTTTCGCCACCGCCGCAGCCCTGCGAAAGAACGGCTTCAAGCCGCTTGCCATCTCGCCGAACTATTACGGCGATGTGGAAGCGCGGTTCGGGCTCGAGCCGGAGCTGACCGAGCGGCTGAAGGCGGAAAACATCCTCTACGACCGCGACGACCAGGGCGAATATTTCCAGCTCTACAGCATGACCTACGGCGAGGGCTTCTTCTTCGAGATTGTCGAACGGCGAAGCTATGCCGGTTACGGCGCGCCGAACGCCATCTTCCGCATCGCCGCACTAAAAAAGGCGCTGAGACCGGAAGGTATGCCAGCGCGATGAGAGCAAAATCTATGAGGAACGTCTTTCTCCTGAGCATTCCGTAGAAAATGAAATGGATTTAAAAAACCGCATGACGTATGAGGATCGAGAAAACATCTGAGAAGATTGCATGTTGCCGGACATCACAACTGAAACCGTTGCCGAAACCAGCTATCGGCGCATTCGTGCCGACATCATCTTCGGGCGTCTTGCGCCGTCACAGAAGCTGAAGCTCGACTCTCTCAAGGAAACCTACGAGACGAGCGTCAGCACGCTGCGTGAAATCCTGAACCGGCTTTCGTCCGAAGGCCTCGTCGTCGCCGAAGGCCAGCGCGGCTTCGAGGTGACGCCGATTTCCGCAACCGATCTGAAGGAGATCGCCGCGCTCCGCCTGCTGCTGGAAACCCATGCGCTGGAGCAATCATTCGAGCGGGGCGAGATGGAATGGGAGGCGCGGCTTGTCTCCACCCACTACAAGCTTTCCCGCATGGAACAGCTGATGGCGACCGGCGACACCAGCCGGGCGGAGGACTGGAAGCGTTATGACTGGGAATTCCACCAGGCGCTGATTTCCGCCTGCGGCTCGAAGCTGTTGATGGAAACCCATTCGGCAGTCTTCGACAAATACCTGCGTTACCAGATGGTTGCGCTCTCCTATCGCGGGGAAATCGCCTCGCGGGAGCATCAGCAGCTCCTCGATGCGGCCCTGAAGCGGGACCAGAAGACGGCAATCAAGATTTTGACGGTTCATATCGAAGCGGGCGTAGAACACGCGCTTGCAAGACGTTCGCTTTAAGCGGGCCTGCCTCATTCAGCCGACAAGCAATTTCCGCGTTTTAAGCTCCGTGTCATCGGCCCGCATCGGGCAAGCGGTGCCGCATTTCTTGAGGCCATCGAGCTTGAACCTTATGCAGCAGACCCGACGGACAAGGCGGCTTTCTCCGCCATCATCCTCCTGCAGTTCGGTCAACCGAAACAGAGGATGTTCGCTTTCCGTCACCTCCCGAACAGTGCGAGCGCGGGCCGTTACCGTCTCGTCACCGCCCATCTCCTCCGCTACAAGAGCGACTTGCCGGAAAGCGCGATGAAAGGCGAAGGACGCATTGCTCCAGTGGATGCGCTCCGACGTTCCGGTCCTTTCAGAGAGACCGACGATCAACGGGCTGGCGTGATCCCGAACAAAATGGGCGATCTGTGCAGGCACCTCTTTTTGCGACGCAGCCTCAAGGCCGAAGCGCATAGGCGTGCCGAGTTCGGAAAGTGAGACCCGAACCCTATCGATATCCAGCCCAAACCAGTGATCGTGCAACACGCCGTAGGCCAGCCAGGGACGAAGAAGGCGCCCGAAATATCCCTGGGTCCAGAGCGAGACCACCGCCCGGCGATCTCCCGGTCCCCATTTGGCGGCAAGGCCATCAAATCCGGCATCGAGAGCCTCCGAGCCGGTCAGCTGGCGAAGGGGCATAAAACCTGAAGCCGCATCCGCCGGAACGATGTTCTGGGCGCAATCCACGAACGCATCGGGAAGCGGCGGCAGAGCGGCAACCATCAGCGGCGTCCCACAAGCCAGATCAGATAGGGCGCGCCGACCATCGCCGCAAAAAGCCCGATCGGCAGCTCGTAGGGAAACGTCGCCGTGCGCGCCCCGAAATCGGCAAAGGCCATCAGCAAGGCTCCGAGGACGAAGGAGCCGACGAGATGGTCCCGCGCCGTGGCAAACCCGGCGCGGGCGGCAATATGCGGCGCAATCAGGCCGACGAAACTCAGCGGCCCGACCAGCAGAGAGGCTGCACCCGTTGCCAGGCCGCAAACGATCAGGATGGCAATGCGGCTGAAGCGTACCGGAACGCCAAGCGCCTGTGAAAGCGGCAATCCAAGCGGCAACACGGTCAGCCAACGCTGGAAGGCGAGAACCAGGATGAGGGTGCCGACGGCCAGCGCTGCAAGAAAGATAGCCGTACTCGGCGTCGCGCCGGAAGCCGTGCCGCCGATCCAGGAAAGGATCTGCCAGGCGCGCTGATCACCGATCGCCATCAAGGCCGAGAGCACCGAAGAGCAGAGCGAACCGATGGCGATACCGGCCAGCAGCAGCTTTTCGGGCGGCAGGTGTTTGCGGCTGGCAAAAACCAGCACAACCGACATCGAGAGAAGTCCGCCGATCGCGGCACCGGTTACCAGTTCGACCGAGCCGGCGGCCGGAAGAAACGTCAGTGCCGCCGCAAACCCGAGTCCGGCGCCACCGCTGACGCCGATCACCTCCGGGCTCGCCATCGGATTACCCGTCAAACGCTGCAGGATTGCGCCGGTGAGCGACAACAATCCGCCGGCTCCAGCTGCCGCCAGCAGGCGCGGCCAGCGCATCGGCGCGAGATCGGCAAATTGCCGATAGTTCAGGATAGCCCAGTCCTGCCCTGTTCGCCCGATCAGGAAAGCGAGTGCCAGGATGACCGGCAGAAAAGCAAGCAGCAGTAAAATGCCTTTTGGGAAAGCGATCCGGTTGCCCGCAACTGCACGCTCCTCATGCACTTCGATGGCGCGCACCTGCGGCAGAAGCCAGAGCAACAGCGGCCCACCGATCAGCGCGGTCACGGCGCCGGTTGGAAAACTTTCACCGGATGCGCTGGCAAGCCATTGCACCGCCCCGTCGCAGAGCCAGAGGAATAACCCGCCAGCCAATGGCGAGAGCGCAATCACAGTCACCGGCCGTCGCGCACCACATCCGCGCACGAAGGCTGGAGCCGCAAGGCCGACGAAACTCACCAGACCGACATTCGCCGCAACCAGCCCCGACAGGGCTGTGGCGATCGCCGCCACGCCGAACCGGACCCCCTTCAGGCTGACGCCCAGCGCGCGTGCACTGGAATCGCCAAGACCGAGCAGCAGGAGCGGGCGGATCAGCAACGCCGCCAATCCCGCGCCGATCACCAGCTCCACGGACAGGGACTGAAACACCGACCAGTCCTGCTGGCTGAGCGAGCCGCCATTCCAGGTAACCAGTGACATCAGATATTCGCCCTGGGCGAGCGTCAGCGAGGCGGAAAATGCCGCAGCCGTCACGCCGACGAGAAGGCCGGAGACCACCATCGTCACCGGCTCGAACGCCCGGCGCCAGCCGAGCGTGAAGACGATGGCTGCCGCAATGCCCGCCCCGATCAGCGCGACCACATTGCGGTTGCCGTCCAGGAATTCCGGAAAGAACAAAGTCGCGATGACAATGGCGAGCTGCGCGCCAGCCGATATGCCAAGCGTCGATGGATCCGCGATCGGATTTCGCAGCAATTGCTGCAGCAATGCGCCGGCAAGCCCCAATGCGGCACCGGCGGCGATCGCCACCGCGGCACGGGGGAAAACGCCATAGACAAGAATGATCTCGTCCATCGAAGGCGAGGACGAAAGGACCGCGTCCAGCCATCCCCCGAGGCCGACACGCAGCGATGCTTCGTGGAGAAACAACAAGGCAGCAGCCAGAAGACCGGCCAGCGGCAATGCCCAGAGCCGAACCGTCATTCGCGTTCCCCTGCCGATAGCAGCGCTTCCTGCAAAATGCGGGCAAACCGCATCCCGGCCAGAACGCCTCCATAAGGGTTGATATTGTCGAGCATCAGCACCCGACCAGCGCGGACCGGCTCCAGCGAATTCCAGATCATGCTGTTTCTAAGCCCGCTGCGAGCCTCGACCGGAATTTCGGAAATGACGACGATCCTTGCGTCTTTCACGGCTGAAAGGTTCTCGATCGGAACCGGCGCTGCGAACGTGTAGCGCGATCGGTCAGACCAGGCATTCTGCAGACCAAGGCGGGAGAGCACATCGCCGAACATGCTGTCGGCGCCGAACACCCGTACATGACGCGCATCGCCGACATTAACGAGATAGGTCGGGCGATCGGTAAATCGCGCCAGCGCCTGTTTCTGGCTTTCCAGCCGAGCAGCGATGTTTACGAGCACCGTGACGGCCTGTTGTTGCCGCCCCAGCCTTTCACCAAGCGCAGTCACGGCTGCCAGCGATTTGGCGAAAGGTGGCTCTCCGCGAATATAAAAGGGCAACGAGATGATCGGCGCAATCCGCTCCAGCGCCGCCTGGTGGCGGGTGTAAAAGGGTGAGATCAGGATGAGCTCCGGCGCCAGGAGATGCAGCAGTTCGAAATTCGGCGTGCCTCTCAAACCGAGGTCGACGACATCATCCGGGATCGGCGGCTCGATCGCGTCCTTGCGGAACTGGATGAGCTCGGTCGCGGCAAGCGGCATGATGCCGAGCGCAATCACCGTCTCGAGCATCGCCCAGTCGATGGCAGCTATTCTGGGCAACGCTTGCGCCTGCGAGTGCGTGGCAATCATGGACGCTGCAACGCCGAGAACGAATTCCCGGCGTCGCAACAGACCCGAAACGGCACCAGTTCTGGAAAGATTACCAGGAATAGCTCAGCTTCCCCATGATCGTGCGGCCATCACCATAATAGCAGCCGAACGATCCGCAGCTCGCGACATATTTCTCGTCGACAATGTTCTGGATATTGAGCGACGCCTTGTAACCGTTCTTCTTGTAAGTCAAGGCGGCGTCAAACAGCGTCACGCCATCCATATCGAGCGTATTGGCGCTGTTGCCAAAACGCTGGCCGATATACCGGACACCGCCGCCAATGCCCAGACCGTCCAGCGCGCTGTCGTCATGGATGGTGTAGTTCAGCCATAGGCTGGCGGAATGTTCGGGCACGTTCTCAAGCCGTTTGCCGTTATCTGCCCCCTGGCCGATCTCAGCTCTTGTATATGTATAGGCAGCGCGCAAATCGAGGCCTTCGGCGAGGCTGACGACGCCTTCGAGTTCGACGCCCTGGGAATGGACCTCGCCGATCTGTCCCTGTACGCCTGGCCCGATAGTCCGAAGGACATTCTTCTGGCGAAGATCGTAGACGGCAGCACTGAAGAAGCCATTCCAACCGAGCGGCTGGTATTTGACGCCCGCCTCATATTGCTCGCCGGTCGTTGGCTTGAAGGTTGTTCCGCCTGTTCCGCTTGTCACGACAGGCTCGAATGACGTCGCGTAGCTTATGTAAGGCGCGATCCTGTTGTCGAACATATAGCTGATACCAGCACGACCAGTGAGCCGCTGGTCATCTCGATCGAGTGATCTTTCCTCTGGTCCAAGCAGACCAAGGTTATTGACGGAGGCGCCTGCACTGCTGGCCCAATCCTGCCGCAGCGCCAGCGTTGCACGCCAGTTGCTCCACGCAAGCTCGTCCTGAACATAGACGCCGAGTTGGGAAAGCTGGCTCTTTACATGTGTGTCCGTGGTTGCCGATATCAGCGTGATCGGCCCGCCATAGACCGGATTAAGCACATCCAACGGCGTTGCACGGAAGAAGCGGGTGCGGGCATCGTTGTCGAAATAACGGTAATCCAGACCGAACAGCAGTTTGTGGTCGACTTCTCCCGTAGAGAAATCCGCCTGCAAGTTATTGTCGACGTTAAAGGTATTCAGCAATTCGTCTTGGAACGTGGCGTTACGGGCGAGAGTGCGCCCATCGGCCCCCAATCCTGCCTGAGACATGCCAAGCGACTGGTAGTTCCAGTCGAAATTCGAGTAGCGGAGGTTCTGCCGGAACGTCCATACGTCGTTGATGCGATGTTCGAACTCGTAACCGAGATTGGTCAGTGTCCGGTCGGACTTGTCGAAACTGCGATCCCCTACATAGAAATCGCGCGGCAACCTATAGCCGGCGGGGTCCAGCACATATGCTGACGGCAGAGCCGAGGGCGTGCTCGGATTGTCGTGCTGCACGCTGGTCAGGATCGTCAGTTTGGTGTCCTCGTCCGGCTTCCAGGTAAAAGCCGGGGCGATGAAATAACGGTCATTGTCGAGATTGTCCGTCTGCGCGCCTGCAGTCTTGGCAAGGCCGGTAAGGCGATAGGCAAAATCGGAATCCTCTCCGATCGGGCCGCCGAAATCGAAGAAACCGCCATAGGTATCGAAACTGCCGACCCGCGTGCCGACCTCGCCGAAGCTTTCAAATACGGGCCGCTTGCTGACCATGTTGACGATGCCGCCCGGATTGCCCTGTCCGTACATGACCGAGGCCGGACCACGCAGCACATCGACGCGCTCCAATCCGTAGATTTCGACCGCCGGCGCACCGGCGGTGCGCATCATCCGCAAACCGTTCAGATATTGCATCTGGCGGCCATCGAAACCGCGAATGACGGGAGAATCGAACCGCGGATCGGCGCCGAACGGCTGCGCCACGACACCGGGCGTGTAGCCCAGCACATCGCCGAGCGTCTGGGCGTTCTGCGCTTCGATCTGGTCACGGGTGATCACCGAAATCGACTGCTGGGTCTCGATCAGCGGCGTTCCCGTCTTCGAAGCCGTCGAGCTGTTCTTCGCGACATACCCCTTGACCGGGCCCTTGCCATCGCTGCCCTCGCCTTCGGCGCTCAGCACGATGGGCGTAAGCGTCGTGTCCGCCCGCTCCTGGGAATAGGCTACCTGCGCGCCAAACGCCGCATAGGCGACGGACGCAGCCAGTGCCCAATATGTTTTCGATTTCTGCATTATGCTCACCCACGCCCCTGGATACACAATCCTGACTACAATTGTCATCTTTCTACAAAAATGGTGCGGCGCGATCCAATAAGCGTGGGGCTGATTTTTCAGAAGTTTAAATTATGATATGCTCCATACTTCATAGTCTGTAATTATTCCAAACGAGCAAAGCGATGCCGAGACAGCTCAAATCAGGAGGTTTCGAATTGCGGCACCTGCGCTATTTCTGCGCCCTGGTGGAGGAGAAGAATTTCGAGCGGGCGGCCGCAAGGCTCGGCATCGCCCAGCCCGGCCTTAGCCAGCAGATCCTTGCGCTGGAAGATATCGTCGGAACGCCGCTTCTCGACCGCCGCAAGCGATCGGTCCAGCTGACCACGACGGGGCTTCTTCTCTTCGAAGAGGCGCAGAAAATCCTCGCACAGGCTGATGCAACCGTCATGGCGCTGAAGCGCGCCGGCCGCGGCGAAACGGGCCGGATATCGATCGGCTATGTCGCATCGGCCGCATATTCCGGCATGTTTACCAGTTCGCTCGCCGCCTTTCGCGCCGCCTATCCGGATGTCGAGTTGCAGCTGGTGGAGATGGAAATGCGCCAGCAGATGGCCAAGATTTCCGAGGGCGAGCTGGATTTCGGTTATATCCGCCCGCCCGCGCCTATTCCGGAAGGATTGACGACCGCGGTGATCCTCAAGGAGCCGCTGGTCGCGGCCCTCCCCGAGGGCCACCCTCTCGCCCATCGCAGCCAGATCGATCTCAAGGAACTCTCATCCGCCACATTCATAACGCCGCGCCAGCCGCCGGATGTCGGCTTTCATTCCAACACGATCGAAGCCTGCGGCGAGGCAGGATTTGCACCGAATATCAGCGCGGTCGGCAGGGATTTCACGACCATTGCCAGCATGGTGGCGGTCGGCCTGGGTCTGTCGCTCGTGCCGGTTTCGATGCGCTGCCTGCAGCTTCCCGGCGTTCGTTACGTCAACCTGGCAAATAGCCAGGCCACGTCCAACCTGGCGGTCGCCTATCGCAAGGCCGAGACGTCGAGCCCCGTCAGAGCATTCATTTCCTTGATCAAGCGACCGCGTTGATTTCCCGGCCGCCCTTCCGTTTCATGCGATTTTCGTCAGCACCACATCGCGCCCGCGGTCGCTGTTGAAAACGATGCCATCGTTGGTAACACGCACGGCGTAAAGCCACGGCAGGACCCACGGCGCGATACGCCATGCATCATGCAGATCGCGATCGGCGGGATGCGCCAGGAATATATCCGTGTCGCAACTCTCCAGTTCCAGCGTCGCGGCACCGAAAGGTGACGACACACGCATCAACCAGCGGCCACCCTCCTTGCCGATTTTCGCCGAAAGCCCTGTCTCGTCGCTCACGAATGTCCCCGACGGATCGCCAGCAATTGCCGCCGCCTGCGTGATCCTGAGATAGCGCCTGCGGCGAGCGAATTTCTCGGTCATGATCGAGCCATCGGCTTCCATGGAGAAGCTGAACGGCGGCAGCGCACCGCGCGTGCGGAAAATGCCCGGCTCGATTTCCTCAAGGCTCGAAACACCCATGCTGCCGGCCATGGCCGGCAGGCCGCCGGATTCCTCTAGTCGGAAGACAAAGCCGCTCTCCTCCGACCGCCAGAAACCATATCCGGTCTTCAAGGCCGCGATGCCCTCAGCCGAAATCAATCCGCCCGGCTCGCGACCAATCACGATATCCAGCATGTCACGCGCCAAGCCGAAAGACGAGAAGTCGTCGTGATTGGACAGCACGATAAAGGTCAGATCCTCCGACGGAACCCGGAACGATTCCGAGCGCGAGCCGGCAATCCAGCCCCCGTGGCCGACGAGCGGTATGCCCTTGTGACGCGTATTGACGAGGCCAAGCCCATAGGGCGAGGCAACGCCATCGATCGTCACGAAGGAACGGCCCATCCGCTCGATCATCTCAACCGTACCGACCTTCGGATTTCGCAAATTCTGTTGCCAGAGGATCATGTCCGAGAGGGTCGAGACAAGGCCGCCCTCGCCACCGATCGCGATCCCCCAGGCTGATTTCAGCCATTCGCCGTTCGCATCCCGGCGATGATGGTCCGCCAGCCGGGGATAAATCTCGTCGTCACGCACCATCAGCCGTGTATCTACCATGCCGAGCGGACCGGTAATATAATGCTTCAATGCCTCGTTGAAGCTTTTGCCGGTGATCTGTTCGATGAGTTCGGAGAGAAGCAGGAAGTTGGAATTGCTGTAGAGGATATCGGTGGAGGGTGGGAAATTCAGCTCCCGCTGGCGTGCGACGATCGCCTTGGCCGCTGTCCTCGAAGACGGCGCGGTGATCGGCATGCCGGCCATGATCATCGAATCCAGAATGTCGCGAATGCCGCTGGTATTGGAGGCGAGATGGCCGATCGTCACCTGATGGCCCCAGTCCGGCAACCACGGGAAATGGCCGCGGATATCGTCCTCTAGCGAAAGCCTGCCTTCCGCTTCCAGCATCAGGATCATCAGAACGGTGATCTGCTTGCTCTGGGAGGCGATGCGCATGACCGAGCGCTCGGTAAGCGGCGCCTCGTGGGACAGGTTCGCAAGCCCGAGGACCTGCTTATAGATGGGCGCGCCCTTATAAAGAACCGCGACCGCAACACCGGGATCCTTGGACGAGGCGGCAATGGAGACCAGCGCGTCAAGCCGCTCGGCGGTGGTCGCGGCAAGAGTTCCGGAAAATAGAGAAGACATCGGCTATTCCATGAGAAGGCCGGTCCCCGCCGAAGCAGGGACCGGGATCATTTTTTACTTTTCGAGCGACACGTTCCAGAAGGACGGCCAAGGAGAAGGCCAGAAGCCCTTCAGTGCCGGCGATTTTGCCGAAAGCGCGCTGAAATTGCCGACCTTGATCATCGGCGCCTGTTCCATGATCAGCGACTGCACGGTGCCGAAAGCGGCGACGCGCTTTGCCTGATCAGTGGTGCCGGTCAGGGCCGTCATTGCGCTGGCGATTTCCGGCGTATTCCACCAGCCGACCGTCGTCGGCGAGAGGATGTTGATCAGCGCCGGCTCGGGCAAGAACGGGCTGTGGGTGATGAAGATATCCCAGAGTTCAGGGTTCTGGATGCGCTGGGTGAGCGTTGCCCAGTCCACCACTTCCATCTTCACATCGAAGCCCGCAAGCTTCAGATATTCGGCCGCGACCAGCGCCATCTTGTAGTGGAATTCATACTGGCGGCTGGTGAGGATGCGCAGCGGCAACGGAGACTTCTGGCCGGCGTCGGAAAGCAGCTTCTTGGAAGCATCGGCATCTGCGACGTCATAATTGCCCTTGACGGTGACGTCCGTCTTCCACGGATACCCCGCCGGATACATGTTGCCATCGACCGCATAGAATTTCTGGTCGCCGAAAGCGGCAGCAAGCATGTCGGTTTCGCTCAGCGCCTTCTGCACCGCCTTGCGCACCTTCACATCCGCCAGCACGCCCTGCTTGGCGTTCATGCGCATCATCAGCCAGCCGAAATTCTGCAGCAGAACCGGCTCGGACTTGGCATTCGCGAGGCGGCCCATCTGCTCGACGGGCAGCGAATCCGTGTAGGCGAACTGACCGGCGACCGCACCTTCCAGCCGGGTCGAAGCATCCGGTGCCGGCACGAAGCGGATTTCATCAAGATAGGCGTTACGTGCGCCGGCATAACCGGAGCCTTCTTCCGAGCGCGGCTTGTAGCCGTCGAAACGGGTAAGCTGGATATACTGGTCCGGCTTGCGCTCCTTGAGCCGGTAAGGGCCGGTTCCGATCACCTCCGTCATCGGGTCGGCCTGCTTTTCGCTCGGCAGCATGATCGCGGCGGAATTGTTAAAGGCGAGCAGCGCTGGCAGTGCCGCATAAGGCTGCGCCAGCGTGATGCGCACCGTCAACGGATCGACGGCCTCGACCTGCTTGACGTTTGGCGCGATCTGCTTGCCGCGGCCGGCAAGCTTCAGCCAGCGGTTCAGCGAAGCGACGACGTCGGCCGAGTCGAACGCGCTCTTGTCATGAAAGGTCACGCCTTCGCGCAGCTTGATCGTGTAGACCGTACCGTCCACGCTGATTTCCGGCAGGCTCTGGGCCAAAAGCGGGGCGATATTCCAGTTCTTGTCGAATGTATAAAGCGTCTCGAAAATATGCTGGCTGATCATGCCCACGAGGTCGGTGGAGGTCACCATCGCATCCAGCGTCGGCGGCTCGCCGACTGTCGCGACGTCGATCACGCCACCCTTTTTCGGCTCCGCATAAGCGATCGATGCCACCGACAGCGCAGCAAGCGCTGCGGCAAATCCCAATTTCAATTTCATTGCTTACCCCTCTCCAAATTCACAATAATGGAATAGCTTCCATAAATGAAACGGTAGCCCATTGTTGGTTATTGTCAAAATATTTCTGCGCAAATTTGCCAATATCGCTTAGATTGCAACCAGATGGCCATCCGACACGGCACGGAATTCCCTCATCGGTGGAACATAGTCTGCAGCACGGATCGGGCTCTTCAGCTCGTCGGCCGTGCCCGCACGCTTTTCACGGCGACGGTCGGGGTCCGGCACCGGCACCGCGGCCATCAGCTTCTTCGTATAGGGATGCTGCGGATTGCCGAAGACGGAGGCGCGGGGGCCGATTTCAACAATCTCGCCGAGATACATGACCGCAACGCGATGGCTCACCCGCTCGACCACAGCCATGTCATGGCTGATAAACAGGAAGGCGAGGTTGAGGCTCTGCTGCAGGTCAAGCATCAGATTAATGACCTGCGCCTTGATCGATACGTCCAGCGCCGAGACGCTTTCGTCCGCAACGATCACTTTAGGCTGTAGCGCCAGCGCACGGGCGATGCAGATACGCTGCCGCTGGCCACCGGAAAATTCGTGCGGGTATCGGCTCGCCATATCGGGCGCCAGGCCGACCTTGCGCAGCATATCGGCAACGACTTCCTTTGCCTCCTTGGAGGTCCCCATCCGATGTTCGAGGTAGGGTTCTGCAATTGCCTGCCCGACCGTCATGCGCGGATTGAGGGAGGCGTACGGGTCCTGAAAGATCATCTGCACGGATTTGCGCATCTCGCGCATTTCCCTTTTGTCGAGCGAAACCATGTCACGGCCCTCGACCATGACGGAACCGCCATCCGGTTCGATCAACCGCATGATGGCACGCCCGGTCGTGGATTTGCCGCAACCGGATTCGCCGACCAGCGACAGCGTCTCGCCCGCGAAAAGATCGAACGTAACGTTTTCGACCGCATGCACGCGTCCACTCAGGCGGCCGAAAAGGCCGGAATGAATGTCGAAGCGCTTGGAGAGGTTCTTGACCTCAAGGATCGGCTTTTCCTTGGCAACCGTATCGGCCACCTCCACCGGCGTATCGGAAAGGCCGGTCGTGTTGTCGACCACCGGGAAACGCAGCGGACGTTCGTATTTCTGCATCGAGCCGAGCACAGGCACGGCAGAGAGAAGCGCACGGGTATAGGGATGCTTGCCGCGGTGGAAGATATCGGCCGTCTCACCGGTTTCCACCTGTTCGCCACGATACATGACGACGGTGCGGTCGGCGATTTCGGCAACGACGCCCATGTCGTGGGTGATGAACAAGACAGAAGTGCCCTCCTCGTCTTGCAGCATCTTGATGAGGTCGAGGATCTGGCCCTGGATCGTCACGTCGAGCGCTGTCGTCGGCTCGTCGGCGATCAACAGCTTCGGCTTTGATGCAAGCGCCATGGCGATCATCACGCGCTGGCGCATGCCACCGGAAAAGCGGTGCGGATATTCGTCGAAACGCGATGCGGCCGAAGGAATACGGACCTTTTCCAAAAGGCGGATCGTCTCGGCCTTCGCTTCCGCGGCAGACATATCCTTGTGGCAAAGCAGCGCCTCGGAAATCTGGTCACCGATGGTGAAGAGCGGATTGAGGCTCGTCATCGGCTCCTGGAAGATCATCGAGACGTCATTGCCGCGCACCTTGCGCATTTCGTGCTCCGGCAGGGAGAGAAGGTCGCGTCCACCAAGCAGGATTTTGCCGTCGATGCGGCTCGTGCCTTCCTGCAGCAACCGCATGATGGAAAGCGAAGTGACGCTCTTACCGGAACCGGATTCGCCGACGATCGCCACCGTCTCGCCCGGCGCGACGGAGAAGGAAACATCTCGCACCACCGGCTTCCATTCGCCATCCACATTGAACGAAGTGGTCAGGTTCTGGACGGAGAGAACCGGGGTAATTTCGGTGGTGGTCATGGTCGTTGCCTTTGTTTTTGTCTTTGGTCGCAGGGCCTCCATTTTTAGGTTGCCCCTCACCCTGATCCTCTCCCCATTCTGACGGGGAGAGGGGACGTGCCCTACGTAACGCTGGAGAGTTCCAGAGACGGTGTGGCATCTTTCCTTCTCCCCGCTAGCGGGGAGAAGGTGCCGGCAGGCGGATGAGGGGCAAACTCAAATCCGCCTGAGCCGCCCTCAATCCGGCCAGCGCAGCATCCCATCAAACCGGTGTTTGCTGCGGTTCTCAAAGGGCGTCGCGATGATCTCGTTCGAGGCCCGCGCCTTGTCGAGTTCTTCCGAAAGCCGCGCCGCAACCACCTTTTCTTGTCCCGGATGCAGGTTGCACGGGTCGAGGTAGAAATAGTGATGCTCCACCTCATGATCGCGAACGATGATCGGCGGCTCACCGCGGCCGAGTGCCGAAGCCAGATCCCAGGCAGTGATGTGCGCTTCCGGTGCGGAAACGATCACCCGCATGCGGTCGAGCGGGTTGTTGGTCGGGTCCGGCTCGATCAGCGCCGTGATGCCCGGGCGACCGTCCAGCGTTTCCTTCCAGAGGTTCAAGTAACCGGTTTCGCGCTCACGAATGCCCGCGTGATCACGCTTTTCCCAGGCTTCCAGCGCCGCCATGACGCCATAGATGCTTTCCTTGCCGACCTTCATGCCCCGGCCGATGCCCATATTCTGCAAGAAGGCGTTGCGCACCAACTCCTTGTTTCCGGCAACGATGCCCGAGGTCGGGCCGCCGAGGAACTTGTGGCCGGAATAGAGAACAATATCCGCGCCCTGCGCCAGGAACAGTTTCAGGTCATATTCGGAAGCCGCATCGACGATGACCGGTACGCCCTTGGCATGGGCGATCTCGACGAATTCGATGAGGTTCAACAGGCCGTAATCGACCACGTGATGCGACACGACGTAGACGGCCGCCTGCCGTCTTTTCGGTGATGGCGTTTTCCATGTGGTAGCGATGCGTCGAGGTCGGCCTGGCCGACCAGCACGACCTTGCCGCCGGCAAGGCGGATCGCCTGGTCCACCGGTGCGCCATAGCTCACGACATGGCCCATCTGGACGAGCACTTCGTTCTTCTCCGATACGACATCGGGAAGTTTCTCGATCGCCAACAGATTGTTGCCGGTGATGGCGCCTGCGACGGCAAGGCTGATGCCGGAAGAACACGAGGCCGTGACGAAGCCCGCCTCGCCACCCGTCAGCCGCGCGATGATGGCACTGGCCTTGCGCTGCAGATCGTTCACCTCGACGAATTGCGGCAGGATCGAAGTCATTGCCGTGATCGCTTCAGGAACAACGATCGAGGCGCCGAGGCTGGTCATCGTGCCGGAAACGTTGATCACGGGGCGGAGCCCGATCTTGGTGCGGATGTCATCGGACATTCTATCTCTCTCCAGATGCTGGCCGCTGCAATTTGTAATCGACAGCTATGCCATAGTAATGTAATAGGCTCCCAAATTCAGCTAAGGAGCGTTTGATTTGGACGCGAAGACCTCACCCGCAGCACTCCCCGAAGACGCCGTTGCCGCGGAAGAAACCGAAGGCAAAGGTGCGCGCCGCTCGCGCGTGAGCGGCATCGACCGCGCGCTGCAGGTGATTGATTATCTGTACGAAACCGGTTCGCCGGCAGGCGCTTACGCGATCGCCAAGGCGGTCAAGGCGCCGCTTTCCACCGTCTATGTGATCATCGACGATCTGGTCGAAAAGAATATGCTGGCCCGCAATGCGGACGGTTCGATCTGGCTCGGCGCACGGCTTTACCACTACGGCCTCGCTTATGCGCGGTCGCTGGATTTCATGAGCGTTGCCACCCACGAAATGCATGATCTTTGCCGCGAGGCGGGCGAGACCGTGCAGGTCTGTGGCCGCGACGGCGACTTCATGCTGGTGCTCGCCATGGCGGACGGGCCGAGCCATTATCAGGTCGCGTCGCGCGTCGGCACCCGCGTGCCGTTGAACTGGACCGCGTCCGGCCGGCTTCTCGTCGGTCACTTGCCGGAAGCCGAGCGTGTCGAGCTTTTCAAGCGCTGCGCCCGCACGTCGCCCACCGGCCGCGCCGAGATCGATGCCCGGACGTTGTCCGAATCCGCCGGCAAAGCTTTCGGAGAACGGCTGTCGATCCAGGTGGCCGAGTCCGACTATGCTGTTGCCTGCATTGCCTCGCCGGTCTGCGACCGGAGCGGCGAGTGTGTTGCGACCATTTCCATCGTGCTGCCGGAACAGAAAGTGGTTTCCGACGAGACCCGCTATGCGGAGCACGTGCGTGCGGCCGCCCAGCGGATCGAGAAGCTGATGGGTTGGCGCAACCACTGAGCCTGACCTCCTCAGTTCCGTTCTCTCAATCGTTGAGCGAGACGATCGCCTCGATCTCGACGGTGATGTTGCCGGGCAGCGAACCGAAGCCGACGGCGGAACGGGCATGCTGGCCCGCTCTCGCCGAAAACCTCGATCAGCAGGTCCGAGCAGCCGTTGATGACGCTCGGATGATCCTCGAATTCCGGCACGGCAATTGACCATGCCGAGCAGCTTCACGACCCCGCTTCACCCGGCGTCAGGTCGCCGAGCGCCTCATGCATGACCCGCAAGCAGGTTGATACCAACCAGCCGGGCATCGCTGATAGGCCTGATCGACGCCGACGTCATCGCGGCCGACCTTGCCGGACATAGAGATCCGGCCGTCCGCCTCGCCGCGGGCCCTGGCCCGGAGAGATAGAGCATGTTGCCTTCGATGCACATGCGTCACGAAATTGGCGATCGGCGGCGGCGAGGGCGGCAAGCTTGATGCCGAGTGCCGTCAATCGGTCGTAGGGGCGTCTGGCGCCAAGGGTTGCAGGCCGGCAGCGGTCTTTGCTGGAGACGTGTTCACGTAAACTCCTGTCATGCGAATCAAGAATGCGATTTCCAAGAAATGCCGGCTCACCGCCACGAAAGACCGTGGCTGTGGCGGACGAGTTTGCGGGCGCGCGGCACGTAACGGCTGGAGGCGATCGCCTCCGATCCGATGACCGCGTAAACGCGGCTCGAACAGTTTCTGCAGGCGCGAGACGTCACCGTTGGAATCGGTCGCCTCGAGATCGGCATCGACGAGATCGAAAATGGTGAAATCGGCGCGTTCGACCGACCGACAGCCGGTTTTCCATCGACGAGCTTGATGACCTCGGCCGGCGTGATGGGTCACCGCGTTCCACCACCTTGTCGAACGGCATGCCGACCGACAGAAGCTTGGACATGGTGGTCGCCAGATCCCAGACCGGGAAGTTCATCGAATGGCCGTGCAGGTCGGTCGAGATCGAGATGCGGCAGCAGGCCGCGCTGGAAATCGCCGCTTCCGCCACCTTGAAGGAGAAGGAAGCGCCGCCATGGCCGATGTCGAGGCGGATGCCTTCCGACCGGCGCAGCGTTCGGCAAGGTTGAAGAGGTCTTCGTCCTCCATGATGGACGAACCGGCCTTTGCCGTTGAAGCAGTGGGTGACGACGTCGCCCGGGCCGAGGATTTCCAGCACTTCGTCATAGAGCGCCGGCGGTTCGCCGACATGCACCATCATCGGG
>CBDDGK010000066.1:0-79970 GCA_965227625.1 Neorhizobium sp. | reverse complement strand
GTTGCGAGCCCTTCGGAGCGGGCGAAATCCATCAGGAACTGTAGTGTTTCCGTCTCGGTTTCAGAAAAGGCCGGTCGGCTGACGCCTTCGACGTCGGCGGTACGAGTGGCGATTTCGCAGAAGAGGCGCGCGGCCGTCTCGTTGATGTCAAAGCATGTGGGTGTTTGGAGAAGGGCAGCATTCATCATACGTACTCCGCAAGGGGAATGGCATCATCGGCGGTGCGAACCGTACCGACCAGCGCATCGACTGAAGGAAGGCCGCGTCTTGTCAGCTCCTGTTCGAGTTCACGGACAAGGCGCGGCAGAGTGGTAGGGCTGATAAAGGTGGCGGTCCCGATCTGCACGGCGCGGGCGCCGGCTATCAGGTATTCGAGCACGTCGTCGACCGTCGAGATACCCCGCAACCGATCACCGGAATGGCGACCGCATGTGCGCATTGGTAGGTCATGCGCAAGGTGATCGGCTTCAGCGCTGGTCCGGAGAGTCCGCCCATGACGTTGCCAAGGCGCGCCCTGCCGGTTTGGCTGTCGATTGCCATGGCAAGCATTGTGTTGGCAGTGACCAGAACATTCGCCCCCGCTGCTTCAGCCGCCTGCGCCACTTCGACGACGTCACCGGTGTTGGGGGAGAGTTTTGCCCAAAGCGGCAGGCCGGTAGCGGAGCGCATCCTGCGGATGACGTCGCCCGTCGGGCCGGGCCGCATAGCGAAGGCTTTTCCGTCGTCCTCGATATTAGGGCAGGAGATATTGACCTCGATCGCCGCAACGCCGGGCACAGTTACCTCTTCGGCAAAACGGGCGAATTCATCCGCTGTATTGGCGGAAATGCTGATCACCAGCGGCGCTCCGTAATTCGCATAGAAGGGCACGATGTTTTTCAGGAACCATTCGGCGCCCTTGCTCGGGACGCCGATCGAGTTCAGCATTGCGCCTTTGACCTCGCAGACGCGCGGCACGGGGTTGCCAGCGCGGTTTGCCCGAGTGATCGTTTTCGTCACATGCGCGCCGAGGCAGTCGAGATCGAAGACTTCTGCCAGCTCCTCGGAAAACGTGCCGGAGGCCGGCATGATCGGGTTTTTGAGCGTCAGCACGCCGATCTTCGTGGTGAGGTCGACCATCACAGCACCTCCGGCAGATCGAAGACCGGGCCTTCGCGGCAGACGCGCAGGTTCACCGCGCCGTCCTTGCGCTGGAAGGGCCGCACGCAGGCCTGGCACATACCGATGCCGCAGGCCATGTGCTGTTCGAGCGCAGCCTGTCCTCTGATGCCGTGACGGACGCCGATCTGTTGCAGCATGCGCAGAAGCCGTGTCGAGCCGCAGGTGAAGAAGGTATCGATGCCGCGGCTGCGGATCAGTCCTTCGATCAATGCGGTAAGGTTTTCGACGCCGGAATTGCTATCTGTATCGGTGACGGTAATGACCTCGGCGCCGCAGGAACGGAAGAGGTCGGTCGACATCAGAAGATCCGGCGAGCGGGCACTGCAGATCGCCGTCAGCGGCAGGCCGAGGTTCGCACATTCCTGTGCGAGCGGGGCGAGCGTAGCAAGTCCGACACCGCGGGCGACGAGCAGCGGTCGGCGCCATTCGGGCCGGATTTCGAAGCCTTGTCCGAGCGGGCCGACAATGTTCAGGTGATCGCCGGATTTCAACTCGGCCATCGCGCCGGTACCGGCGCCTGCGACCTTATAGAGAAAGGAAAGCTCCCCGTTCATCCGATCATAAGAGTAGATGCTCATCGGCCGGCGCAAATAGGGCTGGAATCGATCCGTCTGTGGGCAAAGAAGATGGAAAAACTGGCCTGGTTCGCAATCGAGCACAGAAGCCGGTGCTGCAAGCACGAGCAGGCGATATTGGCCATTGACCCATTCATGGCTTTTCACCCGGGCCTCGACCTCGTGGATCGAAGGCTGTCGCGAAACGCCGGCAGGAATGGAATCAGGGGCGACGCAGAGACTGGCTGACATGAAGGTTTCCGAACTGAGAAAAAATTGGCCCCTCGGCGTATCTGGCCGCCGGTTGAGGACATGTCTTTAGGGAGGAGCGACGGGGAGCAGAGTTCAGATCCCGCTCGTCGCGCGGGACCTGTCGCTTATTGTCATCGTCGGGCGGAAAGGCGGTCGGACGTCATAGGGTGCTCCATGCGTTCAAAAACAGAGCCTAATTTGCAAATATAGAAGCAGTCAAGACGATTCTCAAAAATGAGATTTTTCGCATTAAAATTATCTTCGTTGCGAATTGTCCAGTTTTTGTATAAAGAGTCGAAGATTTTACACCAATGTGCCGGGAGGAATCGCCTTGGACTTCATGAGCTCCACAGAGGATGTCGGGCGTCGTCTTCGCGCATTTCGCATGGGAGCCGGGCTTACACCGGAGGAGCTGGCAGCGAAGGCCGGCGTCTCGCGAGCGGCGATCTATCGTTATGAATCCGGCAAGCCGCCCAAGGTGGACACGCTCGGCAAGATCGCCGATCTTCTCGGTGTTTCGCTGCCAACACTGCTCGGCGTCGGGGTGGAGTACATCGCCTCGGCAATCAGTTTCTTCGAGCGCATGCGCCAACTGGAAGAAGATGTCGACCAGATCACGGTGATGTTCGGGCCGATCTCCTATCTGCTCACGACCGATCGCTACGACAAACTGCTGCCAAAAGTGCTGGACGAAAGCATTCCGCAGGATGTAGGAGACCGGAAGGCGGCAATCCGCGAGATTGGTGCGCTCAAGGAAATCCTAAAATCCCGCAAGGAAACCTTTCGGCGCCGCAGCCCCAATATCGTCAGCCTGGTATCTGCCGCCGAGTTGGAGGGCTTCGGCCGTATCGGCTTCATCGGTGCTCACAACCCGCCTGGGATCAATCTTGCTGAGCGGCAGGCCGCAGCGCGGGCCGAAATCCAGAACATTGTCCGCATGTTGCGTGAACAGCCGATCGGTGTGCAGATCGGCGTGGTGATCGATTCTATGCCGGGCGCAAGCTTTCAGATGTTCAAGCGCGCCGATAAGGTTCAGGTGGCGGTCAGCCCCTTCCGGCTTGGTTCTTTCGCCAATATTCGCGTCGGGGTCGCGACCATCACCGCGGCTGCCGAAGCCGTGCAGCTGTATGGCAGCATGACCGACCAGCTCTGGCGTCGCAGCCTTAAGGGCGATCAGGCCGCAGACTTCATCGAAAAGAACATTCTTCACCGTCAGGCTGCAGCCTGACGGTGATTCTCATATTGCAGGTTGATGAAGCAATTTTGATACAAATCTCATCTTTGAGATTTTTCTTGCGCCGATGAAAGTTTTGTGAAAGCTTGGCCTCTTTCCAGGACATGCTGGCAATGGAAGAGGAATTTGATCCTTCGATTGGCCGTTGGTCCCCTCGTCAAGGCATGGAGTTTTCGGTGGCGCAATCGGAGCGGATGATCGATATCGCGGGTGTTCACAAGACATTTGTCGCGGACCATGGAACGGTCACGGCGTTGGAGCCCGTCAGTATCACCATCAAGGGCGGCGAGTTCATCTCGATCGTCGGGCCTTCGGGCTGCGGAAAATCCACTCTGCTTCGCCTGATTTCCGGTCTCGACCATGCAAGCGGCGGCACGATCACGCTTGATACGGCCGGCCGCAAGCGTCCTGTCGGTTTCGTTTTTCAGGAGCCGGTCCTGCTACCCTGGAAGACGATTATCGACAACGTCCGTTTCCCGCTCGATACCGCCGGCGTCAGCCGTGCGCAGGGCAACAAGATTGCGCTCGATCTCATCAAGATGGTCGGGCTTACGGGCTTCGAGAGGGCGCTTCCTCGCCAGTTGTCGGGTGGCATGCGCCAGCGTGCGGCGATCGCCCGCTCACTCTCCGACGATCCGCCGATCCTGTTGATGGACGAGCCCTTCTCGGCGGTCGATCTCATGACTCGCGACACGCTGAACGACGAGTTGCTGCGTATCTGGCAATCGACAGGCAAGACGATCCTGCTCGTGACCCACAGCGTCGATGAGGCAGCCTACCTTGCCGACCGGGTGATGGTGATGACCGCGCGCCCCGGCAAGCTGAAATGCGTTCACAACGTTGATCTCGCCCGGCCGCGCGGCGAAGAGACCAAGCTCGATCCGGCCTATCACGCGCTCGTTGCCGAGCTTCGCCGCGATCTTCGTTCTTCCGGCGGGGAGGCGCACTAATGGCCAAGCGCCTGTCCGCCTGGATCGATTATGCGCTGGCGCTTCTCGTGCTTCTCGTCGCCTGGTGGTTCGCGACCGGCCCGATGGAAATGCCGACCTATCTCCTGCCGTCACCGCTGCGCACCTGGAACGCCTTGCTCGGCATTGCTATTACCGGTGAGCTCTGGGTCCATCTCGGCTTCACGTTGCAGAACATCATTCTCGGCCTGGTTCTCGGATGTGTCGCCGGAATATCCCTCGCCTATCTCATGACCCGTTTCCCAAAGCTGGCGGTCTGGTTGGATGGCCCGCTGGTCATTCTGCAGACGGCGCCGAAAATTGCGCTAGCGCCGCTCTTCGTCGTCTGGTTCGGCTTCGGTATCCTCTCTAAGATCATCCTGATCTTCTCGCTCGTCTTCTTTCCTGTCTTCATCGGCGCTATCGCCGGTTTCCGCTCGCTCGATCCGAAGATGAAGGATCTCTCCAAACTTCTCGGGCTTAGCACCTTTCAGCGGTTCCGCCAGATTGAACTGCCATCGGCCATGCCGGAAGTCTTCGTCGGTCTCAAGATCGGAGCGGTGCAAGCGCTTGTCGGCGCGGTTCTTGCCGAATGGATGTCCGGAAAGGTCGGCCTTGGCTATCTGATGACTTTCGCCTCGGCGACCTACAAGACGCCGCTGCTCTTCGCCGCCGTGCTGATGACCGTCGTGCTCGGGCTTCTCCTGCATGTGGCGCTGACAATCCTCGAAAACCGACTGCTTTCCTGGAAGGGCGCGAAGAAATGACCAGGACAAGCGCCGCATTTCCCTGGAAGAACCGCCGTCCACCGCATCTGCCCTGCGGCCCGGGCGATATCGCCGAAAACGTGCTGACCCCCGGCGATCCGGATCGCGTTCGGTTGCTCGCCGATATGCTGGAGGATGTGGCCGATTTCGGCCGCAAGCGCGAATTCGCACTTATCACCGGTACTTACGAAGGGCGGCGCCTGACGATCTGCTCGACCGGCATTGGCGGCCCGTCCACGGAGATTGCCCTGGTCGAACTAGCCATGCTCGGGGCGAAACGCGTCGTGCGCATTGGCGGCATGTCCTCGCTGGTAGCGGAGTATGCGACGGGTTCCTTTGTCGCCGTCGATCGCGCCATCGGCGATACCGGCACCGCCCGTACCTATCGTGCTGCCGGCGCAGAGGCTAAGGCCTCACCGAAGATCCTTGCTGGCCTTGTCAATGCCGCGGCTGAACTCGGGCTCGCCTGCCGCCCCGGCGTGGTTGCCTCGACCGACAGCTATTATTTCGGTCAGGACCGCCGTTATCGTCCAGGAGACGACGGACAGGACCTTTCGGGCACCTTCATCGATCGCTTCCAGGCACAGGGCGCAATCGGCGTCGAGATGGAAAGCGAGATAATCTTGACTGTCGGCGGGGCGGTCGGCCTCGAAACCGGCTGCCTACTTGGTGTCCATGGAAACCGTGCCACGGATGATTGGCTCGACGACTATGAGGCAACCCAGCGAAACCTTCTGCGAATTGCAGGAAGGGCATTTTCCTCCACAGAATGGGAACTCGGGAGCTAATATGATGATCCAGTTTCGTGTGACGACAGCAGCAAGCCTGCTCGCCCTCATCACCTCGCCACTTTTTGCCACGATCGCGGAAGCTACCGACAAAGTCGTGCTGCAGATCGATGGTGCGGCCGCTCCGTTCTACGCGCCGCTTTATGCCGGCGTCGAAAAGGGCGTTTTCGAGAAGAACGGTATCGAGGTCGAATTCATCTATGCCGCGGCTGCCGACATCCTGACCAATATTGCCGCCGGCAATGTCGATTTTGGCTTCCCGAACGGTGATGCCGTAGTGGCTGCTGCTGCGAACGGTCTGCCGGTCAAGGTCGTCCACACGACTTATCAGCGCGGTATCGGCGCACTGCTCGCCAAGGAATCCAGCGGCATCAAGAACTACAAGGATTTGAAGGGTAAGAAGATCGCCGTCACCAGCCTTGCCAGCCCGAACTATCTGCAGCTCCAGGTGGGCCTTCAGCAGGCGGGCCTAAAGCTTGACGATGTTTCCGTCGAAGTCGTCGCCACCGGCGCTATCGTTCAGTCGCTGCAGGCCGGTCAGGTCGATGCGATCGTTTTCTCGGAACTGCGCAAGTACAACCTTGAAGCCGATGGCACCAAGGTTACGATGATCCTGTCGAACGACTTCCTGCCCTCCTTCGGCAACGTCGTCGTCACCAGTAGCAAGAAGCTTGCTCAGAACCCGGATCTGGTAAAGCGCTTCACCACTGCCGTTACCCAGTCCTACCAGTGGGTGATCGACGGCCATATTCCGGAAGCGCTCGATATCTCGCTGACCAAGTACACGCCGACTTGGCCGAAGGACCAGAAGGCAATCCTGACCACCGCCTTCGAACAGACCTTCGTTCCGTCCGTGTGGCAGAGCAAGTTGACCAAGGAAAAGGGCCTCGGCGCAGCTGATATGGCGGGTTGGCAGAAGAACGCCGACATCTTGGCGCAATATAAGGTGATCGACAGCGCCCCGAAAGCTGCCGATTTCGTCGTAGATCCGTCCACGATCGGTAAGTAATCATGATCCTGCGTGGCATAGCGGGTCTGATTGCGACCCTCGTCCTGTGGACGGCGATCGTCTTCATCTTCAAGGTTCCGGCTTTCCTTCTGCCGGGACCGGTCGAGGTGTTCGATCGCGTCGCTTTCCTCTTCCAAAACGCCAAGCTTACCCGGCACATCTGGGTGACGCTTTCGGAGATCATTGCAGGTTTCGTCATCGGAACCGTCATCGGCATTTTCGCCGGCGTCGTTTTCGCCCGGCTTCCCCGCATTGAACGTTTTGCCACGCCTCTCATCCTGCTTCTGCAGACTGCGCCGAAGATCGCGATTGCGCCGCTTCTTCTTCTTTGGCTCGGCATCGGCCCGGCCCCGAAGGTCGTGCTGATCGCGATCGTCACCTTCTTCCCCGTGATGCAAGGAATGGTGACTGGCCTGCGGTATGGCGAAGGCAGTTTCCGTGATCTTGCCGCTGTGCTGAAGCTTAGTCCCTGGCAGCGCTTCCGTCATATCGAGCTACCTTCCGCCCTGCCTTCGGTTCTTGCGGGAATGGCAGTTGCCACGACGCTTGCCATGACTGCCGCTGTCATCGGTGAGTTGATCGGCGCCAACGAGGGGCTGGGTTATCTCCTCTCCTCGGGTCAGGAGAACAGCGATACGGCCGTCGTCATCGGCATGGTCATGCTGCTGTCGCTGATTGGCTGGGCCTTCTACGAGGTCATCGATCTCATCCGCCGCCGTTCGCTCGGCCGCTTCCAGCTCTCCTGAGTTCGGGGCGATGGCGCGTGTCTTTCTCTGTGTTCTCGATTCCGTCGGCTGCGGGGGCGCTCCCGATGCGGCGCGCTATGGTGACGAAGGTTCGAACACGCTTCTGCATATCGCCGAGGCATGCGCCGCTGGCCTGGCGGAAGAGGGCAGGAGCGGCCGACTGAGAGTTCCGAAACTCGATGGCTTGGGACTGGGCGCTGCAATCACGCTTGCGTCAGGCAGGATTGCGCCAGGCCTTTGCGCCGTACCCACGGGATGGTGGGGGGCGGCACAGGAAGTTTCTGCCGGCAAGGATACCCAATCCGGTCATTGGGAACTCGCCGGCATGCCCGTGACCCGAGACTGGCATTACTTTCCACGCTCCGAGCCGGCGTTTCCCGCCGAGCTGATGGCGGAATTGGTATCTCGCGCGGACATCTCCGGCACTCTTGCCAATCATCACGCGTCCGGCACGGAGGTGCTCGATCGGTTCGGTCTAGAACATATCGCGACTGCCAAGCCGATCGTTTACACCTCTGGCGACAGCGTCGTGCAGATTGCCGCGCACGAAACGCATTTCGGCCTCGCCCGGCTGCTCGAGACCTGCCGTATCGCCGCGGACATTTTTCATCCGCTTAATGTCGGCCGCATCATCGCCCGGCCGTTCATCGGTGAGGCGCCTGGGAGCTTCTCCCGCACTGCCAACCGCAAGGATTTCGCCATCGCGCCGCCACAGGGGACGATCTGCGACCGTGTCATGGCTGCGGGCAGCGCGGTGCATGCGGTCGGTAAGATCGGTGACATTTTCGCCATGAAGGGCATCACCGATGTCTCCAAGGGCAAGGACGACATGGCGCTGTTCGACCGGGTTCTGGATTGGACCGAAAAGGCTGCACCCGGCGATCTCATCTTCGCCAACTTCATCGAGTTCGACAGCCTCTGGGGCCATCGCCGCAACGTATCCGGTTACGCCCGCGCGCTCGAAACCTTCGACGCTCGCCTGCCGGAACTGACCAGCCGCCTGCGCGACGGCGATCTGCTGATTATTACCGCCGATCACGGCAATGACCCGACCTGGCCCGGCACCGATCACACGCGCGAGCGGGTGCCGGTGCTGGCGACGGGACCGGGTATCACCCCACGAGCCCTCGGGATCGTTCCGTTTACGGATGTCGGGCGAATGGTGGCCTCCCATCTCGATTTACATGATGATTTTGACAAAAGGGAATTCACATGAGCTTGCCTGCGGCCATTCTTCTGGATCTTGACGGAACGCTGATCGACTCCCAACCGGGCATACTTTCGAGCTGCCGCGCTGCTCTGCGGGGTCTGGGACATGAAACGGATCCGGAGATGAACATAGCCTCAATCATCGGCCCGCCGATCGAAGACGTCATGCGCTATCTGCTCCAGCAATTCGGAGATGACCGGGTCGCCGAAGCCGTCGAGGGCTATCGCGAGGACTATGGAGCAAGAGGTTTGTTGCTCAGCGAGTTGTATGACGGCATTGCAGAAGTGCTTCCCGCCATGCTGCAGGAGGGGGGAAGCCTGTATCTTGCCACATCCAAGCGGCAGAGCTTTGCCCGGAGAATTCTCGAGAACAAAGGGCTGGCGACGCTCTTCACCGGCATTTACGGTTCCGTCCCTGATCGTAACATCGACCATAAGCCGGAACTGATCGCGCATATACTGGCAGAAACCGGACTGACGGCGGATCAATGCGTCATGGTCGGCGACCGCAAATTCGATATCGCGGGTGCACATGCCAACAACATGCGTGCTGCGGGTGTGCTTTGGGGATACGGCGATCGCGCAGAGCTTGAAGCCGCAGGTGCCGATCTTTTGTTGCAGACGCCGCAGGATCTGAGGACGATCTCACTCGCATAATCGCTGAGGCGATCACCCGAATTTTGACAAGCCAACGGCAATATCAGGCTGAGCACAGGGCAGCCCGGTGCGTGTAGTTGGTGGGGACCATAGAAGGCGACCGTGACCCGGCGCAGCGGTGGCAATGAAAGCATCATCCTCGTTGCGGGGGTGCGAAATGTGCAAGTTTGCACGGCGTGTCGCTACCGCGGCATCGATCGATACGAGATGCGTGACCATCCGCATATGGAGATCGTTCGCCTCATCGAGAGCGGCGGCGAGGACCTGTCCATTCCTGATGACGACCATTTCATGCGGTTCGATCCCGCTGTTATCCATCAGGACTGCTTCATCAGAAAACTTGAGAGCACCCGCCAGCCTGTTCAAGGATCCCTCGTATCGCCTGCGGATGTCGTCTTCTGGAATGTCGTGACCGCCAGCTTCGACACGCTGTCGAACGCGCTCGATGTTCGTCTCGACGGAATCCAGGGCAACGTAATATAGGTCGACCGTGAACCCGGCTGCCTTGGCATCGCGCATCAGGTTGATCGCCTGCTGGCTGCTCAGGGTGGTTTCGTAGATGAAGGATGTCTTGGTCTCGATCATCTCCGCGAGCTTGCGGATCGCCGCCCTACCCGCTGCCATGGACGCTGCTCGGCCGTCACTGGCCCCGGTCAGCTTCTTGGCGATTTCATCGACATTGATCCATAGGCCGTCCAGCTTCAGCTTCGCATAAGCGGAGGACTTGCCGGACCCGTTAGGGCCGCCCAAAATGATGTAAGATGGCTGCGACAATTACCGCCCCATGGCAGCATGAACACGAACTTCCTCGTGTTCGGCGCGATCCTTGGCCTCGTTGGCGAGATCCTTGGCAGAGATCGGAAAGCCCAGACGGCGGCGCTCGGCAATTGCTTCCCGGCCGATTTACTTAAGGGCTTCCTTGTTTTCGGCATACTTTTTCAAAAGCATCGTCGATCTCCTATGCCCTTAATATAGCGCTTCCCGGCGTAATCGGCAAATCAGGGCTTCGGTATGCCGGCTTCGAACTCAAAGCCATCGAAATTATCTCTTGACCTCTCCGGACGATAAAAGTTCTAAAGCGATCGTGAAAGACTGGCCAACGCCGCATTTTTAGGCTTTGTGGCAAGCTGCGAAGGTGCAAGTCAACGGGAGTACAACCGGGATCTATGTCAGCGGGCGAGAAGGCGAATAGAAAGGCACGGCGAACACAGGCCTAACGATCGGAAGAAACGCGTACCAAGCTCTGTCAGGCTGCTCTCGATGCCATGAACGAGGTCGGCTACGGACGGTTTCGACGTAAGACGTCGCACTTCGGGCCAGTGTATCGCGTGGCGCGCTGACCCATCAGTTTCCGAGCCGCAACGCCCTGATCATCGCCGCTTTTCATTACCTCATCTTCTCCTGGGAAGAGAACTGGCTGCTGTACATCGAAAAGAATGAGCGGCGGCTGACCCCGGACGAGGTGACGGACTTCCTCTGGGACAGGCTTTTCCAATCCGATAATTACATCGCTTCGCTGGAAATTATGCTCGCGTCGCGCAATGACGACGAGCTTGGCAACGGTGTTAGCGACATCATGGTCCGCTGGGCGGCGAGCCGCGACCAGGCCATTTCCAAGCTGCTGGGTGTCCCGCTGGAACGGCCCGAAACGGACGAATTCATCCAGCTCAGCCTGCATGCCGTCGGTACAATGGGCTTTGGAACAGTCGGTGTTGGTTATGGGATGGCACACGCTTCCGAAGACCTCGAGTATGAGGCCGTTGTCTTGAAGGGAAAGCGGCAAGCCATGCAGATTTCTACAAGCTGATGCAGCAAAAGTCGCCGAACTATCGCGGCGGCAAAAGAGATTTCCCTAAGCGGTATCATGTGTCAGATGAACGAGCAATTCCCCTGGCTCGAAAGGAATTAACGCAGCCGGAGACTAAATGAAGGGTAGAGCTCTCAATCAGATCATGCTCGGCACAGGCGACGAAGGCCAAACCAATCTTGATCTCTACTCCATTGCTGATCTGGCGAATACCGAGCAGACGTCTAAGGCAGATCAAATCCGCCAAACCCAAGGGATCTTTTATGCGGGCGGTCTAAGGGGCGCACGCTTGGCATAGACAGCGGTTTATAGCCACAATCATGCACCTGGATGCTAGCGTTTAGCGGGTGGCCGGTTCGTATCTTTTCAAGACCCGCGGCTGTTCCAATGTGTCGGCAATGTCGCTGGCGTGTGCATGTTACCATAAAGATAGTCCCAGAACCTATCCCGTTCTTCGCCGGCAATCTTCGACCACACTTCATCCACCGCCATCTCACCGCACCAATATGCATAGACAAAAGGTGCGCGCAGATCGTGGCGAAGGAATGCGAGACGTGATCGGGTGATATCAACAGACTGCAGGGAAGCATCGGCAACACTCGATACGACCTCATCGAAGGCGCGACCCTCACCAAGCACCCGCCAGGCGGCACGGCACCTGAGTGCTGAACGGAGCCGCTGTAGAAGGTGGCCGAGATGATCTTCGGGCGTCTCTATCCAACCGAGGAATTGGAGCCCGTTGTCAGCGATACCCTCAAAAAGGGCCGAACTTGCCGAACTGGTAACGACCTGAGCCGCATCGAGCGGCATTCGACCTTCCGCTACGCGCCTTTCTCGCAGCTTCAGATGAACGAGATGGCCGGGAAAGGCTTCGTGCACCGCCAGATGCTTCAGGCTGAAAGCCGTGTAGGGGAAGCCGACATTGAGCAGCACTTGCCTGCCGGGAAAGTCGCAATAGGCGGAATAGGGCACGTCGCGCTGAGCAACGGGCTTGATCCATTCATCTTCCAGCCAATCGGCATGCAATGCTTTCGCAAGCGTGCCGCACCGTGCGCGCGCCTGCCGTTGGAAGTCCGCAAGTATCGCGAGCACCTTGTCTTCCGGTATCCGGGCATGTTTCTCCCACTGGCTGAAGTCCTCAAGAAGGCTTCCTCCGCGAAAGCCGAGTTCGTCCAGCGCGGCTCGAATCCCAGTGTGGTAGTCCGCGATGATCTCATCCGGGATATCGCGGACCTTGACGCGGATCTGCCTATCCAGTCTTTCGGCAAAACTAATGGGATCGCCGCGGAATGTGGCGGTAAGGGAAAGCAGCGAGTCCGACATTTCGTCGAGCCAGTCCCGACGCAATGCGCTTTCTGCTTGGCCAAGTCGGTCGCGCAGGGACAGGAGCGCAGCCTCAGCTTCCTCGTAGTTGTCAAATCGCTGCGGTGCGACCTCGGCGACAGCGACCGGTATCAGCCCCTCGGCATCCAGGATCCCGGCATTGCGGTTGCGACTGCGATAAAGCAGGTCGAGACCGGCTGTGATTGCCGCCAATTCTCCTCCTAGTTCCATCCGACTTACCTCCGATCTTTCACGAAATTGCCGCCCGTGACGATGATCGGCATGTGAGCGCCCTGATGCGTGAGCAGCGTCATGTCGTCCAGCGGATTGCCGTCGATGACGATCAGGTCGGCAAAGGCACCGGGGGCGATACAGCCGATCTTGCCCTCCATCCGAAGCAGCTTTGCCGCAACATGTGTCGATGAAGCGATGACCTCGTGGGCAGGTAGGACACGAGAGCGGATCACAAACTCCTCCGACTGATGCCGGTGCATCTCACCGAGGAGGTCGGTGCCATAGGCCATAGGCAGCCCCGCATCGCGCATGATCGTCAGCGATTCCATGCCGGCAAGTCGCACCGAATCTACCTTGGCGACCGAGGCGGGCGGCAGGCCGAGAGCCGGACCTTCGACGCCGAGCTTTTCATAGGTAACGAGCGTCGGCACCGAGATGCAGCCGTTCTCGACGGCGAATTTTGCGGTCTCCGCGGTAATGAGGTTGCAATGCTCCAGCGAGCGGATGCCGCATTCGATCGCCCTGCGGATCGCCTTGTCCGTATAGAGATGCGCCGCGACATAGGTGCCGGCGTTTTCTGCTTCCTCGACGGCGGCGATCAGCTCCTCGCGCGAAAAACCGAGGAAATGGATCGGGTCGGTCGGCGAGGCGATGCCGCCGTTTGCCATGACCTTGATGAAATGCGCGCCAGACTTCAGTTCCTCGCGCGCCGCCTTGCGGACTTCCGGTACGCCGTCGCAGATGCGGCCGAGATTGCCAAGAGCATGGCCGGTCGTCGGTGTCGGGCTGTCATCATAAGGGCCGCGGTAATCCGTATGGCCGCCCGATTGTGAGAGCGCCTTTCCGCAAATGTTGAGCCGAGGTGTCGGCCATGGCGCTTCCTGGGTTGCGGCGAGCAGACTGGACGTCGCTCCGCCGAGATCGCGCACGGTGGTAAATCCGCGCATCAGCATCTCGCCCATGATCTTGAAGGCGCGTACGGTGACAATCGGATCAGGGACTTTGGCGTTCTGGCCGAGGTTCGCCATGCCGGCAATCACATGCACATGAGCATCGATCAGCCCTGGCATCAGCACCTTGCCGGAAAGGTCGATACGATTGGCCGAGGCGCTTTCGATGGACGGTGAGACCTCGCGGATCGTGTCGCCCTCGACGAGAACCGACATTGGTTCGCTCGGCTGCGGGGTCGTTCCATCGACGATGCGGGCGTTTTCGAAAAGAATGACGGCCAAGGGTGTAGTCCTTTTCAGGCTTTGGGTGCGCTACCGGCGCGGCGGGCTTCGAGAAGGGCGGGGATCAGCAGGGGCGCGAATTTCGTGGCGATTTCGACATGCCTTTCCTCGTAGAAATATTCCTCGTGCAGCAGGTTAATCGTGCCGATCGTCTCGCCGTCGTACACGACCGGGATGTTGATCGCCGAATTTAGCCCGAGGCTGGCGATCAGTTCGTGGTCGAAAAACGCCCACTTGATCTCTTCGCGGTCGCGGCCGAGAAAAGGCTGTTGCCGACGCAGAACCAGATCGCCCCAAGGGGTGACGCCCATCGGCTTGCGGCCGAAGACCGCATAGATGTCCGGCATGTTGGAATAGACCCGCGCCACCTCGTCGCCGTCCTTGTAGAGCAGCGTCAGCAGCCGATGGCCGACACGTTCCGCAAGGGCCGCGTCCAGCGCATCGAAGAAAAAATTCGGCTGGCCTGGTTCCGCAAGGAGCGCGATCAGATCGTCGATCATCGTAATATTCCTATCGGTGATGGCAGGCGACGGACTGGCCATCAGCCTTCTGTGCAAGCTGCGGTTCGACCTGTCGGCAGATGTCGGTTGCCAGCGGACAACGGGTGTGGAAGGCGCAGCCCGCCGGTTTTTTCGTGGCACTCGGAATATCGTCGCTGACGGCGCTGAAGCGGTGCCGTTGATGGGGGTCGTGCGACGGCGCCGAGCGCAAAAGCAGTTCCGAATAAGGATGCAGCGGTTTGGAGAAGATCGCCTTTTTCGGCCCCGTCTCGACGATCCTGCCGAGATACATGACAGCTACCCGGTGCGAGACATGTTCCACCACGCCGAGATCGTGCGAGATAAACAGATAGGAGAGGCCGAGTTCCTTCTGCAGGTCGGCGAGCAGGTTAAGGATCTGGGCCTGCACCGAGACATCAAGTGCCGAGACGGGTTCGTCGCAGACGATGATATCGGGCTTCAGCGCAAGTGCCCGAGCGATACCGATCCGCTGCCGCTGGCCGCCGGAAAATTGATGCGGGAAATTGTCCGCCTGGTCAGGTCGCAGACCCACGAGTGACATGAGTTTTGCGACCTCCGCCCGCCGTTCCTCGGCTGAGCCAATACCATGGATATCGAGCGGCGCACGGATGATGTCGCGCACTCTCTGGCGCGGATTGAGCGAAGAAAACGGATCCTGGAAAATGATCTGCATGCGGCGGCGGTGCGAGCGCGGCACGCTGCGCATCGCCGTGACATCTTCTGCACCCTGCATAGCGATACGCCCTTCGGTCGCCCGGACGAGCCCCATCAGTGCCAACCCGGTGGTTGACTTGCCGCAGCCGCTTTCGCCGACGAGACCGAGCGTTTCGCCGGCACGGATCAAGAAGGAGACACCGTCGACCGCTTTCACCTCGCCAACCTGGCGCTGGAAGACGCCGGCGCGGATGGCGAAATACACCTTGAGGTTTTCGACGGAGAGGAGAGGGGGTGCCACTAAGGTCTCAGACATTGTCGTGCTCCCAGCAGGCGGCGAAATGGCCGGGCTTCTTTTCGATGAAGGGCGGGCGTTCTTCGCGGCAACGGGCAGAGGCACCGGGACAGCGGGGTGCAAAGGCACAGCCTTTAGGCAGGTCCCAGAGCGGCGGCACGGTGCCGGGAATATCGGTTAGCCGATCGGAAGTAGCCTCTCCCTCGCCGCGATGCGGCACGGCTCCCATCAGGCCGATCGTGTAGGGATGGAGCGGATTATCGAACAGTTCGTAGACACTGCATTCCTCGACGCGGCGGCCGGCATACATGACGATCACCCGGTCGGCGATTTCGGCAACGACGCCGAGATCGTGGGTGATCAGGATCTGGGCCGTGCCGAGCCGCTTCTGCAGGTCGGAGATCAGCCCGAGGATCTGTGCCTGAACTGTCACGTCGAGCGCGGTGGTCGGTTCGTCGGCGATGATGATCTTCGGTTCGCAGGCGAGTGCGAGCGCGATCATCGCCCGCTGCCGCATGCCGCCGGAAAGCTCGTGCGGATATTGCCGGGCACGTCTTTGAGGGTCGGGCATCTGCACCAGTTCGAGGCACTTCACGGCGCGGGCAAAGGCTTCCCGTTTGCCTGCCTTGCGATGCTGGCGGACGGATTCGGCGATCTGCTCTCCGATCGTCAGCACCGGGTTCAGTGCGGTGAGCGGTTCCTGGAAGATCATGGCGATCTTGTCGCCGCGAAAATCCTCCATACGGCGCTGATCCATGGCGAGAAAATCCTCCCCATGGATCTTGATCGAGCCGGATGCGACGCGGGCGCTGTCGGGGAGAAGGCGTAACAAAGACAGGGCAGTCATCGATTTGCCGCACCCGCTTTCGCCGACGATGCAGACCGTCTCGCCGGGGCGAACCGAAAGGCTCATCTCGGAGACGACGGGAAAAGCCCCGTTCTCGCCGAGAATTTCGACATTCAGGTTGCTGACGGCGAGTGCCGGTTCCATCGTGTTCAACATTGCTCGATCCTGCATCCGGTTCATTCCACGGTTAGTCCGTCGAGCCTTCGATATTGCCGACCATGAAGCCGTAGTCGCCGGCCTCGACGAGGTTGCGGGTCAGGTGTTGCATGATCATGATGCCGTTTTCAAAGGGGGTCGGGATTTCCTCGATCGTCTCGAAATCGTAAGGGCTGACGACGCGGCCGAGCAGCGAGCCGCCCTTGATGATCTCACCGTTTGCCGGGCAAAGCGGCTCCAGCCAGCCGCCATGCTTGGGGCGGATGCCGACGAGTTCAGTGACGACGATCTGTTTCGGGTTCTGCTTGACCTCGCCTTCGATCGAACCGATCAGGCGAAGTTGGTTCAAAAGGCCATCGACGGTGCGCTTGGTATAGGGTGTCTGGTCGACGATGCCGCCGCCGAGCTCAATTGTCACGACCTTGGTGCCGTGGCGGTCCATCGAAACCGACTTGCTGGTCCCGGAATAGACCGTACCGGACTTACCGGTGGTCGGACGATAGAGCGCAGTCGAACCGAAGGCACGCGACAGCGGCTCATCGTTCCAGATGTATATGTAATCCACCGTCGGTCGGTCAGTGCCGGAGTGGAGATCGAGATTGTAATCAAGCTTAGCGAAGAACTCGTGCGCCAGCGCATCGGCGAGTTGCTGGCTGTAAGTGCCGCGCGGATCGCCGGGAAATTCGCGGTTCAGGTTCATCTGGTCTAGTGGATTATGCCGATGGTTGACGGCGAAGGAACGCGGATTGGCGACCGGCAGCAAGATGATGCGGCCCTTGATCGGCATGTCCTTGATGATGCGGTAGAGATCGAGGATCGCCTGCGAGCCGGTGTTCTCGTTACCGTGGATCGAGGCGGAAATCCCGACAGTCGGGCCGTCCTGCTCGCCTACCAGTTCGTGCATGAAGATGATGGCGTCGCTGCCATCCGCGTGGGTGGTGAATTTGTGGCGGAGCTTGTTGATCGACTTGACCATGGATGTTTCCTTTCACTGTCCTGTCGTTTGATCCGAAGTGTTTTGCTATTTCTTCTTGCCCGCGGAGCGGGAGAGATGGCGGGGGTCGAGCGCATCGCGCAGGCCGTCGCCGAGCAGGTTGAAGCCGAGCACGGTCACCATGATCGTGGCACCGGCAATGATCGCCAGCCACGGCTCGTCACGCATGAAGCGCGTGCCGTAAGCGAGCGTCCAGCCCCAGGTCGGCGTCGGTGGTGGCAGGCCGAAACCGAGGAAGCTAAGCGCGGATTCCGCGATGATCGCGGTACCGAAGCCGAGCGATGCGAGCACGATGATCGGCCCCATGGCATTCGGCAGGATTTCCTTGGCGAGGATGCGGACCGGATGGGCGCCGAGCGCCTTCGCCGCCTGAACGTAATTCTGCTCGCGCAGCATCAGCGTCGTGGCGCGCACCACGCGGGCATACTCCGTCCAGGCGACGACAATGATGGCGAGCGCCACGTTGACCATGCCGGGTCCGAGGACCGCGACGATGGCAAGCGCCAGCACGATGGCCGGGAAGCCGAGGAAGATGTCGGTAATCCGCATCAGGATCAGGTCCGTCCACCCACCGAAATAACCGGCCGCAAGCCCAACCGCCGTGCCGATAACGCAGGAGGCGGCGACCGAGATGCAGGCGATGGTTAGCGAGACACGTGCCCCAAAGATCAGCCGTGACCAGAGGTCCCGGCCGAAATTGTCGGTGCCGAGCCAATGAGTGATCGTCGGGCCGGAGAACCGGTTGCGCATGTCCATCTGCTCGATGCCATGCGTCGAGAGATAGGGTGCGAAGATCGCGCAGATGACAATCAGTAGCACGATCAGCGAGCCGAGGATGAGCGAGATGTTGCGGAAACGCTTGGGTAATTTCATGAGCCTCAACCCAGACGAATGCGCGGATCGACGGCCGCATAGAGAAGATCGACGACGAGGTTCACCAACGCGAAGATGATCGCGAAGGTGAGTACGATGCCTTGGATCAGCGGCAGGTCGCGCTGCGAGATCGCCGTGATGGTGAGTTGACCGAGCCCCGGCCAGGCGAAGATGGTTTCCGTCAGTACGGCGCCACCGAGCAGTGCGCCGAAGCGCAGGCCGATGACGCTCAGGACCGGCAGCAGCGCGTTTCGAAAAGCGTGCCGGATAATGACACGCTGGCGGCGCAGGCCCTTGGCATAGGCGGTGCGGACAAAATCCTCGCGCAGCACTTCCAGCATTGCGGTTCTGACCAGACGGGAAATGATCGCCGCGGAATTGGCGGCGAGCGCCAGTGCAGGCAGAAGAATGTGGGCAACGCTGTCGAGCAGAACTTGCGGCCGGCCCGCGAGCGCTGCCCAGACCGCTTCAGGGAATGGCGTGCCGCGGCCGATCGCCGGCAGCCAGCCGAGGGTAACTGCAAAGAGCAGCATCAGCAGCAGGCCGAGCCAGTAGACCGGCATCGAGACGCCGAGCTGCGCGAACACCATCGAAATCGTATCGACGAATGTGCCCTGGCGGGTCGCGGCGATGACGCCGAGCGTGATGCCGATCAGGCAGGCGAGGATAAGCGCCACGACGGCCAACTCGATCGTCGCGCCGAGCCGGCCGGCGATGATTTCCGATACCGCCTGGTTCTGGAAGATCGAGCGCCCCATGTCGCCCTGCAGCAGTTTGCCGAAATAAGCGCCGAGGCGAATATACCAAGGATCGTTAAGGCCGAGCGCGTTGCGCAGATTGTTGATCGCCTCCGTCGAGGCTTCCTGACCGAGCAGGACCGAGGCAGGATCGCCGGGGATCAGCAGCAACAGCCCGAAAGTGACGACGACCATTCCGGCAGCCATCGGAATGAGCAGCAGCAGGCGGCGCACGATATAGGCTAACATGGGGCAACTCCCCTGAGACAAGTCGGATCGAAGGTCATGACAGCACGATCTCCTCGAAGCGGCGGGCGAATTTGGTCAGGGAATCCGGGCCTTGCTCGGTGACGAGAACCGTATCGGCAAGGCGGAAGCCGCCGACTTCGGGCACGTATAGCGCTGGTTCGCTCGAACAGATCATGCCTTCGCGCAAGATGGTCTCATCACCGGCCTCGATCCAAGGAGATTCATGGAAGGCGACGCCCATGCCATGGCCGACGCGGTGTTTCAGATACGGCGTCATGCCCTGTTCGCGGATATAGGTCAGCGCCGTGATATCGGCCGAAGCGCAGGTGTGTCCGGCGACGAGACCCGCCGTGCCGAGCCGCTGCGCCTCCTGGGCGATGGCATAATATTTTTCGTGGTCCTTGCTTGGTTCGCCGAGCACGAAGGTACGCTCGCTTTCCGCTGAACGGCCTCCCACCCGACAGCCAAGGGAGAGGATGAAACTTTCGCTCGGCTCGATGCGCCGATGGGAAATAATGCCGTGCGGGTAAGCCGAGTTCGGTCCGCCATACACAAGCCCGCCCGCTAGCGTCGGGACATTCATGATATTCTCGTGCTCTTTTTCCATGATGTCGAGGGCGTGGCGCACCACATGCGCCTCGAGAGCGATCTCGGTTGGCAACGGTTTTCCGGCCCGGAAGGCTTCCGTGACCAGATCGACGCCGGATTGCACCATGGCGTCGGAAATCCGCGCCGCCTCGCGGTGCAGGCGCAATTCCTCCGGATATTTCAACTGCCGCATCTTCGTGACGATATCGGTCGCTGCGACACGGTTGTTTGGAAAGAGGCCGGCGAGTTCAGCTGCGCGCCCGACTGACAGGCCAAAGGAATGGGCGATGTCACCCTTCACATCACCGATCGTGCGTGCGAGCAGCGAGAAGGCACGATCAACGCCCGGAAATTCGAAATAGACGAGCGTTTCCGCCGCCACGTCCTGCCGGTCGGCATGTTCGCGCTCCAGTTCGGGGATCAGCAAAAAGGCATCGCTTGCGGTTAATGCCAGCGCCACCGGCCGCTCGTTTGGGCGGAAGGAGAAGCCGGTCGTATAGAGCACATCGTCGGCAGCATCGAGGATCAGGAGATCGATACCTTTTTCCGCCATGCGGGCGCGGATGTCGCGATGCAGGCGCTCGAAGAATTCCGGTGCGAGACGTTGACTAAAACTCATGGTCGAAACCTCAGGCGATGATGACGTCGTCGAGTTTGCGGGGATAAAGCGTCATGCTGTCCGGGCCTTCCGCCGCGATCAGCACGGTGTCGGCGATGCGGTATCCGGCAAAACCCGGCACGAAGATCGCCGGCTCACTGGAGGTGATCATGCCCGGCTCCAAGATGGTTTGGTCGCCGCCTTCCACCCAGGGCGCCTCGTGGAACATGATGCCCATGCCGTGGCCGACACGATGCAGAAGATACTCGCCCATGCCGCTGTCGCGGATATAGGCGAGCGCCAGATTGTCGGCGGAGGCGCAGGTATGGCCGGCGATCAGCGCCGCTGTCGCCATGCGCTGTGCCTCGTAGGCGACGGAATAATGCTGTTCCTGCACCTTTGACGGTTCGCCGATGAAGAAGGTGCGTTCGCTTTCCGAAGCCCGCGCGCCGACCCGGCAGCCGAGAGACAGGATGATGCTTTCGCCGATCTTCACCGGATGGCCGGTCGGCATTCCGTGCGGGAAGGCCGATCGCGGCCCGGAATAGACGAGCCCGCTCGCCAGCCCTTGTACCAGCATCACGTCCTCATGCTCCTCGTGCATGGTGCGCATCGCATGTCGGGACACGTAGGATTCGATTTCGACTTCGCTCGGCAGGGCGCCGCCCTTGCGCATCGCTTCGCGGATCATCTCGACGCCGGCCTCAACCATGCGGTCGGAAAGACGGGCGGCCTCGCGGTGCAGCGCAATTTCTTCCGGGTGTTTGCGAAGTCGCATCTGCTGGACGATGTTGGTCGAGATCACGCGTTCAGCGTTTGGAAACGCACCTTCGATCGGCTTCACCCGCGCAAGCGAGATCGCATTGCCATAAGCGACCGTCCCCTTGAAGCGAGCGAATTTTCGGCCGAGCACGGCATTCCACGGATCGATGCCGGGAAATTCGAAATAGATGACGGGCTCGGCGGCAATATGCTGGTGTCCCGCGTGCGTACGTTCCAGCTCGGGAAGCAGCAGGAAGGCATCCGTCGCGGTAATGACGAACACCACCGGCCGTTCTGTCGTGTAATGCGAAAAGCCGGTCGTGTAGATGACGTCGTCATTGGAATCGAGGAGCAGCAGATCGATGCCTTCAGCCGCCATCCGCCTGCGGATTTCGGTCTGGATTTTGGCATAGAAGTCCGCGCCGAGACGCTGTGAGAAAGCCATCGGTCTATCCTGGAGCTGCAATTTCGGTGATGAAGGCGGGCCGGCCGAACCGGCCCGCTAACGGCTGTTCAGCCGGTGCCCGTCAGTCCTTGAGGCCGATCAGGCCGCGCATGTTGCCGCGCGAGGTCGCCTGAACTTCGAAGGGTAGCTTCTTGGAATAGAAGAGCTGATAGCCCTGATAGGAGACGATGTAATAGGGCAGGTCGCTGGCCAGGATCGTCGCAGCCTTCTGATAGGCGGCGGTACGATCGGCCTGGTTGGTTGCCGAACGCCCCTGTTTCAGGAGGTCGTCGACAGTCGGGTTGGAATAACCACCCCAGTTGGTCGAGCCACCGGTGGTCAGCTGCGCAAACAGCAGGCGGTCTGGATCAACGATGTTCAGCCAGCCGAGCAGGGCGATCTGGTGCTGGCTCTTCTGCACGTAATTGGTGGAGAAGGACGGCCAGTCGCTGATCTGGGTCTTCGCCTCGACGCCGGCGGCCTGGAAGTTCGCCTGCATGAATTCGATCGTCTGGACGCGGTTGCTGTCTTCGCTGTGCGTGGAAAGCACAATGCTTAGCGGTTTGCCGCCCTTGTCGAGAATGCCGTCGCCATTGGTGTCGGCCCAGCCCTCTTCCTTGAAGAGCTTCTTGGCGCCTTCGATATCGAAGCCCGGCTGCTTGATGTCTTTCGAAAAGGCCCAGGAAGACGGCAGGATGATCGAAGAGGCGACCGCATCGACGCCCTGGAAGATGTCGTTGACGATGGTCTTCTGGTCGATCAGCATCGAGAAGGCCTGCCGCATCTTCGGGCTCGAAAGCAGCGGGTCCTTGGTGTTGAAGTTGACATAGGTGACGCCGAGACCGGGCTGGACGACGGCGCCGAAGCGCTTGTCGGCCTGCAGGCGCTTGATGTCCTGCGGTGCAAGCGGCGACTGGATGACGTCGAGGTCGCCTGCCTCGAATGCCTGGGCGCGCGCCGAGCCGTCGCCGATGATCTTCACGACCACCTTGTCGGCTTTCGGCTTTTCGCCCCAGTAATTTGCGTTCGGAGCAAGTTCGATGGCGCTGCCGCGGGTCCAGGAGGTGAACTTCATCGGCCCGGCGCCGACCGGCTTCAGCGCGATATCCGTGCCGCCTTCGACCAGTGCCTTGGGCACAATGCCGAGATCGAGATAGCTGAGCAGCGGGGCGTAAGGCGCAGAAAGCGTGAACTTGACCGTCTGCGCATCGACGGCTTCCACAGCGGAGATCGGCGTGTAGAGCGCGCGCTGCGGGGCATTGAATTTCGCATCGAGTATGGTGCTGTAGGTGAACACGACGTCTGCGGAGGTCAGCGCGCTGCCGTCAGAGAATTTCAGATTAGGACGGAGCTTGAAGATCCAGGTGGTCGGATTCGGATTTTCCCAGCTTTCCGCGAGGTCTGGCTTGGCTTCAAGGCTCGGCGTCAGGTGAACGAGGCCCGAATAGACGAGATCGGCGACTCGATAGGCGGTCGTGTCTCGCGCAAGCCGCGGATCGAGCGTGCCGGCATCGACGTCGGTGCCGATCGTGACGGTTGCAGCTTGTGCTGCGTTCAGTGCGGCGAAGGAGAGCCCTGCGAAAAGGGCGGCGGCAGTGATCGAGTGTGCTTTGCTCATGTCTGTTCCCTTATTGGTTTTGGTTCATTCAAAGCTTGGCTTGTCCGGTCAGCGGGTTCTGGTTCTCCGTGACGCGATATCGGCGACCTTTGCAGGACGCTCGGCATCGGCAATCTTGTTGTGGCGCAGCTCGGCAAGCGCCGGCGCCAGCAGGTTTTCCAGTACGCCCGGATCCGGCGAATGGCGATATTCGAAGCAGCGTTTGTTGGGTCCCGCGAGATCGACGATGCGATCGGCGCCCGAGGCGTAGATCACTACATCGCAGCGTGCCATGATCTCCGTGAGGTCGTCCGCATAGGACCAGGCAACGGTGATGTCGGAGATATGCGGCGCGAATTCGCGCACGCTCGGGCGCATGATGGCGATATAGTCCTTCAGTTCGGTTACGGCGGCAATGCGGGTGCGCGGATCAAGCAGCGCCAGTGCCTGCCGGGTACGCTCTGACGGAATGAAGCGGAGCGATAGGATATTTGCATCCGGCACGAGACCTCGCATCTCGACTTCGCGATGCACGAACGTCAGCACGAGATCGGCATTGCGGCACTGGGTGCGTGCCTCTTCGCTCTGGTGCAAAAGGTCGAAGGTGAGAAGTGTGATGGCGTCGTTTGCCGCAAGCGTCGGACGAATCTGCTCGATATAGTCGCGCGCTGGCGCCTCGAAGATTGCCACAAAGACGATCTCGAGATGGACGCGCGGTTTGCGAAGCTTGGCCTGCGCCTGCACCATTGAGGCGAGCGTAATCGGCGAAATGCCGAGCGCTTCGGCCTTTTCCAGCAGGCTGTCGATATCGGCGCTGAGCACGCTCGCGGGCGCCAGCACGCCATCCCGGCGGCGCGGTTCGTAGACGGTGAAAGCGCCGAGGCCCGGGCGGATTTCCACGAGGCCGTCGGCCCGAAGCTGCTTGTAGACTTCCGCGACCGTCATCGGCGCGATGTCCAGTTCGGCCGCCAGCTGACGCACGGATTGTAGCTTTACGCCCTTCGGCATATCGCCGAAGGATAGCATGTAGCTCAACAGGCCGTGCAACTGCTTGCCCACCGGAACTGGCAGGGAGCGATCAATGCTGGATGCGTCGATGGTGAACATTTGTGTATTACTCGATTGATACACCGACCGTAACAAAAGATTCCGATTTGGCAATCCCTCCCGCTATTTTTTGCATAAATTCACAGCAAACCTCTTGAATGCCTTCTAAATTTCCATTTACATCGCTCGTCGATACGGAAATTGCGGCGTACTGCCGTCCGAACTCCACGAGGTGTATCAATGGAATATGTCAACCTTGGCCGGACCGGTCTGAAAGTTTCGCGTCTTGCGCTCGGCTGCATGACCTTCGGTTCGAGCGAATGGGCGCCCTGGGTGCTGGGCTACGAAGAGAGCGCCAAAATCCTCAAGCAGGCAGTCGATCTCGGCATCAATTTCTACGATACGGCAGACATGTATTCGCTCGGTAAGAGCGAGGAGATCACCGGAAAAGTACTGCTGGACCTCGTGCCGCGGCACAAGCTGGTAATCGCCACGAAACTCTTCCATCCGATGAGCGGCGATATCAACGACCGCAGCCTTTCTCGCAAACATATCTTAGATGCAGTGGATGGTAGCCTAAAGCGGCTTGGTACGGACTACATCGATCTCTATCAGCTGCATCGTTTCGACTATGGCACGCCGCTGGAAGAAACGCTCGACGCCCTAAACGACGTCGTCCGTGCCGGCAAGGTGCGTTACCTTGGCGCGTCCTCCATGCATGCCTGGCAATTCATGAAGGCGATCAGCATTCAGCGCCAGAAGGGCTGGGCGCAGTTCGTCTCGATGCAGCCGCATTACAATCTGATTTATCGGGAAGAAGAGCGCGAAATGCTGCCGCTTTGCCTCAGCGAAGGCGTCGGCGTCGTGCCTTGGAGCCCGCTTGCGCGGGGCAGGCTGGCGGGACGGGGCGATGGTGAAACCACTCGTAGCCAGACGGATGGCACGGCGCGCGCATTATACGACCGGACGAAGGCCGCCGACGATGCCGTGATCGCCGCGCTCAAGACGGTTGCGGAGCGTCGGGGAAAGCCGATGGCACAGGTTGCCTATGCCTGGGTCGCAAGTCGTTCAGCCATCACGGCACCGATAGTTGGCATATCACGGCCAGGGCAGTTCGATGATGCGGTCAAAGCGTTGGAGATTAACCTGACTGTCGAGGATGTCGCGGAACTTGAGCGGGATTATCTGCCGAAACCGATCGCCGGTCACATGTAGTCGCAGGGCTGAAGCAGCAGGGTTGGAAGAGTGGCATGAGCAGTGGCAAGGTTCTCGTTTGATCACGCCGAGGTAGCGTCAAGAACCTCATTGCCGAAGGTTCATGTCCCATCAGAAGAATGGGTGCCCTTATAGGTCGGATGGCCGCCTTGGGTGCGCACATTTGTCTTGCGGGTTACCGATTTCGCAGCCCGCTAAGCCGGTTTGGAGCGGCTTGTTGCCACGAGGACAGAACGCCTCCTCCTTGGGTTGCCTCTCAAGCGCGACGAAGAACCCTCGGATAATCGTAGGACCCGAATGCCAGCAAATGCAAGTCAAAGCCAATGGTGATGTCGGGCTGGACCTACTCAGCTTAACTCGAAATCCGCAAAAAAATGGCCTCAAGCGAGGGTAGGATGGCTCAAGATTTTCATTTGTTCGGACATCCAGGTCCGAAATTTGCGAAGCGCCGGGCGGTTATATTGATTGCGTGCATACGCAATATGGAAGTGATGCTGCGAGCTCACCCGGATGGGTGAAATCGGTCTGAGTCTGCCTTGCTTAAGGGCGTCGGCTATGAATTCCAGCTCCGCCATGACAACTCCTAACCCATGCTCCGCAGCAGAGTAGGACATGCTGGAGCTTTCAAATGACCAACCTTGCTCGCGAGGAATGACGGGAACTCCGGCAGCCTCGCACCATGTTTGCCAGTCGTTGTAGCGTCGCAAGGTGTGAATGATCGGGTAATCGGTCAATCTTTGCATATCGACGGGCGCGAAGTCGGCCGCTGCTACAGGACACAAGGTCGTCTTGAAAAGCGGTTCGACGATGAAGCCTGAAAGCTTGTCTTGTCGGTTGTCGGACCAGACAATCGCGTCTCCGCCATTGGCTCCAACGGCATCGCCGGGATTCAGAAAAAGACAGGTCACCGAGATATCGGGGTGACTGCGTGCGAGATCTCGCATGCGCGGTGCGAGCCACTGTGATCCGAAGGAACGAGAAAGGCGCAGAACAATCGAACTACGCCCGGTCATGGCGCGAATTGCCGTATGCCCTTCCTCAAGCGCC
This sequence comes from Neorhizobium sp., assembly GCA_965227625.1. Lineage (GTDB taxonomy): Bacteria > Pseudomonadota > Alphaproteobacteria > Rhizobiales > Rhizobiaceae > Neorhizobium. The sequence continues at coordinate 53,425 of CBDDGK010000066.1, read as the reverse complement.
GCGATCGGGCCGCCCACCAACTGCAGATAGACGCGTCCGAAGTCCGTAAGCGCGATATTGCGCCCAACGCGTTGGAACAGGGGTGTTCCCACCTGCTGTTCAAGCTGGCGGATCTGCTGGCTGACTGCAGACTGAGTGACGTTCAGCGCTTCAGCCGCCTGCGAGAAGCTGCCGAGACGGGCAGCTTCAGAAAATGAGCGCAGCAGATGAAGCGGAGGAACATGCATGTTCACATTAGTACACCTTATGAAAACCCATGAAAATACTCGCTTGACCAAACGGTGCTGAAATTCTTAGCATTTCAATTGCGTGATGCATTATTAGGCAACTTTGCTGAAGATTGCGGCATTCGATTGGCAATCCGCTGGGCACTTGAAGCCACACCATCGCATCACGCCTGCGTCAGGACAAAACCCGCAACGGAGTTGGATCAATGGAATATGGATGGGAACCTTATTTGTCGGAACGCGACAAGAAACACAGCGAGCTGTGGGGCAAAAAGGAACTGAACGGTTTCGGTGCAAAGCCAGCGCTGCTCCTAATCGATATCTACTATTCGGTCCTCGGGCTGAAGCGCGAGGACATCTTCGAATCCATGAAAACCTGGCAGGGCTCCACCGGGCTCGAAGGCTGGGAAGCGGTGGACAAGACCGCCGAGCTTCTCGCCATAGCGCGGGCCTCCGGTGTGCCGGTCATCCACGTCAAGGGATTGCATACCGGCGTCAATTCCTGGGGTCGCCGCAATCGCGCCAAGCCGAAAATGCCGCAGGAGATGATTGAGAAGGGCTGGCAGATCGTCGACGAGGTCAAGCCGATCGCCGGCGAACTTGTCATCGAAAAGGCCGCTCCGTCCGGCTTCCAGGGTACCCCGCTGGCCTTCCAGCTGCAGAGCCTCGGGATTGATACGTTGATCGTCTGCGGTGAAACCACGTCCGGCTGCGTCCGTGCCACGGTGGTTGATGGCGCGACGGCGCGTTTCCGCATGGGCGTCGTCAAGGAATGCGTCTTCGACCGCACCGAGGCCTCGCATTACATCAACCTCTACGACATGCACCACAAATATGCCGACGTGGTCTCGCTCGACATGGCCAAGGAATATCTGGCCGGCATGGCCGAGCCGCTGCGGAAGGCAAGCTGACTTGTGCTGCCGGCCTGCGCGGTCTCCTCGCGCAGGCCACCCCTTTCCACCAGTCGGCGCGGCCTCCTCCCCATGTCAGCCGCGCAACACATGGAGCTACGCATGAAATCCTCAAGTCGCTCTTGGTTGTCCGCCGCCGTCCTTGCCGGCGCCATGCTGTTTGCCGCGATATCCTCGGCCAATGTCTCCGCCGCGGAGGGCAAGACACTGATCGTCCGCTTCTACGACGACCCCGCTGGCTTCGACCCGGCCAATATCTTCCGCATCGAAAACGAAAACATCGCCTTCAACATCTTCAGCGGCCTGACGACCTACGACAGCAAAACGGGCCAGATCATCCCGGATCTCGCCACCTCCTGGGAAACCAAGGACAACATCAACTGGACTTTCCATCTGCGCAAAGGCGTCCAGTGGCAGAAGGGCTATGGCGAGTTCACGTCCGCCGACGTGATCTACAGCTACAAGCGCATCCTCGATTCCGCGACCGCATCTCCCTACGTTTCCGAACTGACCGGCATCGACACCATGTCGGCGCCGGATCCTTACACCGTCGTCATCAAGCTGAAGGCCGCCAACGGCGGCTTCCTGCATACGGTCGCGAACTACCACCAGGGTCAGATCGTCAAGAAGGAAGCGATCGAGGCCGCGGGCAGCCAGGTTCGTTGGAAGCCGGTCGGCACCGGCCCCTATTCGCTGGAATCCATCGACGTCAATTCTCGCATCGTACTGAAGCGCCACGAGGGCTACTACAAGGGTCCGGCACCGATCGCGACGCTCGACTTCCACATCATCAAGGATGACGCCACCGCGGCCATCGCGCTGCGCAACGGCGAGATTGACTTGCTGATGCGCCAGAGCAAAGAGGAGCAGCTTCAGATCTTGAAGGATGCCGGGTTCAAGATGAACCATGTCGACAACTACGCGTCGTCGATCAAGGTCATGAACCTCTCAGATCCAATCCTCAAGGATGTGCGCGTGCGTCAGGCGATCGCCTATGCCGTCGATTATCCGTCGATCACTGCCGCAATCGCCCCGACGCTCCAGGCGCCCGCCTATTCCATCCTGATGCCTTGGATGGACGTCTATTCGAAGGACGCGCCGGAATACAAATACGACCCCGAAAAGGCGAAGAACCTGCTGGCCGAGGCGGGCTATCCCAACGGCTTCACCCTGAAGTCCCTTAATACTTCGGCGCAGGGCGTCACAGAACAGCAGCAGTTCGAGATCGATTATCTGAGCCAGGTCGGCATCAAGATGGAGCTCGAACTGGTGGATACGCCGACCTTCAACCAGCGGCGTAACAAGGGCGACTTCATGACGGCGACCCGCCTCCTGCCAGCGGTCAATCCCGACATGCTGCTGTTCAGCTACCTGCACCCGGACAACATGTCCCCGAAAGGCCTGAACGGCGCCCGCTATAACAATCCCGAGCTGACATCGACCATCGAGGCGGCTCGTGCAGAAGCTGATCCGGAAAAGCGGATGGACCTTTACGCCAAGGCCCAGAAGATCGCGATGGTCGACCTTCCCTACATTCCCGCCACGGCCAGCAATGTCTACTGGCCCAGCAAGACCAACGTCAACGGCGTCAGCATCAACTACCTGGCGCAGGTGAACTTCTGGGAAGTCGACAAATAAGCCGAAAAGGGGATCGCCGGCCATGCTGACCTATAGCTTCAAGCGTTTCGTCCAGTTGTTCGTCACCGTTCTGGGTGTCGTCACCCTGGTGTTCTTCACCATGCGACTGATACCCGGAGACCCGATCTCGGCGATGGCCGGCGATAGCCTGTCCGGCGCCGCCCTCGATCAGATGCGCGGCCAGATGGGGCTGAACGATCCCCTTTTCATTCAATATCTCACTTATCTCAGCCGCTTGGCGGTGCTGGATTTCGGCACGACCGTCACTACCAAGCTGCCGATCGTCGGGCTGATCCTCGGCGCCTTGCCGGTGACCATATCGATCGCGGTCGGCACCATCTTTCTCACGGTGCTGATCTCGATCCCACTCGGAACGCTTGCCGCCTATATGGCGCACAAGGGCAACCGGATGCTGGACAACATCATCACCGGCGTCGCCATGGTGCTCGACCTGATGCCGCCGTTCTGGACCTCGCTCGTCTGTCTCTTGATCTTTTCGCTGACACTCGGATGGTTTCCGGCAAGCGGCACAGTCTCGCTCGAAGACCCGGTGACGCTGCTCCGCCGCATCGCGCTGCCCGTCCTTGTCCTCTCCATGGCTCAGGTGGCGACGCTGGCCCGTATTACCCGCACCTCGGTGCTTGAAGTGCTGAACGAAGATTACGTTCGCACCGCCCGCTCCATGGGCTGGTCGGAGCTGCGCGTGCTCTTCCGCCATGCCCTTAAGAATGCCGCCCTGCCCATCGTGACCGTGATCGGGCTGAGCTTCGGCAATCTCCTGAACGGTACTGTCATCGTCGAGTTCATCTTCACCCTGCCGGGCATCGGTAACCTTCTGGTCGGCGGCATGAACAGCCGCGACTACCAGATGGTCCAAACCCTGATCGTCTTTTACGCGATGATTTTCGTCGTGATCAATTTCACCACCGACCTGATTTACCGCGTATTCGACCCGCGCGTGCAGTTCTGACTTGGAGAAAAGAAGCATGGCCCACATCTCTATTCCCCTGCCTGCCAGCCGCACCATCCAGTTCGATTCCTCAAGCTTCGACGGAACCATTCGGCTTTTGTCCAATCGCCGGGTTCAGCTGGCATTGCTGATCCTCGTGCCGATCTTGCTCCTGACCATATTTCGCCCGCTCCTGCCGCTGCCGGGACCGCTGGAAACGAATCTGCGGGCGATGACGAAGCCGCCGTCTTTCATCCATTTGTTCGGCACCGACCGAATGGGTCGCGATATCCTGAGCCGTACCCTTGCCGGTGTGCAGATTTCCATGTTCGTCGGTTTTGCGGTGGCGCTTCTCTCGCTGACCGTCGGCCTTGTTATGGGCACGCTTGCCGGCTTCTTTGGCGGCGTCATCGACCGGGTGATGATGATCATCACAGACATCTTCCTCGCCTTCCCGTCGCTGCTGCTCGCCATCGGTCTGGTATCGGTCATGGGTACCGGCATGCTGCCGGTCGTGTTGGCGATCTCGCTGTCGGACGTGCCGCGTTTCATCCGCCTGCAGCGCTCGCTGGTGCTGAGCCTCAGATCCCGCGCCTATATCGACGCGGCCCGGACGGTAAAGGCGTCGCAAATGTGGTTGATGACGAAACACATCATCCCCAACACGCTCGCCCCGCTTCTGGTGGCGGCATCGATCGCGGCCGCCAATGCGATCCTCGTCGAGGCCGGCCTCAGCTTCCTCGGGCTCGGCATCATGCCGCCGGCTCCTTCGCTCGGAAACCTAATCCGCGACGGTCAGACCTATCTCGAGCAGGCCTGGTGGATTTCCACCCTGCCGGGCGCGGTCATCCTGCTGATCGCCATCAGCCTGCATTTCCTGTCGGACGGCATCCGTCAGGTCCTCGACCCGCGCTCGCGCAAATAAACTTTGCGCACGTAACCGTGGCTCAAGATCGGGATCAACGTCCATGAACGAACTCCGCCCCATTCGCAGCGCCCTGCTCGACGTTCGCAACCTGCATACGCATTTCATGACCGACAGCGGCACCGTCAAAGCGGTGAACGGTGTCTCCTTTCAGATCAGTCAGGGAGAACGGGTCGCAATCGTCGGCGAATCCGGCTCCGGCAAGAGCGCCATGGCGATGTCGCTGCTGCGTCTCCTTGCCTATCCGGGCAAGGTCGTCTCAGGCGAGATCAATCTCGATGGTCACGATCTCAACCAGATGAGCGAACGGCAGCTCAATGAAATTCGCGGCCGCAAGGTCGGCACGATCTTTCAGGACCCGATGTCTTCGCTGGATCCGGTCATGCGGATCTCAAACCAGATGATCCCGCCGATCATGCGCCATCTCGGCCTGCCGCAGGACAAGGCGCGGACTGAGGCGATCAGCTGGCTCGATCGAGTCGGCATTCCCAATGCTGCGCGCCGCATCGAATCCTATCCGTTTGAAATGTCGGGTGGCATGCGGCAGCGCGTGATGATCGCCATGGCCCTGTCCTGCAGGCCGCGGCTGGTCATTGCTGATGAACCGACCACGGCGCTCGACGTCACTATCCAGGCGCAGATCGTCGAGCTCCTAAAGGAACTGACAGCCGAGACCGGTGCGGCGATGATCTTCATCACCCACGATCTCGGGCTTGTTGCCCGTTTCGCCCACAAGGTCGGTGTTATGTATGCCGGCAAGCTGGTCGAGTTCGGCCCGGTCAAGGACATCTTCGCCCGCCCGCGCCATCCCTATACGCAGAGCCTGCTGGACACGATCCCGCCGGTCGATCAGCCGGAGCGCCGCCGGCTTGCGCAAATTCCGGGCTTCCCGCCGGACATGAAAATGCCGGTTACGGGATGCGCCTTCAAGGACCGCTGCGCTGGCGCTCATCGCCGCTGTTTCGAGGCCGCTCCCGAGCTCGAGCCGCGCGGCCATGGTCACGCCGCGGCTTGCTGGTTGCCGGAAGGGCTTGGCACAGGCCGGCAGGTGGAGCGCGCCCTTATCCCGCCGATGGAGCCGGCTGCAGATGCGGGTGAGGACCGCGTCGTCGTCGAGATCAACAACCTGTACAAACATTTCACCACCCGCAGCTCTCTGCCCTGGCGCAAGCCGCCCACGGTACGTGCCGTCAACGGTATTTCACTGCGTGTCCGAAAAGGCGAAACGCTCGGCATCGTCGGCGAATCCGGCTGCGGCAAGAGCACGGTCGCACGGCTTCTCCTCGGCCTCGATCCGGCGACGTCCGGCGATATCTTCATCGACGGCATGGCGCAGATGGTGTTCCAGGACCCCTCGTCATCCTTCAATCCGAAGATGACCCTGTTCAACATCATCCAGGAACCGCTGGTCGTGACCGGCTGGGGTCTCAAGGCCGAGCGCGAAGCCCGCGTCCGCGAACTGCTCGGCCAGGTCGGTCTCGACGAGAGTTATATGCATCGTTACCCGAGTCAGCTTTCCGGCGGCCAGCGCCAGCGCGTCGCGATCGCACGTGCCTTGGCCCTGAAACCATCCGTCGTGGTGGCCGACGAACCGACCTCCGCACTCGACGTCTCGGTGCGGGCGCAGATCATCAACCTTCTGGTCGATCTCAAGCAAAAGCTCCGCGTCAGCTTCGTCTTCATCTCGCACGATCTCCTGACGGTCAGCTATATCTCCGACAAGATCGCCGTCATGTATCTAGGCGAGGTGGTGGAATACGGTCCGGCCGAAGAGGTCTTCAAAAATCCGGCGCATCCTTACACACAGGCGCTGATTTCGGCCGTGCCGATCCCCGATCCCGAGGCGGAGGAAGCGCGCACCCAGAAACCGCTTTCCGGCGAGCTTCCAAGCCCGCTCAATCTGCCGGCCGGCTGCTCCTTCGCATCCCGTTGTCCCAAGGCGACCGACTATTGCCGTACTCATAAGATGGTCCTGAAACCCTATTCCAAAACCCGCGAAACGGCGTGCCATTATGCAAGCTAATACCTTTCGGCGCTTCGGCATCTTCGGCGGAGGCCTGTTCTTCACCATCACCGGCATGGCGGCACCATTCTTCACGCTGTATGCCGCGGAAATGGGTGCCTCGACGCTCGAAATCGGCCTGATCGTCACTTCGCGCGCCCTGCTGCCGATCATCATCGCCATGCCCACCGGCCAGCTGATCGACAGTATCGGGCCCATGAAGATGCTGCAGGTCGGCGCTGTCCTGCTGCTGATCTCGCTGCTCAACACGGTCTTCGCGACAAGCGTGCCGATGCTGACGATCTCGCAGCTCTTCATGGGCGCCTGCATTATCATCATGGCGACCGCGCTGCAGGTTCTGGTGTCGACCGGCGACCGCGAGACCCGCAACAGGGCGATCACAACCTATTCGATGTGGATGTCCGGCGGCAGCATGCTCGGGCCGCTGATCGGCGGCGTCCTCGCATCGTGTTTTACGACGCCTGCGGAAGGTTATCGGTCCACATTCATCGCCTCGGCAGTCGCAACCACTGTATTCATGCTGCTGCTCGCCCGGCTCAGCCGACGATATCCGCATCCGGTTCCCGAAGACGGAGAAATCCGCTCCATCCTGTCGTTTCGCGGTGTGACGGCGAGCTACCGGCAGGGCATTGACCTCACGGTGCATCGTCCGGTGCAGTTCGGCCTCGTCGGGACGTTCATCATCATGTACATCCAGTCGCTCTATAGCGGCTTCCTGCCGGTCTACCTTGACCAGTTCGGCTATTCCGCCTTCCAGATCGCCGCGCTTCTGTCTTGGCAGGGGCTGGCGGGGATGCTGAGCCGCTTCGTCATCAAGGCTCTGATGCGGCGCTTTTCGCTGGAACGTATCCTGACCGCCGCCGGCCTTGTCGCCGCCGTCTGCGTCGTCCTGACGCCGATCGCCGCCCCCAATGCGATGCTGACCTATCTGCTAATGTTCATTCTGGGGGCCGCAGCGGGCGTCAACCTGCCGGTTAGCATGATGATCATGGTCGATGCCGTCGGCGAGAACCAGCACGGCAAGCTGATGGGGCTTCGACTGCTCGTCAACCGCTTTTCCCAAACGATCAGTCCGGCACTCTTCGGCGTGCTGGGCAGTTTCGTCGGACTGACGACCGCCTTCCTCGCGGGCGGTGCGGTCCTGGTCGCCACCATGTTCGGTTTTTCGGCTTATGCCAGCCACATGTTGCGCACCAGTGCCGCGAATGCAGCGAGCCATCACCCCCCAAAGGAGGACTGACATGACCGAACGCATCTGGGACAAGTTTCTGACCGAGCGCGACAAGGCGGTGTTCGCCGCATCCGGCTTCGGTGCGATCGCCGAGTGGGGCAAGCGGCCCGCCCTCGTCATCATCGATGTGAACTACGCCTTCTGCGACGAGGAATCGAAGCCGATCCTCGAGAGCATCAAGAAATGGCGCACCTCCTGCGGTGAGGATGCCTGGGAAGCCATTCCAGTCTTGCAGAAGCTGATTGCGGTTTGCCGCGGCAAGGGCATTCCGGTCATCTACACGACAGGCACCCGTCGCGCCGACAACTGGGATTCCGGCTCATGGAGCTGGAAGTCCAGTCGCCGCGGCGAGACACCGGTCACCGAAGTGCCCAACCGCGACGGAAACGACATCGTCGACGAGATCGCCCCCGGCCCGCAGGATCTCGTGGTCCGCAAGCAGAAGCCCTCCGGCTTTGCGGGCACGCCGCTGCAGTCCTATCTGCAGCTGCTCGGCTGCGACAGCCTGATCGTCACCGGCACGACCACTTCGGGCTGTGTGCGGGCGACCGTGCTCGACGCGTTCTCGCAGAACTTCCGGCTAACTGTTGTCGAAGACGGCTGCTTCGACCGCAGTCAGGCAAGCCATGCCATCAACCTTTGCGACATGCATGCCAAATACGCCAATGTCCGCCCCAGCGACGAAGTGGTCGAGTACCTCAACACACTGGAAGACGACATGTTCGAGCTGCCGTCCGGCCGCGGCATGGCGACCCGCATCGCCGCCGAATGATCTCAGGTCTCCGCCCGGACCCACGAGCCGGGCGGAGACGACCTACAGCATCGGCCCGAAAATCGGAATCGATTTTCGGAACGCACGATGCGTAAATTCAAATAGTCAGAGCGGCTTTGTGCAACACTCGGGTGCACGGCGCTCTAGCGCCAGCAATCGAAGGAGGAATCTATGACCCCCGACCGCTTCGAAGACCATGCCTGGGCGGATGTCATTCCCGCTGATCTCGTAAAGCTCTACGCCCCATATCAGCGTGAAACCTTCGTCGGCCCGCGCCCGGCGCTGGTGTTGATCGACCTCTATAATCTTGCCTATCGCGGCGGTCCGGTCCCGCCGGTTAGCCTGGTTGACCAGTATCCGAGCAGCTGCGGCATCTATGCTTACAATGCGATCGAGCCGACCAGGAAACTGATCGCCGCCGCGCGTTCCGCCGGCATCCCGATCTTCTACTGCACCTCCGATAACCGCCCGATGGCGGCCCCGCAGGGTGTCGGAGCAACGCGGCGCAAGAAGCCTTCCGCCGCGCAGCGCTTCGCCGACGATTACGAGATCTGGGCCGATTTCGCGCCTCAGGAAGGCGATGTCATCATCCGCAAACAGCGTGCCAGCATCTTCCAGGGCACGCCTCTCATCTCGCATCTCAATCTTCTCGGCGTGCAGAGTCTGATCGTCTGCGGCGAGAGCACCAGCGGCTGCGTCCGTTCAAGTTGCGTCGACGGCTATTCCAACGGCTTGCATGTCAGCCTCGTCGAGGAATGCACCTATGACCGGCACGAACTCGTCCACAAGATGAACCTCTTCGACCTGCATCACAAATATGCGGATGTCATGCATGTCGAGGACGTCATCGCCCATCTTGAAAATGTCGGCGCGAGGAAGGTGGCGGCCGAATAGGCCCCACCCGCTCGGCGACCACCCCCCGCATCCATTTCCCGAAGGTCCCAATCCATGGCGACACCCGAATACACGGCAGATGCCGCAATCGCATCTGCTCATGTTCATTCCGTTTCTCTCGGCGCTACTGCTCAAGGCGAGCGGAAATACGAGGCGAGCTCTAAGAGAATATGTTCAGGGTAAGTTGGCGATCTGTCGATCGTCGCTGCATGGAGCAAGAGCTGCAAATTGTGGTGCTGAGCGATAGATAGGCTTTCTATAGCTCATGAATCGCGAAAATTATGAGCTATAGCAAGGCTGGCTGTGGCTCATGAAATGGAACCGGCGACGCAGCAAGCCTGATAACGTTGAGTCAGAAATTCCTGCAGTCCGCTGGCGAGGTGATTGGTGCCGTTTCACCAATCAATCCTTTTCTGAGAAGCTCAAACTCGGTTAAGGTGCGGGCATGTCTCAGATTGTAATCACACCCGCCCGGAAAGAAAAACTCGCTGATACCGTCTATGGGCAAATCCTGGCTGAAATCACGTCCGGCAAGTTCACCGAAGGCGATTAAGCTGCCCTCCGAGGCAGAGCTCTCCATGGCCTTTGACGTGTCGAGGCCTGTCGTTCGCGAGGCCTTGCTACGGCTTTCAACGGATGGGCTAGTCCAGTCGCGACGAGGTATTGGTACGTTTGTTTCGACAAAGCCGTCCACGAGGCTCACGGAGTTGGCCGATGCGGCCAGCCTTTCCAGCTACGTGCGTTCTTTCGAGCCCAGAATAGTCATTGAAGTCGAAGCCGCACGACTTGCCGCTCTTCGGCGCTCACGGGGGCATCTTGAAGCGATCCGGCAGACGATCGACGATCTGAACGAGGCGATCATGCGCGGAGAACTGGGACAGTCTCAGGACATTGCCTTTCACGATGCAATCGCGATTGCCGCCGGCAATGAATATTTTCCTGCCCTACTGAGAGACCTCCGCCGACCGGTTCTGGAAACGATGAATATCGGGCTTGAGCTGGCAAGAGAGCGTGCGCCGGCGCGTCGGTTGCGTGTCGTGGAAGAGCATACGCGGATCTTCAACGCGATCAGCATAGAGGACAGCGATTCCGCCGCAAGCTATATGAAATACCATCTGCTGCAGGCGAGGGCGGCAATGCTCGACGCGCAGCATCTGGAAGCCGGGCGTCTTGTAGGCAATATCCCCCATCGCATTGAATGAAACGGGCGGCAAAAGCGCCGCCCGCGATTATTGCGGCAAACGGTGCGGCGCTTCAGTGCAGGATCTGGGCCAGGAATTCCTGCGCTCTTGCCGTCCTTGGGTTTGAGAAGAATTCGTCCGGCTTGCCGGTCTCGACAATCGCGCCGGCATCCATGAAAATGATGCGATCGGCGACCTGACGGGCAAAATGCATTTCGTGCGTCACGCAGATCATCGTTCCACCTTCTTTCGCAAGTTCGACCATCGTATCTAGCACTTCGCGGACCATCTCTGGGTCGAGCGCTGAAGTCGGTTCGTCGAACAGCATCAGTTCGGGGCTCATGGACAGTGCCCGTGCTATTGCGACGCGCTGCTGCTGCCCGCCCGACAGTTGGGACGGATATTTGCCTGCCTGTTCCGGAATTCTAACCCGTTCAAGGAAGCGTTGAGCTGTCGCGCGAGCGTCCTCGCGCGAGGCACCCTTGACCTTCATCGGCGCGATCATGCAGTTTTCCAACACGGTCATATGGGGGAAAAGATTGAAGTTCTGGAAGACCATGCCGGTGCGCCGCCGCACGGCATCGATCGACGAACGGGCATCCGTCACGTCGACGCCGCAGACGCGGAGCGAGCCGGACTGATATTGCTCCAGTGCGTTCAGGCAGCGGATCAATGTCGATTTCCCCGAACCTGAAGGGCCGCAGACCACGATCGTCTCGCCTCGGTCGACGGTCAGGTCGATGTTCTTGAGGGCCTGGAAGGCTCCGAAGGATTTCGAAACCTGTCTCGCCTCCACGACCGCTCTGTCCGATTTTGCATTCGAGTGGTGTGCGCTCACAATCTTTTCCTCACGGCTTTTCTTTGTGCCCGTCAAACGATCTTCGGGTCGAGTTCGCCGGATGCGTACCGACGGGCCATGTCCGCCATCGGAGTGACCTTGATCTTTCCAGCGTGGCCGGCCGTGCCGAATTCTTCGAGCCGCTGCCTGCAGAGCTTGGTAATCGCGTCCATACCGGGCTTCATCATGTTGCGGATATCGAATTCCTTGGGGTCCTCATGCATCACGCGGCGAATCTGGCCAACCAGCGCCATCCGGTTGTCGGTATCGATGTTGATCTTGCGCACGCCATGCTTGATGCCGCGCTGGATTTCCTCGATCGGTACGCCCCAGGTCTGCTTTATGTCGGCGCCATACTTGTTCATGATGTCCTGCAGTTCCTGCGGGACCGAGGAGGAGCCATGCATGACGAGATGGGTTTCGGGCAGGCGACGGTGGATTTCCTCCAGCCGGTCCATCGCCAGAACTTCACCATCCGGCTTGCGGCTGAACTTGTAGGCGCCATGCGAGGTGCCCATGGCGATCGCGAGTGCGTCGACCCTGGTTTCCCGAACGAACTTCACCGCTTCATCCGGGTCGGTCAGCATGCGCTCATCGGTGCGCGACTGGAGCTTGCCGAGAACGCCGATCTCGCCCTCGACGGAGGCGCCCATGTAATGCGCAACTTCGGAGACGCGGGCAGTGACCCGGGCATTGTAGTCGTAGTCGGAAGGTGTCTTGGCGTCTTCGAGCAGCGAGCCATCCATCATCACCGAGGTGAACTTATGCTGAAGGGCGGTCGCGCAGGTAGCTTCGCTATTGCCATGGTCCTGGTGGATGACCATCGGGATTTCCGGATAGATTGTCTCGAGCGCGGCAAACAGGTGTTCGATCATGATATCGCCCGCATAAGCCCGGGCCTTGGTGCCGACCTGTAGAATGACCGGCGCATCGACAGCGCGGGCGGCATTCATGACCGCCAGCATTTGTTCCATACAGGTGACGCTGAAGGCAGGTACGCCGTACTGGTGTTCGGCGGCGTGGTCGAGCAATTGTCTGAGCGTAATTCTGGGCATATCGGCAGCTTTCTCGTGAGGGCGGGCCTGCAGCCTTTGCCGCAGGCCCTGATAGGGATCAGAAGCGCGGAACGTCTTCGTTGACGATGCCGAGCCATTGCTTCTGGGCAGCCTGCAGTTCGCCACCGCTCCACAGCATCATGATCTCGGTGTTCAGCCACTGGTGCAGGTCGTAGTCGCCGCGGCGAACGCCGATGCCCATCGGGGACTGGCGAACTGCGAATTTGCGCGCGAACTTGTCCGTCTGCGCATTGATGGCATTGGCGGCCGCCACGCCGGAAACGATCGCATCGACCTGACCGGTGAACAGCGCCTGATTGGTCGAAGCGTCATCTTCGAAGCGCTGGATGTTCGTGCCTTGCACGGCCTTCTGGGTGATGATCGTGTCATTCGTGCTGGCGCGGGTAACACCGACGCGCTTGCCGACGAGCGATTCCAGATTTTCGAGCTTGGAAGCCGTCGGCGCCAGGACCATCTGTTCGTCGACATAGATCGAGTTGGTGTACATGATCGCCTTGGCGCGTTCGGCCGTAATGCCGAGCGAGGAAATGACGATGTCAACCTTGCCGGTTGTTAGGTTCGGAATGCGGGCCTGCGAAACCTGGTCAACGATTTCTAGCTTCACGCCGAGATCGCGCGCGATGAGATTTGCGACCGCAACGTCAAAGCCGGCCGGTTTCATGCTGGTATCGGTCATGCCGTATGGCGGTGTCGACAGCGAGATGCCGACGACGATCTTGCCGCGCTTGATGATTTCGTCGAACGTGTTCGTCGTCTGCTGTGCAAAGGCAACTGATGAAAGGCATGCAGCGGCAACTATGCCGACGACAGCTTTCCTGATGAATGAGAGCATCGTTTTCTCCTCCGTTACGATGTTAGGATTGAAGACGTTTTTCCAGGCCGCGGCTGACCAGCGTCAGCGGAAAGCAGACCAGGAAATAGAATGCCGCGGCGGTCATGTAGACCTCGAGCGGTTTGAACGTGGCGTTGCTGACGATCTGCGCCGTGCGCGTCAGCTCAACAATGCCGACGACTGAGGCCAGCGATGTGTTCTTGATGAGCTGGACGAAAAAGCCGACTGTCGGCGGAATAGCGATCCGCACCGCCTGCGGTACGATGATGTGGATCATCGCGTCCGCGCGGCCCAGACCGAGGGCATGAGCGCCTTCCCGTTGCCCCTTCGGGACCGACTGGATCGCGCCGCGCCAGATATCTCCGAGGAACGCCGCGGCGTAGAAGGAAAAGGCGACCGCGATCGCCACGATCGGTTGCACGGAAATGCCGAGATAGGTGGCGCCGAAATAGGCGATGAACAGCGTCACCAGCAGCGGCGTGCCTTGCACGAAAAAAATGTAGAATTGGGAGAGCCGGCTGACAATGGGATTGGCGGAAACGCGCATCAGGGCAATCGCGGATCCGGCGATCGAGCCGCCGATCAACGCGATCAGGGCTAGGCCGATTGTCCAGCCAAGGCCGGTGAGCATGAACTGGACATGGGTGAGGCTGAATTGCTGAAACATTTTATCGCCCCAGGAACTTGAATGGAAACAGGACACGTTCCAGCACGGTCATCGATCCCTTCAGCGCCGCGACGAGGATGACGTAAACGACAGCAATCACGAGATAGATTTCCATGTTCCGCAGCGTGATGCCCTGGATGTCATTGCCGATACCGGTCAGTTCGGGAACCGAGATCGCGGAGACGACGCTGGACGACAGGAGGAGCAGGATGAATTGCGCCGCGAGCGACGGGAAAACAGCCGCAAGCGCCGGCTTGAAAATGATGTACCTGAAGATGGTCATCGGTGACATTCCGAGTGCGCGCCCCGCCTCGATCTGGCCTTTGACGATGCTCTGGATGCCGGCACGAATGACTTCACTGCAATAGGCGCCGCCATAGATGGACATGGCGAGAACGGCCGCGATCGTTGGATCTAGCCGGATGCCAAAGCTGGGCAGTCCAAAATAGAGTAGGAAGACCTGGACGATGAACGGGGTATTGCGGATCGCCTCGACATAAGCGACCGCCGGCAACCGGATCAACCGGCTGCCGTTCAGTGAGAGAGTTGCCACTAGGACGGCGATCATCAGCGCGAACAGCATCGATATGACCGAGATCTGCGCGGTCAGCAGCATGCCCTTCAGCAGAAGGTCGCTACGCGATAGCACTCCGGTAAAATCGAGATATCCCACGAAAAGTCTCCAGATGGTCGCGGTTCAGGCGACGAGGCCTGTCTTTGCGAATTCGGCGTAACGCGGCGCGAAATCTTCGCCCGCCGGCGCCGCAACAACATCATTTTGCCAGTTGCGGTTCTCCCGCCACGGCGTTGCCATCCTGTCTGTCAGGACGTTCAGGTCGTCCATGATGCGTGGCGCCTGGTCCGCCAGGGACTTCTCCATGGCGGCCATGTCCGGGAAATTCGAGAAGGCCTTTGCCCAGATGGCACGGCCGGCGAGGTAGCCGCTTGCGCCCGCGCGATATGCGTAGGTCAGGAGCCGCAGGAAGTCTTCCGGCGTGGAGCCTGCGCTCAGCAGCACCCACGGACGACTCAACCCCTTCGCCATATCATCGAAGCGCTTCTGGATGCGGGCGGCATCGGGACCGTCCGGATCGGGCACGTCTACCGTCTCAGTTGGCGGTTCCAGCTTGTAGACGTCGACGCCTTCCGGATTCATGATGTCCTTGTCTGCGAGTGAGCCGGCCACCAGTTCGACACGGCGCGCGTTAAACGCTTCCTGCGTCTCATCTGGGAAGGGGTATACGAGGAATTCGAGGATGAAAGGAATATCGTTCTCGCGGCAATCCTGCTTGACGTTATCGAGGTAGGCGAGCTGATGTTCCTTGACGTCGGCGCTGACATCGGCGCGATACCAGAGATTGACCTTGACGCCATCGCCGCCGATCTTGCGTATGACACCCGGATTCCAGCCGGGGATGTTCTCCGATTTGCGCCCTGTTTTCGTCACTTCCCAGGTGGCCCATTCTGTTGCCACGAGCAATCCCTTGCGTGAGGAAATGCCGTCGACCGTAGCCGAATAGCCAAGTGGCGGATCGATCAGCACCGCTGAAGCCTTTGGCGCCAGATAGGTACCGAGCATTCGCTTAACCGCGGCAACGTGATGGTAGGGTGCGCGATCGACATTGAGGGCGGCCTTGATCGGATTGACGATCGGCCCGGTCTGATCCATCGCAAGCATCTTGAAGCGGCCCTTCTCGTCCGCAAGCCGGCGCAGGCCCCAAAGTTTGCCGGGGGTAATGTTCATCACGCACTCCTCTTGAGAAAGTTTTCGACGGCGCTGCGATCGGGAATGCTTTCCCAGCCGCTACCCTTCGCGCATTTGAGCGCGGCGGTGGCGCTCGCAAATCGGGCGGCGTCTTCGACATCCAGGCCTTCGGCCACGCCCAGCGTATAGGCGCCATGGAAGATGTCGCCGGCGCCGTTGGTGTCGATTGCCTTGATGGGAAATGCCGGCACGTTGCGAACGCCTGATTCATCCAGCCAGAAGAAGCCATGTTCGCCATCCGTGACGGCAACCACACCCCGACACAGACGACGCGCATGGCGAAGGCCGGTTTCGATGTCGTCGCTGTCAGACAGCCTGCGCAGGCAAGCCGCGGAGAAAACGACGTGATCGGGGAGATGCAGGAGCTTGTGGACCGCATCCATATCGCCGACATCGGCATCGAGCACGCTCACGATGTTACGCTTACGGGCAGCTTCGAAGACGGCCGCGGCGCCCTCCCACCAGCTGTAATCGGCAAGCACGCCAGTCACGCCAGCAAGCTGGTTCAACGGTAGCCATTCGGCCTCGTTGCCAAGATTTCTGCCGATGAAGCCGAAGGCCATTCGGTCGCCGTCCGGAGATACCAGGATTGTTCCGATCGGGCTGACCCCGCCATCTACACGTCGGACCGAGCGGGTATCAACGCCGACGGCATCGAGGCGCGCCAGAATCTGGTCGCCGGTTTCATCATTGCCGAGGCGACCCCAATAGATGGTCTCCGCGCCCAGCAGAGCAGTGGTGTAGGCAGCTGTCGCGGCAATTCCGCCGCCGGTCTTCAATACGTCGAGCGCCCGGATCTTGCTTGGCTGCGTCGGCAGCGTTGGCAGATAGACGATCGTATCGAGAAACGCGTTTCCCAGATGCACAATCCGCTGCTTGCTCAAATCCACCCGGCACCTCCCGATACAAAACGACGGGAAGCCTCCTTGCCTTGCGGCAAGTTTTTCGGCGACCCCATTTCGGCCACCATAAAAACTCTACAACATGTAGTCAATTAAATTTACATGCTGATGTGGATTTTTAGTGCTCTAAAGTGAGGAGCGTGCCGCTTCTCGGCTGGAGAACTCCGTCTTTCCCGGAGAAAACACAGAAAAGTCAGATATTTGCTGGGTTCTCAAGTGACGACAATCCCGAGCGCGCCAGAAAAGTGATCGGACAGCTACCGTGGCTTGACATGTCGTTGTCAAATTTTACAAGTGATCTTAGCCACGATCACGGTCATCGCGCAGTTGCGACATCAAGCTCTGGAACCTTCCTGTGAAACCAATCGATACGATACTCCATGTCACCGACAGAATCCGAAATCGTTCAGCGCGGACCCGGGCCGAATATGATGCGGTGATCGCAGAAACGCTTAATCGAGATGGACCCCGGCGAAGCGCGATGCCCTGCGCGAACGCGGCGCATGTCGCGGCAGCCTGTCCGATCGCGGACAAGACTGCGCTGCTTGGAGCGGCTGCGCCAAATCTCGCGATCGTGACGGCTTATAACGACATGGTCTCCGCCCACCAGCCGTTCGAGCGCTTTCCCGAAATCATCCGCCGCGAGGCAAACTGTCTGGGCGCGGTCGCGCAAGTTGCCGGAGGCGTCCCGGCCATGTGCGACGGCATCACGCAGGGCAGGGAAGGGATGGAGCTGTCCCTCTTCTCGCGGGACGTCATTGCCATGTCCACCGCAGTTGCCCTCAGTCATGACGCATTCGACGCAGCGCTTTACCTCGGGGTCTGTGACAAGATCGTGCCGGGGCTTGTCATGGGTGCGCTGGCCTTTGGTCATCTTCCGGCCGTCTTCGTTCCAGGAGGTCCCATGCCGACCGGCATGTCAAACTCCGACAAGGTCAAGGTTCGGCAACTGCACGCGGAAGGCAAGGTCGGGCAAAAGGATTTGCTGGCATCCGAGGCAAGATCCTATCACGCGCCCGGAACCTGCACCTTTTATGGCACCGCCAATTCCAACCAGATGCTGATGGAAATCATGGGCCTGCATCTTCCCGGGTCCAGCTTTGTCAATCCGAACACGCCACTTCGGGAGGCGTTGACACGAGCGGCGGTCAAATGCGCGCTGGATATCTCCATGCCCGGCCCCAAGTTCATGCCGGTATCGCGGATCGTCGGCGTGGAGACGATCGTCAACGGCATCATCGGACTGCTCGCGACGGGCGGATCCACCAACCATACGATCCACCTGGTTGCCATGGCGCGTGCGGCGGGGATCATCGTCACCTGGGATGACTTTTCCGATCTTTCCGATGTCATCCCGCTTGTGGTGCGGGCCTATCCGAACGGACCGGCAGACATAAACCAGTTTCATGCGGCCGGTGGCATGCGGTCGCTGATTGCCACCCTGCTCGACCATGGGCTTCTCCACGAGGACGTATATACGATCGTCGGCAAAGGCCTGGACCGGTATCGGCAGGCGCCGTTTCTTGTCGACGGTGACGTGGAATGGCGCGATCATGCTGGGACCTCGTCAGATGACGGCGTTTTGCGTTCGGCCGGCCAGCCCTTCCAGTCTACAGGTGGTCTCAGAGTATTGACGGGCAATCTTGGCCGCTCGGTCATCAAGGTTTCGGCGGTGAAGGGTGGTGGTGGCGCGGTGACCGCTCCTGCAAGGATTTTCGAAACGCAGGAGCAGTTGATGCTGGCCTTCAAGGCGGGCGAACTGGATCGGGATTTCGTCGCGATCATGCCGTTTCAGGGGCCGAAGGCATGCGGTATGCCGGAGCTTCACAAGCTCAGTTCCGCCCTCGGCGTTCTGCAGGATCGCGGCTTCAAGGTGGCGCTGGTAACGGACGGGCGAATGTCGGGCGCTTCCGGCAAGATCCCTGCTGCCATCCACGTTTCGCCCGAGGCGGCCGATGGCGGGCCGCTCGCGCTGGTACGAGATGGCGATATGGTCAGGATCGACCCGGCCGCCGGAATTCTCGAGATGCTGGTCGATACGGGAACGATCGCCGACCGCAAGCCCTCCGCGATGCCGCACCGCGCCCAGCGTGGCATCGGACGAGAGCTTTTCGCCAGCTCTCGCCGAGCTGTTTCAAGCTCCGAAGACGGGGCAAGTTTTCTTTTCTGAAGACTGGATCAGGGGATATCGACATGTCGGAAGACAGAATGAGCTGGGGGCTTCTGGGTGCATCGACGATTGCGCGCGAAAGGCTCGTCAACGCGATCCGCTCCAATGACGGTGATGTCGCCTCGGTCTATTCGTCAGATCAAGGGCGGGCCGACGCGCTTGCAGATTCTCTCGACATAACCGGGCGCACGACGGATCTGGGTGATTTTTTTGACCGCTGCGATGCCGTCTATGTTTCGAGCGTCAACAGGCTGCACCATGCGCATGTGCTTGCAGCAGCCTCTGCCTGTAAACATGTGCTGTGCGAAAAGCCTCTCGCGACAAGCCTCCAGGAAGCTGCCGAGATGATCGAGGCTTGCCGGAACGCGGGAGTTGTCCTGGGCGTCAACCATCACCTGCGCGGCTCAGCCGTCAATCGCGAGATGGCTGCGCTTGTTCGCAGCGGTGCCATCGGTCAGCCGCTTTTCGCGCGCGTTGTCAATGCTGGAGTTCTACCGAGCCATCTCTATCGCGGCCGGTTAACGGATGAAGCGGGGAGCGGCATCATCTTCGACAAGGCGACGCACGACATCGATCTTCTGCGATATCTGCTTGCGGATACCCCGCTGGAGGTAACGGCGATGACGAGCGATATCACAGTCGAAGCGTCTTCGATTGCCCAGGCTGTCATGGGCACGATACGTTTTGCTTCCGGCCTCGTCGCACAAACCTTCGATGCGTTCAATGTGCCGAGCAGCGCGACGGAGGTTGTCATCAACGGGACCGAAGGCAGCCTCTACGCAGGCGATTGCCTCTCGGGCCGCCCGGCCGGAACGCTCAAAATGGTTACCTCCGCAGGCGAGCGGCCGATTGAGCTGGAGCATGTCGATCCTTATGGAGAGGTCATTCGTCGCTTTCATCGGGCAGTGGCGACCGGCTCTGATCCGCTTGCGACAGGGGAAGATGGAAGTATCGCAATCTCTGTTGCAGTTGCAATGTCGACGGCCGCACGCTCCAGCAATGCCAAACCAAAGATTGCAATTCTTTATTGAGTGAAGACCCGACGTGGTCAGTATGGTTTCCGCTCCGAGCGGATCCAAGCACATTATGTGGCAAGACGATCGTTGTAAAAATGGTGTGCAGTCACCGGCGTCCCCATCCCCCTCCGCCGGCTGTTTCCATCTTGATCGTGGTTCCGGCAGATACGCGGGTCGTACTTTTCCCCGGCAGGTTGCGCTCACCATTGCTGTCGGCCACGGTGATGTGGGAGCCGCGAGCCGGCGATCCGCCCATCACGCCCCAGGGGGCGTGCCGGGTGCGGTCGAGATGCACAGTCAGGACCGAATCCGCGTTCACGAGGATAGTCCGGCGCAGGCCGAGGCCTCCGGCAAACTCTCCCGCTCCGCCGCTGCCATCCACAAGGCTGTAATCCAAGACGGTCAGAGGATATTCGCGCTCGATCAGTTCGACAGGCGAATTGGCGGTATTGGTCATGTGGCAATGCACGCCGCTTGCGCCCTCCTTCCCGGGAAGTCCGCCCTGGCCGCCGGCATAGGTCTCGACATAGGAATAAGAGCGGCCGGTTGCCGGATTGGCACCACCGAGGATCAGGGCGTTCATGCTGCCGGTCGAGGCGGCGATCGGTTTTTCCGGGCGGATCTGGTTGAAGGCGCCGATCAGCGCGTCAGTGATGCGCTGGCTGGTGATCGACGTGCAGAGCGCGACGGGAGACGGCGCCGCGGCACTCACGATCGAGCGGTCCGGCGTCGACAGCTCGATACGGCGGAACAGGCCCGCATTCGAGGGTATATCCGGATCGAGCATGGCCTTGACCACATAAAGCACGCAGCTTGCGGTCAAAAAGACCGGCGCATTGACCGGTCCGGCAACCTGTCCGGATGTCCCTGCAAAATCTGCATGCAATTTGCTGTCGGAAATCGTCAGGGCGACACGGACGGTCAGATCAACATCCTTGCCGTCCTCGTTCCATTCGAGCGTGTCGGCAAAGGCGCCCTTGCGGCCTTCCAATTCGCGGAATGCGGCTTCGAGCCGTTTTTCGGTCGTCAAAAGCAGGGTCGTCACGGCTGAGCCGAAGCGCTGCTTGCCGGTTCGCTCGACCAGAGCCGCCAGCCGGCGGGCGCCGGTCGTGTTCGCGGCAGCCTGTGCGAGCAGATCGCCGGCCACCATGTCCGGCGTGCGGCTGGCGAGCCTGAACAGTGACAGCGTCGAGCGCTCGACCGCGCCGTCGCGGACGAGGATCATCGGCGGGACGCGCAGGCCTTCCTGGGTGATGTCCACCGTTCCGAGCGCAAGGCTACCTGGTGCGAAGCCGCCGAGATCGACCTGATGCGCCATATTGGCGACATAACCGAGGCGTTCGCCTTCAGCATCGACCGGCGCGATGACGACGACGTCGGGAAGGTGCGAGCCCGTGAGCCAGGGGTCATTGGTGACAACCATCGTGCCGGGTGCGATTTCCTCGCCGAGGCTGGCGATCGTGCGGCTGACGACGCCGGCGATCAGGCCGAGGTGGACGGGAATATGTTCGGCCTGCGCAATCAGCTGGCCCTGGGCATCGAAGACGCCGCAGGAAAAATCGCGGCGGTCGCGGATGTTGATCGAATGAGCGGTGCGGATCAGGGCCGCGCCCATTTCCTCGGCAACGGCCTGCAGGCCATGGCGGACGACTTCGGCAAGGATGGTATCGCTCTTCATTTCTGCATCCTGATGATGAGGTTGCCGTGTTCGTCGACGACGAGCGTCTGCGCGCCGACGATCAGCGTCGTATCCTGCTGCTCGACGATCAGCGGCCCGGTCAGTTCTGTGCCAAGCGCGAGACGGGCGCGGTCATAGGCGGGCACATCGACCATCGTGCCTTCGAACCACAGCGGAGATAGGGCGATGACGGGATCGTCGCTCGGTGTGATGACCGGAACCGGGAGCCTGTCGGATGGCGGCGGTGCGCTGGCGGTCAGCCGTAGCTGGCAGATCTCGACGCTCTCGTTGCGGCGGTCGTAACCGAAGCTGCGATGATGAGCCTGATGGAAGGCTTCCACAGCCACGTCGAGGCCATCGCCGGTCCAGGCGATCTGCAGCTGATGCCCCTGGCCGCGATAGCGCATCTCCAGACCCGGCGCGAAGGTCACAGACTTGAAATCGATGCCATCCTTCTTCGCCTGGGTGACGACCTTGCATCCCAGCATTTCGATCGCCATGCGGATGTCCGAATTCGACTTGGCCTCCGCAAGGCCGGAGATCATCGATGTCTCGTCATGTTTCCAGGGCGCCAGAAGGAGGCCGATACCGCAGAGAAGGCCGGGCGAGGGTGGGACGATGACGGTCTCGACATCCATTTCGGCGCAGAGATCGACCGCATGCAGCGGCCCGGCCCCACCAAATGCCATGACCGCAAAATCGCGCGGCTCGAGCCCGCGCTCGACCGTGATGCGGCGCATGCCCCGCACCATGGCCGCATTCACGACTTGTAGGATGCCGACAGCAGCCTCTTCGACGGAAATGCCGAGTGGCCCCGCGACATGCGTCTCGATCGCCCTTGCCGCCTTTTCGCGGTCGATGACGATGCCGCCGCCGATCTCGCGGCCCGGCCGCAGCCGTCCGAGGATGACATTCGCATCGGTCACGGTCGGGCGTTCGCCGCCCTTGCCATAGGCGGCCGGCCCTGGGCGGGCACCGGCGCTTTCCGGGCCGACCTTCAACAGGCCGCCGGGATCCACATGGGCAATCGAGCCGCCACCTGCGCCAAGCGTGATGATGTCGAACATCGGCACGCGCAGCGGAAAGCCTTCGATCTCGCTTTCATAACGGGTGAGAATATGGCCGTTTTCGATCAGGCCGACATCGAAGCTGGTGCCGCCCATGTCGATCGTCACGACGTTTGCATAACCGGCCGCTTGCGCAAAACGGCGGGCGCCGATCATGCCGGCTGCGGGGCCTGATAGACAAGTATGGACGGCCTTGACGCCGCTTGCCGTTTCGATCGGCATGACGCCGCCGCCAGACTGCATGATGGCGGGCTCGGCCGTGACGCCGTCGGCGATCAGCGTGTTGGCGATGCGCTCCAGATAGTCCTTCAGGGGCGGCATGAGGTAGGCGTTCATGACCGTCGTCGAGGTGCGCTCGAATTCGCCCGGCTCGGCCAGCACGTCGGAGGAAATCGAGATTTTCAGCTCCGGCGCCATGGCGCGGACGATCTCGGCCACACGTTGTTCATGTACGGCATTTGCGTAGGAATGCAGGAAGGAGATCGCGACCGTCTCGATTCCGGCCGAAAGCATCGCTTCGACGGCAATGCGCACCGTTTCCTCGTCGAGCGCTTCAGTAGCGGTGCCGTCCGGCCCCAGCCTCTCGCCGATCTCGTAGATGAATTCGCGCGGCACCAGCGGTTCGGGCTTGCGTGCATATTGATCGTAGAGATGGGCTCGGGTCTGGCGGCCGATTGCCAGCACGTCGCGGAAACCGCGGGTAATGAGCAGCGCGGTACGGGCGCCGCGCCGTTCCAGGATCGCATTGGTCGCAACGGTTGTGCCGTGGGCAAAGCCGGAAAGTTTACCCGGTGCAATGCCTGCCATGCCAAGCGCCGTCCGTGCCGCCTCCACCACGGCTGTGGCCTGATGGCCCGTCGTGGTCGGTGTCTTCACGAAGAAGGTCTTGCCGGTTTCCTCTTCGAAGAGGCAAAGGTCGGTAAACGTACCGCCGACATCACATCCGATGCGATAGACCATGGCTCAGCCCGCCGTGCTCGTGGAAAGATCGCTTGTGAGCAGGCCGGCATACGGGTAGAGCGCTGGCGATCCACCGCAATGGACGAAGAGAACTGAGCTTCCCTTGCCGATGGAGCCCTTTTCGACACAACCGATAATGCCGGCGAAGGCCTTGCCGGTGTAGACTGGATCGAGCAGCACGCCTTCGCTCCTGCCTGCAAGCTTGATTGCCGCATTGCCGTCTTCCGACGGTATCGAATAACCGGGACCGATATAGTCGTTCTCGATGCGGATCTCGTCCGCCGTCCATCGCCTGTCATAGCCGAGCAGCTCGGCGGCCGCATTTGCCATGACGGCAATGCGTTCGCTGAACGGGACCGCACTGCCGGTTACCGCGATGCCAACGACTTCCGTCTCTGGCATGAACATGGCGCAGCCGACATGCAGGCCGGCAAGCGTGCCGCCCGAACCAACGGGGGCGACGATGTAATCCGGTGTGGGAGTGCCAGAGGCGGCATATTGCTCGGCGAGTTCCTTGACAGCATTGACGTAGCCCATGGCGCCGAGTGCCGAGGCGCCGCCGAGCGGGATGATATAGGCCTTCTCGCCACGGGTTTCTGCCTGATCCGCACGGTGCTGCATGCGCGGATTGATCTCGGTGAAATAGGCGTCCGGATCAAGGAAATCGATGTCTGCGCCAAATAGGTGGTCGAGCAGGAGATTGCCCTGATACAGATCCGGGCGGTTGCCGCGTAGGACGAGGATCGGCTTCATGCCGAATTTCCGGGCAGCGGCGGCGGTCATGCGGGCATGGTTGGACTGATGTCCACCGGTCGTGATCAGCACCTTGACGCCCTGCGCCACCGCGTCGGCCATCAGATATTCAAGCTTGCGAACCTTGTTGCCGCCGCCGCCGAAACCGGTGAAGTCGTCACGCTTGACGGAGAGCGAGATGCCAAGTTCCGCGCTCAGTCGCTCCAGCTTTTCGATTGGCGTCGGCAGGAAGCCGAGGGAGAGGCGGGGGATGTCTTCAAGCTTCATGAAATGGTCCTCGTTTTTCGACCGAAGCGCACCGAGGGGCTTGGCGATCCAGTGTGGATATATCATATATCCTATATCGATGCTGGCAAGATGCTTTTAATTGTGGCATGCAACATAATGAGGCAGGCACGTCCTCAATCGCCTTCTGACGACCCCCGAAAGGATTTGACATGGCTGAGCCCGTGATCAGCGTTTCCGGCTTGAAAACATCTTTCCGCAGGAAGGGCCTGTGGCTGCCGGTTGTGCATGACGTCTCGTTCGAGGTCGCTGCCGGCGAAACGGTGGCTCTTGTCGGAGAAAGCGGGTCAGGCAAAAGCGTCACTGCAATGTCAGTGATGCGGCTCTACCAGCCAGATACATGCCGCATTGAAGGTGAGGTTAGGCTCGAGGGGCAAAACCTTCTGACATTGCCGGAACGGAAAATGCGCGACATTCGCGGCAACCGGATCGCGATGATCTTTCAAGAGCCGATGACCAGCCTCAATCCGTCTTTGACGATCGGCGAGCAGATCTCCGAAGTGCTCGTCGCCCATCGCGGCCTTTCCTTCGGCGCGGCCGCAAAGGAGGCGCTGGGGCTGATGGAAAAGGTCCGTATCCCGTCGGCGGCTAAGCGCATGGAGGAATATCCGCATCAGCTTTCCGGCGGTATGCGCCAGCGCATCATGATTGCCATGGCGCTCGCCTGCCGTCCGCGGCTGCTGATCGCCGACGAGCCGACCACGGCGCTGGACGTGACGATCCAGGCACAGATCCTTGAACTGATCAAGCTGTTGCAGGAAGAAGAGGGAATGGGCGTCCTCTTCATCACCCACGACATGGGCGTCGTCGCCGAGATCGCCGACCGTACGATCGTCATGTACCAGGGGGAAGCGATCGAACGTGGAAAAACCGAACAGGTTTTCGCCAACCCTCAGCGTGCCTATACGAAAGCGCTGCTGTCCGCCGTGCCGAAACTCGGCTCGATGACCGGTGAGGGCTGGTCCCGCGCGTTTCCCGCTGATCGATGTCGAAAGCGGCGAGCCCGTACCCATGCCGCCGGTCGAGGACACCGTCTCCGTAGAGCCCGAACCCCTGTTGCAGGTTCGCGATCTCGTTACCCGTTTCGATATGGGCGGCGGCTTTCTAGGCTCCACGTCCGGCCGTGTTCATGCGGTGGAAAATATCTCGTTCGATCTGAAGGCCGGCGAGACGCTGGCTCTGGTCGGAGAAAGCGGTTGCGGGAAGTCGACCACCGGCCGGACGATCATGCGCCTGCTGGATGCCAATTCCGGCTCGGTGAAACTCGACGGCAAGGAAATACTCGACCTCTCCAGCCGACAGATGCGCGACATGCGCCGAAATATCCAGATGATCTTTCAAGATCCGTTCGCTTCGCTCAATCCGCGGATCGAGGTGGGTGACGCGATTGCCGAGCCGCTGCTTGCCCACAATATTGCCACAGGCAAGAGAGATGCGCGCGACCGTGTCGCCGAGCTGATGGTCAAGGTCGGGCTACAGCCGGATATGGCGAGCCGTTTCCCGCACGAGTTTTCGGGCGGCCAGCGGCAGCGCCTCTGTATCGCCCGCGCGCTCGCCATGGCGCCGCAGGTGATCGTTGCCGACGAAGCCGTGTCGGCACTCGACGTTTCCATCAAGGCGCAGGTGATCAACCTCATGCTCGACCTGCAGGAGACGATGGGTCTAGCCTATCTCTTCATCTCCCACGACATGGCCGTTGTCGAACGCATGAGCCACCGTGTCGCCGTCATGTATCTCGGCGAAATCGTCGAAATCGGTCCACGCCAGGCTATCTTCGAAAACCCTCAGCATCCCTACACGAAGCGCTTGCTAGCGGCCGTGCCGATCCCCGATCCGACCCGCCGCGGCATTCGCCGCGGCCTCAGCAATGACGAGATCAAGAGCCCCGTCAGACCGCTATCCTATGCCGCGCCGAAGCGGGAGTATCGCGAGGTATCGCCCAGACAT
Source organism: Neorhizobium sp. (assembly GCA_965227625.1). GTDB lineage: Bacteria > Pseudomonadota > Alphaproteobacteria > Rhizobiales > Rhizobiaceae > Neorhizobium. The sequence goes on along the minus strand of CBDDGK010000066.1, from coordinate 26,718 downwards.
CTGGTTCAGGTTTTTGGCGATGAATGGGGTAATGCCGCAGCCGCGGCCTGATGCTTGGAAAAGGTTTAGGGATATGTCGATGCAGAACCGGGTGGCGATGATCAGCGGTGCGTCGCGCGGAATTGGCGCCGCCATCGCAGAAAAGCTTCTGGCCGAAGGATGGACCGTCAGCCTCGGCGTGCGGACCCCGGAAGCCTCCGCGTTCGCCGGCAAGCCGAATGCCCTGGTCTGCCGCTTCGATGCACTCGATCCAGACAGCGAGCGCAGCTGGGTCGATCAGACGATCAGCCGTCTCGGCCGGCTGGACGGACTGGTCCACAACGCCGGTATGATGATCCCGAAAACGGTTCTGGAGGCCGAGGATGCCGATTTCGACCTCATCTTCAACGTCAACGTCAAATCGCCCATGCGGCTTTCGCAATTGGCATGGCCGCATCTTGAAAAGGCGGCGTCAGGCCGTGTCGTGACCGTCGCGTCGCTCTCTGGCAAGCGGGTCAAATCGGCCGGCTCCGGCCTTTATGCCATGTCGAAATTTGCGGCGGTTGCCTTGGGTCATGGCCTTCGCCAGTGCGGCAAGGATAATGGCGTCCGTTCGACGATCATCTGCCCGAGCTTTGTCGCGACCGACATGGGAAATGCGCTCGCCAACCGCGACAGCACGGAACTGACGCGGCCGGAAGATATCGCTCGGATCGTGCATATGGTTCTCGAACTTCCCAAAACGGCGAGCATTGCCGAAATTCCGGTGCATTTCAGCGTGGAAGACTGCTACTGACATGAACGCCCCCCTCACTCATCGCGGTCCGGCCAGCACGGCGGTCGTGAATTCACAAAATCTTCCCGAAAGCGTCGATGTGGCGATCGTCGGCGGCGGCATTATCGGCGTCTCCGCTGCCTTCTTCCTGGCCCGCCAAGGTATCCGTGTCGCACTTCTCGAAAAGGGCGAGATTGCCGGCGAGCAATCCGGCCGCAACTGGGGTTGGGTCAGGCTTGCGGGCCGCGACCTGCGTGAACTGCCGCTGATGCTGCAATCCCATGCCATATGGGACACGCTTCGACTGGAAACCGGGGTCGATGTCGGCTATCGCCGGCGCGGCATTCTTTATGCGGCAAAGACGCTAGAAGCGCACGACCGCCACCGGCGCTGGGCGACGGCGGCGCGCGAATTCGGCGTAGATGCACAATGCCTCGATCCCTCACAAGTCGCCGGGTTCGTGACAGATCTCAACCGGACTGTGTTCGGCGGTCTTTATGTACCTGAAGATGCTGGTGCCGAACCGCAGCTTGCAGCACCCGCCATCGCATCCGCGGCGCAGGCTGCAGGCGCGCTCCTTTTCCAGCAATGCGCGGTGCGCGGGCTCGATATCGAGGCGGGCAGGGTCGCCGGCGTGGTGACGGAGAATGGCCTTATAAAAGCCTCGACGGTGATCGTCGCCGGCGGTGCGTGGTCATCGCATTTGCTTTCGCGCCATGGCGTGCGTTTGCCGCAGCTCAAGGTGCTCTCCTCGGTAATGCGGACTGCGCCGCTCGAGACTGGCATCGAACCGATAATGGGCTTTTCAGATTTCTCCATCCGCAAGCGGCTCGATGGCGGTTATACGGTGGCGTCCTCGGCCACAAGTCTTGTCGATATCGTGCCGAACAGCTTTCGTTTCTTCAAGGAGTTCATGCCGGCCTTCAGGCTCGAGCGGAAATCGCTGAAACTGCGTTTCGGCAAGCCGTTTTTTGATGAGCTGACCGCCTATAGGCACCGTGCATTCGACGAGAAGAGCATTTACGAGGCGATCCGGGTTCTCGATCCGAGGCCGGATATGGAGCTTCTGGCCGGTGTCGTGGCCTATATGCGAGCCGGCATTCCAGCTTTCCGCGATGTGCCGATCGTCCAGAAATGGGGCGGCATGATCGATACCATGCCGGATGTGATTCCGGTCATCTCGAAGGTCGAGGCACTGCCGGGCCTTGTAGTCGGCACCGGCTTTTCCGGCCATGGATTTGGTATCGGTCCGGGTGCGGGACGATTGCTCTCCGAGATCGCCACCGACAGGACACCTTGTGTCGATCCGGCGCCGTTCCGCTTCTCACGCTTCAGCGACGGAAGCCCGATCGAAATCCAGAGCTGGCTCTAGACTTCCTCCGCCGGACCGATCTCCAAAGGCAGGGCGGCATTTCCCGCCCATTCATGCCAGGAGCCGACATAGATCTTCACCTTGTCGTAGCCTGCAAGCTTCAGGCCATAAAGTGCCGTCGCAGCGCGGGCGCCACGGTGGCAATAGGTGATGATCTCCCGATCCGGCGACAGCCCGGCCTTTTCGGCGATCGCGCGGATTTCTGAAACCGGACGGTATTTTCCTTCCTTGAGCATGTCCTCGTAGAAGGCGAAGTGCGAATGTGGAATACGGCCCGGACGTGCGCAGCAGGGATGCAGGAACGTACCTTCGAATTCCGTGCGACGGCGCACGTCGAATATGTCCGCTTCATGCCGCAGAACCTCGTCGGTCGATGCCACCAGGTCGCGTTCGAATTCCACCTCACCGTGCGATTGCTGGATGGCATCCGGCGCACCGATCCCGGGAGCGACGTCGCCGCCGGCCGCCTTCCAGGCCTCGATACCGCCATCCAGGATGAGGCCGCCTTCCAGCCCGATCAGTTCGTAGAACCAGAGACCGCGCGGTGAAATCATGCCGGTCTGTTCCTCGAAGAAAACGGGAATGCGATCCTTGCCAAGGCCGAGACGCTCGAAGGCTTCACTCGCGCCGGCGGCCATGCCGGCAATGCCTGCCTCGTCGCTTTCGGGAATAAAATAGTCATAGACATTGAGGCTGATCGCCCCTGCAATGGTTGCTTCGCGCCAGGCGGCTTCGGGGCGGACATCGACCGGAACGAGCCTGCCGTCCGGCAGCTTGCTGATGAGTTCGGCGGCGGTAATGATCATGGCCGTTTCCTTGTCTTTATCTTTTGGATCAGATTGAGGGCAGCAACGTGCCGATGTTCATCGCCTCGGCGCTGCGCAGGATGCGGGCGGCAAAGGCGATATCGAAGACGTTAAGACCAAAGCTCGAGAAATAGAGAGATGCATCGGATGGTGGCTTCCAGCCATCCAGAAGGATGGCTGGAAGGTCCGCCGCCACGCGCTCGGCCGAAAACTGCCCGGCTCGATACATCTGGAACAGGCTCTTGGCGCTTTTGTTCGCGAAATCGCCCCACAGATCGACAGTGACGATATCTGTCGCCGCGATCGTCTCGAACATCACCTCGTGGAAGCCGATCTGCATGATCAACCTACCGGACCTCACCACAGAGGCGCCGACGAATGGCTGGGGCGCCGATGTGCAGCAGATGACGACATCGACGTCTGCGATGGCATCGGCCAGATCTGCATGCGGCAATAGAAGGGTCGGCGAGGAGGCGTCGGCCTGTTCGATCTCAGCCTGTTCTATCAACGTATCGAGATGGGCGCGCGTGCGGTTCCAGAGATGGATTGCCTCGATCTTCGGAAACAGCGCCAGCAGCATGTCGAGATGCGACTGCGCATGCTGACCGGCACCGACAAGGGCGACGGACCGAACACCCCCGGGTTTCAGCGCGCGTATCGCCGCAGCAGAGACAGCGGCGGTCCGCATCCGGGTAAGAAGCGCGCTTTCGACGCTGCCAACCGGCGCGCCGTCGGTGAGGCGGTTGATGATGGTCGTGCTGCTGATACTCGGCAGGTCGCCGATCGGTTCGGCGCGGTGTACCGTCCATTTCAGGCCCGCCGCATCATAATCACCGCCGACGAAAGCCGGCAGGCCATAGGCCTTGTTGCGGGGATCGGCGCCCAGCGGCATGACGCTTTCGGCAACCATGCCCGCCCGGCCGTCGCGCAGGAGCCGGATTGTCGCGTGCACGTCCTCGACGGCAGCCACCCAGTCAAGAGCGCCGGCCTCGATCGCATCGGTGCGGGAGAGGTGGCGGATCGTGGTCATGCGGCGTCATCCTCGCTGCCCATCAGGTCGAGCCATGTCGCGATCGACTGGATGAAGCGGCGGAACCCTTCGAGCGTCATGAATTCGTCGATCCCATGCGCATTGCCGCCGCGGCCTGCGCCGGCGAGCAGAAAGGATTCTGCATGGGGCGCAAAAGCATAGGCGGGTGCTGCGCCAATCGCCCATGGCCAGATCTGCGGCACGGTTTTGGCGGTGGTTTCGTAGCTTTTCAGCAAAGCCGAAACGCCAGGCGCATTTGCGGCAAAACGAAAGCCCGGATAGCTGTCCGCGACGTTCAGAACCGCGCCAGGCGCGGCGACCAGCGCTTTGCGGTAATTTGTCAGATAATCGGAAGGATCAAGGGATGGTGGTGCGCGCAGTTCGAAATTAGCGCGGGCGCCATGCGGGATCACGCCATCGGATCCGATAGGCAAGCTTTCCAGGCAAGAAATGTTGAAGGATGCCGTGGACAGCGCATGGTCGAGCAGGGTCCGGGCATCGCCGTCCAGCGAAAAGGTCTCGGTCTTGCGGAAGCGCAATTCTGCCTTGGGATCGAAAGCAGCGGCCAATGCGGTGACGATGCCAATCGCCTCGTCGTCGATGGCGATTTTCGCGAGTTCGCCGGTTGGCGGCTTGCCGATCAGGGACAATGCTTCGACCAGGCGGCTCGCGGGATTGGCGATCCAGGGCGCATTGCTGGAATGGATGGCCGCCATCGGCCCGCCCCACGGTCCGCCTTCGACGCGGACCTCGCCCTTGGCAATGCCCGAAAAGCCTAGATAGACCCGTGGCGGTCCGCCGCCATATTCGCAGAAGGACGGAAAGATGGCCGAAGCGCTTTTTCGAACGGGGCAGGCCGGATCGGCGAGATAGTCGCGCATCGCGCCGCTGCCGCTCTCTTCCTCGCCATCGACGAGGATCTCGACATTGACGCGCAGCCTGCCGGCATCCGCCATCGCCTTGACGGCCAAAAGCATGCCGGCAAGCGGTCCCTTGTTGTTTTCGGCGCCGCGCGCAACAAAGCTTTCGCCGATGCCGTCGAGATCAACGATGCCGCCCTTGAACGGATCGGCCGACCAGCCCTCCAGCGTTGCCGGCATCACGTCATACATATTGTAGAGGATGACCGTCACCGGAGCCCCCACATCGAGCCGAGCGTGGATGACAGGTGGGCGGCAACGCGACGATGCTGCGGAGACGATCGTTGCGCCTATTTCGGTCTTCAGCCAGTCGATGATGGCATCGGCCTGGTTTTGAAGTTGAACGATATCGCCCTTGACTGATGGAATGGCGCACCATTGCCGGGTCAGCTCGAGGGCGGCATCGAACGTGGCGTTGGAAATCACAGCCTGATCCTCGGGTTCAACCAGACATAGGCAAGATCGACGAGGAAGTTGACTATCACGAAGACGGCAGCGGCAAACAGGACGACCGCCTGCACGACTGGAAAATCGCGGTTCTGGATCGCCTCGACGGCCAGACGCCCGATCCCCGGCCATGCGAAAATGATCTCCGTGACCAGCGCGCCGCCGAGAAGCGAGGCGAAATACATGCCCTGTACGGTGATGACCGGGATCAGTGCGTTGCGCAGCGCGTGATGGACGATGATCCGCCACGACGAAATTCCCTTGGCACGGGCAGTACGGATGTAATTCTCTCCGAGCACCTCGATCAGGCTGGCGCGCACCAACCGGGTGATGGCGCTGAGATAGTAAGCGCCGAGCGCAATCGACGGCATGATCAGATGCATCGCCGAACCGATGCCGCTCGACGGCAGCCAGCGCAGTTTCAACGAGAACAGGATGATCAGCAGCAATGCCAGCCAGAAGACGGGAATGGCCTGGCCGAGCAGCGAAATGATGCGGATGGCGAAATCGATCGCGCTGTTCTTGCGGATCGCGGCGATCGTGCCGAGCAGGAAGCCGAGGAGCGAGCTCCAGAGAAGCGCCGTCATCGCGAGAAGGGCCGTTGCCGGCAAGCGTTCGATCAGAAGATCGAGTGCAGGGCGCTGGAAGCGCAACGAGGTTCCCAGTTCGCCGGTAACAGCGCTTGCGAGAAAGCGGCCGTACTGGATCCAGATCGGATCGTTGAAGCCCATCGCCTGGCGGAAGGCGTCTAGCTCTGCGCGGGAGGCGTCGGGCGACATCATCATCGCGGCCGGATCGCCGGTCAGAAACAGTGCGAAAAAGACGATGGCCGAGACGCCGAACATGACGACGAGGCCTTGCAGCGCACGCCCGGTGATAAAGCTCAGGGTCTTCATGGTTATGTATTCCTGCTGTCGGCACGCCGCACGAGCCAGTCGCCGATCAGGTTGCAGCCGATCACCAGCGCGCCGATGACCAGGCCCGGATAAAGCACCAGCCAGTTGGCGAGCAGAATGAAGGAGCGTCCTTCACCGATCAGGTTGCCGAGCGTCGGGGTCGGGGGCTGCACGCCTAGACCGAGAAAGCCGACCGAGGCTTCCAGAATGATCAGGCGCGGCAGGTCGAGCGTCATCAGCACCGTGATCGGGCCGACAATGTTCGGCAGAACATGGCGGAAGATGATGACCATGTCCGACAGGCCGATCGAGCGCGAGGCGTCGATATATTCCAGCTCGCGGATTTCCAGCGTCTTGGCACGGGCGACACGGGCAAAGACCGCCCAGCCGGTGACGCCGAGCACGACGACGAGATTTCCCATGCTCGGGCCGATGACGGCAACGATCAGGAGAATGAGGAGAATGAAGGGGATGGCCAGCTGCACATCGACGGCGCGCATGATGATGATGTCGAACCAGCCGCGGTAATAACCGGCTATCATGCCGAGCGTCGTGCCGAGCACGACCGAGATGACGGAGGCGGCAAGAACGATCGATAGCGAGATCGCCGTGCCGAGCCCCAGCCTCGCGAGAAGATCCCGCCCAAGCTGGTCAGTTCCCAGCGGATGGAGCTCTCCGCCGATGACGGAGAGCGGTGGCTTGAATGTCGCGGTCAGGGTGCCGCGCACCGGATCAATCGGCCAAAGGAGTGGCACGAAGACGCAGAGCGCCAGAACCGCAACCAGAAGGAAACCGGCGAACATTGCGTCCGCGTTTTCCTTGACATTCCAGAACCGTGTCATGCCGGATTACTGCTTCTTGATGTCGAAGATCGGGATACGCGCATCCGGACGGCCCTCGAATGTAACCGACTTTGCCTTACCGTAAAGCGCGTCTTCCTGATAGAGCGGGATGACCGGGACCTGTTCTGCGGCGAGATCCTGGATTTGGGTCAGGATCGCAGAGCGCTTGGCCGGATCGACGATCGAGCGGCTTTCGTCGAGCAGTTTGTCCATTTCCGGGATCGAGGCCGTCGAATAGGGCTCGCCGGTCTTGAAGATCGCATAGACGGCGGCGTCCGCATCAAGCGTCTGGGTCGAGCCCCAGCCGAGCATGAAGATCGGTCCCCTTGCGCGGCACCTGCTGGGTATAGACCGACCAGTCGAGAACTTCCTGGCCGACCTTGACACCGATATCGCCGAACTGCTGGGCAATCGCCTGGGCGACTTCGCCGTCCTTCATGTAGCGATGGGTGGACTGCATCTTGATCGTAAAACCGTTCGGCAGACCGGCTTCGGCAAGCAGGGCCTTCGCTTTCTTCGGATCGAATGGGGTGACCGGCATGTCCTTGTAGCCGAAGTCGGCGGCGCCGACCTGGGTGCCGCGCGGCGAGGCCATCCCCTGCAGGATGTTGGTGACGATCGACTGACGGTCGATCGCCATGTTGAGTGCCTGACGAACCTTGACGTTGTCGAGCGGCTTTTCGCTCATGACGAGACCGAGATAAATGGTGAGCCCGCCGTTCTTGACCTGGACGAGATCGGCATCGGGGCTCGCCTTGACCATCGGCGCGATATCGACGGGCACGTTTTCGATCAGGTCGACTTCGCCGGTCAGAAGCGCAGTGATGCGGGCAGTGCCGTCCGGAATTGCGCGCCAGGTGACCTTGTCGATCGACGGCGCACCGCGCCAGTAATCCTTGTTGGCCTGCAGGATGACGTGCTGGTCCGGAATAAATTCGACGAACTTGTAGGGACCCGTGCCGACCGGCTTGCGGGCAAACATGTCATTGCCGACTTCCTTCACATATTTCGGCGGAACGATATAGGCAGGATAACGGCTCATGCGGGTCGGCAGAAGCGGATCGGCGCCCTTCGTCTTGATGCGGACAGTCGTCGGATCGACGATCGAAACGCTATCGATCGTGCGGATGTAGGAAACGGTTGGCGACTTGGCGGCTGGGTCGAGAACGCGGTCGATGGTGAACTTGACAGCTTCCGCATCCATCGGCTCGCCGTTGTGGAACTTGACGCCGGGGCGCAGCTTGAATTCCCAGGTCGTGTCGTCGATCGCGGTCCAAGAGGTCGCGAGGCCCGGAACGAGCTTCATGTCCTTGTCGCGCATGACGAGCGTGTCAAAGATGTTGTCGACGATGGTCGCGCTTTCCTTGAGGAAGCCGGGATCCATGGCGGTGGTGGAGGCCCCGCGCCCGACTACGAGGTCGGCAGCATTGGCAATCGCCGTGGTGATGGGCAGCAGCATGGATGCTGCAAGAGCTACAGCGGCAAGTTTTTTCATGGGCCTTCACTTCCTCTGGAGTTGGTATTTGTTATTCGCTGTCACGGTCCTCATGCCGGATATGCAAAAGGCTTGTGAATGGAGTGAAGATATATGATATATTCTGTGTGGGCAAGATATAGGCAATTTCGAATCCGTGATAAAAAACGGGCAAATTTTCCAAGCGCGAGGGTCAAGTGAGTACGTCTTTGTTCAATGCGGCTCCGAGGAAGAGTCTGGTTACACATGTTGAGGATGAGATCCGTGCAGCGCTGATCGAGGGGCGTCTCGAGCCTGGCACACGTCTGATCACGAAAGATTTGGCCGAAACCCTCGGCATGAGCATTACGCCGGTGCGCGAGGCGCTGGTCCGCTTCGCTTCCTCCGGCGTCCTGACCGCGGAGCCGGCGCAATCGTTTCGCGTGCCGACGATGACCGTGGCGCAATATTTCGAGATCGCCGAGATCCGCAAGGCGGTTGAGGGACTGGCGGCCTACAATGCCGCGCAGCAGATCGGTGCCGACGAAATCGCGGAAATGCAGGTGCTGCTGAAGAAATACCTTGTGGCCAAGGCCGCCAAGGACCAGCATCTGGCGCTGACCCTGAACAAGGAGTTCCGCTTCGTGCTTTATTCCGCGGCCCGCATGCCGACCCTTCTTGGGGTGATCGAGATGCTGTGGTTGAAGGCCGGTCCGGGATTCAATTATCTCTATCTGGAGGCTCATGCAGGGTCTGGTGATCACCAAAATTACGGGGATCTGATGCAGGCGCTGCAGCAAAAACAGGCCGCGGCCGCGCGAACCGCCATCGAACATGCAATAGACGATGGTGCTAGGATCGTCATCGAGGCGCTGAAACGGCGCCAAGAGCAACCGATGGCAGCGAAGTAAAAATGTTTACCGCGACGACGAACAGCAAGATCCGCACCGCCGCCCATTGGGGCGTCTACGAAATCACCGCTGACCCGTCCGGCGGATTGAGCATCAAGGGCGCGGCGGAGGACCTGGATCCATCGCCGATCGGCGTGCACATGGCGTCCGACGCCCTCAAGACGGTACGGATTGCCCGGCCGGCGATCCGCAAGAGCTGGCTGGAAAAGGGCCCCGGATCCAATCCGCATCTGCGCGGCCGAGAACCTTTTGTCGAGGTGGAATGGGATGTCGCGCTTGATCTGCTTGCGCAGGAATTCAAGCGCGTCACGAGCACATTCGGGAACGAGGCAATCTTCGGCGGATCTTATGGCTGGGCAAGTGCCGGACGGTTTCACCACGCGCAAAGCCAGGTCCACAGGTTCCTCAACCTGATTGGCGGTTATGTCAGCCATGTCGACAGTTACAGTCTGGGAGCGGGTAAGGTAATTCTGCCGCACATCATCGGAGGATTGAGCCCACTTCTCAACCAGCATACGTCCTGGGACGTATTGGCCGAAAATACCAAGCTATTCGTCACCTTCGGTGGCATACCGGTGAAGAACGCCCAGATATCGCAGGGTGGTCCGGGCCGCCATCGGGTCGTTGCCGGCATGCGTGGTATGGAAAAAGCGGGCACGCGCTTCGTCAATATCAGCCCCGTGGGCGACAACATGCCGGTGGACAGCGAATGGCTGGCGATCCGTCCCAACACGGACACGGCGATGATGCTGGCGATAGCATATGTCCTGCATGTGGACGCGCTTGCCGACTTCGACTTTCTCAGCAGCCACTGCGTCGGTTATGAACGCTTTTCCGATTATCTGACCGGTGCTTCCGATGGTCTCACCAAGACACCGGCCTGGGCATCCGAAATCTGCGGCGTTCCTGCAGAAAGGATCGAGACGCTGGCGCGGGAAATGGCGTCGCACCGGACGATGCTCAATATTTCATGGTCGTTGCAGCGTGCGGCGCACGGCGAGCAGCCATTCTGGATGTTGATCACGCTCGCGGCCATGCTTGGCCAGATCGGTCTACCCGGCGGCGGCTTCGGCGTCGGTTACGGCGCGATGAACTCTGTTGGCAACGACAATATCCGCTTCAAGTTCGGGGATTTTCCGCAGGGGCAGAACCCGTTGAAGACCTTCATTCCTGTCGCTCGCATTGCCGATATGCTGCTTAATCCCGGAGGCCTTTTCACATACAACGGTAAGTCCTATGCCTATCCCGATATCCGGCTTGTCTACTGGGCCGGTGGCAATCCTTTCCATCACCATCAGGATCTCAATCGACTGCTCCGGGCCTGGGAAAAGCCCGAGACGATCATCGTCAACGAACCCTACTGGACACCGACCGCCAAGCTTGCCGACATCGTATTGCCGGTCACGACATCGCTGGAGCGCAATGATTTAGCGGCCGCCAGTGGCGAGGATTTCGTCGTTGCAATGAAAAAGGTGGAAGAGCCCTTCGGCCAGTCCAAGAACGATTTCGATATCTTCAATGCGCTCGCCAAACGCCTAGATATAGACTTTTCCGAAGGCCTTGACGAAGAGGGATGGCTGCGTCGTCTTTATGACGTCTCGCGTGACAACGCCGCGGCGCAACACATTGAGATGCCGGATTTCGACGACTTCTGGCGGCAGGGACTGTTCGACCTCGGCCCGGAGGCAAAGCCGATGGTCATGCTCGATGACTTTCGCCACGCGCCGACCGAGCATCCCGTGTCGACACCGTCGGGACGGATCGAGATCTTCTCCGAAACCATTTCCAGCTTTGGTCTTGCTGATTGCGCGGGTCATCCGACCTGGCTTGAGCCGACCGAATGGCTGGGTGCTCGAAAGCCTGACGATGAAAGGCTCCACCTCATCTCCGACCAGCCGGTGCGTCGTCTTCATAGTCAGCTGGATGCCAGCCCGCACAGTCGAGAAGGCAAGGTGGCTGGGCGCGAGCCGATCCATATCAACCCTGCTGAAGCGGCGTCACGTAATATTGCCGATGGCGATCTGGTCGAAGTTTACAACGAGCGCGGCCGTCTGATCTCGGCCGTCGTCGTTTCCAATGCGATCATGCCAGGAGTACTGCGGCTCTCGACAGGCGCTTGGTTTGACATGGATCATGACGCCGGCATTGAAAGGCACGGCAATCCCAATGCCGTGACGCTTGACATGTCTGCATCCTCCCTGTCGCAGGGCTGCAGCGCGCAAACTTGCCTCGTCGATATCCGAAGGCTCGACCCCAAAGAAGCGAGGGCTGTCCTGGCTTTCGAGCCTCCGCAATTTCAAACGTGACAATAAGTTCCACGCTTCGGCTTTACGACGAAAAAATTGCAATCACTCAATGTGTTGTAAGCGATCCGCCTGGAACCCGTTGAAAGCCTGCAGGCGTCTGATTTTCTGAGATTTCCGATGGTCTAATCAAAGATTCTGATCTCATCGAGAGCTGGATGTGGCTCTCAAAGGATGGTCGCCGCATGTCTAGTGAGGACTATGGGCAGAGGGGTAAAGCGTCGCCCCAACCTTCTGAGCTGCAGCAATTAGGCGTTTATCCCTCGTCCACAAGCTGGATCTTCGATCGAGAAGGGTTGAAGTCAAAAGGTGTGCGTCCGTGTAGCCGATTCCCATGCTGAATATTGCATGGCGATCAATCACAGTCATTACCTCCGCATGAGTTGCGATCACTGCCTCACGCTGAGCTGCAAGAAAAGCTAATACTACGTCCCGTTCTCGCAGGCTCCCTAGGGCGAGTTCGCCGACAACGAATGGGTGGCAAAGCAGCCGATCGTCTCCAATGATTTTGACCAAATCGGAGTCGCTGTGTCGGAAATGATCAATCCAGATTGAGCTATCAACAAGGATCACTTGGCCGCTGCGCTCCGCCGGCGAGGGGCTACTTCGGCGTCGGGCATAGATCCGCCAAGAGCAATCAATCGCTTGCCTGATTCGACCCTTATCAAGGTCTCTAATGCTTGGCGCACAAGAGCGGCCGTTTCTTTCGTACCTGTCAGAGACCTAGCCCGTTCCAAAAGGTTGTCGTCGAGACTAATAGTAGATCGCATATCTAGCTCCAAAATATTAGTGCGATTTTAGCACCATATGGTGCTAAAATCCACGTCTTTCCAACGTCGAGAGTCATCATTGTTTTTATTGCGGGTCACTGGTTCTGATCCTTTCAAGGCGAACCAGCGCGACAGGAAGACGGGCGCATCCCAGCCCCCTGCGATGAAAGGAATAAGCTGGGTACCGCCCCACCTCGTCTTCTTTGAAGAAGCCGGCATTTGTGTCCTTCTAGTACTCTTTTCATAAGATTTGCAAAGAGCTCTGGTGCGTTTCTTCGAACCTATGCTATTATGTGTCCCATGAGTACACCGAAAAAAATCAAGCTAAAGAATGTCTTGGAAGCCGTTCCGGCAGGCTTTGTCGCGGACGCACATTGGCTAGACAGTCAAGGCATCAGTCGCTTCCTCACACGAAAGTATGTTGAGAGCGGTTGGCTGGAGCGCCTCGAGCGCGGCGTCTTCCGTCGCCCGGCGCCGCAGCCAGCGCCGCTCGACTGGCGGACCTGCCTACTCTCGCTCCAGCACATCATGAGCTACAAGATTCATGCCGGTGGCATCACTGCCCTTGGCGACCAGGGATATCGCCACTACTTGCCTTTGGGAGCTCCCGCACCTGTGTGGCTCTATGGCGACGATATCCCGTCATGGGTGCCGCGCTTGAAACTCGACGCGCCCCTAATCACCCGCCGCACGTCCCTGTTCACCGATCCAGATTTAGGCCTCACCGAGAACAAATCTGCCGGCGCTCTTACGACGCCGTGGGGCTGGGCGCTTCGAATGTCGTCACCAGAGCGAGCCTTACTGGAAGTCCTCGACGAACTACCCACCCATGAGAGCTTCCACAATCTCGACATGGTATTTGAAGGGTTGGCCACGCTCAGTCCGCGCCGCTTGACGGCGCTGCTGCAGAGCTGTCGGAAGATCAAGGTTAGACGTCTTTTCTTCGTGTTCGCCGACCGCCATAAGCATTCTTGGCGCGAACGCCTCAATCCCGATGACTTCAAGCTGGGCACGGGCGACCGAGCCCTCGTGAAGGGCGGCAAAATCCACCCCCGCTACCGCATCATGGTTCCCTCGGAGTTCGTCGAAACCTCAACAGGAGCTGCCGATGGCCCGTGAACCCTATGCCGCCCAGGTCGCGCTGTTGGTGCGGCTTCTCCCCTTTATCGCAGCTGAGAAGGTCTTCGCGCTGAAGGGCGGAACTGCAATCAATCTGTTCTATCGCGACATGCCTCGGCTCTCGGTTGATATCGACCTCACTTATTTGCCGGTCCGGGACCGCGCGGAGAGTCTGGCCGAGATCGACGAAGCGCTGGACCGCATCACCGCCGCTGCCAACGGCGGCATTGCGGGGCTTGATGCTCGCCGCATCGCTGGCGGCGGCGGGGGCGCCACCCGCATCCGCGCCCGGCTCGGTGGCGCTGAAGTCAAGATCGAAACTTCGCCCGTCACACGTGGAGTCGTCCACGTTCCCAAGCCACGAGATGTCTCGCCCGCGGTCGAAGATGAATTCGGGTACGCGTCTATCCAGGTCGTATCGTTCGAAGATCTGTTTGGCGGGAAGCTCCACGCGGCGGTGGATCGCCAGCACCCGCGCGATCTCTTTGACGTCAAGCTGCTCTACGACCATGAGGGGCTGACCGACGCGCTGTTCCGTACGTTTCTCGTTTACGTCGCCAGTTCGCCGCGTCCGGCGCACGAACTGCTCTCACCAAGCCTAAGTCCTCTGGACGAACCCTACGCCTTGGAGTTTGTCGGAATGACAACCATCCCAGTCACAATCGACGAGCTCGCGAGGACAAGAGACCGGCTTCTCGCGGATATCCGCGCCCGACTTGCTGATAAGGACACCCAAAGGTTTTTGCTGAGCCTTCATGACGGGGCGCCGGATTTTGACGCTATCGGCCTGCCGCAGGCAGCCGCACTCCCGGCGGTCCAATGGAAACTCGTGAACCTGCGCAAGCTCATTGCGGAAAATCGCGAAAAGCATACCGCGCAAAGAGCTGATTTGGAGCAGCTCTTTACATGAACGACACGAGGAGAGGGTAGATCATGAAAATGGAGGGGCCTGGAGGTTCGACTCGCCGGGAGTGTTGCCGCGTGAAGCCGTAATCGAATTCGACACACTCGTAGGAAAGGTGGCTGCGCAGGGTAACAGGTGGGCCATCCTCGAACACTTCAAACGCTATTTCGCAGGCGCTTGCGGGAGTACAGCCAACCGCAGCTCGTCCAAGAGCTGGGCGGAGTCTGACCTCAACAATCTTATTTGGCAGGCGGCCGACAACGCGCCGCTCTTCATCGAAGCCGTTTATGAAGGCTGCGAGGCGCTACGCGGCGACGACTTTACTTTGCCGGAAGTGAGCCGCATCAATCGTATCGTTGCGGACCATCAAGCCGGGTTTGAGATCAGGCTGCAAGCCATTGTCGCGGTCGGAATCCATAAGGCGATACCTGTGCCCGAGCGCTATCAGTCACTCGATGAGCAGGCGCAGGATCTTGTGCAGCAGTCGTTCCGCGACTCCGAGCGGCTGCTTTCCGAGGGGCATCCGCGGCAGGCTGTGCAGGAGATATTGTGGCTGATGGAATCCGTGCTTACCGCCTTCAAGGGCCTTAGTGCTGGGGAAACCACGATCGAAGCGAAGTATTTCAACAAGATCGCTATCGAGCTCCGGACGAAAATGAAGGGACAGACCATCGAGCAGGTTCTGACCTGGCTGACCACCCTGCATGGCTACCTGTCGTCGCCGACCGGGGGCGGCGTCCGCCACGGTGTCGACCTCAGAGTGGGATCACCATCAACGCGGATGAAGGTCGTCTTTATTGCAATCTGATCCGGAGCTATGTCACCTTCCTGATGGCAGAACACGAACGTTTGAGCCGCACAGTTCCGGGCTAGCTTCCGCACGCTCGCCATAACGCTCGTCCGAGCGACATTTGGAAACTCGGGGAGGGAACCTCGGTAGTCAAACGTTCGTTCTGACAAGGGTAATCAACATCGACAAGCGCAACTTATGTCTCTGATTTCCTTATAGTAGTTTCTCAGAACAGCGGTTCGATTCCCATCAAGGCGAAATAGCTGACACCAGCGGGCCCGATACGAGACGTATTGCACATTGCACTTTCCTTGATAACGATCGCCATATCTGTTGAACTTGCACCGGGGGAGTTCTCACTGCAGGATCGATCGAGCATCGGTCCTTCCGCCGCCATTCCTCTCCTCCATCGCTCGAAAATAATTGATTGCGGCTTAGACGGCCACCACGGCCGCTGCCATGTTGGCGATGGCGGCCTGCACCTCGGCATAAAGCTCGGCCTGGACTGTGCCGGCGTCGATTTCGACGACCAAAGAAAACCGGGTGTTTAGGTTATGAGGATCGGGGACGCTTTTTGCCTTCCACCATCCGGTGACCGGGTGGACCGCTATCAGGTTCCGGCGCGCAAGATCGGAGGCTGCGCACGTCAGCTGATCGATCTGTAGTGACCCGACATCGCGCCGTTTTGGCCCGAACATCCAGCCATCCGGTTCCTCGATCGAGCCCTCGACGGTCTGTTCGGCAATCTTGCTGATCCGTTTGATGAAGACTCCTGCCTTTTCGTTTGCTCGGTTGAGCTTGAAGCGCAGATTGTGCGAGGCGTAGCGGTATTTGTTGCCGCGGGCCGGTTCCGACGGGTTGGGTGACATGAAGGTGCTAAGGCTGATGCGCAGCTTGACCTCGGAAGCGCCGAGCCGACGCAGCTCCTGGACCGGCCAGGGAAGCTCGAATAGCTTCAGTTCATTATGAATGTGCTCGGCATTCTTCGTGGTGCTCTTCTTGTAGGGCTGGATCGTATCCTCAACGATCAGGGTAAGGGCATTCGACGCGCTGCGCCTTGCCCGCTCCATATCCGGCACACCATAGCCATAGCGTTTGAAGAGGATGCCGAGATCCGTCTTTGATGGCTGCTCTGGAACGTGGGCGAGCATCCGGCTTGTCCATCGGGCGGACGATACGAAAATCGCTCGCACGGTTTCTGGCCAGAGCTCCGGATAGTCTGACCAAAGCGCGGTAATGTCACGCGAGGCAAGCGCTGTCGCCGCACTGGTCTCGCCGCAGGTTGTAAAAGCGCGCAGCGGATACTGGTGATCGACTGTAAGCGGCGCAAGGGCCGGATGTTTCATCGGCGGCGGCGGGCCATTCATAAACCAGTTGCCACCCTCGTAGACGACGTCTGGCTTGATCGGCCAGTAGGACTGCCAGCTAGCGGTACGCGATGACGGCGCCAGATCTCCCAAAGGTGCGACACAAATGCCGGGCTCCCCCGGCGGCATCGTCACCTTCTGCGTGTAGGCGCCAACGCTGATCGCATTCCATGCCTGCGCCGGCGATTCCAACTCATTGTCCGGATGATCGGAAACCGCGAGATAATCGCCAGCAATGAAGGCGTTCTGGTCGCTGTTTCCAGCCGAGACCAGAATGAGGCGCTTGCGTTTCTGCAAACCCGAAGCGCCTGAGGCCAGCTGATCAATCTCGCTCGACCATGAGGTCGGCGCCCCGTCATGCGGCGTGTCATCTTCCGTTGTGCTCGCCAAGCAGAAGGTCCGCCGCCGGCCCACGCTCGTTTCCGCTGCATCGATGCCCTTACGCGTCACGGTACCAAGCAGATGATGCGGATTGTGACCGGCATCCGGCATAATCTTCGCCGATTCCAGCCGGTGACCGATGGTGATTGGCAAGGTCGTCTGTAGGGCTACGCTCAGATCGCCGAAGAGTGCCAGGCCGGCCAGCTGCGTGCCATGGCCAACGGTATCGTTGACATCCCATGCTGGTTCGGCCGCATGCCTGTCGGCTGCAGCCAGTGCCGGCTGGATCAGCGGATGCGCACGGCTGACGCCGCGATCGAGGAGCGTGATATAGTTCGGATCGGCATGGGCGGTGAAGGTCGTCCGGCCCACCAGATCATCGACCCACTGATGCTGCTCCTCGATCGGCATGGCATCGAAATCGTCCGCCGTGCGTGTCGGCGTCGCGAGCGCTCGGACGCCGCCGAGGTTTCGGACGGCGGCTGCCAGTTCGATTGAGGTAGCCACGGCTACCACTACCAGATCTTCCGGAAATTCCAGCCTGTCGGTCCCGACCGAAACGCCGTAATCCGCCGCATCGGCGAGAAAGCGAGCACCATCCGCCTTGCCGAGCCAAACTTCCCAAGCCTGCTTGTCGGGTCCGGTCGGAAACCGGCCACTTGGGCTGCGCCACAGGGCCCGGAGCCCGGCCTCGGAGATGGCTCTAATGCTCTGCACCAGGTCGGCGTTTTTAGGTGGCTTGAAGCTCCCGTCTTCGTTGACCGGGAGATCGCCGCCGAACTCCTCGATCTTCCTGCGAAGCTTTTCGATGCCCTTTTCGGTCGCAAACACCGTCGCTTGCGCCGGAGCGCCGAGCTGCTTCTCGACCTTGAGAAGCGTCAGCCCGCTGGCGTTCAGGCTCTTGGTGACCATAACCTCATGCGGCCGACCCTCGATCGCGAGATAGATTCCCGGAAGATTGTTCCCCGGCAATATTTGGAAGGTGGTCGAGTGCTGTCAGCAGCGCCTGCGCATGCACCTCACGGTGGTTGACATTACTTGGATGTTTTGACGATCCGCCGGTTTTGGCTGCGAACGGTCGCGCTTTTCCGATTCCGCTCAGTGTGAAGTGGCGCCGATCTCGAGTCATGCTTGTCTGTTCCTATGCCTTGCAGCAAACGCCTCCGCTCCAGCGATGCCACTACAGCGGAAGTCTCGACGGCGCCCGAATCGAGAATGACAGCGCGGCGCGCTGCGTCTTCAGCAGCTGCGATCACATCGGCGGTAGACAGGCCGTCAGCGCACCCGGCAATCTTACCCCAGTTGATCGCACCCACGTCGAAGCCCTGCAGCCGGCGGCGCATCGCCTTCTCGATTGCGTCCCCGTTCGGCAAATCGTAGGACAGGACGAGATCGAAGCGGCGCAAAACCGCACGGTCGAGAAGTTCGGGAAGATTTGTGGTCGCGATGATGATAGACGGACCGGTGTCCTCATCGAGGAACTGCAAGAACGAATTCAGGACGCGCCTTGCCTCGCCGATATCGTTCTCGTTGCCGCGGCTTGAGGCCAGCGCATCAATTTCGTCGAAGAGGTAGACGCCGCGCGTCGTCTTGATCGCGTCGAAAACCATGCGAAGCTTCTGGGCTGTCTCGCCCATGAATTTCGTGATTAGCCCGTGCAGAAGAACGGTGAAGAGGGGATAGCGAAGCTCGGCAGACAGAGCCGCGGCCGTCAAGGTCTTGCCAGTTCCGGGTGGGCCTGCAAAGCAGCACACGCCGCCGTGGCCGCAGGCCGTGCTCTTCGAGCTTTTCGGCATGATGGATTTCAAACAACCAGATGCCGGAGCTCATCCTCAATAACCGGTGGCACGATCACAATCCGCCATGCGGGCCTTCGGATAGCTTGCACCGAGGAAAACCCGACAGCTCGCCGCGAGGTGCGGCAAGCGGCGTCAGGTTCGGTCGCTTATGCTCTGGCGCGCTGGCGCCGGCCTCGGCCCATTGGCGAAGCTGTTCGGCAAGACGGCTGTGGCCCTTCTGCGATTCGGCGGCAGCCAGCTGCATCGCAAGGTCGTAAGAAACGATCCTTGTCGCCTTCAGCATGGCTCTTCACGAGCCCGATGATCTGTTGTGCCGATGCCATGGTCTAACTCTAAGCGTGTTGCCGGATTTAGGAAGCCCGACGCGATAATATAGGAACTTTCTGAACAGATTTACTTTGGATCCTGTCCGACCCGACTAACTCGGACCTTTCGATCCGAAAGGAGCCGCAGGCATAACGCTCCGTCCGGACAGGTGTTTGCGGGCTGATAGCGGCCGCGAACGGCCCGACACCACCCGGTTCATGGAGAAAGAGAAGAAACGAAGAAGGTTGGGACGGAAATCGCAGGGCGTTCACGTCGGCGCCGCTCGCGCATCTCGGCCATTCGGTCATGCAGGGTTGCGAGCCCCGCTCGGCTCACGCAGAAAGACGTTTAAAAGTGGAAGCAGTAACGGGGCGACTGAACGACGGCGATCCGACCAGCCAGATGTAGGTGATGTCGCGACATGCGCCCCAGACGCGGAGAATAGCAAGCATATTCTCCGCAATTATGCGGATATTAGCACGGTCAAACCTCCGCAGCAGCCTGTAAAAACTGACACCCGCGCAAAAGCTTTATTGCCGACGGAAAGCTTCACTCATCGCGGCGGTTACATCTTGGGGATGGCAAAACCAGGTCGTAGCCGCCGGGTTTTCGAATAGGCACTACGACTTACCACATTTGCGCCCACGACGATCGGTACTGTGCGGGGCACGTGCAAAGATCCGGAATAATTCCCATTCGATAATGCGATGATGCGTTGAATGATCGCTGTGTTCTGATATGATCGGGGCCTTTGGCTCAGGTAATTTTTGAGTCGATCCGGTGTCTTTGCATGGTTTTTGGGGATCGTCTGAAGGCGTCGGCCCAAAATGGTGTGGCTATCTAACCTTCCTTCTGCGTAAGTTCGTCTCGAACGCGCGGACCACGCCTCTCCAGGCTCGACGAGACCGATTCTTTGCCTCTGGTCAAATCGATCGATCATTCTTCCGTGCGCCGACGGCCCCTCGTGAAGTGCCGCGCCGCCCCAATTAATGGAGCGGCCAGCAAGGTAACGCCGTGAATGATACGGAAGCGGATCTTATCGGTGAAAATGATCCCCTATTTATGTCTTTTCATTTTGAATGCAGGAATGATTTTAGTAGTCTTCCGTCATTTCAATGAAAGATGGACAGGGGACGGATCATGGCACAGTCTGAGTCAGATGCTCTGCTGAATATCGGACAGTTGCTGAAGGCTACTCGTAAGGGCAGGCAATTGACCCAGGAGCAGGTCGCCGACATGGCTGGCATATCGCGTCCTCGCTATCGTGAGATCGAAGCCGGAAGCAGTGCGGCGCGCACGACGACGCTGATCAACATCGCCCGCGCTCTTGGCCTTGAACTGATGCTCGTGCCGCAGTCGATGGTGCCGGCTGTATATGCGCTACTGCAGCCGCATGACGATCTTGATGACCTGCCGGCATTCGTTGCTCATCCGGACGGTAATGAGAATGTCTGAGGGCCTTTCCGACCCAAGATCCACTTTGTCGCTTGGCGTGCTGCTGAACAACACGAAGGTCGGCACGATCGTCAGGACACCAGGCGACTTCAACGCCTTCAACTTCGAGGACAGCTATCGCGCGACAGCCGGCTTTCCCGTTCTCAGCCTGTCTTTTCGCGCAGCCACCGGCGGCTTGCGCAAGGACCCGAAGCCTGTTGCCAAGGCCTTGCCGGCTTTTTTCGCCAATCTGCTTCCCGAGGACAAGCTGCGCGAGGCGATGGAAAAACACCACGCCGGTACCGTTCGCGCCGGCAACGATTTCGACCTCCTCGTCGCACTTGGGTCGGATCTGCCGGGTGCCGTCCGAGTCGTGCCGATCGATGGAACGGTTGTTCGTCGCGACGATGTATCTATCCCCAAGCCAAAAGCCCGATTTTCGCTCGCCGGCGTCCAGATGAAGCTTTCTGTCATCAAAAACACAGCGAAAGGTGGCGGGCTGACCCTACCGCTCGGCGATGAGCAAGGCTCATATATCGCCAAGTTTCCGTCGGCCTCGTTTCCTGGTGTATCGGAAAACGAATATGCCAATCTCGCTTTGGCCGAAGCGATCGGCATGGAAGTACCAGAACGCGAACTTGTCGAGCAGTCGGATTTCGAGGGCATCCCGCAAGAGTTCGAGACGCTGTCGGACGGAAAAGTCCTGCTCGTCAAACGCTTCGATCGCGATCCTGGCGGTGATCGAATCCATATCGAGGATTTCGCGCAGGTGTTTGGCGTCTATCCCTCTCGCAAATACGAAGGAGCCGCCTATCATGACATTGCTGCAGCACTGAACGTTGCCGTTTCGTCAGGTGCCGCGCTCGAGTTCGTCCGCCGACTCGCACTGGCTGCCTTAACCGGCAATGGGGACATGCATTTGAAGAACTGGTCGTTGATCTATCGCGAATCTGGCGACAAACCGGAGCTTGCGCCTGTCTACGACGTGCTCTCCACGATCCCCTACATTCCAGCGGACGCCATGGCACTGTCGCTTGCAGGGGAGCGGCCCTTCAAGGCAATGAATGGGCAGCGATGGAAAGCCTTCGCCAACCGCGCACGCCTGCCGGAAGCGGCGGTTCTCAAGGCGGTGGTCGACACAATTCACCGCGTGAACGATCTCTGGTGGTCGCTGCCGGAGCGCGAGGTCGTTCCGGCGAAGGTTCTCGATCGGATCGATGCTCATGTGCGGCTGATGACACCTATACTCGATAAATGTGCAGAATAATGCCAATCTCGCGGAGCGCTGACGAGGTTTTGTTCTAGCCCGCCCGCCAGTTTTCCTGGCGCATCTTCACGCGTTGCCAAAGAATGTCGTCGATGATCCTGAGTGACGGCACCTCTTGGATCACATGGTGCTCGGCAGCATTCTCCCGCGAGACCCGACGTTCCGTCGTGGGATTTTTGCGATAGGCAAGGCGGTTGAAGACGATCCGCCCGATATAGGCCTGATTGTTCAAAATGCCGCTGCCACGATTACGATGACCGCGGATTGCGGTCCCCTGCCACGGTCGGCCGCGTGGGCCAGGCACTCCGCGTGCATTGAGTTCTTCTGCAATCTTCACCGGACTCAGGCCATCGGCATATCGCTCGAAAATCCAGACGATGGCGGCCGCCTCGTCAGTGTCGATGGAGCGCAGCCCGCGCACGGGCTCGCCGCCATCGTCAAACTCCCGCCGTATCCTGTAACCGTAGCAGATGCCACCGGGTACCCGGCCATGTTTGGCGACGGTTTTCATGCCCTCGCGTGTACGATAACGAACCTGTTCTAGCACTTCCTGACTGAGAACCGCCCTTAGTCCTAGTTCCATCGATGACACCGCGGCGCCACCGTGAACCGTCCAGAGCTCGACATCATGAAACTGAAGGATCTTGAGGATACGAGCGCTGTGTTCCAGATCGCGAGAGAGGCGATCGAGGGTGAGGCAGAGAAAAACTTCGTATGCGCCGGCATTGGACTTGCCCAACGCCGCCTGAAGGCCCGCCCTTGTCTCGAATGACGAGCCACTGACACCCGCATCAACGAAAGTGTCGGCTAAATGCCAGCCTTGTCGCAGGACGAATTCCTTTCCGAGGTCGAGCTGGGTTTCGATCGAGGCGGGGTTTTGTTGATCTGTTGAATAACGCGCGTAAAGCACGACGCGTTTGAGGGCATGCATAATGACCGATCTCCCTGGTTTGAATCGCAGTCACCATGGTAGAGATCGAGTATGGGATTCGGGGTTTTCATTCACCGCACAGATTCGATCTATGACGACAGCCCGGCTGAACAATATCAGTTTCCGAGCCAATATCTCGGGCGCGTTCAGTCCTGTGTCGGGGACTGGATCATATATTACGAACCCCGAAAGGTGACGGCGACCCGCGGATATTTTGCCGTGGCCAAAGTCGCACAGATCATTCCAGATCCCAAAGCGCCCGAAATGTATTTGGCTCTGATCGAACCAGGTAGCTACCTCGATTTCGTCAACGCCGTTCCTTTTAGCGGGCCGGATGGCGTGATCGAGCGCGGTGTGCTGAACGATGCGGGCCGGATCTCGGGACGAGCGCAGGCCGCAGTGCGGCCGATCTCAGCAGGGGATTTCAATCGCATTCTGTCGATCGGACTGGCGGAACATCAACCGGAACTGCCGCGGTCAGGACAAGCAATCGGCACGTTGTCGCTGAACGGGGTCTCGGAGGATGTCCAAGCTCCTCTTATGGTGGAGCAGGAGAGGGCGCGGGTCACGCAGCTTGCGTCGCGCATCGTTCGTGATCGCCTGTTTCGTCGCTTGATCTTGCAAGCCTACGACAAGCGATGTGCGGTAACAGGCTTGAAACTGATCAATGGCGGCGGCCGGGCCGAGGTCGATGCTGCCCACATCCGCCCGGTTGAAGCGAGCGGCCCGGATATCTTGTCGAACGGCATTGCGCTCTCCGGGACTGCACACTGGATGTTTGATCGAGGTCTTATCGGTTTGTCCGACGATCTGGAGATTCTGGTCTCACGCCAGGCAAACGATCGCGACAGTATCCAGGGGCTCATCAACAAGACTGGAAAGGCGATCTCGCCGGCAGGTATTCACGAGCGCCCACATCCTCAATTTCTACGATGGCATCGTGAGAATACATTCAAACATTAGCATGCTGGTGGCTCATATCCCGTTCAAGAGCCGCGACCGCGACCCTCGGCAGTCGAGCAGAGCGCCTCAAGTTCTCTGACAAACGACATCACTACGGGCCTTAGTATGCTTCGTCGGCGGTATGCTATGCCGATGCTACGTGTCCAGGTTCGGCTGTCTAGTTTCAATGCTGAGAATTGCGCGTCGGGTCCCTTCACGAAGACACTCGTACTCGTGAGGTAGCTGAGCCAGTTTGAGCCGGCGATCATTGACATCTGAAATGTGGAGGACGTGGTTTCACAGATTGCCAAAGGGCGCGGCAACTGTGCGGCTGCGAACATGCTTTCCAGCGCCAAACGGTCAGGCTCCGGTCGGGCGGGGATAACCCAGCGATATTCTACAAGGTCGGCAAGGGTGACTTTGGGCATGCTTACGAGTTCATGATCGCGGTCCGCGACAATATTGACCGGGATATCGAGAAGGTTGTGAAATTCGATCTCGTCCGAGATTTCCCTGGGCCGGCTCATGACGGCGATATCTATTGCACCATTGAGCAGTGCCGCGTGGAGAGACGAACTTAGTTCCTCGTTGAGCGACACGTCGACCTCGGGCTGCGCAATCAGGAAGCGCTTGATGGCGGTCGGCACGATTTCGCGCATGGCGGTAGTGACGGCGCCGATGCGCAGCCTGCCGCGCCGTGCGCCGCGCATGGCGTCCAGCTCGTTGCGTGCCTCGTCGGTCAGCGACAAGACCAGCTCCCCGTATTCGATCAGCCTCTGTCCATAGTCGGTCGGTCGAACGCCCCAGGGGCCGCGGTCGAGCAGCCGCACGCCGAGCGATTGCTCCAGCGCGCGAATGCTCTTGCTCAGCGCCGGCTGCGTTACGTTCAGCGTTTCCGCCGCCACGCCGAAACTGGAATATCGGGCAACCAGCACGAGATTTCTCAGTTGTCTCAAATCCACGATCTCTCCGCTCCGGTGTGCCGATAGATCACGGCAATGAAATACCTTTTCGTTATGGAGTGTGATGCGAGTTGATGGCAAGAGCGCCAAACAGAAGGCTTTTGATCGACCCGCTCTGCGTCATTATAACTATTATTCATCATAAGACATCAGTTAGTTTCTTGCCCGGCTCCCTGCCTTTGACCATCATCGCGCCCAACAACACGGCAATAATGCCGGCCGGGAACAACGATGATCGCAGTCACTGCACGGACCGCCCATGAACTGGGCCATGTATCCATTCCGGCATTTCGCATCCTGTGCGAATGGGCCGCTACCGCGTCCAGCTTCGGCCCGGTTGCTCGTGGTCGCGCCGAAGATGCGCTGGTGGATATCCTGGCGACCATGATCGCCGGCATGAGTGACGCCTCGACCGCTTCTGTCGTGAAATCGCTGGAAGGCTGCGGCGAAGGCGCATCGCTTGCATTTGGCGCACCGCACTGCTTTGCCGCGCCATGGGCGGCGCTGATTAATGGCACCGCTGCGCACGCGCTGGATTTCGACGACAATTTTGCCCCCGCCTTCACCCACGCGACAGCGGTTCTGGCGCCGGCTCTCCTGGCGCTGGTGAACGACCGGCAGGTCGATAGTGCAGCCCTCGTTGATGCTTTTATCGTCGGGCTGGAGCTACAGGGCGGTATCGGCCGCCTCATGCAGCCGGCGCATTACGAGCGGGGCTGGCATTCCACCTCGACCATCGGCGCGATCGGAACGGCGGGCGCATGCGCGCGGCTACTCGGCGGCTCGACCGACCAGATTCTGTCCGCCATGAGTGCTGCGACCAGCATGGCCGGCGGTTCCAAGCTGCAGTTCGGTTCGATGATGAAGCCGATCCATGCCGGGCTGGCCGCCAAGAACGCCGTTCTCGCCGCGCGGTTCGCCATGGCCGGCATCTGCGCCAGCGATGACCCGCTGGCCGGCGACTGGGGTTTCGCATCGTTGACTGGTGCTGGGGATGTCGACCCCGAAATGATGATCGCAGGACTGGGGCAGACGCTGGAAATCGAAGTAAGCGGCCTGCTTGCAAAACGCTTTCCCTGCTGTGGCGCGGCGCATCGCAGTATCGACGCGTTGGAAATTCTTCTCGGCGAAGCGGGCTTGTCGCCGGATGCGATCGACCGGATTGAGACGTTGCTGCCGGAAATGGCAAGGCGCAACCTGCGCTTCGACTGTCCCGCCGACGAGATGGAGGCGCGCTTCAGCGGCAACTATTGCTTGGCGCGCATGTTGTTAGACGGTGGCGTCGAACTCAGCCATTTCACCAAAGACAATGTGCGGGACGAGCGGATCGCCGCATGGCTGCCCCGCATCGGTCTAGTCGCCTACGATAATGCGCTGATGGTCGACGGTGGGAATTTTGAAGCGACGACAACAATCTACCTGAAGGACGGCGGGGTCAGGCAAGCCTCGGTCAGCCATCCGAAAGGCGCGCCGGAAAACCCGCTGAGCGATGAGGATCTGCTCGCGAAATTCCGGAACTGCTGTGCCTGGAGTGGCCACGATGCCGCCGCCACGCCTCTTTTCCAGCTCGCCCGCTCGCTCGGCAAGACTGACGACGTCGCCAAGGTCATGGCGTCCATCGGAAGGAACCTTCGCATTCATTAACCGGTCCGTTCGGGCCAATCAGTCAAAAGGGAACGTCTTCGAAAAATCATATAAGCGAAGACAAAAATTGGAGTGAACCTATGAATTTCGTCAAAACCCGGCTCGCCGCGTCGGCTGCTATGATCCTACTCGGTGCGCTGCCGCTTTCGGCCGCCGACCTCAAGGTCGGCGTCAAGTCGGAGCCGTCGTCGCTCGACCCGCAGTTCCACGTTCTCGTGCCAAATATGCAGGTTACGTTCGCGATGTTCGATCCGCTCGTCATGATGGATTCGAAACTGGTGCCGCAGCCCGCCCTAGCAGCAAGCTGGAAGCCGGTGAGCGATACTGTGTGGGAATTCGCGCTACGCAAGGACGCAAAGTTCTCCGAT